>CBDCVV010000018.1:0-10945 GCA_965223235.1 Longimicrobiales bacterium
GGTATCGAAGAGTTGTTTCGCGGCATCGTTTTCCTGCATGTAGAAGCCGAGGGAGCGACCCGATCCCGGATCGTCGTTGAGATACACCTGCAGCTGGTTCTGAGCGTCCTCCGACTGCAGATGCCGATCGATATACGCTCGTGCTCCGAGAAGACCCTGTTCTTCACCGGACCAAAGAGCGAAGCGGATAGTCCGCCGCGGGCTTTCCCCGATCGCCGCCAGGATGCGGGCGGCTTCGATCACGGCGAGCGAGCCATCGCCGTTGTCCGTAGCCCCTGAAGCGGTATGCCACGAATCGAGGTGCGCACCCACGAGCACCACTTCCCTACCGACCTCAGGGTCCTTGCCCGGGAGGTCAGCGAGCACGTTGTACGTGTCGTGGTCGTCATCGTAACGGGTCCGTAACTCGACTCGAAGCTCGACCGGGACGCCCCGTTCCGAGAGACGAGCGATCATGTTGTACTGCTCGGCCGCCAGAACCATCGAGGGGACGTCATCCGGGGTCGTATTGCGGTTCCCGGTGCCGCCGACCGTCCCGTCCCGATAGTGAGTGGGCCGCACGCGTACGGCGGACGACGCCTCCCGAAGGAGCGCGCTGATCTCACGGGCTGGAGTCGCGGAGGGCGTTTGGATCCGCGGCGGATTCCCGGTCCGAACCGAATCACCCAATCCCGGCTGGGGCCGGTCTTCGTCGCGGAAGTCGGTCTGTGGCCGATGCGTCAGGACGATGGCCCCGGCCAAACTCATCGGACATCGCCTCGACCTCAGCGCGGGCTTTGTCCCCCGACGTAGACGACCCGCCCTTCGACGACACCGTCTACCGAGGGAGACCACGCATCCGCGTAGCCGATCAAAGGCATGTACCGGGGCGACGTCATCTCGACACTCAGCTTGTCGAGCGTCCATCCCGGGCCGAAGTCGAACGCTTCGAGCCGCGGGTTCGTCAGTCCCCACTGCCCGAACAAATCGCGCACCCACTCAGCTGAAGCGGTGTACTCGGGCGACCCTGTCAGCCGTGCACCGTACACATCGGTGAGCGTGTGAAAGAGGTGGAGGGCTTGGGATCGCTCCTGCCCTTCCTCGATGATCCGATCTGTCATCGCAGCATCTGGGAGCTGTGCTCCGACCGCTGACCCACCGAACCAAGAGGAGACGACCGCCGTCGCTAGGGCGACAAGGAGCCTTTGGGGGCGTGTGCTCATGGGGGATCTTCCCGCTCGAACTAGAGTTCCTGAAGAGTCTCGGATTCAAAGTGAGAACCGATGCCCCAGTAAGCCAGGTCGGAAGGGGTTGTGAAGCTAAGGTGTTGAAGCGCTTCGGCTTCGATCACCCAACGTTAGTCCGGTAGCCGCCCAATATCGGTTTGCGAGGGCCACGACCGTCGTGAGCGGCTCGAATATTGCTATTGAAAAACCGTGAAAGCCCGCATGGTTGTTTGCGAAACACGTACTCTAGGGTCTTGCCAAGCCCCCCTGCCCGAGTCGACAATGAGTGCGTTCGTAACGGTTGCGGGTCTCACCCATTCCACGGGAGCATCAAGCATGACCAAAGACGATTTCGCGGCGAAGCTTGCTAAGAAGACGGACCTCAGCAAAGCCAAGGCGCGCGAGGTAATCGATTGCATCTTCTCCACCGAGCCTCGGGAGGGGATCATTGCGATCGAGCTCGACGCTGGCCGCGATTTCACCGTGACGGGCTTCGGCACGTTCGGGACGCGTCGCCGGAAAGCCCGTGAGGGCCGTAACCCGCGCACGGGTGCGACCATCCAGATCCCTGCGATGACCGTTCCGACCTTCAAGGCCGGTAAGGGTCTCAAGGATCGCGTGCGCGTCTAAAGGCCGCGAGCGAAAGCCAAGAAGCCCCGCTCGGCCCTACGGCCGGGCGGGGCTTCTTGTTGGTCCCATGCCTACCATGGGTGAGGAGATCGAGTGGATGGTTTGATGCCCTTTGGATCGGCGTTAACCAGAGACATGGCCAGTACACCCAAGACGCGGACGGTGTGGACCGAAAGAGCGGACGGTCAGAGCAAGGATCTTGCGCCCCGCTAAAGTAGCAACCAGCTCACAACGACGTAGCGACGTCCACGCTGAATCTGCGTCACGTCGTGAAAATCGGAGGAACGGAACGCAACGAGCCGGCCGGCCTCGTATTCGACGTCGACCGCGCTCGCCCCTTGAATCGCGTCATTCTCTGACGAGAAGAGACGTAGGGTTCCCCCGCGGAACCCGATCTCCGGGTCACCGGTCGCGTTCAAAGCGAGCACCATCGTGATCGCGCGCGTTCCCTTCCCGACGGCTCCCGGGCGGACGTCTTGATGGTACGTAAAGAAGTGACCCTCCTCGTACCGAAGGAACTGCGGTGATTCGACCCCAGTGATCGATACGCCGAAATGCGACGCCAAGGCTGGCGCCACCGCCCTGAACCGTTCCCGAACCGACGTCGCGAGCGCCGGCGGGAGCTCCGCCCGTAGAACCCGTCTACGCTCCAAGTCCACCTCGTAACCGGATCCCGAACGCCTGGACGTCCGGGGCCACTGGACCGGGGCTCCGTCGATCGATGCTACCAACTCCTTGCAAGCGCTTGCAGAGATAACCGTGGGCAACGCCACGACTTCGGGGGCCCTGGACACGATCTCGACGGACGCGCCTGCCACCGCATGCCGAAGCGATTCGCGCGCCCGACGAACCTCCGCCGAATCCGCTCCGTGGGTGTGTCCCTCCGCTCGTCGAACCGACAATAGGGCGCGTTCCTCGAGAGAATGCGAGTACGACGGATCGATCTCGAGTGCTCGATCCAAACACTGCTCGGCTTCGTCCAATCGACCAAGACGCGTGAGGCACACTGCCTTATTGTGGAAGTGTACAGCCCGAGTGGGGTCCAACTCCAAGGTCCGGTCGTACATGGGGAGCGCCTCTTCCTCACGCCCCAGGTCTTGCAGCGTGTTCGCTAGCTCGTTCCATGCCCCCGCAAAGTGAGGATTCATTCGTGTGGCCGTCTGGAGCACCTGAACGGCTCGTTCCGGCTGGCCCATGTCGCGCAAGCAGAGCCCGACATTCGACCAGTGTCCTGGATCGTGTGGTGCGGCGACGGCGGCGCGACGGAATGCCTCATATGCCCTTTCGAAGTCTCTAGCCTTCCAGTGATCACATCCTTCCTGATGGCTCTCGGCCGCTGTGGGCGCACGCGTCGCACCGTTCATGCCGACCCCGCGAGCGTAGAGAAGCAAGCGGTAACAGCACTGACCCTGGTACTCGGTCCAAGGCGGGGTCGCCAATGATCGATATCCGCGCCTCTCATAAGCACGCCTCGGTTCGGCCGACTTCGAACGAGAAGCGGGTCTTCGCCGGCTTGCGAAACGACGTGCAAGTACTCACCCGAGTCGGGCGGGTCGGAATGCGCGACGTCGAGGTACAGTAGAAACGTCAGCGCGCACTGCCCTGCCCGATCGCGGTGGCGCGACAGGTAGTCGCCGGGTCCATAGTAGGAGAAGCAGGACGCAGATGCGGAGAAAGAGGCAGGCTTCCGGACCAAATCCCCGATCCTCTTCGCCATGTGATCCGCGAGGAAACGACTCGTAATGGGTCCTAAGGGCGCTCGACGGTTTCGCTGAGCGGGCCCGGACGCACCGTCGTTCTCGCATAGCCAACTCGCCAGCAGGGCTTCGTGAGCCTCCCTGGTGATGTCGCTGAAGAGTGACGCTTCCACAGCGGGGGGTTCGAGCATCACGATTCCGCGCCGCCGTAGCACGTCGCCCAAGAGCGATTGGACGAGATCCACCTGCGCGCCCATCACAGCGCCTCCACCGCCTGTTCGAGCTCGTTCAAGAAGTCCGCTCCCACCTCGGTCGGCTGGGCAGCTTCTTTGAGATATCGCCAACCTGTCCGCACCTTGACTGCCTGCTGCTCGAAGATGGTCGAGTCGCGTGATGATTCGCACCCCGCAAGCCGCCGGTAGAATTCGCAGACGTTCACAAAAGCGTGCACGCCGTTCATCACTCCAGCTAGCGGACGCGGGTCCGGGCGCCACGGCGATGGATGCACCTCTGCACCATCATCGTCGAGAAGCGGATCGAACTGAAGTACGACGGAGAGTCGAGCGTGCGCGCTCTCGTGTGCGAGGAGATCCGCGACTTGGACCGCATCGCGCGCGGAGGAGAAGAAGGTCCACGGGTAGTCACCGTGAGTGAAGCTGTAGACCGCTTCAGAGTTGTGCTCCAGCACCGCCACGCCGCGGAACGTTCGCTGACAGGTGTCCCACGAGCAGGGCCAAGTACGCTCGAGAAGAGCGCATCCTTCGTTCGTGGTCTCGAGGTGATACGTCCAAGGAACAGGGAGGATTCTACGACCTCGGAGCATGCCCGACAGGCTGTTTACGCACGGCCCGAGTCGCGTTCTTGAGCCTGATATTTGAATAGGCCCGATCCGTGCTGAAGTCGGTCGGCGTCTCGGGGAGTGTAACGCTCCAGCCATCGAGCCACGTAAGCCGAACGATTCCCGGCCGCGACCACACCGCGACGGGCCCACCGCCCGGTCCAATCGCTGCATCGAAGGCCGGCAAATAGACACTGCGCTCGTCTACCACCTCCGCTGGGAGAACCGTATGGAAGGGCTGGAGATCGCGTCGGCCCGCCACCTGAAGCAAAGCGCGACCCATGTCCACCTCGCTCGACAAGCCTGCCCAAATGGGGATGGTCGGATGCCCGAAGGCACCGTCCAAGCTGTACGGATCGAGTTGGTCGAAAGCGGAGAGCAGGCACTCCGCGACTCCTTGCCACACGTCGCCTCTGATCGCCACGTCTTGGGAGAACGAACGGGCCCGCTCCACCATAGATGCGAGCCGGCTGAGTCTGAGTCGCTCCCATCCTCCAGACTCCGTGGACGGCCATACCAGTCCTTTCCCGGAGACGCACTCCACAGATCCCGTCAATGCACCTCTCCTTCGAGAAGCGATATCGCCTCAACTTGAGCGGGTGCGCCGAAATAGTTCAGTGAGGAGAAGTGGCGCAACGCGGACTCATCATGCACCAGCCACTCCGCCAGCCACGGATACATCGTCTTGAAGAAGGTGCACTCGGGCGTTTTGTGACGCACCGTACCGTACCGCTCGTAAGCCTGTGCCGAACAGCCAGCCTGGCAGAGCTGCTGATAGTGACAATGCCGACAGTCGTCGAAGTCGCGCGGCGACCGCTCCGCGATCTCTTGGACGAACCTGTTCTTGGTGGCCGGCGCGCTCAGGGAGTCCCAATCGTCATCCACATTGCCCAAAACGAGTCCCGGGGATTGGGTAGCGCGCCCACACGGATAGATGTCACCAGCAGCGCTCACAGCCTGGAACGACTCACCCGCGCCACAGTGTGAGCGCAAGCAGCGATCACTTCGCCGCTTACTTACCCAGAACTGGCACATCGTGGCCGTGTTCGATTCGACCAACGGATATCCACCGCGGTGGATGAGTTGGAGCAGCTCTTGGAAGTAGTCGACGATCTCGTCTTGCTCCAGGCCGAACCGATCCCACGTCGACCGCCCCCTACCGAGGAACGCAATCGGGTTCAACTTTGAAGCTGTGAATACCGTTCTCAACCCAGGAAATCGGCGAGTGCCCTGGGCTCGCCGACATTCGTTCGGTTGAGAACGATGAGCGCACCAAACGGCACACCCGCGTTCTGTAGTAGATCGAGCCCTCTCAGGACGTTCGAAAACGATTCGCCACCGTTCAGTCGCGGACGGCTCTGGTTGTGCGACGCAGGGTCGCCATCCAAGGAGATCCCGACCCGAACGCCGTGGTCGACGATCCAGCGCACTCTCTCTTCGTTCAAGAGAGTACAGTTTGTTTGAACGGTCATCGTCACCCCCCGGGCTCCGCGGCCGGGGTGATTCAAGGCGTAGTCCGTTAGCTCTCGGAGGAGCGGGAAGCGCATGAAGGGCTCACCGCCCGAGAACTCGAACGTGATGTGCCGAGCCTCGGTCATCTCGTACGCCAGATCGATCACGCGTTTCCCCGTGTCGGAGTCCATGCTCGGCATGTCCCGGGCGGCGCCAGCCAAGCAGTATCCGCACGCGAGGTTACATCGCTCCGTAACGAGCAGCTCAACAAGATGTCCTGACTCCGCGTTCGCCGAATCTCGAAAGATCGTCGGGTCCACCGAGCGCTGACCATTCAACGTCAGTAGGCCCCGGCGGAAGGCGGAGTGCGCGAAGTCCGAGACACTCGGTCCTCGTCCGTTCTCCAGCTCAGCCAACCGCTGCGGCTGACGGATTAGACTTCGAAGGAGCGCCTCCTCCGACTCGTCGACGAAAGCCCATGACACCGTGTCCGGATGAATAGCGAGACACCGCTCGCCGAGGGGTGCCAGGGCGAGGCCATCAGCTCCGACCACCGTTTGCGCATCGGTAGTGACAGGTCCAAGGGGGGCATACGACTTACCGTAGATCGACGGGAGAATGGTGGACTCCGAAGCCTCCACACGATCAGCGGATATCCACTTCATCAGGACCTCCTAGGGCGTAACATCGTTGGAGAAGCGTGCAATGGTACCACGTACTTCGCGGCCGCCCACCTCGACCTTCATGCCAGACACTGAGAGGGACTCATGCTGGCGAAGCGACCGATAGAACGCTTCGTCGAAGCCCGAAAGCGCGGACGTTCGGGAACCGACATAGTGCCATCGCCCGTCCCCGCCATCCACGCGAGTCGCACCGCCCAACTTGAAAACACCCAGCGGCCCCGCCCACAAGACAGTCCCGGAGAGCGTTTCTCGAAGCGTCGCTAGCGAAGCAGGGTCATACCGCTCATAGGCCCGTTCAAAACGATCCGCCAACTCCACGCTGGCTTCGCAAGACAGTCCGCAGGGGAAGTGATCTAGAAGCGAATGGCCGGAGTAGCGTACCCAGGTGTTCAGCCGCCAGTCGTACTCCGTATCCGACGAGATGCGATCGAGCCCCGAAAGGTCGCCGTCGAGCTCTCGCACCGCCCGCGCCCACTCACGTCCAAAGAAGCGGGTACAGCATTCGGGGTACCCGAGAATCAGGCCGAGATACTCGTCCCAGCCGAAGAGGAGAGCGAGGTAGCCCAACAGTACGCGCACCTCGGACGTCGACACCAGCAGCTGCCTCCATCCGTCTGACATGCCGTGAGCAGGGCGTGGATCAAGCGCAAGGTTGTGGCATCCGTGTCGGCCCTCTTCCCTGACGTCGAACTCGTGAGGGCCGAAGAGACCCACCAGTCCCTGGCGGTCAGCCCATCGGAGGTCTGCCGCTAAGGACGCCGCGGGCCCGTGGAGCAAAGCCAAGGGCTTCGCACGTAGGGCCACGAGCTTGACCTCGGATTTCGGAGTCGAACAATCGATCCCGGCGCGAGGCATGAAGAGCGTGGCTTCATCCAGGTTTGCTTGGATCCTGAGAGGGTTAACCGGTAGCGGCCCCGTCGGAACGGGACCCGGAAACCCAACCCGAGCAAGTGCCTCCTCAGGGTCGTATCGGAAGCACCTGCGCAGCACCGGATCCTTGGCGAGCCGGTCGAGCGAGGCACGAAGCCGGTCCGAGACCCGGCTCCTCCTCCAATGCACAAGCGCGTCCTAGCTACGACGAATCAAGAACCCCCTCACACGCATCTCACTAGGCGCACCACGTCCCATGGTGACCCGGGTTCCATCGGGGAGCGTTAGCGATGACTGATGGCGGCCCACTCGAATCAGCTGTTCTCGAATCGCACTATCCACGAAGTTGGCGTGCCCAGGCCCGTTCGCATGCGTCGTCGGTCCCGAATTCGCGTGAGCCCCTGCCAACGCTGTGTCGACAAAGTTCGCGTGCCCAGGCCCGTTCGCATGCGTCGTCGGTCCCGAATTCACGTGAGCCCCCGCTAACGCTGTGTCGACAAAGTTTGCGTGCCCTGGCTCGTTCGAATGCGTTGTCGGTCCCGAGTTCACGTGCGCTCCCGCAAGCGCCGTGTCGACAAAATTCGCGTGCCCAGGCTCGTTCGAATGCGTCGTCGGTCCCGAATTCACGTGGGCGCCCGCAAGCGCCGTGTCGACAAAATTCGCGTGCCCAGGCTCGTTCGAATGCGTCGTCGGTCCCGAATTCACGTGGGCGCCCGTTGACAGGCCCAGGTTGGCCAACGCGGCCTCGATGCGACCGAGACGCTGGTCCAGGTTGGCATACTGTCCCCGGCTCTCTTCAGCGAGTCCGGAGAGCGAGAGCCGTGCCTTCGTCGTCTTGGCACTGGGCTGCGACGCTGCCTTCGTCGTCCCGCTCTTGGAGGCTTTTCCGGTTCTCTTGCTGGGAGACGACCCTTTCTTAGCCGCCGTCTTGCGGCTCGATTTACCCTTCTTCGCCGGTGCCATGTGACCTCCCTGAACATCCGCTCTTTCCCGCGGGGCCTCACTGCGAAACCCCGATCGGTAACGTTACGACTAGGGCTTGTGCCGGGCAAACGACAAGTGACCGGAAGGACAACTCAGAGGCTAGGGCGTCGCCCGCCTTGGTTGCGAGAGCCCTTCGCGGGGGTGCCGCGCACTATAGAAGCCCCCACGATGGTCAACACAACGCACCCCAACGCCACTCATCGACGAGCAATCGTTGAGGGCCTAATCCACGATGCGGCGAGCCGCAACCAGACGGTCGACCCAGTACTGGTTCTCGAGCGTAGAAACGCGAACGCCGGACGAACTACTGTGAATGAAGTCGCCGCTACCCACATAGAGACCCACGTGGGTGGTCTTGCCTCCCGGGCGTCCCGAGAAGCCTAGGATGTCCCCAGGGCGGAGGCTCGCCCTAGACGGCTCGACTGGGGTGCCCGTTCCAATCTGTTGCGAGCTCACTCTGGGCAGCGCGATCCCGTAGCGACCATAGGCGTACTGTATGAGACCGGAGCAGTCGAAGCCGTTCGCGTCCGTGCCTCCCCACACGTAGGGAGACCCGAGGTTCTCGAGGGCTACCTCCACGACCCCGGCTGTGATCCGCGTCGAGGCATGGTCTCGAGCTGGGGCGGAGGGAGATGCAGGCACGTGATCGGAGGGCCTCGGATCCTCGCTCGATGACTGTGACGGGCCTCTTGTCTCGTCGGCGACCGACGGATGCACTGGTTGGATTGGGCCGCCAACCACGGTACAGCCACCGAGCACCGACGTGAGGAGAAGCGGTGTAGCGGTCCGAACAGACCGCAGGCGCAACCGTATCATTCGATCGAGGAGGTGGGGTTCGAGTGCCGCGTGTAGGGTGTCGAACCAGCACTACAACGAGCAAGGAGTTTGTCTGCCCCCCGCCGATCCTACTCCGCCCTCAGCGCCTCGTTCGCCTCGACGGCCAGCGCCCGACGAGCTGGGATGACACAGGAAAGCAATCCAACGAGCGTGACGGTCCCGAGGCCGAGGATCGCCGCTTTCAACACGGTGACCAAAACATCGAGCCTACCCGCATCGGGATCCTGGATCTGAGTAAGGAACCAGACCGCCAAGGGGATTCCGAGCAATCCGCCGATTCCCAGCTGCGCGACCGCCCGCCGCAAGATCGTCAACACCAGGGTGATGCGACCCGCTCCCAACGCAGAGCGAATCCCGATCTCCCGAGTCCGCTCGGAGACGGAGAAGGACATCATCGCGTAGATGCCGGAGGCAGCGAGCGCAACCAAGATCGACACTAACAGTCCCATGCCGACCACAACACCGATCGCGACGTACCAATCACCTTGACGCACGGCGCTGAGCACGACCGGATCTTCGAGGATGACCGCCGGGTCCACCTCAGCAACGATCTCTCGTAGTCGAGGGACGAACCGCTCGGGGTCCGGACCTACATGGATGCCGACCTGAAGTGGGTGAATCAGCCCGGCCGGCTCGACGAGGTACAAGCCCGGGGATCCCGACCGGGAGACCGTGTTCATTCCTAGCCGGCCGACCACCCCGACGACCTCATGCCACACGGCGTCGCCACCCCCACTGAAACCCTGAAGCTGTACCCGACGGCCGATCGGCGACTGCCCCGCCAGCACGCGCGCGACGAACTCGGTGTTGACGATGACCGGCCTCACCTCCAACTCCGTGTCCGCTCGGTCAAAGTCCCGGCCCGTCAAAATCGGCTGTCCGAGCTGCTCGAAGAAGCCGGCCGACACCCTCGCTACACGGACCCAGCGCCCTGAATCATCCGCCCCGTCGACCAAACCATCGACCCGAACTAGGCGCGAACGGTGGTTCATCCGGGGCATCGCATCACCAAACATCACCGCCCGCACCTCGGCCTCCGCCCCCAGCCGTGTTCCAAGCACTTCTTGAATGCGGGCCAACCTCTGGATGGGTTCAGACCCCTCGTCAGAAGTCGGCAGATCGTTGGCGGAAAGACGCAGCTCGGCCGCGATGTATTGGTCGGCGGCTATCCCGACCCGCTCCTGCGAATCGACTAGCTCGTTGAGGTACCCAGTCACTCCAAAGGCGAACCCGATCACCCCGACGGCCAACGCCACATCGGCGACGATCAACCCACCGGTGATCTTGCCAAAGCGGATGCCAGAGCGCCCGGCATCCGACGAGCGAATGCTCTGATGGATATCTCCACGAGTCACCCGCACCGCCGGGATCACTCCCGCGACCGTGGCGCTGACCACGGTCAGGAGAACCGCAGACGGGAGGACTCCAGCAGGTACCCCCAGGTCGAGCCAATACGGAAGGAAGGCCCGCCCCGCAATGAGCTCCCAGGGCATCCGTTCCATGATTTGATCGACCAGCAGCAAGCCGCACCCGCACGCAAGCGTCGCGAGTACGAGGGTTTCTACGAAGACCTGAGATACGATCCGCGAGCGCCCCGCTCCCAGTGCTGTCCGCACCGCGAGCTCACGGAACCGCGTCGCGGTGCGCGCGAAGATGAGCATAGCCACGTTCGCGCATGCCACGAGGAGGAGAATCCACCCTAGCAGGCGCATGAAGTGGAACTCCGGGAGCGCGGAGAAGCCCGCCCGC
>CBDCVV010000019.1:0-547437 GCA_965223235.1 Longimicrobiales bacterium
AGCGGATGAAATCATGGGCGGCCGGAGCACGTTGCTCGAGCCGTTCCGTTTCAGCCGGTTCGCCGAGGGGGCGCTGCATCCGGTCTCGACGAGTCCGTTTCCGTGGAGCTGAGGATGGGATGACCCACCCCACACATCCCAACCGCGCTCCTACAGTCGAATGATCCAACCCATCCGGAGTTCTTCGATGCCCCATCTCAGATGGGCGATGGCCCTGCTCTCGGTCGTTGCGTTCTTCTCCATCCCGGCGGCGTCCGCTGGTCAAGTGGACACGGTACGGGTCGGCATCATGGTCGATCAGGCGCCGGCCTCGCTCACCACCCTGTTCCAACAGATGCGCGCGGAGGTCCTCGCGGTGGTGGGAGCCACGGCAGAGATCCAGATGGACGAATCGGACGTGCGCCCGAACGGCTACGACGCAGACCGCGCAGAGCTCATCTACCAGTCCATGATCGAAGGCGACGTCGATGTCGTTCTCGCGTTCGGGCCGGTAAGCGCTTCCGTGGTGTCCGGCCGGGAGCGTTACGAGAAACCCACCGTGCTCTTCGGCGGTGTCAATCGAGATCTTCTGGAACTTCCGGCGGAAGGCGCGACCTCAGGAATCTCGAACTTTACGTACATGATCTCGCCCGAGTCCCATGAACGAGATCTCACGACGCTTCGAGTGCTTCATGACTTCTCACGGCTGGCTATCGTCATCCCGTCGCAGATGGCGCAGGGATACGACCTCGATGAGCGGATTCAGCCGCTGATGGACCGTCTGGGGGTCGACTACGAGATCGTCGCGTTCGATGGGATCAACTCCCTCCACTCGATCCTCGACCGATTCGATGCGGTCTACCTCTTGGAGAGCATCTTCATTCCAGACGAGGACGTGGCGACCCTCGCTCAGCTCCTAATCGAGCGGCAGATACCCTCGTTCGCAGCAGCGCGTCGCGAGGATGTCGAGCTGGGCCTTCTCGCTACAAACCAGCCCCGAGACGGTCTCGAGTCCATTTTTTCGCCGGATCGCCCTCACGGTGGAGTCGGTGGTGAACGGAGAAGATCTGGCCGACCGCCCGGTCTTCTTCGGGGCTGAACCGACGCTCACGGTCAACTTCCACACTGCGCGGGCGATCGGCGTCCCGCCCCGGTACAGCTCGGTCGCGAACACCGAGTTCGTAGGCGACTTCGACAACCCGATTGCCGAGCGGCGGTACTCGCTCGTCGAGCTGATCGACGAAGCGCTCGCGTCAAACCTCGGGCTGGAGTCGGGCCGGCGTGCGGTGAGGCTTGCCGAGAAGGACGCGCAGTCCGCGTGGAGCAACTACCTGCCAAGCATTTCTGCTTCCGTCCTGCAGAACGTTCTCGACCCCGACTTGGCGGCCGCTTCCCAAGGCCAGAACCCACAATACTCGACGCAAGGCACACTCTCGCTGAGCCAAGCCATCTTCTCCCCGGACGCCAACACCGGGATCGCGGTTCAGCGTGAGCTCGTGGGAGCGCAGCGAGAGAGCCTTCGTGCCCACGAGTGGGACGTCGTCCTCGACGCGGCCGGTGTGTACTTCACGGCCCTGATCCTCAAGGCGAACCTCGAGATCCAAGCGCGCAATCTGGAGGCCACTAAGCGAAACCTGAGGATCGCTGAGCAGAATTTCAGTGCCGGACAGGCCGGTCGGGTCGACGTCTTGCGGCTCGAGAGTCAGGCCGCGCGGGACATGCAGTCGGTTATCCAAGCCTTCAACGCGAGGGAGCAAGGGTTCCACGCCGTAAACGCCCTCGTAAACCAACCCATCGATCGAGAGATCGACGTGATCGACATCTCAATCGAGGACGGCACCTTCTCCGATGCTCAGTTCGAGGAGACGCGTCGAATTCTCGATGACCCGTCCCTCAGTGAGCACTTCGAGGACTTCTTGGCGAGCGAGGCCGTGACGAACGCCCCCGAGCTGAGCATTCTCGACTACAACATTGCCGCCATCGGGCACTCGGCAACTCGGAATGGCACTGCCCGATTCCTTCCCACCATCGCCGCCGGACTCGACTTCAACCGGAGCTTTTCGCGCGCGGGAATCGGTGCACCGCCCGCCGGCACCGGACTCGATCAGTACTACACACTCGGCATCCAGGGCTCGATCCCGCTCTTCGACTCGAATCAACGCCGCCTCTCCCGGCAGACGTCGCTCATCCAGCAAGATCAGCTTCGACTCGACCGCGAGGATGTCGCAAACACCATCGAACGCGCGGTGCGAGATGTGGTGCTCGATCTGACGAGTGAGATCGCGAACATCCAGCTCTCGCAGATCTCGGAGTCGGCGGCTGAAGAAGGCCTCGAGCTTGCGCAGGCTGCCTACGCCAACGGCGCTATCACTGTGGTCGAGCTGCTCGACGCGCAGACGGACTACCTCAGCGCCCAGCTCGGGAGCGCTTCGGCACAGTACAACTTCCTCGCCACATCTGTGGGACTACAACGACTGGTAGGACACTTCGCCTTACTCAGTTCGAACGAACTCAACGAGGCTTACATGGAACGCTTCCGATCTTTCCTCTCGAGCGCCATCGGTGGAGGCCAGCAATGAACTGCTTACGGACTCGCCTCGTTCCCGTTCTCTGCACGGCGTCGCTCGGTTGTAGCAGCGCCGCATCCGAGGACGTTGCTCCGCTCCGGCCGGTAGTATGGGAGGAGGTCGGTGTGGCCGGCGCGGCCGTTGAACGGTCTTTCTCCGGCACGGCTGTCACAGGGCGCGTCGTGAATCTGAGCTTTCGCAGCGGCGGCGTGGTAACCGCACTGAACGCGGTACTCGGCCAGGAGCTCCGCGCCGGTGCACTCGTCGCCCAACTCGACAATGTCTCGGCCCCGGCTCGCGTACGAGCAGGCGGTGCTCTCCCTGAACAGTGCTGCTTCCCAGGTCAACACAGCTCGACTCGCATTAGACAGGACACGAGCCCTGTACGAGTCGGGTACCGCCTCACTCAGCGACTACGAGAACGCACGGAATGCCTTCCGAACAGCGGAGGCGAGCCACGAATCAGCGATCCGCAGCGTGCAAATCCAGGAGGAGCAAGTTGGGTACGGCTCCATCTACGCACCGGTCAGCGGTACCATCGCAGCGGTGAACGTCGAGATCGACGAGAATGTGCAGGCAGGGCAAACCGTCGCCGTGCTGAACGCAGGCTCCGGACTCGAGATCGCGCTGGGGCTCCCAGAGGCGGTCATCGCACAGGCGGCGCCCGGGATGGTCGCGAACATCACCTTCACCGCGGTACCGAACACACGTTTCTCGGGGACGGTGACCGAAGTGTCGCCGTCGGTCGACCCGGCCACCGCGACGTACCCGGTCAGGGTAGTGCTAGACAACCCGAGTACGGCGATCCGCTCTGGCATGGCTGCGAGCGTATCGCTCGCCTTTCCAATCGATGAGACCCTGGCCGGAGCCATGGTGGTCCCGGCGAAAGCGGTAGGAGAGGACGACGCAGGCCGCTTCGTTTTCGTCGTAGAGTCAGAAGGAGGTGATGAGGCAACGGTACGAAAGCGCCCCGTTGAAGTCGGTCGCCTCACTGCTGAAGGCTTTGAGATCGTCGAGGGACTCACCGCCGGGCAACGTGTTGCCACGGCCGGCTTGCAGACATTGTTGGACGGCCAGCGCGTCCGGCTCCGATAGAGGGGCCGAACCATGAACCTCGCACGTCTCTCGATCGAACAAAGCCGTGTCACGTGGGTGCTTCTGGCCGCCGTCGTGCTTGCCGGTCTCAGCGCGTACGGATCTCTCGCCCGCGACAGCATGCCGCCCTACACGGTACGGGTAGCCAGCATCGTGACTCGGTTTCCGGGCGCGAGTCCGGCACGCGTCGAGCTCCTGGTGACGGACAAGGTGGAGAAGGTCGTCCAAGAGCTCCCCGAGCTGAAGGAGGTGACCAGTACGTCCCGGACGGGATTGTCGGCGGTCTCGGTGGTCCTTCGGGACGAGGTCGACCCGGAAGAGATGCAAGCGGTGTGGGATCGGCTCCGGCGGAAGCTGGACCAGATGGACGACTTGCCGGCAGGCGCGTCGCCGTCGCTCAACGATGACGGTATCGGTGACGTGTACGGGATGGTCGTCGGCCTCACCAGTGACGGCTTCAGCTACGCGGAGATGAAGGAGTACGCCGACGACCTAAGAGACGACCTCATCAAAATCCCCGACGCCGCAAAGGTCGAGCTCGGTGGGGTACAGGACGAACGGGTCTTCGTCGAGTTCGACAACGCTCGCCTCCGCGAGTACAACCTTACCGCGAGTATACTGCAGAATGTCCTGGCGTCCACCAACATCTTGGGGTCTGGGGGTTCGATCAACGTCGAAGATGAGCGGGTGATCCTTGAGCCAACTGGCAACATCGAGGATCTCGACGGTGTGGGAGGCGTGCTCATACCCGTTGGAGGCGGCCAGCTCGTCCAGCTGGAAGACATCGCGACGGTGAGGCGCGGGTACGTGGATCCCCCGAACCAGCTCGTGCGCGTCAACGGGCTCGACGCGATCACCTTGCACGTCAATCTGAAGAGCGGAGCAAACATCATCTCGCTGGGCGAAGCGGTCGACGAGGTGATCGGGGAGTGGAATAAGGAGCTGCCGGTGGGACTCGAGGTGACGCGAGTAGCCTCCCTCGACTTCTACATCGCCGACAAGATTAGCGACTTCATCGGCAACCTCGTCCAAGCCATCGCGGTCGTCCTGGGTGTGATGCTCTTCTTCATGGGGTTTCGAACAGGCCTCGTGATCGCCAGCCTAATCCCGATCGTCACCGTCATGACGCTGATGCTCATGGGGATGGCCGGCCAAGGGCTCAATCAGGTGACGCTCGCGGCGTTGATCATGGCGTTGGGCATGATGGTCGACAACGCCATCGTGGTCGCGGAAGCGGTGGTCGTGAAGATCGAGTCCGGCCGTCCGGCACGCGACGCCGCGATCGAGGCGTCTGCCGAGCTTACGGCGCCACTTCTCATCTCCACGCTTACGACCTCGGCGGCTTTTCTCGCCTTCTATCTGGCAGAGACCACGATGGGGGATATCGTCGGTCCCATCTTCGTGGTCATCTCAATGGCCCTTCTCTCGTCCTGGCTGGTAGCCCTTACCGTCACGACGATGCTTTGCTTCCTCTTCCTGGGACGGAGGGAGACCGAAAAGAAACCGGGACTGGTCGACCGACTGATCGGCTGGCTTCGGACACAGTACCGCGGGGCGATCCTCGTCGCCCTCAACCGAAGTCGACTCGTGATCGGCGGCATCCTCTTCGCGTTCGTGGTCTCTCTGGGCGGGTTCACGCTGCTCCCGTTCGTCTTCTTCCCCGACAGTGATCGCAACACGGTCACCGTTGACATCAACCTCCCGCTCGGTACTCGAATCGAGCGCACGGACGCGGTGGTTCGGGACTTCGAATCGTTCCTTCGAGACTCACTGCTCGTGGCCGGTACGGAGGAGCTCGGCGTATTGGGATGGTCGAGCTACGTTGGGGAGGGGCCCGACTCGTACGACCTCGGTTACAGTCCCGACGAGGCCAACTCGAGTTACGCCCACATCCTCGTGACCACGACGAACTTCGTGCACAACCGTGAGATCATCTCGCGACTCCACGACTTCGGATTCAACGGCTTTCCGGATGCCGACATCAAGGTGGGCTCTCTCGCGGCAGGGGGCGGAGGCACACCGATCGAGATCAAGATCTCGGGGGACGACCCCGATGAGCTCGCCCGAATTTCCGCAGACCTCAAGCTGGCCATGCATGGCGTGCCCGGCACCCGAAACGTGAAGGACGACTGGGGACCGAAGAGCAAGAAGTTCGTCATCGCAATCGATCAGTCGCGAGCTCAGGCCGCCGGCGTAACCAGTCAGGATATCGCCGTTTCGTTGCGCACGGTCCTAGAGGGCTTTGACACCGGGGAGTTTCGCGAGGACGACAAGTCGATTCCGATCATCATGCGCAGTGCGGAGAGTCAACAGCAGACTCTCTCCTCGCTCGAGACTATGGATGTCTTCGCGCAATCCACGGGACGGAGCGTACCCCTACTTCAAGTCGCAAGCGTGGTCCCCGAGTGGCAGTACTCCAAGATCCGGCGACTGGACTTGAGTCGGACCGTGAACGTAACCAGCGAGCTCGGCACCAACGGGAACGCTCAAGCGATCACATCAGCGATCACGCCGATTCTCGACGAACAGGCGACAGGATGGCCGGCGGGATATTCGTATCAGCTGGGAGGCGACGCTCAGAACACGGCCGAGAGCATGGGGTCGGTTTACAAATACCTCCCTCTCTCAGGACTCATCATTCTCTTCCTCCTGATCGTCCAATTCAACTCCATCCGGAAGACCTTCATGGTGCTCGCCACGATTCCCCTCGCGGTCATCGGGGTCGTGATCGGGCTGCTGGTCTTCCGAGAGGAGTTCGGCTTTATGCCCTTCCTCGGGGTCATCTCCCTCGCGGGGATCATCATCAACAATGCGATTGTGCTCCTCGACCGTATTCAGGTCGAGCAGGATGAGTTGGGTCGGAGTCCCCAAGACGCGGTGATCACGGCGTGTCTCCAACGCTTCCGGCCGATTCTTCTCGCCACGTTCACGACCGTGCTCGGCCTAATTCCGCTCTACTTGAGCGGGGGCGAGATGTGGGAAGGCATGGCCATCGCCATCATGATCGGCCTGCTCTTCGGTACGGTGATCACGCTCGTCTTCATCCCTTCTCTGTACAGCGTGCTCTTCAAAGTGGATTACGCTGGCTACACGTTCGACGAGTCGCTCCTAAAAACCTGACCGGTACGGTGCTCAAGCGCTCTGAATCTACCGATCGTCGTGAGTCGGCTGGTTGGTGCGGTCGGCGCGGGCATTCGACCCGGCCACGCCTAATCGACTTCGGAGTCGATCGCGAAAGAGACAATCCGGTCCAACCGGATCTCGGATCCGTTCGACATCACGAGATACTCCGCTCCGTCCCGTGCTACGACATCGCGGATCATTCCGACCGACTCCATGGGCCCGCCGGACTCATCCCCTGACGAAGTGGTCCACGTAACCCGCACCCGCTCACGACGAACCGCCGCAGACTCAAAACGGTCGTGGAGCGAACAGTCGATGGGTAGATACGGTTCCTCGGCCATGACGAACGATAGCACCAAGGAGTCCGACCCTCACCCTCCTTCGGCCTCCCCCGCTAAGAACTCCGTGAGCCCACGCACGTCGTCCGTGCCGATGTAGTCGACGTTCGCGGCGCGAAGCCATTCCCAGTGCGCGGCGTCATCGGGCACACCCCAAAAACGGACGCGTCGCCCCTGCGCTTGGACCTCCTGAATCCGCGCCAGTGCTCGTTCGAACCGGTCGCTAGATCCACCCAGATCCTCCCAGTCGATACTCACGATCGGCATGGAGGACCGAGCGAACCCCGCCCCCAGGTCGGTGAGCCGGCCGTCCAAGGCAATCCACCGTTCGTCGCGCGCGGCGAATCGAGCTCTCTCTGGATGTCCGGAGACCACGACGGATACAGCTCCCGGCTCGGTGGCATCGAGCGTCCAGCGCGTGAGCAGACCGTCATACGTGTCGAGCAGCCGTTCCAGGACGAGGTGGTCTCGAGCGCCGTCCGACTTGATGTCGACGAGAAGTTGGAGTGGCTCCGCCGGGTGGGGATAGATGCGCCCCCCGCGACTACGGGCAATCGCGCGCAGGGGGTCGAGGTACATCCCAGCGAGGGTTCGACCGGGGTCTAGCTCCGAGGGGTCGTGCGTGACGTAGAAAGTCCCCTCGTGCAGCGCAACGTCCACCTCGATGCTCGCGAAGCCATGAGCGAGCGCGAACCAGAGAGGATCGTTCCGCTCGTAGTCGTTATGGGAGTGGGTCCGCGGCTGGTACGAGCCGACGACCCACGACGCAGGCGTCGAGCGCGCTCCTTCCGACACGGGAGAGCCGGAGGCGAAGCACCCAGAAGAGACGACAAGTCCCAGTGCGGTCAGCGCCTTCGCAGCCCGCTTTCGCCGTCGCCTCGTGGGAGGCGCTTCTACCAAGAATCCCATACGAGAGAAACGACGACAGCCTCTCCCGTTTGACAACTTCAGCTCCAACTTCATACGTTGCTCCTAAGTCCTAAGGTATTAGGAGAACGATATGGATGTGCACTTCACGCCTCGCGAGCTGGACATCATGGGTGTGCTATGGAGCCGTGGACCGTCGACCGTCGCTCAGGTGCGGGCGGAGCTCGACGACGACCTCGCACACAACACGGTCCTGACGATGCTCCGGGTCATGGAGGGGAAGAGTTACGTCTCTAGGAAGCGTGAGGGACGGGCGGACCGTTACACGGCTGAGATCGAGCGGGAAGCCGCGGGTGACAGCGCCCTCGGGCGGGTGACTGAACGCCTCTTCGGCGGCTCTCCGGAAGAACTCCTGCTCCGACTCGTAGACTCGGGCCTCGAACCGGAAGACATCCGCCGAATGCGGGACCTCCTCGATGCCCGCTTACGGGAGATGGAGGGCGAGTCATGATCGGGTACGGAATGATCTACGCGGTCGCCGTTGGGCTACCGGTGTTCGTCGCGGCCGCTATGGTGTCTGCTCTTCTCCGGCGCCACGGCCGGCCCGAGCGGGGCGTGTGGATCGCGGGCCTCGTCGTCGCCTCGGCGCTTCCACCGTTCATGTTGACCCGATCTGCCGAAGCGCCGGTGATTCCGCCCACCACACCCATGCTGGCGCCGATAGAGGCGGTCGGCCCGGTCGGCCTTCCCAATGTGGTGGCGCTACCCGAAGTGTCACTCGTGACCCCTGAGGGCGAGGTCGCCCCGTACGACTTGGACGGGCTCCTCATCGCACTTTGGCTCCTCGCCTCGTCGCTGCTGGCCGCTCGCTGGGGCATAGCTGCCCGCCGCCTACACCAGATGACGCGGCTCTCACCGCGGGACCGCATCGATGACCTGGACGTGACGCTGACCGTCGACCTCGGCCCCGCCGTCGCCGGTTGGCTGCGGCCGCAAATCCTGATACCTGCCTGGATCGTCTCCCTCCCGACTAGACAACGCTCCCTCGTGCTCCTCCATGAGCACGAGCACCTCAGGGCACGAGATCCGTATCTCATCGTCTTGTCTCGGATCGTACGCGTCCTCGTTCCGTGGAACCCGTTCGCATGGCTACTCACCGCCCGCCTTCTGCGGGCCGTCGAGCTGGACTGCGACCGCCGTGTCTTACGTCGCCGGCCCGATGTCGAAGCGTATGGCCAAACCCTACTCACGGTCTCGTCTCGAGACCCAGGCGCGCTCGTGGGCGCTGCCGCCTTTGCCGAAACCGAAGCACCGCTCCGAAGGAGGATCCTCGCCATGACCACTCCGCAAAGCACCGTATCGATCGTCGGGCTCGTAACCGTCTTGGTACTGGGCATCCTTCTGACCCTCGGGGCGCTCGGGATTCCGGTCCCGCGAGTCGCCCCCGTTGCGCCCGCCCCGATCGTCGCGGGTGCAGAGGCCGATCCTCGTGTCGAGGAGATCGAGAGAACCATACAGGAGCTGGAGCTACTCCTCGCGGCACAAGCCGACGCGCTGGCTGAACAAGCGGACGCTCTGGCCGAACAGGCCGAAGCGACCGAGCGGGTGGCCCGACTCCGTGAAGAGCTGAGCGCCGCGGAAGCGGCGCGACTCGAGGCAACGACTCGGGCGGAGGTGGCCGAAAGACTGCTGACCCGCTTCGCGGATGGTCGATCCGAGGTCAGTCCAGCTTCGGGCGAGCGCTCCCCCGTGTCGGGTCAGGCACAGGAAGTCCCTACCGGTACCATCACCGGTGTCGCTCGGGACGGGGGCACTGGAGAGCCTTTGCCGAACGTGCAGGTTCATATCCCTGACATCGGCATCGGTGCACTGTCCAACAACCAGGGCCGGTACTTGCTCCTCCACGTGCCAGCTGGTCAGCACGACATGGTTGCCGCGCGCACCGGGTTTACTGAAGTGGCTCAATCGGTCGAAGTGACGGCCGGGGGTACGGTCGATGCTTCGGTCGACCTGCGACAGACAGCGATCCAGACGAATCCCCTCTTGGTCTTCGGTGAACAAACCGATGGCGGGGTCGCACCACTCATCTATATCGACAACGTGCGAGTCTCGGGTCCGGAGCCGCGCGACCTCGACGAGTTGATCGACCCGAGAGAGGTCGACCGGATCGAGATCATCAAGCCCGGTGCCGCGGTCGAGCTCTATGGTGAAGAGGCGAGCGCCGGAGTCGTGCACATCTTTCGGAAGTTGAATACTAGGCCGGACGGCGACGTGGTGACGCCGACCAGGGCCTCAGGCGCCCCGACCTTCACCCCCTTCACGGTCGCGCCACAGATCCTCAACGTGGACGAGGTACGAGCCGCGATGGCCGAGGCGTACACGGACGACCTCCGAGCTGACAACATCGGTGGAACCGTGACCGTCTACTTCTTCATCGACGAGGACGGCAACGTCCAAGACTACCGGATCAACGAGAGTTCAGGACACCATGCGCTCGACGACGCGGCCCTCCAAGTCGCCGGTGTTTACCGCTTCTCCCCCGCTCTCAACCGTGACGAGAAAGTGGCCGTGTGGGTGTATTTCCCGATCGCGTTCGTACCGGCCGGGTAGCGGCCCGACTCTGGCCCGTCGTTCCGCTGCAAGGGAGAGGTTGCAACCTTCCGAGCGAGTCTCTCGTCTTACCCATAAGAGTCTTATGCATAAGATCGGCCACTCACGCCGATCGAAGCTACTGGGAATGACACGGGAGACGAGCTGCCATGACCCGGCGACCGCTGGACCTCATCAAGGGCACACTCGACGTCTTGATCCTGAAAACGTTGAGCAACGGTGCTCTGCACGGATATGGGATATCGCGCTCGATTCGGGACCGAACGAGTGATGGGTTCCGCATCGAGGAAGGCGCGTTGTACCCCGCCCTTCGTCGCCTTCAAAAGAGGGGACTACTCGAGGCGGACTGGGGCACCACTGAGACGGGCCGAGAAGCGAAGTTCTACCACCTGACCGAAGCCGGTCGAGCTGAGCTGAAGTCCGAACTTCGCGCGTGGCACAGGTACGTCGAAACGATGGCCCAGGTACTCGGCTCGCCATGACGGGGCCGCGTAAGGGCGACCCGATCGTCCGCCGACCATCACCAAAGGAAGACGTCGAGCGTGAGCTTCGAGCCCACCTCGCGCTGCGAGCTGAAGAGCTCGAACAGGAGGGCTGGAGCGCGGAGGACGCCGCGCGAGAAGCAGAGCGCCTCTTCGGTGATCGCGGGTCGATCGCACACGCATGCAGACGCATCTCGGAACGACACGACCGGGCGGTGAGGAGAGCAAATATGTGGGATGCGGCACGACAGGACGTCAGATACGCGGTCCGGACGCTGGCGCGGAGTCCGGGATTCACCCTAGCCAGCATCATCACCCTGGCCCTCGGTATCGGAGCCAATGCGGCGATCTTCTCGGTCACCTACGGAGTCTTGCTCCGTCCCCTGCCCTACGAAGCGCCCGACGCGCTCGTGCGGATCTCCGAGACGACGAACCGCGGTACGACGATGGCCGTCGCTTGGGCGAACTTCGTCGATTGGGTCGAAGAGAGCCGGGGCTTCGAATCCCTCGCCGCGTACGGGTCGTCCAATACGACGGTACTCGGCGGAGACCGACCGTTCAGGGCGAGAGCGGCCACGGTATCCGAAGACTTCTGGGAAGTCTTCCGCGTCGTCCCTTCGGAAGGACGCCTTACGACGGCGGAAGAGCACGAACCGGACGCCCCGCCCACGGTCGTAATCAGTGACGGCCTTTGGAGTCGAGAATTCGGTCGCCGACCCGTCGACGAGATCACGGTCGAGGTGAGCGGAGCACGCGCCCGAGTCGTAGGTGTGGTCGCGGAGGGATTCGACTTCCCCTCAGGGTCGGAGATCTGGGCTCCGGCTGAGCCTCACGGGAACACGTCGCGAACGTCGCACAATTGGAGCGTCGTCGCACGCCTCGACGCCACGACTCCGATGGAGACGGCGGCACGGGATCTCGACGAGTTGACGCGGCTTATTGTCGCGCGCTCACCGGACGACGACCCCGATTTCTTGGCCACGGGTGCGACGGTGGTCACGCTTAGAGAGCAGATGGTCGGCAGCTCGCGGGCACCCCTTTTGCTCCTCCTCGGCGCGGCAGCACTCGTGCTACTGGTGGCGTGCACCAACATCGCGAGTACACTCCTGGCTCGCGGCACGAACCGGGCAAAGGAGATCGCGGTCCGAGCTTCGCTCGGCGCCGGGCGTAAGCGTGTGGTGCGCCAGCTTCTCACGGAGAGCTTGGTACTCGCCACTGGCGGGGCGCTCGCGGGGATCGTGGTGGCGATCTTGGTCACAAGGACGCTTCATGCGCTGAGCCCGATCGCGCTTCCTCGCGTCGAGTCGGTTGCGGTAGATGGACCGGTGTTCTTCTTCTCGGCATCGGTGGCGGTCATAGCCGCGCTTCTCTTTGGCCTCTACCCCGCGCTGAGGCTCACAAGGGCCGGGAGCGCGGCAGCGCTACGAGAGGGCGCTCGCGGCGGATCGGTCGGCAAAGGTGGTGTGTGGCGCGTCTTAGTCGGCACAGAGGTGGCTCTCGCGCTCATCCTGTTGACGGGGTCGGGGCTGCTTGTGCGGTCGTTCCAGCAGCTACTCTCCGAGGACCTCGGCTTTGATGGCTCCGACGTGTCCACCGTCGCTACGTCTCTCTCTCGGATCCGGTATGAGGACGAGTACGCGCACGCTCTTTGGTACACCGGATTGATCGAGGAACTCGAATCGCATCCGGGAGTCGCCTCGGCCGGAGTCGTCAGTGCCCTTCCCGTAGGCGGAGCACTCCCGAACTACCGACTCGAACTCGACGGTGACCCGAACAAGCACACGGTGGCGGGCTACGTGGTCGCGAGTGCGGGTGCCTTCGACGCTCTGGATGTGCCCTTGCTACGAGGGCGTCACTTCGGCCCTCAGGACGGGCCGGAAGACGGGCACGTAGCGATCGTCAGTCAGTCCTTTGCCGAAGATACCTGGCCCGGAGAGAACCCCATCGGGAAACAGGTCACGGGCGGAGGCATGGACAACTTCTGGGAGGATCGGATCTTCGCTGACGTCGTGGGAGTTGTCGGAGACGTCCGCGTGCGGGACGTCGCGGCGGACCCATATCCCACCATCTACTTCCCTTATACACAGCGCCCCTTCCGGATCCAGTTCGGAGCCCAAGTCGTCGTCGAGAGCACCAGCGGCGATGCGGGGGCTGTGGCCCCCATCGTGCGCGCCACGATCGAGCAGCACGACTCGGATGTCCCGGTCGAAGTCGTCCCCCAGGAGAGGATTATCGCGGACGCGCTCGCGTCCCGCCGCTTCATGCTCTTCTTACTCGGCGGCTTCTCACTTGTCGGACTCATCTTGGCCGCCGTGGGCATCTATGGCGTCGTCTCGTACTCGGTCGCGCGACGGCGGCGGGAGATGGGGATCCGGATCGCTCTCGGCGCGGAACCGTCAGAGGTAAGTCAGATGGTGGTCCGATCTTCTATGGGATGGGTGGGGGGCGGCCTGTTCGTGGGGCTCGCAGGTGCCCTCGCGGCGACTCGACTACTCGAGAGCATGCTCTACGGCGTGGCGCCCTCCGATCCGCTGACCCTTTTGGGCGTCACGGGGCTTCTCACCGGGACGGCGCTCCTCGCGAGCTGGCTTCCAGCGCGCGCCGGAACGCGCACCGACCCCCTGGAAGCGATGCGGGCGGAGTAGCGATACCCACACTACTCGGATCGGAGGGTAGCCATCGGATCGATGGTCGCCACACGCAGCGCAGGCAACACGCTTGCCCCAATCGCAACAACGAAGAGAAGGGTCAATGACACGCCCAACGCGGCGGTGTCGGTGGGGCTAATGCCGAAAAGCAGCGATCGGGCCACGCGCGCGGCGGGGAGCGCAATGCCAACTCCGATGATAATCCCGAGGGATGCAAGCCGAACACCGTCCATTGCGACAGCACGGACGACGGTGCTCGCGTCCGCGCCTAGCGCTACTCGAAGAGCCACCTCCTTGGAGCGTTGACCGGCCGCAAACGCTACCACGCCGTAGATCCCGATGCCCGCAAGGAAGAGGCCGAAAAAGCCACCCCATCCCAACAGACGAGAGAGCACCTGCAAGTGGAGGAACTGGACGGATACTTGGTCGCTCAAGAGAGTCGGGGGCATGATCTGAACCACCCCGTCCTCTGGGACCACCTCCCTTCTGAGCACCCCGAGGTGATCATGGGCAGCCCCCCCACCCTTGAGGAGCACGGCCACATGCGACTGTGGGTCCTGGTTGAGTGAGGTGTAGAAGTACGGCGTCGGAGGGTCGTCAAAATCCACATACTTACCGTCGCGCGCGACACCGACAACCCGGTAACGAACGGCCGCTTCGCGGTCGCCTGCCACGAATGTGCGCCCGATCGGATCGAGCGAGGGCCAGTACCGATCCGCGAAGGAGCGGTTCACGACAGCTACGGGTGCATCGGCAGCTCCGTCCGAGGGCTGCAGGGTACGCCCTGCGAGCATCGGAACCGAAAGCATCTCTAGGTATCCCGGCGTAACCGCGTTGTGGAAGACCAGCTCTTGGGTGTCTCCCGAGGGCTCGAATCCATCGACGTGAATCGGGAGGGGTGGGAGCATCTGGAAGAGGGTGAGTTCGAGGACAGCGGCCATAGCCACGCGCTCGACACCCTCCACCTCCGCGAGACGTGTCCGAAGCTCGCCGAGCGACTCCCGGGCCTCGTCTGGACTCACGGTCGGAGGAGCACGGTGCGTAGCGACCGCGATCCCGGAGTGGTCGAAGCCGAGGTCGGAAACGCTCGCTACGGCGAGCGTCCGGACGACAAGGGTGGCTCCCACGATGAGCAACGCTGAGATAGCGCACTGCCCAACCACGAGCCCGTTCCTCACCGACCAAAAGCGAGGCCGGCCGCCAGTGCTGTGCTCGCGCACGGTCGAGGCGACATCCGTACGAGTGATTCCGATCGCGGGAAGAAGCGAGAACAACAGCGTGGCTAGGACCGCGACTCCAGACGTCATCAGAAGAACGAGTGGAGTGATGTGAACGTCGAGACGAATAGGCACCTCTACCGGGAGCGCAACGGACCCCAGAGCCCGCGTAGCCCAAGTGGCGATGCCTACGCCAAGGAGGCCTCCAAGCGCGCCCGGCCATATCCCTTCAGCCAAGAGCATGCGTACGATCCTACCTCGGCTCGCTCCCAAGGACGCCCGAAGCGCCATCTCACCACGGCGGCGCTGAGCCCTGGCAACGAACAAGCCGGCTACGTTCGCGCACGCCAAGAGGAGAATCATGACGGCCACCACGAAAAAGAACGCGCCGGCACCGAAGAGCGCGGTGCGGATTCGGGGGTTCGTCCGCGAGCGGGCCTCGGACACGACAGCAAAACTCTGAGCCCCGGTCCCCTCGGGTGCCCACGATTGCGGATGCTCGACTACGAGCCGAGACGCGAGCACATCGGCTTGGGCCTGTGCCATATCGAGAGTCGCGGTGCTCTCTAAGCGGCCTAAGAGTCTCAAGGCTCGTTGATCGTGGTCCAATCGGTCCGCGCTCGAGAGACTCCCGGACGGCTGAAGGCTACCCAGAGGAACCCAAACGTCCGGCTCGAGTGGCACACGACGGCTCCGGACCCCGTCCGGAGCCACGCCCACAACCGTAAACGGGACACCGTCCACCCGGACGGTCGCACCAAGCACGCGCTCACGAGCCCCGAAGTGCTCCTGCCACGCATTGTGGCCGAGTACCGCGACCCGTGTGTCCCCCGCTCTAGTCAGATCCGCTTCAGTGAACGCTCGACCGAGCTGGGGACGGATCCCCGTAACGGTAAAGAAGTTGGGTGACACGGCCTCCATAAAAACCGAGGAGGGTCCGCCCTCCGACGCAAGCGATGCGCTCCGGAATGATGTCGCAGCCACGCCGGAGAAAGCCTCGACTTCATCTGCAACGCGGAGAAAATCCGCGTGGGAGAGTCCACCATACGGACTCCCATCCGGGTCGGTCCGGTAGATAGACACGATCTCGGTAGGCTCTTCCAAACCGACGGGTGGCTGGAGTAGCAGCCCGTCCACGATGGAAAGCACAACTGCCACTGCCCCGAGCCCCACCCCCAGCGAAAGAACTGTGACCACGGATACCAGCGGCGTGCGAAGCATCATCCGGGCGCCTATCCGGAGGTCGCTTCCCAGATGGCTCAACGCACCGGCTTCTGTACCGCGCTCACCAAACCCACGAGCGATGAGACGCCCACGAAGAGCCGGGAGAAGAGACGCGAGCACTTGTCCGCGATACCACCATCCGGCTCGTCTGTGGCCTTGGAGGCTCAGTCGCTCCCGGAATTCTTCCTCGAGGTCCGCGAGGGCGAAGCGTCGATCCCTCGAATGGAGGGCCGCCGAGAGTAGTAGACGGGAGAATCGCGGGGTACCGTGAGGTCGGCGGCGGCTCATTCGGCCCCCTCGGCGACCGGGTCGAGACGGACCCCTTCCGCCATCCGCTGGAGCTTGGACACCGAGTGGCTCACAGCATGTCGACCCGCCGGGGTGATCTTGCAGTACCGCCTGGGCCTACCGCGTCTTCCGCTTACGGCCTCGGGATCTTGGACGTCGAGATACCCCTTGGCTTCCAAGCGCGCGATGGTCGTGTAGAGCGCCCCGACCGATACCGGACGACCTGCTCGCGACTCGATCTGACGCCGTATCGAAAGGCCGTACGCGTCATCCTCCAGCTGAGCGACAGCCAGAAGGACGTACATCTCGAACTCGGCAAGAAACAGTTCCGGCACCACCCCACCCTCGTTCCAATATTTCTACAATAGAATAAAACTATTGGAACTAGACGTCAGTGGGCGCCCGAGGGTTTCAGAAGCTGCAAGCCGACGATCAGCTTTCTCGTAGCCCGAGCCTTCGCTCCAACTCCCCCCAGCGTGCTCGCGCGACGCGGAGCCGGACACCCGAATCCAGAGTGACAGAGCCAGACCCATCCGCTTCGCGCTGAAGCCTTCGCACCCGAGCGTGATTGACGAGAACCGACCGATGAATACGGATGAAAGCGTCACGACCTACGGACTCCGACAGCTCCCTCAGCGTTGATCGGAGCAGGTGCGTCTGTTCGCCCACGTGTAGGCGAACCAGATCTCCGTCGGACTCGACCCAATCGATGGAGGCGACCTCGACCAGCGTCGTTTGATTCCCGAGTCGTACCCCGAGCCTCGGGGGCATTCCGGGCACAGCGAGGCTCGCGGCCACCGTTCCGGCCCGAGGGATGCCGCGACTCCCTACCTGATCATGCCGGAGCATCTGAAGGAGAGATTCCAAGGTGGTCCGTTGATCGAGCGCTTCGTTCGCCTTCAGCCGCCCTAGAGCTCTTTCGACGGCCGCCATGAACCGTGGTCGACCAAAGGGTTTGGTCACATAGTCCACCGCGTGGACCTCGAAGGCGCGGAGCGCGAACTCCGAGTGCGCCGTTACTAGAACGAGGCCCGGCGGGACGTCGGCACCCAACGTCTCGATCACGTCGAAGCCTGACATCCCCGGCATCTGTACGTCCAGAAAGAGCATCTCTGGACGCTCGGCCCGCACCACCTCGAGCGTCTCGGAGCCGCTCCGAGCCTCTGCAATGACGGCGACCTCCGGCACTTCCTCCAAGAACGTCACGACCGCCGCGCGTGCGGCAGGTTCGTCATCGGTGACTACCGCTCGGAACTGGGGCGCGCTCATGGGAGAAGCCCGCTCATGGCGCGTTGTCGAAGCATGCTGGCATCCGAACCACGGCTGCGACCCCTGACGGTTGATTTGGCTCTAGCTCGAGCACGCCGGCTCGTCCGTGTACATGGTGCAGACGGTCCCGAGTATTCGATACGCCCGTACCAGTCCCCGGGCGTGCCGGCACAGCGTCGAGTCCCGGTCCGTTGTCCGTGATCGTGATCGTAAGCTCGTCGCCTTCGACGGCGGCGTGCACACCCACCGTGCCGGGGCCCTCAATCGCGGAGGTGCCGTGGCGCACCGCGTTCTCCACGAGAGGTTGAAGGAGGAGAGGCGGAACAATACAAGAGCGGGCCGTCGAGTCGGCTGAGACGTTCACGGTCAACCGGTCGACGAAGCGTGCTTGTTCGATCGCAAGGTAGTCCTCGACCATGGAGAGTTCCTCGTCCAGCTGAATGCCCGAACTCTCCGTCGTGGTGCGTACCTTTTGAAATAGGGACCCGAGCCGGTCCAGCATCTCTTCGGCGGAATCCGACCGTCCGGATCGCCAAAGCTGACCTATCGTATGCAGGGTGTTGAAAAGGAAGTGGGGGCGGATCTGTGCGTTCAACGCTTCTAGGCGGGCTCGCGAGAGCTGGCTCTCCAGCTGCGCAAGCCGAAGTTGACGAACCTTTCCATCGCGAAACCACACCCACGCGTGTGTGAGGGCTAGGGCTAGCAGGTACACAAGCAATGCGACATGCAGGCGCACCGTGCCCCAGAAGGCAGCCTGCCGTGCAAGTACGGTCCAGCCCTGCCACGACCCAGCCATGGCCCAGAAGCCGAGCACGACTCCGACGTTCGCCAGCCACGACACAACAGGCACCGCGGCGAGGTGGACCCAAACAGTCCACCATCCCTTCTCTCGACCTACCGGGAAGCGGAGCCCGAGAGCGATCGCGATCCAGGTCGCAGGAATCCACGGGAGATTGTTCACCCAGGCCGTCCGTATGGCCTCCGTTAGGACGACCGGATTCCCCTGCATGTTCATGCCTAGTGCCGTCTGGCTTCCCAGCACCACGCCAAGCAGGACCCACGCTGCCGAGACGCCGGCCGTCACGACCAAGGTCGGACGCAGTGGCATGCGACCGAGGTTCTGCGAGTCAACCGGTAGGGTCACGGTGACATCTTCACTAGCCGCCGAGGGTATACGTGTACTTCACGATGAAGGTGCGATTGAGCGAGCGTGGTGAGTCGACGAATCCGGGATCTAGGGCAGCGGTTTCCGTAGTCATGCCTTCATTCAGCACGAGCCAGAGATCCTGCCCTTCCGAGAAGTTGTAGCGCAGTCGGAGGTTCAGGTCGAGTCGGTTCGTGGTCGAGTTGTACTGAAGGAAGGCGTTCCCAGAAGCGCGTGAATCGATCGCGGTTCGAACTCGGAGCCTGCCGACATGGATGTGGGCCTCACGATTGGCCCCGAACTCTTCGATCTCGTCGAGCTCGGGTGTCCGAAAGTCTCGCTCGCCGAAGGAGAGCCACGTCCACTGGTAGTCCAGTCCCAACTCGAGGTGTCGCGACACATTCCACGTCGGGCGCGTGACAACCTGCACTCGGCGTCCATCGAAGTACGTACCCGCCCGGGCATCCACGGACGTCCTCAGTTGCCGCCCACTTGGCATGGACCACACGGCCTGAAGGTCGGCAAATGTGTACCGTCCTCGGGGCACGCCGACCTCCCCGCCGATGGTGAAGTTCCGGCTTACATCCTCAATGAAGAGCTTGGGCTCGATCCAACCACTGCCCCCGGACTTCGTCTCCCATTGGAGCCACACCGCGTACTGGCCCGATTCGAGCTTTCCGTCCGAGTTCCTGAACGTCGAGAACGCTAGATACCCCGGGTACACTCGACGAAAGACCGGGTGGTCATCGGTGAACACGAAGTAGTTCCCGAATGCGGCGAGTCGAAGAAAGTCGGTCCTGGGAAGGAATCCGAGTTCAGGACGAAAGTTCTCTCCGGACCGACTCGCGCTGAACTGATACGCCAGCCCGCGATTCGCCCGCTGCTCCCATCGAACGTAGAACTGAGCGGACTCGACGGGGTCGAGCGCATCAGCCTGATCGGCCGTGGCTGCCCACTTCGTCGTCAGGTATGTGTTCCCGTACAGCCTAAAGCTCCCGTCCACCCCCGTTGCCACGTTCCACCTGCCCGACCGAGCTCGAGTCGTCACAATCCCACCGATTGTGGAGAAGTCGTTGAACGCGCGCCGACGTAGGCGAAGCGTCCCGAAATTCTCGGTCGGGAGGTACGGAGCGTCGTCGGTCTGCATGTTGAGGACTCCGAGGTCCCACTCCCCGACCCGACCTACTAGACGCCCACCGGCGATTACGCGGAGCACTTCGTTGTCGTCTGTGAGTCCGATCCTCCGGGAATGGAACACACGAGTGCCGTGGCCCAGCTGAAAGTCGAAGATCCCTGACTGTTCTTGGAAGAAGCGTCGCTTTTCCGGAAAGAAGAGTGAGAAACGATCAAGGTTCACCTGTTGGTCATCGGCCTCGACCTGAGCGAAGTCGGTGTTCGCCGTCATGTTCAGCGTCAGATTACTCGCGACGGGATACTGCAGATCAACTCCGAACTCGCGCTTCCCCTCCGTCTCGTACCGGTACCGGCCATTGTCTCGCACCGCATTACGGGAGACACCGCCTAGCACGTAGGGTGTCCAGTACACAGGCTCGGTCGAGCTCACGCCGGTGAGGACCACGTCCTGGGCCACCGAAGGCTGCCGGAATTCGTACTGCGGATCGATGGCTGGGAACGTCACGCGCTCACCACTTCTCGAGACCAGCCGAGTCACGGTAAGCCCCATCACTGCGCGGCCGTCCTCATCGACCTGAAAGCCGAGCGTCGAGAAGGGGATCCGCACCTCGACGAACCACCCTTCCTCCGTCACCGTCGCTTCCGAATCCCAGAATCCGTTCCAAGAAGAGTTGAGTACGTCGCCATCGTTGGACACCAAGAGATCAAAGCGCATCGCCGAAGCCGTGGTGCCGAACCACTTCGCGTTCTCGTTGTCGTTGAAAGCGTCGACATAAATGGCGAACGCGTCGTCACCGTTCCAGCGATCTCGGTACAGAGAGTTGACTCGAATCGCATCCGGATTCGAATCGAAGAACCACCCTGCCGCATACAGGTGATCGTCATCGTAGGCGACCCGGATCTCGGTCCGTTCCGCCGGAGTCCCTTCGAATGTGGGGTAGTACATCGTTAGAGGAAGCTCTGGTACAGAGGCCCACGCTTCGTCGTCCAGGCGACCATCAATCTCCACGGGGCCGGAGAGCCGAGTGAGCTCCATGGGCGTACTCTGCCCATGGAGCTCCGTGCTCAGGGCGAGGCCAAGCCACAACGTCACGAAGCAGGCTCCCGAATCACGACCCCAGCGGGTGCGACCCCTCCACATCCCATTCAACATCCCCATCATCCCCTCCCACGAGGCACTGAAGCACGGGGCTAGGATGACGTACTAGGTGAGCCTCTCGAACGGGGACTTCGGTGACCGGTGGAAACCGAGGTACGAAGGGTGGAACGGGTACGCCCGGTGGCCAGGTTGGGCGACAGAGCACCCCACTGCCGCTACGAGATCACACGTCGCCCCACAATCGCTTGCCCTGGGGTCGCACCCTGTACGATCTCGCCTCCCTTCACCACGAACTCACCATTTACGATCACGAACTCGACGCCCTCCGAATAGGTGAGTTCTCCTTCGAAGGTGGCTGTGTCGATAATACGCGCGGGGTCGAAGACGGTGATGTCGGCATCGCTCCCGACCTGGACCCGCCCCTTCCGAGCCATCTGAGCCGAGACTTCGCCGAGGCGGTTGGCCGGCATAAGAGTAATCTTCCGCAAGCCGTCCATGAGGTTCGACACTCCACCTTCTCGCACGTACCGCCCGAGAAAGCGTGAGAAGGTACCGGCGCTGCGTGGGTGCGCCCCGGGGTCGTACGGCATCCCGTCCGACGCGACCATCACATCGGGATCGGCCATGGCCGACTCGATCCACTCGGGCTTCATCATGTGGATGATGACCACTCCCCCGCGCTCCCGATACTCTCGGAAGGTCTGCTCGGTCAGGCGCTCCCCAGTCGCTTGCCATTGAAGGTCTTCGTACGAGATCTGAAGTCGCTCCTGCCAACCTTCATCGAAGATCGCGGACTCAATGGAGGTAGAGGCTGCGGTGTATGGGTAAGCCTCCGTGGTCACATCGACTCCCGCACCTCTCGCGCCACGGATCAGATCGAGGTTGGTCTCGATGTCCCACAGACTCGAACTGTTGAGATGCACAATGTGAAGCGGGGCGCGCGTGGCCACCGAGTTCGCAACGACCTCCTGGATCGCATCGATGCCCATCGAGCGCACGTGCGTGTAGATCATGGTGCCAGTCTCTCCCGCGAACTCGAAGACTCGGTAGATCTCGTCCCGATTCGCCCCCGGGTAGTACTGGTGCGGTACACCGAGTCCGAGTCCTCCCGCGGCGATCTCGGAAGCGAGCCGATCTCGTAGCGCGGCATACCGCTCCTTCGGCAGCTCCTCGTAGGCAGCGGAGCCGACCAAGCCGAGGATCTCGGCGTTCTCCTCCTCGGTCAGATCTCGCACCCCGGCGGCCTCGGCAATCCGCTGAGCCTCCGCGAAGCGCTCCTCATAACCGGGCATCACGGCGATGCGAGCGGTGCCATGAGAGACACTCGCACCAAAGTTCAGAACCGACTTTCCCCGACGGGGACCCAAAAAGGCGGACATGCTCCTGACGCCGCTCTCGAGTTCGAGCGCGGTGGTGACACCATCCATGGCCTGGAACTCATTCGCACGCTGCGTCTGTCCGTGGGCGTGCATGTCGATGAACCCCGGCGCCACCACGAGTCCGGTCACATCGACGACCGTTTCCCCGTCGAGAGGCTCGCTACTGATCGCGACGATCGTCTGACCACGTATGCCTACGTTTCGAACCGCGTCGAGCCCCGTCTCAGGATCCATGACCCGACCCCCAGCCAGCACGACGTCGTAGACTTCTTGAGCGTGAAGCGGTGCTGTCTCGGAAGACCACGCGGACGAAAACGGGACTAGTACGAGGGCTAGGACGGCTCGGGTGATGGCCTTGACGGACATGGGTCCTCTCACGCGGTGGGGCTCAATGGCCGGCAAAAGTACGAGAGTGGGGTCAGGCGTGCGAGGCAAAGCGGGCTCCCACGGATGGAAGGTTGACCCCCGAGCCAACTACATACATACTAGTCGGTATGTAACATTTCTCCCGAACCTCTTCCTACGATGGCCACAAGGACCCGTGACCCTGACGGCACCCGCGAGCGGCTGCTGGAAGCGGCATTCGGTGAGATCTACGAGCGCGGGTACAACGCTGCGAGCATGGATCAGATCGTCGAGCGATCAGGGGTGACCAAAGGCGCCCTCTACCATCACTTCGGTAGTAAGAAAGCCCTAGCCCAAGCCGTGATCGACAGCGTGATTCGCAAGCACGTGGTCGAGAGCTTCCTTGGACCTCTCGGGACGACCGAAGACCCGGTCACAGCGATACAAGAGTGCATCGCCGCCAAGTTGGGCGAGCTCACGCCTGAGATGATCTCGTGCGGCTGCCCGCTCAACAACCTGGCGCAGGAGCTCTCCGGAACGGACGACGATTTTCAGGCCCAGATCGATCAGCTGTACACTGTCTGGCGTGCCGGGCTGTCCGATGCTTTGAAGCGAGGCCTGAAAGCAGGGACCCTCCGCCCGGACGTCGACGTCGACGCCACGGCGACGTTCTTGGTCTCGGTCATCGCGGGGTCTGCCGGCTTTGCGAAGTCCGCCCGAAACATCGAGGTCGCACGAACCAGCATGCGCATCCTCAGCGAGTACCTCGAGACGCTCCGACCTACGACCCAGTGATGCACTGCTCACCGTTGTACTTCTGTCTTACTTACCAACTGGACATGCCAGCCGCGGCCTGCGCTGCGGCCCATACATAGGGGACACCTCACATGGCTCCCAAGAACGAGTGGGATCAGCGGGTAGAGAAGTTCGCCCGCGCCGTCATTCGCTTCCGTTGGCCCGTCATTCTCGTGATGCTCGGCATCACCGGCGCCTTCGGAAACGGGGCGCGCGGCCTCTTCTTCGACACCGACTATTCCGCCTTCTTCGGCGACGAGAACCCCCAACTCAGCGCGTACGAAGAGCTACAGAACGTCTACACGAAGAATGACAACGTCCTCTTCGTGGTGGAGCCCGCGAATGGTGAGGCGTTCTCGGAGGCGAGCCTACTGGCGGTCGAGGAGCTGACGGAGGCCGGCTGGCAACTTCCCTTCGCGATTCGGGTCGACGGAGTCACCAACTTTCAGCACACGAGCGCGATCGAAGACGATCTCCTCGTCGAAGACCTCGTCCCCGACGTGGCGTCGAGCACGGCGGCCGAACGCGCCGGTGCCCGCGACATCGCCGTGGCCGAGCCCTTCCTCGCCAAGCGCTTCGTGAACGAACAGGCCACGGTGACCGGCGTCAATGTGACGCTCCAGCTGCCGGGCGAAGACCCAACCGAGCCGATCCAGGTCGCCGCGGCAGCTCGTGAGGTCGCCGATGCGGTGCGCGCGAACCATCCCGAGGTGAACATCTACCTCACCGGTTTCGCGATGCTGAACAACGCCTTCCAAGAAGTCAGCATGGACGAGCTCTCTGTCCTCATGCCGATCATGTTCGGCGCGATGTTCATCGTGATGATTCTCACCCTCCGGTCGGTGAGCGCATCGGTCGCGACGATGCTCCTGGTCGCACTGTCGGTAGCCGTCGCGATGGGCTCCGGCGGTTGGGCCGGTGTGGGCCTGACGCCCCCGTCGGCCCAAGCGCCCACGATCATCATGACGCTGGCCATCGCCGACTCGATTCACATCCTCGTGTCGATGTTGAAGGAGATGCAAAAGGGGCTCAGCAAACACGACGCAATCGTCGAAGCGATTCGAGTGAACATGACGCCGGTCTTCCTTACGTCGCTATCGACGATCATCGGCTTCCTGAGTCTCAACTTCAGCGATGTGCCGCCGTTCAATCACCTCGGCAACATGACGGCTGCAGGAGTGGCGGCTGCCTTCGTACTCTCGGTGACCTTCCTCCCCGCCCTGGTCGCCGTCTTGCCGGTGCGAGCTCCCAAGCCTCGGACGAACACCGAATCGAACCCGTTCGAAAGACTCGCGAACCTCGTCATCGCGAAGCGACGCCCCCTCCTCTGGGGGTCTGCGGCTCTCACCGTGCTGCTCGTCGCGATGATCCCTCAGAACGAACTCGACGACCGCTTCGTCGAGTACTTCGACCACAGCATCACCTTCCGCACGGACACAGACTTCACCGCCGACAATCTGACCGGCATCTACAACATCGAGTTCTCTCTGAGCGGTGGTGAAAGTGGTGCGATCAGTGAACCCGCGTACCTCGCGACGGTAGAAGACTTCGCGCAGTGGTACCGCGAGCAGCCCGGCGTAATGCACGTCGCGACGTTCACGGACGTCATGAAGCGGCTCAACCGCAACATGCACGGTGACGATGACGGGTATTATGCGCTGCCCGACAGCCGAGAGTTGGCTGCTCAGTACCTGCTTCTTTACGAGATGTCGCTTCCTTACGGCCTCGACCTCAACAACCAGATCAATGTCGACAAGTCCGCCACCCGCTTCACCGTCACACTCGACAACATCAGTGCGGTCCAGGTGCGAGCGCTTGTCGAAGAGGGAGAGGCATGGCTAGAAGCGAACGCTCCCACCGCGATGCACACGGTCGGATCAGGGCCTCTCGTCATGTTCGCGTACATCTCGGGCATCAACATCCGAAGCATGCTCATCGGGTCGACGCTGGCGCTCATGCTCATCTCGGGCCTCATGGTGCTGGCCCTCCGTTCAATTCGACTCGGGCTCCTCAGCTTCATCCCGAATCTCATTCCCGGCGCGATCGCCTTCGGCATTTGGGGGCTGGCATCGGGCACCGTGAACCTCGGTCTGTCGATCGTCATCGGGATGACGCTCGGCATTGTCGTGGACGACTCGATCCACTTCCTCACGAAGTATTTGCGAGCCCGGCGAGAGAGGGCGTTGGCGCCCGACGACGCGGTGCGCTACGCGTTCTCCACGGTCGGACAAGCGCTAACCGTGACCTCGGTGATCCTCGTCATCGGCTTCTCGATCTTGTCGACGTCCGCCTTCGGGATGAACGCCGACATGGGGAGCATGACCGCCCTTACGATCGCTCTCGCCCTGGCGGTCGACTTCCTATTCTTGCCCCCGTTGCTGATGGCCATCGACCGGATGTCGACGAAGCCTTCGGCAGCAGCGACCTGAGCATCCCAAGAAGACATGAACCATAGAGACATGAAATTCCAACGAGGTACAACGATGACGACCCGACGAAGTGTGGGCCTAGCGCTCCTCGGAATGGGCTTGCTACTCGGTACGCACCCGGTGAGCGCTCAAGACCCGACGGGCATCGAGGTGGCTGAGGAAGCCGAACGCCGCGACACAGGCTTTGGCGATCAGTCGGCTGAGCTCACGATGATCCTGCGCAACCGCAACGGGGACGAGAGTTCGCGCCGGATGAGGAATCTCACCCTCGAGGTCGACGGAGACGGCGACAAGACGCTCGTGATCTTCGATGAGCCGAACGACGTGAGGGGCACCGCGTTCCTGAACTACACGCACCGGAGTGGGCCAGACGATCAATGGCTTTACCTGCCGGCGCTGCGGCGAGTGAAGCGGATCGCGTCAAACAACAAGTCCGGCCCCTTCATGGGCAGTGAGTTCGCGTATGAGGACATCTCCTCCCAGGAAGTCGAGAAGTACACGTACGACTTCGTGGGTTCGGAGACGGTGGACGGAGTCGAGATGTTCGTAGTCGAACGGATCCCGGTCGACGAAGAGTCGGGATACACCCGCCAGGTCGTCTGGTACGATCAGGCTGAGTATCGGATGCAGAAGATCGACTTCTACGATCGGAAGAACGAACTGCTCAAGACGCTCACCTACCACGGGTACCAGCAGTACCTGGATCAGTACTGGCGTGCTGACCGAATGGAGATGGTGAACCACCAAACCGGGAAGAGCACCACGCTCAACTTCGCAGATTACGCGTTCCAGACGGGTCTGACGGACCGTGACTTCGATCAGAGCGCTTTGCGTCGCGCTCGCTGAGTCGGAAGATGAACCTCTCGGCGATGGGGGTAGCTGGATGAGGAGACGCTCCGCGATCCTGACGCTGGTCTCATTCGCCTTCGCCCCCGGGCTCGCCGTCGGCCAGGACCTTTTCTCCGGCTCAGCATCGGTGGAAGCCAGAGGCTTCTGGGACGAGGGACTCCATCCAGAGCAGCAGCGTGGTTCTGTGTCCTTCGCGCTCGAACCTGAGCTCTACTGGGCGAGCGGCGGAGGTGCACACGCCTTCACCTTGGCTCCGTTCATGAGACTCGACTCGGGAGACTCCGAGCGCACCCACGTCGACATCCGGGAAGCGTACTGGCGCACCTACGGAGGGAGCTGGGAGTTGGAGGCGGGGATCCTGCGCGCCTTTTGGGGCGTGACGGAGTCGCAACACCTCGTGGACGTCGTGAACCAGACCGATTGGGTGGAAAACCCGGACGGTGAAGACAAGCTGGGAGAGGTCGCGATCCACGGCACCTGGCTTGCCGACTGGGGCACCGTAGACGTCTACCTCATGCCCGTCTTTCGCGAACGGACGTTTCCGGGGCCGGAGGGGCGGTTCAGGCTTCCGCTCCTCATCGACGAAGATGCCACTGCGGTCGAGGAAACCCTCGGGGTCGCGGCCCGCTGGTTTCACTTCCTTGGCCCGCTGGACCTCGGCATCTCCACCTTCTACGGCACGTCGCGTGATCCACGCTTCACGATCGTGGGGCCGCCCACCGAGCCGACCGGCGTCGCGCCTCTCTATGAGGAGGTGCACCAAGTAGGTGTCGACGCTCAGCTCGTAGAGGGCGGGTGGCTGTGGAAGCTCGAAGCCATCACCCGGAGTGGTCAGGGCGACCGCTTCTACGCTCTCACCGGTGGCTTCGAATACACCCTGGGCAACATCGCGTCTTCCGGAGTCGATTTGGGACTCTTGGCGGAGTACAGCTATGACTCTCGCGCAGCCGACCTATCTACCCCGCCCTTCGCGATCTCGACCTTCCAAGACGACATCTTCGTCGGAGGTCGGCTCGCCTTGAACGATGTACAGAGCACCGCCGTGCTCTTCGGCGCGGTCACGGACATGGAGTACAGGAGTGTTTCGTGGCTGGTCGAGGCGAATCGTCGGGTCGGGGACAGCTTCACGGCCGACTTCGAGGTCCGCGCCACGGCGAACCTCGATCCGATGGACCCGCTGTACCTCTTTCGGGAGGACTCCTTCGCTCAGCTGGGTGTGAGCTTCTACTACTAAGGTTCGCCTCGAGCCGGTCAGGATCCGCTCTGGTGAACGGTTGCTGACGGGCGATAGCTTCCCCTCCCGAGTCGGACCGACGATCGCTTCACTGGAGGACACACGGACGCTGAGCGGTGGCAACAGGTTCAGACCCTACTTCTCGAGCTTGAGGCGTGCCGCCCCGAGGAGCGCGATCGCCTGCTCGAAGAGCGTTGTGGGTCGGATGCCGAACTCGAGGCCGAACTCCGTTCGCTATTGGCTGCCTCCGAGGAAGCCGGTGAGTACTTCGAGGGGCTCGCGGATCGACGTAGCGACAAGATCGGTGAGCTGATCGATGACCGCGACGGATGGTTGGTCGCGGGGGCGCGGCTAGGGCATCTCACCGTCGATGCCGAGATCGGGCGCGGAGGGATGGGCCGGGTCTATCGAGCCAGAGATGAACACCTGTTGCGCGACGTTGCGCTCAAGGTGCTCCCGAGAACGCTGTCCGGCGACCCGGCGCGGCGCGCTCGACTCAAGAGAGAGGCTCAGATGCTCGCCTCGCTCGATCACCCGTCCATCGCGTCGATCCACGGGATCGAAGAACACGACGGTCATTGGGTCCTCGTGCTCGAGATGGTACAGGGTCCGACGCTCCAGGAGCGACTCGACCGCGGACCGCTCCCGGTTTCGGAAGCGCTCGAGGTCGCGCTTGGTGTCGCTCAGGCCCTGGAGGGCGCGCACCGCGCTGGGGTCGTACACCGAGACCTGAAGCCCTCAAACATCAAGCTTCCCGTGAAGGGTGGCGTAAAGGTCCTCGACTTCGGCATCGCGAAAGCGATGCACCCCGAGGCAGAGCCGGCCGGAGATGTGAGCCCATCACCCACAGAGGTGCTCGCGGCGACCGAGGGGTTCCACATGATGGGCACGATCGCCTACATGAGTCCCGAGCAGATCCGCGGCAAAGCTGTCGATCCTCGAGCGGACGTTTGGGCGTTTGGCGCCGTGCTGTACCAGATGCTTTCGGGAGCACAGGCATTCCGGGGCGAAGATGTCGCGTCCACTGCGGCGCTCATCCTAGAACGAGAGCCGGATTGGTCGGCGATTCCGTCACGAACCCCGACGCAGGTTGTGGACCTGCTTCGGCGATGCCTCCATCGGGATGTGACGCGCCGACTCCAAGCGATCGGCGAAGCCCGCATCGTCATCGAGGACGCCTTGGCGGGTCGACTTCCGGACGACCCGCACACGGTGGCTCCCGTCAATCATCGCGGTAGGTGGGCGTGGATCGCTGGGGCTGCGGCGATCGCTCTGGCCATCGGCTTCGGAGTCGGGCGCGGCGGCGCGGTGGGAGATCCCGGGGAGGCCCCGCAGGTGCACGCCCAGATCGAGGTCGAGCCGGCGCAATGGCTCTATGGAGGGCACCCCGACGATGCGCGGATCGGCGCTTCTCGACCGAGTCGTCAATCCTTCGCCGTGTCCCGCGACGGATCGCTTCTCGTCTACACGGCGACGAACGGGAGCGATTCCAGGCTATTTGCTCGACGCGTCGACCAGCGACGAGCCGTGGCCATGCCCGGAACAGAGGGAGCCGCTGGGCCGTTTCTCTCGCCCGACGGTGCGTGGATCGGGTTTCACCAGGGTGGAGCGCTAAGACGAGTCGCAAGCAGCGGCGGGGAGATCGCCACCATCATCTCTGAAGCCTCGGACCTCATGGACGCTCACTGGTCCGACGCGGGCTTCATCGTCTTCGCGCGACCGGAGGAGGGCATTCTCCGAGTGCCGGAGACCGGCGGCGGGGCGGAGTCGATCACGGATGTGCGGGTCGAAGACGGGGAGGACCGGCACACGCATCCCCATGTGCTACCCGGCGGGCGGGCGATCCTCTATACGGTGCGACGGGATCCACGACGGTGGGACGATGCTCAGATCGTTTTCCAGTCGCTCGCGTCGGGAGAACGGCGCGTGGTACTCGAAGGAGGAGCTGATCCTCACTACCTGTCGGACGGCCATCTCGTCTTCGCTCGGGCCGGCACCCTACACGCCGTCCGCTTTGATCCTGAGCGGGGAGAGACGACGGGCGAGCCGATCCAGGTGCTCGACGATGTCATGCAATCGATTGGCGGCGTAAACGACAACATCAACAACGCCAACGCCCAGTACGACATCTCGGAAGACGGGGCGCTCTACTACCTCGAGGGCCAACTCCTCCCCGAGCCGGAGCGCGAGCTCTTGTGGGTCGACCGTCGTGGAGAGGCTGAACGAATCGACCTCACCAGCCGATTCCATCTCTACCCTCGGATTTCCCCGGACGGGTCGCAGCTAGCGTACGTCCGTGTCCGCCCCGACGCTGATCGGGAAATCTGGGTGCGAGATGTAGCAGGGGTGGCGACCCGTCGCCTCCCTCTGGATGGCTTCAATAACGACCCCGTCTTCAGTCCAGATGGCAACACTCTGGCCTTCGCCTCTGACAAAGGCGGTGCAGTCGCCAACATCTACACGATTCCGGCCGATGGGGCTGGTGAGGCGACTCGGATCACGTCCTCACCTCGCGATCAGTTTCCGTCGTCGTGGTCCACGACGGGGGTGCTCGCATTCGTCGAAGGCGTGGACCTCTGGACGATCGACATGAACGACCCGGACCCCACTCCCCGCCCCTTCGTCGAGAGCCCTGCCACGGAACGTTGGCCCTCCTTTTCGCCTGACGGTCGATGGCTCGCGTACGTATCGGACAAGAGCGGACGCTCCGAAGTCTACGTCCGAAGATTCCCCGAGGGTGCGGTGGAGTACGTCATCTCGTCGGAAGGTGGAACACGACCCGGGTGGTCTCACGACGGGCGTGAGCTCTACTACCGCACGGGACGATTCGAGAGCTCGACGGTCATGGTGGTGTCGATCCAGGCCGGCGATGCGCTGCGGCACGGTGCTCCCATGTTGCTCTTCGATGGGGATTTTTCGGGGGCCTCGCCGGTGCGGGACTACGACGTGGGACACGACGGGCGCTTTGTGATGACCCGGCTTCTCGAACAGGAGCCGACTCCGGTCCGAGAGATCCAGGCGGTATTGGGATGGTCTCGCGAACTCGCACGGTTGGAAGCGAACCGGTAAAAGGCTCTCCAGCGGTGACGGCTCTACCCCTCCCCTCCGAGGCCATCGAGGAACGGCTCGAATTCCGCTAACGAGTCGAGAACCGCAGAGGCGCCGCCAAAGTCTGCCTTGACCATGAAGCCGCTCCGCACGACCACGCAGCGGACACCGGCGGCGAGCGCGGAGGTGAGGCCCCGAGGAGAGTCTTCGATCGCTACGCATTCGTCTGGGCGCGCGCCCAACAACTCCATCGCGCTCAGATAGGGCTCGGGATGCGGCTTGTGTCGCGTGCAATCCTCGGCTGTGAGCACACGCTCGAAGTGGTCCAGGAGTCCGGAGCCACCGTGCATCTGGTCGACGAAGCGACGAAGCGAGGTCGTGACCATCACCGACGGATAGCGGCGAGACACCCGCTCCAGTACAGCACGGGCACCCGGAATCAGCACCTCCCGCTTGGCGAGCAAATCGCCGTAGATCCGATCACGGTCAATACGAATCTGACCTTCGGAGTCGGCCAGTCCGCCCTCGTGAATCAACCGAACGATTCCTTGGCCGTTCGCCTGAAGGTGAGCCCACTCCGGGTGCGTCACCTCGACACCCCAGAGGGCGAGCGCGCGAGCCGTGGCCTCGAAGAAGACAGGCTCGGTATCCACTAGGACGCCGTCGTGGTCCCAAAGGATGTACTTGGGAGGGGTCATGGTTCGAGGGTGGTGGCGGATCAACGGGCCGGGTCCAGTACTTCGCCAACGTCGTTGCGTTCTGGTAGAGTCGCGAAAACCGGGTCCACGTCGAGCCAGTAGTGTGGACGACCGCCCGCGGCCGCAGCTTCGAGAGCAGTCATCGCTTCGTCGTGGCGACCGAGCAGCGCGAGGAGCCTCGCGCGATCGACCGATCCAATACCGGCCTGGACCCCGCGACTCAGAAGAGTCGACCACAACGCCACTGGGGAACCAGCGTCCAGCTCATCGAGCACTCGAGCGACTTCGTCGGGCGGGCTCCCGACGACCTCCAAGAGTTCACGAGCGATCTCCTGCTCCTCGGCGAGCACCCCCGAGAAGTGTGCGGCCAATAGGGTACACACGCGCGCGCCTTGCGATTGGGGCCTAAGCTCGAGCGTCGACCGGCACCTGTCCCGCGCGTCATCATACTGCCCAGCATAGAGCAGCACCCACCCGATGTCTCCACGCACGGCGCTCGAGATCGGATCTAGCTCCAGCGCAACGTCGCCCTGGTCGACGGCTTCTTCGAGGCGCCCATTGGCGGCCAGCACCTGGGCGTAGATATGTCGCACTTCCGCCACGCCTGGCTCGCGTGCTACGGAGCGCGCCAAGAGCGTGATCGAGCCCTCGATGTCGCCGCGCCCGTGGAATGCGATCGTCCCGGCGACATGGTCCACTCCGGAAGCCGAGGCGTCCAGCATTCTTGCCTGCCCCAGCGCCCCCTCCGCCTGCGTGACCTGCCCAAGCATGAGCCGAGCACGGGCCAACTCTACGAAGGCATCTGCGTATGTCGAGTCACGCTCGAGAGCCAACTCGAGAAAAGCAACGGCTCGCCTCGCTGCGTCTCGCGTGAACTGCCCGAGGAGGTAGCGCGCGCGCAATACGTCATCGCGTGCGCGAGGGTCGACGTTCCTTGGGGCGCGACCAGCGGCCGCGTCAGCAAGCACCGGCACGCCCGCGTCCGCGAGCGCATCGACCACACCGCGGGTGATCGTCCGATCCACATCCACGAGAGCTTCGGCCGACAGGTCGAAGCGTTCAGACCAGACGTACGCGGCCGTTGTCATGTCCAGCAGCCGGGTCGTCACGCGGTACCCGTCAGGAAGCTGACGGATGGTCCCCTGGACGACGTAGTCCGCGTCGAGCTCTGCCCCGGCCTGTCGGGCGTCGGCGTCTTGGGTGCCGAAGCGAAACGCCGAAGTGCGGGCCACAACAGCGAGCCGGGTAGGATCGTGCCTCGCGAGCGTGGTGATGACATCTTCGGCAAGCCCCTGACGCATGTAATCGAGCGAATCCTCGGGCCCGAGGGCGCCGAAAGGCAGGACCGCAATTCGTGCCGCTGGCGGCACGGTCCCCATCCTCGACGACACGGCCACCCCGAGCATCCCAACACCGAGCACGGCGGCGACAGCGAGCCACCGCACGGTGGACCGCCCATTCGAGTTCGCTTCCAGTGGCTCCACCGAGGCGACTAGTCGATAGCCACGCCCCCGAAGCGTCTCGATGAAAGCAGGCTCGTCGGCATCATCACCCAAGGCGGAACGAATCTGTCGGATGCACACGTTGAGGCCGAGATCGGCGTCGACCCGGCCGGCCGGCCACACGCGCTCGCCCAGCTCACTCCGCGTGACCAACTCTCCGGGTCGCTCCACCAGCGCAGCCAGGGCCCGAGCAGCCTGCGGTCGCAATCGCTGCACTGATCCGCCCTCGCTCAGCTCACCCGTCGCCGGATCAAAGACGAATCGGCCTAGCCGCACCGCACTTGAAGCCATCTGCCAAGATACTCTCCGGCGAGCCGCGCTCCAAGGGGCTGCAAGCACCTCTGCAACATCGCAAACCGTTGCTACTACTAATGTTACGGGCGTTAATGGAAACGTAACGCAATGGATATGATGGGAGCATGGACCCCAGACGCGAGTCACGAAAGAATGCGGAGCGGATCCACTTCGGATCCCGCGGACTCCGGCCATCGATATAGACGGAGTCCATCGGACCTCAACCAGAGAGAGCGAACCAATGCGCTTACGTCATGTTTTCACGTACACCCTCATGATGAGGGCCTTGGCCCCATCCCCGGCCGCGGGACAGGTCATCACCGTGTCGGAAGTGATCGACGCTTGGGACACGATGACCGAGATGGTGGTCGCTTCCGCGAAGGCGATGCCCGCCGAGCAGTACGACTACTCGCCGGGAGAGCCCCTCCGGAGCTTCGCCGACCAGATCAACCACACCACATCATCGAACATCGGGTTCGCGGGGAGCGTGAACGCTGGAGCCCCGACCTTCGCCATCCCGGATCGCTCCTCCCCTCCACAGACGAAGGACGCGGTTATCGCGCTGCTAGAGCACTCTTTCGCATACTTCAGGAGTGGTCTCGAGACCTTGGACGACGAGGACCTGGCCGAACCGGTGCCATGGGGGCCCCGCTCCAATCAACGAATGATTTCCCGGCTGAAGGCCATTCTGATCGTCACGAGCCACCTCCAGCGGGAGCACGGAAAAACCATCATGTACCTCCGCGCGCAAGGAATCACCCCACCCGGGAGCGGAAGCTGGTCTTTCTAGGAAAGAAGGGCGCCCCAGGTCTACGTGCGACACGAAACTCGACCCGTCCGTCACCGTAGGGCATCCGAACAAGGCGGTGCCCGGATAATCAGCAGCTCGTGGGGGTCGATGTGGACGCGGTCGTGAGGGATGTGAAGCAGGCGGTGCGCGGCCTCTACAAGAACCCGAGCGTATCGATCATCGCGGTGATCGCCCTGGCGCTTGGCATCGGTTTTACGACGGTGATGTTCTCCATCGTCTACGGGGCCCTCTACCGGGGTCTCCCGTTCGAGGGCGCCGACGCCATCATGCATCTCGAGCGGGCCAACCCGACCGAGGGCATCGAGTCGATGGAAGTCTCGATCCACGACTACCGCGACTGGCGCGACCGCCAGCGCTCGTTCGAGCACCTGGGGGCGTTCTACCAGGGCACCGTGAATATCCGCGGTACGGAGCGGCCCGAGCGGTATGAAGGCGCCTTCATGACGGCCAACTCGTTCGATGTGATCGGGGTACAACCAATCCTTGGGCGCGGATTCCGCGAGGAGGATGAGCGGCCAGGGGCCACGCAGGTCGCCCTGATCGGCTATCGGGTCTGGCAGGACCGGTACGGAGGATCGCGAGAAGTTCTCGGTCGCTCGGTCACAATCAATGGCGAGGCGGGTCAGATCATCGGCGTGATGCCGGAGGGGTTCGAGTTCCCGATCCTCGAGGAAGTATGGGTACCACTTCGCCTCGACCCAGTCGCACTCCCCCGCGGCGAAGGACAGTCACTCGAAGTGTTCGGAAAGCTCGTCGACGGGGTCGGTCTCGATCAGGCGATGGTCGAGTTCGCCAACATTGCTGACCGCCTCGCGGCGGAGCACCCAGAGACGAACGAGGGTGTGACGGCCCACATCAAGCCATACACCGAGGAGTTCATCGGAGATGAAGAGAAGGGGATCCTTCTTTCCATGCTCTTCACCGTCGTGATGGTGCTGATCATCGCCTGCGCCAACGTCGCGAACCTTCTCCTTGCCCGAGCCTCGGCCAGGAGCCGGGATCTCGCCATTCAAACCGCGATGGGGGCTAGCCGATGGCACGTGGTTCGCCAGATGCTCGTCGAAGCTGGCGTCTTGGCAGTCGTGGGGGCCGTGGTCGGCTCGGTGATCGCTTGGTTCAGTATCACGGCGTTCGACCGCGCCGTGTCAGCGACCGACCCACCGTTCTGGCTCGACTTCAAGCTCGACGGCCCGATCTTACTCTTTGTGATCGCGATCGCTGCCTTCGCGGCTCTGGTGGCCGGCGGCATTCCTGCACTGAAAGCGTCGGGTCCCGACGTGAATTCCGTGCTGAAAGACGAGTCCCGCGGATCGTCGGGAATGCGAATCGGTAGGCTCAGTCGCACGCTCGTCATCGCCGAGATCGCGATGTCGATGGCGCTCCTCGTTGCGTCCGGCCTGATGGTGAAGGGTGTGGTGAAGCTGAACAACGAGGACTACGGCTTTCCGACAGAGAACATCTTCACCGCCCGGGTGGGTGTGTTCCCCGAACGCTTCCCGGATGAAGCCTCACGGCTCCGCTTTTGGGAAGACGTGGAAGAACGCGTCTCACGGATACCGGGCGTCGTCTCGGCCGGCATGACCGGCTCCTTGCCGGGCACGGGCTCCTTCGGAGCACGCTTCTCCTTGGACGGTCAGAGCTACGATGCGGACCGCGACCTGCCCGTCGTTCGCTTCGCGGCGGTCACCCCTGGCTTCGCGGAGACCTTCGAATTCGAGGCATCCGCAGGTCGATGGCTAGATCCGACCGACAACGCCGAGGGCCCCCGTGTCGTGGTGATCAACGAAGCGTTCGTCGACCGCCACTTCGGTGACGGTAGCGCGCTCGGAAGAAGAGTCCGCTTGGGCGGCCTGAACTCCGAAGCCGAATGGATGGAGATCGTCGGCGTTGTTCCGAACCACCGAATGGAGGGCGTGGGCGACCCGGGACAGGAAGAGATCAACGTCCCGGGGATGTATCTGCCACTCGCGCAGTACGACCTCCGGTTCGCCTCCATCGTCGCGCGCGTGGAAGGCGAACCACTACGCTTGGCGGCCGACGTGCGCGACGCCGTGGGCGCGGCGGACGCGGAGACTCCGATCTACTTCGTACAAACCCTCGAACAGGCGATGGAGCAGAACCTTTGGTTCTACCGCGTGTTCGGGAACCTCTTCCTCGCGTTCGGCCTCGCCGCCCTCTTCATGGCATCTGTGGGCCTGTACGGCGTGATGTCGTTCAGCGTGACGAATCGAGTCGGTGAGATGGGCGTGCGAATGGCGCTCGGCGCATCCGGACGGCAAGTAACCGGCCTGATCATCGGGCAGGGTCTAAAGCAGATCGCGGTCGGTCTCGTACTGGGATCGGGTCTGGCCATCGTGGTGGCGCGGGGCCTGACTCTTATCCTCTACCAAGTCGAGCCCTGGGATCCCGTGACGTTCGCAGGTGTCCTCGCGGTGCTGGTCGGGACCGGGTTGGGCGCGTCTTGGGTCCCCGCACGGCGGGCCACACGGGTAGACCCGATGGTGGCGCTGACAGCGGAGTGAGTGATCGAGACTAGGAAGCTTCTCGACCCCGCCCGAGACGGCGCTACTTGAACTTCTTCGTCTCGACGAGGTCCCCTGCCTCGTCGTAAACGTTCCACGTCCCCTTCTTCTTGCCGTGTTCGAAGCGCCCCTCGTCCCAGAGTTGCCCATTCGGGTGGTAGCGCTTCCAAAGACCATGCTTCTGCTCGTCATCGTCGAAGCCTCCCGTAGCACGCGGAGTGCCGGTCTTGAAGAACCACTTCCACCGCCCGACGATCTTGCCGTTCTCAAACCGGCCCGAGGACTGAATCTGACCGTTGTTCAGGAAGTACCTCCACCGACCGGACTTCTTCCCACGGTCGAACTCCCCTTCACAGGCGACGAGGCCGTTCTTGAAGTAGACCTTGAACGGGCCGTGCTTGGGCTTGCCATCTTCATCGATTCCGGGGATGTCTTTCATCGTGCGTCGCTACCCTCTTGTCGGGCGCGCCGGTACCGTCTCTTCACCAGCTGATCGATCAGGATCGTGGTCTCCACGAGTTCGAAGCCGAGGAAGTGCTCAAGTGGGCCGAACAACCTCGTGCCCCCACCCAGCACCACGGGGATTTCCGTGAGGATGAGTTCGTCGATCAGATCTTCGGCGAGAAAGCGTTGGACCGTCGCCCCACCGTCGATGTACAGGTCATACAGGCCTCGCTCCTTCGCGTACTCGACGATCTCCCGGGGCGTGCCACTAGTGACCTCGACGTGATCGGAGAATTCCTCCGGCACCGTGTGCATCGACGAGCTTAGGATGAGCCCCGGCTTCGGGTAGTGCCAACCCACACCGAAGCCGATCAACGTCTCGAAGGTGTTGCGACCCATGACCACGGCGTCGACTCGTCCCATGAAGTCGGAGAAGCCGAGGTCGTCTCCCTCCGGCGCCGGCACGTACTCGAGCCAACTGAGATCACCGTCCGGGCCGGCTATGTACCCGTCAATGCTCGTTCCGACGTAGACGTAGTTGCTCACGGGTTGATCGCTTGCAACTGAATTAGGTTGCCGCAGGTGTCATCGAGCACCGCTACCGTCACGGGGCCCAAGTCCACTGGCGGCTGCGTGAATCGAACGCCTAGTGCTTCAAGGCGCTCGCACTCCGCAGCCACATCGGACACCGAGAACTGGGTCCACGGGATCCCGTCTTCCACGAGCGCATCCTTCATAGGCTTGACCGCCGGGTGAGCATCCGGTTCGAGAAGCAGCTCGACTCCTTCGGGATCGTCGGCAGCGGTCACGGTGAGCCACCGGTGCTCGCCCATGGGAATGTCGTGCTTCTTCACGAAACCAAGGACGTCCGTATAGAAAGCGAGAGCCTTCTCCTGATCGTCGACCAGCACGCTCGTCAGGGTAATGCGTAGGGTCATTCGGTCCCTCTCCCGGGCTGCTGCCATCGAGCCAGCGCCTCTTCCAACGGTCCAGTCTCGATGTAGTGGAATTTGTATCGTCCGTCGCGGACAGCACGGACGAGCCCGGCTTCTTCGAGTACCTCAAGGTGTTGAGAGATCGCCTGCCGGGTCAGCGAGAGTGAGTGCTTCACCGCCAGTCGACCACACAGCTCGAAGAGAGCCTGCCCGTCCCGCTCGGCGAGCTCGTCCAGCAAAAGGCGCCTCGATTTGGAGGCCAAGGCATCGAACACGTCCGTCACGGCGTCGACTATATGCAAGTAGCTGCTTGCCTGTCAACCAATGGGGAGAGGGGTGGGCGACCTTGGCGAGAGAGCGCGGTCTTCGCCCGGGACATCCAGTCCTGGCTAGCGGGGGGACGCGCCCTCCTCGAGTAGGCGCGCCTACCTCACCCCTCCGATGCCACCGGTGAGACCAACCGGTAGTGTTCCAGTGAAGTCCGGCCCGCAGGATCCGTGCGGACGCCGATCATCTCGTCGCCTAGGAAGACCGTCGGCATGAAGCCCGCAGGGTACTCGAGCTGCCCCAAGAAGTGCCCCTTTCTCGAAAAGAGCCTTAAGACGCGAGCATCCTCCGTCGGGCGACGATCTCCCGCCGCGAATCCTCGTTCAGAGTGCTCCATGGCGATGATCGAGTCACCAACGCCGTGTAGACGCGTGAAAAGTGGATAAGCATCCGCGATTCCCAGAGTGAACCCTTCCCGTGCTTGCCTCTCGGGGGCTACGGCGGCGAACTCTCGGCGGATGTCACGGTGCTCGAGCTCACTGATGATCTCTTGCTCGAGGTCCACGTTGATCACTCGCTCGATCGCCCCGTCGCTGTAGATCCTCAACTCGGCGTCGTAGTTCGACGCGGTCACGATAGCTCCGTCGCCTAGCACCGCAAAAACCTGACGCTCTGAAAAGAGGTACGCGCCGCCACGAAACTCATCAGGAAGCGGGACGCGCGGCGGCATCGGGACACTCCGGGTAGACCTGGGTAGCTCTGGGTACAGTTGGCGAACACTGTCTCCCAAGCTCACGATCAGACCTTCGGCGTCTCTCTCTGTGTACCAACTGTGGACGAAGTACCGCCCACTCTCGTGAGCCACTGCTTCTCCCCACACTCGCGCGGCCCGCGTGTCGAGAGGAGTCTCCTCCAGAAATTCGCCCCCTTCGTCGAAGCGTAGGATCTTCCGGTTCGAGAGGTCGACGGCTAGCAGGTGTTGGCCATCCCTGAATACGGCCGGCCAACCTGCGTTCACTTCTTGTGGCCCCTGGCCCCAGCGCCCGAAACGACGGAGTAAGTCGCCGTCGTCCCCGAGTTGAACAAAGGGCTGGGGCCCCCCATCGACGACGAAGTACCCACCTGTGGGTGAGACTGCCATGGTTCTTGCCTGAAACACCAATGGATCGAGATCGGGGGACGGCTCATCCAGGCTCGCGACGAGTATGGTGTCGAGAGACCACGTGGCCTCACCAGGACCGAGGCTCGGGAGACCGGTAACCGCCACGTGCTCGGCCCCTCCGACGAGCCTAATCCGATACTGGGGCTCCTCAACATCACACGCCCACATCAGTACCAAAGCGCTAGCAGCCGCCAGGCCCGACACCCGCGGAACGCGGCTTCTCACGCCGACCTCGTCAGCTCAAAGCCGAACGCCGTGCAGCTCGCGATGCTCCAACGCTCCCCAATGACGTTCTCCACCAACCCCTCACTAGATCCAACCGAGACCCCGCGACAAGTGGCCTATCCGCACTCCACCATCGCTCGACCACCCGATGACACGCCTGCCCCCGTCGCCATGCAGCTCTCGTCAGTGGTTGTGGCCGCTCGCAAGTCGAGCCCCTGCCGCACGAAGAGCTTCGTCGCAGGCTGTTCGGAGCGCATCGCGGGCCGATTCTGTGCTCCCCTGGAAGGTAGGAGGCGCCGTCGAAGGTGTCACACGGTCGCCGCATTCTGGTCCCTCGTCCGCATATCTGCGTAGCTCCAGGTTAACCCACCAGCCAACAAACAAGCCGGGAGCCCGTGTCATCCACGGACTCCCGGCCTCTACCCCCCGCGACGGACTCGAGCAGCTCTCGAGCCCTTCTGCCCTGCTTACGACGTCGGCGGCACTAGGCCGATATCGTCGAAGAAGACGTATTCCCGTTCGCTACTTCGCAGCTCACCGCGGAGTTCGAAGCGTGAGACATCCTCGAGCACCTCGAGAATGTCGGCCTCGCTGGCCTGAACGGCGTCCGCGATCGTCTCACCGGCGGTCGGGTTGTACACACGGGTGTTCGGCCCGGGTGCGAACGAAGCGGTCCGAAGAACCCACGTATCTTCGGCAACGTCGTCCGGGCCCGCCGACATGACGAGGATCTTCGGGCTGCTCGCCGATTCGATCCGCACGTCCGGCCAATTTTCTGAACTGAGGGGCACCCCGCCGTCACAAGCCCATGGCGGGGTATTCAACGGGTCGAGGACATCTCCGCCGGTACAAATCCAAAGCGCCCAATAGCTCAGACCCCCGCCGTAGTATGCGGAGATGTCACCCAAGTAGGCGCTCGGGGCGTCCAGGTAGGAGATTCCTGCTCCGTCGTCGAGTGTCCTCAATCCGCCGTCGCCGGCATGCGCTAGGCCCCACCAATTAGGATATCCATCCGTGACGTCTCGGGCCTCGGTCCATCCCTGTGTCGAACCGTTCTCGAAGTCGTTCGAAACGAGTCCCGCGCATGTCAGCTGCTCGTAGTCTGTGATCTCACCGACCTTCGCGATCGCTCCAGTACGCAGATCTGCGAGCGTGTACGAAATGGGGACGAACGTAGTCAGGGATACGTCCTGTGCGAAAAAGCCGTCCAGGCCGATCGCGGTGTCGTCGTCGGGATCGAGGATCTCCTTCATGAACTGGAACCCACCCGCCGCCGGTCCACCAAGAGAGACGACCCCGATCTCCGCGCCTTCGATGATCGTTTGCTGGGACGCATCCACCTCGGCGGACCACTCGCGAAAGCGGCCGTTCTTTCCCGCCTCGAAGATCGCGTCGATCTCCTTTTCGCTCGCCGTGGACTTGAAGCTCACCGTAACGATCCTCCCGTACGTCACCTCGAGCACGTAGAGCGGCGGATTGTCCGGCCCGATGTGTCCAGCCGCCACCAAACCGTCGACCGCGTCTTGGGTCAGCTCCGAGGTGAACCAATCCTGTGCCAGCTGCGGACCATCCGCCCGAATCGAAAACGCATCTTGGACGAACTTCGCCGTGACCGTGGTTTTCTCCGTGCTCGATTCGATCCCGAGCTGGCCTCTCACACTGGTGTTCAGGTACCGGGCGGAGAAGTCGAGGGCCAGGGCCGCCTGCTCGAAGGAGTGTGACGTGACATGCTCGTACACGATCTCCGATCCATAGTCGAAGCCGGACGTCTCTGCCTCCTGGATCAGGCTATTCACTGCAGTCTGAAGCGACGCCAGCGAGGGGTTCTCCACCGTTCGCGCCGGAAACTCGACCCCCGATTCATTGATGATCAGGTCGATCGGCGCCCGCGCAGCAATCTGCAACTGCTGGAGCGCACCAAGCACGTGCGTCCGTCCCTGAATGAGTGTTCCGGGGACGAGTAGCCCAATGTCGGGCGTCAGGGTGACGATCGACTGAGGGTTCTTGGCCAGGTTGTAAGGGGTAACCGTACAGTGGCGCAGTGGGTTGTAGCGCGGATCCGTATCAGGCAACAAACCCGGTGATCCTTGCATGTCACCCTCGACCGGATCGACCGACGCTGCCACGGGTGGGGAAACGGACTCCCACGAGGGGATCACCGCGAGCGCCGCCGCCATGTCCCCCTCTACGGGGTCAGGCACGATGAGCTCGGGAGTCGCTTCGCCGCATCCGACAAGCATAATCATGCTCGAAAGGGCGGCTAAGAATCGAGGTGAGCCTGCGGCTCTTCCGTATGTCGGCTTCATGGGGCACCTCCTTGGCGCACGTGTCTTCGAGGCCTTCGCACCCAAAAGCGACAGAATCGGCGATCGACCCTCACACCGATGTCCTGCAAGCAGCGATCTGACTCGCAGATCACGTCCGAGCGAGTCCAGAGACTCGACGGCTGGAGGCTCGCGTCAGTCAGGGCTTGTCTACGCGAAGGAGAGGGCCGACTAGCTGTCGGACTGACCCCGGGGAAGAGAGGCCGCCCTAACTACCTGCGTGCCGCGACGGGGCCGCCTCGGGGTCCCTCACGTAGCCACCGCTAGCCTGGGAGAATCCCGACTAAGGACGAGGCAGGTTGCCCGAGGCGGGCACGACGGAAAGAGTCCCGGAGATCCGTCGATAGGGCTCGAGGAAGGGCTCGATCCAAAGGTCATGCGTGACGACGTAGTTGTCCCAGTCCACAAACCAGTTGTCATTCTCGGAGGCGTGCTGGTACCCGGACGTTGGCAAGGGCATCCCGAAGGTGGTCAGCTGATTGCCAACCACATGAGTATCGACGTTCTCCCAGCCTGAACCGTCCCTACAGCGCGTCGAGTACCGGAAGCGGTGCCGTGGAGAGCTGGCACTCACGTATATGTGCGGCCCGATGTCCGGGAACCACGCGACCTTGGCCTCAAGGGGGGAGGCAGGTAGTGAGAACGCGTCCCCTTCCGAGCCCTGACAGCTCTCGGAATCATCGGTCTCCCAATATGCGATCCTCTGAGTCCACGAGGTGAACTCCATCTGTTGTTCTCCGCGATCATCAAAGACCGGTAAGAGGGTAGCCATTCCGCGGCCACTCATCCTGCTCGTTTCGCGCGTTAACGGGTGGTAGGGATATCTCTCTGGGATCACGTAGCGCTTCGAGAGCTCGATCTGCCAATTCGGGTTCGCGAGAAACTGGTCGCGCTCCGGAACAGCGTCGTCGGTCTGGCAATCCGGGGTGACCTCCGAAACGGAATGCGTCTCAACCGGCTGCCCTGGGCAATCGAGGAACGTAACGCGGACTTCGTCACGAACGATCGTACACGAAGGTCCGCCAAAGTCCTCGAAGCTGCTCTCCACATAGATTCGGCCGCACCTACAGCTCGTAGCCGGATCCTCACACTCGTTAAGCGCGGCGGCCCTCGCCGCGGACTCGGTCGTCTCGAGGTGGTAGATCGCCTGTTGCCCGAAGTCGGGTACCTCATAGGTGATCCAACGAAGCATCAGGTCGAGGGCATTCGGCCCCTCCACCCGCTCCACCGCAGAGACGTCGACACTCGTGAGTTCGAGGTGACCGAAGCCCTCCCAGACGAAGCTCCTGGATTGCACGGGAAGCAGTCGCGTGGGCTCGAAAGCGATGCTTGGGATACTCACTCGCAGAGGCTTGAGCAGCGATGCGCCGTCGGGTGCATCGAATTCAACGCCCCCCAAGAGGGTCCGCTCCATCCTACCCTCGAAGACCTGTCCGCCGATCTCCCTGCCCGTCCAATAGCGGCCTGCCGCCCTCTGGAAGAACTCGGACCTGCCTTCCATCGCCGCCCGCAGGGTCGCAACACCCACCGTGAACTCGGATTCGACCGCTCCTTCGGGCACCTGCAGCAGGAGCCAACCATCCTCAAGCTCGAATTCGCCGCCCTCGGGGGTCAAAGTCACCCGCTCGAACAAATCGTCCTGGCTCCCCAACGCGTCCGTGGCAAAGTCCTGGGTTGCCCGCATCGTACGGAGCGCTGCCATCAATGTGCTGATTTCAGGACCCCAGACCTTTGGCGGATACCCAGTGGGCCCATCCACCAAGCTCCGGATACCGCTCCAGAGTAGATCAGCATTTGCCGTTGCCTCGGCCATCTGAACGGTCGAATCGCTCTGCCAGGCGCCAAAGAGTGACTCCAATCGAGTCAGCTCCGCCGACGAGATCCCGTCCGTGTCCAAAGACGAGCGCACCAAGGGTAGCAGCTGCGCGTACAGATCGCGCTGCGAGGACAACAGACCTCGGACGAGAGCCTCCTGATTCGCCCCCCCTTCAGGGGAGGAGCTCTCCACCTCTCCCCCGCCCCCATCGCACCCGGCCGCGACCAACGTCACGAGGAGAACCGATGCGACCTCGATCCAGGATGATCCCCTTCTCACCGCCACCTCAGCCGTCGGAGTCGGGTGCGAACCTATGCTCCCTTTCGATCGTGAACCCGAGCCGCGCGTACCACTTAGCAACCTTTGCAGCGTCTGACACGCGGAAGATCGGGATGCTCTCGTCCATGTCTCGGCCGGGTGGCTTGTCCTTTCGGACGGCTAACTAACGATTGGGAATTCTGCAGCGCGGCCCGTCCGCGCACCAGCGTAGCGTAACCACTAGCTCTTCCGTGACGGAAGCAATTCTTTGTTAGGTGGGGCAACTACGAGGCAAACATCTCCTGCAGCACTCCGAGGGCCTTTGCCATGGTAGGCGAAGAGATCCTTCCCAGTCTCTTCGCGAGACGCTTCCTGTCGATGGTGTCGATCTGATCCAGTGCGACATGCACCGCATGTCACACGGAGCAGAGCTCCGTCGTTCCAACTAGGAGCGTCGCACAATTGAGGCCAGCACCAATCGGACTGGCCACGACGCCCGCGTGGAACCTCAATGACCATGGAGCGTCGAAGATGCGAAGAGTCGGTTGGGCGTCGCCCGCTCGCGCGGCGGTAGCGATCACCGCGGCAGTCATCGGTATTGCCGGATGTGCAGATACCGAGCGGGTCGTGGGTTACACACCTATCTACCTCAGCTACGCGGAGCTACGAGCGCCCGTCGCGGCGGTGGACCCCGTAAATCTTGAGGTGACCGGCAAGATCTACGTCAAAGACAGCTACATCTATGTCAACGAGCTCCACAAGGGCATCCACGTCATCGACAACGCCAACCCATCGTCGCCGCAGAGGATTGCCTTCATCCCGATCCCCGGCAGTGTCGACATGGCCATCAAGGGGACCACGCTGTACGCCGACAGCTATGTGGACCTCGTCGCGATCGACATCACCGACCCGTTGAATGCCACTGAGGTCGCGCGGATCGAAGACACCTTTCCGTATCTGACCCCGTGGCCCTGGACCTCGGCGGATTTTGTCGCAGGCAGTCCAGTCGAGTCGCCCGATGCCAGCCTCGGTGTCGTCGTGGGATGGAAGGAGACGGTCATCGAGCGGCCGCGCAGAGATGGCATCTTCGATGTCGTGCTCGAGAGCGGGGCTCCGACGAGCGCGGACGGCTCGGGCGCGACCGGCACGGGCGGATCGATGGCCCGGTTCACGATCGTCGAGTCGTTCCTGTACGCCCTTCACGAATCGTACATCCAGCTTGTGCGGATCGACGATCCGGTCAATCCGAGTCTCTGGAGTAGGGTCGACGTCGGCTGGGGTATCGAGACGATCTTCCCCTACGGGGACCAGCTGTTCATCGGGTCCAACACGGGAATGTTCATCTACGACAATACCGACCCCGAAAACCCGACGCTGCTCTCCAGCTTCGCGCACGTCACGAGCTGCGATCCCGTGGTAGCCCAGGGTGACTATGCCTACGTCACACTGAGGTCGGGGAGCTTCTGCGGGGGAGGCGTGGATCGCCTCGACATCCTCGACATTGCGGACCTCACTGATCCGGTGATGATCAAGACCTATCCGATGCAGGGGCCCTACGGTCTGGCGGTGGACGGCCCCACTCTGTTCGTGGCCGACGGCGTCGCCGGGCTCAAAGTGTACGACGTGAGCGACCCCGCAGACATCGACCTAATCGCGTTCGAAACGAGCAACGAGACGTACGACATCATACTGATTCCGCCGCTGGCCATGGTGATCGGTCCCGACGGCCTCGACCAATACGACTATAGCGACGTCGCGACGACCGGGGAGCTCGAGCTTCTGAGTCACCTCGACGTGGGAAGCCGCTGACGGCGGGGGTCGAGCATAGCCTGTCCCCGCAACAACACAGCCGGGAGCCCGCGCCATACGCGGACTCCCGGCCTATGCCCCGCCAGGGACTCGAACCCCGAACCTACTGATTAAGAGTCAGTTGCTCTACCAGTTGAGCTAGCGGGGCGCAATCGGCACTTCGAGAGGCCAACTGGGCCTGAAAAGCTACCGAGAGGCCCAGTCCGGTCAAGCGCACCAGCGCAAGTCTAACGGGGACAACCGCTTTCGCTCGTCACGCGCGAGGCGCTCCCGCCACGGCGACTGTTGGATCGATCCTACACCTTCAATGGTCCAAGCGTGAAGCATCGGGAACCCCGGGGTGGCTAAGGGACTATAAACACACGAGTTACCGCAAAAAACAAAATCATTGCAACGACGGACCAATAGTTGCACTGTGGAAGTGCGAACAAGCTGTCCGGATCCCGTTAGCCCGGTCATCGATACCATGAGAAAAACCCTACTCCCAGCAACTGGAGCGCTCGTACTAACGCTCCTCTTCGCTGGGCCTTCGTCAGCACAACTCCTCGGGTCGGGTGCTTTTGGGCATTCGTTCGGGGGCGGGCTGTTCTTAGACTCGTACGCCCAGGCCATGGGCGGCACGTACGGATCATCCTTCTTCAGTGGCAGCGGGTTCGGGGGCGCACAGTTTGCGTTCTCGTCACACCGTCGGAGCTCGGCGTTTAGCTTCCGGAACTGGGACGAGGTCCTCACCATTAGCACATCGTTCTGGACCCCGACGATCGAAGTCGAGACACCCCCGGTTCTCGTCGTTGAAGAGCCGGAGGCCGTCGAAGAGATCGCTGAAGAAGTCGAGAAGGAGGTTACGGTTCCCGAGCCGGGAAGCCTCCTCATCGTCGGAACTGGTCTCCTCGGGCTCGCCGCAGTTCGTCGCCGGCGCGAGGACCAAGAAGCGTAAGTTCAGCGGTGAAACACCCGCTCCTAAGATCGGCTCGACGCGCAGTGCGCGTCGAGCCGATTTCTTGTTAGCCAGGCCACCCAGGTGCGTCCCGATCGACGCCGTGCTAACACCCCATTCGAGCCAGATCTTCCGAACCGATCCGTCGCTCTGCAAGAAAGGCACGGGACACGTACGCCGCAGTCGCCACTTCGCCCTCCGGATCGGTGAGTTCAGCCCCTGGGATTCTGACCTCCGCCCAGTCTTCGACTCGACGTACGACGCACACGGTGTCTCCTCGAGCCACGCTCCCTACGACGACCCCGTCGAGGGCGGGAGCAGCTCGGACGTTCAGCGAAGACGCGAGCACCAAGGCGTAGGCCACAGAGACCCGGTCCGATGCGGACCCGACCTGGGCGATGGTTGGCTGCACTGAGAATATCGTCAGACCAGCCATCGCAACCGTAGTCACGAATGGGTGGCAAGCTACGCGGAACGGGTCATTCATCCTGGGCGCCCGCAACCGCCTCACCGTGAACAAACCGAAACATGACCTCGCCCATCTCGATGAGATCCCCGTGCGCGAGTTGCTGCTCTTTCACTCCCAGCGTCTCGGAATTGAGCATGGTCGGGTTGGTCATCGAGAGGTTCTCGAGGAACCATGCCCCTTCACGTCGACGGATCACGGCGTGTGTGCGGCTTACCGTCTGCTGCTTCAGCTGAACCTGGTAGGGGCTGTCGTCTCGGGCCCGGCCGAACATCATCTCGACGTCCTCGTCTGGGCCGCCGATGAATCGGATCTCCTGACCTTCATCGCCCCCCTTCACGACCTCCAGCTTCGTCGGCATAAGCATCAGCGTCGGATCCGGTCGGATGAATCGAAGCGTGCGACCCTCGAACTCCTGATCCGTATCCGGCCAGAGCGCTGACGTCGCGATGTCGACCTGCTTCTTCTCTTCGCCAACTGCGCGCGGAGGACCGACGATAATGTCGGGTCCCACCGACGCGCGGCCACGGAGAAACGCGAATCCGACAAGCGCCGCGAGGACCCCACCTCCCAGGGCGTACATCCACCACTCGATCCGACCCTCGGTCGGGGACTCCGTCGCGACTGGCTCGGTGACCGGCTGTGTAGTGGGAGTCGGTGCTGGAGGCGGCACCTCCTCGACGATCGCATCGGTCGATATCCCGCCCTCTTCGAAGACGGCGAGGATCGGGTCTTGTACATCGTCGAGTGAAATGACCCCCACGACAGACACTCGATCACCCCGTGAAGGCACCGCAGAGAACGGGGTCACGAGGATCTGGTGGCCAAAGTCGTCTTCGAGGTAGAAAGCCGGCAGCTGATCCGGCCCACGGCTCACGAGGCGGTCCACCACGCCATCCACTCGACGAATGAGACCCACGTGCCCGGTCGGGTCCAAACGGATCTCCTCGACCGGAACGGACACAGGAGCATCCTGCGCGCTCCCCTCCATCGGGACCGCGATCGAGATCGACACGACCGCCGCCAGGGCAAGCATCTTCCTCATCCAACTCCTCCAGTCCTGCATCCTCTGCACCGCGGCCTATCGTCCCCCGAGCCCATGGTGGATTGTCGCCACGAAGGTGTTCTCAGCCCCTTGAGTGGCCCCCCAAGACTCGGCCAGAGCACGGATCGGCCGACGAGCCTGAATCTGCTCGAGGGAAAGGCCTTGGGCCATGAGATCGGCGACGGCATCGCGCATCGACTTGAGTACGTCTCTGTACTCTCTCAGATCGTCACGACTTGAGACAGGGCCATGGCCGGGGATGATCTTGGTCTCGGCATCCATCACGGCCAGCGCTGCCCCGGCGGCGGCGATCAAGCCATCGATCGACCCCCCCGTCGCAGTGTCGATGAAGGGGAGTCGGCCGCGAAAGAAGGTGTCACCCATATGGACGACGTTGGCGCCGACGAAGTGGACGATCGCATCTCCGTCGGTGTGGGCATTGGAGACATGGAAAGCCCTGAGTTCGTCGCCGTTGATATGGAAAGACACGTCACTGCTGAAGGTCACGACGGGTAGCGCACCGTCAGGAGATGCCGGAGTTACAGAGGCGTTGCGGCCGATCCGCTCCAGGACCTGCTCGACGCTCATCCGCTCGCGCACATTGTCGTGTGCCACGATAAGCGCTCCCGCATCGCCCATGTTCTCGTTGCCGCCTGTATGGTCTCCATGCCAATGCGTATTGAACACAAAGCGCACCGGTTCATCTGTGAGCGTCGAGATCGCCTCGAGGATGCGCTCGGTGAGGGGAGCGAACTGATCGTCGATGATGAAGACCCCGTCTTCCCCCGCGGAGACGCCGATATTTCCACCCTGGCCGAAGAGAACCCAGACACCATCGGCGAGCTGTTCGGGCACGATCTCGACATCGTCTTGTGCTTGGGTCGGCGCGACACCCAAGAGTGAACCCACGAGAACCAAAGAGGTGATCGACTTGATACGCATGTGCGGAGTCATTTGACCGGGGGCGAAGAGAAGGCTGTACCCATCAGAGAAATCTGGGCAGAACCGTACGATCGCGCATGTCGGACCTTTCGCGAGCCTCACTCTTCCTCTATCCCGTACTCCTTCATCTTACGCCACAGCGTAGTGCGGCTCATACCCAACCGCTCGGCTGCGGCACTGCGAACGCCACCCGTCTGGGCGAGCGCTTCTTCGATCGCCGAGCGCTCCGCATCGGCCGGGCGCGCATTGCTATAGCGCTTGTGGTCCGACTCGACCCCCGACTCACCCCGAATCTCGTCAGGCAGGTGTTGTGCCTCGATGCGTCGGTCCCCGGCTTGGATGTGCGCACTTTCCAGCGCAGCGAACAGCTCCCGGACATTGCCCGGCCACGGGTGGGCTTGCAGCACCCGCATCGCCAACGGTGAGCACCCGGCGTGGGAGCGCCGTCCTACCCGCTCGTAGAAGGACTCCGCAAGGAGTGGGATGTCTTCACGGCGCCGGCGGAGGGGTGGGAGCTCCATGCGCACGACGTTGAGCCTGTAGTATAGGTCGTCCCGAAACCGGCCCGCTTCCATCTCGGCCCTCAAGTCTTTGTTCGTCGCAGCGACAACCCGTACATCGACCGATACGGGCCGGACCGCCCCCACGGGCGTCAGTTCACGTTCCTGGAGGACGCGCAGGAGTCGGTGCTGCATTCCCGCAGAGACGTCGCCGATCTCGTCTAGGAGCAGCGTTCCACCCGACGCCGCCTCGAAGAGTCCGACCCGGTCCCGGACGGCCCCTGTGAAGGCGCCCTTCCTGTGCCCAAAGAGTTCGGACTCCAACACCCCCTCGGAAAGAGAAGCACAGTTCACGGCGACGAAAGGTCCCGTCGCGCGATCGGAGTGCTCATGGATGGCCCGAGCCACGAGCTCTTTCCCCGTGCCGGTCTCACCGGTCACCAACACGGTCGCGTCCGTCGGTGCCACGCGCTCGATCACCTCTAGCACCGCTCGGATCGCCGGGGAGCGACCGATGAGGCCTCCGGGGGGGCGCTCCGTGCTAGTCGGCAACTGTGGCCGGCGCGACAAGAGCGCGTCGACCCGGGCGCTCAGAACATCCGGCTCGACCGGCTTCGTCAGGAAATCATCAGCCCCGGTGTGGATCGCATCTACCGCAGTCTCGACGGTCCCAAAACCGCTGATCATCAAGATGGGGGTGTCATTCCCCCATGTACGAAGGACTTCGACGATCCCGATCCCGTCCAGCCCAGGCATTCGCATGTCGAGCAGGATGAGATCGAACCGATCCTTCTTGAGCAGCTCGACCGCACTCGTTCCGTCGCCCGCCTCCACCACGTTGTGCCCGTCCTGACGGAGCAGCGCAGCGGTCGAGAGTCGGAACACCCGGTCATCGTCTACCACGAGCAGCTTCGACGACATTAGGCAGTAGCCTCCGCCATGGCTTCGTTGGAGAGCGGCAGCTCGACGGTAAGGCGCGCACCGGCGGCATCCGCCCGGTTCGCCGCCGCAATTCTGCCTCCGTGGCTCCGCACGACCCCGGCGGCGGTGAAGAGTCCGAGACCCACGCCGCGCACATCCGCCTTTGTCGTAAAGAAGGGGTCGAAGACCTGAGGCAGCGCATCGGACGAGATACCAGGGCCGTTATCTACGACATCGATACGGGCGTTCGCTCCAACCTCGTCGATCCGGACCTCGATGGCACCGGTGCCTTCAATCGCATCCTGTGCGTTCTGCATCAGGTTGAGGAGGACCTGCTTCAGAGCATCCGCCGGAATGTCCACCCGGACCTCTCGGTCAGGAGAGACCACCTCGACATCGAGCTCTCGGTCGCCCAAGCCGACGCGAACCACGGCTGCGACCTCCTGTGCCACCGTACTCGCGTCACAGTCTCCCTCCGTTGCACGGGGTCGGTGGAGATCCAGCATCTGTTCTGCCAACTCGTGCATCCGCAAGAGTTCGTCGATAGCCAAATCAGCCAGCTCACTGGCTTCGTCGTCACCATCAACTCTCCGTCGGAGGATCTCGAGGCAGTTCCGCACACTCGCGACTGGGTTGCGCACCTCGTGCGCGAGTTGAGCGAGAAGCCGCGACGTGGCTGAAAGTCGGTCGCGTTGCACCAGCTCCGCTTGAAGCACGCTGAGACGCTCCTGTCGCTCTTCGAGCTCCTCGTTGGCATGCGCCAATTCGGAGATTCGGGCAGCCAAGGCGTCGCGCATCACCTCGAAGGCACCGGCTACCTGGTCCACCTCTGCCACGGCAGACCGTTCGACAGGCGTCTCGAAGTCGCCGTCTGATATGCGGCCAGCCGCATCCCCCAACGCACGCACCGGACGAGCCAACCGGCCGGCGACGCCGACGCCGACCAAAAGTGCTACCACCAGGGCAAGACCGAAGACGCTCGCTCCCACCGCTCGGAGAGCCGGGACAACTGCTAGCTCCTCACTCATCGTGCGCACGAACGTCGCCTTACCGTCTCCCGGCAACGTCGTACTGACGACGAGGTAGCGCTCGTTTTCGAGGACGAGTTCCCGGACCTCATCCGTGGGTGGCAGCTCGTTCAGGAGTCCGAAGAGTCCCATCGCCGGCTCCGCTCGACCGGTGTACCCGGCTAGGTTCGCCTCCGGAGCGCTGAGCAGTACATCGGAGCGAGTGAGCGCAGAGAGCGCTCCTGCTTCGCGCTCGTCCATCGGGATCCACACCCCAGCAGCCCCGCTCCATTCTCCGTCGACAGTCACAGCCGAAACCGAGACCGCTCCCAATCCCTCGCCGGAACGTACGACCAGGACCGGCATCTCCCCGTTGCGAGTCCGTTCGACCATCTCTGCGGGGAGCGATGGGCCGACAATACTCGACCCGTCGGCCAGAACGACGACGGGGTTCTCTCCCTGGAACGATTCGGCCACTTCGGTGGCCCGATTCACGGCCTCAGGAAACGCACCTCGCCGGAACGCCGCTGAAAGCTCGGGATCGACCGCCACGTCGCGGGCGTGCATCATCCAGGCCCCAGAGTTCGCTGCGAAACGATCCTGCACGACGAGGGGTGCCGCCGAGAGCTCATCCCGCACCCGCTGCTCTAACGCCCCCACCAAACGCCGATCCAGAAGCACGCCGGCTGGGATTAACCCCACGAGCAGCACGAGTGCGACAAGGCCCAGAAGTGCGCTCTTGATACTGATCTTCATCTTGGCTCCGCTACGGCCCGTCAGAGGTCCATCCGTGATCCGTCCTATGCACGTTGTGGACCGTGTGCCAGATCACCTGATGATACGGCACCTGTCCCCATCCTGCCTGCCAAATCGACGGGCCAAGGCCGCTCCCACGTGTTTCATCGGTGCGGTCGGAGTGTTTCATCAGTGTTTCATGAAACGGCCCTGAGGCTGGGTCTGGACCGTGCGCTAGCCACACGAGGGGAACTCGTGCCCCCTCTCATTCGTTGTCTAGTCAGGCACACACCGTCTCGTGTGAGGTACGGTTGGTCTGGTCCAGGACCCTATGCCTCACCGATCACCGGCGGGCCGGACCGCGGCCCGTCCGGTGAGCGGCGCCCGCGCTACTCGTATCGGGTCAAGCAGCAGCTGTCGCGCTGTCGAGTCTTAGAACGCGCTGATCCCTGTCAGCGTCTGCCCCAGGATGAGGGAGTGGATGTCGTGCGTGCCCTCGTACGTGTACACGGACTCGAGATTCGCCATGTGCCGCATCGAGTGGTATTCGACCAGGATGCCGTTGCCACCCAAAAGCCTCCGGGCCTCACGCGCGATGTCCGTAGCCATGTCGCAGTTCGCTCGCTTGGCGAGAGAAACCTGCTGCGGCGTCATGGTCCCCTCGTCCTTCATGCGGCCGAGCCGGTACGTCAGGAGTTGACCCTGGGTGATGCTCGTGAGCATATCCGCGAGCCGCACCTGCTGAATCTGCTTCCCACCGATGGCTTCATCGAACATGACGCGCTCCTTGGCATAGGAGAGCGCTTCGTGGAAGCACGCCATCGCGGCACCGACGGCCCCCCACGAGATCCCATAACGCGCCTGGGTGAGGCACTGCAGCGGATGCTTCAGTCCCCCAGTGCTGTTCGGCATGAGCGCGCTGTCGGGCAGGTCGACGTCTTCGAGCACGAGCTCACTGGTATCCGACGCGAGGAGGGAAAGCTTGCCCTTCTGGTCCTTCGCCGAGAATCCGGGTGTGTCGGTCGGTACCACGAAGCCGCGGATGCCTTTCACGTCACCAAGTTCGCCCGTCTGGGCCCAGATGACCGCCACGTCCGACATGGAACCGTTCGTGATCCACATCTTGGCCCCGTTGAGCCGCCAGCCGTCGGACGTCTTCTCTGCCCGAGTAATCATTCCGGCCGGATTCGAACCGTAGTCCGGTTCGGTGAGTCCGAAGCAGCCGATGGCTTCGCCCGTAGCCAGCTTCGGCAACCATTCCCGACGATGCTCCTCGCTTCCGAACGCGAAGATCGGGTACATCACGAGCGCGCCCTGGACGGAGACGAACGACCGGATCCCCGAATCCCCGCGCTCGAGCTCCTGCATGATGAGTCCGTACGCGACGTTGTTGAGACCGGCACAGCCGTACTCTTCGGGCAGATTGGCGCCGAGGACGCCGAGCTCGCCCAGCTCGGGAATCAACTCCTTCGGAAAGGTGCGATTGATGTACGCGTCGCCAATAACGGGCATGAGTGTGTTCTCGACCCACTCACGAATGGTGTCACGCACCATTCGTTCTTCTTCGGTGAATAGAGAGTCGAGATCGTAAAAGTCGATGCCTTCGAAGCGGGCCATCGTGCTCGTTCCGGGTTGGACATGGGAGTTGAGAAGCCGCGGTGAAGATAACGCGGAGGGAGCGATGACGGTGCCGTCGACACAAAAAGCCCGGTCCCCCGAGGGGGGAGACCGGGCCTTCTGCTAGCGCCGCGAGCGCGGCGGCAAAGCCTAGTTCGCGACGGCCGTCAGGTCGACCCAACTTCGCTGAGCGACAGGTCGCGCCCTTGAAAGAGCCGAGTTGTTCAAGATCGCCCGCGTAATCGCGCACCTCGAGTACGTCACGTGGGACCCACCCGTGATCGATTGATCGTCGAGCAGACCGTTCGACGCCATCACCGCGCCCACGATCCGGTTTCCGTTACCCTGCGTCTCGAAGTTCCCCTGCACGATGATGATGCCGTAGAAGAGGAAGTTCCCTCGCAGGTCGAGGTCTCCTTCGATCAGTAGAATGCCTTGCCCCATCCCACCCGACTGAATCGTGAGCCGCGACCCACTGTGGTAGATGAGCGGGAAGTAGTTGCCACACGCTGCGGTGGGGATCGTGTCGCCCCAATTGGTGGGCGTCGCCTCGTTGCACGCTCCCGTAACCGTAGTGTCCGGGGCCGTGTTGTTGATCGTCGTCCCAACCGATGTGATGTCTTTCCCTTCGGCCTGGGCCAGCGCTGCCAGCTGCGCCCAATCCATATTCCCGAAGTTCGTGAAGGTCGAGTCAACGATCGTCGAGTCCTGATCGTATGCAGGCGAACCCGACATCGCACCCTTACCCCCGGTCCCGATCGACGATGTGTCGTTCGTCAAGACGCCGGTCGTATCGTGCGCCGGGAGACCTGTGCAATAGGGCCCCCACGAAGGAGGGGTGGTGTTTGTCCCGTCGATGACGGCGTTCCCTTTCACGACCGTCTTACCGCGAGTCGTCAAAGCTGCCGGAGGATCGATGTCGGCAAAGATCATCTTCGTCACGATCCCGATGGTACGCTCAGCGCCCGACCATAGCGCGCCACCCTCCGTAACCGTCCCGGTCGACGTCAGCATGTAGACGAAGTTGTTGGCGTTCGCGATCGAGACCTCCCAGATCCCGTTCGAGAGCGTGTCCGTGATCGTCGTGTCGGACCAGACAGGGATCCCGCCGAGTTGGTACCCGTTCCAATTCCCCATCACTTCGTTCGCGCCGGCCTGAGCAATGTTGACCGCCATATTGGCGTTCTTGCTCGCGACTCCAATCCGAAGTTCTTGTCGCGACATGAAGAAGCCCGCCGTGATCAGAACGCCGATGATGACGAGCGAACCAATAGCTGCGGGAAGGGCGAAACCGGCCCGCTCACCGGGGTCACCCCGGGTCACCGCGTCGGTAAATGCTGGCTGAGAGCTGTTCATATGTACTTCACCTGCCGGGTCAGCCCGGCGTCAGTTTCTTGTGTAGATCCAGACCATGACCGAGTCACGGTCGAACTCTCCAAGAGAGTTCAGTACCTCATTGCCTGTCCGCAGCGTCACTTGAACCTGTGCGACATCTGTCGCGGTGGTGGTAACGTTCCCCTCAGCGTCCCGATAGACGAACTCGAGACCACTCGTATCGGCAATCGGTCCCGCGATCGGAACGAACGCGCCGGTATCTCGTCGAGCGAGGTATAGGTCCCCGTTCATCGTGGTGGTGCCGAAGGTGTACTCTTGCCACGAGCGCACGGCGGCCCCAATCCCGACCGAGTCCGTCGTGAAGAGTGCGCTCTGGCTCGCGTAGGTTAGCTGGACGGCGTCGGTGCCGTCTTGAGGGCAAACCACTGCGGCGGTGTCGACCGCTGTGACGCTGCCTAAGATCCAGTTGTCGTCGGTGTCGATGTTCGGGTCATTATCTGCGAAGACGAACGTCGAATCTCCCACGGCAAAGCGGTTGGTCCCGGTCTGGACCTGCATGCTGTCGCCATTGTTGAGCACATGGTACTTCAAAACGGTCAAGGTGGGATCCGTCCCCAACGTGATGTCGCACACGATCGAGAACTTTCTCATGAGGCGAACGGTGAGCGAATCTGACGCCATCGCGATGATGTCCCCGCCCGGAGGACTCACTTCGCGCAGCTCGGAGAAGAGCACCTCGACCGCCATCCGGTTCGTCTGCTGACCGCTGATCGTCGACGTCTGGGCCGTGTACGTGCGTCGGTTCGTGATGAGGATCTGGAGTGAAGCCAGCACCACGAGCGACCCGAGGACGGTGACGACCAAGAGTTCGACGATGGTGAATCCCTTCCGTGAATACGTCATCGTCTGAGGATCCTGAACTGGAAAGTGTCCACGACCATCGGACTGTTCGTCGGGGGGCTCCCAGATCCAATGCCAGGGCCTGCTGTGACCATCGTCACGATCTTGCTCTGAGATCCATCGAGCGCCGATGACCATCGGATCGCATAGATCCCGACGCTATCCGAGCCCGACGTCACGCTGTCGAATTCCAAGGACTGGAGCCGATCGATGATCGTCTGGAATGCGACGGACCGCTCCGTCATCAGATCTGCATAGGTGATGTTACGGACGATGTAGGCCGTGGAGCCCGCAAGGCCCAAGAGCCCGATCGTCAGGATCATCATCGCAATAATGACCTCCACCAGCGAGAAGCCGGCACGACGGGTGCGGAGTCTCTCCGACCTCGTATCGTCCGCGCCATTGATGGGTCGCTCCAAGCCCGCGTTCATCCGATCACCTGGCCCATCGGGAGGATCAAGACTCCCGCGGTGTCTGCACTCTGCTGGAACCAGAGACGCACCGTGTCCGAGAACGTCGCTTGGAAGATTGGGTTGATGGCGCCCCACGATCCACAACTGACGTCCGCGTAGCCACGGGGTGTCATGCACATGTAGAAGGAGAAGTCGTTCCGCGTACGGAGGCGAACCCCGAGCTCCTGGTCGAAGCGCTGGATCTCGTCGAATTGGAAGCCGCTCGTGGGGCTCCCTGTCACCATAGCTACGGAATCGCCCTGGGTGTACACGACCATGATGACGGTTTCGCCTGTTTCCACGGCCCGGGATCGCGCGCGCTGGTGCCACGTCATGTACGTCCGCTTCGCGCTCTCCACAGCGAACCGAGACTGCACGTTCTGGAATCCCTGTAGGGCGATCACAGTCAGGATGCTACCGATCAGGATCACGAACAGGAGTTCGATGATCGTGAACCCGGCGGTGCTGCGCTTCATGGGAGTCCAATGGTCGGGGGGCGTTCTATACCTCGCGGTACGGAACTCCAAGTTCCGTGCCACAATCCAGGCTCAATATTGACCTGCCCATACGCCCGAGCAAAGGATTGTCTGCCAGACCTTTTTACCGGCTTCGGAAAGGTGTACCACGCCGGGGGCGCCCCGCAGTATCGTTGTCCGTGCGTCTCGAACCGCCCTAGAGAGGACCCGATCGCGTGGCCGTAACCCCAGCGTTACGTAGTGCTTTTCTTCTGTCGGGCGTCGCCGGGCTCGTCTACGAGGTCTTGTGGAGCCGCTATCTGGGACTCTTTGTCGGGCATAGTGCGTATGCTCAGATCCTGGTACTGGCGGTCTACCTCGGCGGGATGGCGGTCGGGGCCCGTGCGATCTCCGGGCTCTCGAAGCGTTTGCAGGAACCCCTGAAGGCGTACGCCCTCGCCGAAGTGGCGCTGGCCGGCTTCGGCCTGCTCTTCCACGCCGTTTTCGTATGGGTGACGGACTTCAGCTACGACGTCCTCTTCCCCGCTCTAGGGAGCGCCGCGTGGTCGGGGTCTGCCCGTTGGGCCATCGCGGGAGTACTCATCCTTCCGCAAGCTGTGGTTCTCGGCACCACCTTCCCTCTGATGGCGGCGGGTCTGGTCCGTCGCGATCGCGCCCACCCCGGGAGTCGCGTCGCCGACGCGTACTTGCTGAACACACTGGGGGGCGCGTTTGGCGTGCTCCTAGCCGGATTCGGGCTAATCGGATGGTTCGGCCTGGCGGGGACGTCGGTCGCCGCAGCCGTGATGAACCTCGTAGCCGCCGGGCTAGTCTGGTCGAATACGAGGCCGTCGTCGGCAACCGTGGCACCGTCCGAACCGGTCCCGGTGGAGCCCGAGGTGCCGGCAGACGACCGTGAAGCATGGGCTCCCGCCACGGCGCGGATCGTCCCCGTCCTCCTGGTCGTGGCCTTCGCGACTGCGGTGGCCTCGTTCGCGTATGAGATCGCCTGGATCCGCATGCTCTCGCTCGTCCTGGGTAGCGCGACCCACGCCTTCGAGCTGATGCTCTCGGCCTTCATCCTCGGAATCGCGCTCGGAGCCTGGGCCATCCGCGAGGCATCCGACCGGACGCCGGACCCGATCCACCTCCTCGGTCGAGTCCAAGTCTGGATGGGACTCGCAGCCATCGTCTCGCTTCCGCTGTATCTGGCAAGCTTTTCGGTAATGGCGGACTTCATGACCACGGTGCCGCGAACCGACGGGGGCTACCTGGCGTTCAATGCCGGACGCTACGCTCTCTGCCTCGCAATCATGCTGCCAGCCACGGTCTTGGCCGGTGCGACACTGCCGCTCGTCACGGGCGCTCTGCTGAGGCAGGGCCTCGGAGAGCGCACAATCGGGCGCGTCTACTCCGTGAACACGGTCGGCTCGGTCGTCGGCGCGGGCATCGCCGGGCTCATCGCGCTCCCCTACCTGGGCCTAGAGGGCCTCGTGATCGCAGGGGCAACGCTGGACCTCGCTCTCGGCATCTGGCTCCTCGAGCGATCCACCCGATGGAGCGGTACCCGTCGACCCTGGATGGCCACCGCCGGTGCCGGAGCCGTCGCAATCTTCGTCGTCGCAGCGCTCACTGATTTCGCCCCGACTGTCGTGACGAGCGGCGTGTATCGTAACGGTGAACTCGCGGTGGGAGACGAGTGGCGCAGTCTCTATTACCAGGACGGTCGCACGGCGACGGTCTCTGCTCACGTCGGAACGGCGGACGGTGTAACCGTTCTCGCCACGAACGGGAAACCGGATGCCTCCATGGGTCCGCGTTGGAAGGCCGAGGGGAGGGATACACTCACCCCGCGTCCTGTCCCCCGGGGTCGGGACATGACGACCCAAGTGTTAGCCCCGATTGTCGGGATGGCCTACCACCCTGAGGCCCGGACGGCGGTCAACATCGGCCACGGGTCCGGGATGAGTGGGGCGGCGATCCTGACGAGCCCGGCCCTCGAGCGCATGGTGACGATCGAGATCGAGCCGCTCATGGTCGAGGGGTCGCTCGTCTTTCTACCGGCCAATGAATCTGTATTCTCCGACCCTCGGTCGTCCTTCGTCTTCGACGACGCGAAGACCTTCCTCTCGTACCAGGAGGAAGCCTTCGACATCATCTTCACCGAGCCGAGCAATCCGTGGGTTAGTGGGACCGCGAGCCTCTTTACCAAAGAGTTCTACGCGAACGCGTCTCGCTACCTCGCGGCGGGCGGCGTCTTCACCCAGTGGGTCCAGATCTACGAGATGGACGACGGGCTCTTTCTATCGGTACTCGCCGCCCTCGACGAGACGTTCTCATCGTACCGCGGCTATCTCGTCGGTGACGCCGACGTCGCCATCGTGGCGTCCAGGGGCGAGCTCCCTGAGCCGGATTGGTCGGTGCTCGACTCGGATCCTTTCCTCACGCTCACCAATGTCGCGCCTCGGGTTCGAGCACAGCACATGAACGCGCTCCTCCTCTTCGACGAGGAGACGTTACGCCCTCTCCTCGACGGCCGGACTGTCGCGAACTCGGACTACAACCCGATCCTGGACCTCGGATCCGAGCGAACTCGCTTTACACGACAGTCTGCCTATGGGATCTACAGCCTCGGGACGGAGCGGGTGGATCTGGGCCAGTATCTGTCTGGTTGGAGCCAACCTCGCACGGCCTACGCGATGGCTCCGGCCTACGGGCTGGGCGCGTCCGTGCTGGCCGAGCGCGCCGCGTGGCTGCGCGAGACGATCCAGGCTGGCGGTGGGATCGCCCCTGAAGAGTTCGCGGAGTGGCAGAACGACCTCGTGCACCTCCAGACCTTCTTCACCCTGGGTGAGTCTGCCACCACGGAGAGCGAGTGGGAGACGTGGGCGGCTGGCTTCGTCACTGCCGAGAACGTCCTCCACCATCGTTCTTGGGGATGGATCGACACGACGTTCTACGCTCGGGTCGACGGCGCTCTCACCCGGGAGAGCGCCCCTGCCGCGGCCCACGCCACCGTGCAGCTTCTGCGCAGCTACGCGCTCGGGGAGTGGCTCAGTGTTGCAGAGGCGGCGGACATCTTACGCGACCGTGTACTCAGCGAAGAGCGCTGGGTGCCGTCCGGTCAGTTCGTCGAGATCGCGACGATAGGGTATGTCGAATCTGGGCGAATGGGTGCAGCCACCACGTTGCTCGATCAGTTCGAGGGCAGGACGCGCCGAGGCACGGGTCATCTGCGGGATCTCCTTCTGCGGGCCATCGTCGATCGTGCGGCCGGTCCCGGCGGAAACGACTAACGCTCGACCTCGGGCGGCACCGCCTCGACGGCCCGGGCATTCTTGAAGCGCATCCCACCGTAGATGATCTCGCGCGCGACTTTCTGCCCGATCCAAACGGCCGCCACTAGCGTACCGAGCCAGCCGCCGATGACGAGATCCGTGGGCTGAACGACGAACCAGACGTACGCGGCGCACGCCAGCGCGAACGCAAACCCGCCTGCCCATCCCCACCACCCCGCCCGATTGCGTGCCTTGAGGCGACAGTTCTCACACCAGAGCATGCGATCGAGCACCATCTGGTCGTAGACCTCGAGGCACCGCACACACGTCACCTCGCCGGGGTACCGGTCGCGCCAGCTCACGTTCCGATCACTCATCGGCACACGATAGCCCGTTGCATTGGACTCCGGCGAGAGTCAGTCGAGCGCGCGGACGAGCGCCGCGGCGAACTCCTTGGTGCTCGCTGATCCGCCCATGTCCCGGGTACGGGTCTCACCCGCCAGGACTACTTGATCGATGGCACCGCGAATTCGGGTGGCAACCTCCTCTTGCTGGAGGTGATCGAGCATCAGGCACGCGGACATGAGGAGGCCCATCGGGTTGGCGATGCCCTGACCGGCGATGTCGGGTGCAGAGCCGTGTACGGCCTCGAACATCGCGGCGTCACGGCCGATGTTCCCGGCGGGTGCGAATCCCAGCCCTCCGACGAGCCCCGCCATTAGGTCCGATAGGATGTCGCCGAACATATTCTCCATAACCAGGACGTCGAAGCGGTAGGGATCCAACACTAGCTGCATCGCCGTTGCATCGATGATCCGGTCCTCCCACTCGATCTCCGGATACTCCGCCGCCACTTCCTTCGCGACGTCGAGAATGAGGCCCTGGGTGTACTTCAAGATGTTCGCTTTGTGGGCGAGGGTGACCTTCTTTCGACCATTCGCCCGCGCGTACTCGAAAGCGTAGCGACAGATCCGCTCGGCTCCGAAGCGAGTGATGATCATCACGGACTCCGCTGCCGCGCGGGGGTCTCCGTGCATCCCGATGTAGTGCTCCACACCGACGTAGAGCCCTTCCGTGTTCTCGCGAATCAGGACCAAGTCGATGTCTTCGTACCGCCCGCCCGGCACGATCGTGCGCACCGGACGCACGTTCGCGTAGAGGTCGAAGATCTTTCGGATCTCGACGTTGATCGAGCGGAAGCCGGAGCCCGACGGCGTGGTAAGCGGACCCTTTAGGAGAACCCGATTCCGTTCAGCGGATTCGATTGTCTCTGGAGGGAGTGGGTGCTTCACCTTTTCGAGTGCCGCGATCCCACCCAACTGCATGTCATACTCGAGGTCCGCATCCGCCGCGCGCAGTACGTCGAGAGTCGCATTCGTGACCTCGGGTCCGATTCCATCTCCGGGAATGACCGTAATCGTCTTCGTCATCGGCTCGTGAAGCGTGGGTTATACGTGAAGTCGGTGTGGCCTTCGCCCCAATCGACCAGGTCTTCGAGGAGTGTAATCATCGTGGTCCCGTCGCGACGGGCCTTACCCGCGATGTTGAGAGAACGACGCCAGAGAAGGTCGGTGAGTTCGTCGGCCCGGAGGAGGGCGTTCGCGACCTCAGTATCGCCTACTCGTGTTATGACCCGCACCGCCCCCAATCCGTCGTACTGCTCGAAGAGAAGCCTTGTCTCGTCGGAGAACAAGAAAACGAACGGACCCACCTTTGCCCAGAGCGTGCCTCCGCGACGTAACTGGAGTGGCTCCTGCTGCACCGTGAGCACGGCGACGTTACCCACGATCTCAGCGGAGAGGGTACGCTCGTATGCGTACGCCGCTTCGATCACCTCCGCTGTAGGGAGTTCGCCCGCGGGAGCGGTGGATCCGCAACCCGCCAGGCAAAAAACAGCGATGCACGCCAATACCACATTGCGCTCCGCCCAAATCATCGTGCCAGCCCTCCGCAAGCTCTCGAAATCAGTCTGTGATGTACCAGAGCAGAGATCGCGCCAACTCCTCGGAAGCCGATGCGAGGGCGCGGGGCTGCGCGGCAGGGAGTACCTCGCCTTGCTCCATCCCGTACCAGAGTACTCGACCCGTACGGGGCTCGATGAGCGCAGCCTGAAGTCGGACCCTGGGGCCACTCCCCGGTACGGAAAGGTCGGGCTCGAACGTCGCGGCCACGGGAAGTAACACGGCCTCGGCATCAACGAGGCCCGCGAGCCGCCGAAGCATGCCGAAGAGTGGGTCTCCTACGCGTTCGACCTCAGCCTGGAGAAACACCCCGACTGGAAGCTGCGTCGTCCTGGTCGGCGTCGAGGGCGAGCGAGCAAGGACGCGCTCCACCTCTTCGCTGTGTACCCACACCACTCCTTGGCCACGATCCGTGAGCGCGAAGCGCACCTCGGCATCTACGTCGCCCGGAATCCCCGAGACCTGCTGGACGGGGAGTAGCACCACCCTGCTCCCCCGTAGATCCGGCGCGATCCCTCGCGTCTGTCCAGGCGTAGGTGGTGGTGCACTACCGCCGCACGACGCGAGTACGACGCCGAGGCCGAGCCAAGCGGCGCCCCCGCTTCTAAAGGACAAGCGCGAACGTCTCGACAGCACGGGCCTCACTCCTCTTCCTGAGGGGAGGGGTCGAGGTCGAGCGCACACGAGTTGATGCAGTAGCGTAGACCGTTGGGGCCCGGACCGTCCGGGAAGACGTGACCGAGATGCCCATCACACACGGAGCAGAGCACTTCTGTCCGCACCATCCCGTGAGAGGTATCCCTCTCGGTAGCTACGTGGTCCCCATCCATAGGCTCCGTGAATGAGGGCCACCCGCTGCCCGAATCGTACTTGGTGTCAGAGGAGAAGAGGGGGGTTCCACACCCCTTGCAGCGGTACACACCGTCACGCTTCTCGTCGGTATACTCGCCGGCAAAAGCCCGCTCGGTTCCCTTCTTTCGAAGTACAGCGTACTCGGCTTCGGTCAGCTCCGCGCGCCACTCCGCGTCGGATTTCTCCACGCGCTGCACGTCGGGCTTCGAGGGCAATTCGGACATCCACTCCCCGTGGCTTGGGAATACTCAGCCCATCGAACCCCATCGGACGTGGGGAGATCCGACCCATCTACGCCGTGCGCCCTCTCTCCCACCAGAGCCCTCACAGTACGACTCGGCAACCCTGGACGGCAGAACGTGTATCGTATTACTACTTACCTTACACTTCTGACTTAGGGGCGGAGGACGTTGAGAAGATGCCGCGATCGCTAGGCATGACCTCGTTGAGGATCCTCGGGGCAATCCGAGAGGGTGTCTCGTACGGCCTCGATATCATCACGCGCACAGGCATGCCCTCAGGGACTGTTTACCCGACGCTCGGCAGGCTCAAGAAACGCGGACTCGTCCGAGCACGTTGGGAGGACCAGCGCATCGCCGACCGAGAAGGTAGACCGAGGCGCCGCTACTACGAGTTGACCCCCGAAGGTCTCCGGGTCCTGCAGGAAGGGGCAGCGCGCATCGCATCCGTGGCGGCTGCTCTCACACCGAGTGCGGTGCGTCGGTCGTGAAGCCGAGCATCGCGCGCAAACTCCTGCACCTCGTCGCCCGAGTCGTTCCGGCCGACCGAAGACAGGAGTGGCTCGAAGAATGGCAGTCGGAGCTCGACGTCTTGACCGAGGCACGGACGACGACGAGCCCGGATCTACCCACGATCTTTTCGTTCGTACTTGGGGCGATTCCTCACGCCCTTTGGTTGAGAACGGAAGGATGGTCCCTCGATAGGGTGACTCAGGACGTCCGCTTCGCGTGTCGCGTGCTGAAGCGCTCCCCATCGTTCACAGTCGTCGCGGCGGTGACACTGGCACTCGGCATAGGTGCGAACGCGTCCATCTTTTCGTTGGTCAACGGTCTCGTCCTCCGCGCTCCCGCAGAAGTGCAACAGCCCGACCGTCTGGTCCAGATCGCTCGCTCCTATGACCCCGCGCCGCGGTGGGACAACTGGTCATGGCCCGCCCTGCAGACCATCAAAGCCACGTCCCGAGGGTTCTCCGGTATCGCAGGGTACCAAGGCCGAATGCTCGCGATCGGGGAGGGAGCCGAGACCGAACAGGTCGTGGGTGAGCTCGTAACCGGCGACTACTTCAACGTCGTCGGTGTCCGACCCTTCATAGGAAGACTGCTCCAGCCCAGTGACGATCTCGAGGTCGGAGGTCACCCAGTGGCCGTTCTCAGCCACGCGTTGTGGAGTCGACGATTTGGAGAGGACCCGTCGATCGTCGGCACAACCGTCGCGATTGGAAGCGAGCCGTACGTCGTCGTCGGGGTGACGCCCCCGGGCTTCGCCGGCGTCGAAAGCGTGGGCAGCCCACCCGCCGTCTGGATCCCGACGATGATGCACCCGTCCGATGACGCCCGGGAGCGGTTCGAGCAGTGGGGCTCGAGTTGGATCCAGCTCATCGGCCGTCTACAGGACGGCGCATCCTATGATGATGCCGTGAGCTCCCTCGAGATCGTGACGTCGCGCCTTCGCGAAGCGTCACCGGTAAATGAGGGGATCAGGGTCCTCGCGACACCGGGGGTCGGGCTGGATCCCGAGGAGCGCGCCGAAGCCTCACAGATCTCCGTGATCCTCCTCCTCATTGCAGGACTCGTTCTGCTGATCACCTGTACCAACGTCGCGAGCCTGATGCTGGCACGCGCCGCGGACCGACGTTCGGAGATGGGCATGAGACTGGCCTTGGGCGCCGGTCGGGGCCGGCTGACTCGGCAACTCCTCACCGAGAGTGTGATTCTCGCGGGATTCGCGACCGTGCTGGCGCTGCCCATCGTGCGGGTTGCCGGAGACCTGCTTCCCTTGGTGTTCCCTTATACGCTCGCGGTCTCAGTCCACGCGGACGCGCGAGTCTACCTCGTCTTGCTCGGCAGTGGAGCCGTCGCGAGTCTCCTCTTCGGAACCGCACCAGCCTGGATCCTCTCGCGACGGGACGTAGTCGAGGCGATTCGTGAGGGCTCGACGACAAGGGGACCGGGGAGAACCCGCCTCCGGGACTCGATCGTCGCGAGCCAGATCGCGCTCTCGTTCGCGCTGGTCGTAGGGGCCACGCTACTGGGACGTAGCGTGATGAACGCTCAGCGGGCCGACCCGGGCTTCGCACCCCGAGGGGTAGTCGCGACAGGTATCGACCTTCACTCCACCGGCCGGTACGACGAGTCGAGCGGCCGAAGGTACTGGGAGTCACTACTCCGACACGCGTCGACCGCTCCCGGCGTCGATGCCGTCACCCTCTCCAACCAGGTTCCCCTCGTCGGCGGGCACAGTCGAGCCGGAGTGTCGCCCGCGGGCCGCCCACACGTCCTGTTCGAGGCCGAGTACAATATCGTCGGACCGAACTACTTCGAGACCCTGGGGGTCCGACTTCGTCAGGGTCGGTCACTCCGCGGGTTCGGGGATGAAGCGGAACGGGTCGTTGTGGTGAATGAGGCGCTCGCGTCGCTCTTCTGGCCCGGGCTCGACCCGATCGGCCAAGAGCTCCAAGGACAGGAAACGTGGCGTGTAGTCGGCGTCGTCGGTGACGTGCAGATGAGATCGCTGCGGTCCCCACCCAGCCCCGCGGTCTACTACCCACTCGACCAAGTGTACTCTCCCCGGATGTACCTCCAGGTACGAGGCCAGGACGATCAACCGATCTCCGACGAGCGTCTACGATCGATACTCGCCCAGGAAGACGGAGATCTCCCGGCTTCGCGGATCGTTCACCTCGACGAGTCGCTCACGGAGTCCATGGGCGAGACGAGAACGATCGGCTTCCTGTTGGCGACGTTCGCCGGCTTGGCATTGACCCTCGCGATGGTGGGGCTGTATGGGCTCGTGTCCTATTCCGCCTCCCAGCGCGTGCGAGAAATCGGCATCCGCATCGCCCTCGGAGCCGCGCCGCGGTCACTCGCCCGGCTCATGCTCGCGCGAGGCGTGACCATCGCTGCAGTCGGGATCGTGGTGGGCATCGGCGTCTCCTTTGGCCTTAGCACGGTGCTCCGTGGACTCCTGTTCGGCATCGGGCACTCCGACGCGGCCGCGTACGCTTCCTCATCGCTGCTGATGCTCACTGTCGCGACCATCGCGGCCTGGCTGCCGGCACGGCGAGCCAGTCGGGCCGACGCTACGACTTCACTCAGAGATGCGTCATGACCCCACCCCGAGTTCTCCTCGTCTTCCTATTCGTCACCCACTCCATCATCGCCAGCGGGTTCATTGCGGGCGCAAACGCCCAAGACATCGACGGAAGTTGGCAGGTCCGATGGGCCCAGGCTGTCCGTACCCACGCAGACGGGTCTATGGAGATTCAGCGCTGGGGCGACGCAGAACTCGTGCTGAGTAGCGATGGCGACTCCGTGTTCGGATACTGGAAAACCAACATCCAAGAACCGGTTCAGTGGGAGCTCTCCGGTCAGCTCGAGAACGGTGGCTTCCGACTGGTAGGCACTGAGCACGACTCGACGAACCCAGAGCTCGATGTTGTCGAACGAATCGAGATACGGGGGTCGGTCGAAGGCGGTACGATCTCAGGAACGGTCGAGCTCCGATTCGAGGGACGCACACGTCCACCCAGCCCGAGACCGTTCCGAGGATCACGCGCTCCGTAGTCGAGCCCACCGACCCTGCTGAGGACTCAGACCGAGCGACGCGCACGCGACCCATTGACATAGCAGCTCGCACGTCGCCCTTTGGCCGGTCCTTTTCAGGCCCCACCCATCCCCGGGGCCGCCCTCCGACCGGAGTCGAAGATGGCCGACGCGTTAGTACGTCACGAACGTTGGGATGACATCGAGCGTGAGTCAGTAACGAGTGACATCGCACGCCGCCTCTTCACCGGCGACCGGATGATGCTCGCGCAGGTCTTCCTCGAGAAGGGTGCCATCGTGCCGAAGCACGCGCACGAGAACGAACAGTTGACCTGGATCGTGGAGGGCGCCCTGCGCTTCTGGATCGGGGACGAGGGTCAGCCGGGATACGAGGAGCGAGTCGTCTCCGCGGGTGAAGTGATGTTCATCCCGTCCAACGTGCCGCACAAAGCCGAAGCGCTCGAAGACACGTTCGACGTCGATGTCTTTAGTCCCCCTCGGCAAGATTGGCTCGACGGAACCGACTCCTATTTCCACGACCGGTAATGGACCTCGGACTCGCGGGAAAAGTTGCCGTCGTCGCAGGTTCGTCACAGGGGCTGGGGAGGGCTATCGCCGATACGCTGGCGGCCGAAGGCGCGGAACTGGTCATCAATTCGCGATCTCAAGGGAAGCTCGCGAGGGTCGAGACAGAGATCACGGAGGCGACCGGTGCCCGAGTGGAATCGGTTGCGTGTGACCTGACCGCCACGGACGGCCCCGCGCAGTTGATTTCGGCCGCTCTCGACTCGTTCGGCCGAGTCGACATCCTGGTCACGAACACGGGCGGTCCGCCCGCCGGGATGTTCGAAGACCACTCTGCCGAGGTGTGGCGCACCGCCATAGCCCAAAACTTCGAGAGCGTCGTCAACCTCGTGAGAGCGGCTCTACCCGGGATGAAAGAGCGTCGTTGGGGTCGGATCATCAACGTGACGTCGATTTCCGTGAAGCAGCCCGTGGCGGGACTGATCCTTTCGAACTCGATCCGTGCGGGCGTGACCGGCTTCGCGAAGACGATTTCAAATGAAGCCGGCCCGTTCAACGTGACGGTGAACAACGTACTCCCCGGCTACACCCGGACCGAGCGCCTCATCCATCTGGCGGAATCGGTCGCGGAACGCGACGGGACTACCGTGGAGGGCGCATATGAAGGATGGGAGAAAGAGATTCCCATGGGGCGTTTGGCCGAGCCCCCGGAGCTCGCGGCTCTAGTCGCATTCCTCAGTTCTGAACAGGCCGCCTACATCACAGGACAATCAATTGCCGTCGATGGCGGCTGGATCAAAGGACTCGTTTAATGGGCGCAGTGGGCTTCCAAGAAGCGGAATGGATCTGGAAGGATGGTGAGTACGTCGGGTGGCACGACTGCAAAGTGCACCTCTTGGCGACCGCTGTGCAGTTCGGGACGTCGGTCTTCGAAGGCATCCGTGCGTACGAGACCCCTCAGGGGCCCGCGATTTTCCGGCTCGATGCACATATCGACCGCCTCATCAACTCCGCCAAGATCTACCGAATGCTCCCGGAGTACTCAGCGGACGAGCTGCGCGACGTCTGCATCGACATCATCAGAAAGAACGCGCTCCGCAACTGCTACATCCGCCCCATGATCCTGAGGGGCTACGGCACTCCTGGCCTCAACCCGATCTTGAGTCCGATCGAGACCTACATCGCGGCATGGGGCTGGGGCACGTACCTCGGAGACGGCGCGCTCCAGCAGGGCGTCGACGTCTGTGTCTCGTCGTGGCAGCGCATGGCCCCCAACACCTTCCCTGCTCGCGCCAAGGCCGGGGGTCACTATGTGAACGCGCAGCTCATGAAGATGGAGGCGATTCAGAACGGGTACGTCGACGCAATCGCGTTGGGGCCGGGAGGTCTCGTGAGCGAGGGAAGCGGTATGAATCTCTTCCTTGTGAACGATGGGGTGGTGATCTCCCCGGTGCTCGACGGAACGTCGCTCGAGGGTATCACGCGCAATGCAGTCATCCAGATGGCAAACGACCTCGGGTATGACGTCGTCGATCAGCCGGTCCCGCGGGAGGCCCTCTACACGGCCGACGAGATGTTCTTCACCGGCACGGCCGCCGAAGTCACCCCGGTCCGCAGTGTCGATCGGATCGAAATCGGAGCGGGAAGCGCGGGCCCCATCACGTCGGCGATCCAGGCACGTTTCCTAGAGACGGTCCGTGGTGAGAATGACGACCCACACGGCTTTCTGACGGTAATCGGCGACTAACCTCTGAACAGGTCAGCGACCTCCGAAAACCTCCGTCTCGGGGAAGGTTGCGGAAAACCCATACCAACGAGTGAATACCTGGAGTGGCCTTGCCCCGCCCAGGCGCGCGCCGTCCGCAGAGCGGAGCACGGCGTTCTCGACGTACGATCCGTCCGATAACCGAAGTCGGTCTCCGTCCCATTCGAACGAATCGGCCTCGGTGCGGAATGCCATGAGAATAAAGTTCTCCGGATCGATCATGACGACGACCCGCTCTCCCGCGAAGTCGTCGATCAAGGCCCTCCCACTGGCGCGGATGACTTCCATCGGGTAGTAGCGCGCCTCTTCTCCGGCCCACAATCCGATTCCCAGGTCCATCTGAGGCCGCCGATCGTCGTCTTCGTCGATCGTCGATTGGAACATCCCGTTGAGGCGACCCATGATCCCGCGCATGAGTCCCCCGACCTTCATGTCGTCGTCGGACCGGATCGCTCGATCCGACAGGGTGATCCTCGCATCTGGGTGCTCGCGCAGCACCTGGGCAGCTGTGCTCTGCACCAGCCCCGCGACAGGCAGGGTTTCGCCGACGTCGGGCCCGTACACCGCCCGCCCCGTCATGTGATCCCAGAACGTCCCTGTGGTTTCGTCCTTCATCAGGAAGAGGCCGTCGTACAGACCCTGCTCCGCAAACCAGTACACGTCATCCCCGACCCTTGGCGTCATCCTGACGCCTGAGTTGCAGACCACTCAGAATGTGACCATCCACGGCTCACCAGCCATCTCACCCTGGGCGACGTGATGGTACGACATCTGACTGGTAACCAACGTCAGCGTCTCGCTTCCCGCCTGAAAGACGAGGAGGGGCGTGTCGTCCGCTATATCGCCATCACCGATCGCATCGCGCAACGGCGTCCACTCCGGATTCCGCAGCGGGACGAAGTTGGGTTCGGCCCAAAAGAGGGCTCGTTCGGTGTCGAAGTCCTCAGCGACCGGCTGACCGGGCTCTGGATCTACCTCGGTGAACCGCTGAGCGGCGAGATCGGCGGCCATAGCCGAACTCAAGACACCGGCACACAAAGCCACAAAAGTCTTCTGCTTCACCAGCCGCTCCCGTTCGGAGTTATCCTTGCCAGAGTAACGCGCGTCGACGACCAAAAGGTCCCGCGGAGCAGTGCACCGACCTCACCGCGAGCGCAATGGCTCGCCTATCCTTCGCTCCTCGCACAGAAGAAGCCTTCCGTCCGAGCATCCCGCACGCCGCTCCACCACACCCCGGTGAAGCCGTCTTCATACAGGCGTTGCACGGAGAGGACGGTATACGCAGCGTCGATCGGTGTGATGTCCGTGCGATTCGCGTCGGAGCCCAGGCGCAAGAGAATGCTCCACCCGTCCGCACCAGCTCCCTCCAAGACGAGGACGCCAGGCGCGTCGGGATCGTCGCTCGAGATGTCACCGACCCGCTGAGCGCCGATCTCCGCGAGCTCCACTTCGAGTGTCCCGGCAAGCGGAGTTCCCCACTCCCCTTGTGCCTGCATCTCAGCGGGGCGCTCGGAGAGGTGAAGGGGGCCTGAAACAACGCGGCCATCGTTACCTATCAGCTCCAGCGCGTAGCTGCCCTGGAAGCCGGTCATCGATGTGCCTTCTTCGAGCATGACGGCGTCGAGTGAGCACGAGGCGGGGACCGGACCTGCGTTCGATCCTGCTCGTCCGGCGCAAGCGCCGACGAGGAGCCCGCAAGCCATGACCGCCACGACGCGCCCGGCCCTCATCGGAGGATCCCCACGACACGACCCTTCTCATCGATCCGCAGGAAGGGGCCACGGAATGCATCCCCTCGAAGGTCTACGACTCCGGGTGGGAGTGGTCCGTCCAACACGATGGCCGGCATGGGCGATACGGGGGTCACACCGCTGTACGAGTCAGCGGCCGACTTATCGACCCCGTATCCGAGGTCAGCCATCGACTCGACCGTGATCTCCGAGAGCGGGTTGATCTGTCCGCCATTCAAGAAGGGGGTCATCAGCTCGAGTTCCATCACGGACTCGCGCCAGTGGGAATCCCCGGAACCCTGAGCCGAGTTGTTCTCGACCGGGACTTTGTTGCTCGCGTATGCCGTGCCGCCATTGTCGTCGAAGGCGACGATCGCTCGGGGGCGGAGAAGTGCGTGTCCTGCCCGGGGATGATGTTCCCATTCCCGTCGAGAGAGGGAAGCTCGAGGAAGTCCTTGAAACCCGACGCCCAGAGCGTGCCGAGGCCTAGCACATGGCCCATCTCATGAAGAATCACATCGAAGAGTTGCCCGTTGTTCTCGAGAACCGTGAGGTCGGCCTCGTCGAACTGCATCTGCCCGTAGATCGGTAGGTCGCCCACGGTGCGGACGCTGCAAGGGCCGGCTTGGCCCAGCGTGCCACCGGGACCGTCGATGGCCACGATGCGCACGAAGATCCGGATGTCGTCCACGACATCGCTGATCGTCGGTTGGCTGGGGACACACCAGGACGGCACCTGAGTCGGGTTCCCCGAAAAGTCGATGTCGAAGATGTCGGCCACGATAAGCTCACCCCAACGAGCAGCCGCCGTGGTGAACGCGTCGTTCTGTGTCTGCGTACCGCTGTCGATGAACTCGACCTCGATGTCGAACGACTCGAGATCGTTGCCGAGCTGCACATTGAGCGTCGCGCCGGACACGGCAGCGAAGGAGTGGACGAGCACGTGGTACCGTCCGCCACCGGGGAAGGGAATCTGACAACTCTCGTTGTTGTCAGGCCCGAAGCTCAAACAATCGTCGTACCCGTCACGGGTCGAAGGACGCACCCCGTCGGACACGTAGAGATCCGCATCACCAGATCCGCCCGTGATCGTGAAGGTGGCCGCAGAGTCTGGTCCGGCGGGGATGTCGACGACGAAAAGGAGTTCTTCATCGGTCGCGCCCGCGATCGCAGCGTTGGCTCCTACTGCGAGCGCGGCCTGGGACACGACGAAGACGCTGCGACCGCCTTCGTTGTTGTCCTCGAAGATCTCTGTAATCGCATCATCCGCGTCGGCAACCACGGTTAGGTCCTGCGTACCGGCTGCCAGCGGCCCAATTGTGATCTCGACGCTCACGGTGTCCGCCGCGTCGAGCGAGGCGAGGTCCGCCGTACCGACCTCTACCCCTCCAGCCAACACCGCGACCCGATAAGCGCCGGACGCGAGGTCCCCGTCGTTGAAGATCGAAGTTTGGACCGTCAGGGTCTCCTGTGTCGACGGGTCCAGGCGGGACAGAAGAGGCGGACCGGGAATCACCAAGTCGGCGGTCGGGAAGAGCGGTCGACCGATCGCGGTGACTTCTGCCGACGCTACACCGGGAATCGAGGCATTCAACGTTTGCGTCCCTAAGCCCGAGCCTAGCGTCCACTCGGTGGACAGCTGCCCGGTGGCATCGGTCGTACCTGAAGCCACACTCACCGAGCCGTGAGTCGGATCGGGGGCGAACTCGATCGTCTCCCCAGCCACTCCGCTCCCCCGGCATCGCGCGCCTCGGCCACAATCGGCGTGGCGAGCGTCGAGTCGATCTTGGCCTCTTGGCCGAGGCCCGAGACAATCGCCACGTTTGTCGCGATCTGAGCCACGGTCACCGACGCAGTGGCCTGTAGTCCAGAGCTCGAGACGCTGAGCGTTGCGCTCCCGTTTCCAGTCGCCGTCAAAACGCCGTTGCCGTCCACGGTCGCGACACCGGTGTCGTCCACCGACCAGGTGATCGTTTGTCCCGAAAGTGACTCCCCGTTCTGGTCGCGAACGGTCACACCCACAGGGGCGGTCTGCCCCAAGAACGCCATCTCGAACGAGGTTCCGGAGAGCTCGATCGAGGTAGGCGTAGGTGTCTCGACCGGGGTACCGGACTGACAGGCAGTGAGTGCAACGAGAAGGGCGAGGCGGGTCGCTCTACCACGCATTGGCGTCATCGAGGGCATCGGCACAGGGGATGGGTTCGAACAGACGGGTATGTCCGAGTCTTCATACGTTACTCGGTGGGAGGGGTCGCTGCCCACCTTCTTTCACACAAACAGACGTGCGAAGGATCCGAAGCGGCACACGGGGCGCGTCTTGCCGGGGCGACTCCGACGCATCACGGTACGGCCATGAACCCACACACGCTCCGTCCGATCCCGCGCGCACCACTCGTCCTGTTCGCCGCTGCCACGGTGTTCGCCGCTTGTGCGGTCGAGCCTCCACCCAACCAGGTGACCGCGCCACCCTTCCCCGATGATGCCTCCCTATGGCCCTCGATTCGAGCGGAGCGGATCCAAACCCTCTTGGGCCCTGCCATGGCCCGGGCAGACGTCGACGCATGGGTCGTGCTGGCGCGTGAGAACGCGAACGACCCGATCGCGGCCCACATCGGAGCCGAGAACGCCGGAGGTCTGGCCGCCTTCATGTTCTTCATCGACGACGCGGGGACCTTGGAGTCTCTGGCGATCTCCCCCGAGACCGAATCCACCGCGCTCGCTGAAGTCACCCCTCTCGACTCGGTGCGAGCGACCCCCCGAGGCATGAGCATGTACGCAGCGGTCGCCGAGGAGCTCGCCGCTCGCGACCCGGATCGCATCGCAGTGAACAGTAGCTCTCGGAACATCGCGGATGGCCTCTCCTGGACCCAGCGCGAGGCTCTCGAGCGTGCCTTGGGGCCCGACCTCTCTGGTCGCCTCGTTTCGAGCGCCGACGTCGTCGTCGAATGGCTCTCGGTGAAGCTCCCTCGTGAGGTCGATATCATGCGGCGAGCGGCCGAGCTCACGGAGCAGCTCGAGCTGGAGGCGTACGAGCAAATCGTGCCCGGGGAAACGACCGATGCAGACGTCGCCCGCTTCCTCAAGCGACGGATGGCCGAGCTCGGGGTCGGCGATGGATGGGCGCCCGACCAGAACCCGAATGTGAACTCAGGCCCGGATCGCGGCCACTCACACTCCACGGAGAAGGTGATCCAGAGGGGCGATGTCATTCAGACCGACTTCGGTATCCGTGTCCATGACATGTGGGTTACCGACATCCAGCGTTTCGCCTACGTCCTGAGGGATGGTGAGTCCGAGGCTCCTCCGGAGATGCAGGCAAGGTGGGAGCACGCACGGGAAGGGAGTCGTGCTGCTATGGCGGTCATGGCTCCCGGAGCGCGAGGGTGGGACGTAGATCTGGCGCAAAGAGAGGTGCTCGAGCGCCACGGCTCCATCCCGATCATCTGGAGCACGGGCCACCCCGTCGGCTACTGGGCCCATGACGTCGGTCCTCGACTCGGTGGCGCCGCCAACGGCGCTCCGCCCGCGGGAGACGCGGCTCGGGAGCTTCGTCCTGGTCACACCTTCGCCTTTGACGGCTTCTTCGGGTGGGAACGTGACGATGGATCGACCAAGACGATCTCGGTCGAAGAGATGGTCGTGATTACGGAGACGGGCGCGGAATGGTTGATCCCACCTCAAGAGGAGTGGGTGCTCGTGGGCGGCGCGTAGCTGGACCGCTTGTGGCTTCTCACTACCGAACCGACTCGGTCGGATGGGCCGTATTGTTTTCGGTGGCGGTAGGGGTGTCGTCCGGGTGCTCGGACTCCGAGCCACCTGGTCGGCATACGCAGTCCGGTCCGACCATCGATAGCGAGCCCGCTTGGAGCATTGGGGGTCAGGAAGGGGACCTACCTCACGAATTCGGGAGGATCTCCGACGCCGTCCTTCTATCAGATGGCCGTGTCGTGGTGCTCGATGGACTGACGTCCGAGGTCTTCGTGTACTCGAGCGACGGTCGCGTCGACGTGTGGGGACGGAGGGGGGCGGGCCCCGGCGAGTTCCAAGCTCCAGAGCGTGTCGTGGCCGATGGAAGCAGGGTTCGCGTGTGGGACGCGGCCGCATGGCGGGAGTCGTCCTTCTCGTTGGAAGGGACTCTGCTCTCCGTCCGCACGATCGACCCGGTTGCGCTGAGCGAATCACTCCTCACTCCACCGTTGTGGGCCGCAGAGGTGACCCCCGTGGCCGGCGGGCGATACAAATTGGTCGCGAGAGAAAAGAGCAAAGAGGTCGAACGTGGAGAGAGGAGCCGGCCAACCGAGGTCGTGCTCCTACTCGATGAAGAGCTCAAGGTCACAGCAGAGTCCGGAGAGCTCGCGGGCCGAGAGCACGCTGCGGTGTCGGCTCCGTGGGGCACGACGACGTTACCCCTGCCCTTCGGTGCCGCCACCCTTACCGCCGCGAGTGCGGCCGGGGAACTCTGCACGTCGGATCAGGCCTCGGTGGAGCTGACGTGCTACCTCGATTCGGGAGCGGTCGAGTCTCACTGGGAAATGGCACGTCCGCGGGTGAACCACCAAGCGGCCGAGTACCTCCTATGGGTCGACTCGATCGAAGGCCTTTACGGCTCGAAAGTGAATTCCGCCGACCTCGATCGGATGATCTCCTCAGTCGAGCTCCCCGTCCGTCGGCCAGCGTACTCGTCCCTTCACATCGACCCAACTGGAGCGCGCTGGCTCCGACGGTCCGCCGAACCGGTCTTCGATCTGGTATCTAGGGACGGAGTCCGACTCGGTGCGGTCAGCTCACCTCCGGGCCGGACGGTCGACTTAGGGGAAGAGTACGCGCTATTCGTGAGCCAAGATGCCCTCGGCGTGGACCGCCTGAGCGTCTACTCGATCGTACGCTAAATAGCGTACGAGAAATAGGGTGCGAGCCGCTCTACCAGTCGGGCCCTTCTTCCTGGTCGAGCTTCGTCATCGCCCGCCGCAGCCTGTCTTCATCTTCGGTCGAAAGCTGCGTTACGGGGGCGGTCGCGCTGACCGTCTCCCGGCCACGCACGAGTAGGCCCACCAACATGCCTGCCGTCACGATAGCGACCGCGGGAAGGAAGTAGCCGAGCAAGTTGAAGCCTTCCGGCGGTGGAAGCATCAAGACCTCGGTCCCGAAGTCGCTGACGAAGCTCGCCTGAATTGCCTCGACCGACTCTCCTGCCTCCAGCGACTCCATGATGCGCCGGCTCCACACGGGCGATTCTCCACACTGCATGGAGAATTGGCACATGTGGAGATCGAGGCCACAGCTGCACTGACACTTCAGCGACGTCTCTAGGATCATCAGCTTGTCACCGAGGTCTCCCTCGTGGACGTGAGCGGCAACGTCCACCGTCGGATCGTACCCGGAATGCGTGGGCCCTGTCGCCTGTGCTGCGGCCGGGGCCGCGTAGAATGCAATGGCTATGAGCACCAGCCCGATCATCGTCTGCACACGCCTCATGACTCTCCTCGCTCCATCGCTCGACGCCCTCTGGCACGAACCAAGTTGGTCGCGCCCGCTCGCTTCGTCATCCGTATAAACCCGCACGCGCCTCTCTCGGATCCCCCACCCCTATCGCCCTGGACCCCGGGCTCCGGAGTCGCCGCTCCGTGGATCGGGAGCCCCAAGAGCCTCGCCCGTGCGAGCGTCGTACCCCACGGAGTTTGCCGATCCCTGACGCCCACCCACCTGCACGGTGTGACCCATGGCTTCGAGCGTCGCAACGGTCTCGGCGGAGACGCCGTCTGCCTCGATCCGGATGCGGTCGGGGAGCCACTGGTGGTGCAGGCGCGGAGCGTTCACCGCCTCTTGGATGTTCATGCCGAAGTCGACGACATTGAGGATCAACTGCAACGTGGTGTTGATGATTGTCCGGCCTCCCGGAGATCCGACGACGGCGACCAGCTCCCCATCCTTCGCCAAGATGCTCGGGGTCATCGATGAGAGCATGCGCTGCTGGGGCCGAGCCAAGTTCGGTGTGGTACCGATCAGACCGCTCGCGTTGGTGAGCCCCGGCCCGGCGTTGAAGTCCCCCATCTCGTTGTTCAGGAGGAAGCCGGCACCCGGGACAACGATCCCGGACCCGTACCCGAACTCGAGCGTGTACGTCACCGAAACCGCCATCCCGTCCGCGTCGACCACGGAGTAGTGCGTCGTCTCCGGACTCTCGTACCCCGTTTCCACATCGGAGGGGTGCGATACGGATGCCCGCTCGGAGTCGAGGTTCCGACTCAACCAACGCGCGTGCTCTTTGCTCGTTAGCCGCTGGACCGGCACGTCGGCGAAGTCGGCATCCGCAAGGAACTCGGCCCGGTCGCGATACGCCCGCCTCATCGCTTCGGCGAGGTGGTGCACATACTCCGCAGAGTTATGGCCCATTCCCGCCAGGTCGTACGCTTCCAAGATGTTGAGCATCGTGACCACCGCGACGCCACCCGAGCTTGGTGGAGGCATGGAGATGACGTCGTAGCCGCGGTACGTCCCTTTCACCGGCGCACGTTCGCGAGCTTCGTACTGGTCGAGATCGTCTTCCGTGATGATTCCTCCTCCACGTTGCATCTCGGCAACGAGAAGGCGGGCCGTTTCACCCTGATAGAAGCCGTCTCGACCCTCGTCACGGATACGCTCGAGTGAGCGGGCCAAATCGGGCTGCCGAAGGGTCTCACCTTCGCCGTACGGCGTCCCATTGCGAGAGAAGGCCGCCACGGTCGCGTCGTACCTGCTCCCCCGACCCGTCACGAAGCTCCCGATGGAGCGGGCGAGCGTGGGGCTCAACTCGAAGCCGTCTGCCGCAAGGTCGACGGATGGCTCCACCAACTCTCTCCACGAGGCCTGGCCATAGAGCTTGTGGGCCTTCTCGAAGCCGGCCACGGTGCCGGGCACGCCGACGGCCATATGACTCATGTGATGTCGCTCAGCCGAATACTCGCCGTTCTCGTCCAACCACATCTCCGGATGCGCCGCCAGAGGCGCCCGCTCGCGGAAGTCTATGGAAGTCGTCTGCCCATTCGGGAACCGGATGACCATGAAACCGCCACCGCCGATGTTCCCCGCCGTCGGGTGTGTCACGGCCAGTGCAAAACCGGTTGCGATCGCCGCGTCTACGGCGTTGCCCCCGGAGGCCAACACATCTGCACCCACTTGGCTCGCGATCCACTGTTGGGACGAAACCATCCCACCACTGGCGCGAACAGGGTGGGCCGCCTGGGCCTCGAGCTCTAGGGCGGTCGACGCAAGGGACACAAAGCCGAGCGCGAACGTGAGCGGCACGAGCAATTGGCGAGCGCGGAGCAAACAATAGGGCATGGGAGGGCGCATGTGGGTCTCTGAAAAGCGGGTACGACCGTACGACCCCAAGATCCCTACCCACCCCTCCTCGCGCCAGCGCAGCGGACGATTGCCGGAAGTCCGCGCGTGCGTTACTACATTCGCCCTTCGGTCCCCGCACAGCGGGGCCGGTTGAGCATCCACCCAGAGCGACTACACCGAGGCGCGAAATATGACGATCAAGCGGCGAGACTTCCTCAAGAAGGCAGGCACCACAGCTGCCGGTGCCGCCACATTGGGTGCCTGCGGTGCCGGTGGGGCCGAAGGCGGCGAAGGCGCCGCCCAAGGAGGCGGAGTCAGCGGGCCCCGGGTCAGCTGGCGGCTCGCCACTAGCTTCCCACCATCTCTCGATCTGCTGCACGGGGCCGGTGTCCGCGTGGCGCAGCGTGTGGAGGAGCTAACGGGTGGCAACTTTACGATTCGTGTGTACGCCGCCGGCGAGATCGTTCCGGCTCTGCAGGTGATGGACGCCGTGATGCAAGGCACCGTCCAGTGTGGAGTCTCTCCGGGCTATTACTACATCGGCAAGAATCCGGCCTTGGCGTTCGACACAGCGATCCCCTTTGGACTATCGACGCGTCAGCAGTATGCGTGGATGATGCACGGCGGTGGGGTCGAGCTGCTCAATTCAATCTACGCCGACTTCGGAATCATCTCCTTCCCGTGCAACTCGACGGGCGGGCAGATGGGTGGCTGGTTCCGCGAGCCGGTCAACAGCCTCGCTGAGCTCGCAGGGCTTCGCTTCCGCATCCCGGGCATCGGGGGTGAAATCATGTCTCGCCTCGGGGTGACGGTGCAGAATCTGGGGGCACCCGAGATCTACCCTGCCCTGGAGCGAGGAGCGATCGACGCCACGGAGTGGGTCGGCCCATACGACGATGAGAAGTTGGGATTCTATCAGGTTGCGAAGAACTACTACTACCCCGGGTGGTGGGAGCCAGGCGTGACCATGGGGCTCCTCATCAGCTTGGAGGCGTTCAACGAGCTGCCCCCAGCCTACCAGGAAATCTTGAAGTCGGTGTGCGGTGAGACGTTCGCGGACCGGCTGGCGGCGTACGACAACGCGAATCCCCTCGCCCTCCAGAGGCTCGTCAACGACCACGGCGTGGTGGTGCGCGAGTACTCACAGGACATCATGGATGCAGCGTGGCGTGAGTCGAACGCCTATCTGGAGGAGCAGTCCGCGGCGGACGAGTCGTTCCGGCGGGTGTACGATTCGTACCGGACGTTCAGGGACGCACAATGGTCCTACGCGAACGGGAACGAGCTCTCGTACCAGGTGTCGGCGTTCGGGCGGGTCTGATCGACTACTTCTTGTAGAGAAGCGTTACCCCGTCCCCGATCGGCACGAGGCTCATCTCCACGCGGTGGTCGTCGATCACCGTGGCGTTGAAGCCTCGAATCGACATGGTGTCGTCATCATGATTCTCTGGGTCGGCCACACGCCCGGCCCAGAGCGTGTTGTCCACCGCAATCAGGCCACCCGGGCGGAGCAGCCGCAGAGACTTCTCGTAGTAGTCCTCGAGCTCTCGCTTGTCGGCGTCGATAAAGACGAAGTCGATCGAGCCTTCCGCACCCTCGGCGAGCAGGCGTGCGAGCGAGTCGCTCGCCGGGCCCGGCCGAAACTCCACTCGGTCCGAGACGCCGGCTTCGGCCCAGTACCTTCGTCCGAACGAAGGCCATTCCTCATCGATGTCGAGAGCGATCACGCGACCGTCTTCGGGGAGGCCCAACGCAATGCAAAGCGTGCTGTAGCCGGTAAAAGTGCCGACCTCGATCGCACGTCGAACACCCATGGCCCGAACGAGCACGGTCATGAATTGGCCCTGCTCGGGGCTGATCTGCATGTCGGCCAACTCTAGCTTCGCCGTCTCTTCCCGTAGGCGGCGATGAGTATCCGACTCTCGGAATCCGACCTCTTGGTAGTACGAATAGAGAGGTGCGGTGAGAGGGGTCGTACGTCGACTCATGTCAGCTCCGTTTCCAAAATACGCCACATGTAGAACGCGGCGGCGCTACGCCACGGCCGATACGCATCACCGAGCGGCTTCAACTCCTTCGCGGTGGGAGGAGTATCCATCTCGTGCGCCTTGGCGTACCCGGCGCGCACGCCAAGGTCACCGGTAGGCCATACATCCGGACGGTACAGCCTGAACATCAGGTGCATTTGGGCCGTCCACTCTCCGATCCCGCGCACAGTGACGAGCCGCCGCACCACCTCATCGTCCGGCTGGTCTTCCAGGTCGTGCAGCTCCACTTCCCCGCTGCTGACCTTGGTCGCGAGATCACGGATCGCGGCAAGCTTGTTCCGTGACAGGCCTGCTGCGCGCAGCTTCGACTCCGACGCGCGCAGCACACGACGGGGCGTCACCTCACCCCCGAGCGCATCCTCGAAACGACCATGGATGGTCGCGGCGGCCTTCCCTGCTAGCTGTTGGTAGCAGATGCACCGCGCGAGGTAGGGGAAGTGTTCGGCCCGCTGGTCCGCGACCCGGATCGTACCGATCGCCCGGACCCAAGGTCCGAGGATAGGGTCACGCCCCAACTTCCGGCGACCTCCGGTCCATACCGTCTTGAGCTCGGCTTCCATGCCCGACAGTGCCCTCTTTCACTAGGGCCCACAAGGTTGTCCGTTAGTCGCCTCGCAACGTCGTAGCGGGGTCAAAGCGAGTCGCACGGGAAGCCGGAATCATGTTGGCAATCAGGGCCACAAGGGTCAGGACCACCGGGACACCGATGAGCGTCAGGGGATCCGACGACGTGACGCCATAGAGTAGGCTTTCGAGTAGCCGGCCCACGAGGAGGGACGCAGCCAAGCCGATCACAATTCCAACTGCGAGAATACGAACCCCTTGGTTCATCACCATGCGACGAACGCCACCGACCTGCGCGCCAAGCGCCATCCGGAGCCCGATCTCCTTCCGACGCTGGGACACGGAGTACGCCATCACGCCGTAGATCCCCACACCGGCCATGACGAGGGCGAACACCGCGAAGGTGACAAAGAGGGTGACCAGCGCATAGTCGCTCGCTCGGAACTCGTACTGCGCCCGTTCCATTGATCGAATGGGACCCACGGGGAGCTGCCGATCGACGGACCACACCGCTTCCCGAATCGGCCCGGCCAGCTCCTCCGGTGCACCCGATGTGCGCGTGAGGAAGTACATGGCCCTTCGAGCGTCTTGCACGTGGGGGCGATAGATGGCGCGCGAGGCGTCTTCGGTGCCCTCCGGCGATCGTACGTTGCTGACGACGCCCACTACGTTCAGCCAATCCTCCGACTCAGCGATCCGCAGTCGTCGTCCGACGGGATCTTCGTCCGGCCAGAACTGCTCGGCCACCTCGAGACTGATCACGGCGACGGGGAACGACGTCGCCCGATCGTCGTCCGTGAAGCCCCGACCCCTCAAGACGTCGAGGCCGACTACGTCGAAGAAATTCTGTGATACGTAGTGAAACCATCCTCGCGGCGCGGCACGGCCCTCGGGCAGCTGAACGCCCTCTATCTCGACCGAACGAGCCGCCCCAAACTCGAGTCCCGGAAGTGAGCTGGAGAGCGCGACCGTACCGAGTCGCGGAGTGTTCGCGAGGGCCTCGGAGGCGTCGGTATAAAACGCGAGCGTCGCTTCGTCATCCTGATATCCGCCCTCAGGAAGTTCGGAGCGCACGGTCAGGAAGTCCTCGATCTCGTAACCCAAGGGGCGGGAGTTGATGTTGATCACGGTACGGCACACCAGAGTCGCGACAACCATGAGCGTAACCGCGAGTGCAATCTGCGCGGTCGCGAGCCCGTTTCGCATACGCCGCCCGCTACGGCTGCTACCCGAGGACCGAGCGTCTCGCAGCGTGTTCGACGCGCTGAGACCGGAGGCTCGTAGCGCGGGTACCAGGCCGAAGACCATCGGCGCGACGAGTGAGACCACGAGCGTGAACGCGAGGACTCGGCCGTCGAGCTCCGCCATGAGGAGAACTCCTTCCGTCCCGGCCGAGATCCACACTAGTGCCCGGTTGAGGAGGCCCGCGAACACCAACCCCATTGCGGCGGCCATGAGCGAGATCACCAGGCTCTCTGTGAGCAACTGCCGTACGAGTCGCTTGCGCTCGGCTCCGAGGGCCGAGCGTACGGCGATCTCCCGCGCTCGCACGCTCGCACGTGCCAGGAGCATATTCGCGACATTCGCACATGCAATGAGAATCACCATCGCGACGGTGATCTGTAGCATCAAGAGGATTCGGTTGCCGTCGTCATCGATTAGGGAATCCATCACCGGAGCCGACCATAGGGCCCATCCTCGATTCTGCGCCGGCCACTCATCGGCCAGCTGGGCGCCGATCGCTCGAGCCTCCTCTTCGGCAGCAGCGTGACTCACGCCGGTAGCGAGGCGACCGACCACGAAGAGATACCGAGCGGTGCGATCGGGACTGGATCGATCGATCACGAGTGGCAGGACCACCTCAGCCTCGGCAAACGAAGCGAACTCGAGTTTCGGATGCGTGACGCCGACGACCGTGTACTCGAGCCCATCCAGCTCGAGTACCGTACCTAGTACCCCGCGATCTCCACCGTATCGCTCCTCCCAGAAGCCGTGCGTAAGCATCGCGACCCGCTCTGCACCCTCGCGATCCTCCCCTTCGACGAACTCTCGACCGAGAAATGGCGGGAGTCTCCACGTGTGAAAGAGGCCGACCGTCGCCAGAAGTCCCTGGACCCGTGCTGGCTCATCCCCACCGAGGACAAGCTGGCTCTCGGTCACGGCAGACAGCGACTCGTAGCTGCGTGCCCGTGCGACCAGATCCAGGTAGTCGGCGGGCGAAACGCTTCCTTGATCCACACCCAGTTCGGCGTTCGTGCCCCGGACCACGGCAGCCGTGGCCTCGTCCTGCATGGGGAGGTCGGCGAACACCACGACATTGACGAGCGAGAAGATCGACGTGTTCACCCCGATCGCGAGCGCCAACGTAAGGGTGGAGACGATCGCGAATCCGGGACTCTTGATGAGCGACCGGAGGGCATACCGGAGATCCTGCGATACTGACTCCATCGATCCATCCCGTACGTGAAGGTCGTTTCTGGTCTGCCATCGGAGTCGGAGTGCACCGGGGATTGAGCGAAGCACCTCTTGGCGATACCAGCTCCCAGCCTTCCCCCGCCGACGGTAGCCCTCGTCCAGATCGCCAAGGACCTCGTCGCGGTACGTCCAAGGCAGAAGGAAAGCCAAGAGTGTGCGGCTCCAGCGGGGCGGCGGCACGCGACTCATTTGCTTGGCCTACACCCGCCCATTGGGCTCGACGGAGAGTCCGTCCCAGAGGGCGTTCAACGCGCGCCGCGACCGGTGCAAGGCGTACACCCCCGAAGGCTCTAGCCGGAAGTACTTCTTCGCCCTTCCCCCGCGCTCCGGAGTCGGAGCGCCGATCGCGGAGCTTACGTAGCCCCGCCGTTCCAGGCGGTCCAAAGCCGCGTACACCGACGCAACAGCGGCCTCGGTCCCGGCGCACTCACGAAGCTCGTCTTGAATGGAGACCCCGTACGCACGGTCCTCTAGGCGGGCCACTGCGAGCAAAACCATCTGCTCGAACTCGCCAAGGTATTCCCCTCGCGGCATGATTTCTTCCACAAGTGTGAGGATTGCTCGCTCACCCTACGGGAAGGGCACTACCGAGTTTCAGCGCGGCACAGCCATCCAGGTCACCGCTGCGAGTACGACCAGCTGAATCACGATGAAGGGAATAACCCCGCGATAGATCGACGTGGTGGCGATCTCCTCAGGTGTGACCCCCCTCAGATAGAAGAGTGAGAACCCGAACGGCGGCGTCAGGAACGACGTCTGGAGGTTCACCGCCAACACGATCCCGAGCCACGTGAGATCCACCCCCAAAATCATCGCCGCAGGCACAATCAGCGGCACGATGATGAAGGCGATCTCGAAGAAGTCGATAAAGAATCCGAGGAGGAAGACGACTAGGTTCACGACCAACAGGAAGCCAAGCGCGCCGCCAGGAATGCCCGTCAGCATCGACTCGATCCAGATGTCCCCATCGAAGCCGCGGAAAACCAAGGCGAAGAGTGTCGACCCGATAAGCAGGAAGACGACCATGATGGTGAGGCGACTGGTCTCCTCCATCGCCTGCTTCAGCGCGTCCAGAGAAAGCGAGCGATTCATCGCGGCAAGCGCCATGGCACCGACCGAGCCAAGCGCGCCGGCTTCCGTCGGAGTGGCTACACCCGCGAAGATACTTCCCAGCACGACGACGATCAGAATCAGCGGCGGCAGCAGCGAAACGACCACCCGCTTCGCCAACTCCCCTCCGGAGACGCGCATGTCTTCGGGAAGAGCGGGGGCGACGTCTTTCTTCAAGAAGGCGATAGACGCGACATACACCGCGTAGGCGCCCGTCAGTGCCAGACCTGGGAGTAGCGCAGCCCGGAACAAGCTACCGACCGGCACACCCATCTGATCACCCAAGACGATGAGCACGATCGAGGGGGGGATGATCTGACCCAACGTCCCGGCCGCCGCGATCGTCCCCAGAGAGATCTCGGACTTGTACCCATTGCGAAGCATTACAGGGAGCGAGATCAGACCCATGGCGGTGACACTGGCCCCGACGACCCCTGTTGCCGCCGCGAGCAACGCCCCAACGAAGATCACCCCGATCGCGAGACCACCCCGGAATCGCCCGAAGAGTAGGCCGATCGTCTCGAGGAGTTGTTCAGCGAGCTTCGACTTCTCCAGAACCGTGCCCATGAAGATGAAGAACGGCACCGCGAGTAGGGTGAAGTTCGACATCGTCCCGAACGTCCGCTCGGGCATGGCGAATAGGAGCGGTAAGTCGAACACCCCGGCGGCAGAGCCGATGAGGGCGAAGATGAACGCGGTGCCGCCGAGCGCGAACGCCACCGGATACCCGGTGAAGATCATCGTCAGGACGACGAAGAACATGGCCGGTCCCCAAAGACTCATGCCTGCGCCTCCTCACCTGCTCGGCCATGATCGTCACCCGGAGTCGCACCGGTGATCACGTCAACCTGTTTCACCAACTGGCTGAACGCCTGCATGAGTAGCATCACAAAGGAGACGAGGATCAGCGCTTTGATCGGGTAACGCGGCAAACCTCCGGGATCGGGGGACATCTCGCGGATGCTCCACGAGTTCTGGACCGCCGGAAAGGACACGTACAGCATCAGGATCGAGAACGGAATCAAGAACAAGATCGTTCCGGCCATGTCGATGATCGCCCTCGTCTTGGCACTGAACCGCTCGTACATGACGTCCACACGGACATGGACGTCGTGGTTCAGACCGTACGCGGCCCCCAACAAGAAGATGATGGAGAACAGGTACCATTGCGCCTCGGTGGCGGGCGTCAGATTCAACGTCCACTGCTGAGAGCGTGCGAAGTACCGGACAACGGCGCTGATGGCTCCGATGAGGACCATGACGAGTGCCATCCAACGGATGACACTACCGATCCGATCGTTCAGCCCATCGACGAATCGGGAGAAGCTCCTGAGTATTTGCATCCGCGGAGTTTGTGGGACGAGCGTGAATCGGGCAAACCCTTTCGTGTCACTCTCGAAGAAAGTCGTGGCTAGAGCAGATACCCGCCGTCGACCGGGAGTACCGCCCCGGTGATGTGGCGGGCCGCTTCAGAGCAGAGAAACACAACCACTCCGGCTACATCCTGAGGATCTCCTAGCCTCCCGAGCACGGCACGTTCCCTCGCACGATCGAGAATCTCGGGCGGGACACCATCGGTGAGGCGCGTGGTCCGGATGTAGCCTGGTGCGACCGCATTGACGTTCACGTTTCGCGGGCCAAGCTCGACCGCGGCACTGCGCGTGAGGCCGATGAGTCCAGCTTTGGACGACGCGTAGTTGGCGATCCCGAACTCGGAGCGCACGCCGTGCACCGACGTGATGTTCACGATCTTGCCGTACTCCTGCCTACGAAGGATCCGCGCCACCGACCGAGTGAAGAAGAAGGCACCATCGAGGTTCGTGCGAACCACTGCCTCCCACTCGTGGTCCTCCATTCGCCACAACGCACGGTCGCGACCTACCCCGGCGTTATTGATGAGTATGTGGACGCCACCGAGCTCTTCCTCGACCTCGGCGACGAAGGCGCGGACGTCCTTGCTGTCTCGAACGTCGCACGCCCTGAAATAGACCTCGGCTTCTTCGGAGCGAAGCCGATGCGCCGTCTCCTGCGCATCGAGACGGGACTGTGACCCCGTATCCAGGAAGCAGAACCCGATGCGGCAACCACATCGAGCGAGCTCGAGAGCGATGGCCCGTCCCAGTCCGCTGGACCCTCCGGTCACGAGCGCTACCTGTCCACGGAGATCCCCGCCGACTCGAAGTGGCTCCGGCTGCGTCTCGCGGCTCACCTCATCCAAGAGCGCTCCGACCGCGCCGTGCATTTCCTCGTTCATGGGCCGGAAGGCTACCGTCCGCGGCGTCCGGCGCGCAACAAGGGTTGTCTAGGATGCGAGCGGGAGGGTGAAGGTCATTCGAGTACCGAAGCCTTCCGAGCTGTGGGCAAAGACGTCTCCGCCCATCGACTGAACTAGGTGCTTGACGATCGCGAGTCCGAGCCCGGTGCCTCCCGCGTCTCTTGCCCTCGCCGCATCGGCCCGATAGAAACGCTCGAAGACTCGGGGCAGAGCGTGGCCGGGGATCCCGTCTCCATCGTCCGCAACGGATACCGTAACAGACCCGGATACCAGATCCGAGCGAACCGTCACCGCAACTTCGCCGTCTGGCCCAGTGTGCCGGACCGCGTTCTCCAGAAGGTTTCGAAAGATCAGGAAGATCCCTTCCGGGTCTCCCAACGCGACGGCGGACCCGTCGAGCGAGAAGGTCGGAGCCGGGGCGCCCTCCGTGACCGCGTCCCAAGCCTCGACCGCGAGATCGGACACCTCGACGGCTTGGACATCGACGGTTTGCCCGCCGGATTCGATCTTCGAGAGGTCGAGCAGGTCGTCGACCAGACGTTGTAACCGGAGGGTGTTGTTCCTGATGGACTCCAAGAACTGACGGCGTAGCTGTTCGGGAGGATCATCGTCCACCAGCGTCTCTGCATATCCTCGGATCGAGGTCAGCGGGGTCTTCAGCTCGTGTGAGGCGTTGGCCACGAAGTCTTGTCGTACCTTCTCCAGACGCCGCAGCTCGCTGATGTCGAGTAGTGTCGTGACGGCACCGCCGCTGTCCAAAGCCCGGGAAGCCGCCAGCATCTCACGACCGTTGAGCTCGATCTCCCGCGACTGCACCGGGGTCGTGACCGAACGCTCGAGCAACTCTCGAAGCGTGGCGTCATCGACCCAGTCCTCCAAAGGGGTAGCCGTAGCTACGTCCGTGAGACGAAGCATGCTCCGAGCGGCTCGGTTCAACCTCAAGAGCCCCGCATCGGCGGTGATCGCGATCACCCCCTCCGCCATACAATCGATGAGCGTTTGCATCTCATCGCGCTCGTGCCCGAGGTCGGCGATGCGGGCCTGAAGCTGGTCCGTGAGACGGTTGAAGGAACGGGATAGGTCCTCGAGCTCCGCCACCCGACTCGCGGGGACCTTGCTGCTGAAGTCGCCTCGAGCCAACGCGCCCGCCCGGTCCGCGAGAGCGACGAGGGGTCGAGTGATCGCCTTGCTCATCAAGAACGCGGCAGCGAGCGCTAGGAGCATCACGACAAGGCCCGTGATGGCTACCGTCCGCCTGAGTGCGTCGACCGCTCGATCGATTTCTGTCAGAGGGGTAGCGACTCTCAACACGAGGTCTCGGTTGCCGAGCCGGGTGAGTCGCGCGCCGTACAGGAGCGGTTGCCCAACCGTGCTGCTCGTCCGTTTCGCGTAGCTGACCCCCTGACCCCGCAGCGCCCCGACCACCTCCGGTCGGCGACCATGGTTCTCGACACTTCCGACGTCGGAGGCCGCTACATACGAGTCCCCTAACACCACCCCACTCGCGTCGACGAACGTCACACGGTTCCCGATGAGTTCGGTGATCAATCGCGCGAGCGAGTCAGGGTCTGTGGTCGGCGTGTCTCTCGCGAGGGCATGAGCCAGATTGATCTGTCGGCCAAGCTCGGTGCGGTAGAGCTCCTCGAGCTGCCCACGGAGGCCGTTGCCGGTCAGGAGGACGATGAGGGCGACCAGAAGCCCGACGAGGCCTAGGAAGCCGGCGAAGAGCGGGTGGTGGACTCGGAGGCGCATTCCTGTCGCGGGTGGCCCCCTACTCCGATCGATCGGGAATCTTGAGGCGGTACCCAAAGCCCCGGACCGTCTCAATCCACGAACCCACCTCACCGAGCTTGGCGCGCAGTCGCCGAACGTGCATGTCTACCGTCCGGGTATGGAGCTTCCCTGAGACCTCCGTCTCGACAGACCAGGCCCGTTCGAGAAGCTGTTTGCGACTCTGGGTCCGCCCTCGACGCTCGAGCAGCGTGTGGAGTAGTCGGAACTCCGTGGGCGTGAGCAGGACCTCGTCGCCGTCGACCGAGACCCGCGACCCCTCCGGATCCAACCGGATCGGCCCTGCCTCGAGCGCCGCTCCCTCTTCTCCCTCGTCATCGCGAACCCTTCTGAGGATCGCGTGCACCCTTAGCACCAATTCGCGCGTGCTGAACGGCTTCGTGAGGTAGTCATCCGCTCCGAGCTCCAGCCCTTCGATGCGGTCCTCTTCCTCCCGCTTTGCGGTCAGCATCAGCACCGGCACCGAAGTCGTACGCTCGTCGGCACGGAAGCGCGCCAACACCTCGTCCCCACTCAAGCCGGGAAGCATGCGATCGAGAACGACGAGGGCCGGAACCTCATTCGCGACGGCCTCCAGCGCTTCGAGACCATCCGTCACAGTCTCTACACGAAATCCCTCACGGGTGAGCTGGTATGCGATGAGCGCACCGATGTCCGGTTCGTCTTCGACGATCAAGACGCGGAGCGGAGCACCCGGCGTCATGCGGTCAGCCTGATCGGCAGAGGGCTTCGAGCTCACCTTCGGTCAGCGTCCGGTCGGTGCGCTTCGCTGCGTCGAAGATCCGTTGGCACAACGTATCGTCCTCCGGATCGTAGCCGTTCTCTCGAAGCCAGAACTTCACATTGGACAACCCGGACATCGGTCCGATCTCGATGAGCTGGCGGCGGCCCACCATCGAGGCCGGAATCGAGGAGTAGATTCGATCGGCCAGCCAGTCGTCGCCTTTCGCCTTCGCCTTCACGATTGCCGCGGCGTGAACTCCGGTACCCGTCCGGAAGGCGTCGTGCCCGACGACCGGGTACGAATGGACCAAAGGGACCTCGCACGCTGTGGAAACGAGTTCGCAGTACTCCGGAAGTACGGTCAAATCGGCGTCGTGGAGGCCCATGAGTTGGAGATTGACCAGGAGGAGGTCCATCTCGGTGTTCCCCGATCGTTCTCCGATGCCGAGGGCGGTGCCGTGCACGCGGGTGGCGCCGGCCTCGATCGCGGCAAAGGTGTTTGCAATCCCGAAGCCACGGTCGCGATGTCCGTGCCAGTCCACGCCTACATCTTCCCCCGACGGCTTCACAATCTCTTCGATGACGAAGCGGACCAGCGCACGTGTTCCGGCAGGCGTCGCATGGCCAACGGTGTCTGCTATACACAGGCGGCGGGCTCCCCACTCGATCGCACGTCCGTAGAGCTCGGCCAAGACATCCGGCTGTGCTCTCGTAGTGTCCTCGGTCACCATCATCACGGGCAGGCCTTCGGATACCGCGAACGAGACCGCTTCCTCTGAAACCCGGAGCATCTTGGCGAGCGTCCAACCCTCGGCGTACTGCCGGATAGGGGAGCTCCCGATGAAAGTGCACACTTCAATGGGGATGCCGACGGCTTGGCTGATGCGAGCCACCGGCTCGACGTCCGCCACCACCGTCCGGGCCGCGCAGTTGGCCTCGATCGACAAACCCGCGTTCGCGATCTCCTTGGCGAGAGCGGTCACCGCCTCGACTGCCCTCGGGCCTGCGCCGGGCAAGCCGATGTCCGCCGTGTGGATCCCGAGGCGATCCATGAGATGCAACAGGCGGATCTTGTCGTCGATCGGCGGGTCTACGACGGAAGGGTTCTGGAGCCCGTCACGGAGCGTTTCGTCGTCCAGCTGCACTCCCGAGATCGAAGTCCAGTCGAAGGCGGACTCGTCGAGATTCCAATCGTGTATTAGCGACTGTTCTTCCATACTTCCCCGTGCACCACAGACCCGGCTATTCGAGCTGTAACATAGAAACGACCTGAGTCCCGGTCATCTGGAGACGCCATGAGCGCGGAGCTATCCGTGACATCGATCGCCGAACACCCCTCCGTGCTGAAGGCGGAGCGCATGATCCGCCAGCGCGATGAGGAGACGCTTGCGCTCCAGGCCGAGCTGTCCTCGATCCCCGCGCCACCGTTCGAAGAACAAGCCCGAGCTGCCCGGGTCGCCGAGCTCTTTCAGGAAGTAGGCCTCAGCGCCGAGGTCGACGCGATAGGCAACGTCGTGGCACGCGTTCCAGACTCCGTCGGCGACGGTGCGATTGTGCTGTCCGCCCACCTCGACACCGTGTTCCCTGCAGGGACCGACGTATCCGTCACGAGGGCCGGGAGTCGCCTGATGGGACCGGGGATCTCGGACGACGCTCGCGGACTCGCCACGCTCATCGCGGTTGCCAAAGCCATCCAGGAGGCCGGTGTGCGCACGACGACCCCGCTTCTGTACGTAGCTACGGTCGGCGAGGAGGGAGTCGGCAATCTAAGAGGAGTGCAGCACCTCTTCGGAGACAGCGGGGCGGCGCGCAAAGCGTCTGGTTTCGTCTCGCTCGATGGTGCGGGGCTCGATCAGATCGTCACCCGGGGCCTCGGATCGAGGCGATACCGAGTCGCCGCAGACGGTCCCGGAGGGCACTCGTGGGCTGACTGGGGCACACCGAACCCGATCCATGCCATCACCGACCTCGGCGGGGCCCTCTCGTCGCTTCGTCTCGAGCAGGAGCCTCGCCTGACGCTCACCATCTCTCTCATCCGTGGCGGGAAGAGCATCAACGCAATCCCTCAACACGCGTCGATCGATCTCGACACTCGGAGTGCGCACGACGGCCTCCTCGATGAGCTCGGTGTCCAGATCGACGAATTGGTCCAGGAGTCGCGGGAGCGGTGGCCGGGCCTGCGATTCAAGATCGAAGGCCTTGGCGCGCGACCGGGTGGCTCCACCCCATTGGACAGTGCTTTGGTGACCGCCGCCACCGATGCCACGCGGAGGCTGGGGCGGGAGCCCGGCTACGCGCTCGCGTCTACCGATGCCAACGTGCCGATGTCACTCGGGATCCCTGCAGTCACGGTGGGATGTGGTGGCTCTGCTGGGCTAACGCACACCACGGAAGAGTGGTTCGACAACGCCGACGGCGCCGACGGCGTCGTCCGTGCACTTCATACTGCGCTCGCGGTCACAGGCGTCGAAAGCGCCTAACGTCACTCTGCGGACACGAAGGAGTGGTCGGTCACCCGCGTGCTTCCTTTGAGGCCGACGATCTGAGCACCTGCTCCGACGATCGAATTCTTTAGGGCGCACGCTTCAACCGTGGCACCCTCCCCCACCACCGTGTGCGCGAGCTCTGAATCCCGTACGGACGAGCCCTTCTCCAAGGTGACGTTCGGGCCGATACGGCCGCCACGGACCGTCACCCCGGCTTCGATACGAACAGGCTCGACGATCTCGGCACCTTCGACCGACGCCGAGCCATCGACGCCACCACGCCCCAGCTCGAGGAGACGCTGGTTGGTTTCCAAGAGCGTCTCCGGCTTTCCCGCGTCCCACCACCCGGCCACCGGCGCAGTCGCTAGACGGCCGCCTTGGTCGACCATGTACTGAAAGGCCTCGGTGAGGTAGAACTCCCCCGAATCGGCTGGCCCCGTCGCCAGAGTGTGTCGAATGCCCTCGAAAAGGAGTGCGTGATTTCTGATGTAGTACACCCCGATATTCGCCAGCTTGGAGATCGGCTCGGACGGTTTCTCGACGATCGTCTTCATGGTCCCGTCGTCGTGGGTCACGATCACCCCATACCGCTGGTAATCCTCGACCTCCTTCGCCCAGAGCACGGCGTCGTGCTCCTGACCGATCGTACGCGCGAGCCCGTAGTCGATCTCGAGGAAGGCATCGGCGAAGATCACGAGTAGGTCCTCATCGATCCACGGCTCGGCGAGAGCTACAGCGCCCGCCGTTCCGTCCTGGACCTCTTGCAGTACGTACACCGCGTCCAGCTCCGGATACTCGCGCGAGATCCAAGCCTCGACCGCCTCGCGGAGATGCCCGACGATGAAGACCACTTGCGTCACGCCGAGCTCGATGAGGTCATCGAGAATGAACGACAGGACCGGTCGTCCCGCGACGTTAACCAGCGCTTTTGGGATGTGGTGAGTCTGGGGTCGTAGGCGGGTCCCTTTCCCCGCCACCGGGATCACAGCTTTCATTCGTCCTCACGTCGGTCCGCGTTTCCGGAAGGCAGCACACTATAACCCGTCCCAAAGGCGACGCTACATTCCTTGCGGCCCTCCGACGGAGGTGATCATAGTTCCCGAGCCGGTTCCCGCCGCGCGCCGTGGCGGCCGAGCTGACTCCGACCTCGGAGACGCGCATGACTCGATCCATACGGGCCGCAGCCCTCGCCACGATTCTCGCTGCCTGCGGGGGTCAGCCGAGTAGCGGGCAATCCATTGCTCCACCCGATCCCTCGTTGACCCGGATTCACATGTACGAAGTACCCACGGAGGCCACGCCTCAAGACGCCGCGACCCCAGGGTGGATCGAAGTATCAGGCCAAGGGTCGGTGTCTGTGTCACCAGACCGGGCGAGCGTCTCCGTCGCCTTGGAGACCCGAGCCACCACCGCGGCGGAGGCGGCATCGAGCAACGCCGACACCATGGACCGCGTCCTGCGGTCGATCCGAGGGGCCGACTTCCCGGGCCTGGAGGTGGAGACCTTCGGCTACGCCGTCAATCCGGAATACGGTGCGACGGACAATCGGCGCACGCGTGAGATCGTGGCCTATACCGCGCACAACAACGTCCGGGTCACCGTCTCAGACGTGAGCGCGGTCGGGCGGCTCATCGACGCGGCCATAGGGTCGGGGGCCAACCGGATTTCGAGCATCTCATTCTTCGCTGCCGATACTGAGGAGGCCCGTCGCGAGGCACTCGCAAATGCCGTAGCCAATGCCCGCGCGCAAGCAGAAGTCATCGCGACGTCGCTCGGGTACCGACTCGGCCCGCCTCTTGAGGTCAACGGCGGTGGGAGTCGGATGCCGATGCCGCGGGCCGAAGGCATGATGATGTCAGCACGAGCGGCCGACACACCGATCGAGGCAGGTGACCAGACGGTCATGGCACAGGTGACGGTGCGGTTCGCCCTCGGATCGGAGTTGGGTGGTTGAAGGAGCTGCTACGCGGCTTGCAGCAAAACCGTGCCTTTACCGACCCGGAGTCGGACGACCCGAGGTTGGTGGGTCGCACGTACGCGATCCCGTTCGAAGCGGTGTGGCAAGCCTCGATCGGGCTCGGGGGGGGCGGACTCCGTGGCTGGAGCATCGCCGGAGCCGACGACCGGTCGGGAATCATCAGAACTGTGGTGCGAGGAGCAACGCTCAGGCCCGAGATCCGGGTACGAATCCGGATTGGCCTCGATCGAGACGCGCAAACCCGCGTTGACCTGGCCGCGGTCGCAGAGGGATCGAAGCGTGACCTGGGTCGGTGCCGCCGGATGATCGAGCACTTTCTGAAAAGCTTGGACCACCGGTTGAGCGCAGAAAGTCCGTCGAGTTGGGCCCCACCCGCGAGCCCTCCGTTCGACCGAACGGGATGAGGGGCGTATGGGTGGCGGGGGCACTCCTCCTTGTCGCATCGGGCTGCGGAGCCCGTGAGGAAGAGACTGGGCCCGGCATCTCGGGAGGAGACGAAGTTCCGGATCCGGGAAACTTCGTGTCCAGAGTCTACGAACGGAACATCGTCTTCGCCTCGACCCGAGACGACAGTGTATTCATCGCGCCATGGGTCCTCAGAACCATCGAGTCACCAGACTCCGTCACTCGTGAAGCTCGAGCGTGGCTGTCGCGGGGAGGAGTGTGGGACCGCTTCTACTCGGAACGCTGGCAGTCGCCCGCGGGAGGGGCTGCGTCCTTGGTTCTGCCTCGAGGCGCGCTCCGCCTTCTGGCGAGGGATGGCGACGTGATCGATGGACTGCTGTTCGAAGAGGGGCCTCGCAATCTCGAGGTCGTTCTCGATGAGGTCGCCGCGAGCTGGACCGGTGCCCGGGGCGGATCGTTCGAAGTGCTCACAGGAGCCGCGTATCTGTCGGATCGACGCGTGGACGGCATGGTCTTGCAGATGACCCGGGCCGCCCCCGCGACTGAGGCCGCCGGCGGCGACTGGGCCTTCCTACTGTCGGGAGACTCGGCGCACTTCGTCTTCGCCGCCGACACCGAACACGGGGGGGAATCAGAACCTCAGTACCGAGGGTGGTCGATGATGGGTGACCAGGAAGCGCAGTGGCCCGAGGTTCGCTTCGATTGGCAGCGACGAGAGGCGTATCCTCCTGCACGCCGCGACATTCCGGTCGAGTGGACGATCGACAGCCCCGATGGAGGCGTGTCGGGCACGTTGGCCTCGGTCTCGGCCGATATCATCGCGGGTGACGGTCCGGGGCCGCTTCTTCCCGTCGAGGCGCTCTTCGAGGTCGAGGGTCAGGTCGCGGTGGCGGACACGTCCTTTGAAGTGCGCGGCATCCTCGTGCACCGGCGGCGCTGAGACGATGGATCGAGATCTGATGATGGCGGCCATCAAGGTCATCTTCGGGGCGATGGCGGGCGGGCTCACCAACACCATCGCGGTATGGATGCTCTTCCACCCGTACCGCCCGCCGAAGCTGCTCGGGCGCTGGCCCGTGAAGTTCCTCCATGGTGCGATTCCCAAGAATCAACCCCGCCTCGCCGCAGCCATCGGACGTACGGTCGGGAACCGCCTCCTGACGCCCGAAGACCTTACGACGACGTTCGCGAACGTCGAGTTCAGAGAAGCCTTCGATCAGCGATTGTCCGTCTTTCTCGACGAAGTGCTCCACACCGACCGAGGGTCACTGGACGAGCTCATACCGACAGCCGTGCGCCCCGAAGTCGATGTCTTGATCTCCGAAGCGCTACAGAAGGGCCTGGAGCAACTCGACGGGTACATCCAATCCGAGGCGTTCGAAGGCGCCATGCAGAGACGGGCCGGCGACCTCGTAGCGGCCGTCGCAGATGAACCGATCGGCGATGCGCTCACACCCGCGCGTGGGGAGGCCCTACAGGGCGCCATCGAGGATTGGCTACACAGCGCCGTCGAGAGCGAAGACTTCACGGCAGCCGTGTCGGATTATCTCGAACGCGGCTCGCGAAAGCTCTTGCAACCCGGCCGAAACTTCGAGGAGATCCTCCCGTTGGGATTGGTCGCGTCGGTCGAGAAGGCGATCGCCAGCTACCTACCTCTTGCTGCTCAGCGACTTGGCGGCCTCCTGGAAGATCCTGAGGCACGGGCCAAGTTCGAGTCGACGATCCACGACCTTCTGCATCGCTTCCTCCGGGATCTGAAATTCCACCAGCGCGTCGTAGCCCGTGTCGTCATGACGGAGTCCACGGTGGACAAGGTGCTGGACACCATCGAGGCCGAGGGGGCAGAGCGGCTCTCGGAGATCCTGAGAGATCCTGCCGTGCAGGAGGCGATGTCACGGGGAGTCAATCAGGCAATCGTCGACTTCCTAAGGCGCCCAGTCACCGAGGTGATAGGGGATCCGGACGACGCCAACGTGGTGGAAGCTCGGGCCACGCTGACCGAGTATGTCGTGGGAATGGCGCGAGACCAGGCCACACACGACTTCTTGGTCGACAAGCTCCGAGCAGGGCTCACGAAGGCCGGCGATCGGAACTGGGGAGAGGTCCTCGAGCGGATTCCGCTCGACCGGATCGCGGAAGTCATGGTCCTGATCACACGTAGTGAAACCGCCAAGGGAGCCGTGAAGGCGGGGGCGGATCGACTCGTCGCCCGGGCGATGGCGAGGCCGATCGGTACTCCCGCTCGGTGGTTCCCGGAGGACGGCGCAGCACGACTCCAAGCCGCACTCGGGGACCCGATTTGGGATTGGCTTCAGACCCAAGTGCCCGCAGTCGTGGAACGAATCGACGTGGCACGGCGAGTCGAAGAGAAGGTGCTTCACTTTCCTACGGCTCGCATGGAAGAGATCGTTCGAAAGGTCACGGACCGCGAGCTCCGGCTCATCGTGCAGCTCGGCTACCTACTCGGGGCCTTCATCGGGCTCGGGCTCGTACTGATCGAGTCGGCGTTCGGCTAACGGTCGCGCCAGCTAGAAAGGATCCGGCCTACCGCTCCCGATCCTCCGGAGACTCCAGTGAGAAGCCGCTCCGCGCGCCGCGCTCACGACGGCGACTCCTAGAAGGTCCTGCCTTGGCGCTCGTGGAGCGCTGCATCCACGCGAGAGGGTTGATGTTCCTCTTCTTCAGCCGACGCGTGGAGCCTCCTGACTTCATCCGGTTCTCCAGCTCGTCCGCAGTCTGCGTGTATCGACCGGGCATGCCGAGCCAGATTCCGATCCCCATCCCTACCAAGGCAACCAATACGAGTGGCCAAGTCATGCTGAGGACCGCTGCGCGGCGAGCCGCAGGACGCTCTGGAGACGCTTCACTTCTGCTGGGTCGCGGTCTCCAGAACCAAGAGTCCGAGACCAATCGAAAGAATGATGGCGACAGCGTTCGTGCCCACGGCCACCATACCGACAACCGTCCAGAAAATGGCATGGGTGAAGAGGTATCCGCCCGGGACGAGGTCGCGCATCGATGTACACCGCGTAGAAGAAGTGTCTCAGAACCTGTCCAATATGCCGATCTGTGGGAGGAGTGTCACCCCTCGCGATCAACCTTCCGAGTTCGAATACCGCTTTCGCGCCTCTGCGAGGTAGCCCGGCTCCAGCCGGAGTAGGTTGCAGATCTTCCTCATGAGGTAGTCTTCTTTGGACGCTAGGTCCCCATCCGAGTAGACGAGTCCCCACATGATCTCGGCCAACACCATTTTTTGGCCGGTCGAGTAGTTCTCCGCGATCAGGTTGGTGAACTGCCACAGATCGACGGCCTCATCCCGCTCTCGCTGCGCCAGGTCGAGGAGCTTCTCGGCTTCACTCTTGTCGAGCCCAAACTGGCGACGCACTGCGGACTCGAGGTGCTGCCGTTCGTCCTCCGTGAAGTCGTCGTCGGCGTTGGCGAGTTCGAGCAATAGCGCACACGCTGCTAGCCTGATGTCCTTCTGCCCTCCGTCCGCATCGGCAGCATCGTCGGCCGGACTCATCGATGAAGTGAAGAAGTCCTTGATCGCCTGCAGCATCGGCGGTGCTCCGTTGAAGACTCGTTCAGAAGTCGACCGACTGCACCCTGCGAATTCCTGCGCTCAGGGGCAACCAGATAGCCAGAATCGTAAGCAGAGCAGCGCCGGCAACGCCAATCGTGAGCGGAAGAGCGCTCACGGTCGCCGCTCCCGTGTCCATCCGAGAATTGAGGAAGGTATACACCGGGATTGCTTCGAGTACCACGACTCCGACCAGGTAGGAGACTGCCGCCATCATGAAGAGCAAGCCCCCGAAAGACGTCGGAATCTCGGCGACGTTCTCGGTGTCGTAGTTGGGGTAAAGCGCGCCGATCCCGAGGGCGAGAGAGGTAATCGCAAACGTCACGCCCACCATCGTGACGGAGGTGAGCACCAGAATGAAGGGGGAGGCGTCCAGGACCACGTTCGTCCCCACGATCAACGGGATCGCTACCGCGAGCAGGGGGACCGTGCCGACCCAGTACTTCGACCAGAAGATCGAGCGCACATCGACCGGAGAGGATCGAAGCAGCCACATCATGCGCCCCTCGATGGACATCGCCGGAAAAACGAACCGAGCCGCGATCGCGGCAACCACGAAGCCCGCGAGGCCTAGGTTGAGGAAGGACACCGCGTTGATGAGCAAGAAGGAGACCTGCTCTCCGGTGTAGAGTGGAAGCACCGTGATGTTGTACACGTACACAGCAACCAGAACACCCAGAAGGATGAGCTGCGACCACTGTGTCGTGTCCCTGAAAAAGACCCGCACCTCTTTCGCAACCAACATCCGCGTGCTGGCACGGGCGTTCTTCAGCAGGCCATCGAGCAGTCGTGAACGGGCGCGACCCTCTCTCCGCTCGGCTCCTTCTTGTGCCCGGGTGAAGCCGGCGTCGTAGTAACGACGGTGCATCCACCCTCCGACCACGACGAGCATCGCGGCGGTGGACCAGAGGAAGGCGAAGGGAAACCACTCGAACGATCCGCTCAGAAATGACATGAGCGCTTCAGCCGCCCACTCACTCGGCAACCACGGCGACGTCGGAGTGCGAAGGACCGCGACGAAGTCGACCAGGCTCGAGAAGCTCTCCGGACTCATCAAGCGCTCCGGTCTCAAGAACCGGAAGAGAGCCACGACCCCGGCCGCCGCGAACAGGCCGACCAGTGCCAAGAGATCGCGCGTTTTCCGCGCCGGGAAGATGTTGACGAGCAGGAGCGTCACGCCGCTCCCCAATACCGCCGGGATCACGAGAAAGGGGATCACCGTCGCGATCGCAAGTAGGTAGTAGAGTGGACTCGCGGCGAAGACCGCTCCGTACGCTACCAGGAGCGGGATCGCGAGGAGCGCGACCATCCAGGACGAGTCCACGATCGTCTCGATCAGGCGCGCGGCATACACGGTCTCCGAGGGCACCGGCGCCGCCACAACGAACTCGAGGTCTTCGGACAGGAAGAACGTCGAGAGTGCAGTGATCACGTTCGAGAGGACCAGGATCATCAGAAAGGTCAGGAACGCCAATCCGAGTAGCTTGGAGGCCAAGAGGTCGCCAATCCCCTGCGTCCCCCGGAAGTAGATCAGCATCCGGAAGATCACGGCGAAGATCAGAGACCAAAAAAAGAGCCCCACGAAACCGAGCAAGAGCCCCTTGAACAGGCGTCCCTCGTCGGTCTTGGCCCTGTTCAGCTTCGTGCGGACTTTCGGCTTGAGCAGCCAGAGGAGCCCCGCCGTCGGACGGTTGGCGAGCGATGTCACTACTCGAGCGCCTCTCGAAGCGAAGCGATGACATCACTCATCGCCTCACCGCCCGTAACCTTGAGGAAGATCTCCTCGAGGTGCGCCTCTCCGGCTTCAGATTGAGCTCGGAGCTCTTCCATTGTGCCGAAGGCGATGATCTCTCCCTGGCTAATAATCGCAATCCGGTCGCAGAGAGCTTCCGCTACTTCGAGCGTGTGGGTGGAGAGGAAGACGGTGCCGCCGTTGTCTGCGAAGGTGCGAAAGAGGTCCTTGAGCAGACGAGCCGACCGCGGATCAAGTCCGACCATGGGCTCATCGACGACAATCAACTCAGGTTGGTGAATGAGCGCCGAGCTGATGAGGAGCTTCTGCCGCATCCCGTGGGAGTAGCTCTCGATCAACTCGTCCTTCCACGGGGTGAGGTGGAAGAGCTCCAGTAGGCGATCTGCTCGCGCTTCCACGGCTGATCCTTCTCGCCCCCAGAGGCCGGCCACGAACCTGAGAAACTCACCGCCGGACAGCTTGTCGTAGAGGTAGGGACGATCCGGGATGTAGCCGACACGTGACTTGGCCGCCTCGGGCTCCTTGAGAAGGTCCGCTCCACCGACGACTACCGAGCCCGAGGACGGGCGCAAAACGCCGGCCACCATACGGATCGTGGTGGTCTTCCCGGCACCGTTGGGCCCGAGGAAGCCGAAGATCTCGCCCCGTCGAACCGACAGATCGAGTCCCTTCACAGCCACGAACTTCCCGTACGTCTTTCGGGCTCCCCGGAGCTCCAACATCTCTCCGGCGGAGGTCGCGTGCGCAGGCGCCATGATCGGTTGATCCATCACTCTTCCTCTTGGGCCTGACTTACGTCGAGCACTTCGATATCGAGGTTACCGATCAGCCTCACGATCTCCACCTGTTGTGCGAGCCCGCCAATCACGAAGCGGATGTGGGAAGCATCCGCCGGGTATTGTCCGAAGGTGGGATCGACGGCGACCCACTCACCCAGCCAAACCTCCGGCCAAGCGTGGTAGAAGAAGGCGCCGTTCACGTACACGAGGCCGACGGCCGTGCGCGCGGGAAGCCCCAAGGCACGAGCCAAGGCGACGTAGAGGACCGTATGCTCGTTGCAGTCCCCTTGGAGGGTCTCGAGGACCTGGACGGCGTTGGGTACCGAGAACGTGATGCTCTTCTCGAGCATGGTGTACACAGACGTGGTGAGCTGCCGTGCCACGACCTTCGGATCCTGGCTCCACTGGGAGCGCCGAGCGGTGAGTTCTCGAGCGCGCTGCACGATCCGTGGATCATCACTCTGAATGAGGGGCTCCGGCTCGAGCGATTCTCGCAAATCCATGAAGGCGTACGGGAGACGATAGTCCGGTTCGACCGCACTCCAGTCTTCCCTTCGGATGATCAACGTGTCACCGCGCAGCTCCTGCCGACCCCCATCGAGCTGGAAGCCCTCGAGGTCGACCCCCGTCAGCCGGAATCGGAGCTCTTCGTGCTGTTCGACATCAGCGAAGTCGACATTGGATTGGACCGCCGTGGTGAGAATCACATCGCCGTCGACTGGAGAGCCGTCGGCCAATCGCGACTCTTCCTGGGCCTGTCTCGCGAGTTCGTACTCGGTCTTTCGCATGGAGAAACCGAGAGCGCTCGACGCCTCTAAAATGCGTCCGTCCTCATCGACCCAGCTCTCCACTCGTACTCCGCCGAACTCTTCGGCAATCTTCCACGCCGGCACCGTATCACTCCGCGCTGAGACCCACCGGCCGTCTCCACCGATGGCGGCCGAGTCCGTCACGAAGAGGGTGTCGTGCTCCAAGATGTGCACCTCGACGGTCCGGGTGCTCAAACTGGTCGGATCGAAGACGGGTAACCGTACCGTCTCACCGACCTCCAGGCCGTGGCCCATCGCCACCCGGATCGGAACCACATTCGACATGACCGGGGGCTGCGGCATTCGGAAGCTGAGGTTCTGCTCACTCCCCGCGGAGAGGATCCGGACCTCGAGAGTCGTGTCGGGAAGTAGTTCTCCCGACGCCTCGAAACGCCCGACCTCGCTGTCCAAGGTGAAAGAGAAGTCTTCCATCACCAGCGATGGGCTCAACTTCACTCGAGTGCGAGCGATCGCGACGCCTGTCTGACCCAGAGCCGGTAGCTCGAGGTTCATCATGTCCTCGAGTTCGAAGCCGTCGGGCAATGTATCGAGCCTCGACGTGGCCTGACCGATCGTCTGGTCACCCATGGTCAGGGTGTAGAAGTTGATCCCCGGGGCCAACGATAGAGCTGCTTCGGCGAGACGAGTCAGCTCCGGCTGGAAGTACACATCACGAGCCTTCCACCCCACCATCCCCACCCACACAGTCACAACGACCCACCCGACAATCCTACGGCTCATGCAGAGCGCCCTCCCTCAGGACCGGGACGTACGATGGTCCTGGGTACGGATGAAGGGGTGAGAGGTTCCGTTCGGCGGCTCGTTGGGCGGGGGTCAAGCCCGGTCCCTACGTGCAGCATCCACAAGACTCTTCAATAGCTCGGAGTCGTACTCGGAGGCCGCCGCCACCACGAGTCGAGTCGGTGGGCGTCCTTCGTCGAGATGAGCGTACAGGATTTCCACGAGGGCACGAGCGGCTTCTTCGTGGTCGATCATACCTACTCCCAACCCCAGCGCGGGAAGAGAGAGCGAGTCCACGCCCCAGTCCGAAGCCCGTCCCAGCGCATTGCGGAGAGCACGTTGTACGGTAGCCGTCGACTGCGGTTGATCGCTCGACATGACCACAGCATGGATCACGAAGTCGGCCTTCAGATCGCCACCCGGCGTCATCACCGCCCCACCGACGGGTAGGGAGCCGAGCGACTGAAGTCGTTCCTGCAACGCGGCCCCTCCCTGGATCTCGAGTTCGCGACTCACAGCCGATACCGGTGCAAGGTCTGAGCGCACCGGGCGGATGATCGCATCCGTCTCGATGGAGCCCAACGGCTCGAGAACGACCTCGATCACGCGCCGCCCCGGCTCGAGCCTTGGGCGCTCTGAAGATCGCGGGCTCGGCGGTACATCTCCGATGCTTGCACCCGATCGCCGAGTCGGTCGTACAGATGCCCGAGTGTGTAGTGGGGACGAGGATCGTCCTCACGCAGCTCGATCGTCCGGAGCATGACCTCGATCGCCTCGTCGAATCGCCCACAGCGGTTCAGTGCTTCGCCACGATAGTAGTGCGCATCTCCGTTGTTCGGCCGATGGTTGCACACCCACTCCAACTCGGTATCGGCTTGGTCGTACAGCCCTTTGCGGAAGGACAAGATCCCGGCGGCGAGGCGGGCATCCACGTCTTCCGGCGAGACCCGCAACGCGCGACGCAGCTGTTGGCCCGCTAGGTCGTACTTCCCGAGTGCCGTAAGCGCGCCTCCATGGTTCGTCAGCACCTCGACGTGCTCCGGTTCGACTTCGAGCGCGCGCTCGAAGTGCTCGGCCGCTGCCTCATGTTGACCGAGCTCGTCGAGGAGCACCCCGAGGTTGTTTAGCGCTTTCAAACTCTCGGGAGACCGCTCGAGGATCGCCCGATACAGCTCGATGGCGTCGGCGACCCGTCCGGACTCGACGAGGTCTCGCGCCCGCGCGAGCTCCGTGCCTCCGCCTCCTTTCGGTCGAACAGGTGGCCCGGCATCGTCTTCGGATACATCAGAGCCGGCCGGTTCTTCGCGAGAAGGTGGTGTCGGCGGGGGATCGCCGGCAGAGGTCACAGCGCCGTCGGCAGAGACTTCGTCGACCTGGTCAGGTGATTCCGATGGAGAGTCATCCGTGCTCGTGTTCATGACCCTGAAGTCAGGAAGCAGCTCGACCTGCTGCAGATCCTTCGAGGCCTTCGCCTGCGACTTCCGCTTCTTCTTCTTCCGCCGGCGCGCCGCACTCATGCGCCCACCTCTCCACGCACCCACGACAGATACGCCTGGGAGCCGATCGATACGTCCAGCCCGAGCACCTCCGGTACGGAGTAGGGGTGGAGTTCAGAGAGACGAGCGCAGAGCGCCTCCGCCCGCTCGCTCGCGGTCTTGAGCAACACAAGGGATTCATCTTCTTTCGTCAGCTCCCCCTCCCACCGGAAGAGGGAGACAACTCCCGGAATGACGTTCCCGCACGCGGCCAACTCCTCCGATACCACAGAAGTGACCAGCGCGCGGGCCGCTTCCATGTTCGGCATCGTCGTCATCACCACCATGACGCCGGTTGAATCAGACACGCTCATGAGACGGCAGAATCCACCGCCTCCTCAGAGTACAGGGCGTCGATCACCGCGTCGAAGCGCTCTCGGAGAACGTTCCGCTTCACCTTGAGCGTCGGGGTGAGCAAGCCGTTCTCTACGGTGAACTCCTCCTCTAGGAGGGCCAGCTTCTTGGGGCGCTCGAACGACGCGAAGTCCGTGAGCATGGCGAAGAGCTCACCCTGGACGTGCTCGATCACCTTCGGATTCTGGGTAAGATCCCCAGGTGACGACCAGGTAATGCCCGCGCTCGACGCCCACGCTCCCAGAGCCTTGAAGTCTGGAACGACAAGGAGCGAACAGTATCGGCGGCGGTCTCCCACGAGCACAGCCTGCTCGACAAATGGGTGCGTTTTCAGATGGTTCTCGAGCGGTTGCGGGGCGACGTTCTTCCCACCTGCGGTGACGAGCAGGTCTTTCTTCCGATCTGTGATCTTCAGGAAGCCGTCGGCATCGATCTCCCCAATATCGCCAGTCGAGAACCAGCCATCGGGATCCAGGGCGGCTGCGGTCGCCTCGGGGTTCTGGTAGTACCCTTTCATGACTTGAGGCCCGCGCACGAGAATCTCTCCATCGTCGGCGATTCGGATCTCGGTCCCCGGGAGTGGCTTTCCGACGGTGCCGATCCGAAAGTCCTCGACCGTGTTGACATTGATGACCGGAGATGTCTCGGTTAAGCCGTACCCCTCGAGAATCGTCATGCCGATCGAGTAGAAGAATCGGTTCAACGCGGGAGCGAGGGGGCCGCCCCCGCTCACGAAAAACTCGAGCCGGTTCCCGACTCGCGCCTTGACCTTCGAGAAAACAAGTCGGTCCGCGATGCGGTACTGCAGTGCGAGGAGGCCGGAGGGGCGCCCGCCGGCGAGGCGGAAATCCGCGGCGCGATCGGCCACGTCTGCGGCCCACCGCACCAAAGCACCCTTGATGCCACGCGCACCCATGACACCGTTGTAAATCTTCTCGTAGATCCGCGGTACGGAGACGACCACGGTGGGGGCCAAGGTCGCGATGTCATCGATCAGGGTGTCGAATGATCTCGGGTACCCGATGCGACACCCCGACCAGAAAAAGAGGAAGTCGACCATCCTCTGCAGAATGTGAGACAGGGGGAGGAAACTGACCGTGTTGTCCCTATCGCCGATCTCGAGGATCATCTCCGAGGAACGCACGTTCGACGCGATGTTGTTGTGCGTGAGCATCACACCCTTCGGCGTGCCGGTCGTACCCGATGTGTAGAGGACCGTCGCCACATCGTGCGGCTCCGCTTGTAAAGCGAAGTGGCGGCCAGCGTCGTCGCCCTCCTCTTGGATCAGCGCTCGACCCTCAGTCAGCGCATCGGAGAAGGACCCGACGCTCTCGAGTCCCGTATCATCGAACGACAGAATGCGAATCTCTTGCGGACACTCGGCCGCCGCCTCCAGCACCTTCTCCCCGTGTTCGCGACTGGAAACGAAGACCATCTTCGCCCCTGAGTCGGTGAGGATGAAGCTCACCTGTGCAGGGGTCAGCGACGGATAGATGGGTACCGGAATAACACCCGCGCACATGCATCCGTAATCCGAGTACGCCCACTCCGGTCGGTTCTCGGAGAGGATCGCCACGCGATCTCCCCGCTCCAAGCCGCTGGCTCGCAAGAAACGAGCGAGCGCGGCCACGTGGCTCGCCGCCTCGTTGTAACTGATGTCGACGATGCGGTCGGCGGTCTCGAGTCGCTGGAAAGCAGTCGCGCTCCCGAACCGGTCCACAGCCTCGAAGAAGAGATCAACGAGGGTAGACTCCGGCACCGACCTCGGGTCGGAGGCTTCACGTAGCGCAGTCACCGAGTTAGCTCCGAGATACCGAGATGTCGAAGTCGATGTCGGGATCCAGGGAGTGGAGCACCGAGCAGTACTTCTCTTTGGAGAGCGCGATCGCGCGATCAAGCTTCGACGTATCGTCTTCGGATGGGCCCTCGAGCAGATACTTCAACTCGACCGACAGGTATCGTTTGGGCGCTTCCTCCGCTCGCACTCCCACGGCTTCCACCTCAAGACCGGTCAACGGCACGCGCGACTTCTGCAAGATCACCAGAACGTCGATCGCCATGCACGCGGCAAGTGACATCAATAGGAGCTGCATCGGCGATTGGCCTTCTCCGCCGTCACTGTCCACCCCGATTTGGACGCCCCCATCGGGGCCTCCTCGGAACGCGAGCCCTTCGCCCGTCCAGGCAAGGCGGACCTGACGAAGGTTAGAGTCGGTCATCGGATTCCGCGTCGATCGGTCGATAGCCGTCGCGTTGCTCCCGTAGCTGCTGAAGCGTCCAACGGGCGTGCTCGACATGGGCGCCGGCGTCGTCTTCCGCGGGAGCGTGGGTCAGGAATGCTTCCAGATGCGGAACCGATTGCTCCGGATGCTCTCCCCGAAGGAGGATGAACGCGAGGCCGTAGTGTGCCCCGGCCGCTGTCGGGTCTTTTTGCAGGACGTGCCGGTATGTCTTCGCCGCTTCGACAACCATACCGATGCGCGTGTAGCAAATCGCGATCTGCTGGAGGACCACAGCGTCGCCAGGGGACTCTTTGAGGGCCAGACGAAACGAAGTGAGCGCTTCGTGAAACTTGCCGGTACCCAACAACTCGAGCCCTTCCGTGTAGTAGTCGACCGGCTGGACATCCTCGGTGCCGAGTATCTTCTTCCAGAAGGTCATGCGCAGGGGGTCTGAGAACCGGAGCCACCTCCGAAGCGAGCCTCCGAAGTGCTTCCCTGGGATGCCGGAAGGTAGACGAGCCCTTGGTTCGTGCGCAACGCTCAACCCCTTGCTGCTACGACCGTTCCGCCCTCCTCGGCCAGGAGCGTGAGACCTTCGGCCTGCAGGACGCTAGCGGCGTCGGTAGGGGCTCCAGTGAAGACCACTCTACCCCCCGGAGCAAGCACCCGAGCCGACTCGCTCAATACGGACCTCTTTGAGACGCCACCCAGTACCATGCCTCTCAACGATCGACTGAAGAACGGGAATGGGGTCGAAGCCCGGATCCACGAGACGCCGGCGAGATCGTCCTTCCCCGCCGGTCGGCTACCGAGCACGACCCAATCGATGTCCGGAATTCGGTCGGCCAACTCCGATACACAGGGACGGACATCGCCGCCGAGGAGTATCGTCCCGGGCCCTCGTACGACCCCGAGGAGAGCGTGGAGCCGGTCGCACTCACCCTCCTGCGGAGGGGGCGCCCTCGGCCCCTCGGCTGGTGGTTCGCCGTGCGGCAAAGGTCGCAGATCTGCGAGGCCGTCTCGGATCGGGTACGAGCCTCTGCAATTCGGGCAACCAAGCACGCCGTCGTATACCGTTCGGTCCGACATCCGATCGGCGCGGAGAATGAGTCCGAAGTCAGGCCCGCACCGCGGGCACGCCAGCCGATCCGTGAGGAGAAGGTGCATCCGAGTCCGCCCGGGTCAGTCCTTTCGAATCTGAATCACCGGAATCGTCACGCCCTCGGGCCTCGTGGCAGCGAAGAGCACCGCCTCGGCCACGTCCTCGGGCCTCAGCATGTCAGCCCGGTTCGGGAGATTCTCGTCGCTGTCCGGATTCAGGGCATCCCACAGCGCCGTATCCGTCGCTGCCGGTTCGATCAGCGTCGCCGAAACACCGGATCCGGCCAGCTCTTCGAGAAGTACCTCGTGCAGGCCCCTGAGTCCGAACTTGGAGGCAGCGTACGCGCCGTTGCCCGGGAAGGCGCGTCGGCCAGCGACCGATCCGACGTTCACGATCAGTCCGCGACGTCGCTCCAAGAAGTCGGGCAAGACAGCCCGTGTCACGAGGAACGCGCCCCGAAGGTTGATTCGAATAAGACGATCGAAGTCCGAGACCGACTCCTCGGCACACGGCGCGATCCCGAAGGCGCCTGCGGAATTCACGAGAATGTCTGGGGCGCGACCCAGGAGGTCCCTCAGAGAGTCGACCGCCGCCCACACCGCGGCGTCGTCGGCCAGGTCGGCTGGAAGCGGCTCGACCCCGGTCTCGACCTCCAGCGCTTCCAAAGCCTCGCGGTCGCGAGCGAGCCCGAAGACTCGAGCTCCCTCGTCCGCAAGTGAGACCGCCACCGCGCGCCCGATCCCTCGACTCGCCCCTGTTACCAGCGCGGTCCGTCCCCGCAGTCGATCCCCCACGACTAGAGCGGGCGATGCACGCTCGTGACGAGTCTCATGAACTCGTCACGGGTGCGGTGGTCTTCGAGGAATATCCCGCGCATGGCGGAGGTGAGTGTCCTCGAATTCTGTTTCTCCACACCCCGCATCATCATGCACAAGTGATACGCCTCCACGACCACTGCGACACCCTGTGGCTGTGTAGTATCCCAGATCGCTTGGGCCACCTGCTCGGTGAGCCGCTCCTGCACTTGGAAACGTCTCGAGAACACCTCGACGATCCGAGCCACCTTGGAGAGCCCCATGATCTTTCCGTCGGGGATGTACGCGACGTGCGCTTTGCCGAAGAAGGGCAACAGATGGTGCTCGCAGAGCGAGTACAGCTCGATGTCTTTCACCAGGACCATACTCTGGTGGCACTCATCGAAGAGCGCGTCCCCGACGACACTCTCAGGCGTCTCTCGGTACCCCTTCGTGAGAAAGTCCATCGAGCGGGCAACACGCTCCGGTGTCTTGGACATCCCTTCTCGTTCCGGGTCGTCACCCAGGCGGCGGATCATCTCGGCGACGAGAGCCTCGAAGGGGGCGCCGCTCAGGTCCACTAGGCCTTTCTCCTTCATGCTCGTACCTCCGCGGGGCCGAAGTACTCGACCGAATTGTTGGGAGTCTCGCGAAGAAAGACCCGGTGAAGCCGTACGCCCTCAGGTAGTCGGTCAGCGAGTCGTTCCCATATCGCGACCGCGAAGTTCTCGGTCGAAGGCATGACTCCGGAAAGCCACGGTACCTCGACATTCAGGTTCCGATGGTCGACGTCCGACACGACCTCCCGGTTCATCGCGTCTTTGAGGGCCTTCAGATCCATGACAAAGCCAGTGTCCGGGTCCACGGGCCCCTCGACGGTCACATCGAGCACGTAGTTGTGTCCGTGCCAGTTCGGGTTCGAGCAGTCGCCGAAGACCTCGCGGTTGCGCTCATCGGACCACTCGTCACGGAAGAGGCGATGGGCTGAACAGAAGTGGACCCTCCGGGTCGCGCGCACGACGGGCATGATCAGCCACTCCATCCATAGGTAGAGTAAAAAAGGCGGGCCGACATCCTCGCGCGGAAATCCGCTCGAGGCGCCGGCCCGCCAACGCGCCGAAGGGGGAGTATTGAAGCCCGGGAATCCACGAGTGGTGACCTCCCCGAACCCTCCGCTTTCCCCTCCACCGGGGCTTAGCGTCATGCCCGGGAGTCAGTCCCGGCTTCCTAGCGTTGGCTCAATAAACGAACCTCCGACGCGCGGGCGACCAATATAGTGGATACCTATCGCACGCCCCAACCTATTTCGACCTACGTCCGCGGGCCCTGCAGTCGCTCTTGGGCCCTACGGCGCCCTGAGCTCGCGGAGCAGCGTCAGATTTCGGATGTCCGCCTTAGCTCCATCGTCTCCCTTCGGCGTCTCGAGCACCTTAGGCACGCTCGACAATCGAGGGTCGTTCATAATGGCTCGGAAAGGCTCGACTCCGAGCGTTCCTTCACCGATCGCCTCGTGGCGGTCTTTCCGAGAGCCGTGCGGGTGCTTCGAATCGTTGAGGTGCAGTAGGCCGAGGCGACCGAACCCGATGATCTGGTCGAACGCGTCCCAAACCCCATCATAATCGCCCAAGAGATCATACCCCGCGCTGAAGGCATGACATGTGTCCACACACACTCCGACACGTTCACGGTGCGGATCGGGGATCAAGTCGATGATCCTCCGTAGGTTCTCGAAGGTGGCTCCAACCGTGGTTCCCGAACCTGCTGTCAACTCGAGTAGGATGGTGGTAGGCCCCTCCACCGCCTCGAGCGCCTGAGTCACACCTTCGGCATTCCTTTCGAGGCCCCCATCGATGTCACCATCCGTCGCGTTGCCGGGGTGAGTCACCAAGAAGTCCAACCCCAAGAGCGCACATCGCTCGACCTCCCGTTGAAACGAACGCCGCGACATGGCGTTCAATCTCTTGTCCGGGGTCGAGAGGTTGATCAGGTATGAGTCGTGGGCCCCGGCGACGTCGATCCCGAACTCACCGCGCCGAATCCGGAATCGCTCGGCCACGTGTGAGTCGAGCTTCGGCTCCGCCCATCGACTCGGCTGCTTGGTAAACAGCTGAAGCACGCGAGCCCCGAGTTCGGCGGCGCGTGCCGGCGCCTGATCAACGCCCCCAGCAGCGGACACATGGGCTCCCAACTCGTCGTGTACCGGTGGGGCCTTTCCGAGAGACTCTGACATCGAGCAAAGTCGGCAAAAAGTACCCCGATCGGAAGCGATGTTGTGCCGGCGGTCGTGGGAGTCGAGCCGTCAGAAAGACGCGCCTTCCTGCCAACTCGCTCTTCCGCAACGACTTAGAGCGCCTCCGCCCCGGGAAACAGGCGTTTATCGTGCCGGGCACGCGACTTGTCCCTAGTAGCGGCAGATCGCCACCCCCAGGAGCGATCCTTACAGAGTACGGAGGCCAGAATGCGCGTTGCGGCCGATGGATACATCGACATCTCTGACAGACGACGGGTCCGGACACCCGGGAACTACGACCACCGGTTGGATCCGGTCCCCGAGGAAGAAGCGATCGCGTTCCTCCTATCACACAGCTTCCGCGGCCACCGCAGAATCGCACGACCACTCTCGCTCCAAGAGCGCAAGCGGATTCGTCTCGCCCTTTGGGCTGACACCGTGCAAGAGCGGATGTCTCTCGTCGACCGAGTTTGGCGGGCGATCACCGAGCCTGTTGCGATCCCGGCCGCTACGAGCGAGCCGGAGTTGGTTCAGGTCGTCCGTTTCGGTGAATGGGCATACCCACTCTACGCCGACGGGGATGTGACCCGAGTCATCCCACTCGGCGGTGTCCCGATCGATCAGGTGCCCAGCGACCTCGTCTTCGAGTTCGAGGAGGAACGGAAGACGGCCTGAGGTTTGGTGCCGGTTCGGTTTCGGCTACGGTCGGCCAATCGGCACAAAAAGTCCCATGCCAGTCCGGGTGGGCAACACGCCCTGGGGGGGCGTGCCAAGAGTGGCGTCAGTGGCCTAGCTGCTGGCGTCACTCACCCCTTCCCCTCCAGATGTGTAAACAGCCGTTTATTTTTCCTTCCGTCGGACGGCTGTGCTGGCATACTTTCGCCTTGAAGAAGTTGCACACCATCGCCTTACGGCACGGTTAGACTCGTGGCTCACCCCCCAGTGAACACCCCAAGTTCTTCGGATATCCATCCCGGACCCGGCTTTCGGATCCGGCTCGATCCCGAACGCCCTGACCCGGCGGTGGTGGAGGGTTTGGCAAGCTTCGAGACCCCTGATGTTTGCGACCTGACCAACCGGCTCTACGCGATGGGCCACGGCATCGCGAACCTCGTCAACAAGACGACCATCTGTGGGCCGGCGTGTACCGTGAAGGTGTATCCCGGCGACAACCTTATGGTGCACAAGGCGTTAAGCGTCGCGAAGCCGGGAGACGTACTCGTCATCGACACGTGTGGAGCGAGCACGAACGCGGTCGTCGGCGACATGATCGCGACCAAGGCGAAGCACCTCGAGATCACAGGCATAGTCATCGATGGGCTCATCCGGGACATCGAAGGATGCCGAGAGGTCGGCCTTCCTATCTTCGCCAAGGGTACGACTCCGGCGGGTCCTCTCCACCGCGGGCCTGGAGAGATCAACTATCCGGTTTCGTGCGGCGGGGTTGTGGTGTCGGCTGGCGATATCGTCATCGGAGACGAAATGGGCGTCGCGGTCGTCCCACGATCGTTCGCCGGCGACGTCCTCGCTCGGCTGGAGCGGCGCGCACAGGACGCTGCGGAGTATCAGGCGCGTGTACGATCTGGTGACTTCTCCCTGGCGTGGGTGGACGACGCACTCGCCAAGGCCGGTGGGGTGATGGAGTCATGATCCTCGACCCACGGAGAGTCGGCGGACATACCCTTCCGCCCGTGGTGCTCCTCGGCGGTGACGCGAACGCGTTGTCCCTGGTGCGGAGCCTAACCCGCCGCGGGGTCGAGGTGCGGGTCGCTGCGCACTACCGTTCTGCGGCCCTCCACTCTCGGTACGGGGTGGAGTCATTTCCGATCGAAAGCGAACAACCGCGCGAAGCGTGGCACCAACTCCTACTCGAGGAGAAAACGGACGAGTGGGCGGGATCCGTCCTCTTCGCCCTGGAAGATCACGCAGTGGAGTACGTCTCGCAGCACTACCAGGAGCTCGCAACGCACTTCATCCTGGACGAGCACGACCCGGCTCTCCGCTTGGGCATGCTCGACAAACGTCGCACGCTCGAGTTGGCACAGGCGGCGGGGTGTCCCGTGCCTCACTTCAGCGAGATCGAAACCGACGAAGACATCACGCGAGTCGCGGACACCTGCCCCTTTCCGCTCCTCGTGAAGCCGATCCACTCGCACGAATTCAAGAAGGTGTTTCCGTCCAAACTCTTCGTCGCGAACAACGAGGCCGAACTCAGGGAGCGTGCGACGCTCGCGTTGGGTCACGGGTTACGAATGATGGCGGTGGAAGCGATCCCCGGTCCGGACTCGGCGTTGAACAGCTACTACACGCACATTTCTCGGGAGGGGGAGCATCTCTTCCACTTCACCAAGCGGATCATCCGTCGCTCGCCACCCAGCTTCGGGGTGGGTTCGTACCACGCTACGGAGTGGCTGCCGGAAACCGCTGAAATGGGGAAGCGCTTCTTCCGGGGCATCAACTTCACGGGGTTCGGGAATATCGAGTTCAAGCGCGATCCTCGCGATGGCCAACTGAAGGTGATCGAATGCAACCCGCGCTTCACGGAAGCGCAGGAGCTCCTTACACGATCTGGGCTGGATGCTGCGTGGCTGGTTTATAGCCGCCTCGCCGGCATCCCCTCGGAGGCGCCGACCGACTACCGAGACCACGTCCACCTCTGGTTTCCGGAACAGGACTTCGATTCGTTCCGCGAACTACGCCGCCGACGTCAGCTCACATTGGGCGGCTGGCTCCGCAGCGTCGCACGACGACAGTACTTCCCCTACTTCAGCCTACGGGATCCTGCTCCCGGAGCGGTGCGCCTATGGGACAACGCTCGCAGCCGTCTCCGCCGCCGAGCCGTCCAGCTGCTCGGCTCGACTCCGCTAGCCTAGCGACCTTCGCGGAAGACGTGCTCTGTGCCGCTGGCGCAGAGCGTTCCGACGCGCAATCTGTCGCTGAGGTGCTGGTGTGGGCAGACCGCTCTGGCCGGGCAAGCCAGGGCGTTTGGAGACTCCCCATACTGGCAGACCGACTCGTAGCCGGCGGAATCAAGTCGCCATCATACCCCAAGGTGTGCATCATTGCAGAGTCGGCTCGGGTGGTGGACGGAGACGACGGCTTCGGATACTGCGCCGCTAAAATGGCGACCGATGTCGCAATCGAAGTGGCTCGATCGAAGGCAGTGGGGCTGGTCGCTGTGCACCGTAGTGGGCACCTGGGGCCGGCCGGATGGTACGCGGCGCGCGCGGCCGAGGAGGGCATGATCTGTCTCGTGGTCAGCAACGCGTACCCGCGCGTGCATGCTCCTGGCGGGGATGCAGCGATTATTGGGACGAACCCGCTAGCCTTCGCCATATCTGGAGGTGACGCCGGGCCGACCCTGATCGATATGTCGACCGCGGAGAGTGCGGGATCAAAGGTCCGGTGGGCGTCTGAGTCGGTCGTCCCGTCGACCGAGGGCCCTTCTGAAAAGACTGACTCGGTCGGCGACGCTCTCGGCAGCATGGGCGGCGCCAAAGGGTTCGGGCTTGGCGTGCTGGTGGAATTGCTGGCTGGAGGTCTCTCCGGAGCGGCGATGGGACCCGAAATCCGTTCACTCTACGAACACCCGGGGGAGCCCGGGGGCAATGGCCACCTCATCCTTGTGATCGACCCCAGTCGCTTCGCGGGCGAAGGGATCCTCGAGTCGCGGTCAAGCTCCTTTCTCGAAGAAGTGCGCCGCTCGGGGCCCAGCGTGCGCATTCCAGGAGATGGCACGCGTGCCGCACTAAAACGCTCTGCTGAGGAGGGGGTCGAACTGTTAGGTCCCTCCCGCTCGGCGGTACAGACGGTGGCGGAGCGGTTCTCCGTCCCGTCGCCCCTCGACTAGACGCCCTTTCGAGTGTCCACCCCCACCGACGCGCCTCGCCCACGTCAGAGGACACGTCGAGGGTATGCCGCTTCGACTCGAATGCCACGATCGGGGCCCTAACTTCCTTGCAGTCAACCCGTTAGAGTCGGGACTCGCCCGATGTGCGTGCGTACGCAGCCTGGCACGACGGTTGCGCTAGGAGGGGATGGGTTGGGACGCAGCATGTGGGAGGATTGAGAACCATGACGAAGAAGATTCGCGGCTGGGCTGGCCGCACGAGCGCCATTCTTGCCGCCATCCTGAGTCTTACGGCGGCGGTGAGTGCCCAGGAGGTCGACTCGGACGACGCCAAAACTTTCGAGCTGTTGGGGAAGGTCGTAAGTAGCGAAACGGGCGCCCCCTTAGTGGGTGCATGGGTCGGCATTCGCGGAACTGAGTGGGGCTCCCTGACGGATGGGGAAGGCCGGTTCCGGATCCCTGACACCGAGGCAGGCGAAGCCGCCTTCGACGTTGAGATGCTCGGCTACGAAAGACTCGCGTGGGACGGACGGGTCGATGCCGACCGAGACATCACGATCGAACTCGCGCCACAGCCCATTGTCTTAGAGGGCCTCGCTGTGGTGAGTGATCGCTTTCGCTCTCGGCGGAACGCGGCCGCGACGAGTGTCTACGCATACGAGAGAGACGACCTGTCTGGGAGTGCCGCCCGTTCGGCACTCGAGTTCATCGAGTTCTCCTCGGCAGCCTGGTTGACCCCGTGCCGTGGACGCAACGGTGATCGCTGCCTCTTCGTGCGCGGTCGCACCGTCGAGCCGGTTGTCTACGTAGACGAGATCCCGCGTGCCGGAGGGTTGGACTACCTCGACGCCTTGGCACCTTGGGAGTTCCAGATGATCGAGGTATACGCAGGTGGCCGACACATCCGTGCCTACACCCCTGCCTACATGGAGCGCGCCGCGAAGACCCGAATCGCACCGCTCCCGCTTCCGGTCGGGTAGAAGGCGGAATAGGACCACGGCGAAGCGGTCGCGGCGGCATGCCGCCGCGACCGCGCGCCGACTATTCGGGCAGACCCGGCTCGGTCATGGCACGTACGTCGAGCGCCTCAGCGAGCTGCTCTTCGGGCAACAACCCCCGCTCCACGACCACCTCGCGGACACTCACGCCGCGCTTCGCCGACTCCTTCGCGACCACAGCGGCCTCGTCGTATCCGATGTAGGGATTCAGCGCCGTCGCGATCGAAGGATTCAGCTCGAGTAACTCTCGGGCCCGGACGTCGTTCGCTTCGATCCCCTTCACACACCGGTCGGCGAACACCCGCGACGCGTTCGCCAGCAGCGTGATCGAATCCAAGAGCGCGTGAGCGATCACGGGCATCATCACGTTCAGTTCAAAATTGCCGCGACTCCCCGCGACCGTCACCGTCGTGTGATTCCCCATGACTCGCGCGCACACCATCATCATCGCTTCCGACATGACCGGGTTGACTTTGCCGGGCATGATGGACGAACCGGGTTGGACCGCCGGCACACGGATCTCGTGGATCCCGGACGTGGGGCCCGATCCCAGCCACCGGATGTCATCGGCGATTTTCATCAGGCTCCCGGCTACGGTGTTCAAGGCGCCCGCAACGTTCACGGTGGCGTCCTTGGCCCCCTGAGCTTCGAAGTGGTCCGCCGCCTCCTCGAACGAAATCCCGGTACGCTCCGAGATCCTTGCGATCGTGCGGCTCGCGAATTCCGGATGGGTGTTGATCCCAGTCCCGACCGCGGTACCGCCAAGGGCCAGCTCGTCGAGTTCCGCTCCTGCCCGCTGGACACGCTCGACTCCCTTCTTCACCTGCGTCGCGTAACCACCGAACTCTTGTCCGAGCCGAACGGGAGTGGCGTCCATCAGGTGTGTGCGACCTGACTTGAGAACGCCGTCGAACTCCTCCGCCTTCTCGGAAAGCGCGGTCTGTAGGTGCTGGAGCGCCGGGATCAACTCCCGCTCCAGCGCGACTCGCGCCGAGATATGGATGGCGGTAGGAATCACATCGTTCGACGACTGTCCGAAGTTCACATGGTCGTTCGGATGCACACCCGACTCGGTCTCCAAGATCTGGGAGGCACGTCGGGCCACGACCTCATTCGTATTCATGTTCGTCGAGGTACCCGAGCCGGTCTGGTAAATGTCCAAAACGAACTCGTCGTCGAGGGTCCCGTCTTGGACCTCCGAGGCAGCCGACGCGATGGCGTCGGCGAGCTCCTGGGAGATATTGCCCAGCTCGGCGTTCGTCTCCGCCGCACACCGCTTTATGAGCCCGAGCGCTTCGATGAAGCGGCGCCCGAACCGTTGGCCGCTGATGGGAAAGTTCTCAACCGCTCGTTGAGTCTGCGGCCCGTAGAGCGCGTCCTGCGGAACCTTCATCTCGCCGAGCGAGTCACGCTCGACCCTGTATCCGTCTGCCATGTAGCCGGTCCTGGTGGGTACGTACAAGCCTCGAAATCTACCCTAGGCCGAGAGCGGGTGAAGGGGACACGCGTCCCTACACGGCCACTACCTGGGAGGCATCGCCGGTCGCATCTCGATTCGGCTCACGTGCGCCTCTTTCGGATACTCGAGCAGCTGGATCACGGCCAGAGCGCAGTCGTCCGGCTCGAGTTTCCACATCCGGCTTGGACTCGGCTCGTTGTTGTTGAAGGGGGTATTCACACTCCCCGGCATGACAATCGACACCCGTACTCCGTCGTGGCGGACATCGAGCATCATCGCTTCCGTGAGGCCCAGCAGCCCGAACTTGCTGGCGTTGTACCCCGTCCCGCGGGGGAAGGCGTTCCGGCTGGCGAGTGAACCGATGTTCACAATGTGGCCGTCGCCGGAATCCACGAGATGAGGCAGGGCAGCCTTCGAGCAGTAAAAGACACCGCCGAGGTTGACGTCGATCTGTAGCTGCCACTCTTCCACCGAGAGCTCACTGAACGGCCGGTAGATACCGAGCCCGGCGTTGTTCACGAGGACGTCCAATCGACCGAAGCGATCCACGGTCCGCGCTACCATCTCGCTGCAAGAAGCAGGGTCTGCGACATCTGCCGCGACGGCGAGTGCGCGGGGGCCGAGCTTCTCCGCGACCGCTTCCGCGGTCGCCGCCGTACGTCCGTTCACGACGACAGAAGCACCTTCGTTGAGGAGTCGCTCCGCTACGGCGAGTCCGATCCCCTTCGTGCTGCCCGTGACGATGGCGACCTTCCCGGTCAGGTTGGGCATCATAAGCCTCGCATCTTGGTAGGTGTGGGGTCGCCTCGGGGGGGAAACGAGCATGAGTCTGGCGACGAATGGCAAAAAGGGCCACCGGACCGCAATCGTAACGGGAGGCGCAGTGCGCGTCGGTCGAGCGATCACACTCGGTCTAGCGGAGGACGGCTTCGATGTAGTGGTTTGTTACCACTCCTCGGGTGACGCCGCTCGTGACACGGCGAAGGAGGTCGCGCAGCGAGGGCGCCGTTGTGTGCTCGTTCAAGTAGATCTAAGCGACCCCAGCGCCAGCGACACGATCATGAGCGAGACGACCGACGCGTTCGGGGCTATCGACCTTCTGGTAAACTCTGCGTCATCTTTCGCGGCCGCCTCACTGCTCGACGTAGGTGCCAGCGAGTGGGATGAGGTCATGGCCGTGAACGTGCGAGCACCCCACCTATTGGTCCGAGCGGCCGCGAGCGCGCTCAAAGCCCGGCGCGGCTCTGTGGTGAACATCGTCGACCTATCCGCCTTCCAACCGTGGACCACCTACCCCCACCACTCCGTCTCTAAAGCGGCACTCGCCCATCTCACCAAGGTCCAAGCCGTGGAGCTCGCTCCCGACGTCAGAGTCAACGCGATCGCGCCTGGGGCCGTGCTCGCCCCCGAAGCGTGGTCGGACGCAGAGTGGCGGGCCATCGCGAGCAAGTCGGCGCTGGGGCGCCCAGGGTCGCCCCACGACGTCGTAGGGGCACTCCGATACTTGGTAGACGCCGACTTCGTAACCGGCCAAACCCTATTCGTGGACGGAGGCCGGCTCCTCTAACAAGCGGGCTCCAGCTAGTGGTCTCCGTGCGCGAGCCAGCGCTCCGCCTCAAGAGCCGCCATGCACCCGGTTCCCGCCGCAGTCACAGCCTGGCGATAGTAGTCGTCCATGACGTCGCCAGCCGCGAAGATTCCGGGGACGGACGTTTCCGTCCGCCACGTCGTGGGTGTCCGCACGTACCCGTTGTCCTTGAGCTCTACGACTCCATCCAGGAAGCCAGTGTTGGGGGAGTGCCCGATGGCGACGAAGAGACCCCCAACGGCGAGCTCCGACTCCTCACCGGTCACCGAGTTCTGGAGCTTCAACCCCGTGATCACATCGTCCCCCAGTACGTCCGTCACGACGGTATTCCACTCGAAACGGATCTTGGGATGCTCCCTGGCTCGATCTGCCATGATACGGGAGGCACGTAGCTCATCTCGGCGATGCACGATCACCACTTCGCTCGCGAACTTCGTGAGGTAGAGGGCGTCCTCCATCGCGGTGTCCCCCCCACCGACGACAGCCAACACCTGCTCGCGGAAATGCGGCAAAGCCCCGTCACAGACCGCACACGCACTCACCCCACCGCCTGACTGCGCCAACCTCTGCTCATTTTCCAACCCGAGCCACTTCGCGTTCGCCCCGGTCGCCACGATCACGGCGTCCGCGAGGACTTCGGTTCCGTACGACGTCGTGAGACGGAACGGTCTCGACGAAGCATCGATCTCCTTCACATCGTCCGTGAGAACCCTTGTCCCGAATCGAAGGGCCTGGTCCTTCATCTCGACCATGAGCGCCTGCCCGTCCACACCTTCCTTGAAGCCCGGATAGTTCTCGACTTCCGTCGTGAACATGAGCTGGCCGCCGGGAATCATCGTGCGGTGGATGTTCCCCTCGATGACGAAAGGGTCGAGCTCAGCCCGGGCCGCATAAATAGCTGCAGTCCAGCCGGCCGGTCCCGAGCCCACAATGACGACACGCTCGTGCTGCGGCGCTTCGTTGTCCGTCATGCTCTGCTACTCCTTGAAGACCTTCATGTTGGTCGAGTGACCCGGATTCACCCGGGCCTCGGGGTCTACGTGATGTACTGCGTTGTTCACCGCGATTGCCGCCTCCGCAAAACCCGTCGCGATCAAGTCGAGTTTCCCCTCGTAGTCGCAGACATCACCAGCAGCGAAAACACCGGGGACGTTCGTAGCCATCGACGGAGTTACCAACACCCGATTCCTCTCGATCTCGAGACCCCAACTCTTGATCGGCCCCAAGTCCGGCTTGAATCCGAGACACGAGAGTACGACGTCGCACGGAAGCTCCACTTCCTCATCGGAGCGGTTGTCGAAGATCGTCACTCGCTCGACCTGCTCACCGCCGTGGATCGTCCGCACCTCGAAGAACGTTCTCAGGTCGATCTCTCCGGAGTCGGCTGCGCCCAACACCTGGTCGACCGACGCTTGGTGCGCGCGCCACCCGTCGCGACGATGAACCAGCGTCAGTGAAGCCGCGATGTCTTTGAGCATGAGCACGAAATCCATCGCGGTGTCGCCGCCTCCCACCACCACGACATTCCGGCCCCGAAACGACTCGGGGTCCTTCACGGCATACTCGACGCCCCGGTGCATGAACTCATGGTAACCGGAGCACTTCAGGGGCATCGGCTCGAACGCTCCCTTGCCACCAGCGATAACCACGGTGCGTGTCTGATAGGTCCCGTTCGCGCAGACGAGATCGAAGCCCTCTCCCGTTGGCCGAAGCTCACGAACCTGCTCATCCAAGACCACTTCAGGATCGAACTGGCGAGCCTGTTCCACGAGGTTCGCCACGAGATCCTTCGCGAGCACCTTGGGAAAGCCGCCCACGTCGAAGATGTACTTCTCCGGGTAAAGAGCCGTGAGCTGACCACCCAGGTCGGGGAGTGAGTCGACGATCCGGCAAGACGTCCCACGCATCCCTGCATAGAACGCCGCGAACAACCCCGTCGGGCCGCCACCAATAATCGTGATATCCCGCGTGTCGTCGGCCATCTCGCCTAGCGCAAGGTGGACGCACGGAGCACGCTCGATTCGAGCCTAGAACGGCCGTGCGAAGATCAAAGCGACTGAAGTCTAACCCCAAGACGGGACCGGGCAACGGGACTACCGAGGCGCGTCGGGTGCCTTCCCGAGATAGAAGTCCGAAACGAGATACCGCTCCACCCCAATCCCCAGCAAGAGCTTTACAATCGCGGCCACGGGCACCGCCACCAGGAGCCCTACGATCCCGAAGAAGAAGCCACCCAGGCTCATGGCCAACACAACCCACACAGGGTGGATCCCGACGGAGTCGCCGACAATCCGGGGAGAGATTACGGAGCCATCAAGAAGCTGCACCGCCGCGAATACCGCGGCCACCTTGAGGAGTGAGGCGAGAACACTGCCACTCACGAGGGCAATGAAGAGGGCAGGTATCAACGACATCACGACACCGAGGTAGGGCACAATCGAGAAGACGCCCGCCACTAGCCCGATGAGGGCCGCATATTCGAACCCGACCAGGGCGAAGCCGACCCCCGTGAGGATCCCGATGATTGCCGCGACCGTAACCTGGCCACGCAAGTAGCTGGACACGAGCCCGTCACACTGCTGAAGAAAGTCGACCGTCGCCTCGCGGTGGGGGAGCGGGATCAGCCCTACCAACCGCTCCTTTATGGGATCCCAATCCCGCATCAGGTAGAAGGTGAGAACGGGGGTGAGGACTACGTATCCGAGGATGCCCAGGACGGACCCGATCCCCCGGCCCACTCCGAGGACGCCTTCCCACAGGTAGTTCGTGAACGCTTCCTGCCGTTCTTGCACGAAGCGCACGACGGCGTCGGTATCGATCGACTGCAATTCGGCGGCGATGGCGGCCCCATCCAGGAAGGGGATGTCGACCGAGAGGAGGTACGCCTGGCTCGCCTCGAACCAACCGACGATCCGCTCCAGTAGGATCGGCACGGAACCCAGGATCTCGCCCAAGTACCCGAGCCCGGCGGGCAGGCCGATGAAGACGAGGGTCGCGAGCAGTGCGATCGAGGGCAGAATCAGCATGATCACCGCAATGGAGCGCGGGATTTTCCGCGCCTCCATACGATCCAGGAGTGGGTCCAGCACGTACGCCAGTACAAGCGATAGGATGAACGGAGCCAAGATCGACCCCGCGCTGGAGAGCACCCAGATCAGGGTCAGGAGTGCGGCGATCGAAAGAAGCAGGGTGTGCCCCTCTCTTCCTCGGAACGGCAACAAGACCGCCCAAAGCAAGAGAAAGAGGAACGCCGGGTTCAGGATGGTCAGCGTCTCGAACAAGAAGAATCCGAGGACGACAACTACGCCCGTTGCCTGGACGAGTCGCCACACGCTTACCTGGCTCTTCTCGCTCATTCGACGACTCCTATGGGCCTCATGACGAAACGGTGTTGTCTCGACCGCCTTCTTCCTCTCCCAGGAGGATACGCTGGGCGACCTGAACTACCTCACTCGCATTCTCGTAGGAGATTTGCTGGTGCGCAGTCGCGAGCGGAATCCACACACACTCCGTGATGCCTTCTCGGACTTCCGGCTTCGGATCGCCGTGTTCGGAGTACATGAGAAAGAACGTCGTGAACTTGTGCACCCGCCTCCCTCTCGCACGGAAGTACCAATCGATCGTGACGAGCTCCTCTCCGAGTTGGAGATCTACCAGCGACGTCTCTTCCGCCACCTCGCGCAGCGCCGCTTCAGCCGGCGTCTCCCCACTCTCCACATGACCTTTCGGGAGTCCGTACTTCTGGTACGGATCCTTGATGACTAGTACGTGCAATTCGCCCGCGACCTTCCTGACGACCACTCCACCCGCACTCGTTTCGACGATCGTGACCGGGGGCTCCGGGCCTCCGTCTCTCGCCGGATCAGGACGCATGTCGGCCCCCACCCGCCCTAGCGCGGCTCTTCAAAAGATCGAGAGCCTTACGTAACGCCTGGGGTTCTCCTGCACGTCCTTGAGGAGTGCGTCGAGAGAGGTAAGTACCTGTTCTGCGTGCACGACGAAGGCGGTATCCATCACCAACCGCCCGAGCGATCCCTCCCCTGCCTCGATTCGAGCCAGCACGCGGTCGACGCGCACGAAAGCGGAGTCGGCGCGCTGCAGCGTCGCCGCCACCCCGTCCTCTTCGTCACCGAGGTCGGTCGTCACCTGCCGCAGCCCCGCAGAGGCCACTTTGAGGTTCATGACCATCGAGTCGACCTGCGCGTCCCCGATCAACCCATCGATCCGCTCGAAGGAGGTCCTGGCGGCGCGGGCTGCGACCTCGACCTCCGTAAGAGCACTATCCGCGCTTGCGGTGATACGGGTTGCGACCTCTCCCTGCTGCTGCACGAGCTGTCGAACTTCCACCGTGATCGCCTCGATGTTCCCGATCGCACTCGCGAGATTGTCCGCGGTCTCTTGATTGAACGCGAGTTCGAGTCGGTCGGTGAGATCGGCCAGGTTCTGCGAGATCTGCTCCGCAGAAGCTGTAAGTCGAGTAATCTCTGGGAGCGCATAGCCGCCGAGGAGAAGCGTGTCTGCCGATCGTCTCGACGGTACCTCGAAGAAGGGGAATCGAGGGAAGGCTGCCTGGCTCACGACCTCAGCCTGCCAACCGCCGAAAAGCGATTCCGGCCCCAGCACGACTGCAGCGTCTTCCGGAAGACCAACCTCGGATTCGAGTAAGAGGGTGACACGCACCCCAGTACCCCCCGGTTCGACCCGCACTTCGCTGACCTTCCCGATGCGCACTCCGCGATAGGTGACGGGGTTCCCCTCCTCGAGCTGCCCGACCGACTCGAGTAGCACTTCGACGGGGATCGACGGGCGTCCGAAGTTGGTGCCCTGCAGCCAGAGCGTGCCCATAATCGACACGACCGCAGCAGCAATGATGACTGCGCCCACAAGGAGCTCTCGACCTTGGTTCACGCGACCCCCTCCAGCAGCTCGGGACGTCCTTCCACAAACCCCTTCACCACGGGGTCGTCACACTCCTTCACCTCGTCGGGAGTGCCCTCGAACCGAATCACGCCATCGTAGAGCATCGCGATCCGGTCGGAAATCCGGAAGGCGCTACCCATGTCATGCGTGATCACGACGCCCGTCACCCCCAACTCCTCGGACATCCGTAGAATCAGCTCGTCGATCACAGCCGTCGTGACGGGATCGAGCCCTGTCGTGGGTTCATCATACAAGATGTACTTCGGGCGGGTCGCGATCGCTCGTGCCAACCCGACCCGTTTCCGCTGTCCACCCGAGAGCTCCGAAGGGAATCGTTCCTGATACCCGTCGAGGTCCACCATACGGAGACAATCCGCAACTCGCTCCGGGATCTCGTCCTTCGGCATCTCAGGCATGCGCGCCAGTCCCATCCCGACGTTCTCCTCGATCGTCATCGAGTCGAAGAGCGCCGCGAACTGAAAGACATACCCCACGTTGCGTCGCATCTGGTAAAGCGATTCTTGGTCGAGTCTCGAAACATTGTGTTCGTCGACCCAGACCTCTCCGCGGTCGGGGCGAAGCAGCCCCACGATGTGCTTCAGCGCGACCGATTTCCCCGACCCGGAGCCCCCGATCACCGAGGTCGTCTGACCGTCACGAATCGTGAGGGTGAACCCTTTGAGTACCTCTTTCTCCCCGAACGCCTTATGGAGATTGATCATCTCGATGCTCATAAAAGGACCGCCGCCCAAAACGCATCGAGCACGAGGATGATCATGCTGGAAACGACCACGGTTCTGGTGGTCGCCCGACCAACGCCTTCGGCACCCCCTCGCGTGTGGAAGCCGAACGCGCAGCCGACGGCCGTAACCGTGATGCCGAAGGTGATCGCCTTCACCATGGAAAAGCCCACATCCCAGGGACGGAAAAATAGCCTCACGCCCTTGAGAAACTCGGGCGACGTCACATCCAGAAGCGCTCCCGCTGTGCCCCATCCCGCAAGAACGCCGATCGCGTTGGCGAGTACGACGACAGCCGGGAACATGATGGCCCCGGCCAGCACCCTGGGAACGACCAGGTACGCCACCGGATCGTAGGCCAGCGTCTCGAGCGCGTCGATCTGCTCGGTGACTCTCATCGTTCCGATCTCGGCCGCGATGTTGGCGCCGACTCGACCCGAAAGGGCGAGACCGGTCAGAACCGGACCTAGTTCGAGGATCATCGTCTTGCCGACCAGCGCACCCACCAGGTAAAGGGGCATGCTGCCGGTGAAGGTGTACTGCGCCTGGATCGCGAGCACGACCCCCGTGAAGGAAGCGATGAAGAGGGCGATCGGGACCGAGTGTACGCCGACCTTCATCATCTGGCCGATCAGGTGCGGGGCCCACAGCGACACCTTGTGCAAAGCCCGGGCGGCGTCCATCCCCAAGTACCCCGCCCGCCCGACCGCCGCGACCGACCGGATTGCGCCGCGCCCGATCGCCTCAACAGGAGCCATGGAGAGGAGCATGGGTCAATCTAACGCAGCGGGCTCAGTCGCGGACGTCCTCACTCTCGAGTGTGAACTCGACCTCCTCCGTACGCCCATTGGCACCCGGAAGCTCGTATGCGACTCGGATCCGCTTTACGGCCACGTGCGGATCACTCAGCGCCACCTCGAAGTCGACACGTTGGTCGGGTGATACGATTCGAGTCCTGACTCGGTCCCCTGGCGAGGCCTCGCGCTTCGTCGGGTTGCGAAAGAGGGTCTTCGTCGACTGGCGGCCCGTCTCGAGCAGCCGGGTCACCTTCACCCGCTTGAGCCAATCGGGTTGGTAGCTGACCGCGTACTCGAAGCCGCGCTGGTCCGCACCCGAGCCTTCCCGATTGTGTCTTGCCACGGGCGACTACTCCTGCACAGAAGGGGATCGTCTCGAGCACAATTCGCAAAAGCGCCACATCGCAGAATCCGGCGGAGCGCTCGTAAAGTCAAGCTTTTGTGCCTCCTGAAACGAGCCAATACCCCCGTGGCCTCTACCTCACTGCGCCACGCCCTCGATCGGGAATTTCCAATTCACAGCGAGATCGGTACGAGCACGAAACTCGTCAAAAAAACGACGAATAAGAACCAACCGAGCCCCTTTCTCAGCCGCCCAGGGTCGACACCCGGCTGAAGCACGGGTGGGTGCCCCACCTTCCCCCGGTGAAGTACCCAGACGAGCCCGGCCCAACCCAGCCACCCCCACCACGCGAGCCCCATGAACACCAACGCGAAAAGAAAGAGGCGGGCGAGGAACGCGTGCTTCTCGGGGGCGAGGGCAAACAAGACGTGCCCCCCATCGAGTTGACCCATCGGTAAGAGATTCAGGGCCGTCACGAAGAGACCCAGCCATCCGGCGAGCGCGATCGGGTGGAGGTGGATCGCCGTGCCGGCGAGATCGAAGCCAGCCAAGGAGGCCGCCCCGGACGTCAGCAAGCTGCTGCCGAGAAAAACCGGCTGGCCGACGAAGAAGATCACGAACGGGGTCGAGGACCCGCCCCACGTCGGGGCGACCTCCGAGAGGGAGAGGCCGACGACGAACAAGGGGAGAGATACGATGAATGATGCGAACGGCCCTGAGGCGCCGATGTCGAAGAGGACCGACCGGCGCACGGTGGGCCCGCGGAGCCGGATGAACGCGCCCAGACTGCCGATTACCGAGTAGTACGGGGGGAATGGAATAAAGTAGGGAAGCGACGCTCGAACCCCGTGACGGGATGCGGCTACGAAATGCCCCATCTCGTGCAATAGCAGGAGAGCAACGAAAGGAAACGAGAAGCTGACTCCCACCCAGAGATCGGAAAGCGAGATCGTCGACGGATATGGGAACGATGTGCCGAAGAGCTCGAGCGTGCGTGTGGCGAACGGATCGACGCCCTGCATGAGCGCTCCTGATCCCAACGTCGTGATCAGCGTCACGAAAAACAAAGCGAGGTGTCGCCCCCACTTTCGCGCGGCCACGTTCTTCAGCTGATACACCAACACGACAGACGTCCCCTCTTCTTCTTCGGAGAGGTAGGCCCGGGCCGACCACGTCTCGAGAGCCTCTACGACTTCAGGGGAATCGGGGTTGAGATGGGAGTGCAGTCGACCCTCGATCACGGTGTCGTGTGGGAGCGAAGCAAGCCTGTGCTCGGCGAGTAGCGGCGTCCACACGTCAAGGTTGGGCTTGACCCCCATTTCGGCCCTCATTACTGGTTCCTCACTATCGCCCCCCGAACCGCACGATCCGTCGGCTCGACCGAGCTACGCGCGCGGAGCCCTTCGTGGACATCGCCGAACTCAAGAGCAAGACTGTCGGAGAGCTGCACGACCTGGCCGAAGAGCTGAACGTCAGCCAGTACTCGGGCCTCCGCAAGCAAGACCTCCTCCTGCGCATCGAACGAGCGCTTCTGGAGAAGGGTGAGACGCTGACGTCCGAAGGGGTCCTCGAGATCCTTCCGGAGGGGTATGGCTTCCTACGCTCCCAGGAGTGGAGCTATGTGAACAGCCCCGACGACATCTACGTCTCCCCGGCTCAGGTGAAGCGCCTCCAAGTGCGCACTGGCGACACGATCGTCGGCGTAGTCCGACCGCCGAAACGCGGCGAACGGTACCTCGCCCTCCTGGAGATCGAGTCCATTAACGGACTCCCCCCAGAAGATTCGACCGACCGTGGAGAGTTCGACAAGCTCCGACCAAAGTACCCCGAGAAGCGACTCGACTTGGAAGTGCCGGGCGACGAAACGTCGCTGGCGATGCGCGTGGTCGACCTCATCGCACCCATCGGCGAGGGACAGCGAGGCCTGATCGTCTCTCCACCGAAAGCCGGAAAGACGACGATCCTTCAGCAGATGGCGGCGTCGATCGCCAAGAACTCTCCTGATGTCCGCCTCATGGTTCTCCTCGTCGACGAACGACCGGAGGAGGTCACGGACATGAAGGCCAACGTCAAGGGAGAGGTGATCGCATCCACCTTCGACGAATCGCCGAAGCGGCACATCCAAGTGGCCGAGATGGTCCTCGAGAAAGCCAAGCGCCAGGTGGAGCACGGTAGGGACGTCGTGATCTTGCTCGACTCGATCACCCGCCTTGCTCGGGCATATAACTCGGTAATCAAGCACTCCGGCCGCATCATGTCGGGCGGCGTCGACGCGAAAGCGCTCCAAAAGCCCAAGCGGTTCTTCGGAGCTGCCCGGAACATCGAGGATGGCGGCTCTCTGACCATCGTCGCCACGGCACTCGTCGAAACCGGTAGTCGCATGGACGAAGTGATCTTCGAAGAGTTCAAAGGAACCGGAAATATGGAGTTGGTCCTCGATCGCGAGATCTCGGACCGCCGCATCTTCCCGGCAATCGAGCTCAATCGGTCCAGCACGAGAAAAGAAGAACTCCTCTTGTCGGACGTGGAGCTGAACCGAGTCTTCCTACTCCGGAACTTCCTGTCCGATATGCCACCCGTCGAAGCGATCGAGTTTCTTCTGGGGCGTATGAAGATGACGGAGACGAATGCGGAATTCTTGGACGACATGACCAAGGGCGTCTGACCCGGCGTGCAGCATCGCCATCTGACGGGCGAGCCTCGACCACCCCTACGCGTCAGTCGTCAATGACATTCTCATATCGAGGGTTCACCACCAGCTCGTCGCCTTCGAAAACCTTACGATCCCACGGAAAGATGACGTTGGCGTCCATCGTCAGGGCCGCATAGTCCGGCCGGTATCCCGAGGTACGCGCGAAGCTGGTCGCAGTACGAATCTCCGACGGCAGGATGTCCCGCACGGCGGCAAGAGCCAACCGCAACGTATCGCCCGAGGTCGTGATCTCATCCACGATCAAGACCCTGCGGCCTCGAGCCTGCGTCGGCGCCGACGTCATGAGCTCGGGGTGGTCATTCACCGTCTCGGCTCCCGTGCGCCGTGAGATCTTCATCGAGTAGAAGTCGAGACGGAGGATCGACGCGATGACGGCGCCAGGGATCACGCCGGCACGAGCGATACCGATTACGACTTCCGGGTCATAGTCACGGGCCACCTTCAGCGCGAGTGCCCGGCAGAGCTCTCCGAACATCGTCCAATCCACTTCGAGATGCTCTTGGGAAGTGAAGTCGGGCCGGGTACGAAAGAGGTGAGGATTGTTCATGGCTCGAAGGTAGGGCTCCGATCGGGTCGGCGATACGTGAGATCACCGTTGACGCCTCATCTCTACGTCACGATTCTCCCGCCATGTCCGATCCGCGAACGAAGCGAGCCGAGGAGGCTCTCGAGGCGGCCCTTGCCGAAACCGGAGCTAGAGATCCCCGGGAGTACTACCGGGAACGGCTTCGGGAGTTGAAGCAGGTCAACCGTAGCGGATACGATGAAGCAGTCGCCTACTATCGCGACACCCTCATCCCTACCATCGCCGACGGCGCATCGCCACCGTTGGATGCGTGGACGGAGTACGGTCGGGTGTTGGCTCAAACCATGACCCCTGGCACGCAGGTCGCGATCGACGAGAGTGGTCGCTCCTCACCGTACGACGGGCCGGACGGGAAGAGCCTCGTCCTTCATCTGCCGAGCGGGAAGGGACGTGCACTGCTCATCGCACTGCCGATCGAATTGTCGTCCGCCCAGCGTGCCACCTACGCGGTTCTCGTCTCCGGAAAGCAGCGCCTCCAGAGTAGCTGACGCGCGCAGACGACCGCGTGCGGGCGGTCAGTCCTCGACGAGGTAGGCCACCCCCCACGCTCCCACACCCAGATGCGTGGCGATCACGGAGGTCGCGGGAGCGGATAAGATCTCGACGTGTTCGCCATACATCTGGCGGAGGCGTGAGGTAATCTCCGGCACGATCTCCGGGATCCCTACATGGACGACACCGAATCGCACCTTCGTCGCGGAGGGCGCGATCTTGTCCTGAACGATCCCGAGCAGCGCGTCCCGAGCGCGCCCCTCGCCGAAAGCTTGCCCGAAGGGCAGGACCTTCCCGTCCGGCGTCATTCCCATGACCGGCTTGATCCCCAAGAAGCGGCCGATGAACGCTTTTCCCCGCCCGACCCGACCCGACGCGATCATCCGCTCGAAGGTCCGCACCGTGAAGAGGATCCCCGACTGAGCGCGGATACGGCGAAGCTCTCCTACGATCTCTGCAGGTGGTGTTCCGAGCTCCGCGAGTTCAGCAGCCTTCAAGGTTAGCAATCCGCAGAGGAGAGACGCTCCCAAGGAGTCTGCCAACTCGATAGGGACCGAGTCGAACCGCGCAGCGGCGGCCTCGGCGGCCTGATACGTCCCGGATAGAGTCGAGGAGAGGAAGACGCCGACGATGGACTCACCCTCCTCGCCGGCCTGCTGGTACGCCGACAGGATCGCGCCCGGCGTCGGCTGGCTCGTGGTGGGCAACGAGTCCGCAGCCCCAACGAGACGCTGGTGAAAGTCAGTCGCCGTGATGTCGATCCCGTCGAGGTACTCCTGGTCGCCGTCGACCAGAGTCATGGGCACGACATGGATCCCATGCGCGCGGATGATCTCTTCGGACAGATCCGCAGCGGAGTCCGTGACAATAGCCACGGGGCGGCGCGCCAGCTGGATATGCCCCCCCGAGCTGAGCGCCGCGTGCTGCGCCTGCATGTCTTCGGCCTTGTGCGTCACGAGATTCCCAACGCCCCTCAAGTAGTCGAAGACCTCCTCGGGCTCGTCCGTATGCACATGGATCTTCAGTACATCGTCAGCCCTGATGACGATGAGCGAGTCACCCATCTCCCGGAGTACTTCGCGCACGGCGATTTGGTCCGGTAGATCTTCGCCCCGCACGAGTGCTTCCGTGCAGAATCGGTACTGCTCCTCCTCGGCGGGATACTCGACGAGTCCGGCCGCTCCCGTACCGCCCTGTCCGTTCTCGCTCTGAGCGTCTACAGCCAGGGTAATTCCTTCGACGAAGTACAAGACCCCTTCGAGCATGCTGACGAAGCCCTTCGCTCCGGCGTCCACCACACCCGCCTTCTTGAGCACGGCGAGCTGATCCGGGGTACGCGAGAGCGACTCCCGTGCCTCATCGACGAGATCACTGACCAACTTCGCGAAGTCCGCATGATCCGAAGCTTCGGCGGCAGTCGCAGCATCACGCATCACCGTGAGGATCGTCCCCTCGATCGGATCCTCTAGCGACGAATGCAACTTCCGGACGCCGGCGCTCAGGGCACTGCCGAACTCATCCGCATTGATCCGGTCTCGACCCTCCACCGCGTCCGCAAATCCGAGGAGGAAGTGAGACAACATCATGCCGCAGTTCCCACGAGCACCGAGCACGGCACCTTGCGCCGCCTGTTTAGCGACGGACGAAACCGAGCGTTCCCGATGGGGTCGGAGGTGATCGGCCACGGCGCGGACCGTCAGCGCCAAATTCGTGCCCGTGTCGCCATCCGGGACCGGAAACACGTTGATCCTGTTCAGCTCCGACCGTTGCTGCTGGGCGTACTCACAAGCCGCGATGAGCGATCGCTTCAGTCTCGGGCCGTCCAGATAACGGATCTGCATCAGATCAGTGCGTGCTCCCTTGAGGAGTGGTGGCGTGAAAATCTACCTCTACCGACGCAAGTGGGACACGATCAACAGACTGTCGCCCAATCCGATGTATCATATCTTGGAATCCGTGACGCCTACCGCAGGCGCGACTCTCCGATCCCCATCGAGACGCTTTGTCTTCTAATCCTCTTTTCGGCAATTGGATGGTGGCGATTGCCGAAGCCGCGGCGGTGGCCGGCGCCCCCGACCTTCAGCAAGCCTCTTCGGACCAGCTCGCCAAGGCGTGGGGGCTCGTCTGTGAAACAGCTGGAATCACAGCGGGTGAACTCGCCCGAAGCATCGCAGAAGAGGCCAACATCGGTGTCGCCGGAATTCCCCCAGCGGACCCGTCGGTCACCGCGGTCCTGCCGGCGAGTGTGGCCCGCCGCCGAAACGTGGTGCCGATCGCGTGCACAGTGACCGACATCACCGTCGCCTCCGGCATACCCTTGAATGAACAGGCCCGTCGGGAGATCGCGGGCCTGACGGGGCGAACTGTAGTCGTCGAGATCGCGCCTCCCGAGTTGATCACCGGCGCCATCCACACCGGGTACGGACCGGCTCGTGGTGACGAAGAGGATGCGCCTGTCGAGCTCTCGCCTGCCGCAGACGGCCCTCGAGTGCTCGTGGTCGATGACGAAGCGGGCCAACGGACACTCTTCCGATCGGTCTTGGAAGAGGCCGGCTACCGTGTGGACCTCGCCGTAGACGGTCCCGCAGCGGTCGAGCGCCTCGCTGCCGACCCCGACTACGATGTGGTCACGCTCGACTACTGGATGGACCGCATGAATGGCCTCCGGGTGCTGCAGCACGTGCGAAACGACCCGAGAACAGCGGCCATCCCAGTGATCATGGTCACAGGCTCCAACGACCGACGGATCGAGATGAGTCTCTTCGAGGCCGGTGCGGATGACTACGTCGCCAAGCCGATTGATGCCCCGCTCTTTCTCCTGCGAGTGCAGGCAGTCCTCCGACGCCAACAGTTCAAGCGATAACAGGACGCGCCGGACAACGGACGGTGGGCAAGCAACCCCGCGTGGGGAATTGCTGTCCGAGAGGGTCCTACGATTAGCCTCGCCACCTGGCCGCTGACGGCTGGAGTGAGCTAACGTTTCGCCAACTTCGGCGATCCAACAAATATGCGCGACGACACGACGAACTCGGGACTGAGCCAATTTTGGGCGGAGATGCGACGACGCCATGTCGTCCGCTTCGCGCTCGGCTACGCGGCGGCCGCCTTTGTCGTGTTGCAGTTGGCCGAGATCATCTTTCCGGCCTTCGGGATCGGAGAACGAGGCCTCCGGGCGCTGGTCGTACTGACGACCCTCGCCTTCTTACCTTCGATCGTCCTCGCATGGGTGTACGACGTGACCCGCGAGGGAGTGAGGCGTACGGAGGACGGGGCCGATGTGCCCGGTATCGGTCGTCTCGCTGTGGGCGGTCTTCTAGTAGTCACCTTGCTCATCACGGGCGGACTCGGGATGTACCTGGCGAACCAGGGCATGTTCGAGCCGCTGCCCGGCGAGGGAGTGGGCACGAACGAGCCCGTGGTCTTGGCTGAGTACGATCCGGATGCCCCCATCCGATCGATCGCGGTCCTCCCCCTCGACGACAACTCGCCATCAGGGGACGAAGCATACTTCGCGGCGAGCATGCATGAGGAGCTGATCACCGGACTGAGCCAGCTCGATGCGGTGCGCGTCGTCTCCCGCACGAGTGTCATGGGGTATGCGGGCACGACGCAACCGATGAGTCGAATCGGTGAAGAGTTGGATGTCGACGTGATTGTAGAGGGCTCGGTCATTCGGACCGAGTCAGGCACGCGCGTTACGCTACGCATCATCCACGCCCCAAGTGAGTTCCAGATCGAGACGCTCCAATGGGAACGTGAGGATGTCACTGACGTTCTAGCCTTCCAGTCGGAGGTAGCTCAAGAACTCCTTCGAGAGGTGGCGTCTCGAGAGGGCAGCCCGATCGTAATCCAGACCGCGGCTCAGATCGATCCCGCTGCTCAGGAAGCGTTCGCGCGTGGACGGTACGCATTCGAGCAAGGTACTCCCGAGGGATTCCGGATCGCCTTCGACCACTTCGAAGATGCGGTCGAGGCCGACTCACAATTCGCCGAGGCTCTCGCAGGGCTCGCCGGAGCTCGCTTCCTCCGAGAGATCGGAGAGGGAGAGATCTCGGAGCTCGAGCTCGAGCGCGCGCAGGACGAAGCCATTACCGCGTTGTCGATCGACACGACTTCCATGGAGGCCCAAGAGGTCTACGCTCTGATCTCGCGGAGTCTCCCGGCGTTCACGGAGGTGGCTCCCGCGATCCCGGCGCCGACGGTTCCGGAGCGCATCCACGTGATGACCTTTGATGGAATGGATACGATGCGTGTCCGACTCAGTCCTTCGGATACGGCGTGGGTTGCCGCGGTCACCTCCCTCGGGGAGCGGATCGAGGAGCGTGTCCGACGATGGCAGAGCGACGATCCGACGTTGGACTCCCCGGACGTCGGCCGGCTTACCTACCGCGCCAGCCAGTACTTGGGCTCCGGACGACACGAGGATGCCGTCGGGATCCTCGAGCGCGTCGTCGATGAAGCACCTCACCTCTCCCCCGCTTGGGCACTCCTGGTCCGCGCGCACGTGGCTGGTGGGGACACCGAGGCCGCCGCAGAAGCGGCTCACGTGTGGCATGACTCTGGAGCAAGGGGCGCTCCGACCGAGGACGAAGTAGACAACCTCGCATCCGCGCTCGATTCCCAAGGCGAGAAGGGATACTGGACGTGGACCGCAGACCGCCTGAGCACTTTGGAGGCCAACGGCCGTCCCGTGCCTCGGGTCGAACTGGCAAAAGCTCATGCCGCGCTCGGAGACACAGACGAGGCGTTGACCTACCTAGGCCAGGCAGTCGGGGGTGGCGAGCCTGGCTTGCTCGACCTCCGGGGGGATCCCATCTGGGATGACGTCCGAAAAGACCCGCGCTTCCGCGAGCTGGTCCGTTCCATCCAGCCGAGGCGCCTTACGTCAGACGGGTCGCGCCGGCGGCGGTAGGGTCCGCGAGACACGCTGCGGGTTGCGGAGCGTGAGCAACACGTTGTAACATATGTGATAATCACATTTGTTATAATTGATGAGGTGGACATGCTCCGGGCCAATCAGTTTCACATCCTCCTCGCGCTCGCCGACGAAGATCGACACGGCTCATCCATCGCCGAGGACGTCCTAAGGCAAACGGAGGGCTCACTCCGGCTTTGGCCCGCCACGCTGTATCGAACGCTCGACGAGATGGTGGAGGCCGGCCTTATCGAGGAGTTGGTGGCTGACCGTAGACCTGAGGGCGAGAGCAAGCGAAAACGATTCTACTCCGCAACGGCGGAGGGACGCCGCGCTCTCGCAGCTACCGGACAACAGATGGCAGCCCTCGCCGGTACTGTGCGCGACCGCCTCGGCCAAACGTCGTGATGGAACGCGCACCGTTCTGGTTCCGGCTCCTCCTAAAGCTCCTCCCCGCACGCTTTCGAAACGACCACCGAGACGAGCTCTTCGAGCTGATTGATCTCTACGGAGCGGACGCCCGACTCCTGCAGCGCGCCCTCCTCTGGTTGCGGGCGGGTGCCGATGTCATCGCTGTCGCCGCTCGCATGAGGGGTCGTGCGATCGAAGAGAGCGTCGCACGAAACGGGGGCGTCGACGCCATCGGTCGCGACATCCGGTACGCTTGGCGTTCCCTTGGGCGGGACAAGGCCTTCACGGGCTTCGTGGTTGCCATACTGGGCCTCGGGGTCGGGGCCTGTGTAACGGTCTTCAGCGTCGTGAACACGCTCTTTCTGCGACCCCTGCCGTTCGAAGAGCCAGACCGCCTCGTCTGGGTCTCGAACGGAGACTGGGGACAAGGTCAGGCACTGTCATCGATCAGTGTCCAATCCATCTACCTGGAGGAGATCCAGTCGCGGTCGAGCCAGATCGAGACGGCGGGCGGGTTCTATCTCTTCGACCGAGTCGGCGATCGGACCATGTCCACGTCCGGCGGTCCCCAACGGGTATCCCGACTCCAAGTGACCGCCGGACTGCTCGAGACGCTCGGTGTGCAGGCGATGCACGGCCGCAACTTCTCGGATGATGAGCTCCGAGACGAGGCACCTCGAGCGATCATGCTTACGCACGGCTTCTGGCAGCGCGCGTTCGGCTCGGATCCCTCGGTCGTGGGGCGAGTCATCCGCGTGGACGGTGCACCAGTCGACGTCATCGGCGTCCTGCCCAAGTCCTTCGCCTACGAAGACATCTTCGCGCCCGGCCGTAGGGTCGACTACGTCGCTCCCTGGGCCCTTTCCTCTCGCAATCGCGCTCAGGGGAACGCGCTCGGGTTGATCGCCCGCCTCACTCCAGACGCCACAGTCGAGTCGGCACAAGCGGAGATTTCCGCCCTGGTTGCGGGGCAAAGCCGCGAGGGAGGGTCTCCACCCACGGCAACGCGTGACTACTGGCTCAATGAGTTCCGACCCTCTGTGCAACTCCTCCGAGATCACGTAACGGCCGGGTACGCGTCGACGGCCATGGCCATCGTCGCGGCAGTGTTCTTGGTCATGCTCATCGTGTGCGCCAACATCTCCAACCTCCTGCTGGCCCGGGGGAGCACTCGACGCAAGGAGATGGCTGTGCGGGCAGCGCTCGGCGCGGAGAAGGGCCGGCTCGTGCGCCAGATGCTCACGGAGAGTCTCCTACTGGCTGGCATCGGCGCAGCGCTCGCCACCGTGCTCGCCGTCTACGGGACCGGCTTGCTCTCATCCCTCGACTTGCGGATCCCGTTGCTCGGAATGACCTCCGTCGACGCCTCGTCTGTCACTGTCGCCGTCGCCGTGGCGTTGACGATCGGCTTGCTCTTCGGCGCACTCCCCGCGATGCGGACGACGCAGTCTCGCCTCCACGACTCTCTGAAAGACGGAAGTCGAGGAGCCTCGAGGGGTCGGCAACACACGCGGGTGCGTAATGGCCTCGTCATCGCGGAGATCGCTCTCGCATGCGTGCTCCTCGTCGCTTCGACCCTCACGGTCCGAAGCCTCTTCAATCTGATCGACACCGATCTCGGCTATTCGCCCGACTCCGTCGTCGCGATCCGAGTCGACCCGTCCGTCCGATCGGAGTCGATTGAGGAGAGGCGGTCGTACTACACCTCGATCCTCGAACGGGTCGACGAGGCGCCCGGAGTCACCGCCGCAGGACTCTCCGACATCCTCCCGATGGGCTTCAATCGAAGGTGGGCCTCCCGGGCCTCGGATCGGTTGGAGGAGGACTTTATCGCTCCGTACGTGCGGCTCGTGAGCGAGGGCTACTTGGAGGCCATGGGAGCAACGGTCGTCTTGGGTCGCTCTTTGACCAGAGAGGACGACGCGGACGCTCAGCCCGTCGTCCTCGTCAATCAAACGCTCGCCAGTACACTGTGGCCCGATCGAAGTCCTCTCGGAGAGTCCATACGAGCGAACAACCGGGACTGGGAGGTCGTCGGGGTGGTAGGAGATACGCGCCAACTCTCCGTGGAGCAGGAGGCCGGCAACGAACTCTTCTTCCCGATGCGTCAGGTGCCCGAGCAGTCGAGTGCGTACCTCATGGTACGCGGAACCCCAGGCGCCGACGTTTTGGTTGCCGAAGCCCAGCGTGCCGTTCGCCGAGTCGACGCGTCCGTGCCCGTCGATGACGTGACGACACTCGAAACCGTCGTCGCCGCCTCGTTGGCACCGCGCCGCTTCCTCGTGATCCTCATGACGGCGTTCGCCGGCTTCGCGCTCATCTTGGCATCCCTCGGCACCTTTGGGGTCATCTCGTACTCCGTGAACCAGCGTAAGCGGGAGATCGGCGTACGGATCGCCCTCGGGGCCTCAGGAGCCGAAGTGACACGTCGAGTGGTCCGGGAGACGTGGGTGCTGGCGGCTCTCGGCCTCGGAATCGGACTGTGCGTCTCCGCCGCCGCCAGTCGACTGATGGCGAGCCTCCTCTACGAGACTCCTTCGCTCGACCCTGCCACCTATCTCGCGGTTGCCGTCATCCTGGGCGGGGTCGCGACTGCCGCAGGTTACCTCCCTGCCCGACGAGCCGGAGCCACGAGTCCCTTGGTGGCCCTTACCGGTGACGAACGCGCGGTCGGCTCCACGTAAAACCTCTACTGGTTGGCCTCACTGAATGGCCTCGAAGACGCCGGTATCGCGATTCTTTCGCACCGTGTCCCACGGGAAGACTCGCCCGTTCATGGTGATCCATACTCCCGCCGGAAGGACCTGAACGACGGCTAAGGCCCCTCCGAGGTTGAAGAGGCCATCCGAGCTGCCGAAGGCAATCGGAATCATGGCTCCGGTGAGCACGATGGTCTTCGAAGGTACTCCTTCCGCGAGCACCTTCGCCGTGTCCACCATCGTATCCGTACCGTGGGTGATGACGATCTGCCCTTCCGGGGCATCCCGGCAGTTGGCTGCGATCACCTGCCTATCAGCGTCGGACATCTCCAAAGAGTCGACCATCATGAGCGTCCGGACTCGTACATCGAGTCGGGACCGTGCCATCTGAAGCATCTCAGGGAGGTGTGTATCTCGGAACTCGAGTGCGCCTCGAATTTCGTCGTACTCCTTGTCGAAGGTCCCCCCCGTCACGAAGAGTCGAATCGGGACGCTCACCAAGAGACTCCGGAACCGCAGCGGCGCACCCCTAGAAGCGACCCGCGCTCCGCTCTTTGGCGGGCAAGATTTCTAGGCACGTGGTCCACCACCCTGTTTCGATCGTTTCGATGAATTCCGGAGGAAGCTCTTCGGCCTCCATCTCTTCCGCTAGAGCCCGCACATCGTAGGAGACCGGTACGAAGGTCACCGCCACATCGTCGCCCTCAACGTCGAGAATCGTGTACCAGACCTCCGTGCGACCATCGTTCGCAGGACGCCCTAGTGCCCCGACGTTGACGAAGCACCGCCCATCCCTCCACCGGCGCTTCCAGTGTAGGCCGGTGTGCGTAGCCAGTATGATATCCGCCGAGTAGTCCTCAGCGAACTTGTCCAGAAAGTGAGTCGGCGTAGTCGAATCCCACAGGAACTCGTTCGTACGCCGCGGGCTGCCGTGGCAGCACAGTACTTCGTAGTCCCCGAACCGGAACCGAATCTGCTCCGGCAAGGTGCCTAGCCACTGTCGATTCTCCAGCGACGTCTTCCGGAAGGTGTACTGATACGAGAGGCGGGCGAAGTAGTTGTCCTCCGGGTCGGTGTATCCGCACTGGCAGTCATCGAGTCCGCGTGCGATTGAATCGTCGTAGTTGCCGCGGAGGACCGGGATGTCGTGCTCGCGTAGGATTGGGAAAACCTTGTCGGGGTTCGGGCCGAACGCCCCAAGGTCACCCAAGCAAAGGATCTGTTCAGCTCCCCGCTCGTGGGCGTCCGTAATCGCCGCAGCCAACGCGTAGTGGTTCGAGTAGATGCCCCCGAAGACGGCAATGCGACGTGCGGCACCCAACAAGAGTCTCATGGGGTGGCACCGACCGGCATATTCGAGCAAATCGCACCATGAGTCCAACATGTGTAGCACGCGGGACTGGAGAGATGAGCAGGCTCGGAGCACGCCTCCGCCAACGAAACGCCGACCCGACCCGACGGGTCATCGAGAAGGATTGGGCAGACCCAAACGCCGTCGCTTGTGACGATCCGAGCAGAGCTGCACAAGAGGAGTTCAGCCGGATAGTCGAGCATCATGTCGTGCGTCACGGCTTCCGCCGGCTCGTAGCCCCGGTCCCGCGCTACCTCTGCCCCGATACGCAGTGGGGGCAAGATCTTGAGACGTGGCCGGTGGTAGCCGACGCGGGCGAGCAGCTCGCGGAACGTCGACAGGACCCGGTCGGTCTCGGGTTCTTGCCACGTCATCATGGTCGTGATGATGGGCAGGAAGCCTGCCGCGGTCAGGCGCTCGATCCCTGCGAGCGCTCGCTCGAACGAGCCCGAGCCACGTATCGCGTCGTTCGACGCCCGATCGACTCCATCCAAACTCACACGGAGCTCCAGCGAGTACCGAGACCGATCTTGAATCGCCCGGAGCCCCTCGACCACGCGCGCGGGAAGAATCGTCCCATTCGTGAGCACCGTTGCTGGGCCGATCTCGAGCGTGTCTTCGAGAATCCCCAGGAGGTCCCGGTTCATGAACGGCTCGCCGCCCGTGAAGTAGTACTCCTTCACCCCGATCCCCATCGACGCTTCGAGATGGCCGCGCACGACTTCGCGCGATAGGAACCAGAACGAATGGTTCTCGGGCGAACACGAGATGAAGCAATGGCGACATCTCAGGTTGCACACTGTACCCGAAACCTGAAACCAGAGTTGGTCGAGAGACGCCAAAGACACGGATGGCGCTGATTCGCGGACCGACGGCAGGGTTCTGATCAATTCGGGTTCTCGAAAGCGTCTCTCGGCGCGACAAGCTACCATTCCTAACCGTTCATCTCACGTGCACCGACTTTCGAATGACCTTCCTCGCTGTCAATCCGGCTACCGGCAATGAGATCGCACCGTACTCCCTCCTATCCGCCGAGGCGGTCGAGCGGTTCCTCTCCCGGGCGCACACTGCCCAAACCGAATGGGCAGACGCTACGACCGAGATCCGGATCGAGCCGCTCCGTGAGCTAGGCCGACTGCTTCGCGAGCGCGCGGAAGAGTACGGTCGGCTCATGACGTCCGAGATGGGGAAACCCGTGACGCAGGCGATCGCCGAAGTTGAGAAGTGTGCCTGGGTCTGTGACTACTACGCCGGCACGGCCGCACAACTCTTGGAGCCCGTCACCGCCGAGACCGACGCCACGAAGAGTTATTGGGTGCACCGACCGCTCGGCCTCGTCCTCGGTGTCATGCCGTGGAACTTCCCTTTTTGGCAGGTCATCCGCTTCGCCACACCCGCGCTTACGGTCGGCAACGGGGCCCTCCTCAAGCACGCTCCGAGCGTACCTGGTTGCGCGGACGCCCTCGATCAGCTCTTCACGGACGCTGGGTACCCAGCAGGCCTCTTCGCCAACCTCCGCATTGACGAACAGGCCGTCGGTGACCTCATCGATGATCCCCGAGTTCGGGCAGTGAGCCTGACCGGAAGTGTACGGGCCGGCCGCGCCGTGGCCGCGCGGGCGGGCGCGGCTGTGAAGAAATGCGTGCTGGAGCTCGGTGGGAGCGACCCGGCGGTCGTGCTTGCGGACGCGGATCTGGCATTGGCGGCCGCGGGCACCGCTACTGGGCGATTCGGCAATACGGGCCAGAGCTGCATCGCGGCCAAACGTTGCATCGTGGTGAAGGGCGTGGCCGAGGACTTCGAGCGGCTGCTCTTGAAAGAGATGGAGGGGTGGGCCCCAGGAGACCCTACCGACCCGGAGACTCGGCTGGGGCCGATGGCCCGGGAAGACCTTCGAGATCTCTTGCACGATCAGGTCACACGATCGGTGGCGGCAGGCGCTCGACTCGTCACAGGGGGAAGTGTGCCACCTCGACGCGGCGCCTGGTATCCGCCGACCCTGCTCACCGACGTACGTCCTGGCATGCCGGCATACGACGAGGAGCTGTTCGGGCCGGTCGCCTCGATCATCACCGTCGAGGATGAAGCCGAGGCGATTCGGGTTGCGAACGACACATCGTTCGGCTTGGGGGCTTCGATCTACTGCGGCGATGCGGAGCACGGCGAGGAGATCGCGAGGCGGCACCTGGATGCAGGCAGCTGTTTCGTGAACGGAGTAGTGAAGTCCGACCCCCGACTCCCCTTCGGAGGGACCAAGGAGAGCGGATATGGGCGTGAGCTTTCCCCACTTGGACTCCTCGAGTTCACGAACCCGAAGACCGTCTGGGTGCGGTGAACCGAGACGGCAACCGCGCGCGATCTACTCGAAGCTAGACGGCACCGCCTCGTACATCTCCGCGGCCATCACCTCGGCACTCTTCATCGCCCCCATATCCAAAGTGAAATCAGGACGATCTGGAGCCTCGATCTTCTCCATGAGCTCCCGGATCTCACGCGGTGAGAGCCCTGCTTCCTTCATCTCTTCGGCTCCGGCCGAAGCCCCGTCGACTGCCTCGATGCCGTCCCCGGATGCTCTCACCAATCGAGACAGCACGAGTCGTTCCGCACGGGTCAGCGGTTCGCCGGCGAGGTCGTAGTCGACCCATGCCTCGTACGAGAGCGGCGCCACCCTCTGCACCATCGCCGCGATTACACGAGCGAACTGTTGGATCTCCCACTGAGCGCGAGGATCGACGCGGAGCGTCAAGAAGTGGAGCAGGTTGTGGAGGTCGATCTTCCAATACCACTGCGTATAGGTCGACACAGGCAGATCGATTCGGGCGATCTCCCGCGCGACGTCTTCTTCGAGTAACCAGGAGTACGTGCCCCCTGCATCCTCTCGGAGCCGGTCCCATCTTCGGGTGGCCTCCTGATACACCTCGGGAGGCGCTCCTCCCTCGCGACCCTGCTTGTTCGATCGACTCTGAAGCTCGAACTGCTCTTGCTGTGGCTTGTAGAAAAGCAGCGGCATGAGCGAGTACCGTGCACTGAGCTCGTTGACGGAGGCCGTGCGGTGCCGGATCCACTGGCGGGCCACGAACATCGGCATAGCACAATGGAATTTGAACTCCACCATCTCGGACGGCGTCGTGTGCCGATGCCGGCGCAGATAGCGCACCAAGCCGCGCGTCTGAGACACCTTCCGGGTTCCAAAACCGTAGCTGACCCGAGCGGCGCGCTCGACGTCCTCATCCGAACCCATATAGTCGACCAGCGATACGAAGCCGTGGTCGAGCACCGGGAAGTACCCGCCGAGAATCTCTTCGGCGGCCGGGATAGTGGGTCTCTTGGTGTCCATGGGCGTTGTTGGGCGGCACTCAGGGAAAAGCGGCGCACCGAATATAAGGCCGTCCCCTATCCCTGCTCCCCAACCCCCCAAGGCTCGATGAAGTCTTCCGGCTCGACCCCGAGGGCATCAGCGACTCGGGTGATGTAGTTGAAGTACCCGACCACTTGCGCGGCATCGTGGATCGCTCGGTCATCGAAGCCGTGCTCACGGAGCTCCGCTACGTCACCTGGCCCCATCTCCTCCTGACGCAGCGTCATCTTCTCGGCGAATCGGCACAGCGCCCGGTCCTCCAAGCTGAGCTCAGCCGCCCGCCAGTCCGACGCAATGGCGTGCACGAAGGCATCTCGTTCGTCCGATGTCGTGAACCGCTCCTCGACCTCGGCCCGGAGGTCATGCGCGTGCGACTGCGTTCAGTAGAAGCAATCGTTGAGCTTGGACGTGACCACGGCCAGCATCTCTCGCTGCCCCCGCGTAAGCGGGGACGCGCCGACCATGACGGCACCGTACATCTTCAGAGAGGCGTCCATCGTGCGCGGGTTCTGGCTCATGATGTGCACGATGTGCCAGACCCGCCCTGCACGATCGAGGGCCTCGTCGAAGAGCTTCTTGAGGAAGCCCTTCGCTTCGGAAATGGGGACCTGTTCGATGTACGGCATGGTCCCCGAAGGTAACTAGTTGACCCGGAAGGTGATCGGGAAGGAAACCCATACCGGTACGGCCTCATCTCCGTTCATGGCCGGACCGAACTCATAGACCCCGGCAACGTTGAGTGCCGCCTCGTCGAGTGCCGGGTGACCCGAACTCTCATTCAAACGAACCTGCTCGACCCGCCCCTCTTCGTTGATGAAGAAGTACACCTGGACCGTCCCACCGATGCCGGCATCCCGGAGGAGTGGCGGGTACGAGTCAACCATACTCCGCACCACCGCGTCGCGATTGTTGATGGTGGGCGCATCGGTGAACGGCGTGAATGTCGGCTCCGCTCGAATATTCACCACGGCGGCAGAGGGAGCTTCGACGGTCTCGGCAGCGGAGTCATCCAACACGACGGGACTCTCGAAGGCGCACGCCTGCCCCGCCATCCAGAGTCCGAGGGGAACAAGTATCGCGGCGCGCAGCGAGGCGAATCTCGAGGGTTTCTCTGTCATGACCATGATCCTTCGTTTTAGGGTGATCGTTCTGTCGCCGACCGCCGCGAGGCCAAACGACCTCCCCGACGATCGCTCGGCCACGGTGAGCAAACTCTCCCCGTAGCTCTTCTGATCTGGATGTCGGGACAGCACGCGACGATCGCAGTCGAGTTCGATCGCGATCTTCAGTCGTCGCAGCTGCCACCACGTGATCGGGTTCCACGGCGTGAGCGCGAGCACGGCGAGACCGAGCGCCAGGAGGGCTGTGTCACCACCTCTGCGATGCTCCTCTTCATGAAGGAGAATCCACCTCAGCTGAGCATCGGGTAGCGCGGTGGCCCAGCGAGGGACGACAATCCAGCTTCGGGGGAACCCGGCAACTGCAGGACCTCGGTGCTCGGATACGAATACGTCAACTCCGTCGATCGTCTCCCGCGGCCATCCGGCTCGCTCCCCTGCTAGCCTTCGCCGACTCCTCCACAGGACGAAGCCGAAGACGAGGATAGAGAGCACCCATACCGATTGGACCAAGGGCTCCACCCAGGTACCCCCAGTCAGGGAAGGGTCGACCAAAAGGCCCTCGATCGCCACGACTACCGCGGTCGGGCCCGTCGACGCTGCCCCCGGAGCTGCCCACCGCGCCGGAAGGAGAAATGGGCCGCACAACAAGGCGGCCGGAGCAACGAGCGAGGCGATCCACAGCCAGCGTGTAGGGATTGGAGTGCGCTGAAGTCCTTGGCTCGTCACCCACGCACCCGCGGACGCCAAGAGAGACACCACAAGCACAAAGAACACCGCAGATACGATCATCACTCTTCCTCCTCGAGACGGTCAGAGAGCAGGTCGCGCATGCGCCGCAACTCTTCGGCCGTCAGCTCTTCATTCTCGACCAGGTGGGTGAGCACGAGCTCCGGGGACCCCGAGAAAAGACGCCGGGTCACTCGCTTCAACGCGCTCTCACCAGCGGTCACGCGCTCGACGAGCGGGCGATACCGGTGCGCCCTTCCTTCTTCGGTGTGGCCGACGTGGCCCTTCTCTTCCAAGATCCGCAGCACGGTAAGCACCGTGTTGTATGCGAGATCGTCGTCCAGGCGCTTCCTGACCTCCGTCACCGTAGACGGTCCGTGGTCCCACAGGACACCCATCACGTCGAGCTCGCGTGCCGTGAATCGAAGTTCCATCGCCTCACACCTAAAGATTTAGTTGAACTTACGGCCGTCCGCCGCCTCCGTCAACTAACAAGTTAGTTGGCGGCGCTAGGACGTCGCGTGATCACGAAATGAATCGAATTCGTCCCGGAACCGTAGTAGCTGGTACACGCACGACCAGACAACTTGGGTGGGCGTTTAGAACGGACGGGCGACTAGGAGGCCGCGTGGCTCAGTGCCAGGGAAAGACCAAGAAGGGCGACCGCTGTAAGCGCGACGCGTCAGACACTTCGGATTTCTGCTCCATCCATCAGGACCAGGAGGTTCGCCCGCGCAGTGAACCGAGTGGCGAGTGGGACACGGAGTCGATTACCAAAGCGGCGCTCGGTGTGGCGCTCCTTGGCATCATCATTCTCTTCCGCTTCCGCCGATAGGTATCGGGCGATCGGATCAGAAGTGATCCGCTCCTAAATCAAAGCGCCGACTCCGCCACACGTCGCGGGTGAAGAAGCCTCCCGACAGCCGGTTGACCTCGAAGGTCACCCGGAAGATCGGACTGCCCCCGCCAACCGGGAACGCGAGATCCGTTCGTATCGCGTGTCGGGCCCTGGCGGGGAAGCCTGCCCTGAGACCGAAGCCGAGCGCCGCCTGCCACTCTGAGTCGACGGCGTACGGTACGTCCCCAGGCCATACACGGCCGAGGTCTGCGAAGAGTGTGACGCCGAGGTCGGCAGTATTGGTCGGCCAGGGCAAAACGATCCGATCTTCGGCCACGAAGCGAGCCATGCGACCGCCTGGGAAGACGTCTTCATCGAGTGCCCGGACACCCTCTCGCCCACCGAGCGTCAGCTGAAACGGCAGGCCGGTGCGCCACCCACCACCCGCGGACGCCCGAAGAAAGAAGGTGTGGCTCTCGAGCGCTCCGGTGCGTAGGAAGGCGACCAGGTTCGCGTCGAGGAGGATGTCCTGCCAACTCCCGTCGTCCCGACGGCTCTCGATCGAGGCCCCGCCGTGGAAGAGTGAGAGCCCGAGCGGCGCCGTGAAGCTTCCGTGGACTCTACCGAAGACGTCGGTCACCCCGGGGACGCCCGTAGGAGTCAGAACATCAAAGCCCTTCCCGACCGAGAACCCAACGAAGTACCCGAGGCCCACCAATTGGCGGTCTCTCACTGCATCCAGCCCCACGTACTCTTCGTGGCGCAGTCGCCGCGTCCCCAAATGGAGCGAAACCCGTGTGGCCGCAGACTCTCGAATCTGACGAGCGAGCTGCGGGGTCAATTCGCCCGGAAACGGCACCAGCTCGCCGAAGTCGTCATCCAGAATCACTTCCGGGACCTCGGGAAAGCGGACGACATCCCTCATGAGCGTCACGCCTGCGATGATCCCACGCCCCCGCGGCCCGAACCGACCGGCCGCGGAGAACTCGATCACCTCTCTGAACGACGGTAGCAGGACCTGAGTGAAGGCCTCGTCGTCCCCAGCGCCGTACGAGAAGAAGTCCGTCCCCCTGGTGTACCCCTGACGCGCGGCGAACCGCCCGGTCTCACCTACGAATGGATACCGTACGTACTCCTCGATAAATGTGCCGGGCCGGTCCTCTCCCACGACGATCCCCGCGTCGGCACGACCAAAGAGGCGTGGCGTGGCGACGCCGAACGACTGAGCCAGGATCTCGCGCCGCTCGCGCCTCGTGAACTCTCCGAAGATTCCTTGGCCGAGGAAGTTCTCCTCGGTCACCTGAAGCCGCTCGAGGTTGAGGCGTGAGTTGTCGTAGGTGACTCCAACATCGACCTTCGTCGACCATTCGTCTCGGGTCTCGACGTGCACCGCGTGCCCACCCTGCCCGTCTGGCTCCGTTTCGATACGGGCATACGCCAAGAATCCGTACGCGTCGAGAAGTCGCTCCGACTCCGAGACCAGGAAGGGGTCGTAACAGTCGCCCTCCTCGAAGAGGAGCTCTCGACGCACGAAGGACGACGCAGTGCGCACGTGGAGCACGTTGAGCGCCCGGTACGCCCACGCCAACGGCGCAATGCCGGTCGAGCTCGGGTCGTAGACCTCGCGCCGGTCTATGGTGATCGACGAAATCGCACCGTCGACGCACGGCTCGGCAACCGGCGCTTCCTGGCCCATAGCACCCGGCGACCCGAAAAAAAACCACACTCCACAGGTGACGCTGACGAGAGCCCTCAGGCCGAGGTGAGCGTCGCTAGGGACCCTCAACAGGTCAACGCGGGGAATGAGGCCTCCAAGGAGCGGCGAATAAGGGGTGCCGTCGGTGACGGATTTTGGATACCGTTTTCTCGTCGTAGTGTTGCGTTCGGCCTCCGTCCGACGAGGACATGTCTCTCTTCATTTCCGTCCTCTATGGGTCGGCCGCGCTCCTGGGCGCGTCATTTGCGTTCGTCGAATTGCGCATGTTGTGGCGCTTCGTCCGACACCGTAGCGAGATCCGTTCAACGGTCACCTCGCCCCCTGCCGATGCATCGCGCCCTCCTCAAGACGACCGGGAGCCTCCGTTCGTCACGATCCAACTACCGCTATATAACGAGCGGAGGGCCGCAGAACAGATCATTCGTGCGGCTGCTTCCCAAGACTACCCACGAGAACGCTTCGACGTGCAGGTGCTCGACGACTCCACCGACGAGACGTCCGACATCGTCGCCTCCGTGGTGGAGGAGCTCTCCGGCGAAGGCCTCCGCATCGCCCACATTCGTCGCGACAACCGGGAAGGGTACAAAGCCGGCGCGCTCGCAGAAGGATTGCTAGAGTCGACATCCGACTTTGTGGCTGTCTTCGACGCTGACTTCGTGCCGGACCCGACGTTCCTGAGGCGGATTCTCATAGACGCGGATGCCTTCGCCGATCCGCGCACGGCCTTCGTCCAGGGGCGATGGGCATGGTCGGAGCCCCTGAGGGGGGTTCTCGAATCGGCGCTCGCCCTGCTCTTGGATCGGCACTTCTTCGTCCAGAAGCCGACCCGGGCCTTCATCGGTAACGTGACGACGTTCAACGGCTCTGGAGGGATCTGGCGACGAGAGGCTGTGGATGCGGGAGGGGGGTGGTCGGCCGACACATTGACCGAGGACCTCGACTTGAGCTACCGCTGCGCGCTGGCGGGGTGGCGTGGGCGATACCTCCAAGACGTGCCCGTCATCAACGAGCTCCCGGGCGACATGCGCTCCTTCAAGCAGCAGCAGCACCGTTGGGCCAAGGGCAACGCGCAGTGTTTCGTCTCCCTCTCCGGGAGGGTGATGTCATCGAGGGGCGTGCTCCGCGACAAGCTCGACGAGGCGTTCCTCCTGGCCGGCTACGCGATCCACCCGATTCTTTTGTCGAACCTTATCCTGTGGCCTTGGGCCGTCCTGTACATGGATCGGCTCACCTTTTGGATCATTCAGGCGATCATGGCGCTCGTCATCATCGTCGCGCCGGTCAGCTTCGCGCTCACCGTCATCGAGCGCGATCGGGGCTTCCGGTGGTCCGCTATCGGGCAGATCGTAGCGAGCGTCTGCCTGGGGATCGGGCTCATGGTCAACAATACGGCGGGCCAGATTCAGGGCTTCCTGTCCCGGGGCGGAGAGTTCGTGCGCACCCCGAAACGGAGACACCTTCCGAGCGAGAGCGGCGGAGAGACACGGGCGCCGCAGCAGTACGGTACTCCGCTCCACTGGTCTTTCTTCGTAGAGCTCGCCGTCATCGGGTACTGCGTATGGGGGACGACCGCGCTCGTCCGCGCGGGAGAGGGATTCTGGGCCGTCCCTCTCGTATTCTGGGCGATTTGCCTCTCCGTCGTAGTGCACCTTCAGGTACGCACCCCTACCGACTAGCGGCGGACTGATGCCCACCCGAGGCTTCATCACGATGGCGGTCGGCAGCCGACGCTTCCTCGAGATGGCGATCGATATGACCCTCTCGCTGAGGGAGCATACGGGTCACGGTGTGGCGATCGTGGTCGATGAAGCGATCCACGGCGTCGTCCGAGACCTCTACCCCACGGTCTTCGACCACGTATGTCCGCTACCCGAGCGTTTCCGCGATGGCCGCGCGCTGAAGTACGGGCTGGCCTCCGTGTCCCCGTTCGACGAGACCGCCTTCGTCGACGCCGACTGCATCGTCCTGGGTTCACTCGAGCACGCCTGGTCGGCCCTCGACGAGGGAGACTTCGCCTTCCTCGGTGAGACGCTGACTGCGAGCGACAACGAGAACCACCACGGCTTCTCGACCCGGTCACTGATGCGCTCCTTCGACCTGGACCGGTATCTGAAGACGAACAGCGGCTTCTTCGTCTTCAGGACCGCGAAGGCTCTCGACGTCATGGATGAGATGCGCGACTCCTACCTACACGAGATCAGGCCACGACTTCGTTGGCAGATCGTCCTGGGGCGATGGGTGGGCGACGAGATCGGGATCGGAGTGGTGGGAGGTCGCCACGGGCTCGGAACGCTCCCGAAGCCCGCCGAGATGTATTGGCCGAAGGAGATCGAGACGATCGACCTCAATGCCCCAACCAAGCCTCTCCTCCACTGGATCTGGCCTCTACAGCCTCACGATTTCGAGGTCATCACAGAGCGTGCCCGCGCGCGGCGTACCGAGATGGGTGTCCTGGACACAGGCTCGGAGCACTGGGTCCAAGAACAGAGCAACCTGCAAACGATGGCTCGCCGCCGCCGGCTCCTCGAGTGGTTCAAGGTGTGGCCGTCGTGACGGTCGACGACACCTCAACTCGCTGGCTTTGCAGCCTCGAACTGAGCGGAGTGTAGCTCGGCGAAGGCACCACCACGTGCGAGCAGCTCGTCCCACCCGCCCTCCTCGACCAAACGACCGTCGTCGAGCACGAGTATTCTGTCCGCGTCGCGTATGGTGGAGAGACGGTGAGCGATCACGATGAGCGTGTGACCCTCCACGCGTCGAGCGATCGCAGCCGCCACCTTTTGCTCGACCACCGAGTCGAGTGCCGACGTGGCCTCGTCGAGAATGAGGATCTCGGGATCGCGAAGAAGCGCTCGCGCCAACGCGAGTCGCTGCCGTTGCCCCCCCGAGAGTCGGACACCTCGGTCCCCCACTGCAGTGTCGAGCCCGGACGCCAACCCCGACACGAAGTCCTCGAGTTCGACGTCGCGAAGTGCCCCGAAGAGTTCATCGTCCGGCGCGAGACGACCCAGCCCAAAGACGAGGTTCTCACGGACCGACCGATTCAAGAGCCACACGTCTTGAGATACGATCGCCATCCGTTCGTGCAGGGAGGCCAGCGAGTATTCACGAATGTCGACGTCGTCGAGGAGGATCGCTCCCGGCTCACAGTCGTAGAAGCGCGCGATTAGATCTACGAAGGTCGTCTTGCCTACACCCGAGCGACCCACGATCGCCGTGACTCCACCCGCTGGGATTGTGGTCGAGATGCTCGAAAGTGTGGGGGTGCCCGCCTGGTAGCTGAAGTCGAGGTCGTGTACGGAGATCTCTCGCCTGAGACCGGTGAACGACTTGTCCCCGGAAGGGACGATGAACTTGTCTTCGTTCTTGAAGAGGCCGGCAAGCGCCTCCAGGCGTGGGAGCTCCTCGGACACCTTGAGGCTGAAGAGGCTCAGGTACTTGTAGTCGGGGAGCGCCTGCTGCAAGAGGAGCAGGAACACCGCGAAGGTCGTGAGGTCACTGGGCTGGAACTCGTCGGACGTGTACCAGATAACGACGCCTTGGACGATGAGCATGACGAAGAGGATGAACACCTCCTCGATCGGGTAGCGGAGGCTCGCGATCCGATCACGCCTGACAGCCACACTCTCCGCTTCGTGCAGAATCTCAGCGTACGCGTTCGACGCGGCGGACTCCTGGGAGTACGCTTTGACTAGAGGGATGGAGCCCAGAAGGTCGAGCACCCTCCCGCGAAGCCGGCGGTCGACTTCGACCCCCTCGGCCGAGACCTTGGTCACAGCTCGATTGATCGCGTGAACAAACCAGTTCACGAAGGGCAGCGAAAGGAGGAAGGCGATCGAGAGTGGGAGGGAGAGCGCCACCATGATGGACGCTTTGACGGCGAGCCCTACCGCATACCGGAACAGCTCTTCCGCCGCTACGACCAACCCGATTACCGACGAAGACCAACCGATCTCCGCGTCGACGCGACCCACGGCGTGTTTGTCGAAGTACTGTCGACCGAAGGCCATGACCCGGCCGAAGGTCTCCTCCGTTACCCGTACGCGATACCGCTCATTCCGCGGAACGACGAATAGCTTGCGGCCGTACTCGATCACCAACTTCGCGACGCGCCCGACGATGATGAGGCCGACCATGACGACGACGAGAAAGCCATCCCCAGAGGAGGTTCCCCTCAACGACGGTGGAACCAGATCACGGATCCAACCGAACCAACGAGAACCGTCGAGAACCGCGAAGGAGTTGTCGGCGACGACATCCTCGAGAGGAAGCAGCAGGGAAAGCGAAGCCGCTTCAAAAGCACTCCCCGCTAGAATCAAGAAGATGGGAAGCGCGAAGTGCCAGGCGCGCGCATCCGCGACCTTCCAATAGTGTCGTAGCACACCCCGCGGCGTCGGCGACACCCCCGAGGCATCGCCCGTCGGTTTCAAGATGCCTCCTCCGCCCGGTGCGACGTTTCGTCGGTGCGGAACATAGCATAGCGTCATCACGTTGACTCCCAGTTCCTTCACGGGGAGCTTCGGGGATGCACGAGCTCGCCATCGTCATCCCAGCGTTCAAGCCGGACTTCTTCCGCGAGGCGCTCGAGTCTATCGCAGCACAGCGGGATCGACGCTTCCGGGTCTACGTGGGTGACGACGCTGGACCCGACGCGATTCGCACCGTCTGTGGCGACTTCCCGGAGCTCGACCTCGAGTACCACCGCTTCTCGGAGAACCTCGGGTCCGTCTCGCTGACTCGGCAGTGGGACCGGTGTATCGAACTCACGTCAGAACCGTGGGTGTGGCTCTTCTCCGACGACGACGTGATGGATCCCGAATGCGTGGAGAGCTTCTACCAGGATACGAGACGGGAGCGGCACGACGTTTTCCGCTTCCAGACATCGACGATCGACGCGAAAGGCTCCGAGATTCGGGCGAACGCGCTTCATCCGAGCGTGGAAGCCGCCCACGACTTCGTGCTGGCTCGACTCGAGGGGCGCCGGGACAGCTTCGTGGTCGAATACATCTTCCGACGCTCCGCGTGGGAGGCGCTCGGTGGTTTCCCTGACTACCCGGTCGGGTGGTGTGCGGACGACGCGGCCTGGTTTCTCTTTGCGGAGGCCCGGGGCATTGGCACTCTCGGTACTGGGCGGGTCTCGTGGAGAGCGAGCGGGCGCAACATCACCGACGCGAACCAGAGCCACCAGCGGGAGAAGTTGGACGCCGCGAGCCAATACTTGGACTTCGTCGACTCGCGCGTTCGCGACCGGGGCGCAGATGACGACGACGCCCGCTGGTCGGCAGCGATCGAGGGGTGGTGGATCGGGCAGTTACGCTATCTGATGCCAATGGGAAGCGACGTGATGGGGCAGGCGCAGGCGCTCTCCGAGGGAAGGTGGGCCGCGTCCGGCCTCCGCCGCCGCTTGCGCCTTGGTGCTTGGAACCTCCAGGCGATGCTCCGCTCCAAGCGGAGCGACGCTCAACGGACGTTCCGGGGGGACTCCGCCTAGCCTACCGGTATGAGCCCTTCCCGCGAGGCCGTGCCCCCGAGGAAGGGGACCCAATTCCGCACCGCGAGACGTGCCGCTTCTTGGGTCACGTCCGCCTGTAACCCGATGAATTTGTGAGCGACGAAGATCGTGGGGAGCTTGATAATGCCCTGGGGCAGTAGTTGCTCCGGGTGCCTTACCGCGAGGAACCGAGCGACTCCTACACCGGCAACGGTGTCTACCTGATGCGACTCCCCGCGGAACACGTGACCACTCACCGTTCGGTAGTAGTGACTCTTGAGGGGAGAAGCCGCTTCTCGAAGATCTCGAACCGCCGACGGGTTATCGGCGCGAAAGTCGAAAGCGACTTCGACCCTGAGGCGGTCGATACTGACCGGCTGGAACTCGCGACCCATCCGAAGCCCGCTCAAGAAGCTCGTGATGTCCTGGTCCTTATGAGGAAGAAGCGCCGTGATCCGCCCAGAATGGCCGGCCTCGGGCGAAGGCTTCGTCGTCAGGTAAGACGCCAGCGATTCACGCGCGTCCGGGACTCCCGGGCGCTCCATCCTTTCGAAGCGAATCGCGGCGAGCACGACGACCGGACATCCCTGTAACCGAAGCCCCACCAGCTCCCAGAAGTGATCCGCCTCGACACGCCCCAAATACACCGACTCGGGGTCGGGAATGAACGAGTAGCCGTCGCGTACGCGCTCGAGGTGCTCGCGCACATGCAGAAAGTGAGGATGCTTCATGGCAGGGCTTTGGAGGGTGGTATCGCGTAGTCAGCTTGCGACTCAACGGTCCGCAAGTTCGTTTGCGGCGCTCCTTCTGGCGAGTCCCCGGACACCTCCACATCCGCATGCCACGTGATTGAATTCTTAGCTCGGGCCGCCGCCCATTCCGAGCGGAGCGCCATCCTCGCGCCGGAAGGCCACTTCACATACCAAGACCTGCTCGATGCATCCGCCGTAGCAGCGACGAGACTGCTGACCGGCCTGGAAGACCTCGAGGACGAGAGGATCTGCTATCTCGTGCCACCCGGCTGGGACTACGTCGTGACACAATGGGCGGTATGGAGAGCAGGAGCGGTAGGTGTGCCGATGGCGACCTCTCATCCGCCGGCCGAGCTTGCCTACACCCTCGACGATGCCGAGCCAGCTTGGGTCATCGCGCATCCGAGCCTTGCCGACCGGGTCGTCGAGGCTGCGGCGGAGAGGCGGATCCCCATCCTACTGACGCCGGCACTTACCGCCCCGGGTCCCGTGGGGGTCCTGCCGGATATCGACGAGTCCCGACCCGCGCTCATGTTGTACACCTCCGGTACAACCGGGCGCCCCAAAGGCGTGGTTATTCGACACGCCAATATTCGCGCGCAGATCGAGTCTCTGGGTGAAGCGTGGGAGTGGAGTCCAAGCGACCACATCCTGTTACACCTTCCGCTCCACCACGTGCACGGCATCGTGAACATCTTGGCTTCGGCCCTGTGGCACGGGGCGGCATGTGAAATCCTCGCCCGGTTCCGTCCGGTGGACGTATGGGAACGGTTGGCGCGCGGCGAACTCTCCCTCTACATGGCGGTTCCTACTGTCTACCGAAGGCTGATCGACAGCTGGAACTCCGCGGATACCGAGACGCGGGCTGCCTGGTCGGCGGGCGCCGCTGCATGTCGACTCATGGTTTCGGGATCGGCAGCACTTCCCGTGTCGACTCTCGAGCGATGGGAAACTCTGACCGGGCATCGGCTCTTGGAGCGGTACGGCATGACCGAGATCGGGATGGCTCTATCGAACCCACTCCACGGAGAACGGCGACCCGGTTACGTCGGTACCCCCCTTCCCGGTGTTGAAGCGCGACTCCTCGACGACGAGGACCAAGACGTCGAGGCTGGCACCCCGGGTCAGATCCATGTGCGGGGAGCCACCGTCTTCGACCACTACTGGAATCGCCCCACCGAGACCCGAGACGCCTTCCACGACGGCTGGTTTCGCACCGGTGACCAGGCGGTGGTGGAGGACGGGGCGTGGAGGATCTTAGGACGACGGAGCGTCGACATCCTCAAGACAGGTGGAGAGAAGATCTCTGCGCTCGAGATCGAAGACCTCCTCCGGACTCACCCCGACATAGTCGACTGTGCGGTGGTGGGGCGCCCCGATGATGATTGGGGCGACAGGGTGTGCGCCGCGGTCGTCCTGCGCGACCAGAGCGAGTTGAGCCCCGAAGACGTCCGGGCATATGCCAGGGCGCGGCTCGCCGCCTACAAAGTCCCGAAGGACATCCTCATCCTTGCGGAGCTGCCCCGAAACGCGATGGGCAAGGTCACGAAGCCGGGCGTGCGCGAACTCTTCATCCTCGATGGAGCTCCGTAATGGACGCTGTGGTCGCCAACCTTCGCGAGTACTGGATGGTACATACGCTCCTGGCGTTGTACTCCGTGATGCTCGCTCACCACGCCTGGACAGGGAATCGAAGCACGAAGGGCCTCGCCGACTATTACGTCGGTGGCCGAAGCATGGGAGGCTGGGTCATTGGCCTTTCCTTCTTCGCCACGTACGCGAGCACGAACTCGTTTGTCGGATTCAGTGGTCGCACGTACGCATGGGGACTCCCGTGGTTGCTCTTCATCCCGACAGCGGTGGGCTTCAGCCTATTCGCGTGGATGGTGGTAGCCCCACGGTTGCGGGCGTTCACGGCCGCAATGGACTCGCTGACGATTCCGGACTTTATCGGCTTTCGCTTCGGAAGCACGCCGGCGCGCGTATTCGCAGCCCTCATTGTGATCGCGGCGTCGTTCTTCTACATGACGGCGGTCTTCAAGGGGATCGGAAACCTCCTCGAAGTCTTTCTCGAGATTCCCTACCGACTCTCGATCGTCATCGTCTTCTTTGTGGTGATGACGTACACCATGATCGGTGGCTTCATCAGCGTTGTGAAGACGGATTCGGTCCAGGGGGTGGTGATGATGGTGGCCGCCATCTTGCTCTTCACCGGAACCGTCGACGCGGCCGGAGGACTGGGCGCAGCGTGGGAGGTACGCGACCAGCCTGGCGGGGAAGCGTTGTTCAGCTGGGGCGGCGGCGTGGCCGTACCCGTCTTGATCGGTACGATGGTGGCCGGGCTCGTGAAGTTCGCCGTGGAGCCACGACAGCTCTCTCGGTTCTTCGCACTAGAAGGCGACAAGGCGATCCGCACGGGTATGTGGGTGTCTTCGCTGACCTTTGCCGCGGTCTTCTCGCTCCTCATTCCCGTCGGGATTTATGCCAGAAAGCTCTTTCCGACCGGTATCGAAGACACGGATCTCGTCGTTCCAACACTCCTCTCTGAAGTCTTCGGCCAAGGCACCAGTGCCTTCCTCCTGGTCGCGATGGTAGCCGCGGCCATGTCGTCCCTCGATAGCGTTCTTCTCGTCATGGCCTCCACGACCGAACGGGACGTGATGTCGATACTGCGGCCCGGCCAGAGCGAGGAGCGCGAAATGTTTTGGACGAAGGCATGGGTCGCGCTCTTCGCCTTCATCACGATGTTGATCTCCCTCAATCCACCAGGCGGGATTGTCGAGCTCACGGCGTTCAGTGGTGCTTTGTACGGAGCGTGCTTCTTCCCCGCGCTCGTGCTCGGTCTCCACTGGCGGCGCGGGAACGGAACCGCCGTGATGGGCTCGTTTGTCACCGGTATTGTGGTCCTGCTGGCGTGGGACCAGGTCCCGGGTTCAGCGATAATCCATGAAATCTTTCCCGCCATGATGCTTTCTACCGCCGCATACGTACTCCTCTCGGTACGCGGCGAAGACGGGGCGAACGAAATGGTGGCCGCGTTGATGGAGGAGGCGGGAAGCTGACGGCAGTCACGGTATCGGAGACTGGGGCTCAGTTACTGGGATCCCTAAAGAGGCTCGAAGGACGTGCCACGGTCGGAGACGTCGTCGCCGACTCTGGCCTCTCTGCGGACATAGTCCGGAGTGGCCTCAAGGCACTTCTCGGTTCGCATCAAGGTCACCTCGAGGTAACCGACTCGGGCGAGCTCATCTATCAATTCGATCCGCGCCTCATGGAGCGGGGCAGGCTCCCCTGGCTCACGAGAGCAAGGCTCGGGGCCGCCCGGTTTCTAGCTACGGCCTTCAAGGGCGGCATCGTCGCGATGCTCGTCGTGTACTTCGTCGTCATGGTCGTGCTGGTGATCGCCGCGCTCTTCGCCAATCAACGAGGAGGAGGATCTCGCGGTGGGTGGGGTGGCCGGGGACGGGGCTTCTCCCTCGACCCACTCATGTGGTATTGGCTTTGGTCCCCCCGTTGGCGACTAGGTCGTCCTTACTACGGACGCCGCTGGGAACGGACACTCGGTAAGGGCGACAAAGTCCCTTTCTACAAGAAGGTCTTCGCTTTCGTCTTCGGTCCGGACAAACCGAACCCGACCCAGAAGCAGCTCGACCGGGCGAAACTCCGGCTCATCCGGTCACGATCCGGCGTACTGACGACCGCGGACTTGGTCGAGCACACAGGCACATCCGTCACCGAGGCCGAAGAAGAGATGGGGCGGCTCTTGGGAGCCTATGACGGTGAAGCGGCCGTCTCCCCCGACGGAGATGTCGTCTACGCCTTCCCGGGGCTCATGGCTACAGTCCGCAACCAGCCGCCAGCAAAGCCACCGAATCCAGCGTGGATGCGGCTTGAGCATCCACAGGAGCTGACAGGCAATACCGCAGGTGCCAACGCGGCTGTCATAGGGATGAACGCGTTTACTATGCTGGCGTCCGCGACGGCCCCGTGGTTCATCTTCCCGAGACTCGGATTAGGCGGTCCGGCTGCGTTTGTCGGCCTCGTACTCGTCCCACTTGTATTCAGCGTCCTCTTCTTCGCGGCGCCTCTCGCAAGAATGGCCGGGGTGGCGATGGAGAATCGAAGAAGAGGCACACGGAACGTTCGGCGTGTCCTCCTGGGTTTGGTGTACGACCGAGCGTTACGAGGAGCGTCTGTGACCGAAGCCGATGCAGTCGAATGGGTCGCCAAACGACTCGACTCAGTGTCCGATGCGAACGACGTGATCTCTACCTTCCACGATATCGCGACGGAGTTCGACGCCGACGTGGAAGTCGAAGCGGACGGGGACCTCCGCTACCGCTTTGAGCGAATTCGACAGCAAGCTGCATCGGGAGAGTCGATGCGCAGTGCGCTCAGACTCGACCGCCGTCTTCTCGGTGATGTGGTGTTCTCGACATCTGACTCGTCGGAAGAGGCAGGGGCACGCGACCTGGAGCTCTTCGATCGCGCTCTGATTGAGGGAGATGCGCCGTTGACCCGGAGACTCCCCGAAGTCGGAAGTGTGAGCTACGAAGACGACTACGAGCTGGTTGCCTTCGATGAGGAGCTGGCTAGCCGGTAGGCTCGGCGCGGGTGCGCAGCTGCGCGTGCCTTCGTATCATGGGAAAGCATGAAGAATTGGGAGGTGTTGCCTGTGGGAGTCGGAGCTAGACTCGTGCTCGTCGGGATCGTCGCCAGCTCACTCGCCTGCTCGGGGAGGAGTTCGGTTCGGAGCCCGTTCGACGGGTCAGGGGGCTCCACCTCGAGTGGAGCAGAAGACCCCATCCGCATTGAAGTCCAGAACATCAACTTCAACGACATCACGATTTGGACGGTGCGGTCCGGCCAACGGGTTCGACTCGGCCGCGTGACCGGCAAGACGGACCGTAGCTTCCAGATCGGCTGGAACGTCGCGGTACCTATAAGCTTCGATGTCGACGTTACGGGAGGTCGTTCATGTTCCACGGGGCAAATTGGGGTCGACCCCAACTCGACGGTCTGGCTCCAAGTGCCGGCCAACGTAGGGACCCAGCAGTGCCGGGCAGGCCGACGATGAATCGGGTGGCTTCTTGGCGGCGCGTCGTTGGGCTCGGCCTTGCGGCCTTGCTCTCCGCGTGCGCGTCCGGCGGTTCGGAGCAGGGGTCGGCATCGCCGTTTGCTCAAAGCCGCCCTACGACGGTTCGGCTGCTCGTACAGAATCGTAACTTCTCGGACGCTCGCCTCTACACGTATCGGAGGGGCGCCCGCCAAGCGCTCGGGATTGTGATCGGCAAGCAGGATCGCGAATTCACCTTCGAGTGGTCCGCGCCAGATCCTCTCAGGATCGAAATCGACATGCTCGCCGGCCCGCGCTGCACAACGGAGGAGATGCAGGTCGACCCCGGGGACATCCTCGAACTCCAGATCGAACCCGTCTTTACGAGTTCATCCTGCCGCTAGCAGACGAAAACCCGGGCGCCGGCTCGCTACTTCTCGTATAAGAGATAGGGCCGCACCGACGTCTCGAATGCTTCGAGTTGTCGGGGAACATCGGCGAGCAGCTCGTCGATCGATGTCCCCGCATCCACTCCACGACGCAGCGCATCGCTCCCCCACAGGATGTCGATCGGCATCAACGTCTCTTCGTACTCGTACGGGGGAGCGCGCCAGGAAAAGTCGGGAGCGACCCTTCGACTCGCGATCAAGATCGCCACGGCCGCGCGAACGGACCGTACCCGGTGTTCGTCCACAATATGAATCTGCGCGCCCCCACAGACCCGGCCCGCATGCTTTTGAAACGTGGGCTCGAAGTAGCACGGCCGAAGCCGTACCCCCGGGTCAGGACCCAGGAGAGCCGAGACTTCGTCCACCAAGGCTCGACCGTCCAACCACGGAGCACCAAAGAGCTCGAATGGGCGGGTGGTACCTCGGCCCTCCGAAAGATTCGTCCCCTCGAGCAGCACCATACCCGGATACACGATCGCCGACTCCGGCGTCGGAAGGTTCGGACTCGGGGCGACCCACGGAAGCCCTGTGGATGCCCACGTCACCGATCGTTCCCATCCTTCGCACGGCACGACCTTCAGCTGGCATCCGATCCCGCGCTCGGCGTTGAGCCAACGGGCCAGCTCGCCCGCGGTGAGTCCGTGTCGAAGCGGGACCGGGTGCAGCCCTACGAAAGACTCGAAGCCGTCCCGTAGGACGGCGCCCTCCCGTACCGCCCCACCGATCGGATTCGGTCGATCGAGCACGACGAACTCCACTCCTGCGGAAGCACACGCCTCCATCGCGAGTGCCATCGTCCAGACGAAGGTGTACACTCGAACGCCGACGTCTTGTAGATCGAAGAAGACAACTTCGAGCCCCTCGAGCATCTCCGGCGTCGGCTTCCGCACTTCGCTATAGAGCGAGTGGACGGGCAACCCGGTCACCGGATCGGCGTAGTGGTCCGACTCGATCATGTTGTCTTGCTTCTCTCCACGTGCTCCGTGCTGGGGCCCAAAAAGCGCCTGGATCGAGAAACCGTCCTGCAGAAGTACGTCGACAGCTAGCTGGAGGTCGGTGTTCACCGACGCGGGGTGGAGTATCAGTCCAGCCGGTCGATCGCGAAGCTCCGGATACACCTCCCCCACACGTTCCAGTCCGGTGCGAACGGAATGACCGCACTTCGTCACGGGTCGGCCTACTTCCCGATTTCGAGGACGAACAGCTGACCGGTCTCGGCGCCCCCGATCGTCACATCGTACCGCTCACTCTCGTCCTCCCCAGAGACCGCGTACAGCGTCAGGCGCTCATCTGGGGGAACGCCACAAAACTTGAAGAACCCGCTTTGAGCTGCGGTCGCCTCAAAGCCGTTCACGCTCTCCGTGAGTCCGGTGAGGTCCGCCGTCGGATCGATGTTACCGCCACCCGTCATCGAATATCCGGTCCACGACACCCGCACTGTCGCACCAGGAACGACCCGACCCCGAGCGTCCACGACCGTGCCACCGAGAAGAACCGACCTTGCCGGCCGCTGGACTCCCCTGCACGCCTCGAAGAGGACGTCACCAATCGAGGGCATGTGATATTCGAGGCGAGACATCTCCCCACGAATCACGTCGCGCTGGACCGGTTCCGGGATGTATCCGGCCTGCTCGAGGAGGGCATCGACGAACCGCACCTGATATCGTCCCTCGGTAAGGCCCGTAATGCTGAACTCACCGTCGGCGTTCGAGTAGACCTCCTGATTCGAGCCGACGACACCGATGCGCACGCCCCGCAGGGGGACGCCTACGCTGTCGACAACCGTGCCCTCGATCCCACCCGTCTCGACCCGTTGTCCTAACTGACGCCCCCCGGCTTCCCGCACCTCGAGGACGAGCCCTCCCGTCTGGTGGTACTGGAGGATGTAGGGTCGCTGGCGACCCTCGAAGTCGGTCTGTGTCGTCATAACCGGCATGCGGATCCACCACTCCGGGACGATCCAGGTGCCATCCGGCATCTGCTCGAACGAGACCCGCCCACCGACATCTGGAGAGGTCATCTCCGGATCGAGGTAGCGATAGTCGAAATCCAACCATTGGAGAAGCGCAGTCTCCGGGTGAATCCACATCGTGCCGGCAATGTCCGGGACCGACTTGGTCTCACCCGTGGGCTCGAAGCCCAACCCGACTAATCCCTCCTCGTTGCCGGCACTCGTCAGCTTGAAGCAGTGGGAGTCGAGGAACTCATCCGAGAGCAGCACGGTGGCATCGGGCGCGAAGTAGACGTAGTCCCGGCCGTCGCGTTGCACGAAGCCATTCATCGCGAGGTCTTCCGCGGGGCGACTCTCGAAAGGAGTCCGCAGATACCCCTCTCGCCGACTCTGCTGCTCGTCCAGAACCAAACCACTCCGGTCGAGCTGCCGATCGTATGTCATCGTCTCGTACCGATACGAAGCCCGTTGATCGGTGAGAGACGCCGCCGAAAGCGCCTTGCGCGCCTCATCCCAAACCTCGGCGACGAGCAGTCCTTCACCACCGGGGCGGACGCTGCATCGGCCGGCCTCGAGCTCGACCTCGATCCCCGAAAGCTCGATCGCGCTCGATTCGAGTCGGATCTCTTCAGTGATCGTCGTCCCCTCATCCAGGGAGAACGGGGCGGTGTCGGTCGTCGCCATGCCGATCATCTCGGCGCGAACTCGGTACGAGCCCGCCGGAATCCCCACGAACAAGACGCGGCCCCGTTCGTCCGTAAGCCCGCTGCGGACATGCTCCCCCGCGTCATCCACTAGATAGGTGATCGCTCCCACCAAAGGTTGGAGCCCTTCCGAGTCGGACACACGCACGAGCACGGTCTGCGACTTCGCAGACTGAGGCAGCAGGAGAAGACCTGCGGCGAGCAGGAACAGGTAGTGGGAAGCTCTCATATGTCCTGAACCGCGGAGGGAGATACACAACATGCTACGGACACAGGTGGCCACGGTTCCGCTGACTTTCCGCGCTTACACGGCGTGCGCAGCTCGGGCGGCCCGTACCTCCTCGAAGACGGCTAGCGCGACGACCCCCGTCAATGCAACGGCAAGCGTCACACTCGGTAGGACATCTCCGAGGAACCAGACGGCGAGGGCCGTGCCGACCGCCAGAGTGAACCGCATCGGCGACCGCGCCCCAGACGCCCTCCAAAGCCCAAACGCCGGCCCGACCAGGAAGAGCGCCAAACCGATCGCCATCGCAGCACGACCGCCCGAGGCCAGGGCGTGCGTGGGGTCATGAATGGCCGCCTCGAGCCCGACGGCGTAAGCGATGATGCCCAACATCATCGGGAAGTGGCTCAACGAGTACACGTCCCGCGCGTAGATCGAGCGCGCGTATCCAGAGCGCTCGATGAGACCGTGCTCCATGCGCGGCATCGTCACCGAGAAGTACGTCCACCACAAAGCACACGACACCGTGACGGCGAGCACTCCGACTTTGAGCATCTCACCGTCGAGCCCTCCGGCGCTCACCAACCCCGCGGCTGCGACGATAAGCGACTCTCCAAGCGCGATGATGACAATAAGCCCGTGTCTCTCGGCAAAGTGCTCCGCGTGGATGTTCCAATCCCACGACGGGTCTCCCGCCGCCTTCGCTGCGATGAGGTCCAGGACGATCGTCGCGCTCCAAAGCCAGATCCTGGCTTCCCCGCCGACGATGCCGCCTGCGAGGGCGCAGACGAGCCCGCCCACCGACAGTGCCCAGAAGTTCCGAACGGCCGCCTGGAGTCCGGGAGTATGCAGCGCGACCATGCTGTACAACGTCAAGCCGATCAGTCGGACCGCCACATAGGTCCCGGCGAACATCACGGAGCTGTTACCGAACGCCTCGGGAACAGCCACAGCCATAAAGAACGCTACAGCTGTCCCGGTAAGCGTCACGAGCTCGACCAAGACATTCTGAGTATCCGCGGCGTTCAGAGCCCAGGTGTACTGCGTCCACGCCCACCACACCATCCAGAACACCAACATCGACTTCCCCGCTCCGACCCAGGTGAGGTCGTGATATAGCAACGCGACCATCTGCGTGATCGCGAAGACGAAGACGAGGTCGAAGAAGAGCTCGATGAAGGTGGCGCTCTGCCCCTCCGGAGAAACGATCGCTTGGCCCATAGTAGCAGCTCGCTATCGCTGTGTGCCGCCGGACTCGGATTGGCCGAACGCATCGAAGCCAAAGTGCGCTTGGAGCGTGAAGGTGCGATTCCGGGGATCCAAAATCGCCGCTTTACTAACGTCGGAGAATCCGTGCACGTAGGTCAGGTCCGTGCCCGCGTAGGCGATGTTACCGAGCCGGAAGCTGATCCCCAGACCTGCCGTGCCCGACCAGTCGAGGTCGCTGGGTTCGAAGCCGTCGACAAACGTCTCACACTCCTCCGAAGGACTCTGGTCGACGGAAATCGTGCACCCGGTGTTGATCCCGATGCGCGGCCCAAGGACGAGGTTGAGGCGAACGGGTCCGGTCCCCACGACGGGTAGTCGCACGGTCAGGGGGAGCTCCAGATACGAAAGGTCGACCAAGATCGGATCAGAAAGCGCCTCGGAGGCATCCAGCCCCTTCTGTGCCCAATCGAGTCCTAAACCGAGACCGATCGGCCCCGCCGGCAGGATGACGTCCAGGCCCAGATTCATTCCGATGTTGCGAGCGGTGCTCTCGATATCGATTCCGCTGAGGTCAGCGAAATTCAGACCGCCTCCGAACTCGATCCCTTGTGCGGCTCCCTCCTGGGGAAGGGTGGCGCAGAATGCCACGGCGAAGGCCAGGGCCGCCGCTGTGAAAGGGCGAGCTGTTCTGGGTCCATCCGTCTCTTTCGTCATGCGATCCCTCCTCCGCTGAGAGCTTTCACCAGACGATACAGGAATTCCTGCCCCTCATAGAAGTGTTCTATGAGGATGCGCTCGTCCTGACCGTGAGCGCGCACGTCATCCATGTCCCCGAAAATCCCCGACACACCGTACACTGGAATGCCTTCCAACCGTAGGTAGAGCGCATCGGTGGCACCCGTCGACATGACCGGCAGAACCTGCACACCGGGCCACATCTGCTCCGTGATCCTCTCGATCGGGCCCAGAACCTCTTCTGTGAGAGGCGAAGGCGGGGACGGCCGGGCCCGACCCTGTGCCACCACCTCTACATCGTAAGGCGCCGCCAGCTGTTGCAGTGTAGCCTGTACGTCGTCGGGATCGTGCGTCGGGAAGATCCGGCAGTTGACCGTGGCTTCCGCCAGCTGTGGCAGGGCGTTGGACGCATGCCCGCCTGAAAGGAGCGTGGCGACACACGTCGTCCGGAGTCGCGAGTTGTAGCCGGCTTCGGACTCCAACACCTCGAGCGCCTGCTGGTCCTCCGGGTTCTCCACGATGCGTCGCATCGCGTCACCCATCTCCCCACCCACCAGTTCGGCAGACCCCGAGAAGAACGCTTCCGTGACCTCGTGAAGCATGACGGGAAAGCCGAACGATTGAACCGCGAGCAAGGCCGCGGAAAGGTCGTAGATCGCGTTCTTTCTCACCGGCAGCGACGAATGCCCGCCGGGATTCGTCGCCCGGAAGGTGAAGGACTGAAACTTCTTCTCCGCGGCTTGCACGTTGTTCGAGATTCGGCGGCCATTCTGCGCCATCCCACCGCCACCCTCGTTGAGCGCGAACTCCGCATCGATCAGCTCGCGGTGCTCTTCCAAGAGGAAGGCGACGCCATTGCGGGGACCACCTTCCTCGTCGGCGGTGAGAGCGACCACGATATCTCGCTCGGGTACGAATCCTTCGCGGCGCATCCGTATGAAGTTCGCCGTGTAGATCGCCGCCTCGTCCTTATCGTCGGTCACTCCTCGCCCGTAGTAGTAGCCGTCGCGCTCCATGAAGGAGAATGGATCGATGTCACTACTCCAATCCTCCGGGAGCGCCTCCACCACGTCGATGTGAGCAAGCAGCAAGATCGGCTTGAGCGTGGAATCACGGCCCCGATACCGGGCCACAAGGTTGCCCTTCGTAGGGGCGTCACTCGGAACCAGGACGTGCACGTCTCCTTCAGGGAAGCCGGCGTCCAGAAGATGGCGAGCCAGCGCTTCCGCAGCAGCGGTGTTGTTCCCTCGCTCCGTGTTGGTCGTGTTGATCTCGATCAGTTCGGCGAAGATGTCCCGCGCAAGGTCCTGATACTCCTGTGGAGGCATCGTCTGCGACGCGCCGGGAGTCGGACCAACGACGAGCGTAAGGATCGCGCCGACGATAGCGACGCAACGGGCGGAGAGGGTAAGGCACTTCATCGGTCGGACTCCCATAGGTATTCCAGGCAGGGTCTCAATCGACCCAGGTGGTCACATCTGCGGCGCTTTTTCGCGGCTTCATCTCGGGTGTGCTCTCGGGCTCACCGAGGGTGATGGTGGCGACAATCCGCTCGTTCTCCGAGACGCCCACCGCAGCTCGCGCTCCCGGGTCATCCATCACGCCCCCACTCTTCACATGAGAACCGAAGCCTTTCGCGCACGCTGCGAGCGAGAGGTTCTGGATGGCCATGTACGTCGCCGCGTAGTCCTCTTCGCGAATCTCCGGATTCTCGTGAAGCGTCATGCTGACCGCGAGCATCGCCGGAAGCTCGCGGTGCGAGCGTTCTACCTTTCGAACGACCTCTTCAGCCGCGGCAGGATCCTCCACCCGCTTCGCCTTCCGGAGCCCCAGCGTTCTGCCGTAAGCAGCTCGCGCCTCGGGACCCAGGACGTAGAAGCGCCAGGGTTCCGTCATTCTGTGGTTCGGCGCGAACACTGTGGTCTCCAGAATCGCCTCGATGTCGGCTCGGGTCATCTCCCGGTCCGAGTAGCTCTTGATCGAACGCCGTGCGCGAATTGCCTCGAGAATGTCCATGAATCACCGGTTTGGGGAACGAGAGCGGAATCTCGCACCAAGAACTCCAACTGGAAAAGTCGCGCACCAAGGCGTACCGTCGCCCGCGGTCAGGGGTGCTCGACGACGAGACGAGAGCGGGAGGCGCATTGTCCTTCAAGAAGGAGCTGGGTCGTTTCGACACCGCGATGGTCGCGGTGGGAGGGATCATCGGCGCGGGCATCTTCATCAACCCCTTCGTGGTGGCTCAGCGCCTGGACTCTCCGACCCTCGTGCTCGGAGCGTGGGTCGCAGGGGGTGTGATCGCTTTGGCTGGAGCACTCACCTTTGCCGAGCTTGGCACCCTTTTTCCGAGAGCGGGCGGGCACTACGCCTATCTTCGGGAGGCGTACCACCCTCTGGCTGGCTTCCTATACGGGTGGGGCCTCCTACTCATGATCGAAGGAGGCGCAATCGCAGCCGTTGGCATCACGTTCGCAGAGTACACACTGCGTCTCGTCGGGCGCCCTGGTGTCGACGCGCGCCTTCTCACGGCGCTCGCGATCATCGTGGTCGCGGCAGTCAACTATTTGGGTGTAAAGCCGGGGAGCCGACTGCTGAACACCTTCGTGATCCTCAAGCTCCTCCCGCTCGGACTCCTGATCGGAGCGGGGCTCGTCCTCCCCTTCCCCGAACCGACGTGGAGCGACCCGATTCAGACCACGGGGAACTCGGACGTTCTTCTCGTCGCGTTCGGTGCAGCCCTCATTCCGGTCATGTTCTCGTACGGCGGATGGCAGAACGCGAATTATGTGGCGGAGGAGATGAAGGACCCACGCCGCGACTTACCCGTCAGCCTCCTCGTCGGCACCGCAATCGTGGTGCTCGTGTACGTGCTCGTGAACAAGGTCTACCTGGACACGCTCGGTCATGGCGGTCTCGCAGGCACGGAGACTCCCGCCTCGGACGCGGCACAAGTCCTCTTCGGCGATGTCGGTGACAGGCTCATCACCCTCGGGATTGCGATCTCGACGTTCGGCTTCCTCAATCTGACGATGCTTGCGCCGACCCGCGTGTACTATGCGATGGCCCGCGACGGTGTCTTCCCCAAGCGCCTTGCTCAACTCCACCCCAGGTACGGCACGCCGGGACTCGCCATCATCGTTCAGTCGACGTGGGCGATCGCGCTCGTCTACACCGGAACGTTTGGGCAGCTGGTCGACTACGTGGTGTCCGCAGATTGGATCTTCTTCGGAGCTGCCGGGGCCAGCCTCTTCGTCTTCCGAAAGCGAATCCCTCTCTCGGAGCGACCGGACGGGGTGTTTCGCACACCGGGGTATCCCTGGGTCCCTGGACTCTTCGTCGCGGTGGCTGTTCTCATCGTCAGCAGCGTGCTATGGACGGCGCCGAAGCGGTCCCTCGTCGGCTTCGCTATCCTCGCGATGGGCGTGCCCGCCTATCTCTACTGGAGCCGCCCCGGCCCGCACGCCCCCGAACACTCCGAGCACGAGATCCAATGAGCGACGCACTCCGACCCGATACCTGGGCCCCGTACATGACGTGGGCCAAACATCACGAGAAAGCTCGCTTCGATCTCACCGGTTCGAATCTCCTCCCTTGCACACTCGACGAGCTTCCTGGGGCACGGGAAGCACTCGAGCTCTACGGGCGAAACGACGACGGATGGCCGCCACTCGTAACAGCGATCGCAGAGCGATTCGGGTGTGACGAGTCGAAGGTGGCCACCGCCTCGGGGGCCTCGGGCGCGAACTTCCTCGCTCTGGCCGCGATCCTTCGACCTGGGGACGAAGCGCTCTTCGAGTGGCCCGGGTACGACCCCCACATCGGGGCTGCGCGCTTTCTAGGGGCCCGCGTCCGGACCTTCTCCCGCAGCTGGAGTGACGGCTTTCGACTCGATCCGGACGCGGTCGAGCGGGCCATGACCAAAGACACGCGGGCCATTGTCATTACGAATCTTCACAACCCGTCTGGCGTGCACGCGGAGCCGGAAGCACTGAGTCGGGTGGGAGAGCTCGCACGAGCGGTCGGAGCGAAGGTGTTGGTGGACGAGGTCTACCTCGATGCAACGTCGGGAGTGGACCCGACGCCCGCCGCACAACGCGACGACGTCTTCGTGTCGACGAACAGTCTGACCAAATCGTACGGGTTGGCTGGGATTCGGGTCGGGTGGATTCTCGCCGATGCCACGACGGTGGAGCACGCGAAGAGAGTCCGAGATGTTGTCGACGCGGTGGGATCCATTCCGTCCGAAACGATCGGAGTGCTCGCCTTCGAAAGGCTCGATACACTGCTCGCCCGCGCCCGCGCGATCCTGGACCGAGGCTCGAGTACCCTCAGCGCTTTCGTTGCGGAGAGGGCTGAGTTGGAATGGATCGCACCGCTGGGAGGGGCTGTCGGCTTTCCGCGACTCTCCGGGGTCGACACTGCGGAGAAGTTCATAGAATCCGCGTTTCGCGACTTCGACGTGGGCGTGACCCCGGGCTCTCTATTCGGCGCGCCGGAGCACTTTCGCGTGGCGGTGGCCGGGCCCTTCGACGAACTGGAACACGGACTCGAGCGCTTGGGATCCGCGCTCGATGCTTGGTCGAGAGTCCGCTAAAAGCCCTGTGTTCAGCTCTTCCTCAGCTTCCCTCCCCATAGGGTGAGCGGCACGATCAGGGCTAGGAAAACGATGTGATACCACACCGGCATGAGGTCCCAGTACATGACCTCAACCGCGATCCCGATGATCAAGTTCACCGCCGCAAGCAGCTTCACGGCCGTCATGGCGTCCGGAGCCCCCTTGATCGCCGCGGCCACGAAGCCTGCCAGCACGGACAGGGCGGCGCTGAAGGCGATGAGGCCTAGGAGAAGACCCGTCGAAGTAATGGGCTCGCCAGCCTCGACCACACCTCCTGCCAGAAGCCCCGCATTCCCGCCATTCCAGAGTACGCCCCATAGGACGGTCCCGGCGACTACCGCACCGATTGTCTTGCCCATCACCCGCTCCGAAAGCTGAGGTCCTTCGTCGTTGACGATTTCAATATGTGACAATATTATCACATATGCAAAGTGAGGAGATACGCGAGCAGGATGCCGACGCAGTATGGCGAGCCTTGGCCAACCCGGTCCGCCGTCGAATTCTCGACGACTTGGCGGACGGCCCCTTGACCACGGGTGCGCTCGTGGAGCGCATCGAAGGACTCTCACGGTTCGCCGTAATGCAACACCTGGGCGTTCTTACCGAGGCCGACCTCGTCGTCCCCATTCGGAAGGGGCGCGAGCGATTCAACTATCTGAACCCGGTACCTATCCAGCAGGTGTACGACCGGTGGGTCAACAGGTACATGCAACCGTGGACGGACGCCCTCACCAGCCTCAAGTCGGAACTGGAGAGTACCGCCAAACGGAACGCCTCCTAGTGCACGACTTCACCCACTCCCAACGGCCCCAATGACTGCCCAAGAGCTACCTGACCACGTGTGTTCGATCGTAATCCACGTGCCTGTCGACGCGGTCTGGAACGAGCTCACGAAAACCGGCTCCATCCAGAAGCCTCTCTACAACACCGTCCTGGACATCGACCTTCGCCCGGGAGGTCGACTCCGGTACTCCTCTCCGGATCGGAAGCGTGTCTTCGTCGCGGGTGAAGTCTTGGAGGTCGATCCCCCCTATCGGCTCAAGCACACCTACATCTTCGCGATGAGGCCTGAGGCCGATACCGTAGTGACATGGGAATTGGAAGCAGTCGACGGAGGCACTCGTGTGACACTCACCCACGCCGGGTGGACGTCAGAGCACACGGCGCCCGAGAAACACGCGGCCGGCTGGGTGGAAATCTTGGGTCTCTTGAAGAGTCAGCTCGAGACGGGGGAGATCCCCACGAAGACCCGCGTCATCTACTGGATGCAGGGGCTGTTCATGTGGGCGATGCCGAAGACGACCAAGGCGGAGTACGCCGACGAGCAAGGTTGGTGAGGTCGCTCGTCGGCACCGTCGGAGTCTTTGTCGTCGCCTCGAGCTGTGCTGACGCCACTCCTGAACCCGTCCAGTTTGCGCTCGCCTACCCGGAGCTCTTTGCCGAGGGTGGGGCACTCACAGACGCGTGGGCCGACTACGACCTCGATGGGGATCCGGATCGCTTCGTCGGTTTCAACGGCGCGCCTGCACGGCTCTATCGGAACGATTTGATCGACGGATTCGTCGACGTGGCCGCAGAAATCGGAGTCGACATCGCCCGTTCAGTCCGCACGAGCGCATGGGGCGATTTCGACGCCGACGGTGACCCCGACCTTTTTCTCGGCTTCGCTGGAGAAGCCCCCGTGACAGCTCTTCTCCGAAACGATCAAGACCAAGGCTTCACCGACGTCGCCTCGGAGATGGGCCTGAGCCTCGACTCGGGGAGCACGCGTCAGGCATCGTGGATCGACTACGACGAAGACCGTGACCTCGATCTCTTCCTCGCGATGAGGGACGGACCCAACAAGCTGTTCCGCAACGACGGCGAAGCTGGATTCATCGACGTGGCGCCCCAGCTTGGCCTGGCAGACCCGAGACGCACGGTGGGAGCCAGTTGGTTCAATGTCTCGGGTGGAGGACTCGATCTCGTCGTCGGCAACATGAACGGAGACCCAAATGCGCTCTATTTGTCAGGTGCAGACGGGTACGTGGAGGCAATCCAATTCGAGGGTCTCCGCCAAGGCGGACGGGCGATCGGGGTCGATGAAGAGGGGACAGTCCGCCCTTGTGTCGTGGACTTCGACTCGGACGGGGACTTCGATCTCTTCTTCGCGAATTACGGTGCGAACGGCCTCTACTCTCGGGGCGAACGTGAGACGTGGACGAATGTGGCAGAGAGCGTGGGCCTCGCGACTCCCTCTCGCTACGATACCTGCGCCTGGGGAGACTTCGACCACGACGGCTCGGTCGACTTGTATGTCAACGGCACGGTGGGAGGTGGTACGCACTACCGAGACTATCTGTACCGGCGCCAGGGCGCTCCATCCTTCGTCGATGTGACGCCCGATGTCTTGCTGTCCTTGAACGCCAGCCACGGGGCGACGTGGGTCGACTTCGACCTCGATGGCGACCTCGATCTGTCTTTGGCCGGAGCGGCCGAAGATGGCATGCATCACGTCGTCCGGAACCTCCTCCGCCCCGAGTTCTCGTGGCACTCGCTCAAGGTCGACGTGCTCGATAGCTCGGGTCGGTCGACCTGGCCGGGCTCTGAGGTGAGGTTGCTCCGCACCGGGAGCAGAGAGGTTTTAGGCACCCGACTCGTAGATACAGGCTCGGCGTACGACGCTCAGTCCGTGCTGCCAGTCCACTTCGGGATTCCGGGCGGGCAGCCCGTCGACGTGGAAGTCACAGTGAATGTCTCCGGTTCTCTCGAAACCGTTCGGATCGATGACATCGACCCACGGGAGTGGCGAGGGCGGACACTCGAGATCCGGATCGACGCCAACGGATCCCTCGTCCGCTAGGGCACTACCACCGCTCTTCCCTGCCCTGGGTCGTGAAAAATAGGATCCGCTCCTTGACGCGATCCCCGGTCAAGCGGCTCCATGCCTCTGCATACGTCTCGACCTGCCTACGATAGGCCACGACACGACTCTCGAAGTGCGGGTCCGTCCCGAGGTCGGTCTTCCAGTCAGCCACCACCCAACCGCCATCTTCGAGGAAGGCCAAGTCGATCACCCCCTCGAGGATGAGGGGTGCGTCCCCGACCGACGCCGCCGCGTCGGGTTTCACCGCGTCCACTCGATCCGCCGAAGGCGGATCGGCCTCGCCCTCTCCACCGCCCCCGTCGCCCAGAGTACCGAAAAGGTCGAGCTGCTTTCGTACCGCCGACGATGGTACCGCGGGTAAGGGATCTTTGGGCGCGTCCTTCACCACCTCGAACGGCGTTGAGAACGACACCTCAACCAACCGTTCTTCGGAGGCCTCCGCCCGCCGCCAGAGTTCCGAGCCCTGCACCGCCGCCACCAGGTCGACCAGCTCGTCCAGCTCAGTCGGTTCGCCGTGATCGTCCAGGGGACGCTGGTGGCTCACCAAGAGATCCCTGTACGCTACCTGGAGGTGCTCGATCTCCAGCTCCCTAGCCGCAAGCGCAAGCGCGTCGTGCACGACCGTGCCCCAGGCAAAGCCACGAAAGAGATGGCGCGCCTCCTTCTCGAGAGCCCTTGAAGCCTCGATCATTCCCTCGGGTCGAGAGGAGCTGCGTGACGACTCCGACTCGGTCGCGGCCTTTGCCAGCCTCGAGACCGATGTCACCGTGTACGTCGGTCGAGCGAGCTCACTCACTGCCCCCTTCGCCTCCTCAATGGACGCGGATATCGACTCGGACGAGCGAGCGACCACGGGGCGCTCCGGCGCATCCTCCAACCCGAGCTCCAGCGGTTCCGCGTGCTCATCGAGCCATGGATCGAGCGAGCTCCACGGAGACGCCCCCTTCCCACCGGGCCATCTCGAGACGACCAGCTCTTCACGCGCTCGAGTCACCGCCACATAAAGAAGACGCACCTCCTCGGCTCGATCGAACCTCAACTCGGCTTCCTCCGACTCGCGCCAACCGTGCGGGCGGGCGAGGTCCTGTGGAGACCGGAAGGCACCCCGATGCTCGAAGACGCGCAAGAAACCGTGTGCCTCACCCTCACTGGATCGCGCGATGTGGATGTCCGGCGCGCGACTCCGCGACTCAGTCGGATTCGCGAGGATGACGACCGTGCCTTCCAGCCCCTTCGCCTGATGAAGGTTCATGAGACGGACCGCATTCTCCCTCCCCGGCTCCAACGGGGCCTCTGCTTCCCGGAGCGCCAAGGCACTACGCAGGGCGCGCAAGGCTCCAGGGAGCGAGGAATCTCCTCCGTAGGCAGCCGATCGAATCGCGTCGAGTGCGTACACGAGAGCACCAGCGCGCAACGCACCGAGATCCCCGGAAGCAGCCAAGGGAAGGAGCCCCATCTCCGTCGCGAAGCTGGTGACGAAGACATCGGCCGGTTGCGAAGTGGCGAGCCTCCACCACGAGTGAAGCGACGACACCGCGGCGACGACCTCACGGTCTCCGGAGGCCGAAGGGGTCATGACGTCGAAGGCGCCATCCGCAAGCCGGTGTGAGACCAGTCGCTCGTAATCGAGGCCGAAAAAGAGCCCCACCAACGTGCTCACGACGCGTACGGGGTTGGTCGGGTCGATCATACACTCGAGAAAGACCTCGAGCTCTCTCAGCTCCTCCGCGACCCCCACCCCCGCCCCAGTCACGTCGACCGGAACTCCGTACTCCTCGAGCGCGGCGGCGTAGTTGTCGAGATTTCCGCGCTGTCGGGTCAGGATCAGAAAGTCTCCTGGGGTTCGCTCGCCATTCCCGATACGACCGCGAATCCAGCTCGCGAGACGCAACGCGTCATCGCTCGTAGCTCCAGCTTTGCTCCGCTGCTCAGGCGCGATGTCATAAACGAACACACCCTCGCACGGCACCTCTTCAGTCGGGGGACGTGTGTCCAACGGCTCGAACGCGGCTTGCTCACGAGTCGCCTTCTCAGGGAAGAAGGCTTCGCCCGCAAACAGCTGGTTCACCAGGTCGCCGATCTCAGGGCGCGACCTGAAGTTCGTGGTGAGAACTACGACCTCCCCAAAGTCCCGAAAGCGATCCCGGACGAAGCCGTAGAGCTCGATGTCTGCACGCCGGAATCGGTAGATACTCTGCTTCGGATCTCCAACCACGAAGAGAGCCCCGTCTCGGGGCACGACGGCCCGCCAATCGGGACAGTGGTCGCCGGACTCTTCAGCGCTCTCCACCCCGCCACCATCCGGATCGGATGCCAGCAGCAGCATGATCTCGGCCTGCAAGGGATCCGTGTCCTGGAACTCGTCCACGAGGAGCCGGCGCCACTTTCGCCCGAGCTGTCGGCGCACGGAGGGTTGCTCGCGCAGCAGCCTCGCGGAGAGTACGAGGAGGTCTTGGAAGTCGAGCTTCCCGATCCGGAGCCGATGTTCGTAGAAGGCACGTTCGGCACTCCTGCAGAGCTTTATCGCGAGCGCATACCGGTGGGCATACCACTGATCGACCAGTCGTTGCGCTGGCGTGTCGCCGAGGCCGAAGGCGTTGATGTCGGCAACGAGCGAACGGGTGAGCTCCTTGTCTCGCCATCGGTTGAACGTCGTCTTGTGCGGAGAGCCAGTCTTGCAGAGAAGCGCGACGGCGTCGAAGAAGTCGCTAGGCCGATCCCATCCCGAGATGTCACGCTCGAAGTGGATCCGCCTCAGCTTGTTCTGGAGCGAGTCCCAACCCCGCGGAGGCGGCACGTCATCCATGAGCTCCCAAGCTCGATCGACGATTCCTTCCAACGTGGCTCGCAGCGCCTGAAAGTCGTTCGGGTCCGGCGGATCGAGGGCATCCGCAGGGAACTCCACATCGGGGTTCTCGACCAGACGGTCGAACAACTCGAAGAGGCCACTGACCCGCAATCCAGCGCGAGCAAGATCTTCGAGAACCGGCGCGCTGTCTCGCGCTAAGCGTTCGAGATACGCTCGCCAAAATTCGGCCCGAATACCGACCCGCTCCTCCACCGGGAGCTCTTCGAAGTCCGGGTCCAAGCCGATATCGAGGGGGCGCTCTCGAAGGATTCGTCCGCAGAACGAATGGATCGTCCCGATAAAGGCACGGTCGATCCCGTCTAGGGCGACACGTAGCCTCAGCTCTTGCTCGGCTGACTGCGGATCGACGGCCGTCCTGACCCTTCGCAGTCGTTCTTCGAGCTCCGCCTGGAAGCGCTCTCGGAGCTCGCCGGCCGCTTTGCGCGTGAAGGTAACCGCGGCGATCTCCGAGATCTCGGCTGACCCGCTTTCCAGGAGTGCGACCATCCGCCCCACCAGAGCGGTCGTCTTCCCGGATCCCGCACCTGCCTCGACTAAGAGATTGGTGTCGAGGTCGGTGAGGATGCGCTCCCGGGCTCGGCGGTCCGGTAGCGGGAGTTCGAGAACGGGTGGGTCAATCACAGAGCCAATCTGCCGGTGAGCCCTCCGATGCGGAAGGCGTCCCAGAGTCGCGCACTCCTGTTTCGGAAACGAACGATCGCCCGCGGCGAGCGATCCATCGCCCGGACGCCCGAAAGCCTTCTCCAGCAACAACTTGGGGCCGACTCGCTACGATGGCACGGTGCGTGCACTATGAGAAAGCGCCGGCGGGGCTGCCCGGGCGGTGGCGTGGGGTGGTGACGACGATGATGTGAGAAGCCATAGCCCGGGCCCCTTAGCCGGTCAGGTGCGATTCAGGTCGTACCTCATGATTCGGCCGTGCGGCCCGTCCCGGTCACGCTCCAGAGCGAAGATCGCCCCGGGCGGGATCTCGAGACCTTCGAGGGCATCCGCGATCGCCGCTTCATCTTCAGAAGCGAGATCGAGGCTGACGGCCTCGACGTTGCGCGCCATCTGACCCGGTTTGGTCGCTCCGCAAATCGCGGCTGAGACACTCCGTTGGGTCAGTACCCAATGGAGCGCGACCGCGGACGCCGCCACGTTGTGCCGCTGCGCGACGTCCACCAAGACCCGGAGAAGACGTTGGTACTTCTCCCACCCTCCGCACTCCTCGATGATCAGGCGGTACTTGGTCTGAGACCGCGTCTCGACTGCATCGGGGACGGGTCGGCCGACCCAGCGATTCGTGAGAAAGCCTCCGGCCAAAGCACCAAAGGCGAGGATCCCGATGTCGTGGGCAGAGGAGAATTCCTGCAGCGACCTCATTGGCCGACGATCGAGCAATGAGAACTGCACCTGGTTCGAGACGACAGGCACGCCAGCTTCCGTGAGTCGCCGGACCCGGTCCGTCGAAAAGTTGGTGACCCCGAGACGACCGATCTTCCCTTCTTCACACAACTCCGCGAGGTAACCCGCGGCCTCTTCCATCCCCGGCACCTCATCTCTCCACCAGTAGAACTGGACGAGGTCGACCCGCTCGAGCCCGAGTCGAGACAGCGATCGATGAATGATGCGCCGTACGTAGCTCCGGTCGACCCGGTCCAACACCGCGTCGTCGGGCACGAACTTCGTGTGGATCTGAATGGGCGTCTGCGCCGAAGAAGAAGACCAGCGGCGGAGAAACCGGCCGAAGAGCTCTTCGACCCCCGTGTAGATATCGGCACAGTCGAAGGTGGTGACGCCGACCTCTGCGGAAGCCTCGAGAAGGTCGACCGCATCGGTCCACCCGTCACCTCGCAACCGGTGGCCGTCGGAGAACTGCCAACCCCCGTGAATGAGTCGGGAAATCTCGTAACCCGGGACCAGCTCGACTCGCATGGAGCGGGGCTCGGGAGACGGACGGACCGTCAATGCCTTGAGGTGCCCAGGGGCACCCGAGTGACTTCCGAGTGCCGGAAGGTGGTCCGTCCAGTGCGGGTGATCTTGAAGCGTCCACCGCAGAGAGGATCGGGGCAGGCCACCTCCTGATCGGTCGTCATCCAGTCGTTTGGAGTCGTCTCGCGCTGCTTGGCCGGAAGGAGCGGCAACAGGGCGGCTAGCGGGTAGAGCGGAAAGCTCTGCCCGTCCGGAAACGAGATGTTCTCGCCAGACACCTCGAAGTAGTCCCCCACCCCGTGGTTGCAGACCATCGGGCGGTCTCCTTCCACGACCTCGACTCGAAGATCGTACAGTGTAAAGTCGTCGGGATTCGTCATACGGTTCTCCACGGACGTGATAAGAATCCATCCATCCCGCGGCCTAGGTGTGCGACGGGGGTCGAGAACGTAGGATTGCTCGCCGTCCTTCACGACCCTCGCGCACGGTATGCCCTCAGAGATCCCTCCATCGACGGAAGCCGTCGCCCCGGCCCTCGTGTCCTTCCGCGGCGGTGTCTGGGGAGCGCTCGCGCCGTTCGCGCTCTTTCTCGGTGGTGTGTCGTGGCTCGGCCTCTCCGGAGCTCCGGATGAGTCGGGTTTCGGCCCCGTCCTCTTGGTAGCGATCGGAGTCGGGCTCCTACTCTCGCGTAACCGCGCGGCGTACGCCGACTCGGTGATCGACGGGATGAGCGAGCGGATCGTGATGCTCCTCATTCTTTCATGGTTGTTGGCGGGGGTGCTCGGGGCGCTCCTCGCGGCGAGTGGATTGGTCGAAGCCCTCGTGGCTGTGGCCTCCACTACCGGGGTGCGAGGAGGCGGATACGTGGCCGCCGTCTTCATGGTCGCGGCCATTTTCTCGACGGCAACCGGTACGAGTCTCGGCACCCTCTTGGTTTGCGCACCGCTCTTGTACCCGGCGGCGAGCGGTCTCGGAGCGGATCCCGCCTTCGCAATCGGAGCGCTCCTCGCCGGGGCCACCTTCGGAGACAACATCTCACCCGTTTCGGATACCACGATCGCGTCCGCAACGACCCAAGGGGCCGACCTCGGCGGGGTCGTGCGCTCCCGCATGCGTTACGCTCTTCCCGCCGCGGCGGTGGCGCTGCTGATCTTCATGACCTTTGGAGGGGCGGAGGCGGGACCCTCCCTCAGCCTCGGACCCGAGCCTCCCACCGGAGCACTCTGGATGCTCCTCGTCCCAGCTCTCGTTCTGACCATGCTCGTCCGCGGCTCCCACCTCGTGGTAGGGCTCTTCGCCGGCGCAGCGGCGGCGGTGATTGTCGGTGTGGCGCTGCGCCGCTTCCTCATCAGCGACTTGCTCTACATCGACACGGAGCAATTTCTCGCACAGGGGCTGCTTCTGGACGGGATGCGACGATCTCTCGGCGTATCGGTCTTCACGATCTTACTCATGGGTCTCGTCGGCGGGTTACGCGCCTCCGGTGTGCTCGCCCGCCTGATGCGCTGGATCGGCGACCGGGCTCAGTCGGCTCGATCGACCGAGTGGTGGATCTTCGGTTCTATCTCGGCAGCGACGATCCTTACCACGCACTCGACGGTAGCCATCCTCACGGTCGGGCCGCTCGCTCGCGAGGTGGGAGAGCGAAGAGGTGTCCACCAGTATCGTCGGGCCAACCTGCTCGATGTGACGGTATGTACCTACCCCTTCCTACTCCCCTTCTTCATCCCGACGGTGCTCGCGGCGTCGCTAACCGGAGCCGACGGTTCTCTTCGGGTCTCGCCGCTCGACGCCGGCCTCCACAACGTGCACTCGTGGGCTCTCCTCGCCGTCCTTCTGATCTCTCTCGTCGGGCGTCGGGGGAAGCTTCCGCACCCTTCAGAGGAGTAGGACGCGCCCTGCGGAGTCGACGGAGACAGGCGCCCCGTCCGGCACCCCGGCGAGTCGAGTGGGATCGAACTCGACGAGCGGAATCGGGGCGTAGCCCAGCTCCGCACCCACGACGACTCCCAGGGCCAGGATCGCATCGGCCACCCCGAGAAGGATCGCTGCCGGCGCTCGTCCGCCCCGCACGAGCTCGAGCATGATCGCGCTCGATGAACTCGATCCGACCGCCGACGGAATCAGAAGAACGGTCCCTTCTATGGAGACGCCGTGCTGCGGGTGCCTCGGGTCGGTGATCGTCGCCCGCTCTGGATCGACACCACCCCAGAAGCTGATCGGGTGTGTGAGCGATAGGAGCGGGCCAACCGCCTCTCCGGCTACGAGAGGCCGCCCCTTCATGGGAAAGGAACTCCCCGTGAACGACGGCAAGGAATCGTCTACCACGACCACGCACCATCTTCTCGAACCAGCCGGCCCGCCACCGCGGTCTCCACGCACTCTTCGAGACTACCGTAGACCACCTCGTATCCGGTGTTCGACGGGCCATAGTGCGCGAACTTCCCCGAGTTGGTCATGAGCACGCCCCCTGCCACGTCGAGGATCGGGGTTACGACGACGCAGGTATCAGCCACGACGGTAACCCCGGACCTCTCGAGATCTCCGATGATGCCCGACGCCTCGAGATCGGTCAGCGTGTCTCGGGCTGTACATACGTAGAAGGGCATCGTCAGGCGTCGCCCCTGGACGGCCCGGTGGAGAGCAGAGAACTCGCTCAAGGAAAAGTGAGGACTACCAAGCGCTACGGCGGTAACCTCCGCTTCGCCCCCGACCGTGCTGAGACGATCGAGGGCGCCACGGAGCATCTCACCCGTCAACACGAGAGGGGGAGGCACAACAGGCAGAGGTTGACTGATCCATCCGGGGGGCGTGCTCCCAGAGGCGTTGTGCTCCGCGATGCCCAGTGCCTCGTCGACCGTTCCTGCCTCCGGAGTCACGCCGACGACATGGAAGAGCGCCACGGCTCCGGTCGACGCCGCGGCAGCTCCTAGTGCCTTGAGTTGATCCCGGGACGTGTCTGCAGGGAGGCCGTCGATCACAGGGATCTCCCCCTGGACCTCCAGACCCAGCCACGTACCGAGCACCGGGTAGAAGACATCTCGCTGCCGTAGACTCAAGGGCACGCGGGAGACGTCGACCACGAGCGTGCCGCGCCGATTGGACGCGATGTGTAGACCGTGCAGAGGGGCCCGGCCCGTGATGGCACAACAGGCATCGAGGAAGTCCCCATACCGCTCCGTGCGAGCTCCGAGCACCGAGTTCACGAATGCGATCGCGTTCGACTCTCCCCACGCCACTTGATCACCCACTCCTGGCTCGTGGCCAACCTGATAGGGAGCACAGGTGAACGTCGGTGCCGCGCCCAGGGCCACGTAGGCGTCCATCTGCCGACGGGCCATCTCGGTCTTATGAGGATCGGCACGCACTGTGTCTGGGTGTAGGAGGTCCAGCGCTCCCACATTGAGCGTGGTGGGCACCGCAACCGATGCCCCACCATCGACCAATGCTTCGGCGAACTCGACACCCCCGTCCCCGTGGTGCAGGCACCCGTCGATGTGGGCTGACGAAATCTCGATTAGCTCGGGTGCCTGCAATAGCTCAGCGGCGGCCACGACGATTCGCATCGCCATGGCCGATCCTGCCCCCTCCTCTCCAGATAGGAGGGCGCGTTCCACATCGGTCAGATTCAGTCGCACCGCGATCAGTTCAGGGGGGTTGGCGGTAATGGCGAAAGTGGGTCAGTCTTGTCTCTATGAACAGACTCTTCACCGTGGACGAGCGCGTCCGTTGGTCGGCCGTCGACAAGGCCGGGATCATATTTTACGGCGCGTACGTCCGCTTCTTCGAGCTCGCGGAGATGGAGCTCTTCCGATCTGCGGGGGTCCCATACAGCGAGGTCTTCGACCGTTGGGACATGTGGCTGCCGCGCGTCCACTTGGAGTCGGACTTCCACTACCCGGCCCGGCTCGACGACGAACTCCGCGTGGCCGCGTACTTCACCCGCTTCGGCCGAAGCTCGCTCCGAATCAACTTCGACGTGCTGCACCTAGGCGCAGGCTGTTTAGCGGTTACCGGACACGAAGTGCTCGTGTGCACTACCCGCGACACGCTCACCTCACGACCCCTCCCACCCGAGCTCGTCGAGCTATTGCAATCGTACGAGCTCACTCCGGAGGAGGCTCGCCGTCAGCTCGGGGTAGCCGGCTGACACCGAGCCTCGGTCCCGACCACCCCGTCACCCCCGCCGCTCGTTAGCCCGTGACTGCGCTCGCGCCAATCTCTCTCCGAGAAGTCGAAGCCGCTCGACGTGCGGTCGCCGAGCATGCGATACGTACGCCACTCGTGCGCCTCGACGCGCCGGGGGTCGAGCACGTGTGGCTGAAGCTGGAGAGCCTCCAACCCATCGGATCGTTCAAGGTGCGAGGAGCGGCAAACGCCATGGCGCCGCCCACTTCGCTGGGTAGCAACGGTGTGTACACGGCGAGCGCAGGGAACATGGCCCAAGGCGTAGCCCTCGTGGCGAAGCGACGAGGCATGCCGTGCCGAGTGATCGTCCCCGACTCCGCTCCCCGGGCCAAGCTGGAAGCGATCGAACGACTCGGGGCCGTGGCGGTCCCGGTCCCGTACGCGGAGTGGTGGAAGGTGCTCGAGGCGCACGGAGACCCGGGCGAAGCCGGTCACTTCATACATCCGGTGAGTGACCGCGCAGTGATCTGCGGGAACGGAACGATCGGGCTCGAGATCTTGGAAGACCTCCCTGAGGTCGAGGTGATCGTCGCTCCCTATGGAGGAGGGGGCCTGTCCTGCGGGATCGCGAGTGCGGCAAAAGCCACGAGGCCCGACCTCGTCGTGTTGGCCAGCGAGGTAGAGACCGCTGCCCCGCTCACCGCTTCCCTGGCGGCGGGCGAGCCCGTAGCGATTGATCGACGAACTACGTTCGTCGACGGGATCGGCGGCGGGAGCGTCCTCCCTGAGATGTGGCCCCTCGCAAGGGAGGTCCTGGACGGCGCGCGGGCGGTATCGATCTCCGAGGTCTGCGAGGCGATCCGCCTGCTGGCGGTCCACAAAGTCGTCGCGGAAGGGGCAGCCGGAAGTGCGCTCGCGGTAGCGCTCCGGCCGGAGCTGCGAGGCCGCAAGACGGTCGTGGTGGTCTCGGGTGGGAATATCGACACTGACGTTCTCGTCCGAATCCTGCGCGGTGAGAACCCGACGAGCTGACCACGTGAGAAGCTAGTCCTCGAAGCTCCTCGTCTTCTTGAGCGGGTGAAAGGGCTCCCACAACGCGAGATTCAACTGCTCTCTCGACCAATCGGCCATCGGTGAGTGCAGCCGGTTGAACTCCCCGCGCTGGACTCGGCATATCGGGGCGAAATCGCAGAAGCGGCAGTCATCCGCGTCATCTGTCGGAACAAAAAAACCTGAGGCGACACCGTCGAGCATGGTCGCCAGTAGCGACGGTGCTCCTGCCAACGACAAGCTGGCGTAGCGCCGTGTCTGGTTCTGCCCGCGTCGGGTCGGAAAGTGATACTGAGCGTCGACGACCTCCCCCTGGAGTCGAGCCGACGCAGCGTAAGCGTACACAGCGTGCTGAAGCCGCCGGCCCCCGTTGAATGTCGATCCCCCGTACGCGTACGCAGAGCCTGTCTTGTAGTCGACCACGTGTAAACCCGCCAAGTCGCGATCCACCCGGTCGATCGCGCCACGGAGTCGCAGGGCTCCGCCGTCGAGCTGCATCACCACGGGCTCGTCCTCGTCGATCCCGAACCGCATCTCCAACTCCACGACCTCAGGGGCGTGCTCCCGCACCATACGCACGAAGGAACGCACATCTTCCTCGAGTGCGGCAGACTCTCTGAGGAGCGTCCCGTCACCGGGCGTGGGCAACTCGTGTCGCAGTCGCCGAATCGCCGCCTGGAGAATAGCGAGAGCGGACTCTTCAAATTGAGCGTCGTGGACCCTCGCCGTTCCATGCAGCACCCCCCGCAGGCATTCGTCGAAGACCTCGTGAAGCAGGCTCCCTCTCTGGCGCGCGTCGAGCCAAAGATCAGGGTCGAGCTCGGGGTCGTCAGGGGGGCGCAGTCGGAGCACGACATCGTGGAGGTAACTCAACGGACATCGGCCCAAGGATTCGAGTCGGCTCGCGGAAAGCGTCGGTCCGTCTGCACCGCGTGGGTCGAAGTCGGGGCGTGGTGAAACGACGCCATGGACCGGTCCGGGCGTCCCACCCGCCCGGACGACCGCCGCTTGCAGTCCCGCATCCAGCCTCGGAAAACCACCCCGGACCGCATCTCGACCCGCCTTCAGAACATCCCCTGTCGCCAACTCGGCCATCCAGACATCGTCCGAATCGAGATGACCTACGGCCCCCGCCGGAGTCGCTCCGAGTACGGGGCCGACGACTCGGTGAAGGTCCTGAAAGGCCAAGTCCGTACTCCGAGCCGAGAAACGCAGAGCATGAAGCAGAACCGGTGAGGGGCCGACACTCCGCGCCTCGGTCGCCTGCCATGCCGCATAGCTGAGCGTCACGCGTCCACGTAGGCGAGCGAAGAGTGACCCCAATCGGAATGAGTCCTCGTCGGCGACTTCCTCAGATGTGGCTAGCTCCTCCGACAAGATTCGACGATCGCTGTCGAGAAGAAGTGGATCCTGCGTGCCACGTCGGGACACATGATCCACGTCCAGCCCCACGATGAAAGTGACCGGCCGACCTGTGTATCCTCCCAGATGAAAATCGGAGAGGTGGAGGGCTCCACCTTCGGAGGCCCATGGAGCCCCGACCCCATCCGCGTCTTCGTCGTGAGCCTCGGGACGCACGCGCCGATCGAGGCTCTGGCGTAGAATCGACACGGCGGACCGAAACGAAGTGCGGCGTCGCAGGGTCGCTTCCACTCGATCCAGTGTGCGGGACACCTCGACTCGAGCGCTTCGGTCCGGGCCTCGACCCTGTGGTACACGTCGTAAGAAGCCCGCCAGGCCACGCGCGATCTCTGCTGGAGAAACGGGCTGGTCCGACTCGGCCATACGGTCGGGAACCGCAGGTGTGGCTCTCAGGGCAGGAAAGAGGATCGCGCGAATCGCTTCCAGTTCGCGTCGAGCGCGATCGTGTCGCCGTCGAAAGCTTTCCTCCGGTTCCCGGCGGCCGGCGTGGAGCTCGTCTAGGCCATCGAGAGCTGCCTTGATCTGGGTCCGATACCTCTGCCGCCCCCATCCGATGCGAAGGGTTCGGAAACGACGAGCCAAAGAGGCCGGGGCGTGCCGACCGTACTTCTTGGGCGGACGAAGATCTCCGGCCTCCAGCAGCCTTCGAATCACTTGAGCCTGAAAGCCTCCTTCGACCCAATCCAGATAAGCGGCGACCACGCGGCCCGTACGGGTACGAGCGATCGGGAGCCCCACAGCGTAGGTGACAGGGATCTCGAGGCGCCGGGAGAGCGCGTGAAGGGCCGATCCATAGAGGACGGGGTCAGAGGCGACGATCTCGACCTCGTCCCAACGAAGGCCCGCGGCGACGATTCGGCGGAGTGCTTCCCGCAGCTCGGCCTCGACGGAGGCTGCACGGAAAAAGTCCACTTCGAGAACGCCGTCTGAAGCGGGGCGCTCCGCGGGCACTTGCATGTATGCCCCTCCGCTAGGGCTCCCTGTCTTTCCCCAGACCACTCCTCCCGGAGGTCGCCGACCGAGCACCGGATCCGTCCTAAGAACCTTTCCGCCCCGCTGCATCAGGGCCGAGACCAGCTGGCCCTCCAACCCCCTTCGTGTCAGGCCAGGCACTAAGAACACCGCGTCAGTCCCCAGCAGAGCGACGAGGCTGGAACCCTCTGAATCCAACGCCTCCAGGGCGGTTCGATACACCGTGGCACGATCGGCAAGCGCCCGGATCGAGAGCGCCCGCTCGTACCGTGTCAGCACCCGTACGAGCAGCCGCTTCTTCTCGAAGTGAGCCAGCTTCGAACGATGCAAGGTCGAGCTCTCCAACCCCGCCGATCGTAACGCAACCAAGGCCCTGTGCATGTGATTTCGGAAACCGACACTGTCGCCCAGGTCGGCGAACACTCCGTCCTGGCCTCGTAGTGCGGCGTCCAATGCCTCGTCGTGCAGCGCCTGACGGTCGAAGTCGTCCATCACCGTCACGCCGCCCGAAGCCAGCGCTCGCATGGCGAGACGGTGAGCAACTCGCTCGGGCGTCGTTACTTCGAAGCCGATCCACCCCCCCTTGTGGAGGGCCGAGGTGCGTAGCAGCTCACGACCGACGGAGAAGCTCGGCGAAATCAGCAGTTTGCGTCCCCTCAACTTCCGGCCGGAAACCCTCGCCACGGACTCGACCAGGGTCGAGACCGTGCTTGGGAGCGGGTCAGTCATCGCACCGACTCGTGGGGGTTCGCTGCCATCTCGGGACGCATCAAGATAGGCTCCGCTCGGAGCCGTTGGGAGTGCGGCTGACCCGACTCCGCTCTAGTCTTGTACGACTCATCGAACCGCCGGAGGCTCAGAATGTCCGCCGAATCTCACCACCGCACCCTCTGGGGGGCCCGTTCGTTCCTGGGAGGGCTCACCCTACTAGCCGTACTCGTCCACGCGCCGGTGGATGCACAGGAGTATTGGCCTGGAAAGAACTTGGATTGGGAACGTCGGAGTCCGGCTCAGGCCGGGTTCGACCCCGGACTGCTCCAGCAGGCGGTCGACTTCGCGATCGCGGCGGAATCGAACTCCCCTCGCGATCTCGTTTTCAACCACCAGATGACCTTCGCCCGCGAGCCGTACGGTGAAGCGATCGGCCCGTTCACGGTTCGGGCCCCTCAGTCGGGTCTGATCATTCACAAGGGCTACATCGTCGCCGAGTGGGGCGATCCAGAGAAGGTGGACAACACGTTCAGCGTGGCGAAGAGCTTCCTCTCGACCACCGTGGGGCTAGCCTACGATCGAGGGCTGATCGGCTCCGTCGACGATCGTGTGCGCCCCTACATGGCACCGATCGTTTTGGATGACTTCGACGGTGAGCCGGGTGACGAGAACGGACGACGGCCCAAGCTGCTCTTCGAGTCGGAGAACAACCGGAAGATTACCTGGGACCACCTGCTGCGGCAGACGTCGGACTGGGAGGGAACGCTCTGGGGGAAACCCGAATGGGCGGATCGACCCGACAACGACCGATCCACCTGGCGGACCCGAGCACGCCATGAGCCGGGAACGGTCTACGAATACAACGACACGCGCGTCAATCTCCTGGGGTTGGCCGCCACGAGTGTATGGCGCAGGTCCCTCCCCGATGTGCTTCGCGAGTATGTGATGGATCCGATCGGAGCGTCCCCCACTTGGCGGTGGCATGGGTACGAGAACTCCTGGATCATCTTGGATGGGAAGATGGTCCAGGTCGTGAGCGGCGGCTCACACTGGGGGGGCGGGATGCTCATCAACGCCTTCGACCTCGCTCGTTTCGGTCTATTGACGCTGCACCGCGGCGAATGGAACGGCAACCGGATCATCTCCGAAGAATGGATCGACATGTCGACCACCCCCGGAGCGGTGAACCCCACGTACGGCTTCATGAACTTTATGCTCGACCGATACGACAGCGCCCCTCGGGGCACGTGGACCCACTCCGGAGCCGGCTCGAACCTGGTCTACGTGGACCCCCACAACGATCTCGTCGTGGTGGCCCGTTGGATCCAGGGCGGACAATTCGATGAATTCTTAGGGATGGTCTTCGAGTCGATGGGGGACTTGGCTACCACCGACGCTCCCCCGCAGTCCCGCTAGGACGCATAGGAGAGACCATGAAGTTCTTCGCTGCCGGAAGCCTCGCGCTATTCCTCGCACTCCTCGACCCCACCCAACCCGAACCCGCCGTGCAACCACTCCCCGACTGGCTTCACCACGAGATCGCGGACGTTCGTGCCGAGCGTGAGTCCCACGGCAGACCGTGGCAGGAATTCATTCGTGTGCCAGATCTTTTCGCAGGCCTCTACGAGATCCCAGCGGGCGGAGAGGACGGCCAATCTCCGCACGATGCAGACGAGGTCTACTACGTGCTCGAAGGGGAAGCGACAGCCGTTGTGGAGGGGGACCGGATCCCGGTGTCTGCGGGTTCCGTGCTGTACGTAGCACGAGACAAGGACCACCGCTTCGTCGACGTGACCGAAGATCTGTCCCTTCTCGTCTTCTTCGCCACAGCGTCCGAAGGCGACTCTCCAGAAGAGGCCGGGGAACCGGATCGTTCCGAGCGCCCAGAGTAGGGCGCCGCACGGGCAAGACGGCTTCAGCTCATGAAGATCTGGATTGATGCGGACGCGGCGCCGCGCGACGTGAAGTCGATCGTCGCGAAAGCTGCGCTACGGCTGGAGATCCCGGTCAAGTTGGTATCGAACCAACGGCTCCAAACGCCAGCGAACAATCCGTTCGTTTCGGCGGTCCGTGTGGAAGGGGGGCCGGATGTAGCCGACGACCACATCGCCGAGAACGCGCAGCCAGGCGACCTAGCCATTACTGCGGACATACCCCTCGCTGCCCGACTCGTAGAACGCGAAGTCCGCACAATCGATCCCCGCGGGACGGAGTATAGCCGCGAGAACATCGGTGAGCGCCTTTCGGTGCGCGACTTTATGGATCAATTGCGCTCCACCGGAGTGGAGACTGGGGGGCCCAGGGCATGGGGCGCGAAGGACAAACAGGCTTTCGCCGCCACCTTCGATCGTATCCTGGTGAAGCTCGTTCGGGCACGAGACAAGGCGCGGTCCGCCGCGAAGCCACCGACGTGACGAAGGGGTCGACGAGTGCCGTCGACCCCTTCGCCTCACACCTGTGCCGAGTCCTACTTCACAAACAGCATGTCACGGTACGCCGGGATCGGCCAAAGATCATCCGGGACAACGCGCTCTAGCCGGTCGACGACGTCGCGTACGGCATTCATCGCCGGGATGATGTTCTGGCGCATGTGCTCCGCCTTGGAGAGGACCTCGTCTCCACCCAATTCTTGGTTCTGTTCGGCGAGCGTGTCGAGCCTCTCCGTAAGGTCCTCGATGAGTTCGTTCACAGCCTTCGCCGTCTTCACCACACCGAGTGCCTTGAGGCCGACTTCATCAGCGCGATCCGCAGTAGCAAGCAGGTCGTTGAGGTAGCGGATCGCTGCCGGAAGAATCATCGTCTGCGCCATCGCCTGGGCAGTCTCTCCCTCGATGTTGATGGCGAGGAAGTACTGCTCCACGAAGATCTCGAAGCGAGACTCGAGCTCGCGGTGGGAGAGAACCCCGTACTTGTCGAACAGCTCGAAGTTCTTTTCGTCGACGATCCGAGGAAGCGCGTCCATCGTACTCCGCAGGTTCAGGAGACCCCTGCTCTCCGCCTCCGTGACCCATTCTTCCGAGTAGTTGTCTCCGTTGAAGATGATCTGCTTGAAGCCGTGGATCTCCGTCGCAAGGAGCGTACGCAGCGCATCGTCGAACGACGTGCCCTTCTCGAGCTCCGCTTCGAGCTTCGTACAAAGATCATCGATCGCCTCGGAGACGACCGTGTTCAACACGGTCGCCGGCCACGAAACGCTCTGCGACGAACCGAGCGCCCGGAATTCCCACTTGTTTCCAGTAAAGGCGAAGGGTGAGGTCCGGTTCCGGTCCCCAGCGTGCCGTGGAATGTGGGGAAGCACGGTAGCACCCAACCCGAGGAGCCCCGAACTCATGCTGCTCGTCGCCTCACCGGCTTTCTCGATCTGTTCGAAGACGTCCTGAAGCTGGTCGCCCACGAACGCAGAGATGATCGCCGGCGGGGCCTCGTTCGCCCCGAGTCGGTGATCGTTCCCCGCGTGCGCGACGGAAGCACGCAGCAGATCCTGGTGCTTGGCGACCGCCTTCAGGACCGCCGAGCAAAAGAAGAGGAACTGCATGTTGTCGTGAGGCGTCTCACCCGGCTCGAGCAGGTTCTGGTCTTCGGTTCCCATCGACCAGTTCAGGTGCTTCCCGGATCCGTTCACACCTTGGAACGGCTTCTCATGCAGGAGGCACACCAGGCCGTACTTCCGAGCCACTTTACGTAGGGTCGACATTACGAGCTGCTGCTGGTCCGCTGCCTCGTTCGCGTCGCCGAAGATCGGCGCCATCTCGTACTGACCCGGCGCGACCTCGTTGTGGCGGGTGGTGATCGGGACGCCGAGTCGATAGAGCTCGAGCTCCACCTCGTTCATGCACTCGAGCACGCGATCCGGGATCGAGCCGAAGTAGTGGTCGTCGAGCTCCTGACCCTTGGGCGGTTTCGTACCGAAGAGTGTGCGACCCGCCGTCTGCAGATCGGGGCGGCGGTAGTAGAACTCCTCGTCGACCAGAAAGAACTCCTGCTCAGCACCACACGTCGCCGTCACCGGCTTCGGCTCTGAGCCGAAGAGCTCCAGCGCTCGACGGGCCTGGGTATCGATCGCCGCCATCGACCGCAGGAGTGGCGTCTTCTTGTCGAGTGCGTCACCCGCCCACGAGCCGAAGGCGGTCGGGATGCACAGGTAGGCGCCCCCGGGACCCTCTACGATGAACGCGGGGGACGTCGGATCCCACGCCGTATACCCGCGAGCTTCGAACGTCTGACGAAGGCCGCCCGAGGGGAAGGAGGAGGCGTCGGGTTCACCCTGAACGAGCTCCTTACCGCGGAACTCCGTAATCGCGCGGCCGTCCCCAGTGGGTTTCAGGAACGAGTCGTGCTTCTCGGCGGTGCTGCCTGTGAGAGGCTGAAACCAGTGAGAGTAATGCGTCGCTCCCTTCTCCAGCGCCCACTCCTTCATCGCGTTGGCAACGGCATCGGCAACGGACGGGTCGAGGCTCTTCCGATCGCGCATGGTCGCGAGCACGGCCTCGAACTCGGCTGCGGGTAGACGAGCCTTCATCTCCCGAAGCCCGAAGAGGTTCTCGCCGAACACCTCTTCGAGGTTGGTGCGGTGACGCTTCTCTGCGCCCGGGGTCGAATCGTACTTCGCAGCCGCGAGGGAGTCGAAGCGAGGGGTGACTCGGCTCATTGGGTGGGTTCCTGGGTTGGTGGTGCTTCACGAAAGATCTGCTTCTAAGGTCGACCCGTTCGTAAGTGGAGCTCAACCCCGAATAGGGCTATAATTGCATAATCTGAGTTACGCTATTATTCATAACGCTGTGGAACTATGCGCTTCGTAGGCCGTTCACGAGAGCTGGGCTTGTTGCGACGCACGCTCGATGCAACGATCCCACAAGCCATGGCGGTGACAGGGCCCCCAGGCTCCGGAAAGTCCGCCATCGTCCGACGAGCCCTCGAGGGACGACCGCACCTCTTCTTCCGCTGCCCACCGCTTCCGGAGTCAGAACAGCGCCGGGCAATTGCCAACCAACTGGACCTCCTCGCCGGTGGTGAGCGAGGTGACCGTGGTGATCGAGCGGCCAGCACCGTTCCGGGCTGGCGTTCGATCTTTGGCCACAGTTCCGATCTTGCGAGGTCGATGGGAGGCAACTTCACCCTGGTTCTCGATGACGCACATCACCTGCTCACAGCAAGGTCGAAGATCTCGGCGGAGGACGCCGAGGCGCTGGAAGCGAGTACCCATGTCATCCTGATCGGATCAGGACGCCTGCCCGCAGTCGGCGAGCTCGACCCGACGGCATTGCAGATCGGGCCACTACCCTTCCGCAGCGCCACGCCCCTCCTCCCAGGGGCGGATCCATCCGCCAAGCTCCGGGCCTACGGAATGTTCGGAGGCCTCCCGGGCGTCCTAAGGCATCTCGACACGTCGCTCACACCGGAGAGCAACGCCAAGCGATTCTTGCTTGGCGACGAGTACCGCGGGCCAGAGAGTCCCGCCGCATGGATCGCCCGATCCCTTCAAAGCCCACACCGGTACGTGGCAATCCTGCGAGCCCTGGCGAGCGGAAGTCTGCGCTGGGCCGATCTGCATGCCGCCATTCCCGACGTGGCTGCGGGTGGACAGATCGCTCCCTACATCCACCGTCTCGTGGATCTGGGGCTCGTCTCGGTACGCCGATCTCTCGACGCCGAGCCAACCTCGAGAGATCGCCGCTACTCACTCACAGATCCATTCACGGCCTTCTGGGCTCGCTACCTTCTCCCGTACCGTTATGGGACCGAGTCAGCGGACGGGAGTACCTACTTCTCGACTGCGATTCGCCCAGAGCTCCCTGAGCATATGGAGCACGTCTTGGCTCAGGTCGCGCGGCAGCACATGGCGTTCGACTCCATCGAGACGCTCGGCACATCGTCCCGGATACACGGAAGCTTGTGGGGCAAATCAGGGGAGATTACGTGCGCCGGCACCCTCATGAACGGGGTCCCTTTCTACGGCGTTACCACATGGAAGGAGCCGTCGCGCTCGGCGTCTCCACTCGACGCACTCGACGTGAGCGTAGCGAAGACCCGATACGGCTTCGGCCGAGAGCGCCGGTTACGCCTCGTCTTCTGCGGTAAGCCCGCGCCAACCTGGCTTAGACGGGTATGTGCCCGGCGCGAAGACGCGCTCCTCCTCGAGCCAGCCCACCTCGCAGGCGACACCGCAAGTTGACCGCGCTTCCGCTCGGAAGCGTCGGCCCTCTCCTCTAGACGTCCAAGTTCTTCACGTACTTCGCGTTCTTCTCGATAAACTGACGGCGCGGCTCCACGTCATCTCCCATAAGCCGATCGAACAGATTGGATGCGAGCGCACCATCTTCGATCTGCACCTGGAGGATCGTACGTGAGTCGGGATCCATCGTGGTTTTCCACAGCTGCTCGGGATTCATCTCGCCGAGACCCTTGTACCGCTGGATGTGGATGCCCTTCCCGGCTCCATCCTTGCCTGACAAGCGCTTCACATACTCGTCGCGCTCGGGGTCGGAGTACGCGTAAAACTCCTGCTTCCCCTTCCGCACTCGATACAAAGGCGGCTGGGCGATATAGACGTACCCAGCTTCGATAAGCTCCCGCATCTGCCGGAAGAAGAAAGTGAGCAAGAGCGTGCGAATGTGGGCCCCGTCTACGTCCGCATCCGTCATGATGACGATCTTGTGGTACCGAGTCTTGTCGAGCCGGAACTCGTCCCGGATGCCTGCACCGATCGCGGTGATCATCGCTCCGATTTCGTCGTTCGCGAGGATCTTGTCGATCCGAGCCCGCTCGACGTTCAGGATCTTCCCCTTCAAGGGGAGAATCGCCTGGTACCCCCGATCCCGGCCTTGCTTCGCGGACCCACCGGCCGAGTCTCCCTCAACCAGGTAGAGCTCGCACATCGACGGATCAGAGATCGAGCAGTCGGCCAACTTCCCGGGAAGCACTCCGCCCTCGAGAGCACTCTTCTTACGAGCAAGGTCGCGCGCCTTACGCGCGGCATCGCGAGCGCGCGCCGCCTGGAGCGACTTCTCGACGATCGCCTTCCCAGCCTTGGGGTTCTCTTCGAGGAAGATCCCCAAGTACTCGTTCACTGCGTTCTCGACGGCGCCTCGCACCTCGGAGTTTCCGAGCTTCGTCTTCGTCTGACCCTCGAACTGAGGCTCCATAACGCGCACACTCAGCACGCAGGTCAGTCCTTCTCGGACATCGTCTCCCGACAGCGACTCACCCTTCTTGAAGATCTTGTTCTTTTTCGCGTAGTCGTTGATGGTGCGAGTGAGGGCGGCCTTCAGGCCAGTGATGTGCATCCCCCCCTCGTGGGTGTTGATGTTGTTCACGAAGGAGTGGGTGTTCTCGCTGAAGCCCTGATCGTACTGGAGGGCCAACTCGATCTCGGCCTCGGGTCTCGACGCCTCGAAGTAGCAGATCTTGTCGTGAAGAGCTCCCCGGCTACCGCGCAGGAAGGTCACGTACTCCGCGATTCCACCATCGTACTGATACGACTCGTTCGTGTCGTCCCGCTCGTCCGAGAGGACGATCTCCAATCCCTTGTTCAGGAAGGCCAACTCCCTGAGTCGATTCGAGAGGACCTCGAACGAGTACACCAGCTCCGAGAAGATCTGGGAGTCGGGCTTGAACGAGACGGTGGTGCCGCTGCCTTTCGCCTTCCCGCGTTCTTCCAACTCCTTCGTCTTGATACCCCGCTCGTATCGCTGATGATAGAGCTTCCCGCCCCGCCTGATCTCGACTTCCAGGTACTCGGAGAGGGCGTTTACCACACTGACACCCACCCCGTGGAGGCCGCCCGAGACCTTGTAGGTGTCTTTGTCGAACTTTCCACCCGCGTGGAGCGTCGTCATGGCCAGCTCCACGCCCGGCACCTTTTCGGTGGGATGGATGTCGACCGGAATTCCGCGCCCGTCATCGACCACCGTGATCGAATCGTCGGTGTGGATCGTGACCGTGACGCGCGTGCAATGGCCGGCCATCGCCTCGTCGATCGAGTTGTCGACCACCTCGTACACGAGGTGATGGAGACCACGGGCCGATGTCGATCCGATGTACATACCGGGCCGCTTACGGACGGCCTCCAAGCCTTTGAGGACTTGAATCTGCCCAGCGGTGTACTCGCTACCCTTCTTCTTCTTTGCCATGCGCTCTCCGGATCAGACCGGACCGGTTCGGGTTGTCGATCCTCTTACGATCCTAGCCGCTCGGGGCTAGCACCAAGACGATACGCTCTATTGGGAACTCCTCTCGGCCGGCGTTCACCCGGGCCAAGAGGTCCTTCTTCATCATGTCCAACTCCATTAGCCACGCACTGCTCCGGACCTCGACCACCAACGTCGATCGGTCCAGGGAGCGGGCCCGAGTCACCTTTGCGACACTCTCGCCCACTAGCTCAGGCCACTCTTCTAGGACGGCGATCCTCTTCACCTGCTGAAGAACGCCACTCTCTTCTAGCACGTCCTCGACGACCGAGTCGACTTTGCGTAGCCCTTTGTTGTCGCGCCCGATGACTCTCACGTGCTGATCGCTCCGGCCCGGATGCGCCAGCGGGGAAGAGAGTCTCGGCGAAGGCGGACATCGGCCTCCTTCGGAGCCGTAAGGAGCACTTGGCCCGCTTCCTCTGTCTCGATCAGGTTCAAGATGCGCTCGCTTCGACCATCGTCGAGTTCGGCAAAGACATCGTCCAAGAGAATTAGAGGACGACGGCTCCGATGCCGCCGGATCGTCTCTGCCTCGACGAGACGCAAGGCGAGTGCCGCGGTTCGCCGCTGTCCACCGGAACCGTAGTCTCGGAGATCGACCTCGCTGGCCTCGTCGACGAGGTGGATCCTGACGTCGTCACGATGTGGCCCTGTGACGGTGACCCCCTGCCGCATCTCGCGCTGTCCAGCGTCCGCGAGCGCTCCTTCAAACGCGGTCATGATCCCCTCGAGCGTGGGTGCGCCTGGGATCTCCACGTTCGACTTGTACGTCATCGTCGCGCGCGTCCCATCGCTGACGTGCGCGTAGTAGTTGGTGAACGCCTCACTATGCTCCTCAATCCACCGGAGGCGCGCTCGCATGACCTCCGCCCCGGACGCGACCAACGCCGGTGTCCATGCGTGCACCACTGCGCTCGGCTCACCCGCCTTCAGAGCGGCGTTCCGATTCCGTAGCGCCCTTCGGTAACGCTGCAGCTCCTCCAGATAGCCGTGCGCATTCAGCGAGAGCACGATGTCGAGAAATCGACGCCTCTCGCTCGGGCCACCGCTCACCAACGCAATGTCAGCGGGTGAAAAGATGACCGCCGAGAGGTGTCCGAGCCCATCGGTGAGACGATCGGGCTCTCGGCCGTCGATCGAGACCTTCTTTCGACGACCACGCTTCTGGAATGCAGCCGCGACCTCTCGGCGTGACGGCACCTCATCACCGGCGCCCTCCGACCTTCCGACGACGCGGAACACATCCTCGTCGAACGCGACCATCTGTTCGTCCCGTGCGCTGCGGAACGAACGTAAAGTCTCGAGATAGTAGATGGCCTCGAGGAAATTCGACTTGCCTTGGGCGTTGTCCCCGATCAGCGCGACACCTTCCGGAGGTATCTCGAGCTCCTGCGTTCGAAGGTTGCGGAAATGCCAGAGCGTAAGCTCGCTCAACCGCACGAACCGGAGCCCGAATCAGAGCCTGAAAACATGCACTGAATCTAACCCTTCGGAGGCCCAGATTCCACCGTATTTCGGGCGTTTTCCCGAAGTCCCCGACGAGTTCTTCAGCGGCCCTTGAAGTCTGGCTCCCGCTTCTCGAGAAAAGCTTGCATGCCTTCCTTCATGTCGTCCGTGGCCGCAAGGAGTCCGAACATCGACGACTCGAAATCCTGCGCCTCGGCCGTAGCGGAGTCCAAGGCCACGTACATGGACTCGAGCGCTAGCCGTACCGCGATCGGCCCATTCTTCGTCACCCGCCGAATTAGCGCTTTCGCTTCGTCTAGGAGGGCGTCGCCGGGAACGACAGCAGTGACCAACCCGAGCTCGAGCGCCCGATCCGCATTGATCATCTCACCGGTAAGCGTCAGCTCAATTGCGCGACCCAACCCGACCAACCTCGAGAGCCGGATCGTCCCGCCGTACCCAGGTATAATTCCGAGCCCGACCTCGGGAAGACCGAACCGGGCACGCTCACCCGCAATTCGCATGTGGCACGCCAGGGAGAGTTCACAACCTCCACCCAACGCATACCCACCGACGGCAGCGAGGACGGGCTTCGGGAAGCGCTCGATGGCGCGAAAGACCTCCTGACCGTCACGGCTGATGCGGACCGCGCTGATGGCATCCATCGTGGCGAGCTCACCGATGTCCGCTCCGGCGACGAACGCCTTCGTCCCAGCCCCGGTAAGAATGACGCCGAGTACAGACTGGTCATCGCGGAGCTCTGAAAAGGCTTGGCCGATCTCCTGAACTACGTCCGCATTGAGGGCGTTCAGCTTGTCTTGACGGTCGATCACAACCACGGCGATCTCACCGTCCCTCTCGATCTTCACATACTCGCTCTTCGCCATCGGCCACTCGCCTCTCTCTGAGGGAATCCGTCTCAGCCGGGCAAGATAGCGGCGCACCGCCCAATGGAAAAACGGCGGAACACGGCGTAGATTCGGGCCCTCGCGCCTACTTACCGAAGGAGTTCATCCCAGATGAGTCGTTCCCTGAACAAGGTCATGCTAATCGGAAACGTGGGGAACGATCCCGAGGTGCGAGCCACATCCTCAGGAGCCCGGGTCGCGAAAGTATCGTTGGCGACGAACCGCTCCTGGACGGACCGTAACTCGGGCCAGAAGAATGAGAAGACCGAGTGGCACCGGCTCACGTTCTTCGGGCGCCTCGTCGACGTGGTAGAGCAGTGGGTGAAGAAGGGCGACCGGCTCTACGTGGAAGGTCGAATCGAGTATTCTCAGACCGATGGCGAGGGCGGGCCGAAGTATTGGACCGACATCGTCGTGAACGAGATGGTCATGCTAGGGAGCTCGAGCGGCAGTGGCTTCTCGGGCGCTGGCGCGTTCGCTGGCGAGCCGGCCGCGCCCCCAGTGAGTGCCCCCTCTATGACCGAGCCGGAAGACGACTTGCCGTTCTAGCCGACGGGGTCGCTAGCCTCGTCCTTCCATAAGCCGAGGAAGTACTCCTCGTATCGGTCAGGATGTCGCCGGTAGTCCGCGACCCAGACATCGAACGGCGGCAAGGCGACCCGCTTGGCGAGCCAACTCGTTGCGATACGCACCATCTCGGCGTACGAAACGCTCTCGTCGCCCCCTTCGTCACGGCTCGCGCGGTGTGCTAAGAGATAGATCTCATCGGGGCTCATATAGACGAGAAGGTCAGCGACCTGAGCGGAGCAGTAGTCGTGATACTTCGCTCGCAGGACGTGAAGCGGCTCCTCGGAGCCACCTGGGCCTCCGTCCACCACCGTAGCCTCCCGCCTTTCGTGAACAACCCCTAGCTGGGGCTCAACGTGCCCGCCGGACTGAAGTCCGTGCGCGCCTACGTTGGATCCAGCGAGCCTCGAAGCGCAAGGATTCTACACTCGCTACGGAGTCGCGGAGAGTCCTTCCTGGTCCAGATCGTCCTGGCTCGCTTCGTCCGCGCGGTCCGACTCGCGGAGATGGCGATAAATGGAGCGACGCGTGAGCCCATAGAGCACGACCCGACTGAGGAAGTCAGGATCCCTCTCCTGCACCTCCTCCGCTTGTGCTGCAATGTCGCTCGGCAGCTGAACCGAGAGCTGCACAGAACGCGTCTCCCACATAGACACACCTCGCCCACGTTGAATTGTGGAAAAGTCAGACTTTCCAAGGGGATCGGAATATCACGAGTGTGCCATTCCGAGTGCGGCGAGAGGCGCTAGCAGCCTCGTTGAGGACAATACTTTAAGGCAGGTGGAATCGGTCCGCAAGGCCCGAGGGGCCAGAAATCGCAAAAAGATTCTCATTTCTCAAGTCGTTGCACCACAACGACTTAGCTAAATCCCCAAATCACGAAAACCAACTGTTCCCACACAGGCCCGCAGGCTACTCGCGAGGATGCCTCGAAGCCGGAAGTGCAAGAGAGACACGGGCTTTCGTTAGGGAGCTCGAGACGCTCGGAGCGCTTCCCTAGCAGGAAGTTTTTGCAAAAAACGCTAGGGCAGCGCCGATCGCAAAAAGGCCTCGAGCGTGTGAGGCGTGAAGCTCAAAAATCGATCTCTCAGATCGAGTGGGTCGGCCTCACGGAAGATCAAGGCGGTGTTGTGGGTTTCACCCGTCAGGCCATCCTCGAACGCAATGAAGCCCCTCCACCCCTCCCGATCACGAAAGCCTCTAAGCTTCGCCCGCCAAGCACCATCTCTTCGGACGACGAAACGAGCCTCCAACGTCGCCGGGGCCTCGGCGGTAGGGGCATCAGCCGCCTGATCGACGGCCGCGAGGTGTGCATCGGGGTGAGCCGCGGCATCTCTCTGCCACACGTCGAACGGTGGTAGCGGGAGAACACGACCCTCGCAGAAGGCCGCGAGCGTGCCGAGCGGGTCCTCCGGCGAGATCTCAAAGCCTTCTGCTAGCGCTTGCCGATAGAGGGGCCGCACAGCCGCCTTAGGAAGCATCCCCACCAGTGCGCGTGCTTGTCGCTGCCGATACTGAGCGTAACGCCGGCGTTCCTCAACCTCACTTCGCGGTGCTAGATCGACACGTGCATCGGCGGAGATCAATGGACGATCTGCGAACCGGCGCTGGGTGGCGGAACGGCTACCGTGTCCGACAGCGCTTCGTGGATGTGGAGCCCGCTCAGCGTCTCCCGTGCTCCAAAAGTCTCGAGAATCTCGGCCATCGACGCGTACCGATCCGGCTCGAAGCGGGCCATCAGGCTTCCCAACCCTCTCCTCATGGCTCCTAACGCAGTGCGTGCCTCACGGAGCCTGGTCGGGACCGGCCATCGGACGTTGTACGCGATCGAAGCAGACCGGTCGGCGGGCTCCTCACGGGTCAGAGACGCCTCCGGGAACGCTTCGCCCAGCGCGTGCTCGAGCTGCGGATCGGGCTCACGGAACGCCGTCCTGAACACGAGCGCGCAAACATCGTAGTCCAAGTGTGCCCGAGTCAGTCGGCCAGGTCCGAGAACGATCCGAATCGACGTCCCTTCGTGCAGATCGAGATCTCGGCAGATGTCGCGGAACCCGATCCTGAGAAAGGTCGGTCGGGTCAACGGCCCGAAGCCGACACGCTCCAGCACGGTCAGTCCGAGGCGGCGGGCGTAACGCTTGAGCGGTTCTTCGTCCAACGTAGCAGCGGTAGCGGTGATCAGCTCCGCGACGTGGTCGACCGTCGGGTGATACGCCCAATCCAGCACAACTAGCTCAGTGCTCAAGTCGAGCACTTTCACAGCCCCGCTCCCGAGATCGACTACATCCGATGTCGAGGCGAACCGTCCGTCCACGACCAAGGCCAGTCCGATATCTTCAACTCGGCCTCCAGGCGTGTCCATTTCATGCACATCCCGGTATTGCACTACCGCCCGCGTGAGGGGCATCTCGCAGATACCCGGCACGTCTCCCATGGCTTCCGGACGGGGATCCGCTGTCGTGTGAAGGTGCATGACGCCTCGACCCAGGGCTGAAGGGGATTCACACGATAACCATCTGTTTCCTCGGGAAGCAAGGAAAAAAGCCTCTGATAAAACCTCTTGCAGTCACGGTGGGACAGAAGGCACTTTAGCACCGTAAACCGGCGCGTGACATACAGATCCGCCTCCCCGCAAAGTCCCCGCCAGGCCCTTGATCTACAACGAACGGCGCCGATCCGTGGCCTTCCTCCAGAGCCACGACGAGAGCTGGGCCTGCTTCCTGGTCACGTTCCCGGCAACCCAACGCACGTGGCACGGATACTTCTCCTTTCGTCCCGGCAATTCAGAGCGCGCCGAAGACGAAGTGAGGACCACCGATATCTTCGTCGAGGCGAGCGAGGCGGAGATCGACGTGAAGGCACGCAACCTCGGGCGTCCCCTGCTCCAAGGACTGCTGAGTTCAGCGTTACACACGAGAGCTCGAGACGGGGCAGTCGCCGAACCACTCAGGGGCAGATTCCGCTCACTCTTGAGTGAGCACTCGGTAGGCCTCGCGGGAGATTGGGTCGATGATGGCACGACGTCGGCCGTGCCGGCCATCGACCGGCTAAGGTCTCTTTACGAGTCGTACCGTATCGATCAGGTCGCCCATTTCATCTGTCTCGTGGATGCCGACGCCTTCGACGAAGCCGTCGATCTGATCTTGGATGGGAAGCAGATCGACTTCGGGTCCCGAGACCGCGTGCAATTCGCTCGCATGGTCGTCGATCACATCGAGAGCCTGCTTCCGCTCCCCGACTTCGACACGTGGGTAGAAGATTTCGCGAAGCACCCTCGGGTGTACCAGCTGTACGCTCACACTCTTCACCGAAGCGGCCGTTTGCCCTAGAGGACTCCAACCCGAATAGGCGTTGCCCTCGGATTGGGTCACGTATAGCTTTTTGGGCTCGAATAGCTGGACCTTCGTACAGGATGTGATCCCTTGGAAGTCGTCGTTCAGGACAACGAAAGCCTCGACCGTGCGCTGAGACGGTTCAAGCGTAAGGTGCAGCGCTCTGGCCTATACTCTGAGCTGCGGAAACGCCGCTACTACGAGAAGCCCAGCGCGCAGCGCAAGCGGAAGAGAGAAGCGGCGGTCCGGAGGGAACGTCGGAGACAGCGACGCAAACGGTCGTAACGCTCCGCGCACTCGAAGAAAAAAAGAGACCCTCCTCCGGAGGGTCTTTTTTTTGTCCTCGCCCCTCGTCAGGCAACGCGGCGGTCGAACAAGTCGTCGAGCGCCGCCCAACCTTCTAACCGGTCGGGGCTCAAATGCCGACCGACGAAGGAGAGCAAGAGTTGCTCCCGGCCGTGGCGCGCTCGTAGCTCGGTCGGCCGCATCCCAGTAATTCTCGACAGCATGCGGCACAGATTCCCGTCGGATGTGAAGCCGAGCTGACGAGCGGCTACCGCGACCGTGACATCACGGTCCGAGAGCTGATCGGCTACCGCGAGAAGCCGGAACCATCGTAAGTAGAGCGACGGCGACTCGAGTTCCCTGCGGCGGAACCTGGCCTTGAGCGCTCCACGCGACACAGCGCACGACTCCGAGAGTGGGTGGAGCGACGTGTAGTGGGAGGGAAACTCCAGCACTCTTCGGCCGAAGGAACGGAGAGAGAAGGGCAACCGGGCCCCACAACCTCGGGACAGCTCCGACAGAATCCGATCCACATGACGAGGTTGCCGGGCCCTCTCGTGGATCGCGAACCGGATCCGCTCTGTGAGATGCTCCAGCCGGGTTGGCGGCAACTCATGGCTCCTTCGATCCGCCTCCCAGCGCGTGAGGAGTGCATCGTGCAGCTCGAGTCGAGGCACTCGCGTTGGCGTGTCCCACCTCGGAGGTCGATCCACCAAGAGGAGTCGAGGAAAGCCGAACTCCAACGCCCGCATAGCCAGTCGCCGGTCGACGAACACATCTTCGTCAGGGTGCGCAGCACGGATCGACGCCTTTCGAAGGGTCGAATCTGCAACCTGGATGACGATCATGACGACGCAGGCCCGGGGAACACCCCTTGAATCTGTGGCGAGATCCGCCCACGCGCCAATCAAACCATGTGTCGGCACCCTCCTCTAAGGAAGGCGCCGACACACGGGAGGAGGAGAGTTAGATCGGCAGGGGGACCGGCTTCTCACCGGACCAGTCGTAGAAGCCGACGCCGGTCTTCCGTCCGTACCGACCCAGCGCCACGATGCGCTTTAGGAGCGGCGGCGGGGCGTACCGCTCCTCGTGGTACTCTTCGTACATGATCTCGCTGATGCGGTAGAGCGTGTCGATGCCGACGAAGTCGCAAAGCGTGAACGGCCCCATGGGATACCCACATCCGAGCGCCATCCCGGTGTCGATGTCCGCTACTGTCGCCACACCCCTCTCCAGTTGGCGGATCGCGTCGAGCATGTACGGGACAAGCAGAAGGTTGACCACGAAGCCCGAGTTGTCCTTGGCGGCGATCGGTACTTTTCCCAACGCTTTCGAGAAGGCAAAGGACCGATCGAAGGTCTCGTCGCTGGTAGCGATGGTGCGTACGACCTCCACGAGCTTCATGACCGGAACCGGGTTGAAGAAGTGGAGGCCCACGAACCGGTCCGGTCTCGACGTGGCCGCCGCCATGTCGGTAATCGGGAGCGAACTCGTGTTGGACGCGAAGATCGTCTGCTCACCGCAGAGCTCGTCCAGCTCTCCGAAGAGTGCGTTCTTGATGGCCGGATCTTCGATAATCGCCTCGATGACGATGTCGCACTCCGCGAGGTCGGCTACAGAGGTCGTGAAAGACAGATTCTCCCACGCTGCGTCGCGATCCTCAGCAGTGAGTTTCTCCTTTTCGACCGCGCGATCCATCGACTTTCGAATCCGCTTCTGCCCACCCTCGAGTGCAGCATCGTCGACCTCTCGCACGACGACCGAGAAACCGCTCTTCGCCGCGATTTCGGCGATACCACTGCCCATGAGACCGCACCCAACAACACCGACTCTACTGATATCCAAGCTGCCTCCCATCTATGAAGTCTTGAACAATTCTACCTGCGTCCGTCACCCATGAGGTCTTTCGCGACCCCGTGGAAGTGCCGCTTCACCCAGCGGCGCCAGGAGGGCGGCGGTGGCTCGAGGGAGAGCCCACGCTCGAGTGCGTCGAGGACTCCTTCGACCTCGGCACGCACCTCCTGATGTTTTCGTTTGTGGGAAAGCCCCACAGACCAACCGATCCCGGACCAAACGCCAGCACCGATCGCCACCCCGGCTCCCACCGCCAGTGCAAGGGGAGCCGTACTCGCGATCGCTACGGCACTGAAGAAGCCGGCAGCGCCTCCGGCCGCTCCGCCTCCCAGTGCTGCTCCCGCGATGTCGTCTCCACGCGTCCCGGGATCCACTAGAAACTCGACCAAAATGCGCTCGTCGTCGAGCTGCTCGAGGCGAACCTCCACAGCCTTGGCCGATGCGATGTAATACCGTTGAGAGGAGAAACTCGCCGCTCTCGCGACCTGAGAGGCCCAGTCGATGGCGGGTCGGTATTGCAGGAGGGACACCCCTCTTCTCACAGGTTGCAACAGTTGGTTCCCGACTAGAAACTCGTCGATCTTCTTCGAGAGTCCCTCGGGATCACCTGGGATCACTCTTGAGGCCCGTACGGTCGCCGGTCCAAAGATGCGTGTGAGTACACCACCACCCACCTCACCGCTACGAACCTCGGAGAGGGCCTGACGGACGTGTGCCTCCGGCAGTCCAACCTCACCCGCGATCCGGAGGAGCTCGCCCTCGGTGAGGGCGGCTTCGCCACCCGCACCCTCCGTGCTCGCAAGCTCGGCAGCTCGACGTATGACCGCGTCGAACTCACGCCTCGTTAAGCCGGTCCCCTCCCCACCGTCGGACATCTCGGCGCCACTCGTCGCTCAGAATGCTTCTACGACGACGGCCCCACCCTGGCCTCCCCCGATGCAAGCAGAACCGAGGCCGAAGCGGGCGCCTCGACGTCGCAGCTCGTGCACGAGGTGGATCGTGATCCGCGCGCCGGACGCGGCCAACGGGTGTGTAATCGCGATCGCGCCGCCGTTCACGTTGGTCTTCTCAGGATCGAGGCCGAGCTCCTTCTCTACGGACTTGTACTGGGGAGCGAAAGCCTCGTTGACCTCGACGAGATCCATCTGCTCCAGAGTCATCCCGGCCTTCTCGAGAGCCATTCGTGCAGCGGGGGCCGGGCCAATCCCCATCACCTGCGGCTCGACTCCGACGAATCCCCACGAAACGATCCTCCCGATCGGCTTCACACCGTTGGCTTCGGCCCAATCGGCTCCCGCCAGAACGGCGCTCGCCGCCCCGTCGCCAATCCCGCTCGCGTTCCCGGCGGTCACGAGTCCGTCCTTCCGGAAGTAGGGACGGAGTCCACCCAGCGCCTCCATCGTCGTTTCGGGGCGCATATGCTCGTCGACAGCGAACGTCTTCTCTCCCTTCCGTGACTTGATCACGACCGGCGCGATCTCGGCGTCGAAATGGCCGTTGTCCCAGGCTGCCTTCGCCCTTTGTTGGGAGTTCACCGCTACCTGGTCGGCCTCTTCCCTCGTGACCGAATAACGATCGGCGAGCTCCTCGGCCGTCTGGGCCATCGTGAGGTCGCAGTTCGTGTCCAGAAGGGCTTCCCACAAGAGGTCTTGAAAGCCCTCACCTGCTGGGCCGAGGCGGAGCTGCTTGCCAAATCGAGCTCCGCGGATCACGTGCGGGGCTTGGCTCATCGACTCGGTGCCGCCAGTGAGGCATACATCGGCCTCCCCCAGGACGATCTCCTTCGCACCCTGCACGATCGCCTCGAAGCCGGATCCACAAAGGCGATTTACCGTGAGTGCTCCCTTCTCCTGTGGAATCCCCGAGCGGAGGGCGACGTGCCGTGCCAGGTAGATCGCATCCGACGAGGTCTGCAGCGCGTTCCCGAAGAAGGTGTGGTCGATCTGTCCGGGATCGATGCCAGCTGCTTCGATGGCAGCGGTGCTACTGAAGACCCCGAGGTCAGAGGCGGAAAAGTCTTTCAGCGATCCGCCGAACGTTCCGAAGCCGGTCCGCTTCCCAGAAAGAATGACGACGTCGCGCGCATGTCCCTGCGTTGCCATGAAGCCTCTACCGTGTGGATTGAGTCTCGAGTCGAGCGTACCCGACCCACCCCGTGGGTCTAGGCGCCTGACCAAGTTAACTACGGTGGAGGGATCCTGGGGTGCCGCGGACCTCGAGCCTCCTACACGAACTCGGTCTCGGGCGGTTTCTCCAAATGCTGCAGGAACGCCTGCTTGTTGTTCGCTTTCCGGTACGCCTCTTCGGGGGAGATCTTCCCTGACATGAGAAACTCGAGGATGTGCTGATCCAGTAGCTGCATCCCGTCCTTCTTTCCGGTCTGAATGATCGACGGGATCTGATGGATCTTGTTCTCTCGGATGAGATTCCCGATCGCTGGGGTGCCCACCATGACCTCCATGGCCGCCATTCGGCTACGTCCATCCTTGTGGCGTAGGAGCACCTGAGCAATCACCCCTTTGAGCGATTCTGCGAGCATGGATCGGATCTGCTCCTGCTCATCGGCCGGGAAAACATCGATGATTCGGTCGACGGTCTTCGGCGCGGAGTTGGTATGGAGAGTCCCGAAGACCAGATGGCCGGTCTCCGCCGCGGTAATCCCCAGCTCGATCGTCTCTCGGTCCCGCATCTCCCCGACCATGATCACATCGGGGTCCTCCCGGAGTGCCGCTCGCAGGGCGTTGGAGAAGCTCTTCGTGTTCGTCCGGATCTCGCGCTGGTTCACCAGCGCCTTCTTGTTCGGATGCACGAATTCGATCGGATCCTCGATCGTGAGGATGTGATCACCTCTCGTTTCGTTGATGAGGTCGACCATCGCGGCGAGGGTAGTGCTCTTCCCACTCCCGGTCGGCCCGGTCACGAGCACGAGCCCCTTGCTGAGCATCGTCAGTCGTTGCACGACCGGAGGGAGCCCAAGGTCGTCGGCCGTCATGATCTTCGACGGGATCGTCCGCATTACGGCGCCCATCCCTTTCCGCTGCCAAAACACGTTGACTCGGAATCGAGCGACGCCCTCGATCTCGTACGCGAAGTCGTAGTCCTGACGATCGAGGAATGCGATCCGCCATTCCTCTTCCATGATCTCGTAGACCAACGCTTCCATATCCGCGTTGGAGAGCTCCCGAAACTTGATGCGTTGGAGATGACCATGAACCCGCATCACGGGCGGCGACCCAACCGTCAGGTGAAGGTCGGATCCCCCTTGTTCCACCATCACTTTCAGGAACTGATCGATCTGAGCCATGGAGTCGTCTTAGGGTCTAGTGGATTGAATCAACACCGGCGGGCACAGCATCGATGCCTGGTCGTTCATCCGCGGCCGTCCACCACAGATTCGAGCGACCACTCGAGGTGGCCGTTGTCACCTCGGTTTATGTGCAGGGTCGTACCCACCCCCGCTTGGATCGCGGCATCGAGGTCGCCGTCGGACGGCCACAGAACAAAGGAAACGGCGGCGACGTCGAGTGCGGCGCTGAGCCACGCACCGTCTCCTGCCGCGAGGTCCACGACCACAACGTCGAAGTGGAAGGCAGAGAGCGCATCCATCTCCACGACCCAGGAATCCGAATCGTCCGCCAAGGTGAGGGAAAACGCTTCGCTTGGAGCCCCCCGGTCCTTGGTCGCGAGGTAGATACTCCTCCAGTCGGGGTCGAGCACTAGGGTCGGGAGGTGGGGCAGCACCTCATGCCCGAGGCCCGCCGGTTCGCTCATGACCAAGAACCGAGCCCGTCCCTGACGAGCAAGCTGCCGGATCTCCGACACCACGCCATCGGACGGTCCAGGGAACCGATCCCGCACGGAGCCGAGGCCCGAAGTGCGGGTAAAGAGAAACTCTCGTCCGCTTTCGTCACCGAGGAAATCGACCGAGACCGGGATCGTAACCCCTGCATTCCGCAGTACACCGCTCCACGAAGCGCGTCCCTGATCCCCGATCGAGAGAGTCGCCCCGGGTTGAAGGACCTCATCCAACCCTGCCCTCCAATCACCCTCTAAAGAGGCCCTCCGGACCGCACCTTCACGGATCCACCACGCGCTCGAACGCGTACCGCGAACGGATATACCGAACCGTGACGCTCCACCCTCCACAGCGGCCTTGAGCAGTCCAGCAAGGTCCACAGGCTCTTCGGGAAGCTCCTCAAGCGCGCTCGCACGCGCGTACACTTCGCGAATCAGCTGCTTGATCGCACCAGGTGCGGCGAGAGAAAGCTGCACGTCGAGCCCAGTCTGGTCCGTGAGGAAGTCGACCGGCTCTTGTTTCATCGGCGAATCGATGACGACCTGTAGGCCGTCGTCGGTTCTGGCGAGAGGCAGCGTCAGATGCTCCATCGCCCACTCGGGTGTCACCAGCGCCGCTACCGCCAAGTCGACCGACTCCGACTCGGGGAAGATGTACGGGAGCTCGAACTGCGATGCCAAGCCCCATTCCAGCTCACCCTCAGTGACGAAGCCGCACGCGATCAGGGCCTCTCCGAAGTACCCACCATGATCTCTCTGGTAGTCCAACGCGGCCGCGATCTCGTCCTCTGAGATCCGACCGATGTCGCTCAGAATCTGGCCGATCGTCCGCCGCTCACTCATCTGCGATCACACGTACATCTCCTCGAGATGGGACACGATCCAGTCTCCGACTTCGACAGTGGAACGGGAGCCCCCTAGATCCGGGGTCGTGTGCCCTTCCCCAAACGAGGCCACCACCGCCTCTTCGACACGTTGTCCGGCCCTGCGCAGACCTAGGTGATCCATGAGCAGTCCGACACAGAGGATCGCACCAACCGGATTGGCCTTACCCATCCCCGCGATATCCGGAGCGGAGCCGTGAACCGGCTCGAAAAGAGCCGTGCGGCCCGGATGAATATTCGCCGATGGCGCGAGTCCCAAGCCGCCGGTCACTTCGGCAGCAAGGTCACTGATAATGTCCCCGAACAGGTTAGACGCGACCACTACCTCGTAGCGCTCCGGTCTCCGTACGAGGTCCATCGCCATCGCGTCCACGTACATCGCATCGGTCTCGATCTCCGGGTACTCCGAAGCCACGTGAGCGAAGACTCGCCGCCAAAGCGCTCCCACGTATCGCATCACATTCGACTTGTCGACGAGCGTAACCCGCTTGCGTCCTCGTTCCGCGGCAAACTCGAAAGCCGCGCGCACGATCCGCTCTACGCCCTTCCGAGTCGCGACGTTGTGCTCCAGCGCCATCTCGTCGTCAGAGTGTTCCTTGAAGCCACCTCCCATGCCCGTATACTCACCCTCCGTGTTCTCACGAAAGATGTCGAGGCGAAGGGAGTCGATCTTCTTCAAGGGCGAGAGCTCCGGCGCCAACAAGACGCACGGGCGGTAGTTGACGTACAGATCGAGCTTGAAGCGCATCCCGAGCAGAATGTCCTTGGCGTGCTCGTTCCCAGGAACCCGAGCGTCTCCTAGCGCCCCCAGCAGCACCGCATCGTGCTCTCCGAGCTGGCGGAACTCGTCCTCGGTGATCGTGACACCCTCACGCAGGTAACGGTCGGCCCCGAGGTCCCAGTCCGATATCTCGACCTCGATCTTCTCGAGGCGTGTCAACGTCTCGAGCACCCGGCGAGCCTCGCGCACGACCTCGACACCGATGCCGTCCCCGGGAATCAACGCGATCCTCTTCATACGTGCGTCGGGTCCCCTAGTCGTCGGCCGGCGAACCACAAGCGGCGCAGAAACGCCAGCCAGGCTCGAGCTCGGCTCCACAGTGATCGCACGGAATCAGACCTACGCTCGTACCACAGAAGGGACAGAAGTTCAGTCCTTCGCGCTCCGGCATCGGCGCGCGGCACCACTTACACGCCGTTTCGGCAGCAGCGGAGGCGGCGGGCGCTGCCGGCGAGGTCGCTCCGGCACCTTCGCTCGCATCCGGCTTCGGCTTACTGCCCTCCACTCCATTCGGGTCGACGAACTCCGGAGCGAGTCGGCGTCGTGGCGGTTTGCCCGCCCCTCCCTCCGTCATCGTGGGTGGCGCGTCGAAGATCTCGGCTCGCGATCCGACCAAACCCATAGGGTCGACGGCAGCAGTTTCTTCGGCGGGAGCGAGGTCCGCGATCGTGACCGGATCTTCGGCGTCTAGCTCCGAAGCCAAATCCGGGACCCGCTCCATCGCAGTGGCTGACAAGTCGAGGGACGTCGGATTGAGGCGCACGTCTACCGCGGCGTACTCCCTGTAGAGACCGGTGTTCGGATTCGGCGTTTGCAGTTCGGCCTTCAACTGTCCAACCGCAGCCTCGGACTCCAAGACCAGGTATCCACCTTCACCGGCAAGTAGTCGGACCAAGGCGTCCTCGTAGTCGCCGTTCATCTCAACGCCGATCCGGTCGCGATGGGAACCGTAGGGCACGAGGTTTTGGTAGATCTCCGCGACCGTGAAGGGAGACACGAGGTACTCGGGTCTCTGGGTCTGGATCTCTTCGATCAACGCTCTGTGGAAGCGCTCCAATACGTCCGGACTCATCCTCTACTCCTCCGATTCCAAACGAATCACACCCCCGGCCACCGCAGCCCGGAGGAACGTGCGAGGGTCGCTGAATGGCAACTCGAGCGAGCGCTGCTCGTGCCAGCGTTCGGCAGTTCTTCGCATGAAGCCGGTAATGGACTCGTGCCCGAAGCCGGCGATATCACGCATCTGGATCACGATCTGGCGGGCGGTTCCTCTCAGGACGTACCCGTCGAGCGTTCGAATGCAGAGTTCCGCAGTGTCCGACCTCCGTTCGAATAGTTCGAGCTGGCTCGGGTCGGGCCGAAACACGGGCTCCACACTAGCGGCGCTCGCCTCCACCTCGGACAGCAGCCGGTCGATCGGGTCTTCCCGCTCCTCGAGCTCACGGAGTCGCCTTTCCCACGGATCCATCCGAGGATCGCCGCGCTCCACCTCCCAGAGAGAGCGCTTGAGCTCCATCAAGCGCCACACCGCTAGGGCATCCCAATGCTCCGGGGGGGGCACACGCTCCAGCTCCCGGAGGGCTCCCTCCCAATCTCCCCGGTCGTACAACAGGTGGCCCAGGTAGATCCGAGCCTCGTGAAGATCTGGGTCGAGTCGTAGCGCGCGACGGATCTGGCGTCCCGCGCCCACTTCGTCCCCGAGTCTATGGAGCGAATATCCAAGAGATGCCGCGGCCTCGGGATTGTCCGGTCGATTCGCCGCAGCCTTCGCGAAAATGTCACGACACTCGCTGTACAGCCCCGCTCGATACAAAGCGCGGCCAATCGTGAGCATCAGCTCGATATCGTTGTCGAACCCGAGCTCGGCGACTCGGTGGAAACAGCGGAGTGCTTCGTCCCGCTCCCCGAAACGAAGTAGCGTCTCGCCCAAACCGACCAGCCCGTCTTCGTGACGGGAATCGAGAGTGACCGCTCGGTCGAACGCGTGTCTCGCCCAAGCGTACTCTTCTCGAGCCAGCCGCGCGTACCCCAGCCCGACGTATAGGTCCACGGCGTTCGGGTAGAGGGCGAGGCCCTCTTTGAGCATCTCGAGAGCGGCGTCGTAGTCGCCGTCGTTGTAGAGTCGGTGCGCCTGCTCGTCGTATTCCTCTGAACTGAGGAACCCTTCGGGCATAAGGTTCGGGCTCCGCGACCGACGACGGTCAACCGGGACGAATGGGCGAACACAACCTAATGCCGCACCTCGTACCGATCCAGACTGGGCGGCGGTCTATGCCCGGCCGAACGCCACTCCGCAGCTACGGCACACCAGGTCTTTCCCAGCTCTCGACAGTCGGGTTCCACGGCCATGTCGGGGGCAGTCTGCGTCCGTCCCGGTGTCCAGAACGTCTTTGACCTTTTTCCGCTCGGTACGGGTCGCTTTGGGTATCGTGAGCTCGTACCGCAGCGAAGAGACGCTGCATTCGAAGATACCGGCCGCGGAACCGTCTTCCTCCGACCGAACACCCAACAACATGAGAAAGCCCCCGTTCGGAGACTCCATGCGCTGCCCAGCGTAGTACTGCTTCAGCAAGCGCTTTTGGTTCTCTAGCGGCAGTGCCTCGCCCAAGACCCCTTCCTGTTCGAGCGCCTCTCAAAGGGCCGAGCCCTTCTCGTGCCATCGGCACTCCGGCGGCTGAAAAATCGGGCGGAAGTATAGAAAGGCCCTCGAGGTTGCGCCACACCCTCCGAGAGATCCCGGTGGACAGCCCACCAGGTGGAAACACAAAGGCCGGGGCACAGCCCCGGCCTTTGTATCTAAGACTCCTGAAGAGTCGCCCGGTCACGTCAGACCGGAGCATCCTCCAGCGCCCGTGCCGCACTTGCCGACCCGTGCGCGATGGCCGGCTTGCAAAAGCGAATCCCGATCTGGTGCAGGTTCCGCAAGTCGGCGTCGGTCAAATCAGGGTAGCGCTCCCCGATGTAATCGATCGTTTCGTCCATCCAATGCCGTTGATCGTCTTCTTCGGCGTTCAAGACGCCGCAACGGTGGACGTGGCTGAACAGCTCGTCGCGCGCTCGGTCGAGTAGCTTCTCGTGCGACAAATCACCCTCCGGTCCGTAATGAATTGAGACGCGCTCTCGGCGCGCCGGCTCGTGCTCTACGCTTCAGCCATATAACGTAACCGTGTTATCCGATCCGATAAACCGCTGAACCGCACCCCGATCCCTATCCATGAACGTCCCTAGAGCGATCGAGCTCGAGATCTTCCGGCAGCTCTTCACGGCGCTTGCAGAAGAGATGGGTGCGGCGCTCAAGCGCGCGTCCTTTTCGCCGAATATCAAAGAACGTCGCGACTACTCGTGTGCCCTCTTCGACCCCGCCGGGGCCGCGGTCGCCCTAGGCGATCACATGCCGGTCCATCTGGGTGCGATGCCGATGAGTGTGACCGCGGCTCTGGAGCACTTCGGGTCGCTAGCTCCCGGTGACGTCGTGTGCCTGAACGACCCGTTCCGGGGTGGCACGCACTTACCCGATATCACCTTGATCTCTGCGGTCTACGATCACTCGCAAGCCTTGCTGGGGTACGTCGCGTCACGGGCCCACCACAGCGACGTCGGCGGATCGACCCCGGGATCGATGCCGCTCGCCCGAGAGATCTTCGAAGAAGGTCTCAGGATTCCTCCTGTCCGCCTCTACTCCGAAGGCGAACGCAACGAAGACATCTGGCGCATGATTCTCGCGAACGTGCGTACTCCAATGGAACGCGCCGGCGATCTGGACGCACAGCTCGCGGCGCTTCACGCGGGGGCGGCCCGGCTGGTCGAGATCGCGGACCGTCGAGGTACTGACGCGACGCGCGCCGCAATGTCCGACCTGATCGACTACGCCGACCTTTTGGTCGCAGAAGGCCTCAAACGCGTCCCAGACGGGACGTATGCAGCGGAGGACTTCCTCGAGGATGACGGATTCGGATCCGGACCGATTCCGATTCGCGTACGAATGGAGAAGCGCGACGCTTCGTTGCTGATCGACTTTTCAGGGTCATCGCCCCAGGTGCCGGGCGGCGTGAATGCGGTCTCCGCTATTACATCCTCCGCTGTGCGGTACGTCGTGCGGTGTGTCGTGGAGGCGCTCCTGGGTGAACCGCTTCCAGCTGGCGGCGGCTCCATGTCGGCGGTATCGACCACTCTTCCCGATCGGTCGATCGTCAACGCGGCCCCCCCAGCTTCCGTCGCCGCAGGGAACGTGGAGACGAGCCAACGGATCACCGACGTCTTGATTCGCGCTTTCGCCGAAGCGTTACCCGACCTCATGCCCGCCCTCTCGCAAGGAACCATGAACAACACTGCAATCGGCGGGCTCGATCCTCGGACCGGAGAGCCTTACGCGTACTATGAGACCGTCGGAGGGGGCATGGGTGCTGGTCCGGGCCGACCCGGTCTGAGCGCAGTACACGTGCACATGTCGAACTCGCTGAACACTCCCGTCGAAGCGTTGGAGCACGCCTATCCCTTTCGGGTCCGGAGCTACACGATTCGACGGGGAACCGGGGGAGACGGCAGGTACCGGGGAGGAGACGGTTTGAGACGGGACCTGGAGATCTTGGGTCCGGCACGGGTCGCACTGCTCTGCGAGCGCCGCACGATCGGGCCGGCTGGAGCTCGCGGAGGTCGCGATGGGGCAACGGGAGAGAGTGTCCTGATTCGAGAGGGTGAGGAGCAAGTCTTGCCGGGGAAAACGTCGTTCACTTCGCTCGAGGGCGACATTGTCAGCATCCGCTCGCCAGGTGGCGGGGGGTGGGGTTCGGGAGATGTACAATGAAGCTTCGATTCTCAGCCATTTGTGATCACGCCTCACCACGACCAGACGGAAAGGTCGACGTGCATGGCGTGTACCACGACCTCTCCGCACCTGGCTTCCCGGCCCAGCAGGACGAGCTCGTCCTGGTCTTGGTGATTGAATGGGACCGGAGCGACCACGGCCGGTACCTCTTTCGGGCCGACCTCGAAGACGAGCAGGGTGAGGTATCACTCACGGTAGAAGGAGAGACCGAGGTCCACGCGGTGGGCCCAGAACAGCCGCCCGCGCGCAGCCCACTGATCATGCCGATGCAAGGCGTCGTCTTCCCGCATTCGGGTCAGTACACGTTCCGAGTGCGCGTAAAGGGCCAAACCCTGGACGGACCCGGCCTCTACCTGATGGAGGTTCCAGGGCCTCAAGGGGAAGCGTGACCGAGGCCCCGGTCGAGGTCCCGACCGGCTACGAAGAGATCTCCGCACACGGCGTCCGAGCCTGGGTTCGTGCGGAAGCGATCGAAGACGTGCGATCCATTCTGGAGGGCGGGGATCGGGTATGGGAGTGGGCCGGCCGTCGGGAGGGGGTCGTCGCCCTCGAAGGACGCGCCCCTACCTACGTGATCCCGAGGGAGACGGCCGGCCCTGATTGGGTCGTCCGACGAGGCTTGCGCGGAGGCATGGTCGCTCCGCTACTCCACGACCGGTATCTAGCCCTCGGTACGCCGCGTCCGTTCAAGGAGATCCAGACTTCACAGCACGCCGTCGCGCGCGGGGTCGCGACGCCGCGCGTGATCGCCGGCGTCGTGTACGGGCTCGGCCCACTTTATCAGAGCGACGTCGTCACAGAGTTCGTTCCACGGGCGACAACCCTCGCGGATCGAATCCAGCACACCGAAGACGTCACCTCCGCACTCGACCGAGCCCGCCGGGTGATCGAAGAGTTGAGTGCAGCGGGGGTCCTTCATGTCGACGTGAACGCCCGCAACATTCTCCTCGTGGCCGACGACGAGACCGCCTGGGTCATCGACTTGGACCGTGCTCGCGTCGTCACTTCATCCCCCGCGCTTCTGCGCGAGCGGATGGCTCGTCGACTCGCTCGGTCGATCAGCAAGGTGGCGGGGCCCGATCGACCCGAGCTGACCGAAGCCGAGGTGTTCGCGAGACTGGCCCGTAGTGAGTTCCCCGAGTGACGCGCCATGGGGGCTTTCTCGCAGCCGACGGTGGCTGGGTCGGCGAGCCACCCCGATCGATCTGCATCGTCATGCTCTCGGCGATCGGAGACGCCGTGCACGTCCTTCCGGTCGCGACCGCACTCAAACGCGCATTTCCGGCCACCACGATCACGTGGATCATCCAACCCGTTGCCCATCGCTTGGTCCAGAACCACCCTGCCATCGACGACTTCGTCGTCTTCGAGCGTCGCCGGGGCCTCTCTGGGCTTCAATCCTTCGTCGAAGTCCGGGAAGCACTCCGCGGCCGACGTTTCGACCTACTGCTCGGCCTTCAGGTATACCTGAAGGCCGGGATCATCACGGCGCTGACGCCATCGCGAATCAAGCTGGGCTTCGACCGCGCACGAGCGCGCGACGGACAGTGGCTCTTCACGAACCGAAGGATTCCCGCTGCTGGCCAACACCATGTTCAAGACCAGTACTTCGAGTTCTTGTCATACCTCGGCGTCGACCCCGAACCCGTCGAATGGGGCATCGCCCTCGACCCTCCCGAAGTAGAATCTCAGAGATCCTTCTTTTCTGAGATCGAGTCGCTCACCTGTGCCGTGGTGCTGGGGACGAGCAAGACCGAGAAGAACTGGCATGCTAGCGGATATGCTGAGGTGGTGGATGCTCTGGATGAGATCCACGGCGTGCAAAGCATCCTGGTCGGCGGCCCAGGTCGCGTTGAACGTGAAATGGCCGACGAGGTACTCCGCCTCACACGAGCAGAACCGATCGACGCCTTGGGTGACGACTTGCGAAGACTCGTATGGCTGCTGGACGGAAGCGACCTCGTCATCTCCCCAGATACGGGCCCCCTCCACATCGCTCGTGCGGTCGGAACGCCCTGTGTGAGTCTGTTCGGGTACACGAACCCGAAACGCTCCGGGCCATGGCGAGCCTTCACCGACCTCATCGTCGACGGGTACGCCGAGTACCCCGGTGAAGAGTATCCACTCCAGCCGGGGTATCGGGACGGAATGAACCGAGTCACGGTCGAAGGAGTTCTAGAGAAGGTCTCCCTTGCCCTGGCTCGCATCGCATGACTCAAGACGCTTGGCGCCGCATCGTTCGAATCGATCCCGAAGTGTGGGTCGATACGACGCTGACCCTTCATTGGGCGGTACAGCTGGTGGCCTCGGTCGGACAGACCTTCGCAACGCCGGCCTCCGACGATAGTCACCGAGCGATGTCGTGGGATCCGGAGAAGCGAGCCTTCGTGGGGGCCCCTTTCGCGGCAGGCTACCCCTTTCGAATCGCGCTCCGGCCGGGTGACCTCACCCTGCTTCTGCTCGATCGGACGGGAGCAGACCTCGCTTCTCTCCCCCTTGCCGGCGAGCGGCTCGAGGAGGCGTATCAGTGGATCGGTGTCGGGGTAGCGACGTACCTAGGACAACCCGCACCCATGGTCGAGCGGCCGGAATACGATATGCCGCTTCACCCGATCGGTGATGGAGCGTCCTTCCCAAGCGATCGGCAACACGAGCTGGGAGTGCTGGGTGACCTATACCACACCGCTTGGCAAATCCTCCACAAGCTCTCCGAGAGCCAAGGCCCTCCGCCAAAAGTCCTCTGCTGGCCGCACCACTTCGACATCGCCACGCTGTTGGTGGTCGAACCGGGGTCCGACGAGCAGCCCGCCAAGACGGTCGGGATCGGCCTTTCCCCGATGGGAGGAGATGGGGAGGCGGGAAGAGGAACCGACCTTTGGTACTGGTATGTCTCGCCTTGGCCCTATCCACCGACCGAAGATCTCCCTGCGCCTCCCGCGCTCGGTCACTGGAATGTGACGGGATGGACCGGGTTGGTCTTACCGGCCGACGCGGTCCTCGACGCCTCTCCATCGATGAAGCGAGGTGTCGTGGAAGGCTTTCTCGACGACTCGATTCAGATCGCTCGCGACGTGCTCGTCAGCGACCCGTAGAGGGGCACGAACTCCACCCGTTGGGTTTAGCCCCTCGCCACCTTCACTGCGAAGAGTAGGAAGGCGGCCAACACTCCGAGTGCGGCCTCCCACTCCCGATTGCGCCAGTACTGCGACCACGCGAAGCCCCCGCCGGACCGATACGGAGTGAGCCGCGGGATGAATGCGGGGACACTGGCCTGGTACTCGTCGTACATGTCAGGAAATAGCCGACCCAGATGTGCCGCCTCTTCTCTCATCGTCTTCCCGTACACCCCGTAGAAGTACGCCAAGAAGAGGGTGAGCCAGACCCAGTGCCCTCCCGCTAGGGTAACTCCGATCCCAATGAACAGGCTTCCCAAGTAGAGTGGGTTGCGCGTGTACGCATACGGGCCGGTCATGGTCAGTCGTTCGTCTTTGTGGATCGTGCCTGCCGACCACGCCCGCACAGCAACTCCGATCATGACGATGCCGGCGCCAACAGCCATCGTCGTGACCGTAGGACGTGCGAGTATGAAGAAGGGCACGGTCAGTAGCCGAGCCGTGTTGAGGCGGAGTCGCCTCAGAGACAGTCGCACCAGGCTTGCAGCCCGGGGGCGGCCGTTTCAGCTCGCCCTAGCGACGACCCGACGGAGCAGCCTCGACCGCCAGTGCCATCCGTTCCTGTGCAGCCGCCCGAGTCTCCGGATGTAGCGGCACGCCTTCCTGGACAGAGCGCAGATGTAGCGTCAACGAACCAGGGAAGTTCGGGATATCTGACTTCACATAGACCGGAATCCGACGTTCGTCGTCCGTCAGGTGAATCTCGGCCCCCCCGCCTTCCCCGAAGAGACCGTCTGTCTGAATCTCGGGCGCGACGACGATCGTGTTGTAGCGGACCCCCTCCGTCTCACGTTGATCCCGTCGCAGGACACGGATCGTCACAGGATTTCCATCGTCTTGAAAATACCGGTTGTACGTGTACGTCTTCCCCACTTCGAGTGGGAGCGTCCGCAGAAAGTAGATGAACGCGATCTCGTCGAGCGGTAAGGCCGAGCCGAGATCACCCGCCTCGTCGTTGTCCTGCCGTTCCCACCGCATGCGATCCGGGAAGAACTCCCAGTGTCGGTAACTCTGGTACCCGACCTCGTCGATGTCGCGCACATACCGCCACGTCTGAAGAGTCGTGACGTCGAGCCAACTAAGGTAGGAGTCGTTCACTTTGGCCGGTCCGAGACTCCCCTGGATCGACATCTGAATTCGGTACGATGGATTCTCTTCGTGGTCCTCGACTCCGGTGACGGCCATATAGCCCTCACCGACTCCGAAAATGCCGACCTTCACCTTGTAGACCAGGTGCTCCCCGGGCCCGAAAGGAGCTCGAGCTGCGAACGGATCCTCCGGAACCTCCGACTCGGCGAATGCGAGCGGGGTCTCGGCTAACGGGTACTCCGTACGGAGCGAGTCGATAATGAGATCACGCGGCGTTTGCGCGTCTACCGCTGTCACGAGCGTCAGGGCAGGAAGCGCTGTCGCAACCACAGCCCCCACTGTCTTCAGCGCGTTCATTATGCCTCCGCGGTTGGAGTAGACCAGAGCGTACCTGGTAGTCGTGCGAGCCCGTAAAGGGTCCGCATCGGCCGGAACCGAGACGGCCTCGCCTGTAGGTCGAACCTCTTGTCGTGAGGCACCTCGGCGATGCGCCGAGCGTGTGGAGCAAGGGCCCCGAGCAGCTCCACGTTCGCAGCCCACCCATCGCTCTTGATGAGCGGCTGGGATTCCGCGCGGTCCCTGAGCGCCTTCTTGAGCACGATCACCCGATAGGCCCGCAGCCCGGTCATCGGATCGGACACCGGAGCCCCGGACACGACCTTCGAGAGAACATTCCCGGTCGCCCAACGCACGAGTCGTGTGCCTCTCGACCAATCGGGGCCGGGCTCGGTGACCCCGGAGACGATGTCTGCCCCGCCCTCGATAATTTTGACGAGTGACACGACGTCGTCGGGAGACTCGGTGAAGTCGCCCTGGAGCACCACCGCGCAATCCCTCTTCGGATAGGGCGCGTCGTCTCGAACCCAGCGCAGCAACTTCTCGACGGATCGACCATATCCGATACGACGATCCTCTCGCAGAACCGTCAGGGGAAGAGCTCTCCGATACCGCGACAACACCTCCGGCGTCGCGTCATCTGAGGCGTCATCCAAGACGACGAGTCGGTAGTCACGGCCGAACTCGCCCAAGACGTTCCGCGTCTTCCACAGGAGGACGCCGATCGTTTCGGCTTCGTTCCGGGTCGGGATGCAGACGTAAATCACGGTGCGATAACGGATTCCAGGACATTAGAGCTCGCCATGAGCTCGCTACTTCGGGACGGTAATAACCTAGCCTACTATCGCCGGTTCCTGGCCTCTTCTTCGGGCGGACGGGTCTTCCATCGACGATGCTGCCAGAAGTACTGCTCTGGATGGGCGCGAATCGCTCGCTCCAAGACGGCGTGATAGGCGCTGGCGAGCTGCGCCACGTCCACCTCCAGATCACCACTCCTCTCGATCTCTAGCCGTTCGGCCCGAAGTACGTACTCAGCGCGCCACCCGGCTTCGCGAATCGCGAAGCCTACGAAAACGGGCGCTCCGGTCCGGAGCGCGAAGAGCGCAGGACCGCGAGGTGTAGCCGCCGGGGTACCGAAGAAAGGGACGAAGATTCCGTTGCGATGCGCGTTCTGATCCCAGAGTAGGGCAGCGACTCGGCCTCGACCCAAGGCCCGCAAGACGCCCCGGGGCGCATCGCGAATCTCGATCACCCGCATTCCGAGTCGCTCCCTCGTTGCGAACAGATCTTCTTGGAACCGTAGGTTCGCCATCCCCTTCCCAACCACGTCGAGGGGCAACCCTCGGGCCGCTAGGCCGGCCCCCGCGATCTCCCAATTCCCCAAGTGTGCCGTAAGTACGACCACGCCACTCCCAGCCTCGACCGCGCGTTCAACCTCCTCGAGCTCCTCGAAGCGCACACGCGACCTCACCTCGGCCGAAGACCAGCGGTCCATTCTCAGGAGCAGGGCTGCCTCTCGACCGAGGTGCACATAGCTCGCGAGCGCCACCTGCCGGTGCCACGAGGAGGGCTTCTGCGGAAACGCACGTGCGACGTTCTCCTCCGCTTCCCGACGGCGAATTCGAACCACCGTCCCGGCAATCCAACCGGTCATCGCACCGACCCGCGCCGCCCACGTCTCCGGAAGAAGCGACCACTTCCAGCGAGTGAGGCGATACGCGGCATACTCGATGAAGTGCCGAACCGGTCGAGGCTGGCTCGCCACTTCAAGCAGACTCGAACTGAAGTTCGTACAGGCGTCGGTACACCCCGTCGTGGGCCATAAGTGCTCGATGGTCTCCACGCTCGACAATCCGCCCATCTTCGACCACGAGGATCTGGTCAGCCCGCTGGACCGTCGAGAGTCGATGCGCCACCACAAGGACGGTTCGCCCCGCCAAGAGACCGCGAATCGCATCTTGAATCAGCCGCTCAGACTCCGAGTCGAGTGCGCTCGTCGCTTCGTCGAAGATGAGGATCGGGGGATCACGCAAGATGGCTCTCGCGATCGCGATCCGCTGGCGTTGTCCGCCGGAAAGCTGCGTCCCACGCTCCCCGACCACGGTCTCGTACCCGTCGCGCATCCCTTCGATAAAATCATGCGCATGAGCTGCGCGGGCAGCCGCCTCGACGTCGGCGTCCGACGCGTCAGGGCTCCCATAGGCGATGTTCGAGCGCACCGTGTCGTGGAAGAGGGTCGTCTCCTGGGACACAATCCCCATCAACGCCCGTACGTCGTCCAACCTTAGGGTACGCGCGTCCTCGCCATCGATCGTGATCGTCCCCTCATCCGGGTCGAAGAACCGACAGAGTAAGTCGACGATGGTGCTCTTCCCGGCTCCGCTCGGACCTACGAGGGCGACGACTTGGCCCTTGGGGAGCGCGAACGAAATCTCTCGCACTGCAACGTCGTCGGCGCCGTACCCGAAGGTCACCCGGTCGAAGACTACTGCGGTCGAGAAGTCCGATACCGGCTTCGCGTTTGGACGATCGACCTCAGTCGATGTTTCATCGAGGAAGGCGAAAACGCGCTCGGCCGCAACAAGCCCTGGCTGAGCGACGGCAGGGAACTTGGCCACGTTCTTCACCGGAGCGTACAGCTTCAGCGACAGTCCCAGGAAGCCCACGAACTGTTCGCCGGGGACCTCACCGCCAACCACCAAAGTCGCGCCGTACCAAAGAATCACGACCGTGCCTGCCGCCGCCAGCATCTCCGTCATGGGGGCCGCAAACGACCGCGTCAGCTCGGCCCGCATGAAGCTGCGGAAGTACGTGTCCGTCAGCTGGCGGAAGCGGGTAGACTCTCGATCTTCGGACGACGAAGACTTCACCAGCCGCATGCCGGCCACGGTGTCGAGCACATGCGAGTTCACCTCACCACCGAGGTGCAATACGCGTCGATCCCTTTTGCGCAGAACCCGCACCATCGGCCCCCAGATCCCCATCGCGGCCGGAATGACGATGAAGGCGGCGAGAGTGAGCTGCCACGAGATCGCCAGCATGGCAGCAAGGGCAACGACGAACTCGAAGCCAGCGGAGAGGAGTCGCGACATCTCTCGCGTCACGAGAGTACGGATCTGCTCGACTTCGGTCGTCAGCCTGCTCACGATCTGGCCGGTGCGTGTCCGAGCAAAGAAACCCAGATCGAGCCGCACCAAGTGATCGTACACCGCGTTCCTCAGATCTCGGTTCACGCCCTGTTCGGCGCGTGCCGTGAGGTAGGACCGAGCGAAGGCGAACAGATTCTTCGCGACCATGACGGCGACGATCAACAAGATGACCTGCTGTACCGCAAGCAGCGGGTCCCCTTCCATATCGACCCATTGGTACACGGTCCGGTCTAGTAGGCGCTGCATCGCGTTGTCACCGCCGGACGCGCTTCCCCCGCCGAGAAGGGCGTCGACGAAGGGGATCAGCATGACGTACACCATGGCGTCGAGCACGGCATACGCCGCCGTCGCCACAACACCCAGGGCTACGAGACCCGAGTGAGGCCGGAGAAACGAGAAGAGGCGTCGATACGGCCCCATGGCCACCGGCCTCGGCTAACGGCGGGGGGTGAGGCTGGCGACGGGGACGATCATCTCTTCAGGACTGATTCCCCCGTGCAGGAACGAGTTTCGGTACCGGGCCTGGTATTCACGAAGCTTCGTCGGGTAGACGAAGAAGTAGTCGTCCAGTGCGACCAGGTACGACATCCCCAGCCGCCCCGGTGGCAGGCGGAAGTCCGCCGCATCGCGGGTCGCCATCGCAGTGGACTTGTCCTCGGCTCTCAGATCCTGTCCGAACTTGTACCGTAGATTGCTCGTCGCGTCCTTGCGGGCGAACACGGTGGACGGACGTTGGCACAGAATCGATCCGTGGTCGGTCGTAAGGATGACCTTGTGACCGCGTCGTGCTGCCTGGCGAAGCACGTCGAAGGCCGTCGAGCGCTCGAACCAAGAACGAGTGAGGTCTCGGAGGGCCGCCTCGTCTCGCGCCACCTCCATGAGAATCGGGGACTCTGATCTGCCGTGGGTCATCAGATCCACGAAGTTGAAGACGAGCGCAATCACGACGCCCTCGGTCTTGAGCGCCGAGTTCACCCGACTCTTGACCTGCTCGCCCTGTCGATCCGAGAAGATCTTCTCGTAGTGCACCGGGACGTCCCGGCCGGTGAGACGTTTGAGCTGCTCCACGAGGAGCTTGTCCTCGAAAGCGTTGAGACTCCCCTCGTCGTCCGTCCCATCCCACCACTCTGGGCGCGCCTCCGCGATCTGGTCCGGGTACTGGCCCGAAAAAATCGCGTTTCGGGCGTAGGGGGTAGCCGTCGGCAAGATCGAGTAGTGGTGCGTTTCCTCGATATCGAAGTACTCGGCTACGAGTGGTGTCATCGCTCGCCACTGGTCGAGTCGCATGCAGTCGAGTACGACGAAGTAGACCGGGTCCGGTCCAAGCCGTGGGACGAGGAACTCCCGCACCAGATCGACCGATAGTCTCGGTCGGTCGGGGGCGTCTCGCACCCAGCTCGGGTATTCGCGCTCGACCCACGCCCCGAAGTCGCGACGGAGATCGACGAGAATCGACTGGATCGTATCGAGCAGCCCGAGTTCACCCGCGTCCCGGAGGCGCAACTGCCAATCGACGAGCTCCGCGTACACGGCAGAGAACTCATCGGGTGACGCCGCCTCCTGAACCTGCCGAGAGAGATCGCCGAAGCGCCCCGCGAAGTCCTGGGCCACGCGCTGTTGTCGGATCGACGAGCCCTCGAGAATGCGAGTCACGACGGACAAGACTTGCCTGGGGCTCGTCGGCTTCACGAGGTAGTCATCCACCCGACGACCGATCGCCTCAGTCATCGTATGGTCTTCTTCCGACTTCGTGACCATCACGATCCGCTGGTGAGGATCGGCGCGCCGCATGATCTCGAGTACTTCGAGGCCACTACGACCCGGCATCTGCTCGTCGAGAAGAACGAGGTCGTAGGGCGCCTCGCGCATTAGCTCGAGTGCATCGTCGCCATTTGCGATGGCATCGACGTGGTAACCGCGAGCCTGCAGGAAGAGGAGGTGCGGCTTGAGCAGGCCGATCTCGTCATCCACCCATAGGATCCGCTTCAGCGGGCGTGCTTTGGGCGCTTTCATACCGAAAGCTAAGAGGTGGGCGCTCTTGAGAGCACCCAGAGCCATCTGACGAGCCCGTGCCCGTCAGATCGCAGAAGAGATCTAGGTGGAGGTCGAGTCGCCGGGAGAGAGCACACCGGAAAGCACCAAGGCCCCGCCGGCCAGCGCGATGTCCTTGAGCAAGTTCCCCGCCTGGCTCATGTCCGCCATCGCAGCGGGTAGCCACACCATGAGGGCAGTAAGCACCAAGAAGAGCGCCAACAGTCGACTGGCGAGGACGCCGTGCTTGTCGATGCTGATCGCGACCGCCGCCGCGATGAGGGCGACGCCGGTGAGGTACACGACAATCAGGGCGCCTGGGATGTAGCTGGGCACCATCATCTCAGCCATCATCCCGGCGTTCATGAAGTGCATGATGCCGAACATGGCCATCGGAACGGCGAACATGAACCGGCCTACTTTGGGTAGCGAATCCATCGGTACTCCTCGCTCCAGGGTGAGATCGTCCTGTCGGGAGAAGCGCTGAGACTCGCGCTCGGTTCCTTACATCGTGATCCGGTAGGGAAACCACGACGCGACCGCTTTACCAGACTGCATCGCCGGACGGAACACCCACTCCGACGCTTCACTGACGAGACGGCGGTTAAAGCCACCGTCTCGCGTCGGGGGATCCAGTCGTGTCGAGTCCGCAACCACCCGACCGAGCTCGTTCACGAAAACCCACACCTGGACCTCCGTCCCCCGGAGGTCACGATTGGTCGGCGGTATGATCATGCCTCTCGGGGTGGGGGGCTGCAGCTGGTAGAAACCCTCTTCGGCGTTTCCGCCGTCGCCCTCACCCGTACCGTCTTCCATCCCCGGCCCCTCGTCGAGTCCGGGCAGATCGCCGGAGATCGCCGACGGATCGAGCTCGATCTCCTGCTCGAACTGCACAGGCTCGACCTCGACGGCGACCGCGATGGGCGTCGGCGGGGGAGTCACCGGTTGAGTCGGCGGAGTGCGCACGTTCAGAGCCTGCATGCCCCCGGCAGCCGCCCGATTGTCGCCCGCCGCCGGCCCTGCAGCCGCGAAGGGACTCTGCGGAATCACGTTCCCACGCCAGCCGAAGAAGAGCAGGAGGTGCAGGAGCACAGATATGAGAAGCCCTCGCCGCCACACGACACGCTCGTCGAGACGACGTTCGTCCGCACTCTGGGTGTGCGATACAGGGGATGTCCGTTCGTCCATGCTTCCTCCACCCAGTACTACCGGCTTCGTCGTGCAGGGGTTTCCCAGTTTTACATACGCTGTATTTTTTCTCCTCCACGATCAGCCGAGGAGAGAGACGGTGCCACCGGGTGTGCCGAGCGACTTCGAGCAACAGGTCTTGCTGGCGGTTTGGCGTCTGGGCGAGAGGGCGTACGGAGCGTCCGTACGCGATGAACTCGAGAGCCGGACAGGGAGGCAGATCGCCCAAGGGGCGGTCTACGTCACGCTCGTGCGTCTCGAACGAAAGGGCTTCCTGGCCTCGCGTTACTCGGACCCGACCCCGGTCCGGGGAGGAAAGGCCAAACGGTTCTTCCGGATCCTGCCGGCCGGCATCGCGGGAGTTCAGGCCGCCCGCCAGGCAATGGATCGGCTTTGGGATGGCTTGCCCGATGCCGTCGAACCGTAAGCCACTGTGGCGAATCGCCCTCCCCTTCCCGCCCGTTGGCTTCTTCGTGCCCTCCTTCCAGCGGAGATCCACGAGGCCGTCGCTGGAGACCTCGAAGAGAGGTTCCAGGCCCGGGTCGAGAGCGATCCCAGCGCGGCTCGGCGCTCGTACTGGAAGGACGTCCTATCACCCTCGCTCTGGCAGCTCCGTCGCGAGAGCCAGGGCATGCCCCTACCGCCGGGCGCTTCCCCGAAGCCCGGCCGAGGAGACGGTTTCGTGAGTCAGCTTCTCGCAGATCTGAAGTTCGCCGTGCGGACGCTCTTGAAGTCTCCAGCATTCACGGCGATCGCCGTCTTATCGCTCGCACTCGGGATCGGTCCGAACACCGCCATCTTCTCGCTCGTTCATGCGGCGCTCTTTCAAGACTGGGGCGTGGGTGAGCCCGAGTCCCTCGTCGACGTCTACGGACTCACCGACGATGGTCGGCACTTTTTCAACGCCTACCGCAACTTCGAACTCCTCGAAGAGGGCGCTACGGACGTGTTCGAGGCGATCGCACACCACAGTGTGTTCGCCGGGAGACTCGAGAGCCCAGCAGGCGACGTGGAGCAGGTGCTCGGTGAGTTCGTATCTGGGAACTACTTCGATGTCATGCGAGTCGAGGCCTTCCTCGGCCGCACCTTCCTCCCTGAAGAGGACGCCACGGAAGGCACCCATCCGGTGGTGGTGCTCGGCTATCACTATTGGGAAAGTCGCTACGCTGCCGACCCTGCAATCGTAGGGACCGAGGTGCGCCTCAATGGGCGCCCCTACACGGTCGTTGGAGTGGCACCCGAACACTTTAGGGGGCGTCTCGCGCCCGGCGTAGGCACCGACTTCTGGGTCCCGGTTTCGATGTACACCCATTTGGACCCCTCCAAGTATCAGCGGGGCGACTTCACGATCTCTGGCCGCGTGCGGGACGGTGTTCCATCTGGGCAGGCTATTGCGGCCGTCGAGACGGTGGCTTCGCGATACGACGCAGAGCTCCAAGCGAACAATCCCGACCGTAGGAGCCGCTTCCGCCTGGCTGGGGTCGTACTGGCCGACGTGAGGCTCCACCCTGATGCCGATCGGGTCGTTACGCTCATGTCCGTGTTCCTTCTGGTCGCGGTCGGCCTCGTCCTGCTGGTGGCATGCGTGAACCTTGCCGGCTTCTTGTTGAGCCGAGCTTCGGATCGACGAAAAGAAATGGCTGTCCGTGTGGCGATGGGTGCCGGGCGGGGAGCCATCATTCGTCAATTGGTCGTTGAGTCGCTCCTCTTGTCCGGTGTCGGAGCCATACTCGGCCTCGCCCTTGGCCTCTTCGCGGCTCGGGCCCTCGCGTCCGTGAACCCGCCCCTCCCGGTTCCTCTTGAGCTCGAGGTGGGGCTCTCGGTCCCCCTCTTGGTCTTCACCGCGCTGACGGCAGTGGTTGCGGCGGTATTCTTCGGGCTAGCTCCCGCTCTCGAGTCGATGCGCGCACCGGTCGCCGCCACGCTGCGTGACGAAGCCGGGTCCTCAGGCGGACGCCGGAAGGTCGGGGCACGGGGAGCCCTCGTCGCTGCTCAGATGGCGCTTTCGACGATCGTCCTCTTCGGTGCGGTACTCTTCGTCCGCTCGCTCCAAGCTGCCTCAAACCTCGACCTCGGCTTCGACACCAAGGAAGCGGCGGTGGTAACCCTCGACGCATCGGCGGCTGAGTACTCCGCGGAGGAAGCGGCGGTGTTCAACGACGAGCTCATGCGGAGGCTCGAGAGTAGTCCATCCATTACGAGCGTCGCCTTCACGAACCGTATGCCTCTCGGCTTGGGCGTTTCGAACATCGCTTTCGACATCCCGGGTGTGGAGCCGCCACCGAACCGAAATCGTCATGTCTTGGAAACGACGCGCGTAACTCCCGACTACTTCGAAACCATGGGGATCGACGTCCTAGATGGGTCTGTCTTTGATGAGACTCATCGAGAAGGAACGCCGCCCGTGGCGATCCTGAGTCAGGCTGCAGCAGAGCGGTATTGGCCGGGGGAAAGTGCGGTGGGGAAGGTGCTCCTTCCTGACACTACGGCGGGGAGTGCGATCACGGTGATCGGGGTCGTCGGCAATGCCAAGATCTGGAGCCTTGGCGAGGCTCCTTTCCCTTACATGTATCGACCTACAGGCCAGGCGTCCGCACCACTCGGATACACCGTTGTAGCTCGCGGGAACGTCCCTCCGGGCGAGGTCGCCGGCCTGGTTCGGTCGGAGGTGCGCGCAATCGACCCTGAAGTCTTCTTGACAGAGGTCGGGACGATGGATGACCACCTCGGCTTCGTGTTCTTCCTCCCGAGGATGGCCGCCTTGATTCTCACCCTCGTTGCCGCGCTCGCGCTCGTGTTGGCGTGCCTCGGCTTGTATGGGATGGTCGACTACAACGTTTCGAGGCGGACACGCGAGATGGGGATCCGCCTCGCGTTGGGAGCCGACGGTCAGAAAGTCATCGGACTCGTGCTCAAGGGCGGTCTGGTCATTATCGGAATCGGAGCCCTCGTCGGAGTTGCAGGTGCGCTCCTTCTCGGAGGCGTGCTTCAATCCACGAGATTCCTGCTGGGCATCAGCTCGCTCGATCCGATATCGATCTTGGCGGCCCCCTTGCTCCTTTCCGTGGTCGCGGCGATCGCGACGTACATGCCGGCGCGGCGGGCCTCTAAGGTCGATCCGGTCCGCGCGCTTCGCTCCGAGTAGCCCGACCCCTACCTTTCGGACATTCATCGCCGGCGGTCGGGACAGGCCGTCGGCGATCGCGTCTCAGCACTACCCGAATGAACGACGCCCGAGTGTCACCCAAAGCACCTCCCACGTCACGTGTGGCAGCGTACTACGAGCTCACGAAGCCGGGTATCGCCGGGTACGTCATGATCACAGCGGGTGTGAGCGCGTTCGTGGGGAGTCGCGCCTCGCCACAGGCCGCGCTGATTCTCCACACGATGCTGGGGGTCGGCCTCGCCACAGGAGGGGCGCTCACCCTCAACCAATACGTCGAACGAATCCCCGACGGCATCATGACTCGCACACGCGGGCGCCCGATCCCATCCGGGCGGGTCGAGCCGATTGAAGCCTTCGTCTTCGGGTCCGCACTCCTTATCGCGGGTCTGGTCTACCTCGCCAGCACGGTGGGGGCCCTGCCCGCTCTGATCACCGCGGCGAGCGCGCTGTTGTATCACGCCGTGTACACCCCATTGAAGACCCGTTCGTACGTGGCGACGCTAGCCGGGGCGGTGCCCGGAGCGCTACCGATGATGATCGGATGGACGGCCACCACGGGGACCGTCGACCTCGGCGCGGTAGCCCTCTTCGCGATCGGATACCTGTGGCAGCTGCCTCACGTCCTCGGCTTGGCATGGATGCTCCGGGAGGACTACGCCCGGGTCGGCTTCAACCTGATCCCCCCCGGGGGTGCCGACTCTATCGCGAATCAGATGGTGGTATCCACACTTTTGCTGATCCCCGTGAGTCTCGCCCCCACCGCCCTCGGGATCACGGGAATCTGGTATGCGTCCGGGGCTGTCGTGGCAGGAGTCTGCTTCGCCGCGATGGCGTTTCGAGCTAGAGGCGAGATGACCGACGCGCGCGCGCGGGGGGTATTCCTCGCCTCCTTGCTCTATCACCCTGTCCTGCTCGTTCTCATGCTGATCAACACGATCCAACGCTGACGTATGAAGAAGACGACCCGTTTCTACCGACGCACCCTTCGCGCGCTAGCCCGCACGGCCGGACTCGCGCTTCTCCTCATGACGAGTCAGAGCTCCGACGCCTCGGCCCAACGGGATGCTCGCGCGCGCGACCTGGGGATCCGTGTAGGCATCTTCGAGCCTGGAGAGTTCAACGCCATCACCGACGTCGCCGGGGTACGCGTCGGCCACTCGACGGTCGTGTCGCCACCGAATGTTCGAACGGGGGTAACCGCGATCCTACCGCACTCGGGGAACGCGTACACCTCTCGCGTCCCCGCCGCGATCCACGTCGGGAACGGCTTCGGGAAGCTCCTCGGCGTCACGCAGGTGCGGGAACTCGGAGAACTCGAATCTCCAATTCTACTGACTTGCACCCTCTGCGTTTGGAAGGCCGCAGATGCGCTCGTCGGGTGGATGCTAGAACAGGATGGGATGGAGAACGTCCGGTCTCTGAACGCCCTCGTTGGAGAGACGAACGACGGGGGACTGAACGACATCCGGTCACGACCTATCGAGGCATCCCACGTCGTGGCGGCCCTAGAGAGCGCGAGTGACGGACCCGTGACCGAGGGCGCGGTCGGCGCAGGTGCCGGAACCGTCGCTTTTGGGTGGAAGGGCGGAATCGGCACAAGCAGTCGGCGTCTCCCGGAAAGCCTCGGCGGGTACACTGTGGGCGTACTCGTGCAGTCGAACTTCGGCGGAGTTCTTCAGATCGATGGCGCCCCTGTGGGTCAGGAGCTCGGACAGTTCGCCTTCTCGGAGCAGCTTCGAGGCGAGGCCGGCCCCGACGTCGAAGACGATGAACAGGAGTGGGGCTCCATCATGATCGTGGTCGCGACCGACGCACCGTTGTCCGAGCGGAATCTGGAACGTGTCGCTGCACGCGCGATTATGGGGCTCTCCCGAACCGGATCCTTCGCGAGCAACGGCTCAGGCGACTACGTGATCGCGTTCTCGACGGCGAGCGGGGTGAGACGCTCCCCTCGGGACGCGGTGCGAGCGTTCGACCAAGTCGCCAACCCGAGCATGAGTCCCCTATTCCAAGCCACCGTCGAAGCCACCGAAGAAGCCATCTACAACTCTCTCTTCGCGGCCGAGACTGTCACCAGCAATGGACGCACGGTCGAAGCTCTCCCCGTCGACGAGACGCTAGCAGTACTGCGGGCGTTCGGCGTCGTCCGTTGACGGCCCCTCCCCAGGGAGTGCGAACGCCCGACGACCGAGACTGGGCGATCCGAACCGAGATCTACCGAACCTTCGCCGAGACCGGCGCGGCGCCCACAACCCTCGACCTAGCTGATCGCTTCCACACGACGGAAGCCGTGGTGCGAGCCTCCTACCAAGTCCTCTTCGCGGCGCACGAGATCGCTCCTGACCCTGAGGGAAACGCCGTGTGGATGGCCAATCCGTTTTCGGCGGTAAAGACAGACTATCCGGTCGAGACCCCTTCGATGTCGTGCTACGCCAACTGCGCGTGGGACGCCCTTGGAGTGCTGGCTCTACTCGGGGGCGATGGTTGGACGAGAACGCGCTGTCCACAGTCCGGCGCCTCGTTGGAGTTCGGGGTTCGTGATGGGAGGTTGGCGGGAGACGACTGCGTCATCCATCTCGTCACACCGATCCGCGACGCCTGGATCGATATCGGCTTCACCTGACGGAACTACCTGGCTTTCCGGTCGGAAGGCGAGGTTGACCTGTGGCTCGAGCGCACCGGGAATACCCGAGGGGCGGTCGTTTCTCTAGAGCAGATGTGGTCTTTGGTGCAGCCGTGGTACGCGGGGCGCCTCAACCCCGAATGGAGGGGTCGGAGCCCCGAGGCCGCCCGAGCGATCTTGGAGTCGGTCGGTCTCACCGACCCATTTTGGAGAATCGGCTAGCCCCCGGCCGGATCGCGACCCAATCCTTCGGGGTGCTGCCAAGCCGTCCCCTCCGCAATCAGCGCTGCGCTTCTCTCCGGGGACACACCGAAGTCGGTGAGGACCTCGAGGGTGTGCTGACCCAGGAGGGGGGCTGCGCGGTCGGTCCGCCCTCCGACTCCGTCCACTTTGATCGGGGACCCCAGCGAGCGGACCCGGCCCGCCGTCGGGTGCTGTGTCTCGACCACCATCTCCCGTGCACCCGTCTGGGGGTGCTCGAGCATCTCGCCCACCGAACTGATCGGTCCAGCCGGAACGCCCCCTTCCGCGAGCGCACTCAACCACTCATCGCTCGTCCGGCTTCTGAAGGCTGGCTCGAGCGTCGTCATTAGAGCGTCGAAGTGGGCCCGCCGCGCAGCGTTCGTCGCGAAGCGTTCGTCGCCGGCCAACTCCGGCTGGCCCAATACGACGACGAGCGATCGCCACGTCGGCTCATTCGACGCCCCGACGTTGATCCAGCCGTCGGCAGTTTGAAACGATTGGTACGGAGCCGATAACGGATGAGCCGTGCCCAACGCACCCGGAGAAACGCCCGTCGCCAGTGCAATCGCGCTCTGCCAGTAGGTATGTGTAATCCCGGCCTCTAGAAGAGAGGTGTCTACATACGCCCCCTTCCCCGTGGTGCCTCTGCGCACCAACGCCGCGACGACTCCCAATGCCGCTAGTATCCCGGCCGTGATGTCGGTCACCGGCGCGCCCACCTTCATCGGCGGGCCGTCGCCCGCTTCTCCGGTTACGCTCATCAGCCCGGACATCCCCTGCGCGATGAGGTCGAAACCACCCCGTTCGGCAAGCGGTCCTGTACGTCCGAAACCGGTGATCTGCCCGTAGACGAGTCTGGGATTCATTTCGTGCAGCGCTTCCCAGCCCAAACCGATCCGATCCATCGTCCCCACGCGGAAGTTTTCGACCACGACGTCGGCGCGCTTCAGCAGCTCCCGAACCGTCTCGACTCCATCAGGACGCCTCAAGTCCAGGGCCACACCCCTCTTACCCCGATTCAGCATGATGAACGCTGCCGACTCGTCCCCCACGGTGGGAGGTGTGAAGCCACGGCTCCCATCGCCGTTCGGGAGGCGCTCGACCTTCACGACGTCGGCTCCTAGGTCGGCCAAGAGTAGGCCGCATACGGGGCCCGCCATAATGTGCGCCAGTTCGATGACCGTGACCCCCTCGAGCGGAGCCTGCTGCTCGGACGTTCCTCCTGGCGCGTTCACCTCGTGTCGCTCACTAGTGCCCGCGGAACTCCGGGTCGCGCTTTTCTAGAAAGGCGGCTCGCCCCTCGTGGTAGTCGCCCGTCTCGAAAGCGGCGTGAGCCTCGTCACGCTCCTCGTCCGAAAGCGGCCGTTTGTCCATCAGCCGCAGGACAAAGCGCTTGTGCCACCGATTCACCAAAGGCGCACCGGCCGCGATGCGTGCCACGAGGCCGTAGCCTTGCTCCACTACGGACTCGTCAGGCCAGACTCGATTCACGAGCCCGACGATCTGGGCACGCTCCGAGGTCAGCAACTCTCCGCTCAGCAGAATATCGAGGACGGGCCCCGGACCCACGAGGTCGAGCAACGGACCCAGCTCATCATGGGACATGGTCAGCCCGAGTCGATTGATCGGCGCTCCGAAGCGACTGGACTCACCGCAGACGCGCATATCACAGCACGCCGCGATCTCGAGCCCACCCCCGACGCACAGCCCCTCAATGATCGCTACGGTCGGGTGCGGACAGCTTCGAACGGCCCGCATCGCGGTCGCGATCGCGGTTGAGTAGGCACGGACATCCGATGGAGAGTCCCGCTGGCTTCCGAAGGCTGCGATATCTGAACCCGCCGAAAATGAACGCCCTCCCGTCCCTCGGACGGCGATCGCTCGGACTCCATCGTCCGCCGCCAGCTCCACGAAGACGTTCGCGAGTGCGACCCAACCGTCTCGATCCAGGACGTTGTGTCGCTCGGGTTCATCGAGACGGACGGTCGCGATCGGGTAAGAGATCTCCACATGGATCGAAGCGCTCATCGGTAGAAGACCTCCACTAAAGCCATCGGGACAGCCGGCACATACGTCACCAACAGGAGCATCGCCACCAAGACCGCGACAAACCGGAGGTTCACCTTGCTCACCTCCCAGATATCGGCCTTCGCCACAGAGCACGCCGTGACCAGCACGGAAGCAACCGGCGGGGTCTGTTGTCCGATGCCTAGGTTGAGCGTCACGATGAGTCCGAAGTGCACAGGATCGATGCCGGCGGCTTGTACCAGCGGCATCACAATCGGTACTACCAGAATGATCGCTGCGGCCGAGTGGAGGAAGAGTCCTATCACGAGGAAGAAGCCGTTGAGCAAGAGTAGGATCGCCCAACGGTCCTGAGTGAGGCCCATGATCCCTTCAGCAACCCGCTGCGGTACCCTGACTTCGGTGAGGTAGTCGCCGAGGAGCGCGGACGCCGCCACGAGCAGCATCACGACCGCCGTTTGCTGCCCACCCTCCAACATAGCGCGCCGGAGGTGCACCCAATCGAGCTCGCGGTAGACGAGGCCACCAATCACGGTAGCGGAGACAACGGCCAATCCCGCGCCCTCGGTCGCGGTCACCCATCCGGAGAAGATCCCACCGAGGATGATCACAGGTAGCAAGAGCGCCCAACCCGCCTCCCGGAAGGTTTGCCACACTCGCTGAAGTCGAAACGACTCCTCCGTCGGGAAGTCGTGTTTCCGCGCCAACAGGTAGGCGACCAACATCATGAGTCCGCCACCGAGTACGCCGGGTACAATGCCCGCGACGAAGAGCTCGACGATGGATGAGCCAGACATCACCCCGTAAATGATCATCGGAATCGATGGGGGAATGATGACGGCCAACGTCGCGGAAGAGGACGTGACCGCCGCCGCGAACGCCTTCGAGTACCCCTTCTTTTTCATCGCCGGTATGAGGATCGACCCGAGTGCCGCGACATCGGCGACCGCTGATCCCGAGATCTCGGCGAAGAAGAGGGAGGCGCTGATGGTCACCATCGACAGGCCACCCCGAATGAAGCCGACAATGGCCGAGGCGAAAGCGATGAGTCGACGGCTGATCCCCGACGCATTCATGATGGCGCCGGCCAAAATGAAGAGAGGGATCGCGATCAGTGGGAACGAAGTCGCGCCATCGTACATGAGCAGCGCCGCATTGGGTAAGGAGCCCGTTCCCTCGGGCCCCGAGAGCATCGCCACCACAGCGACACATCCCAATGAGACGGCGATCGGTATGCCGAGCAGTACCAGAGCGAAGAGGAGCAGCGCGATCGCGAGCAAACTCACTCGGACCTCTCCGTATTCCGGTCGTTGCTCGCCGAATCGACGGCGTGCTCAATGGCTTCCTCCGATCTCCCTACTCCGCCGAGGGCCTCCGGCAGCGAAAGCAACTGGGCGGCGATAAAGAGAAGTCCGCCGATCGGGATCACCGATTGTGGCAACCACATCGGCACAGAGGGCAGGGAAATCATCGTCGTGCCGCCGAGAACCGAGAGGACTCGGACCCCCGCCCATGTGAGCACACCGAAGAAACCGAGGATACACGCCTCGCCGAAGAGCACGACCACGGTGCGCGTTCGCCCTCGCATACGATCGACGAGGGTCGGCATTCCAATGTGAGCTCGGTGGAGCGCGGCTAGTGCCGCACCGTAGTAGGTGAGCCACGCCAACAAGATCGAAGCGACTTCGTCGTACCACACGAGAGAGGCGTCCATCTTCCTGAAGACGACACCTACCAGCACGACCAAGGCCATACCGGCCATCAAGGTCAGTACGATACCCTCGAGACCCTTACGTAAGCCTTCTCGGGCTCGGATCGTCCAACTCATCGACAACGAAGTCAGTCGGAGCCAGGCCCAACCACGCGGGCCACTCGTTCAGTACCCCCCGATACCGTGGCCTCGTACTCCTCGTACATCGCTCGACTCGCAGCGAGAAAGGCCGCGGACTCCGGCTGGTTCACCTCGACGCCGGCTTCACGCATCTGGTCGAGCAGCTCGCCATCGAGCCTCGCCGCGGTCTCATAGACAAACGCTTGGGAAGCTCGCGCCTCCTCCTCGAGAACTGTTCGAACGTCGACCGGGAGGGCGTCCCACCGACTCGGCGAGACCACGAGGTACGCCGGCGTGTACACGTGTCCGGTCATCGAAAGGTAATCTTGAACCTCGTAGAGCTTCGACCCCCAGATCTGGGCCAACGGATTCTCCTGACCGTCGATCACACCGGTCTGGAGGGCGATGAACACCTCGGAGAGTGGCATTGGGGTCGGATTGGCCCCCAGTTCCTGAAAGAGCTTCAAGCGCCAGACGCCGCTCGGAGTCCGCAGCTTGATCCCTTCGAGGTCGGCAGGCTCCTCGATCGGACGCTCGTTGTTGGTGACGTGCCTGAACCCGTTTTCCCAAACGGCGAGTACCCGATACCCGGCATCCTCGGCGAGAGGTGCCAGATCGGGCCAGAACACGGACGACTCAATTTCCTTCATGTGCTCCCGGTCCCGAACGAGGTACGGCATCTCGAAGAGCCCGAACGCGTCGATCTGGGAGGACATGATCGTCGATGGCAACGCGAACTCCACCGTGCCCAGCTTGATCTTTTGGAGCAGCAGCTCGTCGCCTCCGAGCTGGCTCGAGCCATACGTTACCACGCTCCACCCTTCGGGAAGGCGGGCGTTGGCTTGTTCCGCAAAGTGATCGGCGGAGAGCGCAAAGAGCGAGCCCGGCTCACCCACATGACCGAACTTCAGCTCGCGAGGGCCCTCGCGATCCGCCCCGCACGCGGCAATGGCTGCGAACAAGACTGAGGCGACGATCCATCGAATACGCAAAGTCATCTCGTAGTGCACCCAGGAGCGGGGAACGGTAGTTTGGCGGCGTCGAGGAGCGGCCAACATACAGCGTCGCCCACCCCCTGACACCCGATCCATGGCGCACACGCGCACAGAGCCTGGTCGCCGGGCACTCGAGCGCGAGCTCCACGCCGGCTTGGCTGGTGAGGTACGGTTCGATGCGCTCACGCGCGGCCTCTACTCGACGGACGCCTCGCACTACCAAATCGAGCCCCTCGGCGTCGTCTTTCCACGGTCGAGCGACGACGTCGTCGCGACACTAGACATTGCCCGCCGGCATGACGTCCCCGTACTACCCCGTGGTGGCGGCACCTCTCAAGGAGGGCAGGCGATCGGGCAGGCCGTCATCGTGGACACCACGAAGCACCTCACGCACATCGGCACCCCGATGGAGGACACGGACGGTCACCCCTGCATCGATGTCGATCCCGGGGTCGTGCTCGATGAGTTGAACCGCGTTCTGAAGCCAACCGGGATGTGGTTCCCCGTCGACCCGTCCACCGCCAGCCGAGCCACCCTTGGCGGGATGGCCGGCAATAACAGCGCGGGGGCTCGGTCGATCGTTCACGGAATGATGGTCGACAACGTCGAGTCGGCAGAGGTGATCCTAGCCGACGGCCGTCGAGGCGTGGTCGGCCGCGGTGGGACCGAGGCCGACTTCATGGCTCCAGAGATCGATGCTCTTGACCGACTATGGCGTCGCGAAGCTGACGAGATCCTACGAAGACGCCCCAAAACCGCGCGGGAGGTAGCAGGCTACAACCTTCACCAACTCGAACCCTCGGCGCGCAACATTGCGCGAATGCTCGTGGGGTCGGAAGGCACCTTGGCATTTTTCTCCAAGCTGCGGGTGAGGCTTGCACCAATCCCGCGACACACGGTCCTGGGAGTCTGTCACTTCGAAGACCTCGTCGAAGGCCTCGACACCGTGCAACACCTGGTGACGCTCCGGCCAAGCGCCGTCGAACTCATCGATCGCACAGTCCTCGAGCTCGCGGCCGGGAACCCCCACTTTCGTGACGCCGTAGCCACATTCGTGCGCGGAAGACCCGCAGCGGTCCTCGTGGTCGAGTTCACCTCTGACGACGCTGCGGACCTCTCGCGCCGCCTCGACGACTTGGAGTCCCTACTCGGCGCGTTGGGCCACCCAGGAGCGGTGACTCGGGCCGAGACACAGAGGAGCCAACAGGCGGTTTGGGATGTCCGAAAGGGAGGGCTGAACCTCGTCATGTCGATGGCCGGACCTCGCAAACCGATCTCATTCATAGAGGACTGTGCCGTCCCGCTCGAGCACCTCGCCGAGTACGCGCGGCGCGTCGATGAGGTTTTCCGAACGTTCGAGACCCCTGGCACCTGGTACGCACACGCTTCCGTAGGCTGTCTTCACGTGCGTCCGGCGCTGAACTTGGCGGACCCCGACGACCTCGTTCGTCTACGACGGATCGCCGACGAGACGCACTCGATCGTGCGGGAGTTCGGAGGCACGCACTCCGGCGAGCACGGCGACGGCATCGTGCGGTCCGAATTCCTGACCGCAATGCTCGGAGAGCGGATGACCCGCTCGTTCGCTGAGGTAAAGCGACTCCTCGACCCGCAGGGCACGTGGAATCCCGGAAAGATCGTGGACCCGCCGTCTATGGATGACCCGGCGCTCATGCGACCGCCCACCGCGCTGATGCCCTCGCACTCTTCCTCCCTTCCCGTGGTGACCGGGTGGGGAGACGCAGAGACACTCTTACACGCGGTCACGGCGTGTGACAGCAACGGAGCGTGCCGCAAGCAGCACTCCGGTGTGATGTGTCCCTCCTATCGAGCCACGCTGGACGAGCGCGATAGCACCAGGGGTCGAGCCAACGCCCTTCGGCTCGCGCTCACGGGACAGCTCGGTGCCGACGGACTCGCCTCGCCCGATCTCGACGCGGCCATGGAGTTGTGCATCTCGTGCAAGGCATGCCGTTCGGAATGTCCGAACTCCGTCGACATGGCTCGCCTCAAGCTGGCGTGGCAAGCGCATCGAAGCGGCGATCACAAGGTGTCCGCTCGAGACCGCTGGACCGCTTCTCTGCCCCGCATTGCCCCTCGGATCAGCCCGTTCGCACGCATCGTGAACCGCCTCGGACGGGCGCTACCCAAGCGGGCCCTCGGCCTCGCATCTGAGCGCGCGCTTCCAACCTGGTCGACCGCGCCTTGGCGAGACCGGGAGCTTCCGAGATCCGACCAGACTCCAGAGGCCGTCCTCTTCGTCGACACCTTCAGTCGGTGGTTCGACCCCGAGATTCCCAGAGCTGCTGCGCGAGTCTTGAACGCTGGGCAATGGGCGACTCAAACGTTGTCAGCCCCACTGGGCGCCCCCCCCCTCTGCTGCGGCCGCACGTACCTTAGCGCCGGGATGGTCGAGGAGGCGCGAGTCGAGGCGACTAGGCTGCTAGCGGCAGCCGCGCCCATAGCGCGCGCCGGCGCACACATCGTCGGCCTCGAACCATCCTGCCTGTACACGCTCCGAGATGAGATTCCGATGCTCGTGCCCGGAGAAGACGCCGATATCGTCGCGTCTCGTGCGGTGATGTTCGAAGAATACCTCGATGAGCGGTGGGACGGACCGGACTCCCTCCCCTTCGCTGCGTCCACTTCGGGCCGGAGTCTGCTCGTACACGGCCACTGTCACCAAAAGGCGTTCGGGGGAAGTGAGGCTACTCTGCGTGCCTTGGGCCGGATCCCGGGCGCCTCGATCGAGGAGATGCAAACGGGATGTTGTGGGATGGCAGGCGCGTTCGGGTATCGCGCCGAACACTATGACACCTCGATGCGCATCGGAGAGCTCGATCTATTCCCGCAGGCACGAGCAGCACGCCCCGAGGCTTTACTTGTCGCCTCGGGAACGAGCTGTAGAGCCCAGATCTACGACGGGACTGGACGGAGCGCCGAGCACCCAGCGGTCGTCATCGACAAAGCGCTGAAAGACGCCACTCCCGGCTAGAGCTCGAACGACTCTCCTCGCACGGGCCCGTGCGCGGACCGGTACCCTGCTTCCGCCAAAGCGTCATATAGAGCCAGCTGGCGAGGCGGATCCCCGTGAACGAGGAAGATCTTCTTCAACCGCTCTGGGTCGTGGTGGCTCACGAAGTCGACCAACTCCGTCTGGTCCGCGTGCGCGGAGTAGGCATTCATGACCTCTACGTGCGCACGCAGTCGGTACGGCTCACCGAAGATCTTCACCTCCCTGTGCCGCTCCACGATCCGCCGGCCTAGCGTGTGAGGTGCGCAGAACCCCACGACCATGACCGTGTTCTTCGGGTCCTCGATGTTGTTCCTGAGGTGGTGAAGGATTCGGCCAGCCTCACACATCCCGGAAGCCGAGATGATCACCATCGGCACGGTCGAGGTGTTGAGCTTCTTCGAGTCCGCCGCGTCACGGATGTACTTCAGCCGGTCGAAGCCGAACGGCTCCGAGTCGGTCTCGAGATACGCCAACAGGTCGTCGTCGTAGCACTCGGGGTGGTTCCTGAAGACCGAGGTGACGTTGACGGCCAGAGGCGAGTCCACGTAGACCGGAATCGGCGGCAGTTGCCCTTCGTTCGTCAATTCATCCAGGCGATAGACGATCTCCTGGGTCCGGCCAACTGCGAACGCCGGGATGATGACCTTCCCACCTCGACGCGCCGTAGTCGAGATGACCGTCGAGAGTCGCTCCTTCGCTCGGTCCGCTGGCTCGTGATCCCGACCCCCGTACGTCGACTCACAGATCAGGTAGTCGCAATCGCGCATCGGCTGCGGGTCACGTAGGATCGGTCGACCCGGACGACCGACATCTCCGGTGAAGCCAATGCTGACCGTCCGGCCTGACTCCTGCACCCTCAGGACCATCGACGCCGACCCCAGGATGTGCCCCGCGTCCCGGTACTCCACCTCGAGGCCGGGCAGCGGCTTGAACCAAGCGTCGTAGTCCACCGGCTCGAAGAGCTCCATGATGCCTGCGACATCCGCCGCGTCGTAAAGAGGCTCGACCTCGTCACGCCCGCGACGCCGTTCCCGGCGATTCACCCACGCTGCATCCTTCTCCTGGATGTGGGCACTGTCCGCGAGCATTCGTTCGCAAAGACTGACCGTCGCCGGAGTCGCGAAGACGCGGCCTCGGAAGCCGTCGCGATACAGCTTCGGCAGTAGGCCTGAATGATCGATGTGCGCGTGCGACAACAAGACGATGTCGATGGCCCGGGGGTCTTTCGGGAACTCTTTGTTGAAGCGAGCAGCATCCTTTCGTCGGCCCTGATACAACCCGCAATCCATTAGCGCTGTCCCTCCCTCGAATTCGAGGAGGTGCATCGATCCAGTCACCGTCTGGGCGGCTCCCCAAAACGTCAGTCTCATCTCACGCTCCGTAGGGGCCGAAGAGGTAGTTGCCTGGAGATTCGACGTCGTCGCTGTCGTAGAACTGGCGACTCATCTCCACGAGCTCATCGCGCGTGATCGCACCATCGCCGTTCGCGTCCAACTCCACGAACACGGTTTCGGCGAGTGACACGGAAAGGCCGAACACACCGTAGAAGTCGGCGAACTCTGCACGGCCGATCCGGTCGTCCTCGTCCAGATCGAAGACCGAGAAGAGGCGATCTGCAATCGCGCGGACCTCGGCTTCCAGCTGGGCTTCATCTTCGAGCGAACGCTCCCAAAAACCCAACCACTCTTCCAAACTCACTCCCCGATCGCCGTCGAGGTCCGCCGAGTCGCGGAGTCGCTCCCAACGCTTCATGTAGGCGTGGCGGAGCGCGTCGGCGCCTCGGCCGTCGACTCCGTGCAGAAGACGGACGTTCTCTACGACCCGCTCGAAGTCCGAGGCCTCGATCTGCCCATCATCGTCGATGTCGTAGACCTGGAAAAGCCGGGTCAGCTTCTTGGTTTGGAGATTGCTCAGCATGATAGCCGGGTTGAGGGAGGAGCCACTATCCTAGCTTCACTACCACTGCCCTTGAAACCTCGGGGAGGTCCAGGAGCGTCTCACGTACGGTGGGAGTGACCTCACCATCGACGGCGACCGCAGCCAGGGCCTGGCCACCTCTCGAAAGTCGGGACTGGTGGTAGCCCGCGATGTTGATCTCGTGGTCGCCGAGGATGGTCCCGACGCGTCCGATTACCCCAGGCACATCGTCATTCTTCAAGACCAAGAGCGTTCCCGAGGGGACGACGTCTACCCGGTACTCCGCAATGCGGACGATCCTCGGGTGTTGATCGCCCAGCAACGCGCCGGCGAGCGTAAGGTCTCCACGCTCTCCCTTGAGCGCGACCTCGATGTATTCGCTGTAGTCTGAGGTGGCACTGAGGCGAGTTCGAGCCACCCCGATGCCCCGCTCCTTCGCGAGAAACTCCGCACTCACGAAGTTCACGGCCTCCGCCCCGAGCACGCATCGCATGAGACCGACGAGCACATGAGCGGTGAGGGGCTCGAGAGCCTCGTCCCACACCCCGGCATACCGCACCTCAATCCTCTGTACCGCACCCGGTGTCAACTCGGCGGACAAATGACCCAACGACTCTCCAAGCCGGAAGAGCGGTTCGAGGGCTTGTACCGTCGCCCCGGCTACAGCCGGGGCGTTGAGCGCTGGGGAGAGATCTCCATCTGCGAGGGCATGGAGGACAGCCCCGGCGATCTCGCCCGCGACAAGCTCTTGAGCTTCGGCCGTCGATGCCCCGAGATGCGGCGTCAGAACCAAATTCGGAGCGGCTCGGAGTGGAGAGCCGTCTTCCAGGGGTTCGTTCTCAAAAACGTCCAGGGCGGCGCCGGCCAACTTGCCTGATTCGAGGGCGGCAGAGAGGGCCCGCTCGTCGACGATTCCACCGCGAGCCACATTGATGAGAAAGGCACCGTCCTTCATCGACTCAATCGCGGCGTCGTCGATGAGATTTCGCGTCGAGTCGGTGAGGGGCAGATGCAGCGACACGACGTCACTCGCCGCCAACACTTCTCCCAGCTCAACCCGCTCGACGTGCAGCTCGTCGGCTCTCGCCGAGGTGAGGAAGGGATCGTACGCGAGTACGTTCATTCCGAACGCGCGGCAGCGGCGAGCAACTTCCCCACCGATACGCCCAGCCCCAACGAGGCCGAGTGTACGCCCGCGTAGCTCGACGCCCTTGAAGTTCGACCGCGCCCACGCTCCCGAGCGCATGGATGCGTCCGCAGCTGCTACCCTGCGCATTGTGCTCAATATGAGCGCCATGGTCAGCTCGGCCGCGGACACCGTGTTCCCGGCCGGCGCATTGAGCACGGCAACACCTCGGGCTGTGGCCGCTTCTAGGTCGATGTTGTCCACCCCCACACCTGCCCGCCCGATCACGCGTAGATCCGCCGCCTGGTCAAGCATGGCACCATCTACCTTCGTCGCGCTCCGCACGATCAGACCGTGTGCCCTCTGGATAGCATCCGCGAAGTCGCCAGACCCGGAGTCATCGATCTTTAGGACTTCGAAGCGAGCATCGGCGTAGAGGACCTCGAGTCCCGAGTCCGAGACCTTGTCCGTGACCAGGACGGTCCAGCGATCCGAGGAACTCATCCGACCACCTCGGAGAGGGCGCCCAAGAGCCCTTGCAGCTCCGACAGAGTGTGGTCCCCCATGTGCCCGATTCGGAAGGTCGACTCCTTGAGCTTCCCATAGCCACCACCGATCAGCCACCCGTGTGCGGCCGCACCCGAGACGACGTCCGGACCGCTCATCCCCTCGGGGGCCCGTATCGCGGTCACCCCCGGCGACCTATGTCCATCTGGCGCCACGATCTCTACGAAGACGTCCCGCCCCCGGCACGCATCGACCCAGTCGTACGTTGCGCTCGCCATCTCGGCGTGTCGCGCCCACCGAGCGTCCATGCCCTCGGCAACCATCCTCTCGAGCTGCACTTCGAGCGCGAAGAGCACCGAGAGCGCAGGCGTCGTGGGGGATTGGTACTTCTCTTGATTCTTACCGAAGGCCTGCAGGTCGAAGTAATACCCTCGGCGCGGCGCCTCAGCAGAGCGAGCCATCATCCGCTCCGACGCGACACCGAACGCCAAACCGGGAGGTAGGGCGAACGCCTTCTGCGAACCGGTAAGAAGAAAGTCGACGCCCCAAGCGTCCGGCCTCATCTCCGCAGCACCGAAGCCTGACACCGAATCGACCAAGACCAGAGCGTCGCTGTGGCCTCGAACCGTAGCCGCAAGCGACTCCACGTCGTTCAATACCCCGGTGGACGTCTCCGAGTGGGCCATCGTGACGGCATCGTACTGGCCCTCCGACAGTCGCCGGGCCACCTCATCGGCTGAGTGTGCCTCACCCCAGGGGACCACAACCTCATCGACCTCGAAGCCACAGGTGCGAGCGATGTCCGCGAACCGTTTGCTGAATGCCCCGTTCACCAGAGACAGTACCCGATCCGATCCACAGTTACGGACCGCAGCTTCCATGAGACCGGTTGCAGAGCAAGTGGCGATGAAGACCGGCCGGGATGTGCAGAAGACCTCCTGCAGCGAGGGCTCGAGTCCCTTCATGAACGCTTGAATCCCCGGGCCGCGGTGGCTGACCATCGGCCGCCCTTGAGCCTCGAGTACGTCGGGATGAACCTCGGTGGGGCCGGGCAGGAAGAATCTGCCAGGAGCAAGAGCTTCGCTATGTCGTGTATTCACAATGACCGTACGCCGTCGCGCTGCAACAGCGCCAACGTGGAATGAGATGAGTGGAGTCGGCGTAGTCTAGCTGAATCGCAGAGCTTTCCCAGGGCCTTCGGTCAGCCTCGCCACGCATCCCGCCACCTGGTGTAGTGCACGACCGCGACACCGCCCCGCTCGAGAACCTCGAGCCCGGTTGGCAGACGGTATCGCTCCCGGTAGAACACGTGAGAAACCTTCGCCTGGACGATGAGTTTCGCGCACATCGTGCACGGGCTCGCGGTCACGAAGGCCACCTTGTCCGCCAACTGCCCCGGCGACTTCACCAGCGCGTTCATTTCCGAGTGGATGCAGCCGCACCGGCCCGCTTCATCGGAGTCGCACTGGTTGGGGAATCCCCGAGCGTTCCCGTTGTACCCAATCGCAACGACGTTCTCGAGAAGCGGATCGGTCACGACGGTGCCTACCTGAAGGCGAGCACACGTCGATCGCTTGGCCAACTCCTCGGCCATCCTCATGTACACCTCGAAGATGGGAGGGCGCGTGGGCGCCCCTGCATCCGGGTGATCCGGGGGGACGAGGTTGAGGGGGTGGGTGTTGCCCACCACACCGTCCTTCGGCACGAATTTTATCGCCAACGGAGTCCTTCCAAGAAGATGCGCGCCTGAAAGGACTCGACCGGAGCCCAAGCGTCGGTGAAGGGGCGAGCGCCGTTTCGGATAGGTGCCTGGCGCCTCGCCATGTCGGGCAGAACTCCCGGCTCGACCGTCGCGACGACGATGAGGTTCTGAGTGATCTCCGGCCGGGCATCCGGGAGCGTCCGATAAAGCCGCACGTCGGTGAACGCAGAGCGAAGCGTAGCGTGGAGTCCGCCGAGAAAATCGGCGCCCGCCCCATCCAAAGGCGAGAGCACGTTCGCCATGAAGACGCCCTGTGGAGCGAGGCGGTCGGCCATCTCACGGAACGCTTCCTCCGTCACCATCGTCCACGGGACCGTGAGGAGGTGATCAAAAACGTCGAGGTACAGCAGATCGAAGTGGGTCTCGTCACGTCGAAGAAAGGCCCGTGCGTCATCGTGCACGACGGTGATGCCGTCGGTGCGGCCCCCGTAAGCGAAGTAATCGCGCGCGACTTCCGTAGCGACGGGATCGAGCTCCACCACGCTGATCTCCGTGTCGCGGTCGCGAGCCCGCAGCGCGACTGGAAGCGTAAGACCGGCCCCCCCGAGCACGAGCGTCCTCACGGGACGGAGACCAAGCACATCCAAGAGCTCGAGACTTTCCCGCGCATACACGTGTGCCGGAGACCCGTCTGTGTACTCCGCCGAAGACGAGCCTCCATTCTGCCACATCTCACGCACCGTGTCTCCACCCTCCCAGACTCGCTCCGTCACCGAGATCGCACTGTGGGCACTCTGCGTGGCGAAGAGAGTTCCAGGGGGCTGTCCCGAGGTAGCAACCCCGAGAAATGGCAGGAGAAAGACCCCGAGTCCAACTTTGGCATCGAGCTCCTTGCCCCCCAGCGACCGGCCGCAGAGCCAGGCCAAAACGAATAGGAAGGCTGAATTCACCCCGAGAAGCACGGTGACGGGCATCAAAGGGATCAAGATGAAGCCTGTAGCAAACGACCCTGCGATCGAACCGGCGGTAGCCGCTGCGCTGATGTCCCCGGCCCGGCGCCCGATCGATCCCAGGCTCTCCGTGTCTTCTCGAATCAGGTAAGGAACGACGGCCCCGAGACATGCGACTGCAGGGGCGAAGAGGAGCGCGGCACTCACGATCGCTCCCGGAATAAACCCCAGTAGCTCACGCGCTGCGCCCGGAAGGCCCGCGCCCAGGAGAGGTAGTACTCCCGCGACCCCGGCCACCGCCAAGATGTGCGCGAGTTCGACCCGTCCCTCGTCCGCGAGCCGGCCCCCGAGATGACTCCCGAACGCGAGCGCGCCGAGGATCACGCCGATCACCGCGGTCCAGGGGACCACGGAGAGCCCGAATACGGGGGCGATCAGGCGTGCACCCGCGATCTCGATGGTTAGAACGGCGAACCCGGATGCGAAGGCGAACCCGAATATGAAGAGTCGGCGCGACATGCCGCCGAAGATCAGGCCGGGGTCGCGAGTATGTCCAGTATGCCGGTTACCGTTGAACGCCCTCGATCCTTGGCGTACCACCGCCGTATCACCTTGTAGCGGTCCGGAGAAGGCATGGAGAGTCCTTCATCCATCACCCAAGATTGGATTTCCTCCGGCCGCGGCCCCCACCAGCCGACCTCGTTGAAGTCCTGGTCGTATGCGATCACGATCGGAATCGATCGACTTCGACCGTTGGTGAGGTGCGCGTCCATGAGGTCGAGATTGTCATCTCGACCCAACACCCGGAGATCCCAGCCGGCCTCACGGGCGAGTGCCGCCACGACCGGGAGCGTGTTCACCGCATCTCCACACCAATCTTCCGAAAGCGCCACCAAGTGCCACCCAGCGGGTACACCACCGATGAGGTCTTGGACGTCGTCGGGAAGCCGCACCCTCTGATGGACCGCGTGCCAAAGCTCACGATTCTTCACCACCGTCTCGAGGTACTCCTCGAAGGTGAGCGCTGACTGAAAACGTTCTGGCGTCATCATGTATGTGTCTCCAAGGACGCGAGCATCTGCTCGCGGGATACGATCCGCTCTTTCACCTTCCTAATCCCCGACGGGTTCCCGAATATGAGGAAAGTACCCCTGCTCGCCGCTATCGGGCTCGTATCCGTCGCCTCCGCATGCGAGTCCGACCCCTCGGGTCTCCCTTCGGAGGCGTCCGTCGACCTCGCTCGACCGTGGGCGACGACCTCGGCCTCGTCCGTGGGCCTGGATGCGAACGCACTCTTCGTGGCGGGTGAACGGGGGTCCGAGATTGACCGCCTCCAGAGCCTCCTGGTGGTCAAAGACGGTGCCATCGTCTTTGAGAGATACTACGGCGAGAACGGCCCCGATGACTTGGTCGATGTTCGTTCGGTGACCAAGTCGATCGTCGCACTACTCACCGGCGTCGCCATCGAGTCGGGGATCATCACCTCTGTGGACGACCCGATCACGGACTATCTCGACGGCAGCTACCTCGCTGCCCGCCCCGAGCTCGAAGCGATCACCGTGCGCCACCTACTCACCATGTCGAGCGGACTTCGGTGGGCGGGAGACGCAGGCGGAAGCGCGTACAGCCACTGGCTGACATCCGGCGAACACATCGACTACGTGCTCGGCCAGCCCTTTGTCGCGATTCCCGGTGAAGCCTTCCAGTACAACTCGGGAGCGATCCATCTGCTCGGAGTAATCCTCGAGGAGGCCGCAGGCCTACCACTCGAAGAGTTCGCCCGCTCCGTCTTGTTCGAGCCACTCGGCATTCCAGATCAGGAGTGGGAGACCCTACCGGGTGACTATGTGAACGGGGGGGCGGGTATCGATCTGCGCCCGAGAGACCTCGCTCGAATCGGCCAGTTGGTGCTGCAGGGCGGCTGGAGCGGAAGCCAGCGCATCGTAGCGGAGGCGTGGGTCGACGAGTCTTTAACGCCCCTTTGGGGCGACCTGGGCACGGTCGGTCCAGTACCACTCCTGTCGTACGGGTATCTGTGGTGGCTCGATGTCGAGCGGAACAGCTACTTCGCTTGGGGCTACGGTGGTCAGTTCGTGTACGTCGATCCCGTGAACCGAATGGTCACAGTTGCGACCACGGACTGGGTCGACGTGAGCGAAGACATCGGCTCTGCCGCGCTTCAGGAGGCGGTCCTAACCATGATCGTCGAGGACGTTAGGCGCGCACTACCGGGCTAGCCGCCCGACATCCGGGACCCCAGCGTCAGGCAGGTTGATTCGCCCGCTTTGCGGCCTTCTTACGCTGGTTCGGATCCAAGATCCGCTTCCGTAGTCGGATCGAGTCCGGCGTGACTTCGATGAGCTCGTCGTCCTGAATGAACTCCAACGCCAGCTCGAGTGTGATCTGCCTGGGGGGCTCCAACTTGATATTCTCGTCCGACGCAGTCGTCCTCATGTTCGTGAGCTTCTTCTCTTTGCTCACGTTTACATCCATATCGTCGGTGCGAGCGTTCTCACCGACGATCATCCCTCCGTATGCGGCGTCGCCCGGGCTGACGAAGAGCGTCGACCGCTCTTGCAAACCAAACAAAGCGAACCCCACGGCTTTCCCGGCCCGATCGGCGACAAGCACTCCTCGACTCCTGCCCTTAAGAGGGCCAGCCCACGCATCCCATTCCATGAAGTTGTGGTGCAGAATGCCCTCGCCCCTCGTGTCGGTCATGAACTCGGACCGATAGCCGAAGAGTCCACGGGCCGGAATCTTGAAGCGGAGACGGGTGGTTCCGGAGTCGCCCATCGGCTTCATCTCGGTCATCTCACCCTTCCGTGAGCCGAGCTTCTCGATCACCGTTCCGACGAGCTCCGAGGGGACTTCGACGACCGCCTGCTCATACGGCTCCTCCGTACTCCCAGCCGCATCCTTTCGTGTCACGACCCGTGGGCGAGACACCTGAAACTCGTAGCCCTCTCGCCTCATCGTTTCCATCAGAATCGTGAGGTGAAGCTCGCCCCGTCCGCTGACCGTGAAGGTGTCGGGGAGCTCGGTGTCTTCGACACGAAGGGCGACGTTGCGTTCGAGCTCCTTGTACAACCGCTCGCGGAGCTGGCGAGTCGTTACGAACTTCCCGACCTGCCCAGCGAAGGGCGAGTTGTTCACGGTGAAGTCCACCGAGAGCGTCGGTTCTTCCACCGCGATGCCCTCCATGCGATCCCGGTGGTTGGGGTCGGTGACCGTTTTCCCGATCTCGACGCCGTCCAGGCCGGCGAGCGCAACGATGTCGCCTGCGAGGGCCGATTCGACCTCGATCCGCTCGAGCCCACTGAAGGTGTACAGTTTGGACACCTTCGACTTCTCCGCCTCTGCCTCGTCGGTGACCACGCCTTCCGGCCCCAGGTCGAGGAGGGTTACGGCATCGCCCACCCGCACGCCTCCTCGCTCAATTCGCCCGATTGCGATGCGGCCCACATAGGCCGAGTGGTCGAGCGTGGAGATGAGCATCTGAAACGGACCATCCACGTCGACCGCGGGAGGTGGGAAGTGCCTTACGATCGTGTCGAAGAGCGGCGACAGATCTCCTCCGACTGCGTCGGGCTCGGTCGCCGCCCACCCGTCTCTGCCGACCGCGTACAGGAACGGCGCGTCGAGCTGGGCATCGCTGGCTTCCAGATCCATGAAGAGCTCGAGTACCTCGTCGTGCACCTCGTGCGCCCTGGCGTCACCGCGATCGACCTTGTTGACCACCACCAACGGTAGAATGCCTAGTTCGAGCGCCTTTCGAGTCACGAAGCGGGTCTGGGGCATCGGCCCCTCTGCGGCGTCCACCAGAAGGACGACGCCGTCCACCATCCGAAGCACACGCTCGACCTCGCCCCCGAAGTCTGCGTGTCCGGGAGTGTCGACGATGTTGATCTTCACATCGCCCCACATGACCGCGGTGTTCTTCGCGAGGATCGTGATCCCACGCTCTTTCTCGAGAGGGTTCGAGTCCATCACCCGCTCTTCAACGCGCTGGTTCTCGCGGAAGATGCCGGCTTGCTTGAACATCTCGTCGACCAGCGTGGTCTTTCCGTGATCGACGTGCGCGATGATCGCGATATTTCGAATGTCCATCGGGTGAGCTTTCAGCTCCCTACGAAGGGAATCGCACTCTTGGTGGCGTCCCACGCTCGGTCGAAGTCTGCTCGGGCCGGGTCTCCCTCGTTGGGGCGTCGGAACGCCTCCACGACAAAGGCCAATACGACCCCCAAGAGTCCGCCGAGGACGATCCCGAGGAGGCCCGCGAGGACGCGACGGCGGGGATCATGCTTGGGGGGGAAAAACGGCTCCTGCAGAACTGTAATGACCGGGGTGTCCCTGACTTCGGCGACGCGTGCTTGCTCTTGCGATTGCATCAAACCCGTAAGGATGGTCGACCGCATCGTGACTTCGCGCTGCATCCGCCCAAAACGGAACTCGAGTACGGGAGAGTTGTCGTAGGCGCGGTTCTGTTCGAGAAACCGCTGGAGTGAGTCTTCTGCGACGCGCAGCTCACGCTCGGCGTTTTCGACGAGCGATTCGAGGAAATCCGCCTCGGCAGCCGCTTGCGATTTTCTGGTGTCCATATTGAAGCGCGATATCTCGACCAGGAGTCGATCCACCATCTCCTGCGAGACTTCCGGCCACTCGGACTGAACCGAGATCGTCACGATACCGGTTTCCCTCCCGACCGCGACGGAGACCCCCTCCTCCCGAAGCCACTTCAAAGTCTCTTGATCCCGCTGCGGTTCCGTCGGCTCCTCGATCTCCAAGAGGTCTTTCAACAGGACCGGCCCCGCGCCGTCTACATCGTAAGGATCGACAGCAATTCGCTCGAGAATCTCACGGGAGGTAAGCAGCTCCTGATAGAACTGGGGCGAAGCCTCCTCCCCTCCACCGGGCACGGCAACGCCGAATTGGCTGGCCAGCGACATGATCTGAGAAGTCGACTGCTCCGAACCCTGCGGTCGAAAAAGTGCGGAACTGGTGTACTGCAGGGCACGGAAGTGCGCGATTCCAGCGGCCAAACCCGCGACCAGGATCGTAGACACGATAATCGTGCCCTTTCGCCGTAGAAGGACCGCGAGAACCTCCCATAGGGAGATCTCGTCATCGATAGGCCGATACCCTCTTGCGGGGCTCGGACTCGGGTCACTCATCGCGGGTCATCCAAGGGCGGAACATGCGGCAATGTCACGGATGGGAGTATCGCCGCGCCTCCCCCTCGCAGCAACCCGGGAAAGCTCACAACGAAGGCCGCACAAAGGCTTTAGAACGGGTCGGGATCGAAGCCTGCTATCCGGCGTACCAAGATCTTTGGACCCGTTCGCATTACCGGCTTTTGGAGGACTCGTGCCCGCCCCCCGACCCACCCTCGCATCGTACGCCGTAGCCCTGGCCTTCGCCGTCTCGGCAACGTCGGTATTTGCCCAGAGCCCGCAGGCAGAGTACACCGCCGAGACCGCCCGACTTCTCGGCAACCCATCGGTGTCCGAAGCGCTCGAGCGCGCCGAAGCGCTCGACGAGTGGGCGCTCGAACGTCTGATCGAACTGACGGAGATCCCGGCCCCTCCTTTCATGGAGGAAGAGCGGGGCCGACGCTTCGCGGAACTCCTCACCGAGTTGGGCGCGGACTCGGTATGGACCGACGAAGTGGGGAATGTGATCGGACTTCGTGAAGGGCGCGTCGGTGCCAGAACGATCGGATTCGGGGGACATCTCGATACCGTCTTCCCCGAGGACATGGACGTCACCGTGCGGATCTCGGGGGACACGCTCTTCGCCCCTGGCGTGGGGGACGACACCCGCGGACTGGTCGTCGTGCTTTCCGTCTTGCGAGCTCTGGAGGAGACGGGCGTCGAGACGAATGACGACCTCCTCTTCGTCGGTGTCGTCGGCGAAGAAGGACTCGGGGACCTCAGGGGGATGAAGCATCTCTATCGGGAGGAAGGCATTCGTCCGGATGCGTGGATCGAGGTCGACGGTGGTGGCTTGCAGCGCCTCGTCTCCATGGGGTTGGGGTCGGTCCGCTACCGTGTCACCTTCGCGGGCCCTGGAGGGCACTCGTGGGGCGCCTTCGGTACGGCGAACCCTGCGCACGCAATGAGTCGCGCCGTTCGTTACTTCCAAGACGCCGCAGACACGCTCACACGATCGGGACCGCGGACGAGCTACAACGTCGGTCGCATCGGCGGTGGTACATCCGTGAACTCCGTCCCCTTCGAATCGTGGATGGAGGTCGACATGCGCTCCGAGAGCCCGGCCGCGCTCGCTCGGATCGAAAGAGCCTTCCTTGCGGCAATGGAACGTGGCCTCGAAGAGGAGAACGCACTCCGGCGAGAGGGTGAGGCGCTCACCGTCGACAACGACAAGATCGGCGACCGTCCCTCCGGTGAACTGGACCCTGCAACCCCACTGGTGCAGCGCGCTCTGGCCACGACGGCAGCGTTTGGCGTCGAGGGTGAGCTCGCACGGTCATCGACGGACTCGAACGTGCCGATCGCCCTCGGCGTGCCCGCGATCACGATCGGCCGGGGTGGGATCGGTGCTAACGGCCACGCTCCCGACGAGTACTGGGTGAACCGCGATGCCTACCTCGCGGTTCAGAGAGCACTCCTCCTCGTCGTTGCCGAGGCCGGACTCGGGGGGCCGGTGAGTTAACCGGTTGCACGCGCAGCGTGGAGAGGGTCAGTCCCCTAACACCCACGCGCAAATGAGAGGTGCGACGATCGAAGCGTCGGAGTTGATCTCGAAGCGAGGCGTGGTCGGTTCGAGTTTCCCCCAAGTGATCTTCTCGTTCGCGGGAGCACCAGAGTACCCGCCGTACGAAGGTTGGGCATCCGTGATCTGGCAGAAGTACCCCCACGCCGGGACGTCTTCTCTCAGGTCCTGAGTGATACACGGCACGGTGCAGATTGCGAAGTCGCCCGCGATACCTCCGCCAATTTGGAAGAATCCCACCGACGGACGTTCACCGGCACCGTGATTCTCCCGGTACCATTCGATCAGGTGCTGGAACTGTTCCGTACCAGACAAGACACATGCGTGGCCTGGCAGGTGCCCCGCCATGACGCTCGCAGCGAATATGTTGCCCGTGGTCGAATCCTCCCAACCAGGAGTGTAGATCGGGACACCAGCCTCCTTCGCTGCAAGCACCCACGAATCGGCAGGGTCGATCTGGTAGTGCTCCTCGAGCTCCGGGTCGTCGAGCACCTCGAAGAGGAATTGGGCCGGCGAACGACGGTCGCCACGAGCCGAGGCAGCTTGCCAGCGAGCAAGCAACCGTCGTTCGATGTGGCGCATGACGGTTTCAGGGATGCACGTGTCCGTCACCCTGTTCATGCCCCGCTCGAACAGAGCCTGTTCGTCCGTGGCACTCAACTCTCTCCACGATCGAATCACCTCGTACTCCTGGTTGGAAACGAGGTTGAAGACGTCTTCTTCGAGATTCGCTCCAGTACACGAGATGGCGTGCACCTTCCCGGCTCGGATCATCCGAGCGAGGATGATCCCGAACTCTCCCGTGGACATCGCGCCTGCCATGGCTACCAACATCCTTCCCCCGGCATCCACGTGCTCGGCGTACGCACGAGCCGCATCGACCACCTCCCTCGCGTTGAAGTGGAGGTAGTGCCGCTCCATGAAGTCACTGATCGCGCCCAAGAATCGGTCTCCAGTCGTGATGTTGGCGGCACAGTCTAGGGAAGCGACACGCACTCCAACCAGGGTGCGTCCACACTCTCTCCTTCGGGCACTCGCACGCAGCACTCATATTCACGTCGTCCGTACCGCCAAGGGGACACTATGATCGAGCCCGGAGTCATCGTCGCGAGAGAAGGATCGGTCGGCCGCCTCACCCTGAATCGGCCGGACAAGCACAACGCGGTGACGGCACGGATGCTGTCGCAGGTGGTCCAGGGACTCGATACCCTCGAGAACGACCCAGCCGTTCGTGTGGTAGTCGTTTCGGGTAGCGGCCCTACCTTCTGCTCAGGGGCGGCGCTGGACGAAATGAGCTCCGGCGCGATGAGTGGTGAGCGCTTTCAGGAGCTCACCGACCGTCTCGACCGAGTCACACTGCCGACCATCGCCTCATTGAATGGGAACACGTACGGCGGTGGGGGTGAGATCGCGCTGTGCTGCGACTTCCGGATCGCGGAACCTCACGTCGAATTGGCGGTCACTGCAGCGCAACTGGGCATCTGCTATCCGTTCGCCGGAGTGCAACGATACGTCGAGCGCTGCGGCCCGGGAGCCTCCGCTCGGATTCTGCTCGCGGCAGAACGAATGAACGCACAGGAGTTGGAGCGGATCGGCTTCATCACGCACCTCGCGCCCTCGGGTGGCCTCGAAGCGGCGACGACCGAGCTGGCCACTCGCCTCGCAGAGATGGCACCGTTGGCCATTCGACACATGAAGCACTTCATCCGAACCGCTGCGACGGAGGCGGTCTCGAATGCTAGCTCACGGGATCGCGAAGCCCAGTGTGCGGAGTCAGCAGACGCCGAAGAAGGTCTCGCAGCGTGGCGTGAGGGACGTCCACCCCGCTTCGAAGGGCGCTAGCCAAAGAAGAGACGCGGCACCGTATGCAGTGCCTTGCATCGGGTCGGGGGGCGGGCTCTTATCACGGATGCTCACCCGACGAAGCTACCGCGACCGGGCAGGCCTCGCGCACTGGCGCGCGTGCCTCCCGATGCTCGCCACCCTCCTGGCCACCTGTACGCCCCCTGCCCCACCGCTCCAGGAACGTCCCAACGTGCTGTTGATCGTGGCCGACGACCTCGGGTACGCGGATCTCGGGGCGTATGGAAGCCCGATCAGGACACCCCGGATCGACGAGTTGGCGGAAGAGGGAATCCTCTTTACCCAATTCCACACTGCTCCAATGTGCGCTCCGACCCGAGCCATGTTGCTTAGCGGCAACAACAACCACGTGGCTGGAATGGGTTGGCAGGGCGTACCCACCGAAGTCCTAGGGTACGAAGGTCACCTTTCCGACCGAATTGCCCCGCTCCCCCGCCTCCTTCGCGACGCAGGGTACTTCACTGTCACCACGGGAAAGTGGCACCTGGGTCTCGACCCGGAGAACAGTCCTCACGCTGTAGGCTTCGAGCGATCATTCAACCTCTTGGATGGCGCCGGGAGCCACTACGGATCCGAAGGCTTCTTTGAAGGCGGGTCCACGTATCGGGACGGGGCTACGATCGTCGACTACCCCGATGGCAGCTACTCGACGGAGCTTTACACGGATCGCCTCATCGAATTCATCGACGAGGGGGTCGCGGCTGGGCGACCGTTCTTCGCCTTTGCGGCGTACACCTCACCTCACTGGCCTCTCCAAGTTCCTGAAACGGAGCTGGATCGATACGCTGGGATGTACGACGACGGATACGACGCGCTGCGCGAGCAGAACTTCGAGAACCTTCGCGCCGCGGGCATTCTCGCACCCGGTCACGAACTCCCTCCACGGAATCCTCTAATTACCCCGTGGGACGAACTCGACGAAGAGAGTCGACGACGCGAGAGTCGCAAAATGGAGTTGTACGCGGCTATGGTCGAAAATTTCGACCAGCACGTCGGGCGACTGTTGAGTCACCTTCGAGACACCGGAGAGCTCGACAATACGCTGGTCGTCTTCATGTCGGACAACGGAGCCGCTGCCGAAGATTTCTACAATGTAGGCGGATTCGTCGACTACCTGCGCCGCACCTACGACAACACGTTCGAGAACATGGGGCGGCCGTCGTCGTGGGTGTCGTACGGACCGCAGTGGGCCGAAGCCGGGTCAGCACCCTTTAGCAGGCACAAGGGCTTCACGCGCGAGGGAGGGCTCGTCGCCCCCATGATCATCGCAGGTCCAGGAGTTGCACGCGGAACGCAAAGCGACGCCTACCTCACCGTAATGGACCTGGCTCCAACGATCCTCGAATTGGCCGAAGCAGAGTATCCAGCCGACGGGTCCGTCGCGCCTATGATCGGAGAAAGCATGGTCCGCCACCTGGAGGGAGCTGCGGATGTCGTCCATGACCCCGACTACGTGACCGCCCTTTTCCACGGCGGGTACACGCTTCTACGCCAAGGCGACTGGAAGCTCATCGCCGACCCTCCGTACGACCCGACCCGGTTCGAACTCTACAACGTCCGTGAAGATCCGGGCGAGACCCGGGACCTCTCCGAAGCCGAGCCGCAGAGATACGCACGACTCATCGAGCTGTGGGAGTCCGAGCGCGAGCGACTCGGAATCATCTTGCCCGGCGAACACCCGGACATTCCAGGGGGTTGATCGGGGGCAGACTCAGAGGGCGGACGGCGTCCCAACAAGCTGCAAGACGGGGATCGGGCTCCCCTTCACCGCGATCTCGGTCGCTGACCAGTCATACCCCGGCTCGGCAACTTCCCGGGCGAACCCCTCGAGTTCGTCGACGCTGTACGTCCGTAGCGTCGACGCGAAGCCGTCCCACCAGATCAGAATCGGGAGAATCGGGGGCAGATAGGTCAGTAAGAGAGTCAGAAACCGCCGAGGCCGAACACGGGGCATAAGGACGAGAACCATCAACGGAATGAAGAGGCTCACCAACCCTCCGGCCACAGAGCGCTGCGTAGCTTCGAACGCTGCGAAGGGCACTCGGTCCCGCTGCGCCGCTCTCATGATCGAGCGGACCTGATCTGGTGAAAAATGGTGCAGTCCAGTGAACATCGTACGGACACCATCGAGCAGGGGCGGCACATCCATGGCCGAGACCGGATCCCGGTGGTACTCGATCCCATCGAGTACCGACATCTGGCCCGCGGCCTCCAGGTTCGGAGCTATGTCCGTCAGGAGCACCCGTAATTCGGGGTGGTGCTCGCGGAGCGCAGGTGCCAACTGAGCCCACGGTCCTCCTGCCCCCGATGCCAGGTCGACGACAGACGCCTCAGAACGTCCCGCTAGGAGCGATCGTAGAGGAGCGACAGCACAGTCATACGGCCGCGCGACCTCGATCACGGTCTGCAAGTACCCCGTCATCGGATTTCGCAGCCATGCGGGGAACCAACTCTGATCCTCGATCTCGGGAACGTCGATCCGCGGCATAGGTCACCCCTCGGTGCGGCCCTTGGCCAGTACGCGACCCGACCGAGCCCCGGTAAACTCCCCCTCTCGAACCGCCGCCTCCCCATTCACGAAGACGAAGACCATCCCTTCCGAGTAGTGATGGGGATCCGTGTACTCTGCGACGTCACGCACCCGGTCGACGTCGAAGACGACGACATCGGCAATCGCTCCGGGGCGAAGCACGCCCCGGTCATGCATACCGAAGACCGTCGCCGGCAGCGACGTCATGCTTCGGATCGCCTGAGAGAGCGACACGACGCCTTTCTCCTGGACGTAGAGTCGGATCTTTCGAGCGAACGCTCCATACGATCGAGGATGGGGCACCCCTTCACCCATCGGCACCAGCCCACCGTCGGACGACGTCATCGTCCAAGGCTGGCGCATCAAGGTCTCGACATCATCGTCATGCATGTTGAAGGAGACGATGCTGACACTACCACCACGGATCAGGTCAGCGGCGGTGTCGATCGGATCCTGCCCTCGCTCCTCCGCGAGGTCACTCAGGAGTCGACCCTCGATCGAGGGATCGGGCAAGAAGCGCCGAAATTGAATACGGTCGGCCCCACCCCGCCGCGCGAGACCCTCCACCATTCCTTCTCGGATTCGGCTCATCGTCGGAGCGTCGGCCATTCGAGCCAGAAGCGAATCGCGTCCACCCGCTTGCGACCAGCGCGGAAGGAGCGCGGCACCGAGTCCCGTAGCGGACGCCGTGTAGGGGTATTGGTCTGCAAACACCTGGACACCCTCGGCTCTCGCCCGCTCCACCCGCTGCACGATCGCCTGCCCGTACCCCCACACGAACGGGCCGAGTGCCTTCACGTGCGTCAGGACCGCCGGAATCTCTGCGACTCGGCCCACATTGATGACTTCATCGACGGCTGCGATCAACCCGACGCTGTACGTCGACTCGTCGCGGTAGTGGCTGATGTACGCACCGCCGAAGGGAGCCACCTCCTTCGCAAGCTCTTCGATCTCTTCCGGTGGGGCGTAGCTGCCGGGCACATAGAATGTCCCGGAGGAGAGCCCCCATGCGCCCGCACTCATCCCGGCGCGCACGAGCTCGCGCATCTCCCGCAGCTCCGCCGGGGTGGCGTGTCGATCGGCACTGCCCATCACCGCGCCTCGCACAGACCCGTGAGGGACGAGCTGCGCCACGTTCACGCCCAACCCATCCTCGAGCAGCATCTCACGCTGGCTGTCCAGCTCGACGGCCCCTCCTCCATCTGGGTTGATGAAGACGGTGGTCAGCCCCATCGCCAATAGCGGCTCCCCGTGCGACAAGCCGGGCGATGCCAGGCCGGGGCCAGCGTGGGAGTGAACGTCAATGAAGCCCGGCGCGACGTACAGACCACGGGCATCAATGACCTGATCGGCTTGTACGTCACCGAGCTTCCCCACCGCCTCGATCCGGTCACCACGGATCAGGACGTCCCCTCGGATCCACGGATTGCCTGATCCGTCGAGGAGTCGACCGTCGCGAATGAGGGTGGTGGTCTCCTGGGTCCGGACCTCGGCAGGTGCGATTCCCACCCATACGACGGCGACCGCTAACAGAAGGGTCCGTTGAGAGATCGACATGTCACCTCGGACTTCGAACGTGTTGGTGTGCTGGGTCGAAGGTACGCCACGGTTGAACCACCCGTAAGATCGGCGTGAGGGCGAACCGCCGCATTCGACGCCTACATGGCAGCAGGGCCCACACCCCCCTTGCTGGGCCCGACGTAGCAGGCCGGGAAACAACCCCGGTCCTCTGCCATGGAGAACCCAATGCGAAGTATCCGACTCTGGTCCGCGGCGCTCGCGTGCGCAGCCGTCCTGGTAGCAGCGTGCGGCGAGCAGCCCTTCACCGTCTGTGACCCCACAGACACGACGTGTAACCCGACCGATCCGACAGATACCACGGGTACACAGACCCCGGCGCTGGAAGTGCTGGTCGTCGACCCGACCGACGGAGCGACAGGAGTTGCCTTAGACAAGACAGTGACGGTGACATTCAACCGGCCGGTTGACGTCGGAACGGTCACGGGAACGTCATTCCAAGTGGCCGGCGCGACCGGCACCGTGGCAGCCAACGGGGCAACTGCGACCTTCACCCCGAGTGTCGACTACTCCGACGGCACTCCGATGCAGGTGACCGTCAACGGTGTCACGGATGCGAACGGCGTCCCCATGGCGTCGTCGTTCACGTCGAGCTTCACCACGAGGACGCTCGCATTGATGGTCGACGCGGGCCCCAACTTCGACGCGTCGGCCGATTCGATGATCACACTCGACAAAGGCTCGTCGTCCGGGAGCGGAGCGACATTCACCTGGGCCCAAATCGCTGGACCGAGTGTCGGCCCGCTGACCGGTGAGTCGCCGACTTTCCCGGCGCCGGACGAGGTGACCAAGCTTTCCTTCGAGCTCACGGGCGCGAACGCTTCGGGAAGCCAGGTCGACACCGTCGACATTTGGGTCCTCGAGGACGCGAACCACGCGATCTGGGTCAGCGCGAACACCGGCTCACCGAGCGGGGACGGCTCCCGCTCAGCCCCACTCACGAGCATCCAGGCCGGAATCGACGCCGCGGACAACGCCGGCAATGGTGCCGACGTCTACGTGGCGGCAGGCAACTACGACGAGAGCCTGACGCTCCGCTCGCGCGTCAGCGTCTACGGTGGATGGAGCGACGTCGACTGGTCCAGAGACGTTTCGACCAGCAAACCGGTCGTGAGCGGCTCGGCGACGGCGGTGCTCGGTGAGCTCGTGACCGACGTCACCCTCGACGGGCTCGAAATCATCGCTGCGAATGCGTCCGGCGGAGCCGGCCTTTCCTCCGTGGCAGTCGTCCTCGATCGAACCGCGGACGTCTGGCTCACCCGGAACATCCTGCGCGCCGGCAACGGCACCGCTGGAATCAGCGGTGTGATCGGGGCGACCGGCCCGAAGGGGGCCGACGGCGGGGACGGCGGCAACGGCCGCACCTGCACAACCAATGGTGGTACGGGCGGCGCCGGCGGGGCCGACCCGGACACCCCAGATGGAGGCCGCGGCGGGGACGGAAAACTCGGCAACGGCGACGCAGGTTCCGCCGCTCACACACAGTGGCAGGGCGGAGAAGGTGGCTCGGGCGGCACCAGTGGCAGCAAGAACGGAAGTAACGGAGAGGACGCGGACGCAAACGGGGCGGCAGGAGCCCACGGTGCCGGCGGTGGCGCGTTCGGTGCCCTGACGGCAACCGGCTACGACGGAAGCGTCAGCTCCGCTACCGGCTCGACTGGCTCTCGCGGAGGGGATGGGTACGGCGGCGGCGGCGGCGGCGGTGGCCACGGCCAGATCGTATCCCTGGTCGCGAACTATTGCGGCGGCGGCGGCGGTGGTGGCGGGGCCGGCGGGCAGGGTGGCTACGGGGGGACGGGTGGAACCGGTGGAGGCGGGTCATTCGGAGTCATGGTCCTCGGAACAGCCACCGCCGAAGTCAGTGGCAACGAGATCCACACGGGAGCCGGAGGAGCTGGCGGCAGCGGGGGACTCCGGGGTTTTGGCGGAGCCGGGGGTGATCGAGGCGATCCAGGTGCCAGAATCTGCGATTCCCTCATCACATCCGCTTGCGCCGGACGAGGTGGCTGGGGCGGCTACGGGTCCATAGGCGGCCGCGGCGGCTACGGTGGCGGAGGCGGAGGCGGCCCGAGCATCGGGATCCTCGAGAGCGCCGACGCGACGCTCACGGAAAACGGAAACGACTACACCCTCGGGGGCGGTGGAAGCGGCGGCTTCAGCTCCGGAAACAGCGGTGCGGCCGGTGAAAGCGTGAACCACAAGAAAGCCAACTAGGAGAATCGACAGATGCGAATCCAACGAATGACAAAGGGCTCGCTGGCCGGGGCGATGATCCTCGCGCTGGCCGTGGGCTGCGACAGTCAATCCCCGATCGACCCGGACCCTGGCGCCGGTCAGGGCGTCGCCGAATTTCTGACCGGCTTGCCCGGCTGGGCCGAGTTCTCCTCCGACGTCAACACCCCCGACCAGCCTCCAGCCCCGACGGGCGAAGCGCCAGACACGACGATCGAGCTCGCAGCCTTCGAGGAGTACGGCGACTCGGGTGACGTCGTTATTCAACCCGAAGTGAGCTACCAGTGCATCACAACCGAGTACTCGATGGCGCAAAACCCGCGTGAGATCGTGATGTACTCACCGGACGCGTCGGTCTTATGGCCCGGAGGTTTGATCCAGGGGCAAAGCCGGAAGGCCCTCGGCTCTCTTCTCCCACTACCGATCGAGGAGAGGACCCCGCTTCGGATCACGATCCCGGACATCGCCTCGAGCGACAACACCCGGACAGTGGAGAACCCCAACGAGGGAACGATGTTTGCGGCTCGTGGGGAGATCGTGGGGAACGCGACCGCGTCAGGTCTCGCGGCCCCGAGCTCGATCGACTTCTACATGAACACCCATCACTCGGAGAAGTATCAGGCGCTCTCGGCGTCCCTCTCGGGCGCGTACATGGGGTATAGCGCAAGCGCGACGGGCGACTTCTCCCGGGCCGGTCAAGAGACCACGGTCACGGCGAATTTCATTCAGAAGATGTTCACGGTAATCGTGCAGGCGCCGCAAACGCCCGAAGCCTTCTTCAGCAGCGACTTCACCGATGAGAAGCTTCAAGAGCAGGTGAATCTCGGTCGAATGGGCCCGTCGAACATTCCGATCTATGTCTCGGAGATCGTCTACGGACGGATGATGACCTTCTCGATGACATCTTCGGCGAGCGCATCGGACATTCGCGGCACGATCCAGGCGGCATACGAGGCGATCGGCCAGGGCGTCCAGGTCAGCCTCAGCGCCAGGCAGCAAAAGATCTTGGAGCGATCGAAGATCGCGATCACCTCCGTCGGAGGTGACGGCACGGCTACCGCCGCGACAATCCGCGACGGGGACCTGTCGGCATACTTCACCGACCAGCCACCGCTCAGTTCGGCCGCTCCGATCTCCTTCACCTTCCGGAATCTCGGTGACGGGAGCATCGCTGGCGTGACGGAATCAACGGAGTACGACGTCAAGGAATGTCAGGCGATTCCGGCGACGCCGGGGACGTTCACCTACCTGCCCAAGCAGGAGGCTACCGCACCGTTCGGTGGCGGTCACACGATGACCGGCGACGTGAACGGCGACGGTAAGACCGACATGATCTGGAACAACCTCAGCGGAATGAACCAGCTCTTCGTCGGGCTCTCCGAAGGGGACGGTACGTTCGCGTTCACTTCACCATTCACCCACCCGGCAAACCCGGTCGAGGGGTGGAGCGGATACACGGTCCACACGGCGAATCTCAACGGCGACGACTACGTCGACCTCGTTTGGAGCCGCCTCGGGAACTCCGGCACCCCCAATCCGGAGAACAAGACGTACGTCGGATACGGGAATGGGGACGGCACGTTCGGCACACCGAGCGTGCGGATTCACGCCGTCACAGGGTGGGAAGACGAGCGGACATTCATCGGCGACGCGATGGGACCGGCCGGACAAGAGGACGGCCTCGACGACATCCTGTGGCCCCGCTGGCACACCGCCTCTTTCGGCGTTTCGACCGCGAGAACGGACCCCGACTCGGTCATGGTCTTCCAGCCCTGGTGGGGCTTCGACGCCGGCATGTGGACGAACTACGACGTCTTCGTACATGACCAAGACGGGGACGGCGACGCCGACATCGTCCTGAACCACCTACCGAGTCTGAACCGGACGTGGTGGGCGAACTCGGACGGTGACGGGACGTGGACCTTCGTCCAAAACGCTTCTCACTACGACGACAACCTCACGGACTCGAACGACTGGAGTGAGTACACCGTGCGGGTGGGGGACACCGACCAAGCGTACGGTCGTGACCTCATTTGGATCGACAGCACCAACGCCGGTATCAGCAAGGTCTCGACGGGCATGTGGAACGGGTCCGGCTACACCTTCGGTAGCCTCCAACAGACGACGTTCGACAACCAGGGTGTCACCGATCACTTCACGGTCGAGGTACTCGACGTCGAGGGCGACGGACTGTCTGACATCGTGTGGAACCTCAAGAACGGCTTCGACAACCTGATCTACATCAGCCGCGGCACCGGGAACGGGAACTTCGACTTCTCCGTCGCGAGGGTCAGACACCCGGACCAAGACGAGTCGAACTGGTCTGCGTTCCAGCTGTACACCGGGGACATCAACGGTGACGGCCGGGACGACCTCATCTGGAACCATCCGGCGATCACGAACCGGATCTATACTGCGATCGGGAAGCGGTAACACGATCGCACCCGGGGAGTAATCTCTCCCTTGATGTGTGGGGGGGCGGCCCCCGTCCGGAATCCGGGCGGGGGCCGTCGCGTACGTCTGTATGTCGCATCCATCGAATCCGGGAGTCATGTTCCGGACGCCTCTACCACGAAGCGTTTTCGAAACACGGATACGGAATGGGTGAGTCGCGGGAGCTCGGGGCTCGGCTTTCAGAGTTAGACGGGCGAGGGTACGGGGGGTACAAAGCTCTCAGGGGCGAGTGGCGCTTTGACGACTTCACCCTCGTGATCGATCGCGTGCAGGGGGATCCGTTCGCATCGCCATCAAGGGTTAGGGCCCTCGTCTCCGGTAAAGCGGTAGGTCTAGCCCCGGAAGCCTTCGAGTCACCCGAACGTCGGGTGGGTACGGCAGCCTACCTGGCCCGCCACTTCGCCCGGTCGGCATCGAACGCTTCCCGGCGCATGGGCAACGGTCGAGGTGGAGAGATCCGGATGGTCGATCCCGGACAAGTCGTGCACGAGCAGAGCGCGCTCCGGGTGTCCGACGGCGGAGCAGTAGAAGCCCGCTTCACCGTCGGCCTACCCGCCCGAGGCCGTCGGATCGCGGGAAAGGACGCTCAGCTCCTCTTGCTGGAAACGCTCCCTCGACTCGTCGCGGAGACGCTAGTGGGCGACGCGCTCGACCACTCCGCGATCGAATCGGCCGCGGCCACCAACGAGGACGCCGAAGCGCTCCGCGCGTCTCTCCACGCCCGCGGCTTGGTCGCCTTCGTCGCCGACGGTGCTTCTCTACCCCGGGCAAGCGGGGAGTCCGACCGTCCACTCGACGACGGCAACGTAGTTCCCTTTGCATCGCCACCTGAGCTAGCGATCACCTTGGACGCCCCCAATCACGGCGCCATCCGAGGGATGGGAGTGCCCGAGGGGATCACGGTCATCGTCGGGGGAGGATTCCACGGCAAGAGCACGCTTCTTCGCGCACTCCAGGCCGGGGTATGGAATCACGCCCCAGGGGACGGCCGAGAGCGAGTGGTCACCGACCGTTCGGCGACCACCGTGCGGGCTGAGGACGGGCGCTCCGTCGCCGGGGTCGACATTTCTCCCTTCATCGACGGACTCCCACTCGGAATCGAGACTCACCGCTTCACGACGACGAACGCGTCCGGGTCGACCAGTCAGGCAGCGTCGATCGTAGAGGCTCTCGAGGCCGGCACGCGACTTCTCGTCATGGACGAGGACACCTCGGCTAGCAACTTCATGTCTCGAGATCGCCTCATGCGGTCGCTGGTGCCTGCTGCCGAAGAGCCGATTACGCCTTGGTCCGAGCGGGTTCGAGATGTCCACGAACAACTCGGCATCTCTGCGATCCTCGTCGCGGGTGGCACAGGGGCGTTTCTGCAACATGCGGATCGGGTCATCCGCATGAAGGACTTCCGAGCGCTCGATGTCACGAACGACGCCCGATCCCTCACCCACCCCGCCGCTCCTTCCGCCACCGCGAGGAGTCCATCGTCAGCCGAGGGACTCAACGATCTCACCACGCCACCTTTTCGCCGGATCGACGTAGCCTCCTTGAGCCCGGCCCGTGGTCGCCGCGCGAAGCGGATCCGGGTTCGGTCGCGGTCCACGCTCGAAGTCGGAGAGAGCACGATCGACTTGTCCTCCGTGGAGCAACTGGTAAGCGCGGCACAGCTCCGGGCCCTCGGCGAGGTCATCGCCTGGCTTCACGACCGGTATGCGGGCCAGGTCGTTCCCTTAGGAGAACTGCTCGACGACGTCGACCGAGCGCGCGACACGGAGGGCCTCGCAGCGTTCAATCTGGAGCGCACCGGCGACCTTGCTACCTTCCGTCGTCAGGACCTCTCTTCGGTCCTGAACCGGATACGTGCACTCCGTGTAGAGTAGACCCGCCGGCTGATCGGCCGGCGACACCCGCCCAGAATGTTGAGGCCCCGATGCTCCTGACTCGAATCCGATTGGTTTGTTGGCTCCTAGTCGCTGCGGCGACACCTCTCATCGCGATACCGAGCCACGCTCAGACCGTCCCCGACGGCGCCGAGCGGATAACCTCAGTGGAGGGCATCACCGAGTACCGTCTCGAGAACGGGATGCGCGTGCTCCTCTTCCCCGACCCGTCACAGCCTCGCACGGTTGTAAACGTCACGTACTTGGTGGGCTCGCGACACGAAGGGTATGGGGAAACAGGGATGGCCCACCTCTTGGAGCACCTTCTCTTCAAGGGCACACCGGACCACCCGGACATCCCAAAGGAACTCAGCGAGCGCGGCGCCCAGCCCAACGGGACCACGAGTGTAGATCGTACGAACTACTACGAGGTCTTCCCGGCCTCCGATGAGAACCTCGCGTGGGCGCTCGACATGGAAGCCGACCGCATGGTCAACTCCTTCGTCTCGGCCGACGACCTGGACTCCGAGATGACGGTGGTGCGCAACGAGATGGAGGCCGGTGAGAACAACCCGATCGGCATCCTACTCGAGCGCGTCTTCTCGACCGCCTACCTCTGGCACAACTACGGGAAGTCGACGATCGGCTCCCGGGCGGACGTCGAGAGCGTGCCGATCGAGCGCCTTCGCTCCTTCTACCGGAAGTACTACCAACCCGACAACGCCGTTCTCGTCGTAGCAGGCGACTTCGACGAGGAATTGGCGCTCGAGCTGGTGGTCGAGGAGTTCGGGAGTATCCCTCGCCCCGACCGCTCAGGCGATGACATCCTTTGGCCGACCTACACACGCGAGCCAACTCAGGACGGGGAGCGTGCCGTCACCCTCCGAAGGGTCGGAGAGGTACCGGTCGCGGTCTCCATGTACCACGTCCCACCAGGGTCGCACGAAGACTTCGCAGCCATCGACATCCTGCGCTTCGTCCTCGGCGACAGCCCGTCCGGCCGGCTATATCAAGCCATGGTGGAGAGTGGCGAGGCGACGCAAGCCACGGCGTTCGCTCGCCAGCTCGCGGAGGCGGCTCCCTTCGTAACACTCGCGATGCTCTCCCCGGATGGGGACGTCGATGCCGCTCTTGAGCTAATGAACGAAACCGTCGAGGGCGTTCTGATGAATCCCATCACCGGAGACGAGGTCGAGCGTGCGAAGGCATCGATCACGAATGGCATTCAGCAGGCATTCAACAACTCCGTTGCCATCGCCCTCGGGCTCTCCGAATGGACGGCTCGTGGAGACTGGCGCCTTTTCTTCTTACACCGTGATCGTATCGAGGCCGTGACGGCGGACGACGTGAATCGGGTCGCGCACGCCTATCTCAAACCATCCAACCGAACTGTCGGTCGGTTTATCCCCACCGACGCTCCCGACCGGGCGGAGATTCCGAGCGTCCCCGACGTCGCGAGCCTTGTCGACGGGTACACGGGAAGAGAGGCGGTCGCCGCCGGCGAGGCCTTTGATCCATCACCGAGCAACATCGACGCGCGCACCACAACGTTCACGCTCTCGAACGGCATGGAGGTCGCCTTCCTGAGCAAGGAGACGCGCGGGGATCAAGCGACGATCCATCTCCGACTGCACTTCGGCGACGAGGAGTCGTTGCGAGGACGGGGGACGGCGGGTGGAGTCGCCGCCGGCATGCTCATGCGAGGCACGGAGGTGCGGGACCGAGAGGCTATTCAGGACGAGCTCGATCGCCTCAATGCCCAAGGGAGTCTTGGCGGCGGACCCACTCAGGCCGCAGGGCAGTTCCAAACGGTGCGGACGAGCGTCGCCGCTGTCATCGGCCTCATGGGCGAACTCGCTCGACGGCCCTCGTTCCCCGAAGAAGAGTTCGAGATCATCCGGGAGCAGCAAATCGCGGGACTCGAGCAAGCGAGCACCGATCCGCAGGCGTTGGCCGAGATCGAGCTGGCCAGAATCATGGAGCCACACGAGCGAGGTCATCCCAACTACAACGAGACCATCGAAGAAGCGATCGAGTCGCTCAGGTCCGTGACGCTAGACGACGCACGCAGCTTCTACGCGGACTTTTGGGGACCCCAGAATGGGAAGATCGCCGTCGTCGGTGACTTCGATGAGGCAGAAGCCAGGGCTGCGATCGAGGAGGCGTTCGGCGACTGGGAGAGTCCGCACCCCTTTGCGCGAATCGCTGGGGCCTTCGTGGATCCCGAGGCCCAGAACGTTGAGATCGAAACACCCGACAAGCCGAACGCGATCCTTTGGGCCCGTCAGAACTTCGAGCTTCGAGACACGGACGCCGACTACGCTGCTCTACTGATGGCGGGTGAGATGATCGGCGGAGGTGTCCTGAACTCGCGGCTCGCTGATCGTATTCGCGACGAAGAAGGGCTGAGCTATGCCGTTCAAGCGATCATTACAGGTCACCCAGTGGATGGGACCGGGCAACTACTCGCGGTAGCGATCTTTGCGCCGGAGAACGTCGACAAGGTGGAGAGTGCGCTCATCGAAGAGTTGCAGAAGGTGCTCGACACCGGCTTCTCACAAGAAGAACTCGACGGCGCCAGACAGGGGTGGTTGGAGGGCCGCCAACTCTCTCGGTCGCAAGACAGCGCGCTCGCCGGCGCCCTCGCCCAGAACCTGTACTTCGACCGCACGTTCGACTTCGCTCAGGCACTGGAGGACCGGGTCCGATCGCTGTCGCTGGAAGAGGTCAACCAAGCGATCCGAGATCGCCTCGACCTCGACAAGCTCACGATCGTGAAAGGTGGAGACTTCGCGAACAAGCGAGAGCTGATCGGGTGACCCGGGTAGCAGGAGGGCGGGGATCGCTACTTCCATCTCCGCCCTTCGATATACCCTTGCTGCCGGCGGAGCTACCCGGGCTCGAGGAGCACGTCGTGTGCACTTCGGCCTCGTACGCTGTGCATGGGCGACACGTCACGCTGTCCGGCGTCCAGCTCCGCCCTGAGGTGCTCGTGTCGTTTCGAGGCGGTCCCTCCCTCCGCTGCTCCTCGCCCGAATACCGGGCAGCGAACCTCCTCTTACAGCCTGGCCTGGCGCGTCGCGAACTGCTTGGCCCAACCGGAGGCGTAGGCGAGACGCTGGTCGCGTCGCCGGACGGTGCCTGGGCGGCGTGGCAGTGGAGTGAAACGCCTCCCCACCTCGAACTTGCGTGGGAGGTCGAGGCAGGCCTCGAAGTCGTAGAGTCAGCCACAAACGGCGCGATCTTCCGCACGACCGATGACCGACTACTCGTCGCCTATTGGACGTGTGAGGCCCGACTCGCCGAGGTTGGTCGACCTAGGACCCTCGGGGTTCGCCCCGTCTCGCGGGAAGGGCCGACGACGCTCGTCGTGGCGTGGGGCACGGAGTCCGATGTCGACCGATCACTAAGGAGTGCCCGGCACCTCTCAGCTCATGCGCGTCGCGCCGCGCTCGGCGAGCCTACCGACGGGATTCGCCTGGAGAGCGGCGTCCCCGAGATCGACGAAGGGTTCGGGTGGCTGACCCAACGCCTTGGAACACCCGAGGTATGCCATGGGGAGCCCGCAGTCTTGGCCCTGGCTGCCGCGCTCACCGGCGCGACCCGCACACTCGAAGTTCTGGCCGACACGACGCCTCCCGAATCGGTCGACGGAGCCCTCCTCGCAGGGATCGTGGGCGGGGTCCGAGGTAAAGCCGACCTTGCGACATCGGCAGCCACATGGCTCCTGCAGACGAAGGAGCGTCAACCCGACGATGCGAGGATCGCCCTCGCGTGTGAGCGGGTCGCCGACGCACTCTACCATGGAGCCGCCCCGTCCCTCCTTCAACGGCTACGGGCGAACCCACGCCACTCTACTCCTCACCATACCGGGTCGGGCACCACGCTGCCGGTCGTCGGCTCTCCAGCGCTCGCGCCCGGAGCTACGACCTGGCTCCGATCCGTCTTGGAAGGACGACCCATAGCCGAGCCCGATGAGCCCGCGGCGCTGCGCGGGGTCCGCCACGCCGCACACCTCTTCACCTCTGACCCGGATGCGGCTTGGGCATGGTGGCGGGAGTGCCTCGCGGAGGGCCTTCGCGGGGAGTCGGGGAATGGCCCAGCAGCGTGGGTCAGTCTCTCGGACACGGACAGCTCCGACACCTCCGACAGCTCCGACACCGGGGCGGACCCGCACCGCCTCGAGGCCGAGATGATCGTCGCGCTTTGCAGTGGCATGCTCGGGATCTCGCCCGACGCCCCCACTGGACGGTTGCGGCTCGCGCCAGCTCTACCAGGGCACCATCGACGCTTCGCCGTAAAAGACATTCCGCTTGGCGAGGCGCGAGTGAACGTGCGCTACGAACGAGATGGTGATCTCAGTCGCTTCGACCTCGAGCAGTCCCACGGTGGTGTGCCCGCTCACGTGGTCTTCGAGCCGTCCTTCCGGGGGAAGCCGAAGGAGGTCAGGCTCGACGGCAGGCTCGTCGACTTGCCTCTCCGTGCGGGTCGTCGACGGAGTCGACTCTCCGTGCAGTTTCCTCTCGATGGCTCTCGCACCGTCGAGGTGGTCGAATAACGGCGTGGAAAAGGCCCGGTGACGCGAGCGTCCCGGGCCTCCCCCATCGATGTCTCTTTCGAATGGCCGATCAGGCGTCCTCTTCGACCTTGATGTACCCGTGCTCGACGAGGAGGTCTCGAAGTCGACCCTCCCGCTCAGGCAGCGTCGTCTTCGCGATTTCGCGTGCGAAGAGAATTCGGTGGGGTTCGGTTACGTCGTCTAGGATGACGATCGGGGCGCCGTAACGGAGCAAGATCCGTTTGGCGTCGACAGCTACAGAATCGTTCACGGCAGCAGTAACTCTCTGAGTAGTTCAGCGATCACTGAGGGGGCGCGAACGATAACCGGAATAGCCCGTTCGGTTCCAGACCCGAGCGGGCCTAGTTCATCGACCCCGAGTCGTCACCATCGTCGTCGACGGTCGTCGCCGAGCTCGGTAGGACGAGGGGGCCGGTCAGGTCGAAGCGCGGAACCTCGACTCGGAACTGTTCGCCATCTCCCCGGACGAAGGTGTAATGACCCTCCATGTACCCGACGGGAGAGCGCAGCACACAGTAGCTCCGGTACTCGTGCGAGCCCCCCGGTTCCAACACCGGCTGTTCGCCCACGACGCCTTCCCCATCGACCAAGGAGTCTTCGCCCACGGCATCGTGGATTCGCCAGTGCCGGAAGAGCAGCTGGGCCGTCTCTTCACCTTCGTTCGCCATCGAGATGTCGTACGAGAACACGAACATCCCGTCGCCGGGATCGGAGTCGGCGAGGGAAAAGTGCGGTCGCACCCGCACTCGAATTCCTTCAGTTGCCTGCTCGTATCTCATGAACGAAGCGTGGGTGAACGGTTCTACTACAGAGTTCTCTACCCCACCGGGTTCCCAAAGTCGCGAGTGACGACGCTCGGACCTCGCAGAGGCTGCGGTCCGACCCGAGCTAGTTCCGGTTGATAACCACCGTATGGGTGTTGTCGACCGAGAAGATCAGCGACCCGCCCAGGAGCGCAACTACGGCGTTCGACAACTCATCCCGATCGATCGTGACCGTCGCACTAATGAGCTGCGTCGTCGTAGGATCACTCGGAAGTCCACTGGGAAAGGCTTGATTGCTGTACGTCATCTCGTACCCCGAACCCTGGAACGAGAAACCGGAGGGGAGATAACTCACGAGCTCCGGAGGCACATCGCCGGGTGCCGCGCCCGCCGGCCAGGCATGCTGATCTCCGTTGAAGCTCACTGCCGCGACCCGGATCACTTCGAGATCCGCAGCGACCTCGGTCGCGCGTGCTCGGTACATGACCGACTGAAGGTTGGGGATCGCGAGCCCCGCCAGAATCCCCACGATCGAGACGGCCAAAAGTAGCTCGATCAGGGAGAAGCCCGCTCTACGGTCCTGAGCCATAGTCATCACCCTGATCGAGGCGGGAGAGGCGGGAAGAAGGTGTCGGGGTCGTCGGTGCCCGAGTTGAACGACACGACGGTCCCGTCGTCACGTTCAAAGGACAGGACGTAGGTAGAGTCGCCGACGACCGTGTACCGGAAGGAGGCCGTGTAAGGACTCTGAAGCTCAGCCAGATCCGCCGGGACGCGCCCGTTGTCAACGAGGTAGCCCTGCAGTTGGCCGTATACGAGACCCATTGCGCTGAGGCTCTGCTCATTCACCTCGACCGTCGTCCTGGGATCCTCGTTCTGCGTCACATGGATGAAGTCCGGCCTCGCGATCAAGAAGTAGAGCGCGAGCACACCGAGGTTCACCGTCAGCGGTAGCATCCACTTGGGCGGACCCTTCGGACCCTCCTTCCGATTCGCGGCTTGATCGCGCTCGGCAGCATGCGCAAGCACCTCCGCAACGACATCGGCCGCTTCCTGGCCCGGCGCCGCCGTTTTCGCGTGGAAGGGTTTTTGGTCTTGGTCCGCCATGATCAGGCTGAACTCGTTGAGGATCCGCCCCCGGTAGGGGCCGACGCTGGAGATCGCATGCATGATACACCAGCGCCACTCTCCGAAGAAAGACTATCGATTCACGCACCGCCGGTCGACGACCCGTGGAAGGGTCGATTAGCTTGCAGCATGTCGGACAAGACCTTCTCTCGCTCCGTAGAGGACTACCTCAAGGCGATCTACGGACTCTCCACGAGCGGTGACGCGATCGCCACCTCCGCGATCGCCGAGGCGCTCGAGGTACAGCCAGCGTCCGTAACCGGGATGGTGAAGCGACTTGCAGAACGGGAGCTTCTCGAGCACGTGCCGTACAAGGGTGTACGCCTCACGGAAGCCGGATCGAAGGAAGCCCTCCGGGTCGTACGACGGCATCGAGTGCTGGAGACGTATCTCCACGAACGCCTCGGCTACGCATGGGACGACGTGCACGATGAGGCGGAACGGCTCGAGCACGCGGCATCCGACCATCTCATCGAACGGATGGCGCGCGCGTTGGGCTCGCCGAGCCACGATCCGCACGGCGCCCCGATTCCAACGCGCGGGGGGGACATCGAGACCCGGATCTACGGAACCCTCGCCGACGCCCTCCCAGGGGATCGCCTCACGATTCGTTCAGTTCGGGATGAGAGTGCCGCGGATCTTCGTTCTATGGCAGAGGAAGGGCTCGTCCCGGGCGCTTCGCTCGTCGTAAGACCGAGTGGCTCACGCGGGAAGGCGATCCACGTTGCTGTCGGACCGGGGCGAAGCGAGACCCGGATCGTGCCGAGTGAGCTCGCGCGCCACGTGTACGTGGAAGCCGACGAAGGGAGCTAGACGCACCCCACTGCCGACGGTCAGCAGTCGGGCAAGCCCGTGGCGGGGTCATCGATCACCAGCGTTTGAATCGAGTGACCGAACGTCGAACCAAAGACCCCGGTGCCATCGCCCCGAACGCTCGGGACGCGAACCTGGCCTGACGGGTTGAAGTTCCCGCCACGGGCCCAATTCACGTAATTCCGATCGACGGCCCGAATCGTGATCTGAGCCGTCGCCTTGTTCGGCAACCCGTTCTGGAGTCGGACCGCTACGTCGTTCTCGAGGTCGAAGCGGTTGAATACCCCGAACTCTGAGGGATACACGATCGTCGTATCGGTGTCGGAGATCGACAGCCCAAGCAGATAGAGGGGGTCGTCATCCATTACGATCCCTTCTTCGGCGAGGAGTGCGGGCAGGCCCCGGATCGACGTCTCGTTCAGATAGGCCCACGCTCCGGCGGAGCGTCCCCACCGAAGCTCGAGGTTGCGGTCGGGAACGATCCGGCACGCTTCCGGAATCCCGTCGAGCTCGAACGCCCCGGGAATCCGAGTCGCTCCTTCAATCACACCCCCGTCCGAGAGCTCCACTGTCAACTCGAGCAAGTCGCCCGGCCGGAGTGATTCCACGAGACCCTCATCAGCGAAGAAGCACGCCCCGGGTTGTGCCTCCGGGGACGTCTCCACACATAGCTGATCGTCTTCGGGCTCCAAAACGATGGTAAGCCCATCGTCTCGGACCACAGTCACAACCGCATCGACGAGATCGTCGATGACCGCCACCTCCTGGCCAACCGTCTGGTGCAAGAAGGCCCGGATCTCATGGTCGGCGGGATCCGGCATCAGATCCACATAGACCTCCGCAACGACGACATCTTCGACCGTCACGATGTCCACTTCTTCGAGCTCGCACCCGAGCGTCGCGACGGCCAAGAGGCCAGCGACAGCTCCTGCCAAACGACACCCCGGACGCTTCTTCTCCGTGATCGCACCTCTCTCTCGGACGCTCAAAACGAGATCTCCAATCCGATAGTCGGCAGGATCGGGAACATCGAGATCCCCGAACGCGTCGCCGGCACCTGCTCGTACTCGTAGAAGTAGAAGAGGACGTTCCGGCGATTGTAGACGTTCACGACGTTGAGGTAAGGTGTCATGCTCCCCCAAGACTTGAAGAACTGGCGACGGAAAGACACGTCCAGTCGGTGATACGCGGGGTATCGAGAACCATTCCGGTCGCCGACAACGACCCCGTACCCGCCCTGCCCGTCGAGATCGTCTTCGGATCCGGTCCAATCGAGCCCCCCACCCTCGACGTACCTCGGCGTGTAATACGAGTACGAGCCCAAAGCGCGGGTGAAGGGGATCCCGGTCCCGAAGTTCCACCGGATCCCGCCCTGGAATCCCCACGGAGCCGGCCATCTAAGGACGACATCGAGGTCGACCCGACGATCGAAGATCGGCGGAAAGTTGATCTCGGGCGTGGGCTCTAGCGGCGACAACGGATCCGGGAAGGTCCGATCGGCTTTCAGCCACGAGAGCGCGATCCAGCCATTCACGTCTCCCGTCTCCTTCCGCAGGAGGAAGTCCGCCCCATAGGAGAGACCACTCCCCGACAAGATGTCGTCGAGTGGGTCGTTCGGATTGTCCGCCGTGTTGAAGGAGACCACACCGTCGAAGGAACGGAGGTACCCCTCCACCGACCAGTACCAGTCGATGTCCCTGTATCCCTCCAGGCCGACCTGTACCTGATCGGACACCACGTGCGGAGCCCTCTCACCCGAGACGACCCAGATGTCGAGGCCAAGAGGGAGCTCCTCGTCTCGCATCGAGTGCAAGAACTGAGTGTATCGACCGGCGGCAAGCTTGAAGGCGAGGTCTCCGCCCGACAGAAACCGCTTGAGTGCGAGGCGGGGCGACGCCTCGAAGACGGACTCACCGGGATCAGGATGGAAGCTGTCCAAACGTACCCCAGCCTCGACCAGCCACTTCCTGGGAACGGACCAACGAAGTTGACCGTAGCTGCCAAGAAGCCACCCGGAACCGATGCCACCACCAAAGTCCGTACCGCCGGTAATGAAGCTGTTCTCATACGAGAGTCGTTCCAGCGCAGCACCTACCTGCGTCGACCATCGGCTCGTGGGACGCATGTCGAGATCCGCGCGGATCTGAGCTTGCTGGATACGGCTCCTGAAGTCGGTGTCGCCAAAGTCCGGGAAGACGAGCCCTGTCTTGAAGCGGGAGAAGTTCGTCTTGAGCGCGAGCGAGCCACCGCCGCGTCGGGGCCTCGTCCATCCGACACCGATCAGATCGTTGCCCCAATCCCAATCGACCTTCAGGGGAAAGTCCGTGTCGTCGACGCTCGCTAAATCGAAGACATCCCGCCCTGAGTAGCCGGTGAGGGTCCACCGATCGCCCCCGGCCGTCCATCCCTCGAGGAAGAGTTGGAGGTCTTGGAGATGGTACGGAAAGTCGAAGGCCGGTTTGAAGAGAATGTCGAAGTACGATCGACGTGCCGATGCGCGGTATCGAAGACTTTGAAGCCCGAGCGCTGAAGCGACCCCCTCCGGAGCACGACTACCGGCCGCCACCCGGCTCGACAACAGAGAGACGGCACCATTCACTCCCAAGTCGCCCCGCCCCGCATCGCTCTCGATGGTGAGCACCGACGAGACGCGGCCGCCGTGCTCTGCCGCGAATCCGCCCGACTCGAGCTCCACCCGGTCGATCATATCGGCGTTGAACACCGAGAAGAGGCCACCGAGATGGAAGGGCGAGAAGACGGGGATTCCGTCGAGTGTGATGAGGTTTTGGTCTTGCGAACCTCCTCGGACGTGGAAAGCGGCGGAGTAGTCCGAAGTCGAGACGACCCCCGGCAGTACCTCGACCGCGCGAACAGGGTCGGGCTCGGCCACGCCAGGGATCAGGCGCACCGTTTCCAACTCCATTTCACGCACCGTCGTGCCCGCCAACTCTTCGAAGCGCGCTCGCTCCCGGCTCCGATCGGCCTCCACCGCCAGGCCCTCCAGCTGTAGCGCCTGACGCTCGAGTCGAACGTCCAACTCGACCGTTCCGCCGTCCGTCACCCGCACCGTCTCCGAGTGTTCGGAGTACCCGAGCCCTTGGACCTGCAGCAGATACTCGCCGGGAGGCACGTCGGACAAGCGAAACGATCCGAGGTCGTCGGTGTCCGTCGCGACAACCCGGCGTTCTCCGACTGAAAGCGCCACTGTGGCTGAAGCGACTCCGGCGCCGTCTTCGTCGTGCACGGACCCCTGCACGGTCCCGCTCTGCGCGTGGACGGCTCCCGCCGAGAGGCACCACGCGATCGACCCGCAGATCACGGCGCGCGTGGCTCGGAGCAACATGTATCGGTTCAACGGCGCTCCCGTGCGTGCCATGTGCCTACGTGATCGGATACCTTTCCAGCCGCGAATGCGGCCCCCTGATACGACGTGCAACCCCGCATCCCCCACACACTCGATGACGACAACGACCAGTCTAGCCGAGGCTCACGCGCGTCTTGGCTCGTGGCCTAGAGCGGCCCTCGCCGACCTCCCCACGTCCCTCCGGGCGCTCCCCCGACTCAGCGCGAAGTTAGGCGGAGTCCCCCTCTATGCGAAGATGGACGCTGAAACGGGCTTCGCTCTGGGCGGGAACAAGGTACGGAAGTTGGAGTTCGAGCTCGCGCCCGACCGAATCGACGGGATCACCCACCTGGTGACCGCCGGAGGGCCCCAGTCGAACCACTGTCGGGTCACGGCGGCGTTCGCGGCGAAGGCCGACCGCTCATGCGTCTTGGTGACCCAGGGCCCCGCTCCGGAAACGCCGACCGGAAACGCACTTCTCCATCGCCTATTCGGGGCGGAAGTGGTGGTGGTGCCGGAACGCGACGACCGCATCCCAGCCATGGAGCTGGTAGCCCGCAAGATCGACGCAGAGGGAGGCCGCGCTCTGGTCGTCCCGATCGGCGCGTCGACGGGGTTGGGCTGCTTGGGCTACGCGGTGGCGGCGTTCGAGCTCGCCGACCAGATCGACGTCCTCTCCGACGGTTGTTCGACGACCGATGTGTTCGTGTCGACCTCTTCAGGCGGGACGCTCGCTGGGCTGATTTTGGGACTCGCGCTCATGGAGCGCGAGGACATCCGGCTCCGGGGGGTCAGCGCCGACGCTCCAGCTGACGAACTGCTTCGGTCCTCGTTGACCATCGCCCGAGAGGGCGCCGACCTCTTGGGCGTCGAGCTCACTCTCGGTCACGTTTCAGTGGAGGTCTCCGACGATCAGGTCGGCCAAGGGTACGGCATCCCCACACCGCGCTCCCTCGCGGCCACCGATGCTTTCGCACGACTGGAAGGCATCGTCCTGGATCCGACGTACACGTCGAAAGCAGGAGCCGCACTCCTGACGGCCTTGGAGATGGGAAACTATCCGCCGGAGCGACGCGCCGTCTTCCTGCACACGGGCGGCGCTCCCGGCCTTCTCGCGTAGCAGCGCTACCCTTCGAACCACTCCGTCAGCTTCGCGAGCGCGCCCAAGAGGTCGGGCTCCATGTCGAGGATGGGCCGGAGGGGATCGCTCCCGATCCGTTTCATCCTCTTCGGCATGCTCTTGATCGTGTGATTCGTAATGCGGAGGCGTTTGTTCACTTCGCGCCACTCCAGAGGCGCGGAGACCGGAGCACCCGCCTTGGGACGCACGGTGTAGGGCGCGACGAGGAGTCGCCCGTGGCCGTTTTGCACGAAGTCGATGTAGACCTTTCCGTCTCTTCGGTCCGGGTTGCGGGTAAGCGTCGCAATATCGGGACGCTCAGCGACCACGACGCGCCCGAGGAGTTGGCCCAAGGTTCTCGACTGCTCGTAGGTGAGTTGGCGCCCCAGCGGAATCAGCACGTGAATGCCGGATGACCCGCTCGTCTTCGGAAAAGCTGGGAGCCCGATCTCTTCGCACACCGAATGGATGGTACGGGCGATCTCGACGACGTCCGTGAACGGCGCCTCCTTCGGGTCGAGATCGAGGATGCACCAGTCGGGCGACGCGAGCGACGAGATGCGACTCGACCAGATGTGGATCGGTATCGTCCCCATGTTGATCACGTAGAGCAAGGACTCGACATCTTCCGCCACGAAGTACGACAACTCGCGCTCCGAACCCTCGCTCCACACGGTGACGGTCCGAAGCCAATCCGGGGCGTACGGTGGTGCGTCCTTCTGAAAGAACGACTTCCCGTCGATCCCGTCCGGGTATCGGGTCATCACAAGGGGGCGATCGACTAGGTACTCGAGCATCCAAGGCGACACCGCACGGTGGTACTCGATCAGGTCGCCTTTCGTGAAGCCCTCTTCTGGCCAGAACACTTTGTCGAGATTGGTGAAAGGGACGGTCTTCTCGTCGACGATCTCCGTCGGCTCCGGCCCCTCGCGGTCGCCCGCCGCGCCGGTGGCTGTCACGCACTCTTCGGGACTCTTGTCGTCGCGCAGCCGCGAGAAAGACGGCTGTCGGATTACGCCGGCCGATGTGAGCTCCTTGTAGATCACTTCGACCACGACCTCTGGGCGCACCCAGTGATGGACCTTCCCCTTCGGTACCGGCCCGCTCAAGTCGACGTGGGCATCAACCTCGAGCTGTTGCAACGCCTCGGAGAAGCCCCCGACTTCTTCATCGGTGAGGCCACTCCCCACGCTTCCCATATAGATGAGCTGAGGCGTCCCACCGCTGTCGCCCCCCTCCGCGTACCCGTACTGCGCTACGTGGAGAGATCCAAGGCCATCAGGGTCGTTCTTGGCCTCCTTCCAGCCGACGACCACGAAGTCGTCGACGTGCACCGTGCGAACCTTGATCCAGCTCTTCGAGCGCCCTCCCCGGTACGGAGCATCGCCCCGCTTGCCCACAATGCCTTCGAGACGCATGCGCTGAACGTGATCGTACATCACAGCCCCGTGCTCCTCGATATGCTCGACGTACCGTACGGGCCCCACGGAGGGGAGGATCTTCTGCAGTAGCTCTTTGCGGGTCTTGAGCGGCAGCGCGCGGAGGTCGTACCCCTCGATGCCGAGGAGGTCGAATACGTAGTACAATGATGGTAGCTCGACACTCGCACGGAGCGCGTCTGCCTTGTTGAGGATGCGGCCCCGTCGCTGAAGCTGCGAGAACGACGGTTTCCCGTCGGCATCGTTTACCACGACCTCGCCATCGAGCAGCAAACCTTCGTACGGCAATCCGCGCACCGCACGGGCAATCTCCGGAAAGGTGGCGGTAAGGTCGTGGCCTTTGCGTGACCGCAGGAAGGCTTCCCGACCGCTCCGTTCGGCTAGTAGTCGATACCCATCGTACTTGATCTCGAACAGCCAATCCTTCCGAGAGAAGGGCTCCTTCTGGTTGCTCGCGAGCATCAGCTTCACATCACGGGCGGAGACGTCCCGCACGACCGCTCCCAATTGAGCGGCCTCCTCGGCCATCACTTCGGCGAAGTCGTCGGCCCGGGGGAACTCCTCGACTGTGAGACCCGAGTAGATGGAGTCATCGGGGTAGTCCTCGGTGCCCCCTTCCGGGTCGAGATAGCCGTCGCGCTCCTTGATGAAGAGCCAGGAGTTCGGCGCCTGTTTCGTCTTCACGAGCGTCCATGCGCCCATGAGCTTATGGCCGTGCAGCTCGAAGAGTAGCTTCCCCTTCTCGAGCCCTTCGTGCGGATCTTCGAGCGGAGTCCACACGCCACGGTCCCACACGATCATCGCGCCAGCGCCGTACTCCCCGTCTGGGATCACGCCTTCGAACTCCGCGTACTCGAGCGGATGATCCTCGGTCTGCATCGCTAGGCGTTTATCGGCCTGATTCGGTGACGGCCCCTTCGGGATCGCCCACGAGAGGAGTACTCCGTCCAACTCCAGTCGTAGATCCCAGTGAAGGGCTCGCGCGGCGTGCTTCTGCACGACGAAGATGCTCCCACCCGCCACCACCCGACCACCAAACGGCTCGGGAGTGCGCGAGGCGGTGCGCTTCTCGCGGTAGGTCGCGAGGCGGTCTTCGCGGGCAGGGGTCACAGAGAGTGTGCTGGGGGCTCGACAGGTACGTAGGGGAATCTGGTCGGGAACAGACGTCCCCTGCTACTCTTCCAGACCTCACTTACATTGTGGTTGACCTCCGAGTCGGGGTGCACTATCATGGCTTACGTTGTAAGTCAGCCGCACGGACGGGAGGCAAAATGGGTCGGGATCGATTGGGAGAGTTCGAGCATCGCGTCTTGTTGGCGATGCTTCGGCTCGGTGGCGAAGCGTACTCGGTGCCCCTGGTGTTGGAGCTCGAGGCGCGAACGGGTCGGGAGGTTTCCCAGTCTTCTGTCTTCATCGTCCTGCAACGGTTAGAGAAGAAAGGCCTTCTCGAATCCCGCATCGACGACTCGACGAAGCCGACCACTGGCCGCGTCCGTCGATACTTCAAGCTGACCCCCGAAGCGATGGGCAGACTGCGGGAATCGCGACGTGATCTGATCTCCTTGTGGGACGGAATCGGCGCAACCCTGGACGAAGCATGAGCGGCGGGCGCCCCAATCCACCCACCCCGGGACCCGTCGCGAGGTGGTTGCTGGAACGACGCGTAGCCCCTGTTCAAAGAGCACAGCTTCTCGACGAGCTCTCGGAGCTGTACGAACACCGACTCGATCAGATGGGTCGGGAACATGCGGACGCCTGGATGAAGAGGGAGTACCGACGCCTCGCGATCCTCTTGGCTACCGGCGGCCGCATTGAGGGCCCTACGGGGATGATCGCCCACCCGGCAGGCCTCAGGTGGCAGGGTTGGCCCCAAGACATCCGTCAGAGCTTCCGGTCACTGGCGCGCACTCCGCTCTTCACGGCAGCCCTGATAGCGACGGTCGGCATCGGCATCGGTGGCACGACCCTCGTCTTCTCGATTGTCGATTCCGTGATGATCGCCCCCCTCCCCTATCCGGGTGGCGACCGCACGGTCTTACTGCGCACGATCCAAGGGGAGGACTCGTGGAGTACGTCGATGGCGGACCTTCATGCACTCCGCGAGACGCCGCCCGACGCCTTTGAAGAGATCGCGGCATTCACGCGCCGGACCACGAGAGTGACGACGGGCACCGAGGTCGAGCTCGTGAACACCCGCTGGGTCACGCCGAACTACTTCCCACTCCTGGGTGTGGATCCGGTCGCCGGTCGCCACTTCCTCCCGAGCGAGGAAGCCCCGGGGGCCCCCTCTGGTGTGCTCGTTACGGCTGCGTACAGCCAGCGAACATTCGGAGGCGAAGGTGCGGTCGGCCGCACCCTCCTCATCAATGGCGAACCCCTACCGATCGTCGGCGTGCTCCCCAATGAGCTCGGCCCCATCGATCGAGGCATCGAAGTGTTCCCTCTCCTAAAGGTCGAGCTGCCGCCCAGGAAGGGGCCCTTCTTTTTCACCACGGTGGCCCGACTCCGCCCGGGCGCTGATCCGGCACTCGCCCAGGAACAGCTGCGCGCAGTTTCTACCCGGATCTTCCCTCTCTGGCAGGACTCCTTCACCCAGGAAGGAGCGATTCTCGGCTTCGTCGACCTGAAAGAGCAGCTCGTCGGCGATGTCAGTGGGACGCTCAAGGTGATCCTCGGCGCAGTCGGATTCCTCCTTCTCATCGCCTCGGCGAATGCAGCGGGGTTGCTTCTCGCCCGGGGCGTCACCCGCCAGCGCGAGTTGGCGGTGCGCACGGCTCTCGGCGCATCGGCCGGCCGGGTTACTCGACTCCTCCTCACCGAAGCGATGGTTGTCGCGGGCACCGCGGCGGTCATGGGGCTCGCGGTCGCCTCCATTGGCACCGAAGTCGTGCGTCGCTACGGGGTGGGGCACTTGCCCAGGGTCGACGAGATCGGTCTCGGACCGTCGACTTGGTTCTTCTTACTCGCGACCACCGGGGCGAGCTGGCTTCTCTTCGGCGTCGTTGCCGGCGTGTCGATCGCTCGCGCCAGCACGCGCGGCGTCGCCAATTCAGGAGCCACTCGGAGCACCTCGTCTCGCAAGTTAGTCCTTCTTCGCAGAGCGCTGGTCGGCTTCCAGTTCGCGGTCACCGTGCCGCTCCTCGTCGGGGCGACTCTGCTCGTCGCTTCTCTGAATCAGGTACAGACCGAGGGGTACGGCTTCGACCCTGAGGGGGTGGTGGCGATTCCGGTCACACTTCCATCCGAGAGCTTCGACAGCCAAGACGAGATGCTGGCTTTCTGGAGCAATACCTTGGCCGAGATCGAGGCGATGCCAGGTGTACTCTCCGCCGGCCTCGCCGACGCTCGCCCTCCGATCGCGGTCGGTGGCCAGAACAACTTCGTGCTCGAAGACAAGCCAGTCCGACCGGGCGACCCTCATCTGTCCGCCCCTTGGATCACCGCCGACCCCGGCTTCTTCGAAACCTTAGGGGTGCGCTTACTCGAAGGCCGGCTCTACCCGAGCACGCCAGTCGACACAATGCGTCACGCTGTCGTCGACGAAGCTTGGGTCGCGGAATTCTTCCCGGAGGGCTCACCGGTCGGGCGACGCTTCCGGTCTGGCGGGTGCACGATCGACGGGTGCTCGTGGAGCGAGATCGTCGGAGTCGTGTCGAACGTGAAGACTTCGGGGTTGGACGATACCCGCCAGTTGGGAACCATCTACTACGACTTCGCGAGGGACACCTACTCCTCGATGTACCTGCACGTCCGGACCCAGGGCGAACCGTTGTCCGTCGTCCCGGCGGTCCGAACCATCATCCGAGAGCAAGACGCCTCGATCCCTGTGGGCGAAGCCCGCGCGATCGAAGAGTTGGCCACCGAGTCGATCGCCGGCCGACGATACACGAGCACACTCGTCGCGCTCCTCGCCTCGATCGCTCTGGTACTCTCTCTTGTGGGCATCTACGGCGTGATGGCGTACTACGTGCGTCAGCACAACCGAGATATCGGGATTCGTATCGCGTTGGGTGGTGGGCCTGGGGGTGCGATCCGGACCGTCGTCGCTCGAGGCATGTTCGTCGCCGGCGTGGGAGCCCTCGCCGGCCTCGCCTCGATCCCGTTCTTGGGGAGGTGGATGGAGGGGCTGCTATACGGCGTCTCGGCCAACGACCCACGCATCCTCGCAGGAGTCACGCTCGTGACCCTAGCGATCGCCTTCGCGGCGACGGCCGTGCCGGGGCGTCAGGCCGCGCTCACCGATCCCGCGATCACGCTCCGGGAGGATTGAGGTGCGAGTAGAGACGAACGGCTAGGGGACAAAGGCCTGCGCCGAACCGCAGAAAAACATCGTGCCGGCTGAAGGGGCACTGCATTACGTTCGACGTGCCCTTGTGCGTTCCCTATGAGGTAGTCCCGGATGTCAGCAATCGAGCCGGCAGCGTCGTCCCAAACGCTACGCGGCAAGACGTACGACGTAATCTTTGAGCACGAGTACGGGTGGGGGCGCTGGTTCGACGTAGCGTTGATCGTGATGATTCTCGGCAGCGTCGCTGTCGTCATGCTCGACTCCGTCGCCGCTTTCTCCGAGGCGCATCGGGCCGAGCTGATCGCAGCCGAATGGATCTTCACTGCGATCTTCACGATCGAGTACGTGCTGCGGGTTTGGAGTGTGAAGCGCCCGAGTGCGTACATCTTCTCCTTCTTCGGGGTTATCGACCTCTTGTCGGTGCTCCCGACCTATCTGAGCCTCTTGGTGCCCGGCGGCCAATTCTTGGCGGTCATCCGGATCCTCCGGGTCGTGCGCGTCTTCCGAGTCTTCAAGCTCGTCCGCTTCTTGGGGGAGGCGAGCCTCCTCTCGATGGCTCTCCGCAATGCGCGCTATAAGATCGGGGTCTTCCTTGTCACCGTTCTCTGCGTCGTCGTTGTCGTCGGCTCAGTCATGTACCTCGTCGAAGACGGGCGAGGCGGCTTCACGAGCATCCCCAAGGGCGTCTACTGGGCCATCGTGACGCTCACCACGGTCGGCTACGGGGATGTCGCTCCCACGACCCCCTTCGGCCAAGCGATCGCGGCGTTCGTAATGATTCTGGGCTACGGCATCATCGCCGTGCCGACCGGGATCGTGACGGCGGAGCTCGCCCAAATGCCCAGTTCGGCGGAGGTGCGCACCTGCCACGCCTGTGAGCACATCGAGACCGATGCGGACGCGAAGTTTTGCCGCTTCTGTGCGACCGATCTGGCAGGCCACTCGCCGTACGACGACGCCGAGAACAGCTAGGGCTAACGGCCCCCGCGCACTCCCAGCAGATCCATCACACCGAACGCCTCGAGGGTCATCCACGCCCCGAAGGCGATGTAGAGGAACATCATGACGTGCGCCTCACGGACCGAGAGCTGCATGTCGCGGAGCATGAAGACGAGCATCACGATGGTCGCTAACACCAAGAAGGCCATCATCGGGACGATCTGGGTGAAGTTCACCAAGATCGCTCCCGTGATAACGACGCCGAGTGGGACCGCCACCAGCAAGTCGAAGACGTTACTGCCTAGAACGTTCGACACACTCGACTCCGTCCGGCCCAAGACCGACGCGCGCACGCTTACGAAGGTGTCAGGCATCGAGGTGGCCGCCGCGACGATGGTCATGCCCCAGAGGAAGGTCGGCGTTTCCAACAGGTCGCCGAGAGTAATCGCGACTCGGAGTAGCGCTTCGACCCCCACCAGGATCAGTGCGATACACCCGATCAGGATCCCCCACTCCTTCCACTGGTTGATCCCGGGGACCCTGGGGTTTTCCTCCCTCTTCCGTTTCACCTCTTCGAATTGGATGTAGAGGTACAAGCCGTAGAGCAGAAGAGGGAACGCGGCCAACAACGGAGTGAAGCGCCCGGTGAAGATCCGTCGTCCATCGTCGAGAATATCCGGCTGAATGCCCCCGTAGATCACCGAGAGGCTGAGCACGAGCATCAAGACAGCCACGGAGACGAGGTAGAACTGCGCTTCGCGGTAGACGAGATCTCGTTCCGCGCTGAGCGGCTTTCCGCGTGCATACACGGAGAAAGCCGGGATTACCAGGATGTTGAAGATCGCCGAACCGATGATCGCCGAGAGCCCCAACTCGAAGTCGTTGTGCACCGGAAAGGCCAGTAACGCCGTCACGAGCTCAGGCATGCTCGAAGAGACCGCAAGCAGCACCGACCCCTTCACCGCATCCGGGATTCCGTAGTGCTGTGCGAGTCGGTGGGTTGCCTCCTCCAAACGGGAGCAGGAGAACCACAAAAGAGCGGCACCGAAGAGGGTGCCGCCCACGATGAAGGCGATGATCATTGCGCGAAGCTGAAAGGACCCGGACCTCGCGGCAAGTCATGGGCGCCGGAGACCCAGCCTCCTACGTCGAGGACGGTCCGAGTCATTGCCTCCGCAACTCGGTGGAACATATGTTTTTCCACCATGGCAGCGCGCGCAATCGGAACCTCGACTATCGCCTTCGGGCTGGTATCACTCCCGGTGAAGATCTACTCCACCGGGGAGTCGTCGCGTAAGGTCTCCTTCAACATGATTTGGAAGGAGCGCGGTGTACGGGTTCGGCAACAGTACATCGACCCTGCCGACGGCACGGTGGTGCCGCGCGACGAGATTGTGAAGGGGTACGAATTCGCGAAGGGGCAATACGTCCTCTTCACGAAAGAGGAGCTCGAAGTCGTAGAGACCCCGAAGTCGGACGAAATCGAGATCGTCAGCTTCGTACCGTCCGACACCGTACCGCGTCTCTTCTTCAACAAGGCGTACTACCTCGGACCCGACAAAGGCGGAGCGAGAGCGTATCGACTCCTCTCCGCGGCCCTTCGTCAGACCGAGCGCGTCGCAATCGCGAAGCACGCGGCCCGGGGCAAGCAACACATCGTCATGATCCGCCCGCATGAAGAAGGGCTCCTCATGGAGCAACTCTACTACCAGGAAGAGATCCGCTCGTTCGGCGAGGTCCCGATGGAAGAGGGCGACGTCAACGAGGCGGAGCTCGGGCTCGCGACCCAGTTGATCGAGCAAGCGACCGCCGACGCCTTCGACCCCTCGCTCTTCCACGACGAGGTACGCGAGAAGACCCTCGAACTGATCCAACAGAAGGTGGACGGTCAGGAGATCACGGCAGCGCCTGTCGAAGAGTCGAAGACGAAGATCATCGATCTCATGGCCGCGCTAAAAGCGTCGATCGAGGAAGACGAGGGCAAGTCCGAACGGAAGCCTGCGGCCAAGGCCGGCAAGAAGAAAGGCGCGAAGAAGCCGGGCGCCAAGAAGAAGTCCGGTCGTAAGAAGGCCGCGTCCGGCTGACGATGACCCGGTGACCGGGCACAAGGGCTTCTCGACCCGCGAGGTCGCCGACCTGGTCGACTTACCGACCTCCAAGATCCGTTCCTGGACCCGAGCGGGTCTCATGTCGCCGCAGAAGGGGCCCACGGGCTCACACCTGTACTCCTTCCAGGACGTCGTGCTGCTCCGGTCGGCTCGAAGCCTTCTCGACGCAGGCGTCCCCTCCCGACAGCTGCACGCCACACTTCAGGCGTTGAAGGGACAACTCCCCTCGGACCGACCGCTGAGCGCCGTAGCGCTGGCCCCTGTGGGAAACCGGGTCGTGGTCCAGGACGAGAGCATAGCGTGGGAGGTCGAATCAGGGCAGATCATGCTCGACCTCGATGGCGCCACATTCCCCGACGGAAATGTCACACGGCCGCTGGAGGCTTCAGAAGAGTCCGGCGAAGGCTCGCCGGATCACTGGTTCGACGTCGCCGTCGAGTTGGAGGGCGAAGATTTCGAGAAGGCGAGCGCGGCGTACCGATCGGCGATCGCACTCGACCCCGGGCACGCTGAGGCCCATCTCAACCTAGGGCGACTGCTACACGAGGCCGGTCGTCTCGGCGCCGCACGTGAACAGTACCGGAGTGCGGCCGACGCCAACCCGTCGGACCCACGGCCCCTCTACAACCTCGGCATCCTTTGCGAGGACGAGGGCGCCGTCGAGGAAGCGATCCACGCCTACAGAGCCGCGGTGGAGATCGATGGCGCCATGGCCGAGGCTCACTTCAACCTTTCTCGGCTACTCGAGGCTCGGGGCGAGGCTACACCGGCCCTCCACCACCTCGCCGAGTACCGTCGCTTGGTCGGAAGTCACGGCGGCAGCTAGCGCCATCAAGTCTAGCCGCCGCTCCGGGCCTCCATGACACGCTCGGACGGGGAGAGAAGCCCCATCTGTTTCCGAAGCTGACCTACCGCCCCGAGGTGGTACGCCTCGTGCCAAGCGAAGAACAAGAGTAGGTCGCGGAGGGTTTGTCCCTCGTCCCACCCGTCGTCGAGCACGGCGTCTAGTGCGTTCTCTGTGACCCCGTCGAAGGCGCCAGCGATCTCTTCGGAAATCTCCGTCCACGCTGCGCGCAGAACCACAACGGACGGGTAGCCTTCCCCGTCGGTGGCGGTGGTGTTCCCAAACAGCTCGGTAAAGGGATTGTCCCTCTCAAGGCCCATGCGACTGAGCATGAAGACGCGGTAATGCAGTAAGTGACCGATCGACCACGCAATCGAAGGTCCCCCCTCCCCCCGCGGCCGCGCGAGAGCCTGATCCTCGGTCAGGTCGTCTAGCACCATCGGGATCATGAAGTCCGTCATGGCGAACATGCCGCCCAGCGCGCGTGCGCCTCCGCTCGTCATTTGCGACCTCCCATCATCCCCTTCACAACCGGGCTCGCAATCAGCGCTACGATTCCGACACCCCCGATAATCATGGCCACCGTGCGGAAGAGATCCATCGGGAGCATCGTTTCGAGCTGCCCGGCTACGAGACCCGCAAAGAGATTCCCCAACGCCGCACCGACGAACCAGATGCCCATCATCTGACCGACCCGGCGCTGCGGCGACAGCTTCGTGATCGCCGATAGTCCGATCGGGGAAATACAGAGCTCTCCGACGGTGTGCAGGAAGTAGGTCACGACCAGCCAGGAAGGCGACACCGGGGTCTCGGGCGTCGCGTTCGCGGCACCCCACGCCAGTACGAAGAAGCCCGCCGCGAGCCCTAGTAGACCCAGCCCAGCCTTCACCGGAATCGACGGGTTCTGTTGGCGGGAATCGAGCCACACCCAGAGCATGCCGAAGACCGGTGCCATGATGATGATGAACATCGCGTTGACGGACTGCAGCGTAGACGCCGGCAGCTCCCATCCGAATATCATCCGGTCGGTGAGGTCGCGCGCGAAGAGGTTGAGCGACGTCCCGGCCTGCTCGAAGCCCGACCAGAAGACGGCGATGAGCAAGAAGAGCCAGAAGATGACGCCCATCCGCTTGTTCTCTTCCGCGGTGTGTCCGCCGAGCGTCCAGACGTAGAGGAAGTACAGTGCCACCAACACCAAGACGCTGTAGCCCAGGTAGGTCGCGATCTGAGTGATCGTCAGCGCGAGAACTCCACTCGACACCATCCAGGCGAAGAGGGCGATCCCTGCGAGTACGGCCGCAAATCCGCCGAAGAACTTCCTCGAAAGCGCGGCGACCTCTTCTGCCGAAGCGTCCGTCCGGAGGTGACCGACTTCTCCCAAGTGGTGCTCGCCCATCTTGTACTGAATGAGCCCGAGCACCATCCCCACACCGGCCGCGCCGAAGCCCCAATGCCAGTGGTACCCTTCGCCCAAGAAGCCGGTGATGATCGGCCCCAGAAACGCACCGAGGTTGATCCCCATGTAGAACACGGAGAATCCCGCGTCGCGTCGAGCGCCGCCCTCAGGATACAGGTCTCCGACGATCGTGGAGACGTTCGGCTTGAGTAGGCCCGTCCCGCAGATTATGAAGCCGAGGCCGAGGAAGAAGCTGAAGTTCGTCGGGATCGCCATCGTGAAGTGACCGATGGCGATGATCCAGCCGCCCACCCAGATCGCCTTACGCTGCCCCCACAGGTTGTCGGCGATCCAACCACCAGGCAGCGCCGTGATGTACACCAACGCGGTGTACATCCCGTAGATCGCCCCCGCCGTCGCGACATCAAAACCCAATCCGGGGTTCGACTCGATCGTCGCCGTCGTCATGAACAGGGTGAGAAGTGCCCGCATCCCATAGTACGAGAAGCGCTCCCACATCTCCGTAAAGAAGAGCGTCGAAAGGCCGAACGGGTGGCCGAAGAAGGTCCGGCTACCGACGCCGGGCGACGCCGGCTGAGTCGTATCGCTCACGATTCGTGGTGCTCCCTGTTCGATGAAATCGGCCCCATTTCGGCCGGTCGTGCTGTTCCGAGATCGGAGGTTGACGCCCGAAACGCAAGCTCCTCGGACGCCGCTCAGTTGGCACACAACCCTCCGGCGACACGTAGGGATCGGAACAAGGTGTGGACAGGAGGTGGCGTAACCCGCTTTTTGTCTGCCTCGGCAGCGCCAACTTCAGAGGTCCCGATGGAAGCAGTCACCGGTGTGTTGGATTACCTCCTCGCCAATCCGATCTATCTAGTCCCGATCCTCTCGCTGATAGCGATGCTCCTCTACGCATTGCTCAAGCGACTCATCAAGCTCGCCGTCATCGCGGGGATTGCAGGCGTGCTCTACATCGGCTTGGTCGAATACTTCGGCGTCGGATTCTGACGCCCCAACCAGTCTTGCTCACAGAGGGTCGAGCCTACTAGAAGGGCAAGATCCTCGTGATGTTGAATCCGAGGCTCAGTTCGTCCATCTCGAACGGCCGATCCGCGCCCACCAGGTACTGCGTCGGCTGCATGCGGACCTGGTTCGTCACGACGATCTTGAAGGCATGTCCGCGGGTCTTGAACTCGATCCCAAAGGTGCCGCTGTCGTGGGGGGCATCGACGGACTCGTCCGAGAAGATCCACTCCCCGATCAAGCTCGCCGCGGCTCCTACGAACCACTGGCCGTGTAGGCCGAGCGCCCTGCTGCTCCCCGCCTCCACGTCCCGTAGCCGCGGGTTCCGGATCCAAGTCGGGACCACTCCAGCGGAGAGATTCCCCTCGGACACCTCGAGCATCGCCTGGGCGTAGAACTGGAACTCGTTGTCCTCGGCACCGTCGATCTCGACGACATCCATATTCCACGCTCCGCCGACCATCGCACCGATCGCATACCGAACTCCGTCGCCCGCCTCGCCCTCGGTCACTCGGGCTTTGAGGTAGAGCTCCAGATTGTCGTCGAGATTCGATCGTTGCACGCCAATGAGCGTCTTCGACGTCGCGGCATACGCGAGGCCAAACCGGTTGTAGACAGGACCGTCGAGTCCCCACAGCTCCGATGACCCGTCCGACACCCTCGGCTGGAATCGATGAGAGATCTCGAAGAGAAGGTTCCCACCGTTGAGGGTCGTCGTCGTAGGAAGATTGGCCGACTGGGTCGAAGGGAATGGACGCTGGGCGTGGACCTCTCCGGTCGGCGCAACCCCGCCGAAGGCCATGAACGCCGCTACCAAGGCGAGGTGTCGCATCAGTTGTTCGGGGCTCCGTTCGAGATCCAGTTGCGGATATTCGTGAGGTCGATGTTGTCCAACGCTGCCGCGCCGCGAGGCATCCTCTGCCCGACAGTCTGCCGACCTTCCACCTTGATCACCAAGTAGCTGTCGTCAGGGTTCCCGGCCTCGACGAGCTGGAAGCTCTCGGACGTCGCTTGGACGCCGACGAGGTTCGCGTAGTTCGCCGCGGCGCTCGCAACCAACTCCAGGCCGGCCCGCCCCCCAGCAGCTCCATGGCACGCCCCGGCCGAACATCCGCGCCGCTGGATGATCTCGTTGATGTCCGTCGCGAATGAGGGGTTCGTGAGGATCTCTCGAGTGTCACCCGGACCGGGATCGACCGGGTTGTTGTCTTCACCGCACGCGGCGAGCACGAGGGCGCACCCTACCGTCAGAGCCATACGAGGGAACGTCATGCCAGTCTCCTACCTAGTTGAAGGTCGAGGCCAATCGTTTGAAGTTCCAACTATTGACTGGCCGTCCGTCTCACTAAGTGAGACGCGCGTCGCCGCGATACCTACACACAGCAAAGGTCGGGCCCAACACACTGATCTCGATTGCAGAATCGCCCCGCAGTGGCGAGCTACAAGAACCAAAGCACGTACGCGGCAGCCACCACGATCTGCGCAGTTGCAAACGGTGCGGCCTTCCGAACGAAATCGGTGAAGGAGAGTCGCAGACCGTGTTTATGGATGATCGTAACCGCGACCAGCGTCGAAGCGGATCCGATGGGGGTGATATTCCCGCCGAGGTTCGCGCCGAAGATCACGGCCCACCAAAGTGGGTCCGTCGGAGGTCGGGCGAGCCCGTCCGCCATCGGGATCCCCTCGATGATCTTCGCCAACATCGCGGCCAGCGGGATGTTGTCCGTGACCGCGCTGAAGACCGAGGTGGCGATCATCACCGCACCGGTGCCAAGCGTTGGGCCGAGGCCGATGATTCCCTCCAGCCCGTGACCGATCAAGGCCAGAACCTGCGCGTGCTCCATGACATTGATGACGACGAAAAGCGCGGCGAAGAAGCCCAACAAATCCCAATCGACGGTCCGGTAGAATTCGTCGACCTCGCCCTTGAAGCGCACCAGCATCACCGCGGCGAAGGACATCGCTACGAAACCCATCCCCAGATCCGACACCCACGGGAGGATGGACGTGGTAGCAATCGCGACGATGAAAAGGAGCAGCATCGCGGTCGAGAACCAGAAGAATCCGGGGCTCTCGATCCCGTCCCTCTCGTCGAAGCCCGAGACGAGGGCATCCGCCTCGGCCCGCGCGGCCTCATCGGATAGTGGTTCGATCGCGAAGAGCTTCATCCCCATCCACAACGTCACCACCGTCGCTACTAGCACGAAGGGGCTGGCTCGGTAGAAGAAGGACATGAAGCTGATGTCCGCCGCTGTCCCGACAATGATGTTCGGCACCGAGCTGATGAGGGTGAGCAGCCCGCCGATATTCGTGAGGAGTCCTTCGGTGAGGAGGAAGCCGAGCAGCTTGTCCCTCCGGTCGAGTCGGTCGAGCGAAACCACGGTGAGCGACCCCACGATGATCATCGCGGTCACGTTGTTCAGCACCGCGCTGAAGACCACCGTCATCAACCCGTACGCCCAGAGAAGCCTCACGGGGTCACCGCGTGAGGCCTTGGTGAGCTTGATCGCGATCCAGGTGAAGAGTCCCGACCGCGAGGTGACATCCACAAAGAGCGACGCTCCGAGGATGATCGTGATCACCCCCCAGTCGACCGCCGGAATGTAGACGGGCATCGCGATGTCGTGCCCCCCGATCGAATACGGTCCGTACGGGAGCGGGAGGAGTGCGGCTCCCATCAAGAGCGCGACTACCGCGTAAAGCCCCACGATCAACGACTTCTTCGCGTGGAGTTTCTCCTCGAGCGCGAGCGTGACGATCATCGCGGCGAGGAGCGCAGCGAAGAGATACGTGATCCCAGGAGCCACATGGGGAGTGGAGTGGGCGGCTTCGGCCACCTGCCCGCCTTGCGCCGCGAGCGACACGGCCATCAACACGTGCGTCACAGGAGGAGCAGCGGTGTCGTGCGCAGCTCGACGGCCAGAGGGTACGCGAGACCGTGCATCGCGAGTTGGTCGTCATCCTTCGTGTTCATGACCAGCAGATCCGCCTCGTGATCCTCCACGATCCGACGGTACTCGACGAGGTGGTGGCCGTGCGTGATTGCGTCGACGACCTCGAAGGGGAGCCCCTCTGAAGCGAGTGCTTCAGCGCAGCTGGTCAGATAGTCCCGTGCATCGCGCACCAGCCGGTCCCAGATCTGCTCCCGAGCATGCTCGGTCTCGATACTCGGGATCTTCCCGACTACCTCCATGAACCGATCGAACACCGCGTCGTCCTCGACGTTGGCGAGCACCAGGCGCCCCCCATCGGCCGTCATACGCGCACACCAGTTCACGAGCCAGTCGTCACCCACGAGGTGGTCCGTCATCCCCACGACCGTCATCGTCTTTCGCAACGGCTCTTCGGGAGGTCGTTCCGGATGCGGGAAGACGATCACCGGCGTCGTCGTGGCCTGCGTGAGGACGTCGATATACTCGCCGAGCGTGTACGGCCAGCGCCACGCCTCGCTATGAAGATGGCGATGCGTGCACACGAGCCCAGGACGCTCTCGTTCGATCAGCTCGAGAAGCTCGGGCACCGTAGAGAAGTCGTCCCCGCCCACCGTGGTCCACCGTACGTTCTCCCCCCGCGAGAGCACGCCGAGGAAGTCCTCCGCCTGGCTCCGAAAGCGATCGACCTCCCCATCCCGTCGATCCGTGACGACGAGTACGGACTCGACCTCGACTTCGTCGTAGGCGAAACGGGTCTTCGCGGCCGCCCTGAACGCGGACTCGAATTGATCGACTTTCGTCATGGAACCGCCTTCACTCGCTCACCGGCCGTGCTGGGGTCCGGTACTCCTCGAACCACGTCAGCACGTTCGCAATCTTGGCGATGAGGTTCGACGGACTACTCCCTGCAATCCCATGCGATGCGTTCTGAATACGGACCATCTTCGTCGGCACGCCACGCAGCTGGAGCGCCTGGTAGTACTGCTCCGTCTCGGCCATGGGTGTCCGGAGGTCGTCCTCGCCGGTCATGAGCATCGTCGGCGTGGTCACGTTGCCCACCAGGGAAAGTGGTGAGCGCGCCCAGTAGTGCTCGAGGTTGCCCTCTTCCCAGACCGGCCCCGGAAGCCAGTACTGGTAGTACGAAGAGTACCCATCGGAGGTCAGCGAGAAGCTGATCCAATTGATGACAGGCTTCACGCTCACAGCCGCGGCGAATCGGTCTGTCTTGCCGACGATCCACGAGGTGAGCACACCCCCACCACTGCCTCCCGTGACCATGAGGTTGTTCTCGTCGATGTACCCGAGATCGATGACCGCGTCGACGCCGGATATCAGGTCATCGTAGTCGTGCCCCGGATACGCGTGGTGGATGAGGTTCCCGAACTCCTCGCCGTAGCTCGTGCTGCCCCGCGGGTTCGTGTAGAAGACGACGTAGTCCGCCGCCGAGAGAAGTTGCACCTCAGGGGAGAAGCGCGGACCGTAATTCGAGAACGGCCCACCGTGGATCTCGAGCATGAGCGGGTACTTCCGCGACGGATCGAAGTTCGGCGGCTTGGCAATCCACCCTTGGACCATGCGACCGTCGTGCGAGGACTCCCACCAGATCTCCTCAACTGCTGAGAGTGTCTTGTGGGCCAAGAGGTCCTCGTTGAGGTCGGTGATGCGACGCGAGTCCGCACCGAACGACGTGACGGCCACATCCGCCGGGCGCTGAGTGGAGTTGATGGTGAATGCGACCTGCGCATCGTTCGACACCGTAAACGAGCCGCCGGCATAGGGACGTCCCAGGCCAACGCCACCGACGTCGGTAGCCACGTCTTCCATGCTTCCACGCAGCGCGGTGTAGGCGACCTTCGTGACCCCCTCGTCGTCGTACTGGAAGAAGAGCCCGTCCCCACGCGCGTCCCACACTACACCGCCGACATCCCGATCTAGATCGAGCGCAACGCGGCTCCCACTCCCATCCCGATTCATCACGTACAGCTTCGTGACTTGGTAGCCCTGGTACCGATCGTCGTATCCGGTATACGCGATGCGCGTCCCGTCGGGCGACACTTTCGGCGACGAGTCTGGACCAAAACGGTCGGTGAGTTGAGTCAGTGCGCCACTCGCGACGTCCACCTCGAAGACGTTGCTGTCCTGCACGTCGAAGTCGGGGTCTCCGCGGTTCGCACTGAAGACAATCGAACGGGAGTCCGGAGCCCAGGAGAGTGCTCCACCGTGGTCAAAGTCATCCGACGTTACCTGGCGCGGCGTTCCGCCTTCGGCCGGCATCACGAAAATGTGCGTGTGACCGCGTGGCAGATACCCCCGACCGTCACCCCGGTAGCGGAGCCGATCGACCACTATGGGAGGAGCATTCCACTTCGCTCCCTCCGGTGCAGTGGGCATGGCTGCGAAAGTCGGTTGACGCTCCGGCACAAGCATCGTCATGGCGATCCATGCGCCGTCGGGCGACCACGTGAGATTCCCGGGCGACTGGGTGACATTGGTCAACTCGGCCACCTGCCCCGTGTCCATCCACCGGACGAAGATCTGGGAAGACCCGCCTTCGGACGAGACGTACAAGAGACGGTTTCCGTCCGGCGCCCACCTCGGAGATGATACCGGAGCGTTCCCATCGGTCAGTGCACGATGATCCGAGCCGTCGGCGTTCACGAGCCAAAGTGCGGTGCGCGAGCCGTCCGTCATGATGTCGAAGCCTCTACGCACATAGACTACGCGCGAGCCGTCCGGTGAGATGCGGGGGTCGGCAGCGACCTCCAGATCGAAGACATCGAGGTATTGGAAGCGGTCCGGCTCTGCGGCCGCATCGTTGACCTGCGCGGTAGCGACAGGCGCGTCGCCGACCACCAGCCCGAGAGCGAACACGAGCGCAAGCGACTTGGAAGGGCTCACGTCATTCTCCTGTGCTATTCGTGATATGCGGGGCGAATCAGCCCCAGAGTTCTCGATGCTCGAGGGCAAAAGCCTCGAGCGTCCGGGCCGGACGCCCCAACACCTCTTCTACATCGCCGGTCACCGGCGCACGCACACCGCCACGCACGCTTTGATACAAGGCGATCGCCATACCAGCGACGTCGGGCCTCCATCGGGCAGACAGCAACCAGTCCAGCATTTCCTGGTCGGTACAGGTGCTGAAGGCGATGTCCCGCCCGAGGACACGGGTAAGGACCCCTGCTACCTGACCGTGCGTTAGGGATTGTGGCCCGGTGAGTGTGAAGGAGCGGCCTGAGAAGTTCGGCTGGGTGAGCGCTCGTGCGGCGACGTCGGCTACATCCCGGGCATCGACGATGCTGACCTCGGCGTCGTCCACGGGCATGCGGAAGACGCTCGTCCGCCGAATTCGATCTCCGAGCAGACCCTCTCCGAAGCTCTGCATATAGAAGTTCGGACGAAGGAAGGTGTAGTCGATCCCCAACGATTCGATGTGGTGTTCGAGTCGGCGGAGCGGAAGGTCTTCCCGAACGTCCATCCCCATCGCCGAGACCGTAACCACTTGGCCAACACCCGCCTGTACAGCCCAATCGAGCAGGGGCGCCAACGTCTGATGGGCGTCCGGGTCAAACGCGGGGGGTTGCAGGAGGAGCCGATCGGCCCACTCGACAGCAGCGTCGAAGGTGGCCGGTCGCTCGAAGTCCAGCTCGACCACTTCCACGGTGGGTGCGAACAGTCGCCCCGCCCGCTCCGGGTGCCGCGTACCGGCTTTGACCTCGATACCGGCTGAAGCCAAGAGCCGCACGAGTTCGCGACCCAGCGGAGCAGTGGCACCCGTAACGAGAATCTTGTCGCTCATGGGCCGAGTCTACGACTCAACGGGTCTACACTCAACGTCTCCCTCTCTCGAATCCCCCCCCTTGCTCGCCAACCCCACTGTGCTCATAGTGATCATATGCTCACGATAATCACATCCTGCACAACGATATGAGAACGCTCAAGCGCGTCGACTTCCTCATCTTGCTCGTCCTAGCCGACGGCGAACTTCACGGGTACGGAATCGTGAAGGAGATCGAGCGTCGTACGAACGGAGGAGTCCGACTCGAGCCAGGCAACCTCTACCGATACATCCGCAAGCTCGTGGAGGAAGGGTGGGTGGAGCCGGCGGAGAGACGGGCAGCGCACGGCGATGAGCGCCGGCGATATTACCGGGTGACGCCAGAGGGACGAGAGTCCCTCCGCCTCGAAGCAGCTCGTATGAAGGCCCTCGCAGCCGATGCGGACGAGGCACTCGCCCGGTGACGCGACGACGAGACCGCTCTGAGCAGCTGTACCGCGCCCTACTTCGCGTGTACCCTGAGCACTTTCGAGATCTTTACGGCCGGGACACGCTGGAGCTCTTCCGCGACCGTCTGGCTGAAGCCCGGCTCGCCGGGACTCTTGCCGTCTGGGGTCTCTGGTTTCGCACGGTCCCAGACGTTGTCCTGAACGGAGTCCTGGAGCGCGTCACCGGTGCCGGGGGATGGGGTGGTGAGACCGTCCGTTCCGCTCTGCGAAGCGTGCTTCGCGCACCCGGCCTGAGCGCGACGATCGTGTTGACGTTGGGGGTCGGGATAGGCGCGAACGTGGCCCTGTACGCCACACTCCGCGGCGTACTCCTCCGCCCGCTTCCCTATCCTGAAGCGGAGCGCTTGGTCCAGCTGTGGGAGACGAACCCCGATGTGGACGACGAGCTCCACGGACCATCGCCGTGGAACTTCACGGACTGGGAAGCCTCGGCCGCCTCGTTCAGCACGATGGCAGCGTTCTATCTCACTTCCGGCACGTATCGCACCGACGCGTGGGTGGAAGAGCTTCGCTCTGCTCAGGTGACGGCCGATTTCTTCCGAACCATGGGAGCTGTGCCTCTCCTTGGGCGAGACTTCCCACGCGGCGAGGTCGACGAGTACGGACCCGTGATGCTGAGTCACGGCGCATGGCTACGGCTCTTTGGAGGAGACCCCTCCGTCGTCGGACAGTCGATCGTGTCCAGCGGGAACAGCTACGAGATCGTCGGGGTGATGCCACCCGACTTCGCCTACCCGGACAAGAGCGTCGAGACGTGGGTCGCATGGAACATGCCGATGGTGTACCGCGACAACCCCAGCTCTCGCACCTGGCGCTTCCTGAATGGCGTCGCGCGCCTCGCCGACGGAGCCTCCATCCAGTCGGCCGAAGAAGAGCTCGACGCCATCGCCGCATCGCTCTCTGAAACGTATCCGGTCATGAACCGGGGTTGGGGCACCGCGGTTACCTCACTGCACGAAGACACGGTAGGCGACGTGCGCAGCACCCTGTGGCTGGCGTTCGGGGCCGGTCTGTTCATACTGCTCATCGCATGCGCCAACGTTGCGAACCTCCTCCTAGCGCGACTTCCCGCCAGGCTCCGCGACTGCTCGATTCGGACGACACTGGGGGCACCCAGGGCGCGTATCGCTCGTGAGCTCCTTCTTGAGAACCTCGCGCTCGGGCTCACCGCAGGCTTGGTGGGGCTCGTATTCGGACAGCTCCTCATCGACCTGATCGTCTCTCGAGACGCCGGACAGATCCCCCGCCTCGCCGAGGTCACGATCGACCCCGGAGTGGTCGCCTTCACCGTGTCGATGGGTCTGGTTACCAGCCTCTTGTTCGGTGCTGCACCCGTCTTCGCCCTGGTCCGGGGATCGAGGCATGGGGCGATGAAGCATGGGGTGCGTCAGGCAGCGTCTCGGCGCCAGCGGCGCGCCCGGGAGACCTTCGTCGGTGCACAGCTCGCTGTCACTCTCATTCTGCTCGCGGGGGCCGGCCTCTTTGCTTCGAGCCTGAGTCGACTCATGAGGGTGGATCCTGGGATCGAGGCGGAGTCGGTAGCGGCCTTCCGCGTCTCCCTCGATCCGGTCGACGGAACGGCCGAAGAGATCGTCAACTACTACCGCGACCTCGTGTCCGCCGTGGAGGCGATCCCGGGCGTCGTCTCAGCGGGCGCCGCCCAAACACTCGCCCTCAACCCGATCGCGAACGACTTTCAACGGCCGTACCGGCCGTCGGGTTCGAATGTGCTGGCAGCCGAGGCGTCGACCGTTCAGATGAGAATCGTCACGCCGGGGTACGCCTCGACGATCGGGATGCGCTTCCTTGATGGAGAAGGCATCCCCGAAGACGCGGCGATGGGCGAGCCACTGGTAGCGGTCGTGAATCGCACACTCGCAGAGCGACTCTGGCCCGACGGCAATGCCGTCGGTCGCACGTTCGAGATCGACTTCCGGGACGGATGGCAGCCGTACACGGTGACGGGCGTCGTCCAAGACGTGCGCCACTACGGACTCCGAGAAGACGTCGCCCCGGAGGTTTTCCTCTCGCATGCGCAGGTGCCCTATCTCGCGATGAACGTGATCGCCAAGACCGCTGGCGATCCCGAGGAGATGTTCGAGCCGCTCAAAGCAACGGTCTTGCAGCACGTACCCATGCAACCGCCTCACGACTTCGTGTCTCTCGACGATTTGGTCGCGGCGTCAGCTGCTGAGGAACGCTTCCTCTCCATTGTACTCGCCCTCTTCGCCGGCGTGGGGCTCCTGCTAGCCGGAACAGGCGTGTACGGAGTGATCGCTTACACCGTGGGGCACCAGAGACGCGAGATCGGTGTGCGGATGGCGCTCGGCGCAGAGCCTGAGGTCGTAGTCCGAACGGTCATCCGCCAAGCTATCCTAGTCGCGAGTCTCGGAACTCTCGTCGGAGGAGTCGGGATCGTGGCCCTCGGCGGCCTCGTCGAGGGACTCCTCTTCGGTATCTCGGCGTACGATCCTACGACCACGATCCTCGTCGGAGTGCTGCTGATGCTGACATCCGGCATCGCTGCGTGGCTCCCCGCGAGAAGAGCCGCATGGATCCCGCCCGCTGAGGCACTCCGCTCCGACTAGGCGCTCCGCGCTCCCGTCTCAACGAATAGACCCCCGGATCAGAACCTCGCCGGGCAGCGCCCCGGTCGTGACTTCTGACTCGACCACGGCCGTACCATTCACGAAGACGTACTCGATGCCCTCGTTCTCTCCGCCGGGATTCAAGATCGTCGCGTGGTCCTGGACCCTCTCGTAATCGAAGACGACCAAGTCAGCAGCCTGCCCCGGTCGTATGTACCCCCGATCGGTCAGCCCGATGATCTGCGCCGGTAGTCCCGTCGACGACCGCACGAAAAATGGAAGCGTAATCGTCCCCTTCTCGCGGACGTACGTCGCGATCTTGTGAGGATAAGTGCCGTAATATCGAGGGTGCTGTCCCGGTCGGCTCTCGGAAACGATCCCTCCATCCGTGGACGTCGCCGTGTACTCCTGGACCATGTACCGCTCGACATCTTCCGCCGAGCCGGCCAGCCCACGGAAGCGAACGCCCGATCGGAGTTGGCGGGTACCCAGCTCCAACGCGAAGTGGATCACTTGCTCGACCGGAGACCGGCCCGACGCTTCAGCGACTTCGGCTAACGTCTTCCCTACGAGTGACTCGTCACGTGGCGAGATGACAATCACGTGCCGATCGGCTCCACCTTGCAAGTCGAGAATGAACTCCGTGTCGACCACCAACTCTTCGCGAAGCACGGGGTCATCGAGGTGGGCTCGCAAGTTGTCTGCAGCGTCCGCCATGAGTCCCGGTCGCCCCCACGCCGGGTCGTCGAGTCCACCACTCCGATCGGTGCCCACAGGCGCGTAGTACCACCGTGGGATCACTTCGACCGACCCCCCTCCGAACGTCTCGTACGGGTACTGATCCAGGTACACCTCGACGCCTGCGGCTCGTGCGCGGTCAATCGCCATCACATCGATCGCCGACTGGCCCCATGTTGTCGGGCCCTTCGCCTTAATGTGCGTCCCGACGACGCGGATCCCCGCTTCCCTACCAATCCGGATCGTCTCGGCCATCCCATCCGTCGCCGTGAGACGCCACCCGCTCGGCCACGTCGGCGGCGGCGTGTACTCGTCGACGATGCTGGGTGTGAGCCAGAGCGGCAGGGGCGACTGGGAGCGCTGGTGCGAGTAGTAAAACCCGTCGTAGTCGGCCACGACCCGGGCGAGCGCGACAATTTCCTCGGTCGCCGAGAAGCGTCCCGGTCGGTACTCCGGCCCGGCGCCGAGTCCCCACGCGCCTTCTTCCATACCCTGACGGACGAGCTCGGCCATCCGGCGCACCTCGTCGTCCGTCGCCGCGCGCTCATAGTCGTCGCCCATCACTTGTAATCGCACGGTGGCGTGCCCGACCATCGGGACGACGTTGACCGCCGTACCTCCCGACTGGTAGCCGTCAATCTCCGCACTGATCGGCCACGTGGGGTTTCGGCCATCCGGCCCCACGACGATGGAGGTCACCCCTTGGGCAACGAGATTCGTCGCGGCCCGGACGGTGCGATCGCCTCCGTACAGGGCGCGGTCTGCATGAGAGTGCATGTCTATGAAACCCGGGGTGACATACAACCCCGTGACATCGATGGACCGCTCCGCCGAAACGTCCGCGAGATCACCCACAGCCGAGATCACGCCATCGGAGATCCCGACGTCAGCGGTGAAGGCCGGATTTCCGGTCCCATCGAGTACCCGGCCGCCACGAAGAACCAGGTCGAAAGACTGGGCACCAATCGGCGTGGAGATGAGAAGCGATCCGAGCAGCGTCCACACCAGGGCACGCGTCCTCACCATACGACATACCTCACTCTTGGAGTCGTGCGGAACCTCGAGACTTCGAGATCTACCAGATCCGGACGACCAACAACAGCGGTCGATGGTCCGACACCACGGACTCCTCGATGACCTGGTGGCTGACGATCTCGAAAGCCGACGCGGGCCGGAGCATCATGAAGTCGATCTCACGCTCTGGGGCGTCGGCCGGGAAGGTCTCACTCGGCCCGTCCTTCGGGACCACGTACCAATCCGCACGCTGAAGCGAGCGAAGTACGAGATCACCCCGTACGGAGTTGAAGTCGCCCGCGAGAATCACCGGGTGATCGCGCCCATCCAGTCGCGCCGACAGCGTGTCCGCTTGGGCGAGCCGCTCTTCCGGGGTCCGGTAGAAGTGGATGCCGACCACGGAAACCGGGATCCCATCGGGCCCCGCGGAGACGATGACCTCGAGAGCCGTCCTCGGCTCTTCCCCGTCGGGGAGCCGATGGTTGCGGACGTCGCGAACCGGGAGTCGCGACAGAACGGCCATCCCGTACTCTCCACCCTGATACGGCATGAAGTCGCCGAAGTAGGCGGACATGCCCAGCATCGTGCCAAGCGCCTTCGCCTGGTCCACCCCCTCGGTCCGATCAGCGCCGACATCGATCTCTTGCAGGGTAATCACATCGGCGTCCAGGCCTCGCAGCACTTGGGCCGCGCGCTCCAACCGTACCGCGCCGTCCATGCCCTCGCCGTGCTTGATGTTGTATGCGGCGACACGGAGCGTCGTCTGCGCCTGGAGCTGGGGCCCCCACGCTAGCGCGGCCCACGCGACGGCCCCGAGCAGGATGGTTCGACGTACCATCACTCCGGCAAGAATCTGTAGCACCAGGCCTCCCCTTCCAGCACCGTCTCACCCTCGCCTCGCGTCACCTTCACGGCCAGTTGGCACACAGGCTTCGACTCGTGCACGTGTAAGACCGCAGCCCTCGCCGTGATCGTGTCTCCGATGTACACCGGAGCGGTGAACTTCCAGTTCTGACTCAGGAAAACTGATCCGGGCCCGGGGAGGTCCTCGGCAACCAGCGCGTGGAGGATGCCTGTGGTGATGCCACCGTGGACCACTAAAGACCCGAAGCGGGTACCGGCGGCAAAATCCGCGTCGAAGTGGAGTGGGTTCCGGTCCCCAGTAATCTCTGCATACATGCGTACGTGTTCGGGAGTCACCGTGTTCGAGCGTGTCGCGGTCTGACCCACCGAAAGTTCTAGCCCAGGCATCTACTGCCCCCACGAAGGAATCGAATACATCTCACATGGAGTACCGGCGGAGTCGCTCGGCAAGCTCGTCGTGACCGAACTCTCGCGCCCACCCAGCGGGATCGCCACCGAAGCGAGGATCGCGGCGCTTCCTATCCGCTCCCTCCCCGATGAGCCAGTCGACCACTTCTCCGTGCCCTCTACCCGCCGCCCAATGCAGCGCCGTCGCGCCGAAGTGCCCGGTCGCATCGATCTCGGCCCCCCTCGAGCGCAGAAAGCGGGCGACCTCCATCCGTCCATTCCTGCACGCGATGTAGAAGGCATCCGACACGTAATCACCCATCCGAAATGCGCAGTCGGGCGGCCACCCTTCCAAGTCGATGCCGTCGCGCGGAGTGCGCCCTTCTCCTTCGATCAAGCGATCCCCATCGAACGAGGCCTTCACCCGATCCATCATCCCGAGTGCGGCCGCCGTCCATAGACCCAGTCGAGTGGCGCCACGATCGAGAAGGAGGAGCGCGGCCTCTTCCGCATTCATGTTCGCCGCCCACTCGAACGCCGTCTGACCCCACGAAGCTTCAGCTTCGATCTCGACCCCCTCGTCGAGCAGCCATTCGACGATCTCGGTCCGATTGGCTGCGGCCGCGACGTGCAAGAGCGTCTCTCGATGGGCGGTGTGCTGGCGAACGAGTCCGGGCGTCGTGGCGACTAGATCTTGGACCAACGACAGCTCTCCGCGTCGAATCGCTTCGACGGCCTCGTCAAAGACTCGCTCGCTCACCTTGCCGCTCACCTCCGCAGTCGGACATCTTCGCCTCCTCAACCTGGCCTCCGACCCGAACCGGCGCGAACCGCCTCGACTCCATGGACTACCTAGACTCTTTGAACCCAGCCACGGGAGAGTCGATCGGCTCGGTCCCCGTCACTCCGACTTCCGAGATCCAAGCCGTCGTCGACCAAGCTCGCCGGGCCCAGGTGGACTGGGGCCGGCTGAGTCTCGAGGCCCGGGCCGAAGTGTTGGCGAAAGCCGGCCCCCGATTCTCGGAGCTCCAGGACGAACACGCGGCGCTGATCACGCGGGAACAAGGAAAGCCCCTCAAGGAAGCCCTCGCCGAAGCGAAAGGCCTAGCAGGCGGGCTCGAGCGAGAGCTCGCCGAGATGGTCGAAGCCCTCCGACCCGAGGTCGTCGACGACGGCCGCAATCGCTCCACCGTCTACCGCGACCCACTCGGCGTCGTCGGTGCGATCACACCGTGGAACTTCCCCATGTCGATGCCCAATTGGATGATCCTGCCGTCGCTCATGGCGGGCAACGCGGTGGTCTTCAAGCCGTCCGAAGTCACGCCACTCTGCGGTCAGGCGTACGCAGACGTCCTGCTGGAGGTACTCCCCCCCGACGTGCTCATTGTCGTGCACGGCGCAGATGAACAGGGCAAGGAACTCGTGAAGAGCGACGTCGACATGATCGCCTTCACGGGGTCGCGAGAGGTGGGGAAGCACATTCTGCGCGAGGCGAGCGCTTCGCTGAAGCGCGTCGTCCTCGAGCTCGGTGGGAAGGACCCGATGATCGTGCTCGAAGACGCGGACATCTCGAAGGCCGCCCGCTTCGCTGCGTTCAACTCCTTCCGGAACTGCGGTCAGGTCTGCGTGTCGACAGAGCGCATCTATGTGATGGACGCGGTGGCCGATGCGTTCGAGGAGGCACTGGTCGAGCTCGCGCAGGCGATGCAGGTCGGGAACGGTCTCGAGGGCGCGGACATCGGCCCCATGGTGAACACCGACCAGCGCGATCACGTCCTCAGCCAGGTCGAAGAGGCCGTGGCCGCAGGTGCGACCGTGCTCTCGGGCGGGGCAGAGCATGACGGCAACTTCGTCACGCCCACGGTGCTCACTGGCGTCACGGAAGAGATGTCGATCGGTCATATCGAGACGTTCGGGCCAGTGGCGTGCGTGACACGAGTGAAGTCACCGGACGAAGCGGTCGCGCGCGCCAACGACACGCCCTTCGGACTGGGCGCCGTAGTGTTCGGTGCCGAAGGCGAAGCCACGGACGCGGTGGCCCGCAGCCTCACAGCCGGCATGATCGGCGTGAATCGATCAGCCGGAGGCGTCTCAGGCACCCCTTGGGTCGGCGCTCGAGAAAGCGGCTTCGGTTTCCACAAGTCGCCCGATGGTCACCGGCAGTTCACCCAGACTCGCGTACTCACGAGGTCTTCTTAGATGACGCTCCGATCCGTAGCCACAGGGCTTCTCGCCATGACCGTCGCGGCATGTGCTCCGCCACCCGAGCACTCGGTGATTCCGATTCCGGTCGAGATCGAGATGTCGAGTGGAAGCTTCACGATCGACGAAAACACGACGGTGCGGCTCGGCTCAGGGGATCACGATCGGCTACGTCGCCTCGTCGACGTCTGGGCGACTCCCTTCCGCGAAGCCGGCTTCCCGCTCCCCATCGAAGAGAGCGGCGCGACGTCGGGCAGCGCGATCGTGGTAGGCGTCGACGGTGAGGGTGCCGCGGAGGGGTATCGTCTCTCGGTGGCTTCGTCGGGTATCGATGTAACGGGTAACGACGCGGCTGGCGCGTTCTACGGGCTACAGACGCTCTCGCAACTCACGAGCCCCGATGCAGAACGCACATCGAGCACGTCCATCGAAGTGCAAGCGGCGGCGGTTTCCGACGTGCCGCGCCTACCGTACCGCGGAATGCACCTCGACGTGGCGAGGCACTTCCAGGGGCCCGACTTCGTGAAGCGGTACCTCGATCTACTCGCCCGCTATAAGGTCAACCGCTTCCATTGGCACCTCACCGAAGACCAGGGTTGGCGCATCCAGATCGACGCATACCCGCGGCTCACGGAGGTCGCCGCATGGCGAGACCAGACGCAGATCGGTCACGGAAGCGAGGAATTCAACGGAGACGGCATCCCGCACGGGGGCTTCTACACGAAGGACGAGATCCGCGACATCGTGGCGTATGCAGAAGAGCGCTTCATCACAGTCATCCCTGAAATCGAGATGCCCGGCCATGCCCAGGCAGCGCTCGCCGCGTACCCGGAGCTCGCGTGCACCGAAGGCCCGTTCGAAGTCGCACAGACGTGGGGAGTCTTCGAGGACATCTTCTGCCCCTACGAAGAAACGTTTGACTTCCTAGAGAACGTCTTGGCCGAAGTCATCGAGCTCTTCCCTGGTGAGTACATCCACATTGGAGGGGATGAAGCACCCAAGGTCCGTTGGGAAGAGAGCGCGTACGTGCGCAGCCTCATGCAACGCGAGGGGCTTCCCGAGGTCGAGCGCGTACAGGGTTACTTCATCTCCCGTATCGAGCGCTTCCTGAACGCGAACGGGAAGAGCCTCATCGGGTGGGATGAGATCCTCGAAGGAGGGCTCGCTCCGAACGCGACGGTCATGTCGTGGCGGGGCATTACCGGAGGAATCGAAGCCGCCCGCCAGGGTCACGAGGTGGTCATGACACCGTTCAGCCACCTCTACTTCGACTACTACCAGTCCGAGGATCGGGACAACGAGCCGTTCGCTATTGGAGGCTTCCTGCCCCTCGACACCGTGTACTCGTACGAGCCCATACCCGAACAGCTCCGCGACGAGCAGAAGCAGTACATCATCGGGGTCCAAGCCAACGTCTGGACCGAGTACATGAAGACCGGTGACCACATCGAGTACATGGTCTTTCCGAGGATGTTCGCGCTGTCCGAGATCGGGTGGTCGCCCCCTGAACTCAAGAATTGGCCCGACTTCCGCAGAAGAGTGGACTGGCACCTCACGAGACTGGAGGCGCTGGGAGTGAACTATCGGACGCCCGAACCGCTGGGCGGATGAGCGAGCCAGAGTCGACTGGGCGGTCGGCTGGCCGGAAAGCGTAGCCTACGGTTCCATTCCCAAGAAAGGCCCCTCACAGTAAGATTTAGGCATGCCTAAATCTTACTCTCTTGCAGTGATCGTGACGCTGGCGTGCGTGCTGCCTGCCCCTTTGCACGCCCAGGTCGCACCGATCATCACGGACCGTCCGGACTTCACCGAATCTCCCTTCGCCGTCCCGGTGGGCTCGATTCAGATCGAGATGGGCGTCTCCCGAGAGACCGCAAACAGCGTCACGTCGTACTCGGGCCTCGAGGCACTGCTGCGATGGAGTCCGGTGGCAAGCTTCGAGATTCGGTTGCAACCCCCGGGGTATCTCGATGCGGGTCTCGTCGATGGGTACACCGACGTCGGGGTGGGAGCGAAGGTCGAGCTCGGCACGATCGCCGCGTGGGACGTGGGAGCCATCGCATCCGTAGCGCTCCCCACCGGCAGCTCCGATACATCCACAGGGTCCGCGGAGCCTCTGCTGATTCTCGCGGCGGGTCGCGGCCTCGGTGACGATTGGTCGCTTGGTGTACAGGCATCCACCGCTTGGTTGGACGAGGCGGACGGCTTCGCCGTCGGATCCACCCTCGTCGCGGGACGAGCGGTCACAGAAAACGTCGGTTCGTTCCTCGAAATCGCCGTCGACCGCGCCCCGGGCTCTAGTGCGGCGACTGTACTACACGGTGGCTTCACCTTCTCTCTGAGCCCCACCCTTCAGCTCGACCTTCACGGGTTGGCGGGACTGACGGATGCGGCGCCAACGCACGCGGTCGGTGTGGGGTTCAGTACTCGATTCGACTGAGGTTGTGGAGCCCGTCCGAAGGCGAGCCGGCCTCCTGAAGGGCCACCGCAACCACCGACCAGATCGGCGACCCGCGGGCCCACAAGGGCCTACAGAACGGTCCCTCTCGCACTTTGAGTGAGAGGTGAGAAGTTGAGGCCTCAAGCGAGGCCCCAACACTCCCCTTTCCAACAGCCAACCCGCCGTCTACCTAACGATCGTACCTCAGCAATCGAGCGCCGGCCCCCGGGGCCGGTGACCCAAGCCTCGTGTGATGTTCGGCTCCCCCGACGTTTCTTACGCCACCCGTGGCAACGTCCTGAATATACCGCGGCCGCCCGTTCGCTTCGGCCCGATGCGATGCGACAGAACGGGCATCCGCTGCGGACATGCCATCGATGACGATCGCGTCCGCACCCCGCTTCATACCAGCTTCGGCCAAGGTAGCCTCTACATCCGCTAGGGAGCCCCCAGCAGCAACGGACATGGTGCCCATCGTCGTGAAGTCTTGCTCGATTGAAGCGTCATCAAAGTAGACATCGATATGGGCGGTCGGCGGTGCAACGTCTCCGTCGTACGAGAGTCCGCCGCAAGCTCCAATGAACAGGGCCAGGGCTAAGGGGGGGACGATCCTCGAGCGCGTGCGCATGCTGCCTCCTTGAAGGAGATGGGTGCTGCGCGACCACAGGGAAGAGCCCCCGGAGCCGATCCTGCACCGCACCAACCGATTCGAGCACGGGCGCGCGGTGTGATTCTCGGTACGCGTCAGCCCCGGCGCACGACTATGCCTAGGCGATCCGATCCAACCCAACGTAGGCGTGAGGAACGACAAAGGGCGCAGACCCCAAGAACGAGGTCTCCGCCCTTACAATCGTTTGGGTCGCACTCGTGGCGACCCGTCACAATGGTCGCCGAGGTGCTTCCCGTCAAACTGGCCCAAGGCGGGTGCTGCGGCCTTCCTTGCCGGAGAGCAGGGAGGAGACCTGGGGACTCACGCGGTCCCTCTCCCGCGCGACCGATGGTGCTCCGAGTACGCCACCTAGTTAGGCTTCGCACCTGTCCGCCAGCCCCCTGCGCACCCTCAGGAGGGCGATTTCCTCGCCGCCGTAACGATCTGTGCTGAAGTAGAGGCGCCCCGGATGCGACCACGTCGGTGCCGTGTTGAAGCCTCCGGAGTCCGTGAGTTGCTCCGCATCAGATCCGTCCGCGTTCATCACCCATATCTCGCGGCCGTCTCCGTCGTCGGCCGCATATACGATGCATCGCCCGTTCGGAGACCAGGACGGGTAGCGGGCAGCCTCCAACCCGTCCGTCAGTTGCCGTAGCTCGCGACTGACTGTGTTGAGCACGTAGAGCTGTGTGTGGTACTGGCCATGGCCCCGATCCGACTGGAAAACGATGCCTGTGCCGTCGGGCGACCAGCGCGCGTCAGAGTCATACCCGGGGTGGGTCGTCAGACGGCTCCACGTGCCCCTTTGCCGATCCAACTCCACGAGGTCGTGGTCTCCACCGCCGCTGAGATCCACCGCATCGAAAAGAAGTCGATCTGGAGTCGTCGGATGTAAGATGGGTCGAAAGGCTGACAGGCCTTCTGTCGCGACGTCGGCGCTTTCACCCCGGGACGGCACGATAGTGCGGAGTCGATAGACTCCGTCGCCCGTATAGTAGAAGAGGGTGTCGCCAGAGCTGTCCCACGCCGGCCATCCGACAGGACTATCCTCATCGGTCACGACCCACGGCCCGGAGCCGTCCGGCTCACTGAGCCACACCTGCCACGACCCCGACCGATTGGAGATGAACGCGAGTTGCCGGCCATCGGGAGAGAGTGCAGCCAAGCCGCTCCGGCCCTGAGATGACGTAACCCGCTCCACTCGCTCTTGGATGGGCGATCCCGCCGTCAGCACCCACATGGTTGCGACAACCGTGACAACCTGGAATCGCTTGCCCACCGCCCCCTCCCGCAAAGCCTGACTAGCCATCCCAGGCCGGCCCAAGGTACTCCCGACGGAACTGTGCGTGTTTCAACGCTTCGGTCACGCCGCCCAGATGATGCGTCGTACCTGCGACCGACCAGATGATTTGATCAGAGATCGCAAAGAGCGCCCGCACATCGTGGCCGGACGTGACGACCGCGATCCCGCGTCGGGCCATCTCAACGAGCTTCGCACCAATGCTCTCCTGGTCCTTCGGGGTAAGTCCCACCAGTGGTTCGTCGGCCAAGAGCACAGTTGGCTGTCGCGCGAAGGCCAGTCCGAGCGAGACGCGCGCGGCCTCGCCCCCAGACAAGGTGCTGCAGCGCTGATCGAGTAGGCGGTCTACCTCCACCAGTTCCACCGCCTCGCGAATCATCTTCCGTCCGTAGACCCGACCAAATGCCGCGAAGTGATCGGCCACCGTGAACCCCGGGGCTGCAAGCCCACCCTGCGGGAGGTACATGACGCCTTGCCGAGCAAGCCGCCAAAGGCTCTGACGCTCCCGCGCCACACCGTTTACGGCGACCACCCCGTAGTCCGGTGTGAGCACCCCAGCCGCCGCTTTGAGGAGCGTCGTCTTACCTGAGCCGTTTCGCCCCATCAACGTCACGACTTCACCTGAGACCGCCCAAACCGACCCGGCCTTCAACGCGACCGTCGTTCCGAACGATTTGCCGATGCCCTCCGCCCGAAGGGCATAGGGTCGCCTATCCACTGGCCAAGGCCCAGCCAACTTCCATCGCAGCACACACCAGAATGAGCACGAGCGCAGCATGCCGAAATCCGAAGCCCAAATTCGCTAGGACTAGGATCTCCTCTCGTCGCCGCATCTCGAACCAGCTGGTCAGTAGCACGACGCCCGTGACCGTAGACCCTACGAGGAGTGCCGACGCGACAGAGGTCGTTCCCGAGCTGGCTGTGGCACCCGACCCCGCAACCGTCACGGCCCGGGCAGCGAACCATAGGATGAGGCCGCGCAACACGACGGCGCTCAAGAAGGGCCGCGGAGGGAACCAGTCGCGCATGAAGTCGGCTGTGGGGGAATCCGGACGCTCGTCTTACTGGCCGAACCGCTCCCCCGTTCCGGGGCTGGCTCTCCTGCCGCTCTCGGGTGATCCTGATCCAGCCCATAAGGATGGTGAAAGCGGCTCCGGGCTCATGGCAATCCCGCTATTGGGGTGATCTGTGCCGTGAAGTAGAGCGAGATCACAAGGAGCAGCGCAGGGATCACGCGGTGCCACCAGTGGTTCCGGGTCAGGAACCCTGAAACAATGACTCCGGCAACGACGACGCGCAGGGTTAGTGCCAAATCATCCCTGCTGGTCAGTGCGTCCAACGTCGAGTTCGCGACCTGGGTCTGGATTATGAAGGCGAGATAGGAGAGTAGGAACACGACCCGATGTTCGATCAGGTAGTCGTCGAGATGCTGTTCCGGTGCGTCAGCCTGCTTGGGAAAGAGGAGGGAGGCGCTGACAAAGAGCGCGATCGGACCCCAGAGGATGATCAGGTACTGAACGAAGGTCAGGCTCGTTTCGGCGTTGAGGGCCCAGTAGGCCCAGACGAGCTGCACCAAGGATAGGAATACCGTGACGGTCCAGAGGCCTTGGGCCAGACCCGCTCTCAGCTCCCCACGCAACATCCGGACGACGCCCGTGAGCACTTCCGCAATACCGAGCCCGACGATGACACTGGCAACCACGAAGATGAGTTCCAGCAGTGACACTCGTCAGGGCTCCCGTGAGATCGTCCTGCTTCCATCGTCTCGGAAATCTGCTGCGCGGGCGGCCTGCCACCAAGCGCGAAGCGCGCCTGAACGGCAACCCAGGACTGCAGAAGTCCTTGGTAGGTGGTGCGCCGCTACCCGCCTGTGGGCGCCAAAAACCGTTCAGCTGTCGCCAGGGCCAGAGATTCCGCCTCGGCCGACGCGTTGGAGAGTATGATCACCGAGAGGCGCTCCTCCGGGAACCTGAAAAAAGCCGTCCGAAAGCCGACCCAGCCCCCCGTATGGTGTATCGCCTCACGACCCAACAGGTCAGATAGCTCCCATCCGAAGCCGTACTCCGACACGGAGCCGTCATTGAGGGTCATTGGTGCGAAGGTCTCCGCTGTACGGATCCCACGCTCGGCCCACTCGTAGAGCGCCCGATCCCACAAGACCATGTCCTGAGCGGATGCATAGACGCCTCCCGCGCCCACCAGCCAGTTGCCCCAATCGTCGTCGGACTCGACCCACCGTCCTTCGTCTTGGGCATATCCGATCGCGCGGCCGGGAATCGCGGTTGATGGCAGAGCCCGGACAACGGCTGTTTGCATACCCAGTGGGGCAAAGATCTCGTTCTCCAAGAACTGCCCCCACGTCATCCCGGAGATTCGTTCAGTAATCAGAGCCAGTAGCTCGTAGCCGGGATTGCTGTACTCGTAGCGCTCACCTGGAGTGAAGACCGGCTCACCCCAGACCTGGTAGACCGATGCCGCCTCAGCGTTTTGTAGCGGCCCCATGCGGTCCCCTGACGTGGCCATCCGCTCAAGCGGAGAGGTATCCCCGTAGTAGTCAGGGAGCCCCGAGGTGTGGGTCAACAGATGCCTGACCGTGATCCCTGGGAATCGCGCGACCTCCGGCACCCAATCCGTTACCGGAGAGTCGAACGAGAGTCGTCCCTGCTCCTCGAGAATGACAATAGCCATGGCCGTAAAGGCCTTCGACACCGAAGCGAGTCGTACTGGCGTTGCGGGATCGAATACTTCGCCACTCCCGAGATCCGCAGCGCCGTATCCCGCGGCGTGGACCACGGCCCCGTCGCTGACCACGACGACTGATGCGCCCGGGGAGCCCCCTACGTCGAAATGCGCGAAGATGTCATCCACCGACTCGGGTGATTCAGTGCAGGCGGCCACGGCAATCAGAGCGGTGCCCGCTATCCCCAGCACTCGCGACTTGGTCAGCAAATGTCCCCCTCGTTTCATGCACACGATCCCACGTCTAGGAAGACTGCTGCCACACCTTCTAGTGCGCCAGCGAGCGGAGGGAGTCGTCTCCCAGCCTGTGCGCGGACAACGGTGATTCCATTGGTAGAACGCGTTGTCGGCGTCAATGAGGGGGTAGGAGAGAGTCGATGCGATTGATCGCCTCTCCTATGGAGGCAAGAGTGCTCGAGGTGTTGTTATACCTGAACCAAATCATGCTCACCAAGCCACGGAGTCGAGGGTCCGCGACGAGACGGTACGAGCCAGTAGGACCCAGCTCCCACGGCTCATCGAAGGCAACATTATCAAAGAGTGAAGCGTCGACTCCTTGGACGCCCAGGTACGTGTGGAGTTCCGTAGCCATAGACTGGAGCTGGGTCTGCTCCCATGCGAGATCAGCAACCATTGCCGGAAACGCGGTCAGCTCACGAACCAGGTCCGAATCGGACACGACGTCCAGCTCGCCCGAACTCAGCACACTCTCGACGGCACCCAGAGGTGCATCGTAGCTCGCCGTGGAGCCCCAGGTCGCCGCAACCAGGGAGTCGATCACCAGACGCTCTTCTTCGTCGTTCGGATCCACCTGACCGAAGTTCAGCAGAGCGGCGGCCGCACTGTGACCGACACGATGGTAGGCGCCGACTCGTTCGACTTCGGCTCTAGCGAGAGTCATGTCGTTTGCGAGAGCCGTATGTAGCGCTACGCGCCGTCGCTTCTGCTCTCGATCCTCCCAAGCCGCATCGATGGCAAACGCGAGAAGGATGGAGGCCACGATCACCGTGGCTTCCATCAAGACGCGCACCCACGGCCTCTGCTTCTTGGTCAAGTTGGGCGCCCTTGGCACGGGGTCAAATTGGTAACGACTCGCGATTCTGCCGCACGGCCTGGACGCTGACAAGCCGAAACCGCATCCGGACCACCTCTACGGCTTCCGCCGACAGTAGAAGTCCTTCTTAGACAGCGCGTGGCGGAACACTAGTAACGCCTGGCGGTATTATCGCCGGACGTTACTATGGGCCATGGTCAAGAGTTTCCGTGACAAGCAAACCGAGCGGCTCTTCAACCGAGAGCGCGTGAAGCGTTTCGGGAGTGACGTCCAGCGGCTAGGCCTACGGAAACTTCGAATGCTCGACGCTGCCACAGCCTTGATGGATTTGAGCGTTCCACCGGCGAACCGTCTCGAAAGACTCAAGGGAGACCGGGTGGGGCAGCACAGCATCCGCGTGAATCAGCAATGGCGAATCTGCTTCGTGTGGAAGGCGGGGAACGCCTACGAAGTTGAAATCGTTGACTACCACTAGGATCGCACCATGTCCAAATCACTACTGAGCCCCATTCATCCGGGCGAGGTGCTCCTCGAAGAGTTCCTCAAGCCGCTGGAATTGAGCCAATATCGCTTAGCTAAGGACATCAGCGTTCCAGCCCGTCGGATCAACGAGATTGTCCACGGAAAACGCGCGGTCACAGCGGACACGGCTCTTCGTCTCGCGCGGTACTTCGGGACGTCGGATCGGTTCTGGTTGAATCTTCAGACGAGCTACGAACTGGATGTCCAAAGAGACAAGTTGGGGTCACGACTTGAAGCGGAGGTGCTACCGCGCGCTGTCTAGCAAGGACTTCTACCGTCAGCGGATGCCTTAGCGGGCGAGTGCCGAGCCTTAGAAGTCTCAGAACGGCGCCACCAAACGCTCCTCGCCAAGGCTACATGACGGCTCGCAGTTCTGCAGCGGCCGGTAGCCGAGGACACTAGGGCAATTCGTCCCCAGGTTCAGGCTCTTTATCAGGCACACGATTCAGGGCCTCAAGGGAGGCATCGGCCGAAGCACGTCCGCCACGCTCCGAGCGCGGTCATTCGAGCCATCCTCGACCACGATGGCTCCTCTTCCCGTAACCCGAGACTGTAAACCATGTCCCTTCAGTCTCTGTTACCTATCTCCCTTCTCGTTCAACCCGGTAGTTCAGGATCCAACCTCTGCTTCGATAAGGTCCTCGATCGCATCGAACTCATCGAGCAGCGCGAGAAACTCGCCAACTGTGACGTAATAGAGGACACGCCGAACGTTCAGGCCGGACACAACATCTGCTCCGTAATGGAATACGAGGTCCGAACGATGTTCGAGACTTCGCCCGGGAACCCGCTCCTGAGCCCAGAAGTCGTCACCGATGTGTCCAATGCCCTGCCAGGAGTTCTTTCGGAGGTGGGGGATGACGAGTGAGTACTGGACCTCGGTCGCCTGGACCTGTTCCTCTACGGCGTCGTGCACTCGATCTCGAAGGCCGGCGAGGCGACGCGACAGCTCGGAATTGCTGACGACCGCCATTCGGCCAGACGCGATAAGAGCATCGATGGCACCGAGCGACGCGTCGAGGCTGGGAGTGATCGTGGTTAGCCAAAGAGTGGTATCAGGAACTGTTGCAGCACCCTGCTCCGAGTCGATCGCCCCGAGTAGCACGTCGAACGCATCAACCATGCGCTGGGACATGTCGAGATGATACTCGACACGGGCCCGATTCTCCTGAAGCTCAGCCGAGATGTTCGCCAGGTCCTCGTGCAGATCCCCGCGTTCCTTGGAGTCCTCCCAGAAGGCGTCTAGGCCGAACGCAATCAGAATACTCACCACCACGAGTAGCCCCTGGCCCAGCCGCTTTGTGATTCGTTCGTGCTTTGGGTTCACTTGACCAGTCTCGCCGTGCCCACTTTCTAACGACTCGGAGTTCTACTGCGTGGCCCGCCCGAGCACCAGCGAAGCGTACCCATTAGCTCAGCCGTGACAGCAGCAATTCCTTGATTCTACCAAGAAGGGCCTCCCCGGTAGAAGCTGGAGAGTCCCCGAACGCTCACGCTGCTCCCAGGCACCTACCTACGCTTCCGATTGCGCAGCGAGCGCCCGTCTCCAGATCCGCCAGAACAATAGGAGCCACCCGGTGGCGAAGGGTATCGAAGTCGTGACAAACGCAAACTGAACACCGCCCGCTACTTGATCGGCTGAGGATACCCATCCCATGAGCAGGTACGTCACACCCGCAACCATGTTAAGTGCGATCAGTGGCCGGAATTCCGTATGCGGAAAACGAAACGTCGGGTCGCTCCGCCCACGCAGACTGGCGCTGTAGACCGTCGCGGCCGCCGTGAGGCTGTAGGCCCCGACGGCCACCAAGAACGGCGCAGGCGCAGAAGCCACGAATGAGTTGATCGCAAAATGGGCTGCAGACAGCACGAAGACGTTGAGCGCGTCCCACGGGTGGAGATCCAGGTTCAACCGTACCGCCGTGCTCGTGTACGCGATCCAAGCGTTCATGATGATGTGCACGACGAAGATCGACGTCACCCAGACGAACGCGTCTCGCTCCTCCATTGCTCGGACGATCGAGACAAGGTCTTCCAGAGCCAGGCCGAGCAGAACGCTCGCCAAAGTGATGTAGACGGCCCCAAAGTGCTTTTGCGAAGCTTCAGCCATTGGTCCCGATGTGGCGCCTAACGACTCGGAGTTCTACTGCGTGGGCTGGCTGTGCACCAGCGCAGCATCTCCATCAGCATAGCCGCGACTGCAGCAATTCCTTGATTCTACCAAGAATGGGCCTCCCCCATAGAAGCTGGAGAGCACAACGGCCTGGGAGGTCACAGAATGCTGTACACAGGAATCGATCTACATAAGCGCACGGTGGCCATCCGCACAGTAGATGAGAGCGGAGCTGTCGTGCGGGAGGCATCGCTACCGACGTGTCGAGCGACGGTCGCCCGATACTTCAATCGTCTGCCCGAGCCCACGGTCGCGACCGTGGAAGCCACGTCGTCGTGGTACTGGCTACGTGACCTGCTCGAAGAGCAGCGCGTGCCTCTCACGCTCGCGCACGCCAAGTTCGTGAAGGCGATCGCCTACGCGAAGGTGAAGACCGACGCAGTCGATGCGCTGACGCTAGCCCAGCTGCTACGAGCCGACCTGATCCCTAGAGCCCATATGGTCAGTCCCGAGCTCCGACCGATGCGCGACTTGTTGCGTGCTCGACTCCACATCGTCGAGAAGCGGACCAGTGCGAAGAACTCCGTGCAGCGACTGCTCGAGAAGTTCAACGTGCCCGAACCCGATCAGTTGCCGGACGAGGCAAGCCTTCAGGCTTCCTTGTACGACGAGCTCACCGTTCAGATCCGCCGCATCGAGCAACAGCTCCAGCCTCAGTCGTTCCGAACCCCGACGTCCAGAGGCTTCTGTGGATCCCAGGGGTCGGCAAGATCGTGGCCTTCACGCTCTACCTCGAGATCGACGGCATCGAACGCTTCGACTCGGTGAAGAACTTCTTCTCCTACTGCCGCGTCGTTCCCGGCGCCGACAACTCAGGAGGCAAGCGACGACATGGTCGTCGAAAGGATGGCAATCGCCACCTCAAGCTCGCTCTCAGTCATGCCTCGGTCCGTGCTGTTCAGTACTTCCCCGAGATCAAGCGCTTCTATCAGAGGAAGGCACGTAGCAAAGGGCGCGCCATTGCGCGTACTCTCGTCCAAAAGGAGATCGCTCGAGCCGTCTATGTCGTCCTCAAAGAACAGGTCGACTTCAACCACACCTTCAAGGGCCAACCGCTCTCGAAGCGCAAGAACTCGCAGTGGCCTCGTCGGGCAAGCCCGGATGTCTAACTGACCCGGTCACGTCCGCGTCCTTTCGCTTGATTGGGATGCCCGACGTCGCAATCCAGTCCGTATCTGGGACCGACCCCCGTACCGGGGTCTCCTCCCGCTCCCGGGAGTTAGCCCCAAATGGTGTTTGATCGCCGCTGCACCCCAGCGCCTTCAAACTGATACCCGGAATGCGCCACTCTATTCAACCAACACCACAGCGGCGGGCACCGCCCGCCGCTCTAGCACTCCTGCGTCCGCTTGACTCGGTCCTTCTTAATGGTGTTAGATGGCGGCCGGTCGCAGCGCCAGACCGCCTTACTCCGGGGCGGATAGCAGCTGGACCTCTTCGACGAGGCGGAGCTCCGCTTGGTGTGCTCTCTTCGCGACTGCTGTCAGCGATGCAGCCAGTAACCCACCCAGGCCCGCGAACGCGCCTATCACAGGGAGAGCCGCGACGGGGAATGGAGCAAACGCGGACAGCCCGATTCGTACCAAGACGAGGGCCGGAACGAAGAGGGTTCCTCCCAAGGCGCCGAACAGTGCCATCCGCCACAGGGGGAGATCAGCCAGAGAGCGTCGGCCATCGGCTATCGCGAGGAGAAGCCCGAACGAGGTGGCTGCGAAGCTCGCCGGGATAGCGAAATACGCGGCGGACTCCACGGTACGTGCGAGGAGAAAGGACCAGTAGCCCGCGTCCATGAAGAACCCCATGTCGAGGACTCCGGCGACCAAACCCCAGATGCCACCGCCGACGAACCCGAGGGCACCACCGATCACCCCGAGGCCAGCAACGCCTCGCGCTTTGCGTAGCAGACTCCTACCGAACTCCCCCATATCTGCTTCTCCAAGCCGCCATCTAACGGATCGGAGTTCTACTGCGTGGCCCAGCTGCTCACAAGCGCGAAGCGCACCCGACAAGCCAACCCACGACTGTAGAAGTCCTTGTTAGAGAGCCCGCCCCAGTCGATCGCCCGGCGCCCGCCTGCATGCGAATCGCGGAGTGGTGGGTGATGACTCGCCATGCAGATTAACCGTCGGGCGAGTCTGCCCCTTCGCGATCCAGCGTCAGCCGCTTCCCGAGACTTCTCAGGGCCAGCAAGTACACGACCACAGCGAGAACGAACGTGAGACCGGACGGGAATGCTCCCTTCAATGGCTCGTAGAACGCCCCGAGCACCATGACGCCGGCGAGGTATGTCTTGTATTCAGTACTCACTCTCTCCTCTCCCTCTCCGCCTCAGTTTCAGTCGGAACGGTGTGGGCACCGAGTGCTCTAAAAACGCCCACCGCATCGAGGAGAGAAATCACCCCGACGGAGCAAGCCCCTCCGATACCGATAGCAGCAGACCACCAAGCGATGGTCTCGCCGACGGATGATTCCGCTGCCTCCGCAATCCAACTACCGATCATCGCCGCGAAGAAGACCGCCAGTCCACCGAGAAAGATGCGACGTTGCACACGGGGTCGACGAAGTGCTTCCCCGCGCAGCGGCATCCGGGCCATTCGTCCTCGGGGCTTGGGCACAGAGCCTTACCGGGCACCCAGAAGTTGGGCTCTCTAACTATCAACTCTACTGCAACAATCTCACCACCGCTCGCGGATTAGCTAGCCTACCGCGCAACATAGCTCCTCACCGCACGACCTATCGTAGTATGATGACTGTTACGCCATCCGCCGCCGAGCCTTGGACTGCGGAAACCGCAACAGTATCCCGATCGGGGGGACTGCCGCCTAATCACGGCAGCGCCCGCCCCCCTACCCCCGCTCCAACGGCCGGGTAAGACACGTTGGCCCCCCGCACCCCTTTAGGCTGATCTCCTGTCCGACGAAGGTGTGCACCTCGACCCCGGCAGCCTCCATTCGGCGCTTGGTCTCTGGGTTCCCATCGAGCGCGACGGCCACCGACGGACCGGTGGCGAGGACGTTGCACCCTTGCGATTCGAACTCCTCCGGAGGCACCTCGACGAATCGGAAGCCCTCGGCTAGCAGGCGCTCACGGAAGGGCACGGGCATAAGCGGCGAGTAGACGAGCAATAGCCGCTCATCGAGTGGCGACAGGATAGACATGAGATGGAAGACGTCGTCTTCACCTTTCCAATGGGGGAGCGGTACAGGACATACGGTCACATGGGGGAGGAGCTTCGAGAGCTGATCGACCCCGGATTGGTTGGTCCGATACCCGCGCCCGACAGCGAGCACGTCTGGCGAAAGCCATGTGACGTCGCCGCCCTCCAAGGCCCCACCGTCTTCGATGGCTCCGAGCTTGGCTATGCCGGTGTCGGCCAACCGGACGATGAGCGGCTCGGGCTCACTCTGCCGTGCCGCCTTCCCCATGCGGCACGCTATGGCCCCGCGGTCCGAGATTACGGCGGCGTCCCGTACGTAGATGGAGTCCATCCCAACTCCGCGATCGTCAACCCACTCCAAGTGAGCGCCCACTTCCTCCAACAGGGCTGCGAAGGCGTCGTACTCTCGGCACGCTCGGTCGTACTCGGGACGCTCGAGGTACCCTAGTTCACGCCACTGATCATCGATGACCTGCTGCGACTCGAAGGCTTCGCGAGCATGCTTGAGGGCGACCCTCCGAAGGGGGGCCACCTCGCTTTGGTACGTCATCGGCACTCCGGTTCAGTTCTAGTCCCGCATCGCTATATTACATGCCTCAGGCACATACTTCACTGCCTCAGGCAATGACACAACTCGACACTACGGTAGACGCGGTCCGACGATTCAACCGCTTTTACACCCGCAAGATCGGGCTGCTGACGGACGGTATTCTCGACAGTCCCTGGTCTTTGACGGAAGCTCGCGTGCTCTATGACTTGGCGCACGCGCCAGGCACCACCACTACCGATCTCGCAGAAGAGCTCGGGCTCGACGCCGGCTACATCAGTCGCGTCGTCTCCCGGCTGCACGGAAAGAAGCTTCTCCGAAAGACGAAGTCCGATGTGGACCGACGCCGAATGCTCTTGGAGCTGACGACTTCGGGAGAAGAGGCGTTCGCCCGGCTCAACGCGGCATCTCACGAGCGGACATCCGGACTCCTCCGGCATACGACCGCGGCCTCTCGGAAGCGGATCCTCAGGGCCATGTCGACGATCGAGAGCGAGCTCAACGCCCCTCCGTCTAGCCGCGTCACCTACCGCTCCCACCGAGTTGGCGACCTCGGGTGGATCGTCGAACGCCACGCAGAGCTGTACCACGAGTCGCACGGATGGGGCGTCGCTTTCGAAGGGATCGTTGCGGAGATCGTGGCCGACCTTGCCCGCAACTACGATCCGCGGTGGTACCGCACATGGATCGCAGAGGTGAACGGAGAGCGGGCCGGCGCGATCGCTCTAACCCGTCGATCCAAAACGGTGGGCCAGCTTCGCCTCCTCTTCGTGGAGCCTTCCGCACGCGGACTGGGCATTGGCGCCCGACTCGTCTCGGAGTGCGTAAGACAGGCCCGCCATATGGGCTATCGAAGGATGGTCCTTTTTACTGTCCGTGGCCTCGACCCGGCTCGACGGCTCTACGAAGCCGAGGGCTTCGAACTCGTCGATGAAACGGTCGGGTCCGCATGGAGCGCCGACGAGATCGAACAGAAATGGGAAGTAACGTTATGAGCGACCCGCACTATCTATTGGGGCACACCGACCACGAGCTCGCCCGACTCGAGTTGCAGGGGACGATCTATCGCGAGATCACGACGCGCGCCTTCCGCGATGGAGGGATCCGACCTGGGGACCGGGTGCTCGATGTGGGATGCGGAACGGGGGACGTGAGTCGTACGGTGGCGGCACTGGTCGGGGCGAACGGCTTCGTTCTCGGTCTCGATCGGGGGGCGACGGCGATCGAGGCAGCCCGGGAGCACCTGCCCCCATCGGCTACCAATACGGAGTTCCTGGTCACCGAACTCGACGACTTCACCGCAGTCGAGCCCTTCGACGCACTCGTTGGGCGCTTCATCTTGATGCATCAGCCCAACCCGAAGCACACGGTACGGTCCCTGCTATCCAGCCTCCGCCCCGGAGCAGCCGTCGTCTTCATCGAGTCGTGGATGGAGGTGCTCACTACAGGCGGCCACTCCGTGCCGTTCTCCCGTCAGTACGATGAGATCGTCGCATGGAAGAACGAGGTAGTGTCGGGGGCCGGTGCGGATACCGCCGCGGGAGGACGGCTGCGGTCGATCCTCGTAGCGGCGGGTGTGACCGACATCTCGTGCCGACTCGAGGCACTCGTCGCCGGCGGTGAATCATCTCCGTACTACGAGTACGTTGAGCAGAGCGTACGTAGTATGCTCCCAGAAGCCGCGCGGCAGTCGCTTGCCGGATTCGACGAGAAGAGCGTGGAGGGAATGGCCGAACGTCTCCGCGAAGAAGCCATCCGAACCAGCGGATCCTTCACCGCGTGGCCTGTCGTCGTCGCACGCGGCCGACTGCCGGCCTAGGCGTCCTCAGCTTCCGTAGCGAAGTACGAGTTTGCGGCCTTGATGGTCGGAGCCGAACGGGTCGTCGATCCGCGTGTAGCCTTCGACGGCGAAGGTCGTGAAGGAACGCCGACGGAAGAAGATGTGGTCCGGCGGGAACGATCCTCTCGTCGGCTCGCCATCCCACTCGGGAGAGTCGGGGAAGGCTTCGTGCATGAGCTTTAGGGCCGTTTCGCCCGAGGCCCACGTATTGAAGTCGCCTCCCACGATCACGATCTGCGTGAGAGGACCATCTCGTTCCGCCTGATCCACGGCCTCGATGAGCCCGGACGCCTGACGCGCCCTCGTCTGGTTCCCGCTGAGAAGCGTCCTGACCAGAGTCGATGCAACGTCGAGGTGCACGGAAACCACCCTTACACGCTGCCCTCCGGGCGCTTCGATCGTGGCGGCAACAGCCACCTTCCGTCCCCCCTCGTGCGGGAGTTGCATCGCGATCGGCGTCGTGAGAGGCACGGAGGACAAGATCGCCGTCCCCATGTCCTCCGAGGGCCTCGACTCGTCGTCCGGCCCGTTCCGAGCCGAGGGCACATAGACCAACGCGAGTCCACATTGGCGTGCCGTCTGGACGACATCGGGTGCGCCCGGTCGAGCCCGATCAGGATCGATCGTCCACGGAATCACGGCCGAGCCGTCGACCTCGGGGAGCGACTCGGAGAAACGCCACGCCTCTTGGAGCAGCACAACGAAAGGGCGGCCTCCTTGGGCCGTCCCGCCTTCACACGAATAGCCAACCTCGTCGCGGAGGAAGCCGAGCAGATCGCCCCCACCGACCTCCATGTTCCAAGACGCGACCGTCAATCCTCTGCCCTGCACCCACGGGCCTGAACCCACGGTAGGATCGAGCTCGACAGCCTCTTCACCGACGGTCTCGCACCATGCCGATGAGAGGCGCACGTCCCGATCATCAGACGACCGATACCATCGCAACGACATCGTGTCCGGGGGCGTGTCACCGACCCGAGTGGGTTCGGCAGGACAGTGAGAAGCCGCCGGTACCGCCAACTCCATCCGGTGCCCGAAGCCACACGCGGAAACGAGCGTGATCCCAGCCCCCGCCACCGCGACGCGGAGTGTGGCCACACCCCTCATCCGATGGGCACGCTGAAGTTCGCACCCACACTCGTCGTCCCGATTCGATTGGCGTCTCCCGCCCCCTTCGCCCAGTCGACGAGCCCGCCCGCCGCGACGCCGGCGAGAGTTAGCATCACCGCCTCAGGCAGCCCGGCTTTCGGGACCACGAGCCAGGCCAAACTGCCGACAGCAAGCCCAGCCGCTCCGCCAACCCAAGCGCCATCGGAGGCTGCGCCGATCGCTCCTCCCACCGCCGCGAACGCTAGCGCATCGGACCACTGGTACTGGCGCACCGCGCTGCGCATGACCACACCCACCACTCCACCGGCGAGCGCGCCCCATCCTGCCGACTCAGCTCGATCGCGCAGGTCGCCGGTGTTCTGGGCTCCGATGAGGCCGCCCATCGCGAGTGCCACGGCGCCGCCCGCGCTCGCGCCCGATGCAGTGCACCGTCCGCCGACCAAGGTTCGGTTGCACGGCATCATGGTGCCGAGCAAGCCGAGCACGCTCCCGGAGTACATCCCGAGGGAAAGTCCGGCTGCCGTCGTGAGCGTACTCCCGTGGCGGAGCTGCGCCTCTCCCATTCCCGGCCAATACGCCAACGCGGCGACGGCCAACATCAGGGGCACACAACCTCTGCGTCGGTCTCTCATCGATGCGGTCGGTTCGAGGGATCGGGGCAAGTACCGGGGGCGAGTCGTGCAATCTCGCGCGGGCGGTTCTCGGAAACCATAGGACGCGACCTGATCGTGGAGTTCCTAGTCGATCGGGACAGTCACTACGGGGCAGCGCGCCAGCGAGAGTACGGCCTCCGTGACTCCCCCGCTCACGCGCCCGATCGAAGCGCGGCTCCACGCCGTCGACATGTAGATCGCGTCCGCACCGATCTCCTCACCCGTCTCCATGATCGTCTCGACTACGTCCCCCCGCCGCTCCAGCATGTGCCATCTGCAGAACGGAAGATCAGGGAGGTCCTCCATCCGTCGATCGCCTTCGCCCACGTGCAGTAGGGTGATCTCGAGGCTCGGGTTGTCGAGCAGCGCTGCCGCATGCACGGCTTGGTTCATCGCAGGGCGGGGATCGGTACTCGGATCGACTGGGATGAGAATGCGCCGAAGGGTGACCTCGCCGGAACGAGGACGAACAAAATCTCGAGCCCCCTCCGGTACGAACAGGGTGAGGAGTTTCGTCTGCCGGGCGAGCTTCTCGGCCCGTGACGGGCGAAGGAGTCGCGAGATGCCCGTGCGACCGCTGATCGCCAGCACCAGCATGTCGACTGCGTGTGTCTTCAGGTACTTCTTGGACGCCGCTACCGGGTCGCGGATGTCGACCTCGACCTTACTCACACTCGCTTGGCGCATCGCCTTCTCGATCCCCGCGGTCGACCCTGCGCTCTTCCACTGCGCCAACCTCGTGCTCACCGACGGAAACTCGATCCAGTTGTCCGTCGCCCGCCGGCCGACCGCATGGAGAAGCGTAAAGCTGGACCCGCTCCGGATCGCGATCGCCAAGGCGTGGTTGAAGGCGCGCTCGGAGGCTTGGGAAAGATCAGTGGGGTGAAGGACGAATCCGATCCCCGGCTGATTTCCGTCAAAGAGAAGGCTCATGGGCTGAGACGGTACATCCACTGGGTGTGATCCGGCCACCGCGCGCCATACCCGTCCGCGTGGCTTTCGACATCTTTCGGAATGGTGACCGGGATACGGAGCGCGGGGCGGATATCCGTTCTAGCGCTGGCGATCGTCGCAGCTCTCGCGGCAGAGACAGACCGCGCCCTGGCGCAGTCCGGTGCCGGCTTCCGCTTCGGTATCGGCCGGCAGAGTCCTGGCGGACCATACGGTGCGGCCCTCGCCCCCGCCCTCGACGCCGAAGCGACGGTGCTCTACGCCGTCCGCGGCGCTCGTCTAGGCGTCGGCTGGAACTGGGCGTCTTTCCCATCCGCAGTCTCGCCGGACACCAGCTGGAACCAACTACGCGGTCACATCACCGCGGGATACGGATTCAGCTTCGCCCAGAAGTGGTCAGGGTGGGCCGACGGCCGCTGGACGTTCCTTCGGATACGCCCTGAAGCCTCGCGATACTTCGACCCGGGCCCAGCGACATCGCACCCTCCTCATGTTCGCGCGACCGGTCGCGGAGTCGGGGTCGCAGTGGGCCTCGAGTATCTGTTTACCGAGCGGACCGCGCTTGAACTCTCTTCGAGTTGGAGTCGCTTCGAAGGGAAAGGAGAGTTGGTAGACTACGGACTTCCGGTGGTCGACCCCGGCCGAGCGTGGCGCCTCCATCTCGGTCTTTCCTGGTTCGAGGACCGACGCACGGACATGGCCTCGAACCCCGGTCGTGCATCGTCAGCCACGCCGGACGCTTGGGGCGTGACACGGGCACTCGGTCGCGGAGTGGGAGTGGCGTCGTTTGGCCTCCTCATCCCCTGGGCTGTAAACGAGTACATCCGGGACCGACGCTTCGCTTGGATATCTCCGCGAAGCTGGCGACGCGGCATCGCACAGGGCTTCGGGTGGGACGACAACGATTTCGCGGTGAACTACTTCCAGCACCCCTACCACGGCCACCTGTACTACAGCGGTGCCCGGTCGAACGGGTTCGGGTACTGGGGAAGCTTCGTGTTCAGCGTAGTCGGGAGCTGGCTCTGGGAGTGCTGTACGGAGACGCACCTCGCCTCGACGCCGGACATGATCAACACGGGAATCGGCGGCGCGACGGTTGGGGAGGCATCGTACCGACTCTCCTCACTCATCCTCGACAACACCGCTTCAGGGGGGGAGCGCGTGGGTCGAGAAATCCTGGGCGCATTGATCGACCTTCCGCGGGCAGGCTCACGGATCATTTCCGGGCGTGCCTGGCGGAAGGGCAGTAACCCGCTCGATCCGTCGGATCACATCCCCGGACAGCTCGACTTTGCGGTCACAGCGGGCGTGCGTCGAGTCCCGACCGAGTACGGAGCCGGTGCGCGAGGGAGTCGCGCGGCGATCGAGCTGCGGGTTGAGTCGGGCGACGCATTTGACCGGTTACGCCGACCCTTTGATCACTACGAGGCCCGGGTCCGCCTAATCCCCGGTGAGGAAGCCACCCCGGCAACGATCGAGATTCGGGGCACCCTCGCGTCTGCGAGATCCGCGTCGGAGCGATCGGCCTTGTTGCTCACTCAAGAGTTCGAACTCGAGAACACGACGGCGTACCGGCGAGCGGGCCAGGCGTTCTCCGGGACACTGCTCCACAAGGTGCCGCTCTCGGAGCAACTCGACCTCCAAGCGTCTGCAGCCGGCGTCATAACAGTCATAGGGTCGGTCGACGCATCGCATGCCGCCGGGGCGGAGATCCCCGGGATCCAGGAACGGATTCGTCTCTACGACTTCGGGTGGGGGCCGTCCGCTCGCCTTTCTCTGGGACTCCGCGACGGAGCGAGAACCCTTGTCGGCGTGGAGGGTCTCGCCGCACGACTCGTCACGCTCCACGGGTCGAACTTCGACGGCTTCGACGCGCACCACACTACCTATCGGATCCGCGGTACGATCGACCTCCCGCTCAGCGGCCCCGTCGGAATCGGCGCGTCGTGGGAAGAGTACGTGACGCTCGGTCGGTTCGAGAATCCGGAGCTGACCGGCACGCGCCAGAGCAGGAGTGAGGGAACGTTCTTCTTGTCGTGGAGGCCGACGTTTTGAGGCGCGTTTGCGTCGATCGATGTACTTTGGTCGCCCCTTGAGAAAGATGTGTGGATGAAGGGCTGCCGGCCCTTCCTAGAGGCGTGGAGGTCTCAATGTCGGATATTCCGCTCGGACGATTCTGCTGGTTCGATCTCATGACGACGAACCCCGATGACGCGCCCTCCTTCTACGGAGCGATCGCGGGCTGGGGTACGATGCCGTACGAGAACAGTCCCGAGCCGTACACGTTGTGGGTTAACGGCGAAGAGCCGATCGGTGGCGTCATGGCGCTCCCCGCCGAAGCGGCGGCGGCCGGAGCCCCACCGCACTGGATCGCGTACATCTCGACGCCGGACATCGCAGCAACCACGGCGAAGGCCAAGAGCTTGGGCGGCTCGGTCGTGATGGAGATGGACATGCCCGAAGTCGGCCAGATCGCCCTCTACGCAGATCCACAGGGAGCTGTGATTGGAGCGTACCAACCGCTCGACGACACCCCCGGACACGACGGCCCGCCCAACGTCGGGGAGTTCTCCTGGCACGAACTCGCCACCACTGGGTGGGAGGGGGCGTGGGACTTCTATTCGGAGCTATTCGGGTGGGAGAAGACCGACGCCATGGATATGGGCGAGATGGGGATGTATCAGATGTACCGTGGCGTGACCGAAGTGCCTCTGGGAGGGATGTTCGACAAGCCACCCGAGATGCCGATGAACGCATGGCTGTACTACGTGCGCGTTCCCGACGTAAATGCAGCGATCGAGAAGGTTAAAGAGCTCGGTGGTCAGGTCTTGAACGGACCGATGGAGGTGCCCGGGGGAGACATGATCGCCCAGTGCCTCGACAATCAGGGTGCCGCCTTTGCAGTGCATTCGACGGCCGCGAGCTAGGCCGTCGCGCAGAGCCGGCCGGGTCGCGCGCCTGGTCGGCCTCTGCGTGGCCCTCGGGATCTGCTTCCCCGGTGCGGCCCTCCGAGCTCAGGACGACGGGTCGTCGCTGACTATGGTGGAGAGAGGCCGAGTCGAGCGAATGCTCGAATCTCGCGTCTCGTGCGTCGGGTGCCACCGCATCGGCGAATCGGGCGGCCGGATCGGACCTTCCCTCAACGGCATCGGGCTACGGGATGATGTCGACTCCGTTCTAGAGGCGATCCGTACCAATCAGACGCTGATGCCCGTGCAATCCATCCCCCCCCGCGATGCGGAGCGTCTCGCACAGTACCTCGTGAGCCTCGCGCCCGACCCCCCGGGTGCGCCTCCTGCACCTGGGAGGCCGTTGCCAGAGCCCATCGGCGAAGAGGAGGTCGACGGAGAAGCGCTGTACGCCCGACACTGCGCGGCGTGTCACGGCCCGACCGGGGGCGGTGACGGCTGGAACTCGGGATCACTTCCGGTGCGGCCCACAGTGCATTCCGATGCCGTGGCCATGAGGGAGCGTGCAGACGACACGCTCTTCGACGCGATCTACTCGGGGGGATACGTGCTGGACAAGAGCAACCGAATGCCGGCGTACGGCGCACTCCTCTCAACCGAGCAAATGCGCGCGCTCGTGCGCCATATCCGTACGCTTTGCTCGTGTGAGCAACCTGCATGGGCGAGAGGAGGGCATCGATGACGGCGCGCTTCCTCACTCTTCCCGCCGCCCTTCTCGTTACCTCGCTTCAGGCGTGTGACACCTCTCAGTCGGAGTCGCGAGAGGACGCCCTCACCCTCGACTTCCCCGCCCCGGCCACCACCGCCGCCCGAACCGTACAGCCGGCCGACTTCGTCGGGGCAGAGGCGTGTGCTTCGTGCCATACCGACCAGTACGACGCATGGGCAGAATCCACGCACGGGCAAGCCGGGGGGATTCCGGGCCCCGATGTGATCATCGCGCCCTTCAACGGTCGATCGATCCGGTTCGCCGATGCCGAGGTGACTCCCACGGTCGTGGGCGGGAGCTACCAGTTCATCGTCCGCCAAGACGGCTTTACGGAGCAGAGCTGGGTCGTGACCGGAGTGATCGGAGGTGGCCACATGCTCGGTGGCGGCACTCAGGGATTTCTTACGCGGCTTCCTGACGGAACCGAGCGCTTCCTTCCATGGGATTGGTCGGACGCCGGTTCGGCATGGTTCTGTAACACAGGGTCCCGAACCAACATGGGGTGGGAGCCGATCACACCTGAGATGCGGCTGGCCGACTGCGGAGACTGGCCCCCGTTGCGACCCATCGGCACCGTGGATCGGTTCGCAAACTGCCAGGAGTGCCACGGAAGCCAGATCCTGACGACCCTCGATCCTGGAGCGGGATACGAGACGACGTACACCACGCTCCAAGTGAATTGTGAGTCGTGTCACGGGCCGGGCCGAGATCACGTCGAGATCATGGCTGCGGGAGGAGCCGCGGGAGGCGACGCTGGCATCGAAAGCCTCGCCTACCGCGGGAAGGACGAGTCGCTTGGTGTCTGCTTCCAATGCCATGCACTCAAGGATGTGCTCGAGGAGGGCTACCTCCCGGGTGAACCGCTCGAGAAGTACTACGCGCTCAAGTACCCGACTCTGGGAGACGAGCCGTTCTTCGCCGACGGGCGAGTGCGCAGCTTCGCGTACCAGAGCAACCACCTGGCGAGCGCATGCTACCTACAGGGTCCGATGGACTGCGCCTCGTGCCATGAGCCCCACGGTCAGAGCTATTGGGACATCGACCGGAACCCACTCCCGGACCCCTTTGCAGACGGGCAGTGCACGAGCTGTCACGCGAGCAAGGCGATCGAGCCAGAAGCGCACACCTTCCATCCCGAGGGTTCCGAGGGGTCGAAGTGCGTTTCGTGCCACATGCCCTATCTGCAGCACCCAGAAGTCGGCGACGGCGTCGCATTCGCCCGATCGGACCACACGATCGCGATCCCGCGCCCCGTCTTCGATGCGGACCTCGGGTTGGTCGGGGCGTGCGCGCAATGTCACACGGACGTCCCCGCAAGCACGCTCGAGACCCAGGTGCGCGACCGGTGGGGAGAGCTCAAGCCGCACCGGGATCTCGTCACCGGCTTGGCCACCGAGTTCCGGGCTCGTAACCTCGCGGAGGCAGCGGAGCTGCTTCTCGCACCCGAACAGCACGACCCGCTCATCCAGTTCCAAGGGCTCACCCGCATCGTCTCGGCCTATCTGCAACCCGACGTTCCTGCGCTCCCACCGATGGTCGAGGAGCGGCTGGCCTTGCTGGGGGAAAGCACGGACCTGGACGTCCGCTCACTCGCATTGGCATCGCTCCACTGGAGCCGAGGCGACGACCCCGAGATCCGTCGCAGCTTGGTTGCAGCACTCAGCAATGATGAGCGAAGCGATGCGGTTCGAGCTCGATGGGTGCTCGCCCTCGGCTTTCTCGGAGATCGAGCCCGTGACGAGGGTGACTTCGCGACGAGTATGACCGCGTACGAGAAGGCTCTGGAACTCCGGCCGGGAGACCCGCGGGTCCTGCATGCGATGGGACAGATGCACAACCGGGCCGGCGCGTTCCAACTCGCGATCGATGTCATCCAACGGTCGCTGGCCGCGGACGGTGATCAACCACTCGCATGGGTGAATCTGGGTATCGCTCAGGCGGGATCCGGAGATCCAGGGGGGGCACGGCAATCGTACGAATCCGCCCTCGCATTGAATCCGCACGAGGCCCTCGCGCACTTCAACCTCGGAAACCTGCACCAACGGGCGGGACGGCACGCAGAGGCTGCGCAAGCGTACGCTGCGGCCGTCGCAGCAGACCCCGGACTCGGCATTGCCCACTTCGAACTCGGTCGTACTTACATCCGCCTTGAACGCTTCACGGAGGCACTCCCGCATGCCCGGCGTGCCGTCGAGTTCATGCCGGACCACGGGAGCTCCCGCCAGATGCTCGCAGACCTCGAACAGGCACTCGGGGCGTGAAGTACTCCGAGTACGTCGCGCACGACGCCACTGCGCTGGCTGAGCTGGTGCGTCACGGGCAGGTCACAGCGGAAGAGCTCCTAGACGTGGCCCGCGCCCGCCTGGAGGAGGTCAACAGCCGCATCAACGCGGTCGTGCAACGGATGGACGAGCGCGCGAATAAAAGGGCCGCCGAGCCAGCCGAAGGGCCATTCAAAGGGGTGCCCTACCTCGCTAAGGATCTCGCTTCCATGTACGCGGGGTACCCGACAACGAGCGGGAGTCGCTTCCTCGAGCACGCGACGGTCGATTGGGATTCGGAGCTGGCTCGGCGAGTGGAAGCGAGCGGCCTCACCGTCTTCGGGAAGACGAACACCCCGGAATGGGGACTCCTCCCCACGACCGAGCCCGAACTCTGGGGGCCATGCAGGAACCCGTGGGATCTCTCGCGGAGTCCTGGCGGATCCAGCGGTGGATCAGGAGCTGCGATCGCGGCCGGGATCGTACCGATGGCGGGCGGTGGGGATGGGGGAGGATCCATTCGGATCCCTGCTTCGTGTTGTGGACTGTTCGGACTCAAGCCCTCGCGGGGCCGCACGCCGACAGGACCCAACCGCGGGCAGTTCTGGCGGGGGGCGGCCGTCGAGCACGCGATCACGCGATCAGTACGTGACTCCGCCCGCCTCCTCGACGCGACGCACGGACCAGACGTTGGCGCACCCTTCGAGATTGCTCCTCCGGAGCGGCCATACGCCGAAGAGGTCGATCGCGACCCTCCCCCTCTACGAATCGCGTATACGACGACCCCTTGCGTCTCGACAGATGTGCACCCGGACTGCGTCCACGCGGTGGGCGACGCTGCAGAGCTCTTGAGCGAGCTTGGACACGAGGTCGTCGAAGACCACCTCCCGATCGACGGCAGGGAGTTCGCGCGCAACTTCCTGACCGTCGTCGCCGGGGAGCTTGGAGCCGATGTGGCCGACGCCGAACGACTGGTGGGTCGAAGAGCGAGTCGACGCGACTTGGAGCCAGCGACCTACGCCCTCGCACTCGTCGCGAGGGCCCTTTCTGCCAGGGAGTATGCGGCAGCGCTGCGCAAGCTGGAGGTCCTCGGACGGTCGGTGGGAAGCTTCTTCGAGAAGTACGACCTCGTTCTCACCCCGACCGTCTCGACACCGCCCCCACCCCTTGGGACGATCGGCCCGAGCAAGGCCGAGCGAAGCCAACTGAAGCTGGTCGGCCTCTTCGGCTCCGGACGCCTCATGAAAGCTGCCGGACTCATCGACCAAGCCGCGAACGATGCTCTGGACTTCATCCCTTGGACACCCATCTACAACGTGACCGGCCACCCGGCGATGTCCGTCCCGCTCTCTTGGAGCGAGTCGGGCCTCCCGATCGGGGTACACCTCGTCGGTCGCTTCGCGCGCGAGGACATCCTTTTCCGAGTGGCCGGCCAACTAGAACGAGCCCGACCCTGGTTCGACCGGCTCCCTGACCTGAGTAGCTAGCCGCAACCCGAGCCGGCGCCGGCTACCGTCGGACTCGGAATTCGACCGGAATCGAGATCTGGACGGCGACGTAGCGATCTCGATTCATCGCGGGCGAGAAACTCATCTCCTTCGCCAGAGAGAGCGCCGCCTCGTCCAAAGCCACATGGCCCGACGACGTGCCCACGCGTGCCGCCTGAACAACTCCGTCGGCGTCGAGATCCAGAACTAAGGTCACCGCTCCGCCAATGCGTGCGTCCCGTAGCATCCGCGGGTACGCTCGCTCTAGCGCATCCTGGAGCTCGTCAGGATCGAGGAGCCTCGGGGCCACCGTCCACACCTCGAAGCCACCCGAGCCGGTCGAAACCCCCTCGCCCGGGGCCGGCGGAGGTGGTGGGGGCGGATCCACCGCGCGATCCCAGTCGAAGGTCGCGATCGTCGCATCCGCGTCGATCGGCGATCCCAGTACAGGTGGTACCGGTGACCCTAGCTGTTTGGGCGGGGGCGGGAGCGGCACCTCCTCGAGTTGCTGAATCTGGATTAAGGTCTCGTCCGGACTGCTCAGCTCAGCTGCAGTCAACTCGGGGAACATCTGAAATACCAGCAGGTGGCCCATCGCCGCTCCAATGAGCGAGAGGGCCAGCGTGCTTTGGAAGCGCTCCTTCAGCCGGTCATTGGCTGTACGCCGTTCATGCCACCCGTCCATGTCCACCTCCGGTTCGAATGAAACATCCGACCGGTCACCATCAGTCTCTACGGAGATGCGTGGGCTTCCTTACTCGCGGCCCTACCGCGTAACTCGCGCAACCCGCTTCACTCCTCCACCGGCTTCACTCCTCCACCGGCTTCACCCTTCGACAGAGATCCATCGAGGCGGATGGTCGATCTCATCCAGGAAGTGGAGCATATCCGCCGCCTGGATGGTGGTCGTCATCGTATTGACGAGGGGGTGAAAGTTCCAGACGTCGTACTCCTTGAGCCCCACGTCGAGCGCGAGAGACACCTTCCGCTCGTGATCGTTGAGAAGAGCAAAGGGGGTTACGGACCCGGGCCTCACGCCCAGTCGCTCGGTCATTCGGCGTTCACTTGCGAAGGACAGCCTCTTCAGACCGAGTCGAGCCGCGACCGCGTGCAGATCGACGGTCCGGTGCTCGAGCGTGACGACCAGCCACATGATTCCTTTCTTGTCACGCACGAAGAGGTTCTTCACGTGCGCCCCCACGAGCGGATCTCGATAGCGCTTCGCCTCTTCGACGGTGAAGACGGGCCGGTGTGAGACCGTCTCGACGGACAGTCCGAGTGATTCCAAACGGGCGAGCAGTTGCTCCGGAGTCGCAGGCTCACTCCCACCCGCAAGCAAGCGCGGGGGCGAGTCTTCACTCATGGCACTCTCCTATCCGCGAGGCCGGACTCGACGAGGAAGTCGACGATGATCGCCCGCACATCGTCCGTGGTCGACGGAGACATGATCTCCCCGGCGAGGAGATGGTGGCTTGCATCATCGGGGTGAATGTCGGTGCGCAGCGTCACCTCCGCCGACGTCATTCGGGCCACGGCTTCCTCGGTAGCCACGGGGTCGACCACGGTGTCATCCGGAGATTGAAGGACGAGGACCGGCATCGCGATCGCCGTCAGGTCGGAGTCGGCCGTCGCTTCCACGAGGCCCATCATCGGCAAGATGGCGCGAGTCGGATAGCACGTCGTCCAGTGGGCTTCCTGCTGGTCGTTGGCCGCGGTCCAGCACCGCTCCTCTCCCACGGCGAGTTCGGCGATCTGTCGTCCCCAAGGAAGGAGCGCGATCCGCGTCGAGCGGTTGCGCGGCTGAAAGTTCGGAGACATGAGCACCATGGCGGCGATCCGCCCTTCGGTTTCAGGCCGCGCCGCGGCCCACACGGCGAGCGTGCCTCCGGTCGAGGTCCCCACCACCACAACTCGCTCGCCAATGCGGGCACCTACGGCGATCGCCTCGGCCACATCATCGAACCAGTCCTCGGTCGTCGCCTCCGCCATCGCTGCCCCATCCCGACCATGTCCGGTGAGCCGGGTGAAGAACACGTTCGCTCCCAGCTCACGGCCCACTTCCTCGACGAGCGGCTCTACCTCGTGCCGATCCGCCGAGAATCCGTGCAGATACACGAGTGAGAGGGGTGTTCGACCGCGCACGTCACGGTCGACCCAGAGGACCTCCTTCTCTGCTGTGCGCCGTAGCTGCGCGACCTGAGCTTCCTCCGTCGCCAACCATGACGCGATGTCTTCGGGTAGCGTCGGCTCCACCCAGCGGGGCTCTACCCGCAGACGAGGACCGGCTGCGAAGCCAATCCCGGCTACGACGGCAGCGATGACGCCCACGCGCACAAACCGCTTCACGCGCTCGACCCCGCCCGATCTCCCTCGACGTCCCTTATGCCTCTACTGCCCCCGACCCTCTTCCCCATCGTCGTCCGAAATCCGGCGCCTCGTATTCGTAAGTTCCAGACCCAGTGTCTCGCCTTTTAGAATCGCGGGCACGCCCTCCTCCATCCACACCGGCGCGGGCGCACCCATCAGGTAGTGATCGAAGAACTGCTGCATCCGAATCGCCCAGTCCTTTCGGTTGTGTTCCTGTCGCAGACCGTGGGCTTCCCCGTTGTAGTTCAGCATCCAAACCGGTTGCCCGAGCCGACGAAGTGCGACGAAGAGCTCGATCCCCTGATACCACGGAACCGCCCCGTCCTCATCGTTGTGCATCATCAGGAGCGGCGTGCGGATCTTATCGGCCGTGAAGATCGGTGAGTTCTCGATGTAACGGAGCGGCTTATCCCATAGTGATCCACCGATCCGACTCTGGGTTCGTTCATACTGGAACGCTCGGCTCATTCCGCTTTGCCAACGAATGCCCCCATACGCACTAACCATGTTGGAGACAGGCGCGCCCGCTTCCGCGGCAGCAAACAGATCTGTGCGCGTGATCATGTACGAGATCTGGTAGCCGCCCCACGAGTGACCCTGCACCCCGATCCGCTCGCGATCGACGAAGCCGTCCTCCACCAACTCCAAGACACCCGGCACTACGGCATCGAGTGCGCTCTCCCCCGGATAACCGATCCGATAAGGGATGTCAGGGACGAAGAGGAGGTAACCCCGACTCACGTAGAACGACCGATCGATCGACGAGCCCCCTGGGGCCGGAACGAAGTACTGGTGCAGACCATCCGATGAACGCTCGTAGAAGTACACCATCATCGGGTACTCGCGGGTCGGATCGAAGTTGTCCGGCTTGTACAGAATGCCTTGCAACTCGATGCCGTCCATCGATGTCCACTCGACGATTTCGGCCGAACCCCACGAGTACTCGTCTTGCTGAGGGTTCGCGTCCGTCACCCTGCGAGGAGAGTCGATGTCGAGGTCGGTAGCCCAGATATCCGGGAAGTCCCGGAACGTCGACCGGGTGAACGTCACTACGTCGGCGTCTTCTGCCTTCCGCACCCCCGCGAAGCGAGCGTCGGCCGACACCAGCTCGACCGGCCGTCCATCTCGATCGAAGCGATCCCGCCAGATCCCGGCACGCTTCGAGTGGATGTCGAAGGAGGAGAGCATGACATTCTCGCCCCACGGCACCACAGCTTCGTCACGGTCGAGGTCGATGTACCGGAAGCGTTGCCTGTCGGCCCTCCCGGCACCCTCCGTGAGGTTACGGGCAGACTCGCGCCCGGTCGGATCGACCGCCCATATATCGAACTCGTCGTACACCAGGAAGTACTCGTCGTCCTCGGTCCATCCTGCGGAGCCGTAGGGGCGCAGCGCGTCGGGGTGATCATCCAGGAGGTCGTGCACGGGTACGTCCAGAGAAGCCGTCAAGTTGATCGATTCGCCGGAAGCGACATCGATCGCGAACCAAGCCTTCTCGAAGCCGTCCCAGCGCGTGATGTACCGTTCTCCGGGGGAGAGGGTACCACCTCCGCGCACCATCTCGGCGACCCTTCGCGACGCGCCGGATGCCATGTCGAAGGTGTAGAGGTCGGAATAGCGTCCGTCCCACGAGATGAGCTGCCGATACGGCATATTGCTCATCCCGACGGCATAGTCGCCGTCGCCATCGTCCCCCACCGAGACATCGGGGACATCGGGTGTCGCGAGTTGCAGCACACGGTCGCTGTCGACGTCGAACACCGCGAGGTACGTCCGTTCGAGCTCGCGCGAGCGCTGCACGAGTTGCATCGGCTGGAGGAGCGGGTCCTTCCAATTCCAGATGTCGACCTGCACCCGCTCGTCTTCCGGCACTTCGCTCTCGACATCTGGCTCGGTGCGGGGAGCCGTCCCGAACATCACACGCCGTCCGGAATCGGAGAACGAGACGTCACCGTGCTGACTCGGCGCCCATCCTGCCGGAACACCTCGACCCGCGCCACCTGCCGGTGACGCCACCTGCCGCGCCGACCCTCCGTCGCTCATATAGAGAGCAAAGTCGGGCGCCTCGTCGTCCCGATCGTCCCGATCGCTGAGGAAAGCGGCCGCGCCGCCGTCAGAGACCGCGAGTTGGGTGTAACGTCCCGCACCGGAAACGACCGCTTCTGCCCCGCCGCCGGACTCTACCCGAAAGACGCCATCTGCCTCCCCGTCCTCACCGGACGCGGTGTAGTACAACACCGCACCGTCCGCGGAGAAATGATACTCCACCGCATGTTCGAACTCGCGCTCGGAGCCGTTCTGCAAGCCGCGTACGACGAGCGTCTGACCGTTGTCCAAGCGAGGAGCTGCGGAGTCTTCATCCATGTCATCCTCGGATGTCGCCTCCTCACTCTCCTGACGTGAATCGTCCTCCGGATCCTTCGCCATTAGGTACGCGAGCCACGCACCGTCATCCTCCGGCAGAGTAAACGACTCCACGTTTGCGATGCGCTCCACCGAAAGGTTGCCGAGATCTACGATGGCGAGGGAGTCGTTCGGGGCGTCGCTCCCCTCTCCTCGCTCACCCTCCGCACCTTCGGCGTCTTCCATCGGCTCGATCTGTGCAATCAGGTAGCGACTATCAGCTGTAAAGCGGACCGAGGTCCCCCGGGGAATATCTGCGCGCTGTTCCGTGCGGAGCCCCTGAACAACGAGGAGCGCATCCCCGTCACCAGGGACGAGACGGTACGCGAGCCACTCACCGTTGGTCGAGAGCACGTCGCCCTGGATTCGGTTCCATACGTCGTAGTCGGCGTGGTCTAACGCCCGCCTCTCCTGTCCTGCGATCGGCGCTGCGAGGAGTACGAGGGCGATGATGGAGGGAAACGCAGTCTTCATGGGTCGGGTCGGGTCGAGGAAGTGAGAGCGTGAGGGTATTCGGGGGGGCTACGACCGGCAATCCACAACCGCCCGAGGGGCGGGGCGACCTAGCGAGCCGTCCCCGGGGTACCCACGTTGTTCGAGCTTGCGTTTCGAGCGTTTACCCGAGAGAGGATCGGACCGGATGCCGGCTTCCCCCAAGCCTACCTCCACTGCGTGGCACATGTTGGCGGTCGCGTGTCTAGCCAGCTCGGCCCTAATGCCGAGTGCCATCCATGCTCAGCTGGGAGCAGCCGACGGGATGTGGTCCGTCTACGGCGGAGACGCAGGGCACACTCGGTACGCCGCGCTCGATCAGATCGACGCGACCAACGCGGCTGATCTGGAGATCGCCTGGAGGTGGAGTGGTCGAAACCACGGGCCGAACCCACTCGTGCGCTCTGCTACGACCCCCCTCATGGTGAACGGCGTGCTCTACGCGACCGCTGGGATGCGCAGGGGTGTCGTGGCGATGGACGCTGGAACCGGTGAGCTACTCTGGATGTGGCGCATGGAGGAAGGCGAGCGCCTTGCAGAGGCCCCTCGCCCAAATCCTGGACGTGGCGTGTCGTGGTGGTCGGACGGCGCCGGTGACGATCGGATCCTCGTCGTCACACCCGGCTATCACATGGTCGCGCTCGACGCGAAAACTGGACGACCCGTACCATCGTTTGGGGTCGACGGGACCGTCGATCTCAACGAGGGCCACCGGACACGAGAGGGAATTCCCCTGGTCGGCACCATCGGGGCGAGCTCGCCCCCGACCGTGGTCGGAGATGTGATCGTCGTGGGCTCCGCTCACCACGTCGGGCTCCGGCCTCCGTCGAGGGTGAACACCCCGGGTGACGTGCGTGGCTTCGACGCACGCACGGGTGAAGAGATCTGGACCTTCAAGACGATTCCGGAGCCCGGAGAAGTCGGAAATGAGAGTTGGGAGGACGACTCTTGGGAGTACACGGGCAATGCCGCCGTCTGGGCCCCCATCTCCTTCGACGCGGAGACCGGATATGTGTATCTCCCGACAGAGGCCGCGACGGGGGACTACTACGGAGGGCATCGCCCCGGGAACAACCTCTTTTCGACGTCGTTGGTCTGTCTCGACTCGAAGACCGGCGAACGTGTCTGGCACTTCCAGATCATCCATCACGACATCTGGGACTGGGACAACCCGACCTTCCCGATTCTCGCCGACCTCGAGATCGACGGCGAGCCCCGAAAGATTGTCGCGCAGATCACGAAACAGGGCTTCACGTACGTTTTCGATCGGCTCACGGGCGATCCGATTTGGCCGATCGTCGAGACCCCGGTCCCTCAGACTGATGTGCCCGGCGAGTGGACTTCGCCCACCCAGCCGATTCCCTCGAAGCCGCCGCCCTTTGACCGCCAAGGGTTCAGCGAAGACGACCTCATCGACTTCACGCCGGAGATCAAGGCGCAGGCGTTGGAGGCCGTCGCCGGGTATCGCATGGGTCCGATCTTCACCCCGCCATCGCTGCGCGACGCGCCCGATGGTACGAGTGGGACACTATCCCTGCCGAGCACGATCGGCGGAGCCAATTGGGAAGGAGGGGCTCTCGATCCCGAGACCGGCTACTTGTACGTCGGTTCACAAACCAATGCGTCGGTTCTCCAGCTGATCCCTGGCGGCGATCAGTCCGATATGGACTACATCTTCGGCTTCGCTCGGGCCTCGATCGCACGCGGCGTGCCCATCGTGAAACCACCGTGGGGCAGAATCACCGCGCTCGATCTCTCCACCGGTGATCTCGCATGGACCGTGCCGAACGGCGACACCCCGGATTACGTCGCGGAGCGACTCGACATCGATCCGGAGATCATCCCGCGGACCGGCAAGGTGTCGCGAGCCGGCGTCCTCGTGACCAAGACACTCCTCTTTGCCGGCGAGGGCGCCTCGGGCGCGGCGATGTTCCGAGCGCTCGACAAAGCGACTGGGGAGACGGTCGCAGAGATCGAATTGCCGAACGCTCAGGTCGGCCTTCCGATGACGTACATGCATGAGGGACGGCAATTCATCGTGATCTCCGTCGGCGGTGGCGGCCAGCCCGCGGAGCTGATCGCCCTCGCCTTGCCGACGGATCAAGAGTGAATCCCATGAGGTGTCGGGCTCAACCTCGGGCGCTGGCGAGCCGATACCTAGGGTACGAGGTTGTAGCCGAGCGTCCCCCCCGAGGTGGAGTTTCCGGAGCGTGCCTGTGACAGGTATCGACCAAGTACAGAGCCATCCGGCTTTGACCGACGTACAGACGGGACTCGCGAACTCTCTGCACTTCGACCTCGTCTACAACTACCTCTTCGAAGCCGGGAATCGCGGCCTTCCGTTCACGGTCATGCTCGTGACCGCAGGAGCCGAAGGGTCGCACATCGAGGTCATCCGAGACCTCGGCCAGCGTATCGCCGCTACCACCCGGAGGTCGGACCTCGTGTGCCACATGGGGAACGGACGGTATGTCGTTCTTCTCATGGGGACGAATCTGCAAGGTGGGCGCATAGCGGCAGACCGAATCGAGGTCGCCCTCGAAGGGAAAGCTCCCGGAAGCGTGTCGTTCGGGTTGGTTGCGTACTCCGACTCGTACGAAAGCGCTCAGACTCTGCTCAGGGCCGCTGACACGGCGCTCCTCGCGGCGGAAGCGACCGGCGGCGGAGTCGAGTTCGCCTGATCGGTACGGCGTGGACTAGCTCCTGATCAACGACTTCGAGTAACTGACCCTGTATTGGCCCGTCAGCAGACGGGATGATGCCCCTGGGAACCATTCGGGTCGCTATGAATTGAGTTTGTACCGAACGGTACATAAGCCTGTGCTGAGATCGGCCACTTTCAACTAGTCCATGGAGAACAACTCCCATGCTGCACTTCCAGCTCGTCAACGCTGAAACCGCCCCCGAGGCCTCAGTGGAAACCATCAAGGCGGTGAATGCCGCCTACGGGTTCCTTCCCAACCTGATCGGCACGCTCGGTAACTCGCCCGCGGCGGTAAAGGCGTACGCGTCGGTCTCAGCCGCATTCGAGGGGTCTTCTCTGAGCCCCGTCGAACAGCAGGTCGTCCTACTTACTACGAGTGTCGAAAACCAGTGTCATTACTGCGTTGCTGCGCACACGGCCGTAGCCAAGATGGTGGGTGCGCCTGACGAGGTCGCCGCTGCCTTGCGTGCTGGTGAAACTCTAGCGGATTCTCGCCTCGAGGCTTTGCGTGCCCTCACCCTTTCCGTCGTTCGCAACCGGGGTTGGGTCTCGGAGACGGAGATCGCCGACTTCCTTGCTGCTGGCTTCGCCAAGGAGCAGGTATTGGACGTGGTGACCGGGGTGACGCAAAAGACACTCAGCAACTACGCGAACCACCTCGCCGATACGCCCCTCGACGAGAACTTCGCGCCCTTCGCCTGGACTCCCCCCGAGGAGCGCGTTCCGGTCAGCGCTTCCTGACCCCTTCTTCAAGCTACGCAACGCAGGTGGGGGGAGGGGTGCCTTCTCCCACCTGCGGCGGATTCTCGATCATGGATGAATCACTGACCGCGAAGGGACGCGACGCTCGTGCCCGCATCGTCGAGGCAGCCGCGCATTTGATGCATCTTCGAGGCATGAGCGATACCAGCCTGGGGCATATCCTCGAGCTCGCTGACGCCGGCAAGGGTCAGCTCTATCACTACTTCGAAAACCGGGGCGCTCTGGAGACTGCCGTCCTCGAGTACCATATAGCGCGCCAGCCCGAAGCGGCGTCGCCGGGCAATCTACTGAGCACCTGGGAAGACCTAGAGAGATGGTTCGAAGCGGTCTATCGCACGTTTGAGATGGCCGATTTTCGCGGAGGATGTCCGCTCGGATCCATGGCTGCCGAGGTTGCGGATCGGAACCCCGACCTCAGGTCGAAACTGGACGCCGCCTTCGCAGTGAAGCGTGACCATTTGGCCCGCGGCTTCGACGAACTGAAAGCCGCTGGAGTGCTACGCCCGAAAGTGAATCCGGAAAGCTTGGCGGAGTTCGTTGTGGCGACGATCCAAGGAGGCCTCATGCTGGCTCGTGTGCGCCAGAACGGGCAGCCGCTGCGTCGGACCATGAAGCACGCCCTCGATCATTGTCGGAGTTTTCGAACCGACCCCTAAGGGTCCGGGCTCACTCCAGAGCGTGCTCCCGGCCACCCCGACCGAGCAGATCGTATCTCGGAGGTGTTCGCGCCCCGGGTCCTAGCAGTCGACCAGACTGATCTCGTCGGGTTCGTTCGGCACCACGCACAAGAACTCGAAGCCGTCACTCCCCGCCTCGTACGTGTGCGGCACTCCGCCCGGGATGTAGACCACATCCCCCGCCTTGACCTCGTGCACGTCGTCACCGATCTGCACACGGGCGCTGCCTCGAAGCACGTACTGCTCGTGTTCTACGCGATTGGTGTGCATGGGCATGCCGCCCCCCGCTTCCATGATGAAACGGCGCATGGCGAAATTCGGCCCCTGGTCTGGACCGATGAGTACCTGGATCTTGGTGTCTTGCCCTGCGGCGACTTCCTGAGCCTCGAAGTCGTTCACGTGCCGTACCGACATGCGGCCTCCAAGTGTCAAACCAATGAGAAAGAAGAAGAAACAATCTACACGCTGGCGGCGGATCGTCGCGCTTGGGCTCGCGGTCGGAGCGATTGCACTCCTCGCGACGCGTTCACTAAGGCAGGCGCCAGAGGTCGTGGAGGCACCTCCTCGTGTGCCGCTCCACGAGCGCACGGCCAAGGTCTTACTCATCGGAATCGACGGAGTCCGCCCGGATGTCCTCACGGCGGTGGAGACGCCCAACATCGATGCACTGAGCGGGGCCGGGACGATGACCGCTCGCACGACGACCACGACTCCATCCGTGAGTGGTCCCGCATGGTCTTCGATGCTGACCGGCGTCTGGCCCGAGAAGCACGGCGTCACGAATAACGACTATACCGACCGGAACTTCGGCCCGTACCCGGACTTTCTGACGCGACTCGAACTTATCAATCCGTCGTATTCGACTTTCGCGGCGATCGACTGGTTACCCTTGGTCCACATCGAGGGTGACCGAACTCTCCTTTCCGAACAGATCGATTCGATCGTGGAGTTCGATGGATACGAGCTCGGGTGGGCCGAGGCTGATGAGGCGGTAGCCTCGGCGGCCGCTCGGGTGTTGAGGCTCTCCGACCCCGATGCCGCCTTTGTGTACCTTGGCACCCCCGACGAAGTGAGTCATCAGAATGGCTCGATCGGCAATGAGTACCGTCAGGCGATCACACTCGCCGACCGACACGTAGGACTACTCATCAACGCGATACGCGCGCGACCGACGTTCGGTAGTGAGAACTGGCTCGTAGTCATCAGCACGGACCACGGGCGGACCACCGAGGGCGGGCACGGTGGAGATTCCCCCGAAGAGATGACAACGTTCATCGTGGTGAGCGGGCAGACCGCGACGATGTCGACGCCCGACGGGCCATCCTTCATCGTCGACATCGTGCCCACCCTCCTTCAACACCTCGGAATTGAGGTCGATCCGGGGTGGGAGTTGGATGGAGTGCCGCTGGGGATGCGCGGCCCGTAGGCCGCCTGGACTCCGCGAACTGCTAGTCCTTCGGGCGGTACAGCCCGAAACGGAGAGCCGGCGACATCGAGTAGTGGAAGTGGAGCTTGTTCTCCCCCTCCTCGATCACATTCTTGATCTCTTGGCGTGGTTTGGGATAGTCGTGCCCACTCTCGTTCTCGACGACAGCAATCGCCCCTTCGGGCATCGCGGACATCACCTCGTCGATCTTCCCTGAGAGCGTATCCAGCATTCCCTGCTCGGTCTCCGTCTGGACCGCGCCTTCCGCTTCGGCCGTCAGTTCGACGGTATCGTACTTCTCGAACCGCTGACCGAGCTCCGACACTTCGAACGAATCCGTGCGATTTCGCCGGAATCCGACTTCGGTCATCGCCTTTGCATCGAAGTTCGTATCCACACTCTGATACTTCTCACCGTACTGCTTGTAGATCATCGAGTTGTCAGTCCTTGGAAATTGATCCGTGGGAAGTAGTCGATCAGGACGAGCCGGGGTTCAGAAGGGCCGCCAATTCCTCGGGGCTGAGGTCCGCGGCAGACTTCGAACCCATTCCCTGCTTGCGCGACTTCTTGCCACGCCGCGCCGTCGAACCGCTCTCGGTCGGTGGGGCGCCCGCATAGTCGAACTCGGGAAGGTGGATCTTCTCGATCGTGCGTCCGAGGCGGTGCTCCAAGCTCTTGATAGCACCCAGATCACCAGCGGTCACGAAGGTAAGCGCAGTGCCCGTCGCCCCCGCGCGACCCGTCCGGCCGATCCGGTGCACATAGTCTTCCGGATCGAGCGGAACATCGTAGTTCACCACATGCGTGATGCCATCGACATCTAAACCGCGCTGCGCTACGTCCGTCGCGACGAGCACGCGAATCGACCCTTCCGCGAACCGCTCGAGCGCGCGCGTCCGAGCCTTCATGTGCTTGTTCGAGTGCATCGCATCGCACTTGATTCCCTCACGGGTCAGGAGGCGCTCGAGCACATCCGCGCCCGCCTTCGTACGTGTGAAGATCAGTACTTGCTCCCAACCCGGCTCGTTGATGAGGCTCATCAAGAGCTCGTTCCGTTTGTCCGGCTTCACCGAGTAGAAGCGCTCATCGATTCCGTCGGCCGTTGTGCCGGGCGGGGTCGCTTCGATCCACACAGCGTCGTTCGTAATGCGGAGGGCGAGGTCGTGGACGCCATTGGGCATCGTGGCGCTGAAGAGCATCGTCTGCCTCTTCTTCGCCATCCCTCGAAGGACCTCCTCGATCTGCGGCCTGAACCCCATATCGAGCATGCGGTCCGCCTCGTCGAGGATCAGGTACGTCACTCCGCTCAGGTCGACCCTCTTCGACTGCATGTGGTCGATGAACCGTCCGGGGGTCGCGACGATCACCTCGAAGCCCTGCTCGAGTGCCTTGATCTGGGGTCCGTAGCTCACGCCACCGAAGATCGCTTCCGATCGGATGCTCGTCCCCTTCGAGAGGGCGACGGTGTCGTCGGATACCTGCTGGGCTAGCTCCCGCGTCGGGCATAGAGCCAGCACTTGCAGCCCTTTGCCTACGTTGACTCGCTCCAAGGCGGGGATCATGAAGGCGGCTGTCTTCCCGGTCCCGGTCTGGGCAATCCCTACGACATCGGTTCCGGTAAGACCTGCGGGAATCGCCTGAGCTTGGATCGGCGTCGGGATCGTCCAACCCAAGGCCTCCACGGCTGCGAGGCGCTCGGGGGACAACCCCAGATCTGAAAAGCTCTTCTCTTCCGACACGGCGGGTCCTTCTCTACGGGTGTCCCGACCGAATCTGTGGTTGTGCGCGAGTCGGAACGCGGCCCAGGAAGGTAACTGTGGCACGATCCGAGACGAACGCCCGTGTCCCTGAACACAAGGTGCTTGCGGAGGCGCACCCACCTCCGCAAAGTTGGCCGCCGAGTGCACCATCACCCGCCCCCGAGACCACGCACGGCCCGCGCGGCCGGCACTCGAGACGATGGAAAATCAACCCGACTCCACCCGCACGTCGGTCCTCTTTGTGTGTCTAGGCAACATCTGCCGCTCCCCGCTCGCCGAAGGGATCTTCCTCCACCTCGTCGATCAGGCCGGTCTCACCGACCGCTTCGAAGTCGACTCCGCCGGGACCGGTGCCTGGCACGTCGGAGAGCGTGCTGACGCCCGTGCGGCAATGGTTGCGAGCCAGCACGGTGTGGAGCTACCCAGCCGAGCCCGCCAGATCACTTCCGACGACCTCGATCACTTCGACTACGTCATCGCAATGGACCGGGAGAACCTCGGGAACATCGAGCGACTGGCCGCGACCCGCGAGTCGGGTGCCCAGATCAAGCTGCTCCGCGAGTACGACAGCGAGTCGAGCGGTGACGAGGTGCCCGACCCGTATTACGGGGGAGCGAGCGGCTTTGAGAACGTCTACGAGATGGTGCACCGTTCGTGCACCGAGCTGCTCGACCAGCTAAGGGCGGCGTAGGCGGTCCCAGCCTTCTAGCCTGGCTGGGATACCGGCCAGCAGCTAAGGTCGAAGAGCCTCATCGGAGCTTCTCTTCACCTTCTGACCGGAGTCCCTGTGACCACGGCGTCGCGCACGTCCAGTCGGAGCCTCGGGCCAACACTCTCGGTGGTGCTCGCGGTTACCGGCTGTGGGGCGGATGCTTCAGAAGAGATCGCATCTCGCCGGTTCCTCGTCGGGGACACCATGGTCGTCGAGAACCTGCGCCCTTCAATCGCAGACACCATCACACCGACCGTGGTGCAGCGGTACGGAATGGCGGACGGGCCTGAAGAGTACCTCTTCGGCGAGATCCACTCCTTCGCCGTCGATCGCGCCGGAGACGTGTACGTCCACGAGGGAGGGCTAGGGATACGCCGGTTCACACCCGATGGGAAGTTCGCGGGCTACGTCGCTCGCTCCGGAGAGGGACCGGGTGAAGTCGGACATGTGACCGGCATGGCGGGCGGAGGTGCAGGGGTCCTCGCAGTCAACGACCTGACGAACCGACGTATCACGGTCTTCGTGGGCCGGGACAGCAGCTGGAGCATCCGGTTGCCACCGGGCCAGCCACCCGCGCGCGAGGGGGCCCTCGAGTTTCACGACGATGGCAAGCTGTGGGCAGGACTCAATCCGCTGTACCCCGAATCCGGTGGCATCGAGCACCCAAGACCGATCTTCGCCGGCGTCTCTCGAGAGGGGCTCGATCCGAATCCAATCCGGACGCCGAGTTGGATCGCGACCTACTGCCCCACGCTCTCGGTCCGACAACACCGTAGAGGCTTCTGGGAAGACAATCGAGAGCCCTACCTTCCGAAGGTGAAGTGGGGCCTCGGCCCAGACGGCACCCTCGTCGTCGGGTGCCCGGCGACGTATCGCTTCTACATCATCGATGGAGAGGGCGGTGTCACCCGAGTGGCGAGAGCTCGGCGTCGAGTCGAGATCTCCGAACCCGAGCGCAGATTCCGCGCCGCGATGCCAGTCGTGAAAGCCGAGGGGACGCTCCCTGCCTATGCGAAGATCCTCCCTACGGGCGACGGGCGGGTCTGGGTGTGGCCGACCCAACCGAACCAACGCGTCCCCGTTCCTCCGGAGACCGCGGAGGCGTATGGAATCACTCACACCTGGTCTCTGCCTTGGCAGGGGGACTTCGATGTTTTCGCTAATGACGGCGAATGGCTCGCGGTAGTCCGGCTACCGACCCAGGCGCGGTACAGCGGCTTTCCGACGGAGCCCAACGTGGTCATCCGTGGCGACACCCTATGGGCCGTGGAGCAAGACGACCTCGAGGTTCGGACCGTCGTCCGCTACGTGATGCCGGAGCTGGGGGCGGCTCGGTGAAGAGCGTGCCCAGAGTACGACGGTCATCGGGGAGCGTCATCCGATGGGGGCTCGGCGTGTCGCTCTCGCTCGCAGGAGCGAGTCACGCCGCGGCCCAAAGTTGTGAACCGCTCCGACCCAACCCGAGTGACGTGCCGACCCAGGTCGCCCCGCTCGACCTCTACGGCTTTTCCAGTGCCGTCACCCGCGGGGAAACGCCGATCGACTTGGGCGTGGGCCACCTCTATTGGTCCGGCGAGGAACCAGGACCTCCCGGGTCGAACGCGTGGCTTCTTCGAATGATTGTGCCGTTATCGAGCGACCCCACGGCCACTCCGATCGGATGGATCGTGAACGGTTGGGTGATCCGAAACGGATTGCCCGACGAGCCACTCGATGTGGCGGCGCTGGTCGAAACCGGATATGAGAAACCCTCGTTCATTGTCCACGAGGAGGGCGCCGACGGGTGGCTCAGGATTCAGTTGTTGTCGATGGAGGGCGGCACGCATTGGACCAGGCCGTGTGCGATGTCACACGGATCAGACACGTTCGACTACGCGCCCTGGGGCAGCTGGCTGAGCGATCAGCCTCTCTTTTTCCGATCATCACCGGCTGTACCCCGGAGCGGCCCATCAGAGAGTGACATGGCGTTGGCGGAGATCGGTGAGAGCTACACGCTCCAACCGCTCGAAGTCCGCGGAGATTGGATGAGGGTTGAGATCCGGGAGCCGTCGGACGCATGTGGGAGCGAAGTGGTGCCCGCGGTTCGAACTGGATGGATCCGGTGGTTCAGTGAAGACGTCGGCCCTCTGGTTTGGTATCCGACGCGAGGGTGCTGAGGAGAGCTCCGGTTGCCGGCTTGCCGGAGCAAGGAAGCCGCCGTATGACTGCAGCACGCACCGCCGTCTGATCGACAGGTCAGCGCCTTAGCTATGAGCGCGGGAAGCTACAAATGCGTTTGAGCATATTCTCCGGCGCCGGCCGGCCTACTCTTCTAACCATCGTGGGGTGGTTGAACGTGGCCGTCGCACTACAGGCGGCCGTGCTGACGCTTGCTGTCCTAGCGGGCGAGATCGGCTCGCCTGGGGCCGGCGTCACTTCGTTCGCAGGTATCGAGATCGCGGGACGAGTGGGACATCTGTTGTCGGCCCCACTCTTCCTGCTCCTTGTCGCAGGACAGTTGGCGTTAGGCGTTGGACTGCTCACCGACCGCCCGTGGATCCTCTGGGGATGGCCCTTCTACTGGATCGGTGGAGGCGTCCTCGTCGCGGCTGTGCAGACCATGAGTGACGTTTCCGGGACGAGTGTGACCGTGGGCCTAGCCGGCTCGGTGGCGATCGGAGTTGCGGGGTGGGCACTATCGGAGTTTCACCGGCCGACGAAAGCACACTTTGCGTCTTTGAAATCACAGGTAACACGGTCCGCCGCCGCGAACGCATAGTCGACGCGTCACCGCCCTCGCGAGCGGATTTCGTACACCGTAGGGTATCCCCGGATGAGGCCCACCAACGTCCCCAGGGGGAGACTAATCGATCCGACACCGATGGCTGCCCACGCTTCAGCCGGAAGCCAAAACTCTGACTGCGCTTCACAACACAGAGCCGCAACGGCGGCAAGCGCAGCGGCATTGGCGTAGCCGCGGCTTGAAGCGGCAGACCGACTCCACTACTCATCCTCCCCGACGACACGACATCGGGGGGCATGCGTGAAACTGATTTATCTGCACGGCCCTCCCGCGTCCGGGAAGTACACGATAGCCGAGGGCCTTCGAGAGAAGGCTGGGGTCGTCAACTTCCACAACCACCTCACCATCGAAGTGTCGAAGTCCCTTTTCGACTTCGGTACACCCGACTTCTGGGAGCTAACCCACGAACTCCGGCGTGTCGCACTCCGTGCCAAAGCGAAGGACCCTAACGCGAGGGTCGTCTTCACGAATTGCTATTCGCATCCCCACGATTTGCCGAACGCGCAGGCGCTCGAGAAGCTCGTCGTCGAAGCAGGTGGTCAATTTCTGCCCGTGTTCCTCGAGTGTGGGCTAGCCGAGCTCAGGAGCCGTGTGGGCGACCCGTCGCGGGTTGAGATGCGGAAGCTTACTTCGGTCGCAGGGCTGGATGACTATCTCGAGTCGTGGAATTTGGTGCCCCTGGACCACCCTGATTGCATCACCATCCGTACAGGTGGTCGCACCGCCGGGTCGTGCGTGCAGGAAGTCGTCGATCGGTTGGGGTTGGACTGAGGAGGCCGAGCTGGCGAAGCCAAGGATCGAGGTACGCACGAAGAACGCGTCTACTCGGCCTCTGTGTCGCCTGCCACCTCACCGCGCTCCAAAAGGCGCTCCGTGAAGTCGACGCGCTCGCTCAACCGTCGGATTTCTTCTTCAAGTTCCCGCACGTGTTCTTGCATGTAGTCCGGGTCTCGGCCCGTGAGCTCTAGACGGGCCTTCTCGAGAGTCGCGGCCAACCGCGCCTTGTACGCCTGCAGAAGGATGAACCCGACGCCAACCGCGCCCGAACTAATGAACATCGCGAACGTCCCGACTCCGTCCCAATCCACGATTCGTCCTCGCTCTTCTGCGCGACATCTGGTGCCGCACTTCCGTACGGCGCTTCTCAGGTAATGGATTCGAGCGGGCGCGATCAGCATACACAAGGTGCCCTCTTCGACCCATCTTCCCCTCACCACCATGATCCGCTCGTATCGCACGGTCGGGTCCGGCCAGTGAGCAAATGATCGAACCGGATACCCAGCTCGAGCAGAAGACTTCGGAAGCGCTGATCCACGTCTTTACCGACTTCATATGACCCTGGTGCTACTTGAGCGCCGGGCGCGTTCGAAGACTCGAGGCGGAGTACGAAGTGCGCGCCGCCTATACCTACTTCCCGCTTCACCCCGACACCCCAGCTGAGGGACGCACACTTGCAGACCTCTTTCAAGGCCGGGAGCAGCAGATGGGAGAGTCGAAGAGTCGTTTGGAAGGACTCATGCGTGCTGAAGGGCTTCCGTATGGAGATCGAACGCACACCTTCAACAGTCGACTCGCTCAAGAGCTCGCCGTATGGGCTGACGAAGAGGAGCAGACCGATCCCCTGCACGACGCCCTCTTCGACTTCTACTTCGTCCGCGGGCTGAATATCGGAGATACCGAGGTCCTCTTGGATGCTGCTGAGGTGGCGGCGCTGGACCGAGACGAAGCCCGTGCCGTGATTGAGAGTCGACGGTTCTCAGATGAGGTCGACAGACAGTGGCAGCGGTCAATTCAGTTGGGAGTCACCGGCGTGCCGACTATGGTGGCCGGCGGTTATGGCGTCGTGGGTGCTCAGCCGTACGAGGTGCTCGAGGGATTGATGCAACAAACCGGCATCGCTCGGAGACCAGAGCAGGGGTAGCGGGGAAAGACCGAGACACAGATCGTGGACCAATCAAAATCCCGGCGGGCGACGCCACTGCCCGGAAGCCCCGAGCCCCCGATCTCGCTTCTGATCCGGTATGCCGCCTGGGAGTGGGAGGTGGCATACCAGTACGACGTGCCGGCCCTCACGTATCGACTAGAGGGCCCTAGCGGCGAGATCCACTTCCTGAAGCTCGCCCCGACCACACACTATCCTACCCCGGCCGAAGAAGCCCGCCGGACCAGGTGGGCCCGTGGCCATCTGCCTGTGCCCGACATCGTGGACGCGGGAGTCGAAGGAGCGGTGGCGTGGCTCGTGACCGTGGGGCTTCCGGGCGTCGATGCTACAGTTGCGCAAGCAAACAGTGATGCGGAGGGCCTAGTCGCGACGTTGGCGGCAGGACTCCGGCGGTTTCACGAAGCGCCCGTACAAGAATGCCCCTTCGACTTCCGCCTTACCGCGGCTCTCGCTCACGTGCGACAGCGACTGAACGAGGGACACATCGTTCCCGATCGGGATTTCCATTCGGAGTTCGCGCACCTGTCGGCGAACGAAGCGGTTCGAATCCTTGAATCCTCACGGCCCCGGTCCGAGGACCTCGTGGTGTGTCATGGAGATTACTGTCTCCCCAACATCCTCATCACCGACGGGGAGGCGACAGGGTTCATCGACCTGGGTGAGCTGGGTGTCGCGGATCGATGGTGGGACCTCGCAGTCGCCACTTGGAGCCTCAGCTGGAACCTGGGCCCAGGCTACGAGGAACTCTTCCTCCGCGAGTACGGAGTGGCTTTGGATCTGAAAAAGCGGGACTACTACCGACTGCTCTACGATCTGGTGTCGTAATCGTCAGAGCCCAGCACGTCCCGATGGGGCACATCGCGCTCGGGCGGCCGCCTCGTTTGTGTTGGTACGGTGATGCCGGCAGAATCATCTGATCGTTCCGAGACGGCGAGCTCAATGGAGGGACAATGAAAACAGTGATCGGCGTCGTGGCTGCCTTCGTGATCTCCACCTCGGTCACAGCCCAAGAAGCTCGCCCTCCCGTGCTCGACATGCATCTGCACGCCCTGCGAGCGACGGATCAAGGACCTCCTCCGCTGGCTTTCTGCCTTCCCGTGTCGACTTGGCCAACTGTCGTCCGGGGAACCGACTGGCCCGATACCTTCCTCGCCCAACAGAAGAATCCTCCGTGCGAAGACCCGATCTGGTCTGCGGAGTCGGACGAGGAGCTGATGGAGCGTTCGGCCGCCATCATGGAAGAGTACAACGTCTACGGGGTCACCAGCGGACCCCGATTGCCGATGTGGCAGGAGGAAGTCGGAGAACGGATCATTCCGGGCATCCTCTTCGGAGGTGGGAGTCCCTCCGTCGACACGATGCGGGCCATGTTCGAGGACGGGCGGGTCCAGGTCTTCAGTGAAGTCACGATCCAGTACCGAGGCGTGGAGCCGGGCGACCCGTCCTTTACCCCATACGTAGCACTCGCCGAAGAGCTCGACATCCCGCTAGGGATTCACATCGGGACCGGACCTCCAGGCGCCCCGTATCTCGGCTTCACGCAGTACCGTGCTCGTCTCCACAGCCCCCTCATCCTCGAAGAGGTCCTTCTCGAGCACCCAGATCTCCGCATCTACGTCATGCACGCGGGGTGGCCCATGCTCGACGACTTATTGGCGCTCATGTGGGCCCACCCGCAGGTCCACGTGGGCCTTGGCGTAATCAGCTACGGTCTTCCCCGAGCCGAGTTCTATCGATATCTCCAGCGGATAGTCGACGCGGGATTCGGCAAGCGCGTCCTGTTCGGGTCCGATCAGATGGTGTGGCCAGACGCCCTCGCACACGCGATTCGGTCGATCGAGGACGCACCGTTCCTGACCGACGAGCAGAAGCGAGACATCCTCTACGACAACGCAGCTCGTTTCCTGGAGCTGAGTGAGGAGACGATCGCCCGGCACCACGGGAAGTAGCAGCCGAGACCATCCCCAACCACAGCGACAAGAGGGACCACCCCATGCGAGCAAGCGGCCACTTCGAAGTGGAGCTAACTCCCCAGGCGGATGAAAGGGCGCCGGCTGGTCGGATGACGATTGATAAGAAGTATCGGGGAGGACTTTCGGGCACCGGGCTCGGTCAGATGATCAGCAAGAGGACCGAGAAGGGAGCAGCGGCGTACTGCGCGATTGAAGAGGTCACCGGTTCTGTCGACGGCCGTGAAGGATCCTTCACCTTGGTGCACCATGGTCACATGAGCGCGAACGGCCAATCCCTAGACATCTCCATTCTGGAGGGGTCCGGGAGTGGGGAGCTGGCCTCGATCACGGGATCGATGACCATTACTCAGGGGCCAGACGGACACAGCTACGAATTGACGTACGAGCTTTAAGCTCGAGACCGCTCGGTCGCGCCGAACTGCGGTCGCCTAGGCCGCGGTCCCGGCTCCGACCATTGCGGCGATCCGCTCGAGCGCGCGTTCGAGCACATCGTCCGCCGCGGCGAAGCTGAGTCGTACCCAGCGATCGTCCCCAAACGCGGCTCCAGGCACGAGCGCGACGCCTTGCTGCTCGAGAAGCTCCGAGCACCACTCCGTCGCCGAACTGATTCCGGCTCCGAAGAAGGCGTCCACGCGGAAGAAGAGATAGAACGCTCCAGAGGGACGCACGAAGGGCACCCCGGGCATGAGCTCCTCCATGCGGGTCGTAACCAGATCGCGGCGACGCCGGAACGCGGCCCCCATCTCGACGAGAGACGCCTCTACCGCAGCTCCGCCCCGGTACGCGGCGAGCGCCGCTACCTGCGACGGCGCGGCCGCGTTCGAAGTGAGTTGACTCTGCAAAGCAGACATCTTCGAGGCTACTTCGGGCGCGGACCACGAGTAGCCGATTCTCCACCCAGTCATCGCATAGCTCTTCGAAGCTCCGTCCACGAGCACGAATGAGCCGAGGTCGCTCGAGGAGATGTCGAGGACACCAGGCGCTGGATCATCTCCATCGTGGTGGATGTTCCGGTAGATCTCGTCGGTGATCAGGTGGACATCATGGTCACGGCACCACCTCGCGATCGCAGTCAGCTCGTCAATGGTGTAGACGGCGCCCGTCGGATTGGTGGGCGTATTGATCACCAGCCCTTTCGTCGCGCCGGTACGCGCGGCCTCCAACTCGGCCGGACCGACCTTGAAGTTGTTCCCCTCGTTGCCGGCAACCGCACGAGGTGTGGCTCGCGCGAGCTGGACGAGATCCGGATACGTCGTCCAATAAGGAGCCGGCACGAGAACTTCATCCCCCGGCCCGAAGAGGGTGAAGATCGAGTTGAAGAGTGCCTGCTTTGCCCCTGCCGTCACGATGACGCCTTCCCATGGAAGCTCTCGCCCCGCGCGCTGCGAGAGGTGGGCCGCGATCGCCCTGCGAAGCTCGGGAGCCCCGCCCGGGGGGGTATACCGAGTCTTCCCGTCTCGAATCCCTTCGATCGCGGCCTCGCTAATCACCGCGGGCGTGTCGAAGTCGGGCTCCCCGGCACCGAGGTTGATGATGTCTCGGCCCTCATCTGCGAGTCGCTTCGCCATGGAACTCACAGCGATCGTGGCCGACGGCTTCAACTGCTCTACATTGGCACTGAATTGCATAGAGATCTCGATCCGGGCGTTGGGGCCGGGGTTGGGGCGGGAGCGGAATATGGCGGGACCAGCGAAGGCCGACCACCTTCCGGGCGCGGGATCGAGCCCACCGACGGTCTGGTTTGACTACATCGATCCCATCTCTTGGCTACTCTATGCCGAGTGCGAGGCGGCCGGCCTCACGGAGTTGGATTGGTGCCCGCTGGAACTGATCGCCCCTCCCTCACCTCTCGTCACGGCAGGTGCGCACGAGATCTCAGGCCGCTGGCGAGAAGCGGCTCGCTTCGTCGAAGCATCCAAAGGCGATGTCCCCGCGACACCCCACTCCTCGGCTCTGGTGCCGTGGACACGCAAAGCCCACGAGCTCACCCTCTTCGCGGCGGACCATGGCAACGGCCGAGAGGCCCGGCGCAGGATCTTCGACGCCTACATGCTGGAGGGGCTCGATATCGGTCGAATCGACGTCCTGGTACTGCTCGCTGAGCAGGTCGGTCTAGACCGAACCGAAACGAAGGCGACGCTGGATGTTGACCGCTACGAAGCGTCTGTCGCGGACGCTCGCGCCCGTGCCGAGAGGCTCGGGGTCCGCACGTCGCCGTGTCTGGTGGTGGGTCCGGATCACTACGAGGGCTTCCACAACGCGGCAGCCATCCGCACCTTTCTCGGCACCTGAGAGGGTGCGGAGCCCTTCGTCCGCACCATTCACTGCCGATCTCACCACGGAAGACCATGGCCGGTTATCAACGAAAAACGGCGTACTCGCCTCACGAGGTGCTGGAGGCTGCCGAAAACTTCTTGCCGGAGATGCTCGGACTGTCGCGCTCGAACGATGCATCGCATAGCGCGACATTCAACGGTGCCGAAGGCTCCGTGACCGTTTCGGCCCACCGACACGGACCCTACACCCACGTGGTCGCCAACACGGACCGGCTGAGAACGAGCAGGTTGGACTACGAGGTGCAGCGCTTCTTAAACCAACTCCCCTACGAACCCGGGGACCGCGGTGGCCCCGGCTCCGGGGAGCCGAGTTAACGCGATGGAATCGTTCGAGGACCTCGGACTCGCCCCTGAATTCGCCGAGGTTCTCTCCGCGGAAGGCATCGAGTCGCCCACGCCTCTGCAAAGGGATGCGATCCCGGTCCTGCTCAAAGGCAACCATCTCATCATGGAAGCCGGACCAGGTAGCGGCTTACACCTGTCCTGGTGCCTGCCGCTGCTCCAGAGGCTCGACCCCGCCGAAGCCGGCCCATCCGTCCTAGTCGTGTGCGCCTCGGACTCGGTAGCCGAAGAGCTGGCCGAGGCCACCGCCCGTGTCGCGAGCGTCACGGATCACCGCGTCGCAGCAATCGGGAGTGCGTGGGCCTTACAGGAAAAAGCCCACTTCGTCTTCGGCACCCCAGGGAGGATTCTCCGTACCATCGCGGCTGGACTCAGCACAGAGCACGTCCAGGCCCTCGTGGTCGATCAGGCACAGCTCGTCGAGTTGGCCGGAGCGTTGCCCGATGTAGAGCGGATCCTCGACTACCTCCCGGAGGCGTGCCAACGGGTGGCGAGTGCGCTTCCGATCTCCGCGGGTATCTCGGACTGGTTCGCGCGTTCGTTCAAGCGAACGGTGACCGTTCCCGCTCCTCCGACTACGGATCCTCCGAAACGTGGGGAAGTTCGGTTCCGTATCGCTCCCGAGCCGCGTGAGGCAGCGACCCTGAGCGTCGTGGAGGAGTTACTACGGAGTGGGGCCGATCATGTGTTGGTCTTCTGCGGATCGGAGGATCGACTCGCCGACGTCGGCGACCTGCTGACCCTTCACGGCTTTGTCGCGGGAGCACCGGGCGACACCGAGGTGCCAGTGTGGCTCGGGTCCGACCCCTTGGCTGCGCGAGCCGCGTCGGACGGCGTCGCAGGGGTCATGGTCGTCAGTTCGGACGTTCCGGCGGATCAAGACACGCTCGATCGACGCCACGCGATTTCTTCGAGCAGTGTGGTGATCCTGCTGCCCCGGGAAGTCGCGCACCTCAAGAAGCTGGGTCGGCGCACCGGGTATGACACGGTCCCCTTCCCTCCGGCCGCCGCCGACCGCGATCCGATGAGAGACCTTCGTGAGTCGATCGAGTCCGCGATCGAGTCGGAAGACACTGCCGCATACATGGTCGCCCTCGAGCCTCTTCTGGCACGCCACGACCCCATGGAAGTCGCCGCCGCGGCGGTGGCACTACTGCGGAAGGGAACCGTCCCCGCGTCCCAAGCCCCCTCCCGCACTGCCCACACACCCTCCGCTGCGGTCGGTGAGACCCCTTCGTGGTCCAAGCTCTTCGTAACGGTCGGTGAACGAGACGGCTTACTGAAGGGTGACCTGCTGGGCGCCATCACCGGAGAAGCATCGGTGGCGGGCGATCAAGTCGGACGGATCGATATCAAAGAGTCCCATTCGCTCGTCGAAGTGCACACCACGGTGGCTCAGCAGGTGATCGGTGCGATCAACGGTACGACCATCAAGGGTCGCGCAGTTCGAGTCGACTTCGACCGGCCTCGTAAGGCGCCGGCAGGAACGCGAAAGATCCGTCGTCGGCCGTAGGGCGGCGGCGGGTTAGTCCCTGCGGTCCGCGCGCTCTCTTCCCACTTGGAGCGCTACTCCTCCGGGTCGATCACCACCTCGATGTCTTCGATGATGTCTTCGACATCTTCGACGATGTCATCGACGATATCCTCGAAGTCGTCCCCGTCGCGCTTCCCCTTGATGAAGGAGTACACGACGTACACCACCGCGGCAGCGAGAGCGAATTTCAGGGTCAGGAAGAGAAGCCCCATCACCATCCCCAAGAGGGGCATGGCAACCACCTTGAAGAGTACGATCCCGGTGAATCCCATGGCGCCGTACTTCACGAGCGATTTCATCCCCTCTCTCCCTTCTCCTGCGGTTCGTTGTAGGAGCCTACGGGCAGGCAGCGTCCTGAGTTTCGGCGGCCGCGAGTCCCGCCCGAGCTACATCCGAAACCGATAGCTGAGCTTCAGGAAGAGCCCGTCTCGGGTCGGACGCACATTCTCGAATCCGAAAGCCGAAGCGTCTTCCATCTCCCTCGTGTAACCCAGATAGAAGACGGTCCCGGGCGAAGGCTCATACCCTACGAGCCCCTCGATCCGGAAGTCGTGTCCCTCAGACCCGGTACGCGCGAAGCACGATGAGGGGTCCGTACAACGGTACAGGCTCCGCCCCGCCACCGGGTCGAAGAGGTCGGCTCGCACCTGGCTCCCGTACTCGAATATGCTCCTCAGGAAGAGCGCTTTCGAGAACTGGTACTGAGCCCGGATCCTCGGGATGATGGCTTCGGAATGCTCACCACCATCTTGCTCGCGCGTCAGGCGACTGTACGTCACTCCAACCTCGGTAATGAGCGCCCGGGTCGGGTATAGGTTCAGGCTCGCGTTCCCCGAAAAGGAGTTGGCTGGCGCGACCGCCACACCGAAAGAGCGATCGAAGATCGGGGTCTCGCTCCACGTGAGTCGGGCGTTCCCACGCACACGCTGCCATTTGTTGATCCAAAGCCCTGTCGTGAAGCTCGGGAGAGCACCGAAGAGCTCTTGGTCCGGCTGAAACGCGGTATAGGAGCCGTCCGATTCTTGGACGAAGAGCCCGTCGTAGTCGATGGGCTGGAACTCGAACATCCGGAGCTTGGCGTTCCCCCAGATCGTGATGTTGTCTTTGAAGCTGAAGCGGGAGCTGACCTCGACCTCCCCCTCCTCGAAGCCCTCCCCGCCCCAGAAACGATCGTGATCCCAGTAGGCTCGCGCCGACACCGAGGGGCCGATCCCCTCCAAGAAGGCGCCCCGCCCTCCGAACCAGTTGTACTGAATCCTGGCGTCTGCCTGCGCTTGGCCGAGCCGCCGGAAAAATCCACTCCCGGGGTTGAACTCAGCTTGGGTGTCTTCGAACTCGGCGTTGAACGAGAAGGTCCGGCCGGCCCGCTCGACCCGGGCCGAAACCATCCGACCATCGGAGCGCTGTGTCAGCGACTCATGGTTCGTGAAGCTCTGGGCTCCCATGAGCGTGATCGTGTAGCGCCCGGCCAACTGGAGCCTCGCGTCCGCGCCCGCGACCCGATTGAAGTTCGACCCGGTTATCGTCCTGTCCGTATAGACCGCCCCGATCGACGACGAACCACCGATATCGCCTCGAGCGCGGAGCAAATTCACATACACATTCGGGTTGTCGGCGCCGAAGGTCTCGTCGACAGCACCGAGATACCCTAGGCTCAGCCCTCCCACCTTTCCGGTAAGCTTCCCACCCGCGATCGGATTCTCGATCGTGCGCGTGTATACGAGCTGCTTCGGCATCCCGAAGATCTCGGTGCCTTCCAGGAAGAAGGGCCGCTTCTCTTGGAAGAAGAGCGCAAAGCGTTCGTTGACCTGGACCTGCCCTGCGTCGGCTTCGACCTGACTGAAATCGGGGTTCACCGTGGCATCGAGGGTAAGGTTCGATGTCACCCCGTACGTCGTGTTGAAGCCCACTTCTCCAGTCGGGCTTCCGTGCACGAACTGATCGGCCGCGTTCACGGATCCGTTCACGGCGCTGGTCGCGAACGGGTTGATCTCCATGAAGAGTCCCATGTCGAGATTCTGAAGCTTGTTCAGCTTCCCGGTTTGAGCGAGTCGGTTCGCGATATCGCTCGTCGTGGGAGCCCAAGAGCTCCGATACCCGTTCCGCTGGATATTGCGTTCGACTTGGAGGCCCCACGTCTGCTCTTCGAGCTCAGGGAAACGCAAGCTCTTGAAGGGAATGCGGATCTCGGCTTCCCACCCCTGCTCGGTGATCCGACCGTCGGAAGCCCACAAGAAGTCCGGATTATCGTCGATGGGGGGGCCGAAGCCGCCCCGGCGACCCGATGATCCACCCTCATTCCAGAGTCCGTCGTGCTGTACACCCAAGGGATTGACTGTGAAGACGTAAGCACGCCGCTGATCGTTGAACGTGTCGAGCACCACTCGGATGTAGTCGTCCGAGAAGGTGAACGAATCGCGCTCGGACAGCGTCGCCCGAATCTCCGACGGACTGTCGTCGAACGCTTTCACCGCGAAGTAGATCGCGTCGTCGTCGACGAGAACGAGCACCTCGGTCCGCTGAGTCGCGGCAGAGCCTTCGATCGGCTCGTACTGTGTGAAGCCCTCGAGAAGTGCGGCACGCTCCCACGCAGCGTCGTCGATACGCCCATCGATATCGATACCGGCGGACTCCATCGATGGCGTGTCGATCTCGGTCTCGTCGAGTCGGCCATCGTACCGGACGACCGCCGCCGGAAGGTCCGGGCCGGGCACGCGTGGCGGCGGCGCCTCCGCTCCGGCTCCACTGAAGAGACCGGCTGCGGCAACTTGGAAGAGGAAGTGCGTCATCTATGAAGTTTCCATGCGCGATTCCCTAGGGAACGCGACCAATCAGGCAAGGCTAGGGACCAGCCTTGTAGTATAGTTCTGGATTAGCGTGGACACCCGAACTTTCCGCACTGCTGAGTTGGTCTCTCGTGAGCCGCCCCTCTGAGCCCGCACGTTGGTCGAAAGCCGACATAGCTGCCTTACGTGCGCGCCTCGACAAAGGCGATCCTCCGCGCTGCCCACGGTGCGACGTCGCTCTCGATGTACGTGAGGTCACCCCCCGTCGAGACGTCTCGTATGTCCGCTCCCGCGTATGGTTCACATGCCCCCAATGCTCGGGGCGTGCGGTACTCGACCAAGTGGATCGATAGTCGTGGGGCGCCCGCTCATCGTCTTCGTCGGTTCTCGCATAGTGCTCAAGGTCGAAGGCCCGCTCCTACGGCTCCCCACCGAAGCTGAGATCGCGAGCCAGATCGACCTTGGCACACACCCGAATACTGTGCGTGCGGAGGTGCCCGGTGCCGCGGGTAACCTTCCGACAGTTGGACTCCCCGATCAGGAATGGGAGCCCACGGGCGATCTTCGATTGGAAGGGCTCCGCGTAGCGTACCACCGCCTCGCGCCGGTGGACTTTCGAGCGGCCGGTACCGCCCGCCAGCATGTGGAGTGGTTGCGAACGCATCGGTTCTGCGGGGCGTGTGGCGCTGAGACCCGCCGGGACCCGTCACACCCTTCTCTCACCTGCACCGCTTGCGGGCAACACCACTTCCCGCGCGTCGCACCAGCGGTCATCGTGCTCGTACAACGAGATGCCCACGCGCTCCTCGGTCGATCCCACAGATTCCCGGAAGGAGTGTACTCGACCCTCGCCGGCTTCGTTGAGGCAGGCGAGTCACTTGAAGAGTGCATCCACCGGGAGATCGAGGAAGAGGTCGGGGTCACGGTCGGCAATCTCCGCTATTTCGGCTCCCAGCCTCATCCATTCCCGAACTCGCTGATGGTTGGCTTCGTCGCGGACTGGGTCTCAGGAGACATCCGGATCGACGACAATGAGCTCGCCGACGCTCAGTGGTTCCATAGGGGTGCTCTTCCGGGACTCCCCCACAGGATGTCCATCGCGCACGCCCTGATTCAGGACTTCGTCGACCGAACGAAGTAGGTCATTCGGCGGGCGGCTATTGCCGGCTACGGCGGCCGTAGGGAGGTTGGTCGGGTGCGCCGCGGATTGCGCGGACCGCGACCTTCACACGCTGGGACTCATGCGACCACCCATCCTACTGCTGATCGGTATTGCCCTGGCTCTCCCAGCCGTAGCTCAGGCTCAGCCCGAGGGCATGCTCCCGAGGCTGACCCACCTGCCTGCCTCCACGCGGGCGATGGCGTTGGGGAATTCCTACGCAGTCACGTCGGGTCACGCCGATGCGATCTTCTATCATCCCGCGCTCTTGCGCCGCGCCTCGGGGATGGGCTTCGGGTACCAAAGGTGGGGAGGCAACTCCTCCTCGGTCGCGTTAAGCACCGCCGTCAGCGCCTTCGGAGGAGGCCTCGGCTTCGGCCTCCGTACCCTGCAGGCGAGCGCCTTCGGAAGTGGGGCTCTCTCCGCACCTGCAGGCCAAGACGCCCTCTTCGGCCTCGGCTCCGTTCCGATCTCCGAACGAGTGCTGACAGTCGGGTACGCACGGGAGACACGCTTCGGAATCGACGTCGGCGTCGGACTCGACCTCGTCGACGAGCGAGCCGGCTCAGCGCGGCAGAACGTCGCACTCTTCGACGTGAGTGTGTCTCGAGACCTCGGCTTCGTCGACATCGCGCTGACCGTCCATGACTTCGGCAACAAACCGATCCTTACGGACCAGAGTGACGGACCTGCGAAGGTGGTGTTGGGTGCAGGCGGTTACGGGCGACCGGTCGGCGAAGTCGACCTCGGCTTCGCCGCCCACCTGGGTTTCGACGAAGACGATGTCCTCTTCGGCGGCGGCGTAGAGATCGGGTATTGGCCGATCCAGGGGCGTACTTTCGTCGGTCGCCTCGGCTTCCAAAGCGTTCCTGAAGGAAGCGATGCTGCACCCTTCACTACCGGATTCGCCTTCTGGGGGGACGACCTCGTTCTCGAGTGGGCGTGGCGCCCCTTCTCCGATGCGGACGAAGGCGGGGCGCACCGGATCGGGGTCCGCTGGCGCTAAGCCTTACCCACCGCCGGCGCTAGCTCCTAACCACCGCCGGCGCCATCCACTCTCGCCCGCAGAAAGTCCGGATCCAGGTCCGAGAATCCGATCTGGTCCACGACAACCTCACCGGCGTGCACTCGGTCGAAGACGAACGCGACCGAGGCTAACTGCCGGATTCGAAGGTCGGGGTTGGTGTCCGTGAAGTCTCCGAGCGGGATCGAGTACGTCTGCAGAATCAGCTCGGAGTGCTCTATTCCACTCCTAGCTTCCAAGTCTTGGCGGCGCCGGACCCACATCTCGAGTGGACGCCGGATCGCACCGTAGTCGCTGAGGCTGACTCTACCGACGTTGCCCGCGGCATCCCTGACTTCGATCGACAAGTCGATCGGAGGATCCTCGGCTTCCTCGTCATCGGACCCATTGTCTGACCCACGCCGCTGGGACGCATCGTCGGCACTCTCATCGTTCGCGGCAGCGTCATCCTCCTCGGCCCTCTTCCTAGGACCGGGCACGGCCTCTGTCGGGGCCAGCATGAAGTCCAACGAGTGGCCTGCGGTGAGCCGCCAGTCAGCCGCGACGCTCGCCGGTAGCTCAACCGTGTAACGAGCGGCGGGGCCATGCTCCGTGGTGTCGTTCCCGGCGAGTCGATTGTTCCACCCGATCGTGACGCCCTGATTCTCCTGGGACGCCGAGGTGTTGGCCCGATTGCTCGAGCGGAGAGGGAGCATCGACTCTTTCCACGTAGCCAGGGAGTCGCCCCGGATTATCACACCCGCGTAGCTACCCGACGTGACATCGATGTCTTCTTCGAAGTTCGCGAGGGCCTGAAAACCGCTGGTCTCGAAGCGGGTGACATACATCGTTTCGGGAAGCCACTGGCCGATTACCCGATGGTCTCTGAAGATCGGCAGGTAGGAGTGGTTTCCGCGCACGACGACTTCGAGGAAGGCCGAGACGTAGATCTCCGCGAAGCGTCGTTGGTCCTCCTCCGGGATCAACCCTCGCAAGTCGAGAAGACGAGGCGACCGTGGACCATTGTCATGAGCCCCCCAGACGGAATTCCACTGTCCGTGGTTGGCACGGTACACATACACCGCCGACTTGAAGTTGAAGACCGACGGGTCGTTGAAGCGCAGTCGATCGTAGATGCGCAGCCCGTGGAAGCTCGTGACGTCTCCGTCATGGGATCCGTGGAAGGTCAGGTAACTCATGTCTTCCACGACAACCTTCCGACCTGTGGGGAGGTACTGCCCGTCCACCGGCGCGATCGACACGATACCCTTGATGTCGAATCCGAAGTCGAACTCGAGCGACGCGTCATCGGGGTAGTGGGATAAACGATTAAAGGCCGCCGCGTTCGCGACAGCCTCTCCACCTCTCGAGTGACCCATGAGCACGATATTGCTCATGTCCACCTTCCCCTCGAACGGATTGCCCTCTTCTTCGTTGAACTCCTCGAAGAGCTGCAAATGGCGAAGTAGGAACCATCCACGCGCGTCATTCTCTCCGCGAATGCCACCGTTGATGAAGTTCTCATCGACGCTGGCGAGGATGTATCCGCGGCTCGCGAGCAGCTCCCCGAAGTAGTCGTACCCCGGGTCCGAGAAGTCGCGCATGTTGTGGTTTCCATGGACGACGAGCACCACCGGAAACGGTCCTTCACCATCTGGATACCACACCCGAGCGTTCAGGGGCATCTCTTTGGGAGTGAAGCCCCAGTAGTCGTTACGCTCCGACGCGGAGGAGCCCAAACTCACCATCTTCGACACGTCTACGGTCGGAGTCTCGATCGACACCGAGTCTCGATACTCGGGCCGGTTCTTGTCCGTCCCGGATCCGTAGTAGAGCGTCAGCACGTCGTAGGAGCCGGGCTGTCCCGGGTCCGGTGCTTGGAGGGCCTGCCGAGAGAGGACGACATTGGCGTCACTCGGGGTCAGTCTGAGGGCCGGCGTGCACGCCGTCGCGCTCAAAACGACCACTGCGATCCATCGTTCGAGTTTGGTCATGGCGACCATGATGGCGGCAACGCCGGGAGGCTGGCAATCGTCAGCCGCCTTGTTTAGGCTTTGCCTCCCTTCCATTGCCCGTCATTGGAGCAGACATGGCCAACCCCACGGTCACCATTGAAACGAACCACGGCACCATCGTCGCCGAGATGTACGCCGACAAAGCCCCCAAGACCGCGGGCAACTTCACCGACCTAGCGAAGAAGGGGTACTACGACGACCTCATCTTCCACCGTGTCATCGACGGCTTCATGATTCAGGGCGGATGCCCGGATGGGACGGGACGAGGCGGGCCGGGTTACCACATCGACTGCGAGTTCGGGCCAGGGTTGGCGCACACAGGCGCAGGCATCTTTTCGATGGCGAACGCCGGCCCCAACACCGGTGGCTCCCAGTTCTTCATTACGCTCGCAGCCACCCCGTGGCTCGACGGTAAGCATGCCATCTTCGGGCATGTCACCTCCGGCATGGACGTCGTCGAAACGATCGGGAAGATCCAGACCGGACCGGGCGATCGGCCGAGCGAACCGGTCGTGATGATGAAGGTGACGGTAGAGGAATAGGCTACCGGTACCCTTCAGCCTGAAGGTTGAAGAGCTCGGCATATCGACCGTCGAGGGCGAGGAGCTCCTCGTGGCTCCCGTTCTCGATTACGGTCCCGCCGTCTAGCACCAGAATTCGATCGGCCATCCGAACCGTCGAGAATCGGTGGCTGATGAGCACCGCCATCTTCCCCGCGGTCAGTTCGCTAAAGCGCAGGAAGACGTTGTGCTCGGCTCGAGCGTCGAGTGCAGCGGTAGGCTCATCGAGTACGAGGAGCTCAGCATCGCGCATGTACGCCCGCCCGAGTGCGACCTTCTGCCACTCCCCGCCAGACAAGTCCGCGCCACCCTCGAAACGACGGCCAAGGAGCTGCTCGTAGCTGTCATCGAGGCTAGCAATGACATCGGCTGCCATGCTCTTCTCGGCCGAATCGACAATGCGAGGACGATCGTCACGTGCGTCGATCTTCCCTACCGCGATGTTCTCGCTCGCCGTGAGGTCATACCGGAAAAAGTCCTGGAAGATGACGCCGACAGAGCGGCGTAGGTCTCCGAGGTCATACTCCCGGAGGTCGACCCCGTCCAGGAGGATGCGTCCTTCCGTCGGGTCGTAGAGGCGAGTGAGGAGCTTCACCAACGTCGTCTTCCCAGCTCCGTTCTCTCCCACCAACGCGATCCGCTCCCCGGGTCGGATCTCGAAGTCTGCGTGGCGGACCGCCCATCCGTCGGCGTCCGGGTACTGGAAGCCCACCCCTTCGAAGCGGAATCCCTCTCGCACAGGATGGGGGTACGGCCGGGGGTCTTCGACGTTCTGGATACTCGGGCGAACTGCCAGGAAGTCGAAGAGGTCTTTGAGCTGAAGGCCCTGCTCGAAGCTTCGTGTAATGCCTGCGAGGAGGCCGCTGATCAGCCCGCGGGCGCGCTGGAAGGAGCCGGTGTAGAAAGTGAGCTTCCCGATCGAGATATCTCCCTGCACCGTAGCAAGCACGATCACGACCACCGCTCCGTAATACGCCACGGTCGAAAGCGATGTGAGCACGGCACCCGTCGCCGCTCGATGGTTCGCAATGCGCCGATTCTCGGCCACGTAGTCATCGGCCAAGTCGGCGTATCGGCCAATGAAGTGGTCCGCGAGTCCGAAGAGCTTGATCTCCTTCGCCGGCTCCAACTCCGAAGCGACCCACCGGTAGTAGTCCAACTCACGACGCTGCGCCGTCCACTGGAACATGAAGGAGTAGCCGATGCCGGCGTACTTCGTCTCACCCAGGAACGACGGAATGATCGCTACCGCGAGGATCAAGATCAGCCACCAATTGAAGGTCACCAGGCTGACCAAGAGCGTGCCCAAAGTAATCGACTGCTGAGCCATCCCGAGGGTGCCCGACATCAGCGCCACCCGACCCATCGTCTGACGACGGGCCCTCTGCATCTTGTCGAAGAAGTCCGGGTCCTCGAAGTGCAGCAGATCGAGCGTCGCCGCGTGCTCCATCATCCGAACGCTCATCGCGTTCGAGAAGAGGTCGCCGAGGTGAGCTTCGAGAACTCCCACCGATCGCGACAGCACGTCGCCGAGGAGCGCGAGTCCCAACTCTATCGCGACGAACCGACCGATCCGCTCCCAGTCAGGTGTAGCCGACCCGATGCTGTCCACGACTGCGTCGATCAGCTCGCCGCCGACCCAGAGCATCGCGACGGGGAGAAGCGAACTGAGGATGCGAAGCACGACGATGGCGAAGGCGTACGACGGCTTCGTATCCCACACCATTTTGAGGAAGGGCGGGATATACCGGAACGCGGCGAGACGTTCGCGAACGGGTGGGAGGGGTTCGCCGCGCCGGTTTCTGGGTTGGTAGAAGAGCTTCAGAGCGCTACCCGGGCTACGGGATTCTACATCCCAAGGTAGTCGGATGGTCCCGGATCAGGATCCGCACTCCTCAACGCGACCCCTCTCACCGCTTCCCTTTGCAATGCATCCCAACTATATCGATATTCGATATGTCTAACTTCGATAGGTCGATCTCCGATAGGGTACTCCAATGCGTGACGTGCGCGACGTACTTCCTCTTTCGCGAAGCCTGCTTCATCTCCTTCTAGCTCTCCAAGAAGGATCCCGCCACGGCTACGCTGTGAAGAAGCGCGTCGAAGAGTTGAGTGGTGGGGTGGTGAAAATGGGTCCAGGGACGCTCTACACGACGATTCAACGTGGGATAGATCAGGGTCTCATTCGGGAGTCCGAGAGCCGTCCTCCCGAGACGGAGGATCACTCTCAACGCAGGTATTACGAGCTCACGGAGCTCGGACGCGAGGGGCTAAGCGCCGAGGTGGATCGCCTAGCCACGTTCGTAGGACACGCACGGGCAGCGCTCTCCGGCGCGAGCGCCAAGTAAGCGACCCTTGCGACCCAGATGAGCACTCGCCCCCCCTTCTCGGACCGGATCTACCGTCTGCTCATGCGCGCATACCCGCGTCGTTTCCGCGAGCAGTTCGGCCGAGACCTCCTGCACGCTTTCGGCAAGCAGCGAGATGAGCCCGAGTACCAGGGCCTGCGGGGAGGCGCCCGATTCTGGGTAGAGATCGGACTCGACTGGATGCGGACCGTTGTGGTGACGCGGCGCGCCCATGCCAGACAAAGGGTGCGGCACCCTCGGACAACGAGCAACAGCATTTCGACTAGGGAGGCGGTGGTGGACGGGTTGAAACAGGACTTGGCGTTCGCGGTGAGGAGCCTGACGAGGGCTCCAGGATTCGCATTCGTGGCCGTGCTCACACTTGCGATTGGGATCGGCTCCAACGCCGCCATTTTCGGAGTCGTGAAGAGCGTGCTAATGGAACCGCTGCCCTACGACGACCCTGACGGGGTCGTGACGATCTGGTCGAGTTGGGTTGGCTTTCCCGACAAGACGTGGGTGTCGCTCAACGAGTACCGGCTCTACCTGAACGCTGCGGACGGCTTCGATGACCTCGCGACGTGGAACGAGACGAACGTGACGTTCACCGACCCGTCTCGCCCAGAGCGGGTACTCGGGGCGATCACCACGGAGAACCTCACGTCGGTGCTGGGTGTGGAGATGGCGCTCGGGCGCTACTTCCGGTCGGAGGAGGCGCTGCAGTCAGATAGTCTTCCTTCCACGACCATCGTCATCTCGCACGAAGTGTGGGTGCGACGCTTCGCGTCCGACCCTGGTGTCGTCGGGTCGCTCACGGAAGTGAACGGTCGTCAACGGGAGATCGTCGGTGTAATGCCTGCCGGCTTCCGGCTTCCCACACACTTCGGCTCGTTCGAAGTCGCCGACGTCTTCTTTCCGACCTACGTACCGCGCACGATGGTAACGGACTTTCCAGAAGGAGGAGGATCTCACGGTAACTACGTGGTCGGTCGACTAACGGATGGGATCTCGGTCGATGAGGGGAAAGCCCAGATCGAGCGCGCGATCGATCAGGTCCACGCGGAGTTTGGCGCATACCCGCCCGAAAGAAACTTCCGCCCCATCGTTCTCTCTGCAGCCGACGATGTGTTCGGCGCGATCCGACCCGCGCTGCTGGCCCTCTTAGGTACCGTCGCGTTCGTACTCCTGATCGCTTGCGCCAACGTCGCCAACCTCATGCTCGCGCGCAGCGAAGACAGAGCCGACGAGCTCGCCGTGCGAACCGCGTTGGGCGCTAGGCGCGGTCGCCTGGTGCGACAGCTCCTCGTCGAGAGTCTCGTAGTCGCCTCGATCGGCGGTGCCACAGGGGGCGCGCTCGCGGTCGGGGGCGTGAGGCTTTTCAAAGCGCTCAACCCAGGCAATCTGCCACGCATCGACGATGTCGCGCTCGATGGGGGCGTCTTGATCTTCGCCGCAGTCGTGACCGTAGGGACGGCCCTCCTTTTCGGGACGCTGCCTGCCCTCCGTGTCACTGGGCAAGGTCTTCGCTCGCGCATGAGTTCGCGGGGGGCGCGGGGAGTCGGACGCTCTGGCTGGCAAGGAACGCTGGTAGCCGTCGAGATGTCGCTCGCGGTCGTGCTCGTGGTGGGAGCGGGCCTGATGGTACGGACCTTCGAGGAGCTGACTTCGATCGAGCCGGGCTTCGAGGCAGCAAGCGTCTTGACGCTCGGAGTGAGCTTACCCGCCACTCGGTACCCTGACCCGGGTGCAGCGACGGACTTCTGGCGCGAAGCGATCCGGCAGAGTGGGGAGCTCCCGTCCGTGACCTCAGCGAGCGCGATTCGATCCCTGCCCCTCGCCAGCCCTATCGGCGACTGGGGCCTCGACATCGAGGGGTACGACGAATCCGTGAACCCTCGGGCGAACGGAGATTGGCAGATCGCGGCGCCCGGGTACTTCGAGACCCTTGGCATCCCACTACTCGAAGGAAGAGACTTCGACTGGAACGATGACGAGAGCGGCACCCTCGTTGGAATCGTCAATGAAACCTTCGTCCGCCGCTATTGGCCCGATGTCGAGCCGGTCGGGCGGACGTTTATCATGGGCACGGCGGATCGGCGTCCCATCACGGTAGTTGGGGTTGTTGGCGACGTCACGCACAACGGTCTGATCTCGGAGATCAAGCCGAAGTTTTACATTCCCGTGGCCCAGTGGGGTCCGGTAACACGCGGCACGCCTACGTCGCTTCGTCTCGTGATCCGCACGGCTGGAGAACCGGAAGAGCTTGTCGCTCCGGCACGCGAGATGGTCCGGGCTCTCGATCCTTCTCTCGCCGTGGCCGAGGTCTTCTCAATCGACGACGTGCTGTCCAACGCAGTCGCCCAGCCACGCTTCGTCGTGGTGCTGATGGGCGCGTTCTCCGCGATCGCACTGATCCTAGCGATGGTCGGCGTCTACGGCGTCGTCTCGTACGGAGTCGGGAAGCGCACCCAAGAGATCGGAGTCCGCATCGCGCTCGGGGCTGAGCGCCACGAGGTCGTTGGGCTAATGGCCCAAAGAGCTGCGTCCATTGTCGGGATCGGACTCATTGCAGGCCTCGTGCTCGCCTTCTCGCTCTCTCGTTATCTGGAGAGTCTGCTCTACGGAGTAACCGCAACCGACCCGTTCACATTCGCCATCGTGGCGATTGGCTTCGCTGCGGTGGCAGCGCTGGCTACGTGGGTGCCGTCCCGGCGCGCTGCGGGCATCGACCCGATTCAGGCGCTGAGGATGGAGTAAGGCGACTACGAGCACACCTGCCCGTTCAACCAGACAATCGCGGCTTCCAGCGCCGCATCCGTCGCAGGATCACCCGTCTTCTCACCCGCGACGAGCTCGTCGGGCTGGAGCTCGCTCCCGTAGATCGTCCCGAGCCGGTCGGCCATCGTGGACACGGTAAGGAAGATTACGGCGCCGTCGTTCAGCCTAAACGCCGCATTGGCCGTCGACACGCCCCACGTCGGCGCACCGAACGATCGAGCGCCTTGACGTCCTCGAAACGCCACGGCGACGGCCTCGCCTGAGCTCGCCGTCAGGCTGTCCGTGAGGACGGCGACCCACGGGTCGGGCGACTCGAGCGCGTACGCGGTGTCCGCCTCGGCAATCACGAAACCATCGAGTTGGGCTTGGCCACCCAAATAGGTCCACGTCGAGATGACCGAGTCGGGGTCGACGAAGAATCCGATGGTGTCCTCCCCGAGGATGGGTCCGACGCCGGCTACCATGGGCCACATGTTTCCGCCGGTATTCCCTCTCAAGTCCACCACCCACCGACATGTCGCGGCCAGCGTGTCGACGGACTCGATGAGGTCGTGGTACAGCCTCGCCAGGGTATTCCCCTCTTCGGTCCCCCCGGAGAACGCAGGCACCTCTATATAACCAACGCCTGCCGCCACGAAGTCCGTGACGGGATCAACCGCCGCTGGGGGACTCCCTGGTCCAGCGTTCGGCGCTTGGCTTAGCTGCGCCCCGGGCGCCTGAAAGAAGCTGTGGTTGTCCCCGATTCGCTCGAGAGCCGCTTCGATCACCGGATAGGTGTCAGCTGGGTCGACCGCAACCGCCATCTCGGCCTCGGACCTCGCCTGAGCCCGGAAGTCCGCCCAATCGATCTCGTACTTCCGGACCGAGTTCGTCTCCATGATGTCGAGCGCAGCATTCAGGTACAGCTCGGCTTGCAAGCCCAGGAAGGGTCCATCCGGCTCGGACGGACCCGCATCCGCGCACGCGCTCAGCACCAGCATCGCTGGAATCGAGAGGCGGAGTAAGCGTGTCATCGGTGGTGTGGATCCCTGGGATGTATGCTTGCTAGCCGATGGGCCGGGTCATCTGCCCGATCTCGTACCCGGCGGGAGGTTCTGCGCCCAATAAGTGCCGCACGAAGTAATCCCACCGGCGTCTCATCATGTACGGCTCATTCCCGAAACCATGACCTCGGTTCGGCAGCATCAGCAAGTCGAAGTCCTTGTTGGCGGCAATGAGCGCGTCCACCACCAGCATTGTGTTGGAGTGAGGCACATTCGTGTCGAGCGTTCCGTGAGCGAGCAACAACTTCCCACGCAAGTTGTCGGCCAAGAGCTGGTTTGCCTGGTTGTCATAGTTCGTGCTCCCGTCCGGGCGCTCTTCGAGCAGACCCTGCCACTTCTCTCCCCAGTCGTCTTCGTAGTTGCGGTTGTCGTGGTTTCCAGCCTGGGAGACGGCGACCGAGTAGAAGTCGGGGTACCTCATGATGGCGCTGGCGGCTGCGAAGCCGCCTCCGGAGTGACCGTAGATCCCCACCCGGGAAGCATCAATCCAATCGTGTCGCTCGGCGAGCTGGAGTATGCCTCCCATCTGATCTGGCAGCCCGTTGTCGCCCATGTTTCCGTAGTACGCCTCGTGAAACGTCTTGGAGCGCATGGGCGTGCCCATCGCATCCAACTCGATGACGACGAAGCCCAACTCGGCGATCGACTGTAGGTCACGGTGCGATGCCCGGAAGGAGCGCGACCCGACCGAACCACTCTGTGGACCCGGGTAGAGATAGTTCACGACCGGGTACTTCTCGTTCGGATCGAAGTCGAGAGGCCGGAAGAGAAGACCGTGCAGGTCGGTCTCGCCGTCCCTCGCCTTCACGCTGAACGGCATCGGGGGCTGCCATCCTGCCGCCTCGAGTCGAGATATATCCGCCGTCTCGAGCGTCGTGATCGCGTCCCCATTTCGATCACGCAGGACGGAAACTGGGGGGATGACCGGGGTCGAGTAGCTGTCGACGAAGTATTCGCCGTCGGGCGACATCGATACGACATGATTCGCGGAATCCGCCGTCAGTAGCGTCACGCGCCCGTTGTCGAGGTTCGCACGATACAGGTACTGGAAGTACGGATCGCCCGGCTCACGCTCATTCCCCATGAATGTGACCGTCCGACCGGCCTCGTCGACCTCGCGAATGTCGAGCACGTTCCAGTCGCCGTCGGTCACCTTCCTCTTGAGATCACCGCTCGAGGCATCGTAGAGAAAGAGGTTCCCCCAGTTGTCCCGTTGCGAGAACCAGAGGATCTCGTTCGACGACGACAGGTAGCGCCATCCGCTCTGCGACTCGTAAAAGGTCTCCTCGACTTCCTCGAAGAGGTCTTGGACCTCGCCGGTGCGCGCGTCAGCCATCCGGACCAAGGCGGACTTGTGGTCGCGCGATGTCGAGACGAATGCGAAGTGGGTCCCGTCGGCGCTCCACTCCAAGTCACCGAGCTGCCCACCGCACTGGATATGGTCTGAACAGGTGGAGCGGTGTTGGTCCGGATCCATCTGCAACCGGACGACGTAGTCGCCAGGGTCGCGATCCAAGTCCAAGACTACGCGCGAGACGCGGAAGATCACCGAGTCTTCGGGGAGCGGATAACGCCAAGCGTCGAGTTCCGGATGGCCGACTTTGGTACTCGTGAGGTACATCATTCCAACTCCGCGAGCATCGTGCTGGAACGTCGCGATCTTCCGCGAATCCGGTGACCACTTCAAAACCGGTCGGTTGCTCCTCACCCAACCCGCGTTGTTCGTCCCGTACCCGAAGTCCTGGACCCCGTCTGTCGTGAGCTGCACTTCCTCATCCGTGTCTCGGTCCCGGACCCAAAGGTTGTGCTCGCGAATGAACGCTGCGTACCGACCGTCGGGGGAGAGCACCTCGCTCCCGATCGCCGGCGCCCTCGACGGCTCGAAGCGATCGCAGACGTAGTCGGTTAAGTCACACAGGAACGATCCCGCCTCCCGGAGCGACACCAGCATCTCATGCCCGCGGAACTCGAGGTCGGTGACCGGGAGGTCGAGCGGCAGTTGCTCATCGCCGGTGGCAACGGAAAGCACTTGGGCGAGTCGGTCGTGGTCGAAGGCGCGCCCCTTGTCACCCGACATCGGGTCCACCAGCACGAACTCGGTCCCGCCGGGGATCGCGTTGGCGTACCAAAACCGTCCATCGGCCTGCCAGTTCGGCCTGACCGAACCTCGATAGACGAGCGGAGACGTCTGCTGCCCGAGAAAGCGCTCAGCTCGAGCGTAGTCGTCCGGTGATAGCTGCTCTTGCGCGGCCACAGTCGCCGGAATGGCCAACGAAAGGGCGAGCCAAAGCATGGAACGGGTGGTCAGTGGGCGCCGCATGGCTCCTCCAACGAGTGCAGTTGGCGACACCGATACAGCGCGCCTCGCCTAAAATCTGCCGCGAGGCTCAGGGGGCGGCAACGCGCCCACGTGGATCGGGGTTCGCTAGCCGACCCTCGTACCGAACGTCTCCGGAACGGCCCACGAGCATCCCACTCACCGCGGTCCGGTAGCCTCGTCCGAAGATCACGTAACTGGGCCGGCCACCACCCGCGCCATCGCGCAGCTGAAGCTCGAAGTCACCATTCGACCAACTCCGACCGGAAACGCTGAGCGGAAGTGGGGCGGGCTCCTCAGCGGATCCCGACGTGACCGAGACCGTTCCAGCAACGACGCCAGCCCCCGTGAAGAGCGCCTTCCGATGTTCGAGCTCGAGAACGACTTCACCGTCCTCACCGAGCAGATCCAACTCCCACCGACCACTCAAGTCGTGCGCTAACGCCGGCCGAGCAACAGCTGCGGCGGTGAGAAGGAGTACTCCAAGAACCCAACGCTGTGGTGCCTTCAACGCCCACCCCTCAGTTCGGTACTCGCGACTACTCGACTCGCCTGCCGGTGAACTCCCGCTCGCCGCGGCCACCGAGAATGACCCCCGTCATTTCGTCGCCATCGAATGTCCCTTCGAATTCTTGACTGAAGGAGTTTCCGCCCCTCGACAGGACCATGCTGAACGAAAAGGTCGTACCGTCGACCACTCCATCACTGATCTCAGCTCCGCGCGGGCCACCGCCGCCAGCGCCGCGACCACCGCCTCCACCACCTCCCCGCATCGCCCGAGTGATCGTGCCGGTCAGGACGCCGTCTTCTTCGACGACGGTTAGCGTCATGAACTGGGGGCCGCGGGGCGTCTCAGATTCTATCTCCCACGTACCGCTCAGCTCCTGAGCCGTCAGACTCGAGGGCAAGGCCACCGCGAGGAACAGCCCCGCGACAAGGGGCCCAACTGAGAAGGCGAATCGACGATGAGCCATCGTGTCACTCCGTTCGTGTGCTGTGTGTCCTACTGACGTGGAAAACCAGAACTCGTTAAGTGGTCCGCACGGCTCGCCGCCATGAGCACTAGCCTCCGTCGCGCGCGACCTTCAGCTTCAACGGCCCAACCAACCAAGAAGATCGACCATGTCTCGACTTGCGGCCCTGCTTTTTCTCGCCTCCACCGTCCTCCTCCCGACGGCCTCATCGGCCCAGCAGTCGGCGAAGCGCCCGCTCGAAATCGCCGACTATCGGCTTTGGCGCCAGATCGAGGACGCATCGGTATCGGACGATGGGCAATGGGTCGCTTGGACGTACACCAAGGTCCGCATGGACGACACCCTGGTGGTAGAGAACGTCGAGTCGGGGGTGCGTCGAAGTGTGGCTCGCGCTTCGGACGGCACGCTCTCTTCAGACGGACGCTGGTTGGCGTACTGGATCTCCCCCAGCATCGAAGAGCAGGAGCGCCTCGATCGCGAAGGAGAGTCGTTCACACCCCAAGCCGGTCTCATGGAGCTCGGTACGGGCGAAACCCGCACATGGGACGATGCCGTCGACTTTGGCTTCTCGGACAGCGGCAGCCACTTCTACGTCCAGAAGGAGGGGGACGACGACGCGGACCGAAACGGTAGCGACCTGATTCTCCGAAACCTCGGTGAGGGCTTCGAAGAGCTGGTCGGAAGCGTCGACGAACTCGCCTTCAACGAAGACGGAACTCACCTCGCGTACACCGTGGACACCGAGACTGGTGACGGGAACGGCCTCTATCTATTGGCACTCGATACCGGGGCTCGTCGTGCGCTGGACAACAGCAAGGAGCGCTACGCTAGGCTCACTTGGTCGGAAGACGGTGACGCTCTCGCGGTACTGAGGGGCGACACTCCTGACGGTGCGGTCGAACGAGAGAATGACCTCCTCGTTTTCCGGGGCGCCACCACCTCGCCCACCCGAGTCGACTTCTCGAGGGGCGGTTCGGGTCTCCGCGACGGTTGGGTCATCAGCGAGCACGGAGACGTCGTCTTCAACGAAGACGCCTCGATCGTCTTCGTCGGCACCAAGAGTCAGGAAGACGAGTTGGACGAGTGGCCGGAGGAAGGGCTCCCTCTCGCCGACGTGAACATCTGGCACTGGGAAGATGATCGCATTCAGTCGCAGCAGCAGCGCCAACTGCAATCCGACCGCAACAGGACCTATGTCGCTGCAATCCACCTCGACCGTAGGGAGATGGTGCCACTCGCAGACGAACAGATGAGGACCGTTCAAATCACTCGCGACGGGCGGTGGGGAATCGGGCGGAACGACCGGGAGTACATCTCCGACTGGGAGCCCCGGATCGCCGACTTCTACCGGGTCGATACCCGGACAGGTGCTCGGACTTTGGTGATCGAAGAACAGCTGCGCACCCTCGGCTTGTCCCCAGACAGCGAGCACTGGCTGTACTGGAAAGACGGCCATGTATGGGACTACCGAATCGACGAAGATCGGCACGTGAACCTCACCGCAGGGGCTCCGGTCGACTTCACGAATGCCGAATACGACCGCTTCGGTGAGAAACCGCCGTACGGAGTGGCTGGGTGGGCCGCAGGAGAGGCTGGTGTACTCCTCAACCACCGCTACGACGTGTGGCTACAGCCGTACGAAGGCGCAGCCGTCAACCTGACCGAGGGCTTCGGTGCCGATGAAGAAGTGCGCCTCCGCTACATCCGGACCGATCCCGATGAACGGGAGATCGACCTCGACGCACCGCTCCTTCTATCGGCGTACGGAGAGTGGACGAAGAAGGAGGGCTTCTTTGAGCTGCGCGACGGGGACCTCCACGAGTTGACGTGGGAAGACTATCGCTTCGGCTATCCGCTCAAAGCCGCAGACGACGACCGCTATCTGTTCACGGTCCAAAGCTGGGAGGAGTATCCCGACCTCTGGGTCACGGACGGCGACTTCGAAGAGCGTGATCGGGTGTCTACCGCGAACCCCCAGCAGGACGATTTCCTCTGGGGCTCACGGATCCTGTTCGACTACGAGTTGGCCGACGGAACTCCCCTCCAGGGCACCCTCGCGATTCCTGAGACATATCAGAGCGGCGATCGCCTACCCATGGTCGTTCGTTTCTACGAGAAGTACTCCCAGGACCTCCACGCCTATCCGACGCCGATCTTTCGGCATCAGCCGAACTTCGCGGGGCTGGTCAGTAATGGCTTTCTTCTCATGCAACCCGATGTGCACTTCCGCATCGGGTCGTCGCACTCCGACATGCTCGAAGCCGTCGAGGCCGCGACTCAAAAGGTCATCGACATGGGGTACGCGGACCCCGACGCTGTCGGTTTGAGCGGACACTCGTATTCCGGAGGAGGGAGCGCGTTCATCGCGACTCAGTCCGACATGTTCGCGGCGATCGCGCACGGGGCCGCGCCGATCAACTTGGTGAGTGAGTTCAACCAACTCTTCGTCGGAAGTGGTCAGAACAACCACAACTACGACATCTACGGTCAGGGCCGGTACGCGACCAACCCGTACGACGACTTCGACTTGTATTGGAGGGAGTCCCCAATTTCCGGGGTCGAGAACATGAACACGCCCGTCCTCTACCTACACGGAGAGGCGGATCCCACGGTGAACTGGGAGCAGGGCCTGGAGTGGTACAACGCGCTCCGATTCTTGAACAAGCCCATCATATGGCTCTCTTACCCCGACGAGGGCCACGGGCTGAGGAAGCTGCAGAACCGGATCGACTTCCAGTACCGGCTACAAGACTTCTACAACCACCACCTGAAAGGAATGCCCGCTCCGTCGTGGATGACGGACGGCGTCCCCCAGGTGGACAAGGAACGGCACCTGCGTGAGTACGCCCCGAGGGTCTGGGAACGGAGACTGATCGGCTAGCGGCCGACGCAGCGGTTCCTAAGAGCCCCGATCTTCGTCCGTCGGGTGAGCCAGCTCTTTCGTCTTGTCCTTGGCTTTCTCGACGAGCCTCTCGATCTCGCCGACCAGCGAATCCTCTTCACCTCCGGTCCCGCCGAAGAAGCCTTCCTCTCCGTCACCCTTGTCCATCTCTTCGATCACGCTGTGTAGGTTCAGCCACCTATCGAAGCGCTCACTCGCTCGGACCACACTATAGAAAAGGCGAGGTCGCTTCCCCCGTCCCGAAATGAAGTCGAGGATGATCGCGCCGATCGACAGGTTGAAGGCCACCAAATCATGGAGGCCGTCGAGCGCCAGCTTGGCCTGGAATATCACGAAGTCCCGGAGGGTAATGTTCCGGTTCGTGACGGTCATCGGTTTCTTGGGCATATGTCCAATCTAGTCGGCAGGCCGTAATGTCGCTCGGCGGGCAGAGTGACGCGCCCGCGACGACAACGCGGACGGTCGCACTACGCAGCAAGCGCCACGAGGGTTCAACTCCCGGTTAACAGGGAGCCCCGCTGCGGTGTCGATGATTAAGAGAGTGAGACGTCAGGAACCAACTTGCGGGGAGCTCCGTACCATGGAGTCCTTCGCTCCGACCGGAATTCGATGCCCATGAGGCGACGCCCGCACGCCGGCACCACGCTGGCTTTGGTCGCGACGCCCCTCCTGATGGGAGGGTGCGTTGACCGTGCGGAAGAGCGTCCCGAAGAGACGACGGTACAAGTGACGGAGGCGCTACGTCCGATCGGTAGCAGCATGCTCGGTCAAGAAGCGCCACCCGCGGTCGGACGACCTTCTGGTGGCGGCGCGCGTACCCCGCGCATGGCCGAAGGCGAGCTGCCGGGCCGCTACCCTTTCTACTGGACGCGGGCGGCCTACACCAGCGGGGGGCGGGGGTGGTACGGAAGGGGGCGTCCGGCGTGGGCGACCGACTTTCCGAAGGGCGACCAGCAATTTCTCGTCGTCCTGAAGCGCCTTATGGGGCTGAACGCGTACGACTGGGAGAACCCGGTCCACCTGGCGGATCCGAAGCTTCGTCGTCACCCACTGATCTATATGGTCGAGGTGGGGCAGATGGACCTCACGGACGCAGAGGTCGAGGGTCTTCGCTCGTATCTACTCGCCGGTGGCTTCATGATCGCGGACGACTTCTGGGGGAGCCGCGAGTGGGCCGTCTTCGAGTGGAATATGGCCCGGGTCTTCCCTGAGTTCTCCATCGTCGACCTCCCGATGGACCATGAGATCTTCTCGGTCTTTTACGACATCGACGAGATCGTCCAGGTCCCATCGATCAACGGAGCGATCCGGGGCCGGACGTATGAGCGGGATGGTGTCGTGCCCCACGTACGAGGGATCTTCGACGGAGATGGACGACTCATGGTCGTCATTAATTGGAATACCGATCTCGGCGACGCGTGGGAGTGGGCCGAAAGCCCGAGATACCCGCTCGAGTATTCCACGTTTGCCTACGAGATGGGCGCCAACATGATCGTGTACGGGATGACGCACTGACGGGATAGGGGGGGACCGAGAGTTGGACGCCATTTTCGAGCTACTCTTCAAGTATCGACCCCTGCTGTACGAACAGGGCGACTTCGCATTCGGATCTCCCTCGTCCTTTCGAGTTTGGCTGGGTGTCGCTGGGGTCGTGGCGGCGAGTGCCATCGCGACGTACACCATCGCTCGCGGACGTAGCACGGTTACCGATCGCGGCATCATGGCGGGCCTCCGAGTCGCACTCGTCGGTGTGCTTCTCTTCTGCCTTATGCAGCCGACGCTCCGGGTCTCCACCGTCGTGTCGCAGCAGAACTTCGTCGGGATCCTCATCGACGACTCGCGGAGCATGGCACTCGAGAACGAAGATGGAACGGTTCGGAGCGACTTCGTGCGGACGGCCCTCGAACCCGGGGTGAGTCCTCTTCTCGAATCGCTGGCCGATCGCTTCGTACTCCGCTTCTTCCGTTTCTCGGACGTGATCGATCGAGTCGACGGACCGGGTGAGTTGACCTTCGCAGGGACACACTCGAACCTCGCGCGCGCACTCGACGGCGCGAGAGAGGAGCTTGAGGGCGTGCCACTCGCGGGTCTGGTCGTCGTGTCAGACGGAGCGAGTAACGACGAGCGACCGATGGCCGAGGCGTTGCTCCCGCTGCAGGCGGAAGGTGTGCCGGTCTTCTCTGTGGGTGTCGGAGACGAGGTCATCGAGCCGGACATCGAACTAGGGCGTGTCGAACTCCCTCGTGAGATCCTGGCTGGCGCCCGGGTCGTGGTGGACGCGGTCATCACTCAGCACGGGTACGGACAGCGCTCGGTACCGATCATCGTCGAGGACGACGGGCAGATCCTTGCCGAAGAGATGGTCGAGCTCGGCCCCGACGGAGAACCGGTCGTCGCTAGCGTCACCTTCGTGCTCGAGCGCGCCGGCTCGCAGCGAATCGACCTTCGCATCCCAATGCAGGAAGGCGAGCGGATCGAAGAGAACAACCGTCGGACCGCGTGGGTGGACGTCCAGGGGTCGCAGGAGAAGATCTTGTATCTGGAGGCCGAACCACGCTTCGAGTTGGGATTCATGAGGCGTGCCGTGAGCGACGACGAGAATCTCCAACTCGTCACGATGACTCGGACGGCCGAGGACAAGTTCTACCGCCAATCCGTGTCGGACTCGACGGAACTCCTCTTCGGATTTCCGGTCGACCGCGAAGAACTGTATCGGTATCGCGCCCTCATCCTCGGCTCCGTGGAAGCTTCGTTCTTCACCCACGGCCAGCTCGAGATGATCGCCGACTTCGTCTCCGAACGCGGCGGCGGCATCCTCTTTTTGGGAGGCAGAAACGCCTTCGCGGAAGGCGGGTGGAGAGGCACGCCGGTGGAAGAGGTCATGCCGGTCGTGCTGGGTGACCCCCAGGGTGGGGCGAACGGATATTTTGAGGCGGTGAAGGTCTCACCCACTCCCGCCGGACTCGCCCACCCGGCGGTCAAGCTCGACGCAGAGCCCGTGGAGCTCCGGGACCGGTGGGAGGCACTTCCTCCCCTGACCGTCGTCAACCCGATCTACGGTACCCGGCCCGGAGCAACGACGCTCCTCGAGGGAGCCTCACCCAACGTCGGAGACAACCAGGTCGTCTTGGCCTTTCAGCGGTACGGGCGGGGCACGTCGATCGCGATGACACCGCAAGACGTGTGGATGTGGCAGATGCACGCAGATGTTCCTCTGGAGGACCAAAGCCACGAGTCATTCTGGAAGCAAATGCTCCGTTGGCTCGTGGACGGGGTTCCAGATGCGGTCTCCGTGACGACCGATCAGGAGCGGGTGGAGCCTGGGGCGTCCGTCCGACTCGTCGCATCCGTTGCGGACTCGGCGTACTTGGACGTCAACGATGCATCGGTCACCGCTCGGGTCACGAGCCCCTCCGGTGTCGTCGATGAGATCCCGGTGGAATGGACGGTCGAGGCCGACGGCGAGTACGCGGTTGATTTTCGACCCACCGAGTTGGGCGACTACGAGATCGAGCTCACCGCCGAACGCGATGGGGCGACGATCGGAACCGACGTCACCTATCTCCATGCAGCGCCGAGTCAGGACGAGTACTACGAGGCCGGTCGCCGCACGGAGCTGCTGCGGCGGATCGCCCGTGAGACCGGGGGGCAGTTCTACACCCCCGAAACGGTGAGCACGCTACCGGAAGACATCTCGGTGACGGGAGCCGGCGTCACACTCACGGAGGAGCACGATCTCTGGGACATGCCGGCGCTCTTCTTACTACTCCTCGCACTCATGGGTGCGGAGTGGGGCTTCCGCAGGATCAGGGGTCTGGTATGACGAACGTGCACGGGTGGCGCCGACAGGTTGTACGCGCCTCGATCGGCTCCGCGGTCGCATTGCTGGCTTTCTCGTGGACGCCGGCGGTGCACGCCCAGGGACGAACCCATGCCGTCATCATCGTCGGGTTGGGTGGCGCCGAGGAGTACCGGACCGCGTTTCACGACCACGCCTCGCGTATTCGGTCGGCCCTCATCGACAAGCACGGAATCGCGGCCGCCGACGTCCACTACTTGGGTGAGCGCGTGGAAGTAGACCCAACGGCGATCGACGCCCGGTCCACCCGCGCGAACGTACTTCAGACACTCGGCGAGATCGCGACGGCGGCCACTCCGATGGACCGACTCTTCGTCATGCTCATCGGACACGGAACGTCGGACGGCCGCGAGGTGAAGTTCAACCTCCCCGGCCCCGACCTCACGCCAGGAGACTTCCAAGAGGGCCTCATCGGCTTCCCCACCCAGACGCTGGCCTTGGTCGCGACTGGCTCGGCGAGCGGAGGCTTCATCACTTCTCTGTCCGGCCCGAATCGAATCCTCGTCGCCGCCACCCGTACGGAGCGTCAGCTGAACGCGACGGAGTTCGGAGGCTTCTTCGCCGATGCGATCGCGGGCGAGGACTCCGACATGGACCGCGACGAACGAGTGTCGCTCCTCGAGGCCTTTCTCTACACCCGCCGCGAAGTCGAGCGACACTACGAAGGGAACAACGAGCTGCTGACCGAGACCGCCGTCCTGGACGACAACGGCGACGGCACGGCAAGCCACGATGCCGGCCTCGCCGGACCGGACGGCCCCCTCGCGGCCACCTTCCAATTTGGTGGGATTTCGGGCACGGCCGGCCAGGTACCGGACGACCCCGAGCTCGCGCGACTCTACGAGGAGCGCGCCGCGATCCAGGCTCGTATCACCGAGCTTCGGACGCGCCGGGAGTCGATGACCGAAGACGACTTCCTCGATGCCCTGGAACCGTTCTTGGTCGAGCTCGCGCTGAAGAACCGTGAGATCCGGGCGGCCGAAGGGGGCGGGCCCGAATGAGGCACGTGGCACTCCCCCGCGTCACGGCGATCCTCACCGCGCTCCTGGTCGTGCCTGGCACGAGTACGGTCGCGTCAGCCCAGGAGTCCTCCGCGGCTCGCGGGTTGGAGGCCCTCCGCAGCGGATCGTACGACGAGGCGATCGCCTTATTGGACGACGCCGTAGGAGAGAACCCGGGGGAGCCCCAACGGCGTATCGATCTGATCGAGGCGCTCCTCGCTGTGGGCAGGTACGAGGATGCGATTTCTACGGCCGAGTCGGCTCCAGAGTCGGCCTCGGTCGCGAACGCCCGCGGCCTCGCTTACCTGAGCGTCGGACAGCTCGACCAAGCTTCGCAAGCCTTCCGTGAGGGAGTCGCACACGGCGGTCCTTACGCGTTGACTGCGGAGGTCAACCTCGCCGAGCTCTACTTCGAGCGAGGGGAAGTCGATGAGGCGATGCAACGCTTCGATCGCTTCATCGACGTATACAACGAAGCCGACGGCCAACTCTCCGCGACGGACCTCGTCGCCGTCGGTCGGGCGCTCCGCTACTTGGGCCGCACAGAATCCGTCCTCTTCCAGGATGCTCTCCGTGCGTTCACGGAGGCGCAGTCCAAAGCACCCCAGTGGGCGACGCCGGGGATTCACATTGGGAATCTCTTCCTCGAGAAGTACGACAGCCCGACCGCCAAGACCCACTTCGAAGCCGTGCTCGAGCGGAATCCCAACCATCCAGAAGCACTGCTCGGCCTCGCAAGGACGTTGATCTTCGACGGTGATCGGGCGTCGTCCGATGCGCTCGGACGAGTCCTTGATGTCAACGGTCAGCACGTCGGGGCTCGGAGCGCCATCGCGATGCGGATCCTCACGTCGGAGTCCGTCGCAGAGGCCCGAGCCCAAGCCGAAGAGGCGCTCGAGACCAACCCCAACTCGTTCGACGCGCTCGCAGCCCTGGGAGGGAGTTACCTACTCGCCGACGACACGCCCGGCTTCGATCGAGTTCGTGATCGTGTGCTTGCCCTCAATCCGGTGCACGCGCGCTTCGATGTCTCGCTCGCCGAGCTGTCGGTGCAGACACGCCGCTACCGGCAGGCTGTCGAGCGAGCTGCCGCCGCGGTCGCGCTCGACCCCCATGCGTGGACGGGGTGGGGTCTTCTAGGGATGAACCAGATGCGGATCGGGCTCATCGACGAAGGTCGAGAGAATCTCGAGCGAGCCTTTGACGGCGACCCGTACAACCCTTGGTTCAAGAACAACCTCGACCTGCTCGACACCTTCGACCGCTACGAGTCTCACACTACGGACCGGTTCGAACTCTTCCTCCAATCGGACGAAGCCCCCCTCCTCGCCAACTACCTCGGTCCCATCGCGGAAGAGGCGTACGACCGCCTCTCGACCCGGTACGGGATCGCACCCGAGACTCCGATCCGTGTGGAGCTCTTCCCCCGGCATGCCGACTTCTCAGTACGTACTCTGGGCGAGGCGGGCCTGGGCGCACTCGGCGTCAGCTTTGGGCCGGTCATCGTCATGGACTCGCCTTCGGCGCGGGAGCTAGGCGACTACAACTGGGCATCGGTCTTCTGGCACGAGCTCGCCCACACCTTCCACCTCGCCCTCTCGAACAACCGAGTTCCGCGGTGGTTCTCGGAAGGCCTTGCCGTTCACGACCAACGGGATGCACGCGAGGGTTGGGGACACCAACCCGAGGCATCGTTTCTTATCGCTCTACGAGACGGACGTTTGGAACCGTTCAGCACGCTGAATGACGGCTTCATGCGCCCCGACTACCCGCAGCAAGTCGTGCACTCGTACCTCCAGGCCTCTCTCGTCTTCCAGCTCATCGAAGACCAACACGGCTTCGAGGTCATTCCGGCTATGCTCCGCGGATACCGCGACGGAGCGTCGACCGCCGACCTGGTCGAGCAGCATCTCGGAACGACGGTCGAAGCCTTCGACGAAACGTTCGACGACTATCTCAGGGAGCGCTTCCGTGACCCGCTCGCGGGACTTGTGGAACTCGAGCGCCCTCCTGCGCCCAACGCCCCCCCGAGCGAGTGGGTGACGTACGCGCGCGCGCACCCCGGTAGCTTCCTCGCTCGACTCCGAGCAGGAATCTTCCTCTACGAGGAGGGGACTGTCGACGCGGCTGAGGAACACCTGCGAGCCGCTCTTCGGATCTTCCCCGAGTACGGCGGGCCGGACAGTCCCTATTGGTACCTCGCGCTGATCCACGAAGGACGGGGAGAGATCGACCTCGCCATCGCCGCCCTACGCAGGCTCAATGCACTCTCGGAGTCGAACTACGACGCCTTGGTGAAGGAGGCCCGTCTCCTCTCGGATCAGGGGCTGGCGGAAGAGACGGCGACGACGCTCGACCGTGCGGTCCTCATCTGGCCCTATCAGTTCGATATCCATGAAGAGCTCGCCGAGCTTCACGGACGACTCGGCAACCACGAACAAGCAGTGGTTGAACGCGGTGCGGTCGTGGCCCTCGCACCGGCCGACATGGCAACCGCGTACTACGAGCTGGCCCGCGCCCAAAGCGACGCGGGCGCCGCGGCGGGGGCTCGTCGCTCCGTAATGCGAGCGCTCGAGATCGCACCCAACTACGAAGATGCGCTCGAGCTCCTGCTCGAACTCCGAGGAGGCACCGAGTGATCGCGATACGACTCGGGCTCCTCGGCGTCGGAGGACTCACCCTCGCGCTCACCGGCACGCTCGTCCGCGAAGCCGTCGTCGACGCAGCGGCCGAACCGCCGGAAAGACTCGAATCTTCGATCGCTGCCATGCAAGACCCCGGTCCGGCGTACGACAGTCGGTACCACTTCGTTCGGATGCAGTTTTCGTCAGGTGGACGGGGCGGCTTCGGAGGCTTCGGACGGCGCGGGCGGGAACCGATGTGGGCTCACGACTGGCCGCGCGCGGAACGCAACTTCCTCGCCATCCTCTCGGAGACGACAGGGGTCGACACCGACCGCCAAGCTGCGAACGTCCTCTCCTTCGCCGACGACGAGATCTTCAAGCACCCGATCTTGTACATGGTCGAGCCAGGGGGTTGGAATCCGACCGATGACGAGGTCGCCAACCTGAGGGCTCACCTCATGAAGGGCGGCTTCCTGATCGTCGACGACTTTCGGGGCTTCCGAGCCTACGACAACCTCGTGTACCAGTTGGAACGAGCTCTCCCGGAACTCTCGGTGGTCGAACTGGATGGATCCGAAAGGATTTTCGACTCGTTCTTTCGCGTGAACCCGGACGACGTCATCCCGCCCTATGGCTTCGAGCGGCCGGTGTACTACGGGATCTACGAAGACAACGATCCGACGAAGCGGTTGATGGTCATCATCAACGCGAACAACGACATCGCCGAGTACTGGGAGTACAGCGACCGCGGCTGGACGCAGATCGACCTAGCGAATGAAGCGTACAAGCTAGGTGTGAACTACGTGATCTATGGGATGGTCCACTAGTGGCGATCTACTACTAGTGGCCGACCATCGGCACACCTACGACGACAACCCTCGGGCGCGAGCCCGCACTCATGATATGGAGCACCGACTTGGCTGACGACGCGATCGGAACCGTGCGCCTGGACGACGCAGATGATGTCGCCCTCGCAGATCGATTGAAACACGGCCGCGAGCAGATGATCAGCGAGCTGCGCAAGCTGATCGTGGGGCAAGAAGAAGTCATCGATCAGGTCCTACTCTCACTCTTCGTCGGTGGGAACAGCCTCCTGATCGGAGTGCCCGGACTCGCGAAGACTCTTCTGATCCACAGCATCGCCCAGGTTGTCGACCTGAAGTTCTCCCGCATCCAGTTCACCCCGGATCTGATGCCGTCGGACATCACCGGAACGGACATCATCCAGGAAGATGCGGAGAGCGGTCGACGCTCGATGGTTTTCGCGCCAGGTCCGGTCTTCGCGAACATCGTCCTCGCTGACGAGATCAACCGTACCCCGCCCAAGACTCAAGCCGCGCTTCTCGAGGCGATGCAGGAGCACCGGGTCACCGTCCAGGGACGCACGTACGAGCTCGAGGAGCCGTTCTATGTGTTCGCGACCCAGAACCCGATCGAGCTGGAGGGCACGTACCCGTTGCCGGAGGCCCAGCTCGACCGCTTCATGTTCGAGATCGCGATCGATCACCTCCCCGAGGAAGACGAGCTCGAGGTCATTCGCTCGACGACGGGCAATCTCAAACCTGAGTTCAGCCACGCGGTAACGGGTCCGGATCTCATCGCGTTCAAGGAGCTGGTCCGCCGGGTACCGGTGTCTGACTCGGTGCTCCGCTACGCAGTCGGTCTCGTCCGGATGACGCGTCCGAGCCCGAACGGGAGTTCTCCGGACTTTGTAAAGAAGTGGATCGCGTACGGCGCCTCACCGCGAGCCGCCCAGTACCTCGTCTTGGGTTCGAAGGCACGCGCGATCACACAGGGCCGATACCATGTCACACTCGAAGACATCCAGGCCCTCGCCCAGCCGGTTCTCCGGCACCGGGTACTCACGAACTTCCACGCCGAATCCGAAGGCAAGACATCATCGGAACTCGTGAAGATGCTACTCGAGCACACGCCCGTCCCCTCGTCGGGAATGTAGGGAGGGACCGTGGCTCAACGCGCTCGCACCTCGCTGGGAGGAGCACAATTTCTCGATCCGGCCGTCTTGGGTCGGATCAGCAACCTGGAATTGTTGGCGCGCACCGTGGTCGACGGCTTCCTGACCGGCTTGCACCGATCACCGTATCTCGGCTTCAGCATGGACTTCGCGGAGCACCGTCCCTACATGCCGGGAGACGACATCCGCCGGATCGACTGGCGGCTCTTCGCTCGTACCGATCGTCACTACATCAAGCTCTTCGAGGCGGACACGAACGCGAACTTCGCGGTTCTCTTGGACCTCTCCGCCTCGATGAGCTACGGGAGCCACTCCCTCGCGAAGCTGGACTATGCGAAGTACCTCGCGGCTTGTCTCTCGTACTTCTCGAGCAAGCAGCGCGACCGGGTCGGCTTCGTCTCTTTCGACCATGAGATCGTCGACTACGTCCCCCCGTCGATGAAGCACCTCGACACGATCCTCCACACACTCGATACGGCTACGGCCGGTCGACCAGGGAGCCTCGGCGCACCGCTCCTACAGGCAACCGAGATTCTGGGTCGCAAGGGAATCGTCGTAGTGATCTCGGACTTCTACGAAGAGCCAGAAGACGTGATCGCGGCGGTGGGACCGCTGCGTGCTCGAGGGCACGACGTCATCGTCTTCCATGTCATGGACCCGTACGAATTGGACTTCCCCTTCGAGAACCCGTCGGGATTCGAAGACCTGGAAACGGGCGAGCAGATTCCTGTTATACCGGGTAAGCTGCGTGACGACTACGTCGAGATGATCCGACACCATCTCGAGACGCTAGAGCGACGTTTCAGAGAGAATCGAATCGACTACACGCTTCTCGACACATCTAAGCCGTTGGATACCGCGCTCTTCCAGTACCTGCTGGCGAGAGAGAAGATGAGTAAGGCGCGATGAGTCTGACCTTCCTCGTCCCCCTCTTCTTGGTCGGTCTCGCCGGAATCGTCGTCCCGATTGTGGTGCACCTCACGCGCCGACAGCGCCGCAACGTGGTGCACTTCCCATCGCTCATGTTCTTGCAACGGGTGCCCTACCAAGAGCGGCGGCGACGTCGGGTTCAACACTGGTTTCTCCTGAGCCTGCGGGCACTCGCACTCGCACTCGTAGCTGCCGCGTTCGCTCGCCCATTCTTCGACTCCAGCGACGCCGCATCGCTTGGCTCGTCGGGGCCCCGCGAAGTCGTCGTACTGGTCGACCAGTCGTACAGCATGGCCGTCGGCGACCAGCTGTCGGCGGCGCGCGAAGAAGCTGAGCGGATCTTCGCAGATCTGGGTCCATTGGACCGGGCCTCGGTCGTCGCGTTCTCCCGCGAGGTCAACGTCGTGGCTCGCTCGACGACGGACCCGGCGAGGCTTCGCACAGCCCTCGATACGCTCCGGGTCTCTTCTGGAGCGACGCGGTACGGACCTGCGCTGAAAGTCGCCCAAACGATTCTCGAGGAGTCCACCCTGCCTCGAGGCGAGGTCTACGTTCTGAGCGATTTCCAACGGAACGGCTGGAGAGGCGACGAAGGCGTTCGGCTCCCGACCGGTTCGACGGTTGTGCCCGTCTCCACCCGGCCTGGCGGAGGCGTCGAGAACATTCTGGTGGCCGGGGTGTCGCTGCCAAGGCAGGTCGTGGATGGACGCGAGCGGGTAACCCCGTCCGCCCGGATCGTACGTCAGGGCGGTACTGGTCCAACGACTGTGTCGGTTGGTCTCGACGTGGACGGACAGGAGCTACAGACGCGTGAGGTGACGCTCGACGGAGACGGTGCCACGGCAGTGACCTTCCAGCCCTTCACGCTCTCGCAGCCTCATACGACAGGCTCGATTCGGGTGCCCGACGACCTTCTCCCAGCCGACGACGTGCACCACTTCGTCCTATCGCCCGGTACGGCGATGGGCGTGCTCGTCCTCGAGTCGCCAAACGCTCGCCGAGATGCTTCGCTCTACCTGCGTGGGGCGCTCGACATCTCGGAAGACCGGCGCTTCGCTCCCCGGCTTCGACGAGCTTCGACTTTGAGAGGTGAGGATCTTGTGGGCGTCGGGGCAGTCTTCATTAACGACGCCCAGATCGACGGCGGATCAGCGGAGCGGCTCCGCTCATTCGTCGAAGGAGGGGGCGGAGCCCTCGTCGCGCTCGGGAGCAGCGGGGCGTGGCCCGCGTCTGCAGCCGACATGATTCCTGGCACGATCGGCTCGGTTCAGGATCGCATCCGCGGAGGTGGCAGCCGTCTCGGGTATCTCGACTATGACCATCCGGTCTTCGAGGTGTTCGCCGGTCCTCGTAGCGGCGACTTCACGGGTGCACGCTTCTACCGGGTTCGAGCGTTTCAGCCGTCGGACAGCGCCACTATTGTCGCCCGCTTCGACGATGGATCCGTCGCCCTCGCCGAGTTGAGGATCGGTCGAGGGCGCGTCTTGGTGTGGACGTCGACCCTCGACTCCTTCTGGAACGACTTGGCGCTACAGCCTGTTTACCTGCCTTTTGTTCATCGACTCGCTGAGTACCTGGGTGGCAGAGCCGAGTCATCTCCATGGTTCGAGACGGGTCAGGTCGTAGACCTCGCGGACCCGAGTGCCCTTCTCGCCGCAGGTCTGGTCTCGGCGGAAGCGGCCGGGCTCGCTGAAGGGCGAGACCAGGTCGCGTTGGGACCCTCCGGCCAAAGCATCGACCTCCCCTCGGGAGAGGGGCCGAGGTATCTACCGCTCACCGACCGTGGCTTCTACACCGTCCGTGAGCCTGGCTCGACTCCAGACCGCCCCTTTGTGATGGCAGTCAACGTACAGCTGGAGGAATCGGACCTAAGGGGTATCGACCCGGACGAGCTCGCACTTCAGATCGAGGCGCCGGCGGTCGACGAAAATGCTGCCGTCGCGTTCACAGCCGACGCCGCTGAATTACAGCGCGAAGATCAGGAACGGCGGCAGCAGTTCTGGAGATGGATTTTATTCGCGGCGCTCGGTCTCTTCGTGGCAGAGACGGCGATATCGAACATGGTGTCACGTAAGAGCTCGGGAGCTGTGCCGGCAGCTACGAGTTAGGACGGTGTGGCGATGGCGGGTGGGGTGGTTCAAGACATAGCTTGGGTAGACGGATCGGGAGAGGGCGATGAAGCAGTCAGAGCGTAGGCAGGCGAACGACCGCGTACTCGACGTAGTCCGGGGTGTCCGCTGGCGATGGCGAGGGCGGCTCGCGCTCCGTGGCCTGGTCCAAACGATCGCCGTATCCGGCTTCGTGCTCTTCGTATCTGCCATCGTGTTGGAGCGTATGCGCTTCGACCCAGGGGCGGTCGTCTGGCTGCGAGTCGCCACGTGGTCCGCCATCGTGGCGAGCGGCCTCTTTTTCTTGGTTCGGCCTCTACTCCGCCGCGTCACGGACGCTCAGGTCGCGCTTTACCTCGAGGAGCACGAGCCGTCCTTGGAGCACGCTGTGACGTCCGTGCTCGACGAAGGATCACGATCTGCATCCCCTGCTCTGACGGACCGAGTCAGGCAGATCGCGTTGGAGAAGGCGCGCGCGGTGAATTACGGGCGTAGAGTCGAGCAGAGCGGGCTGTACCGCTTTGCGGGGACACTGACTGCCTTGGTCGTCCTGGCTGTGGGGGTGGTCTCCCTCGGACCCACCCACCTCCGGCATGGACTGTCGGCTCTCTTGTTCCCCACGCGGGACGCCGCCGCAGTTAACCCATATGCGGTATCGGTGAGCCCCGGGGACATTACGATCGCTCGGGGCACCGACCTCATGGTCACCGCCGCCCTCACGGGCTTCGACGCGGCCGACGCCTCGATCTTCACCAAGTCAGAGACGGAGCAGTCGTTTCAACGACTGAGTATGCTACGAGGGCTCGAAGGAGGTTTCGAGGTCCTGCTGTTGAGCATTCCGGAGGCGACCGAGTACTTCGTAGAGTCGAATGGGATCCGCTCGCCTACCTATGAAGTCGGTGTGGCCGATCTTCCGTATGTAGACCGACTCGACCTCACCTACTACTTCCCGAGCTACACTGGGTTGGAGCCCCGCGTCGTCGAGAACGGGGGAGACGTGGCCGCACTGCCGGGGACGGTGGTCGAGCTGACGATCGAACCGACCGTCGCCGCTCCGGCCGGTCGCCTTCTCCTCGACGGGGAGCCGGTAGAGGACTTTACCGCCGACGCGGAAGGTCGCCTCACGGTCCAGTTCACCGTAGGGGACCAAGACTTCTACTCTCTGGAACTCGCCCGCTCCGACAACGGTGAGCTCGTCAACGCGTCGCCCGAGTATCGGATCGACATTCTCAACGACCTTCCGCCAACCATCCGGTTCGACCGGCCAGGCCGGGACACGCCCGCGTCGGCGATCGAAGAGGTCTACCTCGAGATGTCCGCGGCGGACGACTACGGCATCGGTCGGGTCGACTTCGTCTACTCGGTCAATGGAGGAGCAGAGGACACGGTGCGTGTCTTCCGCGGGTCCGGGAGCCCGCTCCCAGACGTCTCGGTGGGCCACACCCTCTATCTAGAGGAATGGCCGCTCGAAGTCGGGGACCTCGTTTCATACTACGCCATCGCTAGGGACAACCGATCCGGGGCCGCTGGGACCGTCACAAGCGACATCTACTTTCTGAGCATCCGGCCATTTGAGCGAGACTACTTCTCCGCGGACCAGCAGGGTGGCGGCGGCGGTGGTGGCGGCGGCGGAGCCGAGACCGCGCTCTCCGACACCGAACGGCAGATCATCGCGGCCACCTTCAACCTCATCCGGCAGTCGGACAGCTACGGGGCGACTGAGTTGGGCGAGAACACCAATAGCGTGGCCCTCGCACAGGCTCGACTACGCGACCAGGTGGGCACGCTGCTTCAAAGGATGCAGAATCGTGGTCTGACGGAGAGCGACGCCGGCTTCCGGGACGTCTCCGCGATCCTCCCGCGGGCTGACTCCGCGATGGCGCGGGCACAGGAACTGCTCGAACAGGGTGAACTCCGTGAGGCTCTCGGTCCCGAGCAGGAAGCGCTCCGCTACCTCCAACAGGCGGAGGAGACGTACGAGCGGTACGTGACGATGCAGCAAGAGCAGCAAGGTGGCGGCGGCGGTGGGGGGAACCAAGCCGCCGAGGATCTTGCGGATCTCTTCGAGTTGGAACTCGACAAGCTCGAGAACCAATACGAAACCGTGCAGCGAGGGGAGCAGCAGCAAGCCGACAACCAAGTCGACGAGCTGATGGAGGAGCTCCGCGAGCTCGCTCGACGACAGGAGCAGCAGGCTGAACGGCAACGCCGGGCCGCTCAGAACCAGAACGCAGCTGGCGGAAACGGTGAGGCGCAGCGAGAGCTAGCCGATCAGACGGAAGAAGCCGCTCGACAGCTGCAACGACTGGCTCAGGAGACCAATGACCCTGAGATGCAGCAAACGGCTCGCGACCTCCAGCAGGCCGCAGATGCCATGCGCCGCTCGGCATCTTCGAGTGGAACGCAGTCTTCGGCCGAAGCTAGCTCGGCATTGCGTCGACTCGAGGATGCCCGGCGGGCCCTTCAAGGCGCCCAATCGGACCGCGCGCAACGGGACGCAGAAGAGGCGATCTCCCAGGTAGAGGAGCTCCAGCAGCAACAGCGGGAAATGCAGCGCGCCGTCCGTGAGCTCCCTGCGACTCAGAGCCAAGAAAGGGACAGCGAGGTTCGTCGACTCCAGGAGCGTAAGGAGCAGATGACCGACGCGGTGAGGAACTTGGAGGAGAGCCTCGACGCGGGTGCCCGGGCAAGCCAAGGGGCTAATTCCGAGGCGGCCAGAGAACTGCAAGAGGCCGCCAAGCTCATTCGCGAGAGCAAGATCAAGGAAAAGCTCCAGTACACTCGCGGCACCATCCAAGAGTGGCTGCCAGAGTCCGCCGTCACGATGGAGTTACAGCTGGAGGGGGATCTCCAAGCTCTTCGGGACCAGTTGGAGCGGGCACGAGAAGCTGCTTCCTCGGCCGGCCCCAACCCCGCGCGTGAAGCTCTCGAAGACACGCGCAATCTCGTGCGGGGGATGGAGGCGATGGAGCGTCGGCTGAACGAGCCCGGACCCGGGCCGGATGAAGGCCAAGAGGGCGCCCAAAGCCAGCAAGGCGAAGGACAGTCACAAGGCGAGCCTGGTTCTGACGGTCAGCAAGGCGAGGAGGGTGCCGACGGCCAGCAGGGCGAGGGCCAGCAGGGCGAGGGCCCGCAGGGGCAAGAGGGTTCGCAGGGCCAGCAAGGTGAGGGCCAGGGCCAGCAAGGTCAGGGTCAGCAAGGATCGGGGAACCGTGGCCAGGCGAATGGCCAGCCTGGGGGTTGGGCTGGAGAGTACTCGGCCGGATCGCCTGACGGCGGGGCTGCCCGGGGTGCTCGTCGCTCTTTCTCCGAGGAGGAGATTCGCCAGTTCCAGAGTGAGTTCCGGAACCGCATCGACCAAGTGGGCGAGTTGCGCGAGGAGTTGCGATCCGAGGGCTACGATGTCGGAGAGCTCGACGAAGCTCTGGAAACCATGCGGCTCTTCGAAGACGACGAGCTCTTCGCGGACCCTGAGGAGCTCGCGGCCCGACACGCCGACATGCTGACGAACCTGAAGCGCATGGAGTTCGTCTTGCGCCGGGACGTGGAGGGTGAGGCGGGTCGCGGGGCGACACTTACCGGGGCCGACGAAGTACCCGACGGATACCGTCGGCTCGTCGAAGAGTACTATCGCTCACTGGCGCGCGGGGGCACGTCGGGGCGCCGATAGCTCCGCACGGGCGACCGCCGATCAAGCAGCCATCACCGGAGCCACGTCGTCAATCGACCTCTTGACAAAATATATTGTCAATACAGTTTCCTCTTTCGAAGCTTGGTAAAGACAAACTCTGGAGACTCTAGTTGGCCGCTCTAGCCATCCTCAACGACCCGGATCAAACGGCCACTGTGCTCCATCCAGTGCGTCGCCAGGTGTTGAGTGCGCTCACGGCTCCAGGGTCGGCAACGACGGTGGGTGAAGCGCTCGGCCTCCCGCGACAGAAGGTGAATTACCACCTTCGCGCACTCGAGAGTGCCGGACTCGTCGAGCACGTAGAGGACCGGCGCAAGGGGAACTGTACGGAACGAGTGGTCCAGGCGACCGCCCGCCACTACTTGATCGCCCCTTCGGTCCTCGGTGGTCTGGAGCCCGCTCCTGACGAGGTCGCGGACCAGCTCTCGGCGGACCACCTGGCTGCGATGGCGGGCCGCACGGTATCAGAGTTGGCCGAGCTCACCGCCGGCGCGAAGGCCGCCAAGAAGCGCCTACCGACCATCTCTTTGGAGACCGCAGTCCGCTTCGCTTCCCCTGCTGCATACGAAGCATTCACCGCGGCGCTCACCGAGCAGATCGCGACTCTAGTTTCGGAATATCACGACGACTCCGCTCCGGACGGCCGATGGTTCAGGGTCCTGGCGGGTGCACACCCCGCGCGGAGAAGCCGCGCTGATGAGGAGAAGACCAATGACAGATCCTAAGACGCGATCGATCGAGATGGAGCGAGAGCTCGACGCTCCTCCCGAAGAGGTCTGGGAGCTCCTCACGACCAGCGAGGGGCTGAGGACGTGGTTCCCGATGGACGCACGCGTCGGGGAGAAGATCGGCGACGAGGTGTGGCTCTCTTGGGGTGAGGGGTGCGAGGGGGCCGCGCCGATCCACGTGAAGGACGATCACAAGCACTTCGGGTGGAGCGAGGAGCTCCTCTTGGGTTTCCCGGAGGAGTACGCCGATGGCGAAGAAGGTAGCCCCCGTGTCCTCGCCATCGATTTCTACCTCGAGGGGCGAGACGGAAAGACCGTTCTGCGGCTCGTACAGTCCGGACTCAGTGCCGACAGCCAGTGGGATGAGATGTACGATGCCATGGTCGACGGCTGGACCTACTTCCTCTTCAACCTGGCCTGGTACTGCGCCAAGCACCGCGGTCGTCCCCGTCGAATGGTTTGGAAGCGGATCGCGACCGACCTTTCAAGGGACGCTGTCTGGGAGCGACTCGTCCAAGCCGCGCTCGTGGGCGCTGCGGCCCCGGGCGGGGGAATGGCCATCGGCGACCAGACTTCCGTGACGCTCGACAGCGCTCGAGTCGCGGAAGTGGTATCCGTCCGCGAAGGCCACCACTTCGCTGCGACTCTTCCCGATCTCGACGACAGCGTCCTCTTCGTGGAGCTCGAGGGGAAGAATGTGGGCTTCTGGCTCAGCACCTACCGTGTCGACGAAGCGAAGGCGGCTCAGCTCCAAGCAGCCCTCGACCGGCGACTGGTGGGGGTGCTCGATGCATAGTGGCGCCTTCCGCTCTGCGACCCTCGTCTCCGCCGCCCTCGTCTTGATCAGCGGGTGCACGAACGAGCTGGCGCCACCGGCGGACTCTGAGATCCACGAGGCAGTAGACCGATTCTTCGCGGCGTACGAGGCCGGGGACGCGGACTCGGTGGCCACCTTCTTCACCGAGGACGCCGTCCTAATGGCCCCAGGCTTGGCCGTCACAGGGAGAGACCGCATTCGTGAGCACACCGCAGGCGGCATGCAACTCGGTCGCTGGGTGCAATCGACCACGACGGAGTCGCTCGAGATGACTCATACTTTCGGCGTTCAGTCCGGTGGGTGGACCATGCATCTCGAGGCAACGGAATCGACCCCACCGGGGATGGGTGGAATGAGCGACTCCGGCAACTACATGATCCACTGGAGGCACGAAGACGGCCGCTGGCGAATCGCTCGGTACATCGCGAACCGGAATGCAGCACCGTGATCGGCAGCGGGAGACAACTCGACCGCGGATCGGGTTAGATTCTCGGCCCTGAGACCGAACCCCGTAACCGAATCGGACGCCGATGTCTGGACCGCAGTTCATCTACCACATGCACGGCCTCTCGAAGATCGTCCCCCCAAAGCGGGAGATCCTCAAGAACATCAACCTCTCGTTCTACCCGGGCGCGAAGATCGGCGTCGTCGGAGCCAACGGATCTGGGAAGAGCTCGCTTCTCCGCATCATGGCTGGGCTCGACGCAGACTTCATTGGTGAGGCGTGGGCCGCAAAAGGCACTCGTATCGGGTATCTCCCGCAAGAGCCCGAACTCGATCCGGACCTCGACGTTCGAGGCAACGTGGAGCTCGCTGTCGCGCACACGAGGGGCCTGCTCCGCGACTTCGAAGAGGTCAATATGGCGTTCGGCGAAGTGTCGAACGACGATGAGATGAACCGCCTCATCGAACGTCAAGCGAAGCTCCAAGACCAGATCGACGCGGCAGGTGCTTGGGAGCTGGACCGGCGTGTCGAGATCGCCATGGATGCGTTGCGGCTTCCTCCCGGTGATGCTGATGTGACCCACCTCTCGGGGGGTGAGAAGCGGCGGGTCGCACTATGCCGGGTCCTACTCGAGCAGCCCGACATGCTTCTGTTGGATGAGCCGACCAACCACCTCGACGCAGAGTCGGTGGCGTGGCTGGAGCACCACCTTGCCGTGTTCCCCGGCACGATCGTGGCGATCACGCACGATCGGTACTTCTTGGACAACGTGGCCGAGTGGATCCTAGAACTTGATCGGGGGCAAGGCATTCCCTGGAAAGGCAACTACTCGTCGTGGCTTGAGCAGAAGCAGGAACGCCTCCGGCAAGAAGAGAAGTCCGCTTCGGCGCGTCAGAAGACGCTGGAACGTGAGCTGGAGTGGATTCGGATGTCCCCCAAGGCTCGCCACGCCAAGGGCCGCGCTCGGATCAACGCGTATGAAGAGCTCCTCGGCGCCGATGAACGTGAACAGATTCGCACGGCCGAAATCCTCATCCCCAAGGGTCCCCGCCTCGGGAATGTCGTCATTCAAGCCGAGGCGCTGCGAAAAGGCTTCGGAGAGCAGCTCCTTATCGACGACCTGACCTTCGATGTTCCGCCAGGAGCCGTCGTTGGAATCATCGGAGGAAACGGTGCGGGAAAAACCACCCTCTTCCGGATGATCGTTGGAGACGAATCTCCAGACAGTGGGTCGCTGGAGCTCGGACAGACGGTGGAACTCTCATATGTCGATCAGTCCCGCGCCGCGCTGGACGGGGACAAGTCGGTCTTCGAGGAAGTGAGCGGCGGCGCTGATGTTCTCCACTTCGGTCGCGCCGAGGTGAATCCGAGGGCGTACCTCTCCTGGTTCAACTTCCGAGGAGCCGATCAGCAAAAGAAGGTGGGCGTTCTCTCCGGCGGTGAGCGAAACCGGCTCCACCTCGCGAAGCTCCTCAAGTCCGGGGGCAACGTGATGTTGCTGGATGAACCGACGAACGACCTGGATGTGGACACACTGCGCGCCCTCGAGAACGCGATCCTAGAGTATGCTGGCTGCGTGCTCGTGATCTCTCACGACCGATGGTTCCTGGACCGAGTTTGCACGCACATTCTCGCCTTCGAGGGCGACTCACGAGTCGTCTGGTATGAGGGGAACTACCAGGAGTACGAGGAAGACCGACGGAGCCGGTTGGGCGACGCCGCGCTGCAACCCCAGCGAATCAAGTATCGGCCTCTGGTGAGGGACTGACCGCACCACCCCGCCACACTATCTTGGGCGTGCCCCCACCCCGGAGTTGTCGTGGCCAAGAAGCGCAAAAAACGGAAGGGCGGGAGTAAGTCCTCCAAGAAGAAGCGAAAGCCTTCGAAGAGCGCGGCACCGGATGCCGCGGCGACTTTGGACGCCGACGCGCCTCGCGAAGAGCGCGATGGCGCACCTGCCGGCACGAGCCAGGTCGCAGAGGAGACCCTCGACGCCGAGGACCCCGACGTGGAGTCGATCGATACCGAACACGAGGAGATCGAGCTGACCGACCGCGAGTTGCTCGAAGTGCACGTTCTCGACTCAGAAGCGGATGAAGGCGAGACCCTCGACGTCGTAGAAGTCATCAGCGCCGTAGGCACCGATGTGGTCGAAGCCACCGAAGCCGTATCGCTCGACGACGATTCGATGGAAGATCCCGAGGTTCTCTTGGCTCAGCTCATGGATCTGGAGGCCGAGTCGGAGAGTGGGGATGAGCCGACCACAGTCGTCCTCGAGTCAGACGTGTTCACCGACGAACACGAGAGCGATCTCCAGCAAAAGCGCCAACCTGACGACACCACGGTGTCGTTCCCTGAGCGCCAACCCGAAGCTCCCCGGATGACAACGGCGGCGTACGAGGCACTCCGTGAACTCAGTGCGGAGGGAGCCGCAAGTCTCGCCGACGAGGTCGTGCTCGACCTGGGAGAGGAGACGACCGCGGACGAACGCGACCGACTGCTGGCTGCTGCGCTCGCTCAAGCGGAGATGCAGGATGCGACCTACCGGACCGGGAGAGCGAGGGGTCGGGCCGGCGCTCTCAAATGGGCCACGAGCGCAGGCCTCCTCAGCGTGGCCGGAATGGCTTTTCTCGCTCCCCCGAGCTTTCTCACTCCACAGGCTCGGCCTTCGCTTACCCCATCGGAGCTGGATCGCGGGGCACGGATAGCCCTCGCCCTTCACGCTTCCGAAGTCGAAGCGTTCCGAGTGTTGAACAACCGACTGCCCGACTCGCTGAACGAGGTTACTCGTCCGCTCGGCGACGTCCGGTACGTTCGCTCCAGCACCCGTCACTACCAACTAGTGACTCGCACGCGCAGGGGTGGAAGTCTCATCTACGAATCGGCGATCGAGGACGAGCTCTTTGCGCGCGCATCGTCCGGATTGACGGCATTGGGAGACGGCAATTGATCTCCCGGCTGGGTTGGGCCGACGCCGCTCTCGTCATCGCACTTGGCGCGCTCACCCTCAGCTTGGCGTGGCCCACGATCAAGGACCGGGCGTTCGCCGAGACAGCGGCGGAAACCGAGGCGGGGATGGAAGCCGTAGCGGCCCGCGCCATCGCGGTCTATGCGCGGAGTGGTAGCTGGCCCGCCCCCACTGCCCCCGGCGAACTCCCCCCCCAACTCTCGGCGCAGTCACCGGACGACATCATCCCGCGTAGCGTAGGGACGCTCGAATGGCGCCTGTTCACGATTCCGACGGTTGAGCGCCTCGGGGGAGCACCGGATGCAACGGGACCGATCGAGCCCACCCTGGCGGAAGGCACGGAGTCGCTCGGCGCTGTAATTCTCCACGGCGGAAGTACCGAGCTCCGCTCCGACGTGCTCGAATCCCTGGGTCGCAGCCGAGCGTTTCCTACAGACTCGATGGTTATCCTGTTGGTAGAGCCACCATCCGCAGACACCGGACCATGATCAGGATCCAGAGTAGACCGGACGTCTCGCCCGACATCGTCCTCGCGGCAATCCGCCAAACGTATGGACTCGACGGAGCGCTCGAGGCACTCCCGGGTGAGCGCGACCTGAACTTCCTACTGGAAGGAGCGGAAGGCCGACGTTGGGTAGTCAAGGTCAGCTCTCCCGACGAACCCGACGAGATCCTGGAGATCGAGACCGACCTGATGCGCCATGTCGCGCGTATCACTCCGGGATACTCCCCCAACGTGGTCGAGACGAGCCGTGGAGACCGACTTGGACGGTACGAGGACTCGTCTGGAGCCCTGCACCGAATCAGGGTCGTAGAGTACCTCGAGGGAGCGGTGCTCGCCTCCGTACGCCCGCGATCTTCGCCGCTGCTCGAAGAGCTGGGTGCGCGGGTGGCCGACCTGGTGAGTGCCCTTGGCGCATATCCGGATCATCCTCCGGCTCGAATCGACTTCGATTGGGCCTTGGGGCGATCGGGCCTCGTCATGGAACGGTGCTTCTCCCTCTTCGATGGGGAAGAGCTCAGGCTGGTACAGCGGATTTACCAGGCTTGGAAGGAACGGGAGCCCGACTTCTTGGGCCTCGGGTCCCAAGTGATCCACGGAGACATCAACGATCACAACATCTTGGTCTCCCGAGATGCGGACGGAAGCCAACGAGTGTCCGGAATCATCGACCTCGGAGATGCTCACTCTGCCCCGCGTGTCTTCGACTTGGGCATTGCCCTGGCGTACGCAGCCATGGGGACGCCGGATCCCCTATACGCAGCGGCAGACGTAGTGCGGGGCTTCCATCAGCGCACTCCGCTATCCACCGATGAGGCAGACGTCTGCTACGCACTCATGCGAGCGCGCCTTGGGGCGAGTGTCAGCATTGCCCGATGGCGACAGAATGAGTCTGGAGTCGACGACCCTTACCTCACGGTCTCGGAGCAGCCCGCGTGGGAGATGATTCGTCATCTCGACTCGGTTCCACCCCGGCTCGCGGAGGGTGTCCTGCGCGACGCCTGCGGCCTATCGGCGAACCCCAAGTCGCCAGTACTTGTGGATTGGCTCGGCCGACAGGAGTGTCATCCGGTCATGACCGCACCGGAGGCTGAGAAGATCACGGTGTTGGATCTAAGCGTGGCGAGCCCGATCCTCACAGGTCGGGACACCGAGGACACCGTGGATTTCACGAGGCGGACGTTCCGGGCCATGGAAGACGCCGGTGCCACCTTCGGGATCGGTCGCTACCTCGAACCGCGAGCATTCTACCTTACGGACATCTTCGAGGGGCGGCCGGGTGACCCTCGAGAGCGACGGACGGTCCATCTCGGCATCGACTTGTTCGATCAAGCAGGTGCAGAGGTGCGGGCGCCCCTCGCAGGAACCGTCCACTCCGTGCAAGACAACGGGACTGGGCTCGACTATGGCCCCACCGTGATCCTGGAGCACCCCGCCCCCAACGGGCCCTTCTGGACTCTCTACGGACATCTCCAGGTCGACTCGGTTTCGGAACTCGCGGTGGGCGCATCCATCGCCAAGGGTGAAGCGTTCGCACGAATCGGCCCCTACCCCGAGAACGGCGACTGGCCACCGCATCTTCACTTTCAGATTCTGACCGACCTCTTCGGGTACGAAGGAGAATTTCCGGGGGTGGCTCTTCCCCGAGAACGTGACGTTTGGGCGTCGTTCTGCCCGGACCCGAACCTGATCCTCCGCCTCGGGGGCGACACCACCTGGCAGGAGCCAGAGGACCTCGCACCCCGTAGAGAGGCTGCCTTCGGCTCGAACCTGAGCCTGTCGTATGACCGACCGCTCCACATCGTTCGGGGTGTGGGCACGCGCCTCTACGACGTGTATGGTCGGAGCTATCTCGACTGTGTGAACAACGTCGCCCATGTCGGACACGAGCGGCCTTCGGTCGTGGCAGCAGCAAGGCGACAGATCGGAGTCCTCAACACGAACACCCGCTACCTCCACGCCAGCGTCATCGAGTACGCAGAACGACTCTCGGCGCTCTTTCCTGATCAGCTCGAGGTGTGCTTCTTCGTCAACTCGGGCTCTGAAGCGAACGAACTCGCCCTGCGCCTCGCCCGGGCCCACACGGGACGCCATGGCGTGATCGCGATCGAAGGTGGCTACCACGGAAACACACAGACGCTCATCGACGTTAGCCACTACAAGCACGCTCGTTCCGGCGGCCACGGCCCTCCCAAGTGGGTGCGCACGGTCCCGGCTCCCGATGAGTACCGCGGGCTGTATCCCCGAACCGATGCCAATCGGGCCGCGGCGTACGCGGACCATGTCCGTGCCGCTGCGGCTGGCCTCGAGGCCGAGGGGCACGCACCATCCGCCCTAATCGCGGAGAGCCTTCTTTCGTGCGGCGGTCAAGTCGAGCCTCCCGCCGGGTACCTCGCGGCTGCCTACCGACATGCTCGATCCGCAGGCGCCGTCTGCATTGCGGACGAGGTGCAGATCGGATTCGGTCGTGTCGGGAGCCACATGTGGGGTTTCGAAGTCGGTGGAGTGGTGCCGGACATCGTCACGCTCGGTAAGCCCATCGGGAACGGGCATCCTATTGGCGCCGTAGTCACGACCCGAGAGATCGCTGCCTCGTTTGCGAACGGGATGGAATTCTTCAGCACCTTCGGCGGGAATCCAGTCTCGGCTGAAGTTGGCCTAGCCGTGTTGGATGCTGTAGAGAGTGACCGCCTTCGAGAGCATGCGGCGCTCGTCGGTGGCACCCTCAAGGCCGAGCTCGCGTCGCTCGCAATGAGGCACGAAGTGATCGGAGACATCCGCGGGAGAGGCTTGTTCCTAGGAGTCGATCTCGTCCACGACCGGAAGACCAGAGATCCCGCCCCGGAGATCGCGCGCTACGTAGTCAACCGCGCTGCCGAGCTCGGCGTGCTGCTCAGCAGCGACGGACCCTTCGACAACGTGCTCAAGATCAAACCGCCAATGACCTTCGATTCGGACGATGCGAGTCGTCTAGTCGCTACGCTCGACCAGGTGCTGAGCGAAGACGGAGCGACTCCGACTCCGCGTTAGCGAGGAAGGCTCGCTGACGACGAGTATCCGAACCCATTCACGCGAACTGCTGCTCGACGGAATGGGCGCTCGAATGCAAGGTACGCCATCCAGCCACCGGCGATCGTTACCGCAATGGTGAGCAATAGTCGCAGCATCCAAGGCAGTCCTCCGCCCACTCGGTGAGCGACATCTATGCCATACAGGTGCCATACAAACACGGAGTATGAGACGACACTGACGATGGTGAGGACCCTCCAGGAGAGGAGGCGGGCCAAAATGTGTTGCGGAGCTCGACTCAGACTCAGCACCACGGCGGAGAACGCCGCCAACCTTAGAGCAGTCAACTCTGGCCGAGGGGCGATAATCGCCGCAGCGGCAAGAACCACCGCAAGCCCCATCGCCCCCCAAACATGGACGGGAGATATTTTCAGCACACTCGCCCGCCCAGCCCATACTCCCGCCAACGCGCCTACTACGACGTCCGCAATCCGACCCTCGGTTGCCAGATAGGCGTAGGATGGCGCGGTGAGGTTAAGACTCGTGTAGGCCCATCGGATGAGTGACGAAGCTGCGAACAGCGACATTGCAGCAGGCGCGAGCCAGTCCTTACGACCCGTCCCATAGGCCCAACGCATCGCGATGGCCCACGGAACTAGGAACTGAGCCCCGACCATGATTGACCAAAGGTGCCCGAGCGCGTGTCGGAACTCGTCTCGGTGTGCCAAAGAGTAGTAGTAGTTCCCGAACATGCTCAGAAAGCCGCCGTACCGCTCTATGGGAACCGGGTTTCCGTTCTTCCACTCCTGGATCGCAGTCGCCCCCAATAGAGCGAGTACGAGCGTCGGGTACACGATGAGCGCCTTTCGGCGCAACCAATCCCGGAAAGGCTCACCTGTCCCTCCCTCCAGACCGCGGATACATCGTAGCGTTACCAGGAAGCCGGAGAGGACGAACAGAAGCTCGACACCGACGCCGGCAAGAGGCTCCCAACCGTCGAACGGAGCGGCATTCTGATGCCTTCCCCAGTGCCCAATCAGCAATAGAATGATCGCAATGCCCACTAGCCCGTCAGCGAAGGGTAGGTGCACCTCGCCACTCCGAGCCGGCTGTCCTTCTCTCCCAATTGTCATAGGCCCTCAGCTACGAGCGAAGACGGAGCGACTCCGACTCCGCGTTAGCGACTTCGTTGATGTCCGCATTCCTGAGGGTTTTCACCGGAGCCCCCTCGCGCGCCAACCGGATCAGCGTCAACCCCACACGATCACTCGCCGTCACGCGGTCGGGAAAGGTACGCTGCAGTAGTGGCATGATCGGCCCGAGAACGGTGTAAGCGACGTCGTATAGGCGTGTCGCGGACCGAACCCCTTTCCGGGGGTGGACGACGCCAGGCCGGACGACCCAAACAGAGCCAACGGAAAGCGCGTGTAAGTCGTTCTCCAGGCGTCCCCGGACGCGCGCCCACATCATTCGGCTCGTTCCGGTAGGGTCCGCACCCTCGCCCGAGATGTAGCAGAAGGTCCCGCCAGGATTCGCCGCTAGGAACGACTCTGCCGCGGCCATGGCGAAGTCGTAGGTCACACGGGTGTAGGCTTCTTCGCTCATGCCCGCCGCCGACACACCGAGGCAGAAGAAGCAGGCATCGTACCCCGTCCACACGGGAGCCACCTCAGCGTAGTCGGTGAAATCCTGGTGCAGCTGCTCCTTGAGCTTCACATCCGAGACGCCACAGGACCGCCGGCCCACCGCCAATACCTGCTCGACGTCGGGGTGGGCCAGCGCTTCGATCAATGCGGCGGAACCGATCATTCCCGTCGCCCCGAAGAGCACAACCTTCACGGTCCGCTCGGACCCGGTGAGCTAGTCGGTCACCATCCGAATCAGTCGCTGGAGTCTCGATTTGTGTGACTCTAGTTCGGTAACGAGTTGATTGAGACGGTCATACATGTCGGCGGCCGGACGCTGGTCGGCCCTCTGGCTGTTGCCGTAGAGGTAGTTGAACTGATCGCGGAGCATAGGCTGTGGGTAACTCGTGATCGTTCGGTCGGTGAGCAGCGCTCGCTCGATCTCCTTGAGCTCACGACCCACGTCTGTTCCTTCGGCGACCCGCTCCTGTGCACCACGGAGTCGCTCGATCGTCGCATCCGCGTCCTCAATCGCCGTGCGGATCTCGATGCCGAGATCGAACTGAGCTTGCAGATCCTCAACGGTCACTCCGTCAGCCTCGACCCGGGGGTCCATGACGATCTCGAACGATCGGTCGATCACGTTTCCATCGACGGTGAGTCGCGCGGTGTACGTGCCCGGGACCACCATCGGCCCTCCACGGGCAGCTCCATTCGGACCGGTCACCGTCATGTCCCACACGAATCGATTCAGGCCTTGGTTCAGCGTTGGCGCGGCCGCTCCGACTGGACGCTGAAAAGGCGCGCGCATGGCCTGACCCGACTCGGTCGACATCCCAGGTCCGCTGCTCTCGAAAGTCCGAACGCTCTGTCCGTTTGCGTCGAGAATCTCGACGGTCACAGACCTCGCATCGGTCGTCAGGAAGTAGTCCAACTCCGCTCCGCTAGGCGAATACTCCGGCTGATCGGGAGTTCCGCCCCCGAACCCACCGAAGCCCCCACCACGGAGGCGATACGCGCCCTCGGGTTGGAAGAGGAACGGCCCACCCGCGGCCATCGCCTCGGCGGCCTGACGGAACGGGGACAAGTTGTCCATGATCCAAAACGCCCGACCCATGGTGGACAAAACGAGGTCGCCTTGGTGGAGCTTGATGTCGGTGATCGGCGTCCTGGGGAGGTTGAACTGGAACTTGTCCCAGCTCCTGCCATCGTCGAACGACACATACATCCCGAACTCCGTGCCGACGTACACGAGTCCCTCGCGCTCGGGATCCTCCCGGACGACCCGAGTCGCATGATGGGACGGGATGCCGTTACGACCCGGGGTCAAGAGGGTCCACGTCTCACCGTAGTCGTTCGTGCGGTATACGAACGGTGTGAGGTCTCCGAGGAGCGTCCGGTAGTATGCGAAGTACGCCTTGGCGGGATCGTGCGGCGATGGGTCGATGGTTTGCACACGACCCTCCGGGGGCATGCCCGGTGGCGTCACGTCCGTCCACGTCTCCCCGCCGTCGCGCGTGACGTGAACGACTCCGTCGTTGGCGCCGGCCCAAATCACGCCTGGCGCGACAGGTGACTCCTCGATGGAGTACAGGACGGAGTAGTGCTCCTCACCTGTGATGTCGCGCGTGATAGGGCCGCCCGAAACGACCTGGCGCTCAGGGCGGAACGCGGTGAGGTCGGGGCTGATGCGCTCCCACGTCACGCCCTCGTCCGTCGTCTTGTGCACGAACTGCGACCCGTGATAGACCGTGCTCGGATCGTGCGGTGATACTTCGATCGGCACCACGCGTTGGAAGCGATAGTTCAGCTCAGCGGGGTTCGCGCCATACAAGTTCTGGAAGCCGACGTAGTACTGCTTCTCCTGCCCGGTGACTTGGTTGTAGCGACCGAAGCGACCCTTGCAATTCGCGTATACGATCGTCGGATCTCCCGGCTTCGGGACCGCAGGGCCGGTCTCACATCCGCCAACCGCTTCCCAATTCCCCTGGTGCCCTCCCTGTGAACCGGTGCCAGGCGGGTTGCTGGGAACCCGGATGGTCGTGTTGTCCTGCTGGCCCGCATAGAGCCAGTACGGGAACTGGTCGTCTACATCGACCTGATAAAGCTCTGCGGTGGGCTGATTGAACTGGCTGGACCACGTCCGCCCGCCATCGAGCGTGACGTTGGCGCCCCCGTCGTTCGACTGTACCTGGATGAGAGGGTTGTCGGGATTGATCCACGTGTCGTGGTTGTCCCCGTGGGGCGTCGGCCTGCGCTCGAAGGTGACCCCGCCATCCGTGGACTCGTAGTATCCCTCATTGTTGACGTAGACGTGATCTCCATCCGTCGGGTCGGCCACCACGCCGGTGTAGTAGAAGGGGCGATTCATGATGCCGCGCTGAGCACTCACGAGCTCCCAGCTCTCCCCGAAGTCATCGGACCGGTAGAGCCCTTCGAGCGGATCGGTAGTCTCCACGAGCGCATACACTCGATTCGGCATGTCCGGGGTCACGGACAGATCGATCTTCCCGATCAGGCCAGTCGGCAAACCATTCCGCACAATGCGCCACGTGTCCCCACCGTCGGTCGACTTCCAAATCCCGTCCTCTTCAGCAGAGGCCTCCATGCCGGAAAGGATCGACCATGGCTGCCGTCGGCCCATCCACATCGCGGCGTAAATTTCCATGGGATTCGCCGGATTGATCTCGAGATCAATCGCACCGACCGAATCCGAGGTGAAGAGGACCTGCTCCCACGACCGACCCGCGTCACTCGTGCGATACACCCCCCGATCCATGCTCTTCGCCCAAGGATTCCCGAGCGCGGCCACGTAGGCGACGCTCGCGTTCTCCGGGTGAATCTCGACCGCGCCGAGCTGACCCATCTCCTCCAACCCGCGTCGCTCCCAAGTCGCGCCGGCGTCGTCGGAATAGTACAGGCCGCGCCCGATGATCACGTTCGATCGTATTCCGTCGGATCCCGTGCCGACGTAGACGACGTCAGGATCCGACGGAGCAACTCGAATCGAACCGATCGACCCTGTTTCAAAAAATCCGTCGGAGATCGGGCGCCACGTCGTGCCATAGTCCTCGGTCTTCCACACCCCACCACCTGTCGCGCCCATATAGAAGGTCAACGGGTGAGCCGGGTGTCCTGCTACGGCCGTAACGCGTCCGCCCCGTGAGGGGCCTACGTTCCGGTAGCGCATCGAAGAAAAGGTCCGTTCGACGACGGACATCTCTTCTTGTGCCGGAAGCGGAGTCGGCGCGACCGCGGGGGCCATGGCTAGAGCGAATCCGCATGCAAGGCCCGTGGCCGTGATACGGAAGAAGGAAGAGGATAGTCCAGCCATCGATCGATACTCCGGCACAGGTCGGTTCAGAACCGGGAGAATGCCCGACCACGTACCAGGGGTCAACACGCTCGGCTCAAGAGAAACCAGCACGAGATAGCGACCGCGAACCCTAGACTGCTCCGCATATATACTGTATCGTATTTATACGAACTCGTACCGATGGGGCGTCGATGCCTGATCATGACAAGTTGAAAGCGCACTGGTTTCATATCCTCCTCGCCCTAGCGGAGACCGATCTCCACGGCACCGCGATTATGGAGGAGGTGCTCGACAGGACCGACGGCCGCATGCGCCTCTGGCCAGGCAAGTTATACGGAGCGCTGCGTGAGATGGCCGATCTCGAGTTAATCACAGAGGTGTCCGCCCCCGAAGGAGCGCCCACGGAGGGAGGGAAGCGGCGCTTCTACTCGATCACGACTTCTGGGCGTGAGCAGCTTCGGCAGGAGGTGGAACGGTTGGCGTCGCTCGTGAAGATCGCGCTCGCTCGAGGAGCTGGGCCACTCCCACGATGACGTCGCACGAACGACAGGAAGACGTCCGCGCACGTCGCGCCTATCGACGACTGCTTCGTTTTTGGCCGGCGTCGCACCGTGATCGATACGGAGATGCCATGGCCGAGGGCTTCCTCCGCCTCCTCGCTATGGATCGGGCGAGATCGGGCCGCTGGGGAGCCGTGCGATGCTGGACCGGTGCCGTTGTCGACGCGGTCGTTCGAGGGTCCCTGGCGCGGGTCCGCCTCTCGAGTACTGCGATTCTCGAAGTCTTCAGCTCGGTCGTCGCAGATGTGCGATTCGGGTGCCGCTCGCTCGTGAGACATCCGCTCTTTGCTGTCACGACAACACTGACGATCGCGATCGGGATCGGTGCGAACGCGGCCATCTTCACCATTGTGAAGGGCTTCGTACTGACGCCCCTACCGTACGAGAACCCGGACGAACTCCTCGCCTTGAGGAACGCGAATCCGGCCTTGGGATGGGACCGGATGGATGTCTCGTACGCCGATGCATGGGATTGGAGAGAAAGGAGTGTGACGCTCCGAGACATCGCGGTCGTCAACGACGATGCCTTCAGTCTTGCAGGAGGAGACGGCCCTGAGTTGGTACCTGCCCTCCGCGTCACACCCAACTTCCTCGGGGTTCTCGGCATCGAACCGGTACTGGGGCGCGACTTTCGGCCTGACGAAATCGGGCAGGGTAGGGACGACCTGGTCGTCATCACAGACGGGTTCTGGCAGCGTCACTTCGCGAGAGATCCCGGGGCGCTCGGGTCTACATTGATCCTGGACGGCCGACCGGTCACGGTGATCGGGGTCACGGGCTCCGACTTCCTCTATTATGACGGGCGTCCGGATGTCCTACGGCCATGGGCATTCCTCATGACGGAGGCTCCACGGAACGCGCACTCCGCCGACGCCGTCGCGCGCATGCTCCCCGGCGTCCACATCGACGCTGTCCGAGAAGACCTCACGCGTATCTCCGAGCAACTCGCATCGGAGCACGAAGAAAATGTCGGATGGCGGCCCGTCGTCGCTCCGCTCCAATCCGATGTGGCGGGAGAGATCGCGTTGAACGCCGCGGCAGTGTTCATGGTGGCCGTCGGATTCGTCCTCCTCATGGCGTGCGTGAACGTCGCCAACCTTCTCCTCTCACGGGCAAGCACCCGTAGCAGAGAAGTCGCGATCCGCGGTGCTTTGGGAGCCGGTCGCGGTCGCTTGGTCCGCCAGCTCCTCACCGAGAGCAGCCTCATCGCCGGCGCGGGGGGAGCGTTGGGCTTCTTAGGGGCTGTCTGGGGATCCCGGGCCATCGTCGCCGGGTTCCCGTCTACGGTGCCCCCCGTCTTCAACTTCGAGGTGGATCCTCAAGTCCTGACCTACACGGCCGTCGTCACCGTCGGCGCTGCCATAGTGTTCGGACTGGCCCCGGCGCTGACGACAACTCGATCCGGCCTCGGGGCTGCTGTGGGACGGCACCCATCTACAACGGGACGGTTCGGGTCGACTCTCGTCGTTGTTCAGACGGCGCTGGCTCTTGTGCTCTTGGTAGGCGGTGGACTCTTGATGCGTAGCGTGTCCGGCATGCGCTCCCAAGACTTCGGATTCGATGCTGAGAACGTGCTCACCGCTCGACTCGCTCCTCCCGTTGAGAAGTACTCCGACCGTACGCTCTCTGAGGCTTATTGGAGAGACGTCACCGACCGGATCCGCCGCTTGCCTGAAGTAGAGAAGGTAGGCACGACCCAGAGCCACCCCCTGATGGGCTCCAACTGGGCAAGAGCGGTTCAGATCGCCGGCCGCGAAGTCTCGGAGAGCTCACCGCGAACCGTCCGTCTTACCTTCGCGTCCGATGGCCTCTTCGAGGCGCTTCGATTCCGGATGCTGGAAGGCCGCGCTTTCACCGATAGGGACGACGTTTCTGCTCGGCCAGTAGGAATCGTCAACGAGGCCTTTGTGGATCGGTACCTGGGGTCGCACGACGACCCACTCCAACAAACTCTGATCATGCCGGAGGGGGCGGAGGTGAGTGTGATCGGCGTCGTTGGGAACGTCGTCGAGAGAGACATCGATGCCCCTCCGGAGCCGGCGCTCTACCTCCCGATCGCACAGTCTGACATCCGTACTCGATCGCTCGTCATCCAGACCTCCAGGGACCCTACCGAAATCTTCGCTGCGGTCCGGGCCGCAGTGTGGTCCGTAGACGCTTCGATCCCCATCTCCGAGGTGTACACGATGCAAGCGATCATCGACGATCGTGTCGGAGGATTTACTGTGATCGGGAATGTGATGGCGATCTTCGCGGTCCTTTCCCTGATCCTCGGGGCCGTCGGTATCTATGGGGTAACAGCGTACTCGGCAGACCAGCGACGAACCGAGATCGGGGTTCGGCTAGCGCTGGGTGCGGCACACTCTGAGGTCGTGTCGATGGTAGTCCGCGAAGGTGGACGTCGAACCATGCTCGGCATACTCATCGGAGCGCTCTTGGCGGTCGCGCTCGGGCGTGGCTTGTCGGGCATCTTGGTCGGCGTCAGCCCCACCGATCCGTTCACCTTCGCGACGGTCCTCCTCTTGCTCGCCACGGTAAGCTTCGGGGGCATCTACCTTCCGGCTCGGCGGCTGTCCCGACTCGATCCCGTGCGCGCCCTATCGGCCGAGTAGGGACTCCACCCATTCGGACACGGTCGCGCTGAGCTCGACCAAGACCTCGTCGTCGGTGCGTCCACTCCGCTTCGGCACGTGGAAGCCGTGGTCCGCGTCCTCCACCACATGCATGTCCCCCGGCGGTTCCAGGCCCTCGACCAGCGGTCGAAGCAGATCGAGCTTCGCCAATTTGTCCCGGGTGCCTTGCAGAAAGAGCATCGGCAGACGGACGTCGGCCAAGTGATCGCCTCGCTCCGAGGAATCCTTCCCCGGGGCGTGCAACGGAAAGCCGAAGAAGACGAGCCCGCGGACGCACGCTATACCCTCCTTGGCGAGCGTCGACGAGGTCATGCGTCCGCCCATCGACTTGCCTCCTGCCACTACCGGGAGGTCGGGGGCGAGGGCGGTTGCATTCTCGATCGCTGACCGGACAGTCTTCATGAGAATCGGAGGGCGGTTCGGCGCCTTACGTCCGGCCTCCTTGTACGGGAAGTTGAAGCGGAACGTCGCGATCCCGTCTGTGGCCAACTTCGCCGCGGCGCCTTCCATGAAACGGTGATCCATGCCGGCTCCGGCACCGTGTGCAAAGACGTACAGCGCCCGAGCATCGGTCGGACGGTTGAGAATCGCCGAGACGTCGCCCGAAGAGTTCGTCGCGAGGAAGGTGTGCTTCGTGACCACGGAGGTACTCCGATGCGGAAGCCCTAGAAGAGACGCACCGCGATGAAGGCGCCGAGATATCCGAGGAAGAGCATGTATCCGAACTGGATCGCGGGCCACTTCCACCCTGCGGTCTCACGACGCATGACGGCGACAGTCGACATGCACTGCAGCGCAAAAGCGAAGAAGACCAAGAGGCCGATGGCTGCCCCTGGGGTCAGGTCCCGTTGTAACAGCTCTTGTAACGCAACCGACTCCTCATCGGCCGTCTCCACTCCATAGATCGTCCCGAGTGAACCGATGATGACCTCTCGGGCGGCGAGGCTGGTGACGATGCCGACACCGATACGCCAGTCGAAGCCAAGTGGCTCGATGACGGGCTCGATGACCTGACCGATCGTGCCTAGAGCGCTGGCCTCCACCTCCGGTGGACCACCGTCCACGCGGGGAAACTGGGTGAGCGCCCAAAGGATCACGGTGACCGCAAAGATGATGCGGCCGGCCCGTCGCAAGAAAATCTTGCTCCTATCGAGCATCCGAAGACCTAGAGTCCTTAGCGATGGAATCCGATAAGGGGGCAGCTCCATGACGAAGGAGGTCGGTGGCGCCTTGAGGAGCGTTCGCTTCAGCAAAAAAGCGGTACCGACAGCCGCGATGATCCCGAGTGCGTACAGACCCAACATCACAGCGGCCCGAGTACCGAAGAACGGGAGGAGCGGCTCAGCCGGAATGAACGCGGCGATGAGCAGCGCATATACGGGAAGGCGAGCGCTGCACGTCATGAATGGTGTGACGAAGATCGTTGCGAGCCGGTCCCGCTCGTCGTCGATCGTGCGCGCGGCCAAGATAGCCGGCACCGCACACGCATAGCCCGAGAGCAGGGGAAGAAAGGCCCGGCCCTGCAGTCCCACGTTGTACATCACCCGATCCGCGATCACAGCAGCTCGAGCCATGTATCCAGAATCCTCGAGAATCCCGAGGAAGAGGAAAAGAATGAGGATCTGCGGTAGGAAGATGATCACCGAGCCGACGCCCGCCCACACGCCATCGACCAAGAGTGATCGGAACCAAGACTCGGGAAGGGCTTCGGCGAGCCATCCCCCCGAGGCGCCCACAGCGGCATCGATCCCATCCATCAGCGGCACGGCCCAGGTGAAGATCGACTGGAAGACGAGCATCACGACCGCAAGGAAGATCAGGGGCCCCCACAGGCGATGCAAAAAGACTGCATCGAGTCGCTCGGTAAGCGGAGAGGGACCCGGAGAGACGAAATCGGCGTCGTCCACGACGCTCTGGATACGCTTCCGACGGGCGGCGAAGGCGTCCACCACCGGGAGTGACATGCTCTTCGGCGTGTTCGAGAGCGTGCGCTCCATTCCAGCCTGGGCCTGACCAAGCGGTCGTACGTCCTGCAGGAACTCCTTCACGCGGTCCAGGCCGGCCCCGGTCCGCGCGCTGGTCCCTACTACCTCGACCTCGAGTCGCGCTGCCAGGGTGACCGGGTCCACGCTTCCACCACGCTCCGCCAACTCGTCCCACATGTTCAAGACCAGGAGCGTCGGGATCTGAAGCTCCAAGACCGGGCCGACGAGCATGAGTTGGTTCTCGAGGCGCGTCGAATCGACGATGAGAACAATGGCGTCGGGGGCCCGGACTCCTTCGACTTTCCCCTCCAGAACGTCCCGCGTAACCCGCTCATCGAGGGTTCGTGCTGAAAAGCCATGGACACCGGGCAAGTCGACCAGGTCGATCGAACGATCGCCCTCGAGTCGTACCTCGCCGACGTGCTTCTCGACGGTAACGCCCGGGTAGTTGGCGACCTTCTGCCTCAAACCGGTCAGTCGGTTGAAGAGGGTCGTCTTCCCGGAGTTGGGAGGACCGACGAGGGCGACAACAGGCCGGTCGAAATCGAGAGCGGACGGCGGGGCGTCCGGCGCAGCCCGGGTCAAGTGGAGAGGGCCGGCCTCAGCTCGGGTCTCTGAACTGAGACAGGAGTTTCACGCAAAGGCAGTCGGCAGTCTCGCGGCGCAACGCGATGAGCGTCCCGTCGACCGAGACGATGGGGTCCCCAGCAGGGGATGACCGAACAGGGCAGATGCGGCAACCGGGCAGCACGCCTCGCTCCAGGAGCGGCTCCGCCTCCGCAACCGGAAGATCGATGCTCACGAGCTCGACCTCCTGGCGAAGGGGGATGTCCCCCAAACGGAGTTCGTCATCGATGCCGGAATCGACGACGGGCAGTTCTGGCACGCTGCGCCTCACAAGGTACGACCGCGCTTGCGGTTGAGAATGAAATTGACTCTCAACAAGCTAAGCCCTCCACTCTGGACGCGAAAGCGTCCAACCCGGAGCGGTCATCCCGCGACGATTCTCCATACCTGAGTCACCAAGAAGCACACGACGAAGCCCATGGCGACCGGCATCAGTGTGGCAACCGACGTCCACTTCATGCTTCTTGTCTCTTTGTAGATCGTGTAGATCGTAGTCGAGCACGGATTATGGAGTAGGCTGAATAGCATCAGGTTGACCGCCGTGAGCAAGGTCCAGCCACCTGTCCTGAGCATGGTCTCCGTAAGCTCGGCTGAATCCTCCTCGAACATGACCCCCGCCCCGGCACCAAAGTCTGCGAGGTCCGGCGTCACCAGGACGGTGAGCATCAGGATGGTGGGAATCACGATCTCATTCGCCGGAATCGCCACGACGTAGGCGAGCAGGATCACTCCGTTCATTCCGAGGAGGATTCCAAGGGGGTCGAGCCAGTCGACGCTGTGGTGCGCGATACTCGCGCCCCCGATCTCGATATTCGAGATGAGCCAGATGACCGCTCCCGCGGGAATCGCGAAGATCACGGCTCTCCAGAGGACAATGAGCGTGCGGTCGATGATCGAGGTGTACAGCGTCTGGAGAATCCGCGGAGGCCGGTACGGCGGCAGCTCCAACGAAAAGCTTGTGGCCTCGCCTCGCAGCACGGTACGCGAGAGAAGCCACGAGGAGACGAACATCATCATGATCCCGAACAGGGCGATCCCGACGACGGCGGCCGCGCTCACGACCCCGCCCAGGTGCGGGGGAGCGAGGACACCTACGAAGATCGTCGCGATCAAGATCTGCGTCGGCCACCGACCGTTACAGAGCGAAAAGTTGTTCGTGATGATCGCTATCAGGCGTTCGCGGGGAGAGTCGATGACCCTCGTGGAAACGACTCCAGCCGCGTTGCACCCGAAGCCCATGCACATCGTGAGCGCTTGCTTCCCGTGTGCTCCCGCCTTCTGGAAGAGCGAATCCATGTTGAACGCGACCCGGGGGAGATACCCGAAATCTTCGAGAAGCGTGAAGAGCGGGAAGAAAATCGCCATCGGCGGCAGCATCACGCTGATGACCCACGCTGTGGCGAGGTACACGCCATCCAATAAGAAGCCGTCGAGCCACCAGGGTAGACCCGCGGCGGCGGAAAGCCCCTTCAACCAATTCCAGCCATTGTCGATGAGCAGTGTCGCCAGCATGGACGACGGGACGTTGGCGCCTTCGATCGTGACCCAGAACACCACCGCTAGAATGAGCAGCATGAGGGGGAAGCCGAACACCCGGCTCGTGAGCCATTGGTCCAACTTCCGGTCGAAGGAGAAGCCTACCTTCGCGAGCCCCCGCTTCTGCACTCGCCCCGCAATCTCCTCGGCGGTCGCGTAGGTGTGCTCGGTGACCAGGTCGTGAAAGTCCGGCGGTAACTGCCACCGAAGACGCGTGGCCGCGTCCAAGAGCTCGGCAACCTGCTCTTCCGGGGGCGGCTGAACCTCGACTCCCGAATCGTCGTGAACCAGCTGCCCCAGCTCTCCGGTGCGCACGGCCTCCTGCACGACCTCGTCCGCGTTCAGAAGACGAAGCGCTACCCAACGGTCGTTCGGCACGCCCGGAAAGACTCGTCTGACCACCGGTGTGAGCTCCGCAACCGCCTCTTCGACCTCTGGGGCGTGCTGCGCAGTCCGGTACGGGGATGTCTTTCTTTTGCCCAGCGCCACCTCGTGGGCCGCGGAGAGAAGCGTGTCGACCCCGACGCCGTCCCGCGCCGTCCCGGCCACGACGGGAACGCCGAGCTCCCGCTCCAGCTTCTTCGGATCCACCGCTACACCGTGCCTCTTCGCCTCGTCCATGAGGTTGAGGAAGACGACAACCCGGTCCGTGATCTCGAGGATCTGTAAAACGAGGTTGAGGTTTCGCTCGATGCGCGACGCGTCGACGACGACCACCGTGACATCAGGGCGACCAAAGAGCACGAAGTCCCGCGCGACCTCTTCGTCGACACTCCCGGCCTGGAGTGAGTACGTCCCGGGAAGGTCGACGACCTTCACACGTTGCCCCTCGTGGGCAAAGGCGCCCTCCGCACGAACGACGGTCTTCCCGGGCCAATTCCCTGTGTGCTGGCGGAGTCCCGTGAGACGGTTGAAAACCGTGCTCTTGCCGACGTTCGGGTTTCCAGCCAACGCGATGAGGTAGTCCCACTTGTCGGGACTCAGACCGAGTCGGACCAAGCTTTGCTCACGGTGCTGGCCGCACGACGCGCAGCCATCCAATCGGGCGGCCATGGTCATGCGACCTCCCGCGACGAAGGCTCAACCGGTTCCACGCGGATCCACTGCGCTTGCTCGCGTCGAAGCGCTATGAGGGCTCCCCGAACCTCATACGCCACGGGGTCACCAGCGGCACTTTGGAATGCAGCCCTGATGACTGTACCCCGGACCACTCCGAGGTCGAGTAGTCGGCGTCGCTGTGACCCCTGGCACGCGGGCGACAGTCCGACGACACGGGCACTGCTGCCCGCGGCTATGCCCTCCAGCGTCTCAACCGGATCGTCGGCGCTCGCCCCCTCGGGCAGGCGTCGCACGGTCACGTTGCGGGCCACCACGTTGTCCAACGCGCGATCACGGCCGCCCGAGCGGATCGAGACGGTAGGACCGTCACGCTCCACGACTTCGACTCGCACCCCCAAGTCGACGCCGTCGGCTAGAAGGGCGTCGTAGATCACCCGAGGTTCGTCCTCGAGGTGGATGACTTCGTAGACGCCTCCGACAACGGCTCCTGCGAGAGACAGTCGATCGACATCAGGCAGTTCTCCCCGCGCGGTCGGGATCGGGTCGCCGTGCGGATCCCACGCAGGGTGGCCGAGACTGGCTGCGAGTCGCTCCACCTCCTCGCTCGATAGCGAGTGCTCCATCCGCTCCGCTTCGTCGTGCCATTCCCCCGGCGGGACGCCGGTTCGGTCGGCCAAGTATCGCTCCCACAGCCGATGAGTGCGCACGAGCCTAAGAGCAGAAACTCGTCCTACGTCGGTGAGCTCAGGACCCGCTGCTTCGTTTCGTACGAGGCCCGCTTCGGCGAGTGAGGAGAGCAGATCAGCCGCACGTCCGGTCGACACCTCGAGCTGACCGGCGACGCTCTCGATGGAGATCTCGCGCCCGATACTCTCGCGCGTAAAGACGTGTTTGAGCGCGTCCTCGAGCAGCACTCGGTCCGTCAATTCCCACATGCGCCGCAGTCGTGCCAACACCCCGTACTTCGGCCATCCGAGCATAGCAAGAAAGCCCACAACGACAGCAAAAGCCGCAAGAGCCGCTCGTGGATCGACCATCATCTTCGCTTCCGCACTGACGGGGAGAGTTCGAGCAATCTGAGCGCTCGAGTAGTTTTTAGGCTTGCCTAAAAATGGAGCTTGTTCTTTGTGCGTCAAGAGACGAAGCTCTTTTATGGGCCGCACATTCGTACTCCTTCTTCCGCTCCTCGCCATACTTTCGCCGAGGCTCGGCCCAGCGCTGAGTGCCCAAATCGCCGAGGTCTCAGAGCTCTGCTCCGATCGACCGCCCGCGACGGGCATATCACCCTTCGACGCTGACGCGCTCAGCTCAGGGCGACGCGAAGCCGGTCGAGATCGATCTGCGAGCGACCTCTACTGTATCGACCTCTTTTCGACCACCCGCGGAGGCGACGCGGTCGGCGTCGTCGAACTCCGCCGGCCGTGGTCCCCGTTCGGCGTCACCGTGACGGCCGAAGGAAGGCACAGGCATGAGCTAAAGGCATGGCTCTCACGCCTTCCGGACCCGAGCCAACTCGGGCCCTACACCACATTCGTCGCTTGGGCCACACCGCTAAGCCTCGACCCCGTGGTGAAGCTCGGCGAGGTCCACAACGGTGAGAACGAGCTGGGTGAGGTCTCCTTCAACAAGTACCTCCTCTGGATCACGGCCGAACGATCGGCCGACGTCGCCGAACGCTCAGGCCCCCTGATCATTCGGGGTCGGTCACCGTCGAGCCGGATGGAGGCCCACGACCTTCTCGCACTAGCCCCATCCGCCGAATCGGGAGGGGGCGCCCAAATGTCCGCCGGGCACGAAGGGATGCACGCGGACTCGGCGTCCGACGCCTGGTCGATGCCTCCGATGTACGAGGGCATCCCCATGCTGCCGGGCGTGATGGAGAGTCGCCCGAGCGTCCGTCCCTTCCGACCGACTACCCCCCTTTCTGATCTCCCAGCAGCCAGACAGAGAGAGACGGTCCACCTTCCCGACGGCGGTACCCTCGACCTGACCGCCGGCTTCGTTCGGAAGCGAGTCGGCGACCGCGATATCGCCATGCTCGCATTCAACGAGCAGATCCCTGGGCCACTCATCGAGGTCGGAGAAGCCTCTACGATCTTCGTGAACTTCCGGAACGACACCCCGCTGCCGACCGCCGTCCATTGGCACGGGCTTCGGTTGGACAACCGCTATGACGGAGTACCCGGCGTCACACAAGATCCGGTCGCACCCGGAGAAGACTTCCGATATCAGCTCTTCTTCCCCGATCCCGGGATCTACTGGTACCACCCCCACCACCGAGAGGACGTCACGCAGGAGCTTGGGTTAGCCGGCAACATGCTCGTAGAGCCGCTCGAACCCGGGTATTGGAATCCAGTGGATCATGAAGAAGTCGTCATGCTCGACGATCTCTTATTGGGACCTGCCGACGTCGTACCGTTTGGCGACGAATCGTCGAACTACATGCTGATGGGACGCTTCGGGAATGTCTTCTTGACCAACGGCGAGCCGGAGTACGGATTGGACGTCTCGGCCGGCGACGTCGTTCGGTTTCACTTCACGAACGTCTCGAACACGCGCACGTTCAACGTTTCGTTTCGCCCGAGCGATGGCCCGGAGAGCCCGCCGCTACCCCTGAAGGTCGTCGCGTCCGACGTGAGTCGCTTCGAGAGAGAAGCGTTCGTCGAGAGCGTCGTTCTCGCTCCGGCGGAGCGGTATGTGGTGGAGGTGCGATTCCCGGAAGGGGGCGCGTACGAGCTGACCAACCAGGTCCAGGGGATCAACCACCGACAGGGCCTCTTCCTCGAGGAGCGGGCGATCTTGGGACGGATTGCGGCCTCGAACCAGGTGGAGGGCGTCCCGACACAGACGTCTTCGGGAAACGTGCACGCTCACGCCTTCGATACGCTCCGCCAACACGACGCAGTCGTGGCCGATGTCGACCGATACCGCAGGCACTTCGACCGCCCGCCGGACCGAGAGATCGTTCTGACACTCGAAGCACAGGATCTGCCCATGGCCATCGAGCAGTCGATGAACTTGGACTGGATCTACTTCAATCCGGTCGAATGGACCGGCACGATGCCGGTGATGAACTGGGCAACCTCGGGGAACGAGATCTCGTGGGAGATCCAAGAGCCGAGTAGCGGAGCCGTGAACGACGACATCGCGTGGAGCTTCACGGTCGGCGACGTGGTCAAGATCCGTGTCGTGAACGATCGCGCTGCCTTCCATGCCATGCAGCACCCGCTGCATATCCACGGGCAGCGCTTCTTGGTGCTGGAGCAGAACGGGATCGTGAACGAGAACATGGTGTGGAAAGACACCGTCTTGTTGCCGGCAGGCTCTACAACGGACATCCTCCTCGAACTGTCAAACCCAGGACGATGGATGGTTCACTGCCATATAGCCGAGCACCTGGAGTCTGGGATGAAGTTCGTCTTCGAAGTCGAGAGAAACTGATGTTGCACAGATCGATGTCCGCCGCCCTCACCGTACTCCTCACCGCAGCCGCCCCCGCTGTGGCCCAAGACTTCAGCGACTTCGTTGCGGTCCCTTCCGGCACGATCGCGCTCACGCACGCCAAGGTCATCGACGGGACGGGAGCTCCTGCGATGCATGACCAAACGATCGTGATCGAAGGCGACAGGATCACAGCCGTGGGACCGAGCAGCTCGACGGAGATTCCGGCTGGAGCGAACGTCCTGGACCTCACGGGCCAGACCGTCATCCCCGGGTTGGTGGGGCTGCACAACCACAGCTACTACACGGGTGGAAACGGACGGGCCGCCCAACTCTCCTTCTCGGGGTCTCGGCTCTATCTGGCTTCAGGGGTGACGACCATCCGGACCACGGGCGCACAGCAGCCGTACGCAGAGCTCAACCTCCAGCGAGAGATCGAAGCAGGCCGCGTGATCGGTCCGACAATGTTCGCTACCGGACCCTACCTCACCGGTGAGCAGGGGGCTGCACAGACCATGACGCGGCTGGAAGGGCCTGAGCAGGCGCGTCGCGTGGTCCGCTACTGGGCTGAGGAAGGCGTAAGCTGGTTCAAGGCCTACACGTGGATCTCGCGCGCGGAACTCGGCGCCGCGATCGACGAAGCGCACAAGCATGGTGTAAAGGTTACGGCTCACCTGTGTTCTGTCGGATACCGTGAGGCCGTCGCGCTCGGTATCGACAACCTCGAGCACGGCCTCTTCGCGAACAGTGAGTACGCCTCCAACAAAGTTCCTGACGAGTGTCCCTCGGGCTTCCGCAATGGCTTCCCCGACCTCGACGTGAACAGTCCCGAGGTCCAGGCAACCTTCCGGGATATGATCGAGAACGATGTCCCGATGACGTCGACGCTGGTCGTGTACGAGATCTCCGTATCAGGACGTCCGCCGATTGACGAACGCGTCTTCGACGTGCTGGCCCCGGAGATCGCGGAAGAGGTACGACGTATCTCCGTTGCTCGACGCGCCGGCCAAGGCGCGATCCCCCCGGAGCAGTACGCGAAGGCACTCGAGTACGAACGAGCCTTCGTAGACGCAGGTGGCCTCCTGGCGGCAGGGGTCGACCCCACCGGCTACGGGGCCGCACCTCCCGGCTTCGGAGACCAGCGCAACTATGAGCTCCTCCTCGAAGCCGGCTTTTCGGCACCTGAGGTGGTGCAGATCATGAGCCTGAACGGAGCCAAGGTGCTGGAGATCGACGGCGACGTCGGCAGCGTCGAGGCGGGTAAGGTCGCCGATCTGGTGGTCATCGACGCCGACCTCGAGTCAGTCGGGAATCTTCACGACACGAGCATCGTGTTTCGGCATGGCACGGGCTGGGATTCGTCTGCCCTCATCGAGTCCATCCGCGGCATCGTCGGCGTCCGCTAGAGTCGCCTGCTACCTCTCCTCGTAGCTCGTAGGGTTTCACCCGCCTGATGGCTTGGCTGTTCGCAGCAGCGGCAGCGCCCCTCGTGGGGCCGGTGCTGTATCGACTCTTACACGACCATCCGACTGCCGTACGGTTCGTCGACGGCTTCGTATACCTCGCGGTACCCATCCTCGTCGCCTGGCAGGTCGTCCCGCACGCGTGGGAGAGTCGGAGCGCCGCGATTCTGTTGGCCGTCGCACTCGGCTTTCTCATACCGACGCTCGTGGAAAGAGCCTCACACGCTCTGGAGCACCATACCGACAACCTGGCGATGGTCGTGGGGCTGAGCGGCCTCATCCTCCACGCGGCGCTCGAGGGGGCGGCGGTACTGCCTAGCGAGGCTGTGGATCCACGCCTCGGGGCTGCGATCATCTTACACCGAGTTCCGGTTGGACTCGTCATCTGGTGGCTCATTCGACCCCGCTTCGGCCCTGCCCTGGCCGGGATAGGGGTCGCCTCCTTGGTCGTGGCAACCCTCGCGGGAGCAGGCGCGAGTGCCGAGCTTCTAGCAGGCATGCACGGTGACCGACTCGAACTGTATCAAGCCTTCGTAAGTGGTTCACTCGTTCACGTTGTCTTTCACCAAGGTCGACACGACCACGACCACGACCGGTCCTCCGACCCATTGCAGGAGTCACCTCCATGACCACCTCGGCCCAAGCCCGACGCCTGACCCTCGCGCTCGTCGCCCTCGCGATCGGTCCGGTGCACATCGACGCCCAGCTCCCCAGACAGACCGGACCGGTGGTACACTCGGGGGGCGCTGTCTTCAGCGTAATGCCAGACTTCGTCACACCGGTCGATCAGGAGTACAAGGTCGCGTTCGAGCTAGCCCAACCCGCCGCGAGCCCGGACCAGCTGAACCCTGCGATCAATACCGTCGCCCGCTTCCTGAACATGCACGCGCAGGCAGGTGTGCCGATGGAGCGCCTCAGCGGAGCCATCGTGGCCCACGGAGGGTCCTCGTTCGAGCTGCTCGATGACGAGGCGTACCGCGCGAAGTTCGGCGTCGACAATCCCAACGCCGACCTCATTCGAGAGCTCATTCAAGCCGGACAGCCTGTAATTCTCTGCGGCCAGAGCGCGGCTTCGAGAAACGTGCCCATCGACGGGCTCATCCCCGGTGTGCAGGTGGCGCTCTCCGCAATGACAGCGTTCGTGACGCTTCAGAACGAGGGGTACTCGGTCAACCCGTGGTGACCGGGGACCGCATCGGACGTGGTTGAGCGCGGATTCTGCGCCCCCGTCCCCTCGTCTTACGCCCGTCGGTCGTCCATGGTGTGCCGCCGGCGAGAAGCTCATCGATCTCCTCGATTCTCGGCAGTGCCTCTGGGAGCCCGACCAATAGCCCACCGGCCGGCTTCACGAGCTCGTACAGTGCCCTAGCCTTCCACAGGCTATCAAAGCCGTCCTCTTCACGGATCGTAGCCTCCAATCCGTCCAAGTAGAGGACCTCGGCCATCAACCAACACCGTGCTGGGTCAACGTCCCCCCCGGGCGTGACGAGCATTCTGAGAGTGCCCAGGTCGAGCTCTCGCAGCACATGGATGTCGAAGCCGGCTTGCCCTGCGACCCGATCCAGATCGGCGCGCGCACCCGATTCCGCCGCTCCACCGACGATCCGACGCCGGAGCTCAGCCAGAGCAGCCCCAAGCTGCTCGATAATCCTGAGGATGTAGTCGCGCTGCTGCACTCGGCCTCCGCTCTCTCAGCTGTTGGATACCCTCTGATGACCGCCCCACCCGACCAGCGACGAGCATTCTGATACAGCCTCCGTGGCCCGTTGTTGCACCCGGTGGCCGTTCAGACGCCCGAGAACGAGTAGAGGGGGGGTGACCGAGCCGGAGCAGCGTCACGACGCGACCCTGGTTGCGCATCGCTCCCCCACCCCGGATTCTGGTTCACCTAGTGCCGCCAACGACCGGAGACGAACCATGGGACCGAATTCCGTTTCACGAAGAACCTTCTTCGGAGGTGCGAGCGCGGCGGCGGCCCTAGGAGCACTCGGGGCAACGCCAGATGTGCTGCGCGCGAAGGAACGCCGAGCTGCAGAACGCGGTATTCGCCGCCTCCCTGGCGGCGCACCGATGTACCGCGTGCCCCAGTCGCAAGTCGACGAGTACGACGCGCTCGCACACCTCTCGTCGAATGAGAACCCGTTCGGGCCGTCTGAAAAAGCGCTCGAAGCAATGACGTACGCGTTCAAGTACTCGATGCGGTACGGGTATCCGGACAACAATGTCCAGCAGCGAATCGCGGACGCGCACTACGTCTCTCGTGACCACGTTCTCATGGGGGCCGGGTCCGGCGAGATCCTCGACGTAGTCGGCCTGACCTACTTGGCAGCGGACAAGAAGGTCGTCGGCGTCGAGCCGTCGTACGGATCGGTCTACTCCCACGCCACGGGGATCGACGCCGACACGATTCTGCTGCCGTTGGAGGCAGACTATCGCCAGAACATTCAGCGCATGGTCGACGCGACCAACCGGAATGCCCGTGATGTGGGCTTTGTCTACCTCTGCAACCCGAACAACCCCACCGGGGTGACGGTCACCGCAGAGGAGATCGAATACCTCTTGGACAACATTCCCGAGGACATCCCGGTTCTCATTGACGAAGCGTACCATCACTTCGTGGAGGACTCCGCGTACGAGGAGTCGTTGAAGTACGTGCGGGAGGGGCGCCGCGTGATTATCGCCCGGACCTTCTCGAAGATCTACGGTATGGCCGCCATGCGGATCGGCTTCGCAATCGCGCCGCCCGACATGATTCAGGCGATGCGACCTTACAGCACAGGGAGCGTTAATGCGTTAGCCCGGTGGGGCGCCGTGGCGTCGATGGAAGACCAACCGGCTGCCGACCGGATGCTCGCGCACAATCGGCGGTGGAGGGAACAGACCATCGCCGATGTCGAGGGTCTCGGCTACGAATGCATTCCGTCCGAAACGAATTTCTTCATGGTCCATCTCAGGACGCCCGTCGCTCCTATCCGCCAAGCGTTCCGCCGCCGTGGAGTGGCGGTGGGTAGGGATTTCCCACCCATGTTGGACCACCTACGCGTGTCGATCGGGACCGAAGACGAGATGGGCCGCTTCATGAACGCGTTCGAGGACATCATGAAGAACGTCAACGCCGGCACCGGACTCTGACCTAGTACCTCATTCCGTCGATCTCTCGACCCAAACGCCTCAGCCATTTTTATGAACAGAAGTCGCAGAAGCTTCATCAAGACCACGGCAGCCGGCGCTATTGGCGTAGGGTCTTTGGATTCCATCGACTGGTCTCCGCGTCCCATCCAGCACCCCGCGCTCGCTTCTTCGTCGAAGCGGGATGTTCAAGAGGCGCCTCGCCGCCTCGACATCCTGGTCTTAGGTGGCACCGGCTTCATCGGCCCGTTCCAGGTCCGGTACGCCCTAGAGCGCGGACACAACGTCACCTTGTTCAATCGCGGGTCAGGGCGCTCGATGTTTCCCTACCTCGAGACGTTGGTCGGTGACCGCAACGGCGACTACGAGGCGCTGCGTGGCCGCAAGTGGGACCTCGTAATCGACAATGCGACGAACAATCCCGGCTGGACCGAGATGGCGGCCGACTTCCTGAAAGACTCGGTCGACCAGTTCATGTACGTCTCGTCGCGATCGGCCTACTCGGACGTGAGTCGGGTACCGATGTCGATCGCGGCCCCGACGTGGACGTACGAATCCGCCGGCGTGCCCCGCGACCAAGAGCGCCTCCCTTACGGCTTGGGCAAAGCGGTCTCCGAACGGATCGCCATGAGAATTTTTGAGGGTCGATCCACGATCGTCCGTCCGGGACTCATTATCGGCCCGGGGGACGAAACAGATCGGTTCACCTACTGGCCCGTGCGTATCGACCGGGGAGGTGAGGTGCTAGCGCCAGGTGACGGGACCGATCCCGTACAGATCATCGATGTGCGCGACTTCACCGAGTTCATGGTGCATCTCGGCGAAGACTCGACGATGGGCATCTTCAACTGCGTGGGACCGGCTAACCCGAGGCCCATGGCCGAGCTCCTCTACGGAATCCGGGCCGTGACGACCTCGGAGTGCACCTTCACGTGGGTTGACCGGGAGTTCTTGGTCGAACGCGGGGTGCGCCCGTACGCAGAGATGCCCGTGTGGCGCCCGCCCATCGACGGGAGCGAGGGCTTCGCCCGCTTCGACCTCACACCGGAGATCGAAGCTGGCTTGACGTTCAGATCTCTGGCAGACACGGCGCGGGATACGCTCGAGTATCACTACAGCCGCCCGATCGAGCGGCAGAACAACTTGCGCTCGGGGCTTTCCGCCGCAGAGGAGAGCGAGATTCTGGCAGCGTGGCACGCCCGTGGGTAGCTCGGATTCGGCGGGAGCAGAGAGCGACTCGTCCCGCGGCGCGGAGGTCCTCGACTCGATCTCCGCAGCCGTCCACAAGCGGGTAGTCGGGCAAGAAGAAGCTGTCGAAGGTCTCCTCGTCGCACTCCTAACCGGGGGGCACATCCTCTTGGAGGGGCTGCCCGGCCTCGCCAAGACCCTGATGGTCCGCACTCTGGCCGAGGCGCTACACACGGACTTCCGGCGCATCCAATTCACACCTGATCTCCTCCCCACCGATATCACCGGCACACCGGTCTTCGACCAGGGGTCCGGAGAGTTTCGTGTGCAGAAGGGACCAGTCTTCTCGAATATCGTGTTGGCCGACGAGATCAACCGCGCTCCGCCGAAGGTTCAAGCGGCTCTCCTCGAGGCCATGGAGGAGCGGCAAGTCACGATCGGCGGCGAGACCTATCCGCTCGACGACCCCTTCATGGTCTTGGCCACTCAGAACCCTGTGGAGCTCCAAGGGACGTATCCGCTGGCGGAGGCTCAACTCGACCGCTTCGCGATGAAGCTGGAGATCGGCTACCCGGATCGAGCTGAGGAGAAAGAGATCGTGCGGCGGGTCGCAAAAGGGAAGACGATCCCTGTCGAGGCCGTGGTCGACTCGACCGACATCGTGCGCGCTCGGCAGGATGTTGCCGCAGTGCGGCTCGAGGACGACGTGCTCGACTACATCGTGGAGCTCACCTTCGCGACACGAGAGCCCGCTCAGTATGGACTCGAGGAGCTCACTCGTTTGGTGGAGTACGGGGCCTCACCCAGAGCCACCATCTTCATGACCCGTACCTCCAGAGCCCGGGCGTTCTTGCAGGGACGGGACTACGTCCTGCCTGACGATGTAAAGGCGATGGCTCCGAAGGTGATGAGGCATCGCATTCGAACCACGTACGAGGCAGACGCTCGTGGGATCTCTTCCGACGAAATCGTCAATCAAGTCCTCGGAGCCGTACCGGCACCGTAGACCGGGACCGTCGCTCGTGCCTCCTGACCCGCGCTCCGCAGGTGAACACGTCTTCTCTGCGGAAGTCACCGCGCAACTAAGACGAATCGAGCTGTCGACGCGAGGGTTGGTCGAGTCTCTCTTCAGTGGCGAGTACCAGTCCGTGTTCAAGGGTCGCGGGCTGGAGTTCGCGGACGCCCGCGAGTATCAGCCCGGAGACGATGTCCGCACCATCGACTGGAACGTCACGGCGCGGCGGGGTCGGCTATTCGTGAAAGAGCTTGTCGAAGAGCGCCAGCTGAGCGCGCTCCTGCTCGTCGACGTGTCGCGCTCGCAGAGCTTCGGTACCGGAGCGAAGGACAACGCGACGATCGCCGCGGAGATCGCCGCGATCTTGGCACTCGCTGCGACCAACAGCAACGACCGCGCGGGCCTGATGCTCGTCACCGACAAGGTCGAGTATTTTCTCGCCCCGGATACCGGACGTCGTCACGCGATGCGGCTCGTACTGGACCTCCTCGCCTATCGCCCCGTGGGTGTAGGGACACGCCTTTCGACGGCACTGCAGTACGCCGAGCGCATCCTCCGTCAACGCACCACCGTCTTCGTGATCAGTGATTTCCTTACGAGCGAGCAATCAGACCCCGGCCTGACGCACGCTCTGCGGAAGCTCGCGTGGGGCCACGACGTCGTGCCCATTCGGATCACAGACCCGACAGCCCATGAATTGCCACGAATCGGGATGATGGCGGTAACCGACCCCGAGTCGGGAGACAGACGGGTGGTGAATACGTGGCGCCGGTCGGTTCGCGAGGAGTTCCGCGCCAAAGGGGCGACCCTGAGGAGCAACATGGACGACCTCGTCCGTGATCTAGCGCTCGATGACGTCGAGATCGACACGCGGGAAGACTATCTCCTCCCGCTGATTGGATTCTTCCGTCGTCGGGCGCGCCGGTCACGATGACGTCGACGACCACGACCACCCGCTTTCTGTTGTGCGTTGGAGCAGCCTTATCGTTCCTTCCACACCACGCTGAGGGCCAAGCTCCTCGCGTCGCCGTGGTTGCTTCGACTGTCTCCGCAGACACGGTGGAGATCGGAGATGTCTTCGTGCTCGAGGTCACCCTCCGCGTTGCGGAGGGAAGTACCGCCTTCCTACCGGACTCGATTGTCAGCGGGGGCTTCGAGCCCTTTGCACCCGTTGAATGGAGCGCCGAAGCCGAAGAAGCCGGCACGACACTGATTCGCGCCCGCTACGCCCTCATCGCCTTCGATGTCGGAGATATTCTCATCCCGGACTTCGAGGTGTACGCGGCTTCGAGTCGTGAAAGCCGTGTTGCAGGGGCAGCGGTGGACGATGGCACAGTCGGAGAGTACGAGGTATTCGTCGAACGTGTGGCGTCCATCCCGACGGCACGGCTGGCTTCCGTGGCACCACACCGCGTGCACGTCGGGTCGGTAATCGTGCTCGACGAAGCGGCCGGGACCATCGCCCCACGCCCTCCTGCCGATGTCTGGGGAGGCAACCGCGATTGGCTTACCACCCTGCTCGCGGTCGGCTTCGGAATCGTCCTCATATCCGTAGGATCGCAGGTCGCTCGCGAATGGCGCACGACTCAGGAATTGGCTGCGGTCCAGGTGGATCCACGGGACGAGGCACTCGCTGCGCTCGACTCCCTCGCGAGCACCGCACCCCATCGCGAAGGCCGCGTCCGAGACTTCTTCGAGGCCTCGAGTTCGATCGTCCGCCGCTACGTCGAGAGCTTCGACGCGCGCTGGTCCCCGGCGCGAACTGCGACTGAGCTGATGGAAAGCCTCTCGGAAGCCGAGCGGCCTCGCCAAGCTGCTACGGCCGAGCTCCAACGGGAGATGGTGGTCGCGGAAGAGGTGAAGTTCGCTGGCACGAATCCGACGCTGGAAGACGCCGACTCCCACCTCGAGGAGCTTCGCCGGTGGATCACCTCGGACGGCGACGCCGACTCGTGAGGGCTCGATCCTGATGAACGTAAGCTTCGGCGCACCGGGCTGGCTTTGGGGGCTCACGCTCCTTCCGATCTTTGTCTACTTCCTTTGGCCTGCTCGACGACGCGGCCTAACCCTGACGGGCGATGGCGCGCCACCTACTGTCGATCCACTCGGATTGATCTCCGACTTGGCTCCCCTTGTCCTACGTACGTCGGCTCTCGCGCTGCTCCTCCTGGCGCTCGCGGGGCCACGCTGGCTGAGAGTCTACGAAGAACCGCAGCTCCAGGGCATCGGGATCGCGCTCGCCCTGGACCTGTCTACCTCGATGTGGGCCGAGGACATGGGGGCACGCACGAGTCGCCTCGAGGTCGCGAAGGCCACCGCCCTCCAATTCATCGACGAACGGTCAGACGACATCGGCTTGGTGACGTTCGCGGGCGAAGCGTTCGCCCGCCTCCCGCTGACACACGACGGCTTCGTCGTCAGCCAGGCGGTAGAAGAGCTACAGGTGGGCCTCCTGACCGATGGAACGGACATCGCCGGCGCCATCGCAGCCGGGGCAGGCCTACTCGACGATTCGCCGCACGGATCGAAGATCCTGATTCTCGTGACGGACGGCGCACACAATAAAGCCGGGGTGATGCCAGACCTCGCGGCCAGGGCCGCGGCGGCCGTGGGTGTCACGATCTACCCCGTCGCGATCGGGCAGGAGCGAGGCCGGGACCAGCGAGCGATGGAGACCGTCCTCACACAAGCCGCTCGGATCACGGGGGGTCGGTACTTCAAGGCGACCGATGCGACGGCTTTGGCCTCGATCTACGAAGAGATCGACCGTCTCGTTCAACCGAGCGAAGAGACGATCGAGAGAATCGAGTCCGTGCCCTTCGCCTGGCTCTTTGCGCTCGGCGCGCTCTTCGCCTCGGCATTGGCGTGGGCATGGCGCGCATCGCCTCTGGGGGTGCTGCCGTGATCTTCGAACGCCCCGAATTCCTCGGTTGGATCCCGGGAGCTATAGGGATCGCCACGCTGGTCGTGATCCTGCAGTGGCGACGTTCCGTGGCACTCGTGCGCGGATACGGGGGCCCTGTACCGGCCGAACGACTGTTGGGACAACGGCTCGATCGTTTCCCCTGGCTTCGCGCGGTCACGGTTGCCGGCGTGGTCGCGACCGTCTTGGCGGCGGCCGCGGGCCCGACACACGAGGACGGAGACGAGGTCGTCGCGGCCGAGCCTGTCGATCTCATCCTGCTCGTCGATCTCTCACACTCGATGAGCGCAGCCGACGTATCCGGCCCTCGGATCGAGCGAGCTCGGGCGGCCGTGGAAGAGATCGTGGAGGCACGTGTCGCCGATCGGATCGCGCTCTCGCTGTTCGCGGATTGGTCGTATGGGCTGGTCCCCCTGACCGAAGACACCGAAATCGTCGACTTCTTCGCCCCGTGGATGTCACCTGATCTCATCGCGTCGAGAGACCAGGGCACCTCGCTGACGAGCATGGTGGGCCACGCTCGGGAGGTATGGGATCAGCGCGGCCGCGAAGGGGCCCAGGCGCTAGTCCTCGTACTCTCGGACGGAGAGGCACACGGGGCCGACGCCGCCGTGCTCGATTCGGTGGATGCGATCCGAGGATCGGGCCTCCGAGTCTGGACCGCGGGGGTAGGCTCGCCAGGGGGAGCGCCCCTATTCGTCTCCCGTTCGGAGGGCTCACCCTTACTCGACGGTGACGGAGAGCCGGTGGTCGCACGCTTCGAGCCGACACTCTTGAGGGCCATGGCAGAAAGGGGAGCCGGCTCGTACTTCGACATCTCCGACGAGTCCGGTGCCCAAGATCTCGTTGCGGCGCTCAGGCAAGTATCCGGCGGGAGCTCGGAGGGTCTACCGGTTCCTCCTGATCCCGCCCGCTGGTTCCTCCTGGCCGCACTCATCCTCCTTCTGCTCGAATCGGTTCTGGACTCCGGTTTCGTATCACGAGCTTGGCGTCGCCTTCGGGCTCCGGCTGCGGCACCGGGTCAGGGAAGGCGGCGATGAGTGTCCAGATGAAGCGGATTGCCGTGATGTTCGTCGCTCTTGCCGGTCTCTCGTGGGCCGTGCGCGCAGAGCGAGGCGGGCTAGAGCGAGGAAACAGGCTCCATCGGGCGGGTCTATGGGAGGAAGCGGAGGCGATCTACCGAGCGGAGGCGAATCGAACCGGCGAGGCCGCTCTCCGCTACAACCTCGGGACCGCACTCGCTGTTACGAGATCGACCGATGCCGAGGTGGAGCTTTCCCGGGCGGCCGCATCGACGCACCGGGAAGTTCGCTCTCGAGCGGCATACAATGGCGGCTTCGTCCAGCTCGACCGGGCGCTCCACGCGAGCCAAGTCGACTCGATCCGGCAGCACGCGCAAGCGGCCATCGACGCCAACCGGAACTCGCTGCGGCTCGTACCCGACAACCTCGACGCCAAGTGGAATCTCTCCATCGCACTGCGCCTGCTCGACTCGATCGACGCGATCGAGCGTCGGAGTGGGCGAGAGGTGACCGACGGGGCGGTCGAGGCGGACGTCGTCACGCGATCGCTCAATGTCCCAGATGCCGCCGAGGACGAGTTCGTGGAGGACCCGCCCGCAGAGGGCGAAGAAGAAGCCATCGCGTTGACCGGGGACGAAGCGCCTCTGTCCCCAGAGCAAGTTGCGGAAGTGCTGGGGAGAACGCACCGCGACGCGACGGACTTGCTCGGGAAGTTGCTCGCCCTGCAGAGTCGCAGCCGATGGGGCCGCGCGATCGGGAGGGCTGTGCGCCGGTGGTAGGTCCGGCCTACGGCACTGGGGGACCCCACCCGTAGACCGCCATGGAGTCGGCGTTCTGCCCGCACCCGACGGTGGGGTGGGTCGCAACGATACCGACTCGTGCGAAGTCTTGCCGCGACGAGCTTCCCGCAGCGCCTGCCCGAACAGGAACGGCAAAGAGTGTGGCACTCCACCACCGCTCTCCCCCGGCTTCCACGCCTGAGACCGGACGGCACGCGACGCTCACTCTCGTCAGGGAGTGGTCCCCGCGTACAATCCGGATGTCTCCAACTCGCGGTTCGGCACCCGGATTCCACCGACCGATGTCGAGCTCCTCGAACTCGCGGATCTCGTCCCCTGGAGTGATCGGCTCTCTGGAGGGATCTCCGGGAAGGCGAATTCTCCAGAGTCCTGTACTCACCGATATGTGTGCGTCCAAGAGCCAGCTCGCTCGATCTCGAAACGCCCGGTCGACGTACACCTCTCGCCGTTCCATCGAGACATAGGCGAGGGGCACTTCCCAGAGAGGGCTGTCGAGCCAGAGGCCATCCCCGCTCCACTCTCTCACGATCGGGCGGAGATCTCCGACGGCGCCGCGAGCGGTGGGAACGTCTGGGGTGCAGCCGACGACTACAGCAAAGCTGCACAACGCTACGCGCACGAGGTGCGGCCGAGTCATCCCGATACCTCACTAAGGAGGACCCTGCTGACCGCTTCCACCTTCGAGGCATCCACTACTTCCAGCAGATACTCGTCACCGTGGTGCGGCCGCCCCATCGGTACTCCTATGACTCGGTGCGACATCCTGCTCGGCGCAAAGTGACTCGCGCCGATGTGGACCTCCCGGACACCGGGCAACTGGAAGACCCGCGCGACGTTCTCCGGATCGATCCCGCCGCACGCCATTATCGACATCCGCTCGCCAGCCCCGGCGACGAGCTGCTCGAGCGTGTCCAGAGCGTCCAGGACGGAAGGCTCTCCGGCGGACGTCAACACGCGGGGTACGCCGAGCCTCATCAGATCGTCGAGCGACTCCGCCAGATCTCGGGAGAGATCGAAAGCCCGATGAAAGGTCATCGGCAAGGGGAACGCGGCGTCCATGATTCGACCAGTGAGCGCCACGTCGATGGCTCCGTCCCACCGAAGCGCCCCGAAAACCACCCCATCCATGCCCAGATTCTTGGCGACCTCGACATCGTGGAGCATCGCTTCGACTTCGATGTCCGAGTAAGCGAAGTCACCTCCGCGGCACCGAACCATCGACATGATCGGGGCCTCGATACGTCGCCGGGCTGCCTTTTGCTCACCCGCCGTCGGTGTCGTGCCTCCCTCAACGAGGTTGGCACAGAGTTCGACCCGGTCTGCACCGGCGTGGACCGCCGCTTCCGCGAAAGAAGCGGAGGCGCAGCACACCTCGAGAAGGCGGCCCCCAGGGTTATCGCTCAACTCCACCTCAGTCTCGGAGAGGGTGCCCGTACAAAGGAACGGGGCGTATTCTATCACGCCCGACCCTTCTCGTCCCAGCCTTCCCGCTTCATGCTGACACGCAGAGCCTTCCTTTATGCTGCCACTGCGGGACTGGGGCCGGGACGGTCCATCATGTGGGGCAGACGGCCCGCCTTCCTCGATCCCCGCCTCACCGCGCGGCCCCAACGTCCCTTTCGGCCACCCGTCATCGGAGAGACCCGCTTCGGAGAGCAGCTCCCCCGAGGAGGCATCTTATACGTACCGCAGGGATACGAGCCCGAAGCCCCGATCCCGTTGGTCGTAGCGCTGCATGGCGCGGGAGGAGACGCTGATCGATGGGCTCGCTTCTACGAGGAGTGTGACCGCAGAAGCTTCGCGATATTGGCCCCCGAGTCTCGTGAGCGCACTTGGGACAGGATCCTTTCCGACTTCGGTCCGGATGTGGGGTTCATTGACTCGGCGCTCCGCTTCACCTTCGAGCGCATCGCAGTCGACCCGGCGCGCATCGCTCTTGCCGGCTTCTCGGACGGCGCTACCTACGCACTCAGTCTCGGCCCTTCCAACGGTGACCTATTCACTCACCTGATCGCTTGGTCACCCGGATTCTCAAGCCCCGTGGATCCGATTGTCGGGACTCCACGGGTCTACGTATCGCACGGCGTTGCCGACCGGGTGCTCCCTGTCGCAGCGAGCCGGGTGGGAATCGTGCCAATGTTCGAAATGGATGGCTACGACGTCCGCTACACGGAGTTCGAGGGCCGACACGAGATCCCGGACACGGTGCGCACCGAGGCGCTCGACTGGTTTCTCGAGTAGTCGGTTCTGCGAGCGTGGCTCCGATCCAAGATCGCTCCACCCGCCCTTGCCGACACCGCGCCGCATCTCGATCTTCGATGCCGGCGATCGATCCGCGCCCAACCTCTTCGGTTCCGCCTCGGCCGGGACCCTAGTGAGGCAAAGGGGGGCATACCTCCGGATCGGCATCGATTCTTTTGTGATGCCATGGTGGGGCCCTGCCGAGGGCGGTCGCTCCGTGGCGTACACGAGAGAGGCTACGATGCCGAAGAACAAGGATCTCAAGCGGCTCGTCCGAGCACGCATGAAGAAGACCGGCGAGTCGTACACGACGGCCCGGGCGCATATCACTGGGACCGCATCCCCCGCGCTCCCGGCGGACTACGAAGGAATCGCCGGGATGAGCGACGAGGCCGTGGCGCGCGCTACCGCCAAGCGTTGGCCGGAATGGACGACGTACCTCGACGAGCTGGGCGCGACCGAGATGCCGCACAAGGAAATCGCAGCCCATCTGGTTGCTTCGTTCGACTTCGGCGGGTGGTGGGCTCAGAGCGTGACGGTCGGGTACGAGCGGCTGCGGGGGCTCCGGGACGTCGGACAGCAGCGCGGGGGCGGCTACGACGTCAACAAGAGCAAGACATTCGCGGTGTCCGTGGAGGCACTCTGGGCCGCGTTTGTCGCAGACGATGTGAAGGCCCGCTGGTTAGACGACTCGGAGCTGACCTTCCACAAGCTGAGCCCCATGAAGTCGATGAGGGGCGGACGAACGGACGGCACGAAGGTGGACGTATCCTTTACCGACAAGGGTCCCGCCAAGAGTACGGTCACGATCCAGCATAGGAAGATCCAGACCAAGGCTCAGGCCGACGGCGTGCGGAGGGAGTGGACCGCTCGCCTGGACCGGCTGAAGGCTCTCTTGACTCCGTGACGCACCCGGGGGCGCGTCGGGTCACTTCCCGGCGCGCCCACCAGTCGTACCGACACGGGCGAGCCGAACGGAGTGCTCGATTGCGCTCCTGAGGACCGGCGGAATCGAAGCGTGCCCCCGCTCTTCTACCGCCTCGGCAACAGCGAGAGCCAAGTACGGTTTGGAGCGTTTTCGCACGGCCTTCCCGATGATTCGCGGGGGACGGGGCTCTTCGCCATCGGGGCGCGGGGACATGCGCGCCGCAGCGCGATAGACATCGTCAAATCCGTGATGCCACAGGCACTGCTCGACGTCCGGGAAGCCGAGACGAGAGATCCGTTCTTCCTCAGGCTCTCCGGCCAGAAGGCCTCGCGCACCCCGGGCGTAGATGCTCCCGGCGTCGTCTCCATCCGCGAGTAGGTGCCAACCGAGTCCCAAGTCGTTCGCCACCTTCGCCAACGGCGCGACGCCGCACTGCGCGAACTCGATGATGCGAACGCCTTCCGCATCGAGGTCGTACCCCATGACTTCGGCCAATTGGTTCATCAGCCAAAACTCGGACTCGCCTTCCACGAGCATCCAGCACCGAGCGAAGAGCACCCCGCCCCGTTTCGCTCGAATGTGGTAGGCGACGCGGCGCAGCTCACGCGCGGAGAGCGAGTCGGGGTCCAGTCGGTGCACCGCCGCTCCCCGGTCGTCGATGACCAAGCGGCGCAGATACGTCATTGGAACCGACGACAGGAGGTCCCCGGAGTTAGTCGTCACAACCGTCTGGGCGCTCAAGGCTTCGATGACGTCCCACGTCGACGCGAGCAGGATCGGATGCAGGTGCGCCTCGGGTTCTTCGATGGCGATAATCGGAGTCCCCCCCGCAGCTAGCTCGTCCTCGCCGTACACCTCGAGCAATGCTCCTAGCACTAGCAGGAGCGCCAAGTTGTGACTCCCACTCCCGGTCATGGGCGCGCCGGACTCCTCATCGGAGGAACGCTCCCACCTGCGGACCTCGTCACGCAGCTCCTCGAGAATTCCTTGGACGGGCGCACCTCGGCTCGTTATCGGCTCGCCGTGGCCCTCGAGCAGCTTCTGTGCAGCAGACAAGCCACGCTCGATCCGTTCGGCGGCGACAGGCTCTCGAGGGTCGGCCAGGTCGTGATACACCTGGGCGATCGTGTCCGTAAGGCGACCGGACGACCGACGGTCACTACCTGCCGTGTCCGGTGGCAACACCTTGGCATGTACTCGCGGACGAGCGAAGCGGAGCAACAAGACAGGGTGTTGTCGCTGGACGCGAGCGAGTTCTTCGCTGGATGGCTGGGTCGGGAGTGGATTGAGCGTAGCGTCGACGAAGGATCGGCGAATCTGGCGACTCTCCGGATCAGCAAAGAGCGCGATGCGACGGGCGACCGGAGCGTCGGACTCGGAGTCGGCGCGCTCGGAGTCCGACCGAGCACCGTTCCCCTCTGAGAACGTCAGGACGATTCGCACAGGCTCGGCACATCCCGACGCATCGAAATGAAAATCCTCACGCCTCAATCGGGCCTCGCCCGTCCATCCGCGGCTCCCCAGGCATAGGCCCAGAGCGTCGAGAATGGACGCTTTCCCGTGGCCGTCTTCCGCGATGAACACGGTAATCTCGTCGAGAGTGATCTCCGCTCGACGGACACCGCGGAAGTTCTCTATGAGAACTCGATCGAGTCGCATGGGTCGGGGAAGAGTCCGGTGAACCCGGGGAGACTACTCCGCGGACCCGGCCGGCGCGACCCCTCCCCTTGCCTCGCCAGGGGTATTGGGTCGATACTTCCCTGGTCACACAAGGGGAACACATGACACAGAATCCGAACCTGGTCCGCGGAACGCTCGAACTCCTGATCCTCAAGTCGCTTACCTGGGAGCCACGGCACGGGTACGCGATCAGTGCGTGGATCGAGCGCGTGACGGACGGCTCACTGCTCATGGAGGAGGGCACCCTTTACCCTGCCCTCCACCGACTCCGCGGGAGAGGATTGGTCGTCTCGGAGTGGGGTCTCTCCGAGAACAACCGACGTGCGAAGTACTACCAGCTCACGAAGGACGGGGAGCGCTTTCTGGCTGCGGAGTCCGCCACGTGGACTCGATATACCGAGGCCGTCGCTCGAGCGCTCGCAATGGAGTCACCTAGCAAGTGACGGACGGACCTCGCCGCCGCCGGCGACTCTTCCGACTCCCGTTTGGCGTAGACGCTGAACGTCGAGAGGCCGAGGAAGAGATTCGTTTCCATCTCGAGACGGCGGCGGCTCGACTCGAGGAAGAGGGACTGCCTCCGGCGCGTGCTCGCGCGGAGGCCGAGCGGCGGTTCGGCAGTGTTCAAAGGATATCCGACGAGGTGGTGAGGACGATGCGGAGAGTGGAGCGGACGAAGCAGCAAGCGGACCTGGTAGACGACGCACGACGCGACATCGTGTACGCTGCGCGGCAGGTCGTGAGGAACTCGGTGTTCAGCTTCGTCGCGATCGGGACGATCGCGCTGGCGGTGGGTGCGACGACGGCGGTATTCAGCGTCGTGGACGGTGTGCTCCTGAAGGGCCTCCCCTTCGAAGACTCCGATGAGTTAGTCATGGTATGGGCCGACTACACGCGTCGAGACGTCGTCTTAGCGGATAAGGCTCGTGAGTGGCTGTCGTGGCCCAACTTCGCCGACTTCCGAGACGAGGTCGCGTCCGTGGAGGCCGTGAGCGCCTTTGGCGGGTGGTTCCCGACCATGACCGGTGTAGGAGCGGCGCAACAGCTGAACGGCGCGACCGTGAGTCTCGGCATGTTTGCCGACGTGCTCAATGCCGAGCCTCTATTGGGCCGGCACTTCGTAGAAGCCGAGGACGCCCCTGACGGACCTCGAGCCGTGATCTTGAGCCATGGACTCTGGCAGCGCGCGTTCGGCGGCGACCAGGGGATCGTCAATCAAACGGTCCGACTCAATGACCTTCCGTACACGGTCGTGGGAGTCATGGGGCCGGACTTCCACCCTCCCGCTTTTCTCGGCTCGGACGCGTGGAGCACGCTCCAACTGGACCGCTCGAACGGAGGAGGGCGCGGCGGCGCCTTTCTTAGAGCTGTGGGACGCCTCGAGGACGCAAGACTCCTCCATTTGGCTCGTGAGCAGGCCACCGCCCTCGGGGGACGTCTCGAGGCAGAGTACCCCGAAGACAATCGAGACATCGGGTACAACGTGTATCCGCTTCAGTACGACATGGTGCACGAAGCCTCCACCGGTCTTTGGCTCCTCTTGGGATCCGTAGCCTTCGTACTACTGATCGCATGCGTGAACGTGGCCAACCTTCTCCTCGCTCGTGGCACCGCGCGAGCTTCCGAGATCGCGGTGCGCGTCGCGTTGGGTGCGGGACGCCGACGGGTCTTTGTGCAGCTCCTCACGGAAAGTCTGATGCTAGCACTGCTGGGAGGCGTAGCGGGCGTCGCCCTTGCCTTCGTCGGGACGGACCTGCTGCTCCGCCTCGCACCCGAAGGGACACCACTCCTCGACCAGGTCGGGATCGATGGGCGAATCCTGTCGTTCGCTCTCCTCTCAACGCTCGCGACCGGGCTGCTCTTCGGCGTCGCGCCCGCGGTGCAGGCATCGCGCACCCGTCCCGCAACATCGCTGCGCGAGGGAGGTCGAGGAGGAAGCTCCGCGACAGCGGGCCGCCTAAGAAACGCTCTCGTCGTCAGCCAAGTGGCCCTCGCATTGATGCTCCTCATTGGAGCGGGACTACTCACGAAGAGCTTCCAAAACCTCCAAGAGGTCGATTTGGGATTCGATCCCGAGTCGGTCCTTTCCCTGCAGGTCCAGCTCCCATCGACACGCTACCCCGATCGGGAGAGTCGTCTCGCCTTCTTCACGTCACTCGAGCAAGCGCTCGTGGCGATCCCGGGAGTGGAGAGCGCGGGATCTATCACCAACCTCCCGCTCGCGGGGCTCGACGGAGACGTGACGTTCGCGGTCGAAGGAGCGGCCCCACCCGAACCCGGCTTGGAGCCGTCGATCTGGCTCCGTCGCATTACCCCCGACTACGTCGCTGCCATGGGGCTAGAAGTCGTCGCCGGGCGCCCCTTCTCCCATGGAGATGACGCCGAAGCGCCTCGCGTGATCATGGTCAACGAGACAGTCGCCCGCGACTACTTCGGAGGAGACGCGGTGGGACAAAGATTGAACGTGAACGATCCGGAGAATCCGGTGTGGCGTGAAGTGGTTGGAGTCGTACAGGACATCAAGAATTTCGGCGTCCGCGAGGACAGCCGAAACGCGATGTATCTGCCATTTGCTCAAGCACCCACCGGATTCATGTTCACGGCGATCAAGACGTCCGTGGATCCAGAGAGCGTCGTCGGCGCCGTCCGCGCCGCGGCCGCATCGATCGATCCGGACATCGCGCTCGCTCGCATCGAGCCGATGGTCACCGCGGTCGATGAGTCGCTCGCCGCCGATCGATTCATCACGTCCCTCCTCTCCGCTTTCGCGCTCGTCGCCCTCGTGCTGGCACTGGTGGGACTCTACGGAGTCATATCGTACGGCGTGAACATGCGGTTGCGAGAGATGGGAGTGCGCATCGCCCTGGGAGCACCCAAAGGCGAGATCCGCACACTCGTGCTTCGATGGGCTTTGGGTCTCGCGGCGGTAGGAATCGCGATAGGGGCGTTCGGAGCCGTTGGCATCACCCGACTTCTCGGAGAACTCCTCTACGGTGTGAAGGCTACCGACATCACCACCTTCGTCGCGGTCGCCGCCCTCATGGCGTTGGCCGCCTCTGGAGCGAGTTTGATTCCGGCGATGCGCGCGACGAGGGTCGACCCGATTCGGGTGCTCAAAGTCGACTAGCGTCTAGCCCTCCGGCACGGAGGGCCCATGCGGCGTGCTCACGCACGATCTCTTGAGGGTCCTCGAGCGCCGCTCGAAGCACCGAAATAGCAGGTTGTGGATCGGAAGGACCGCTCGCCAGCCAGTTCCCGAGAGCGACGCACGCATTGCGGAGCATTCCTCGGCGCCTCGGCCTCGCGAGCGGCGATCCCGCGAAGCGGCGTTGGTACGCCTTCTCCGAGAGGCCGAGGAGCGACCGCGTGAACAGAACGAGATCCACCGGATCCAGCTCGTCGCGGGAGACGTAGGCGTTCTCGGAAGTCGGCGTCGCGAAACGCTCATTCCACGGACAGACCTCCTGACAGATATCGCACCCGAAGACCCGCATGCCGAGAGCCGGCCGGACCTCTTCGGGAATAGAACCCTTTAGCTCGATCGTCAGGTACGAGATGCAGAGCCGAGCATCCATGACCGGCGCACCCTGCGGGTCCCGTCCCAAGAGCGCTCCCGTCGGACACGCGTCGAGGCAAGAGCGACATGAGCCGCAACGGTCCTCGACGAAGGGCGGGTCCGGCGGGAGAAGCACGTCGGTGAGGAGAACCCCCAAGAAGAACCACGACCCTCGTTGAGGGTTGATCAGCATCGTGTTCTTCCCGAACCAACCCAGTCCAGCCCGACGCCCCAAGTCCCGCTCCAATAGAGGGCCGGTGTCCACGTACGCGACCGTGCGCGCGCCAGGCTCGCTCTCCCTCAAGAGGTCGGACAGCGCCTCGAGACGCTCACGCAGGACATCATGGTAGTCGTCCCCACGTGCGTAACGAGCCACCAACCCCTGCGGCAATCCCCGGCGAGCCTCTCCTCCCGAGACAGCCGGTTCCGCAGAGTCCTCGGCACAAGCTTCCCCGTTAGGTAGATACTCGTGCCCTACGACAATGACGGACCGCACCTCTTTCATCGTCGCGGCAACATCGACTCGGCGGCGAATCGCATCCGGCCGGGCCAGGTATCCCATCTCCCCGTGGTACCCGTCGGCAAGCCAGGTGCGAAGTCGATCGCCGTGCGTCGATGCGTCAGGGGACGTGACACCGAAGAGGGTCAAGCCGAGTCGACGGGCGGCATCGGCGAGTCGCGCCTTCGTGTCCTCAGGGGAGCTCATCGCTACGGGAATGCCAGTCGGTGGTAGTGTGACGTCCCTTAACGATCCTCAACTCGCTGGCGACCCGCCAGGCCACCCCGGTATCCTCCATCTCTTCCCATTCAGAGAAGCCGGCGCGGAGCATATGAACGACGGACCCGATCTCGCCCGAATCCGAGCCGAGTTCCCGATCCTCGATCGGAAGACCTACCTGAATTCGTGCTCACTCGGTGCGCTATCGCTTCGCGCTGAAGGCTACTTGGAAGACTTTCTTTCCCACTGGCACGAGATGGGAGCGTCAGCGTGGTACCGACACTGGCTGGGGCGCGTAGAAGAGCTCCGCGGGCGGGTCGCAGCCTTCGTCCATGCGGCACCGCAGCAGATCGCACTCCTCCCAACCACATCCACGGCTTTGGCAGCGGTGACGGAGTCCGTGCGGCCCGGCTCACGCAACCGTGTCGTTTGTACTGAGCTCGACTTCCCCACACTCGCCTATCAGTGGGCGGTGAAGCCCGAGTTCGAGCTCGTAGTGCTCGAGAGTCCGGACGGAATTCGCGTAGACCCCGAGCAGTTCGCTGCGGTCGTCGACGAACGCACTCTCTTTCTTGCAACGAGTCACGTCTTCTTCACGACGGGCTACGAGCAAGATCTTTCGGCCCTGTCCGAGATCGCGACGAGCGCGGGGGCATACACGCTGATCGACGGATACCAGGGGGCGGGTCAGATCCCGCTCTCGCTTCCCGAAACCGGTGTCGACTTTTACACGACCGGGCCGCTCAAGTGGCTTTGTGGCGGGCCGGGTCTCGCCTATCTGTACGTTCGCGATGAGTTGGTAAAGGAGCTGGAGCCACGCCTAACATCGTGGTTTGCCACGGAGAGGCAGTTTGACTTCGACCTGCACGGCTTCTCGTATCGACCCGACGCTCGTCGTTTCGAACTCGGCACACCGGCGCTCCCGACCGTACACACGGCATTGGGTGGTCAAGAGATCATTGACGAGGTCGGCATCGACTTCATCTCCAAGAGGAATCGACAGCTGACGCGTCGGGCCATCACCGCCGCAGAGTCACACGGCCTCGCACTCCGGCTGCCGGATACCGACCACAGAACGTCGATTGTGATGGTCCGGCACGATGACCCTCCCGGGGCAACCCGACATCTCGCGGATCACGGCGTGATCGTCGACTACCGACCTGGGTTCGTGCGCGTCTCACCCCATTTCTACAACACTCGAGGACGAGGTAGATCGATGCATGCATCTGCTCGCAGAGTTCGAATGACCCGCACTGTCTGGCTCGTGGCCGCAGGCCTCGTGCTCCTTTCATCGCCCAGGCCTGTCGATGGCCAGTCCGACGAAGAGGCGGTCAAGCGAGTGCTCACGGAGATGTGGGCTGCAATCGAAGATGGTGACGTAGCACGGTACGCTCAGTATGTGCACGACGACTTCACATCGTTCGGTGAGACCGAGACGTTCATTCGTGAGGGGAAGCGACTGGAGTTACTCGGCGTAGAAGGCTGGACATCTCGGTACGCAGACATCCGGACCGAGATGCATCAGCCGTCCGTGACGGTCCGAGGTGACACGGCTTGGATCACGTACTATTGGACCGACGAGAGCATCAACCGCGCGACAGGGGAACGAGAAACCACTCGCGGCAAATCAACGCGGATCTTCGTGCGAGAAGACGGTCGGTGGCTTTGCATCCACGGGCACTACACGCTGGTCGACTAGCGGCAAGGGTCGGTCATTGTTTCGATGACGGTCTTCGAGTCAATCACGGCCGTGGCCAATAAGCCGAAAGTCCGGAGCGTGGCTGCGTGGGTCTCGGAGTCCATGGTGGCGATGGCGTCCTCAATCACGACCACGTTGAGACCGCGTTGCGTGCCATCCCGAACGTGTTCCTCCACGCACAGGTTCGCGATCATGCCCCCGATCACGACGGTGTCGACGCCTAGCTCTTGAATCTGATCTACCCAATCGGTATGGGCCGGCGAGGGCCCGGTCCGGGGCGTTAGGAGCACAGTATCCGAGCGGGGTTCCAACTCCGGGATGAAGCGAGCGCCCGTCCCGGGGGACATCAACCTCCGTTCAGCCATCAGGGCTTGGAGCGGGTTCCGAGGTGTGGCGGTGGCATAGTCTTCATCGGACAGTTGCAACCAAGAGTAGAGAACCGGTACCCCTGCTTCTTCAGCCGCCGAACGCAGTGAAACCAATGTGGGAATCACATTCCGACTCCGAACCTGGTCCCCGAGCAGGTCCCATAGGCCGCCATTTGTGCCCAAGACATCTACCTGGGGGTCCACCAATAGAAGCGCTGTGCGCGACCAGTCGACATTCATTGAGACTCCAATATCTTTTTTGAAGCGTTCGCTTCAAAATAGATCCGCTACGATTCTTGTCAACCGCACACTGTCCGTAGGAGCTTTCGGCATGGGAAGGCCGAGAAAACACTCCGAGTCGGAGGCCATCGAGCAGGCGCTCAGAGTGTTCTGGCGCCGAGGCTACGACCGCACTTCGATCGCGGACCTGGCCGAGGCGCTCGGCACCGGACCTTCCAGCCTGTACAACGCGTTCGGTAGCAAGGAAGAGTTGTACCGCAAGTGCATCGAGCAGTACGTGGCCCAATACACCGGCTTCATCGATGAGGCCGCGACGTCCGATCTCGACGTGGAGCCTGCAGTCCTAGGGCTGCTCGACGCCGCAGCCAAGGTCTACACAACCCCCGGAAACCCGCCGGGATGCGCGATCATGCAGACCGGAGGCGCCCTAGCCCCTAGTGACTCGAAGGCCTCCGCGATCACACTCGAGATCAAGAACACAGTAGAAGAGCGGCTGAAACACATGCTCGAGCGAGCCGCTCAGACGCACGGCACATCCCTGTCAGCGCCAGCCGAAGTCGTCGCCAAGTACCTCATCGCTACCCTCCGCGGTATGTCTCAACTCGCCATCGACGGAGCGACCCGCCGAGAAATCCGCAGGGTAGCGGAGGTCGCAGCTCGAGCGAGCGTATCCACCTAAGGCTTCGCGGCCGGACGCTATTCCTTGGCCCGCCACCGGCCAGCGTCCCGAGTCTCGTATTTTCGGAGCACGGCGTTCAGCGCCGGCCCCAGCTCGATGCCCTGTTCGTTCGCGATTACCAGGATCACGAAGAGCACGTCGCCGAGCTCTAGAGCGAGATCCTGCTCTGGCTCGTCAGCCCGTTTGGTCTTGTGTCCAAACCGGTGGTTCATTTCCCGCGCCAGCTCACCAACCTCCTCAATGAGGCGGGCGAGGTTCGTCAGAGGCGGCCAGTAGCCCTCCTCGAAGCGCGAAATCCAAGAGTCGACGCGCTCCTGAGCTTCCGCGAGGGTGAGCGCTTCGCTGGGACCGGTGTCCACCCGGCCGTCCGTCACGGGGTCAAGACCAACTTCCCGAAGACTCCACCCTCCTCCAGGATCTCGTGAGCTCGGCGGGCCTCCGCCAGCGGGAGCACTTCTTGAACCACTGGCTGGAAGACACCGTCGAACACGAGTCTCATGACTTCGCGAAACTCGGTCGGAGTTCCCATCGTGCTCCCTAAGATGTGCAGCTGCTTCCAGAAGACGAGGCGTAGCTCCGTAACTCCGCGAGATCCCGTCGTCGCACCGGACGTGACCAGGCGTCCGCCCCGAGAGAGGGCCCGCAGGCACTTCGGCCACACCTCTTCCCCGACGGTGTCGAAGACGACGTGCACGCCCTGTTTGTACGTGTCGCGCCATACTTCCCGAGAGAAGTCGACCTCGAAGCGATCGTATACGATGTCGGCGCCCAGCTCCTGAGCTCGCGACACACTCTCGACGCCCCCGGTGACCGCGAACACCTTCGCCCCCGCCCGGGCGGCCACTTGAATCGCGGCCGTGCCTACACCCCCCGAGCCACCCGTGATGAGAATTCGCTCGCCGGCTCTCAGTTGAGCCCGCGATATCAGGGCCCGCCAAGCGGTGACGAACACGAGTCCGGCCGCAGCTGCGTCGACGGAGGAAACGTGGTCGGGAAGCTCCAGCAGATTCTGCGCTGGCACCACCGCGTACTCGGCGAAGCCACCTTGGGTGTGTTCCCCAATGATCTGAAAGGGTGTCTCGTCGAAAGAAGGACCCCGGTCATGGCCGTCATACCAGTGGTACCCCAGGGACGGGTCCACAACGACGCGCGTCCCTACGGGCACGTCATCTACACCCGGGCCTACTTCATCGACGACACCGGCCATGTCCGAGCCCCCTATGTGGGGCATCGGAGTCTCGATCGGAAGGCCCCGGCGCACCCAGAGATCCAGATGGTTCATCGCCGCCGCCTCGACCCTCAGTCGTACCTCGCCGGGACCCGGTTCGGGAATCGGCACCTTCTGAAGCTCCACCACGTCCGGGCCTCCGAAACGCTCGTAGATCGCGGCACGCATCATTTTCGGCACGAGCACCTCCCGTGGGGGTTCGCCACTCCTTCCAAGCGAAGTCTAGCCGTTGCCCGGACCGGCGCAAAACTACGTGCTTCACGGCACGGCGGATGTCTACAGCGAGGTCGGCCTTCCGGTAGATGGACCCGCTTGGTATCCCTAGCTTCACCGGTATGACCGACGACGACTCCACCCTCGCGGGGTACCTCCGCACCCACGACCGCCCGCCCGCCTTCGAGGGCTCCGACGGCCACCCCTATACAGTCTCCGTGGAGACGGAGCGGGGCGGTGATCTCACAGCGCCGATTGCAGGCTTCCTCGTTTTCCCCCGATGGGCACAGACGGGCGTGGGAATCGTGGGACACGTGGAGACTCCGACACTCGTACGCGAGACGAGCCCGGAGGCGGCGGAACGGAGGATGGGCGAACTGACCCTGCACGACGTTCGCGACCTCCTCGAGCAAGCGATCGGCGCTCAGGCCGCCCTGGACGCGCCATCCGACAAGGAGGTCGACGGATGACTTCCGACTTTCTGAGGATCACCGAAATCTTCCACTCGATTCAGGGTGAATCGACGTGGGTGGGTGCTCCATGCACCTTCGTTCGCCTCACGGGATGTCCCCTTCGTTGCACCTGGTGCGACACGGAGTACGCCTTTCACGGTGGCCAGAAGATGACGCTGTCCGAGATCGTCGCTCGCGTGCGTGACTACTCGGCATCCGTCGTAGAGATCACCGGTGGGGAACCGCTGGTGCACCCGGGATCCTTCGACTTAGCGAGACTCCTTCTCGATGAGGGGTACACCGTGCTCGTGGAGACGTCCGGGGCCTTCGACATCGCTCCGCTCGACGACCGTGTTCATGTGATCATGGATCTCAAGTGCCCGGGCTCCGGTGAGTCCGATCGGAACCGCTGGGAGAATCTCGATCACCTGTCGAGTCGCGATGAGATCAAATTCGTCGTCGCCGACCGGGCAGACTACGAGTGGGCCCGGGAGGTCGTACGGTCCAAAGGCCTCGCCGACCGTCTCCGTGCGGGCGAATTGGCGGCGATCTTGATGTCACCTGTGTGGGGGGCTGTCGACTTGGAGGCCATGGCAAAGTGGATCCTCGACGACGGTCTACCGGTGAGATTCCAGATGCAGCTCCACAAGTTGATCTGGGGCGCTACGGCGACCGGAGTGTAGTGGATCCTCGACTCGCCCGACTGCGGGGCAGGCTGCTATCCGAGCACGGCGGCGAAGCCGTCGACGAAACCCCCGATCTTTCCATCGATCGGATGGAGGCCGCGGTCGCGCTCATTGTGCGCACACGGCCCGAGCTCGACGTACTCCTGATCAAGAGGGCCACCGCGGAGGGGGATCGTTGGTCCGGACAGATGGCGCTCCCCGGCGGACGCTACGATCGGACGGACACGGGGCTCCTCATGACCGCCAAGCGCGAAGCGATGGAAGAGACCGGTGTCGACCTCGAGCGCGACGGCTCGGTGTTGGCGCGCCTCCAGGATGTCTCACCGTCGAGTCCATTACTACCGCCCCTTCGAGTCGCCCCCTTCGTCTTCGGCGTACCCGCTGGGACAGAGGCGCGCGTGGCAAGTCCCGAGGTCGACACCGTGCATTGGGTGCGCATCTCGGAGCTGGCCAACCCCGCGACGTCGTCGTCCACCCGCATCCACTTCAAAGGCTTCTCGAAGGTCTTCCCGAGCTATGAGGTCGTGGGCGAGCACGTGTGGGGACTCACCTACCGGATTCTCTCCGACTTCCTCAGTCGATACCCGGCGTCCTGAAGCTACGCAGGTAGCCGTCCGGTCAGTTCACCCACTCCGCAATGAAGACATTCGTATCCATAGTGCCGCCGTTGTTCCGGTTCGACCCGAAGACTAGGTAGCGACCGTCCGGGCTAAACACCGGGAATCCGTCGAAGCCCTCGGAGTGGGTGATCTGCTCCAGGCCCGTCCCATCGAGGTTGATCATGAAGAGCTCGAACTCGCGACCCGACGGATCTTGGTGGTTGGAGCTCCACAACACCTTGTCTCCGTCCGGGTGCCAGAACGGACCGAAGTTCGCACCCCCCACATCGGTCACCTGCCGCACGTCGGAGCCGTCGGCGTTCATGACGTACACCTCGAGCTCGCCTGGGCGAAGAAGACCGTCCGCGAGCAGGCTCAGGTAGTCCTCGGCCTCTGCGCTGCCCGGTTCCGGGTAGTGCGCCCTCCAGATGATCTTGGAACCATCGGGCGAGTAAAACGCACCGCCATCATACCCCAGCCGATCTGTGAGCTGCACGACGTCCGAGCCGTCGGGATTCATCGAGTACAGATCGAGGTCCCCGTTCCGGTCGCTCGTAAAGACGATCCGGTCGCCCGTGGGTGAGAAGGTCGCTTCGGCGTCGTAGCCATCCTCGGTCGTGAGCTGCCGTAGGTTCGAGCCGTCCGCGTTCGCGACGAAGACGTCATAGGTGTCATACACCGGCCAGACGTAACCGCGTGACCGATCGGGCTCAGCCGGACAGGCCGCATCGTGGTGATGTGTCGAGGAGTAGAGGATCTGGTCCCCGGACGGGTAGAAGTAGGAACACGTGGTGCGCCCCTCTCCGGTACTGACCATGCTGGTTTCGGCCGTGTGGGGATCTAGGAGGTAGATCTGATCGCACCCTGCGCCGGGCTTCTTCGCCTGATAGATGAGCTGGGATCCGTCGAAGGCCCAATACGCCTCCGCGTTGTCCCCTCCCGCGGTGAGCTGGCGGATGTTCCGCAGGTGGGTCTCACCCTCCATCACGAGGGCGACGCCCTCGCCCGCGAGGTTCGCTGGGGGACCCATATCGACCGCTGGTGTATCTTCAGCGCTATCCGATGCAGTCTCCGGTGCACACGCCGCCGAGATGAGCACGAGCACTAACCCGATCCACGTCCGATGAGTCACACGACACCGTCCTGTTCTTTCGCTTCGTTTCTCGCGGCCTCTGCCGCGATGGTAATCTCCGCTACATCCCTCACGGCCCAATCGTGTCCATCGCCGACGGCGCTCGTCGGAGATCTCCATGGCACTGCGGCGCATGTGAGGTTTCTCGCGGACGACCGCCTCGGTGGCCGAGCCGTCGGCTCGGAGGGCGCCCGTTGTGCCGCATCGTACATCGCGGCCCAGTTGAGGGACCTCGGGATCGAGCCTGCAGGCACTGAAGGTAACTTCTTTCAGGCGTTCCCCATCCGTAAAGGTGCGGACCTCGGAACGGGGAACAACCTGACGGTCGACGGTGCCGAGCTCGCCATCGGGACGGAGTGGCTCCCCACCGGATTCTCGGGCAGCGGACGAGTCTCGGCGCCGTTGGTGTACGGCGGCCACGGTCTATCCAGCCCTGGCAACGCCGAGGACCAGTTCGCCCATATCGACGTCGAAGATCAGATCGTCGTGCTCGAGTGGGGAGATCCGGACGCACCTCACGGCATCTCCATGAGAGGAGATCCCCACTTCAAGGGAACGGTAATGGCCGGGCGGGACGCGGCGGCCGTCGTGATTCTGGCACCGAGCGGGATGCGCCTGCCGGAGCCGTCGGCGGACACCAGAGCCTTCCTATCGGTGCCGGTCGTCGTGGTCTCTGGGGCATTGGCAGGCCAGCTCCGCGCGGCCGCCCACGCCGGTGCATCCGCGACGGTCCAGACGGATGTCACTGCTTCCATGGTGGACGCGCAGAACGTCGCCGGCATGATCGTCGGGAGCGACCCGGCTCGCATGCATGAAGTCGTGATCGTCGGGGCACACTACGACCACCTCGGGACAGGCGGAGAAGGATCGCTCGACCCTGATTCTCGTGAGATCCACAACGGCGCCGATGACAATGCGAGCGGGACCGCTGCAGTCATCGAGGTGGCGAGGGCCCTGTCGGAAGGGACGCCACCCGCCCGGACGGTGCTCTTCCTTCTCTTCACGGGAGAGGAGCGGGGTCTTTGGGGCTCTCAGTACTTCGTCGACAACCCGACCATCCCGCTCGGTGGCGCGGTGGCCATGCTCAACCTCGACATGGTCGGGAGGGTCACGGACGATGCCCTGACAGTCTACGGCTTCTCGAGTGCGACGGAGTGGGACGCGATCGTCGATGCCTCGAACGCAGCCCTCGCCCGTCCGCTGGCGATCGGGAAGGCCCCCGATGCCTTCGGGCCTTCCGATCACACATCGTTCGCGAGTGCGGACATACCCGTCCTCCACCTCTTCTCGAATACGCACGCCGACTACCATCGCCCCAGCGATGACTGGGAGAAGATCAATATCGATGGAGTGGATCGGGTCGCGTCACTCACCGCCACGATCGCCCGGACCTTGGCGACGAGTGACGGAGAACCGGTTCGCTGGGCGAGTCCCGAACAGCCGGCCCCATCGACCGGGGGATCGAGCGGGTCGAGCGCCTACGGTGGAGTATACCTCGGGTCGATTCCCGACATGACCCCGCGCGACGACGGACTACGCCTCACCGGAGTCCGTGAAGGCAGCCCAGCCGAGGAAGGAGGCCTCCGCGCCGGCGATGTCGTCGTCAGCTTCGACGGCAAGGAGGTCACGGATATCTACTCGTACACGTATGCGATGGGAGATCGGAAGCCCGGTGACGAGGTCGAGATCATCGTGCTTCGTGATGGCGAGCGCGTCACTCTCTCCGTGACCCTCGGTTCCCGCTGACGCGAACGACTACCCCTCCTCCCGCTCGATTACGACCCCACATTCGCCAAGCGTCCGGATGTACGCATCCACCGGGATGCATTCAGACGGCGTGTGCACGCCAGCTTCGATCTCTCCCCGTGCTTGGAGGTGAGCTGTCGCAGCAAGCGAGTACCCGGTGGTTCTCATCATTGCGGTGACACCGGTGTCGGCGTCGTAGTAATCGATCATCTGATACGAGACCGTCTTTGCCGATCCGGCACTCTCTCCCTTCACGACCACTCGCATCGCAACCAGGTCGTTCCCGTCCGGGTTTCTCAGACCCGGAGAGACGGCGGCGATAAAAGCGTCACGAGGGACAACCTGCTGCTCTCCAACCTGGATCGGCTCCAGCTCCATGAGGCCCAGGTCGCGCATCGCCTTCACCAACTCCGCGTGGCCCGGATACCGTAGGGTCTTGTACGACATCGACGGAATCTGGCCCGCGTATCGGTACGGCATCCGCGAGATCCCACCCGCAGTAAGGAACGCTTCCAACCGGCCGACCGGCTCAGGAAAGTCCACCGGCTCAATCGCCGTCAGCGCTTCCTTCTCGCGTACCGCGCCATCCTCGAGCACGAGCACGGGTGTCGTGTAGTAGTCGAGCACGCCCTCCATCGAGTAGACGATCTGATAGTTGAGCGGGGGCTTCGGCTCCTGGGGCAACCCACCCACGAAGATCTGCACCGAGTCGACTCGGTCCATGGCATCGATACCACCTTGGGCCAAGATGTTCACCATGCCCGGAGCTAATCCGCAGTCGGGCACGGCCGATACAGCTGCACTGACGGCTTCCGAATGCAGCTCCTTCTGCTGGTCGACGAGTTCGGTGTTACCGCCCAGGTCACAGAAGTGTGCGCCCGATTCGATCGCCAGCCGCGTCATCTGGACATTGAAGTAGTACGGGAGGGCGCAAGCCACGGCGTCGACCTCACGCATGACCGAGCCGACGTCGGCCTCGTCTTTCGCGTTGATGCTCCGAAGTTCGACCTTCGATCCGAGGAGCGGTGTTAGAAAGTCCGGGGGCGAACTCACGTCGAGATCTCCCACGATCACGTGGTCGACATCGTCTCGACGCGCTAGCTCGAGCGCGCAGGCCGAACCCTGCTTTCCACCACCGAGCACCAGGAACTTCATCGACGGAACATCCTTTTCAGAGAATTCAGAATTTCAGCGGCGGATCTCAGGAACCGAGGAGATCCAACTGGCCCTCACCTTCTGGGGCAACGTCGTCGCGAGCGGGGGCACCACCGCGCCCCTGCGCGCGCGTAACTTCAACCACTCGATCACCACCTTCAACCGGTGCGATCCGCTTGCCTTGGGTCCGCCGCCCCTGAATCGGGACCGAATCCGCCGCCGCACGGGTCACCTGACCGCCAGCCGTCACGATCATCACTTCGTCGGCTTCGACCACCTCGAGAGCGGCCACGATCGGTGACGCCTCCTCTCCTCCCGGAGCCGCCAGATTCCCCTGCCCGCCGCGCTTCTGCAGCGGGAACGCCGAGATCTCGGTGCGCTTCGCCAAGCCGTCTTCGCTCACCATGAGCACCGTCGCCTCGCGACGAATCATCAGCATGCCGGCGACGACGTCCTCACCCTTCAGGGACATGCCCTTCACACCTTGGGCACTCCTGCCGACGACGCTGACGTCGGTTTCCGGAAAGCGTATCGCCTTGCCCGCCCGGGAGAGAAGCATGATCTCCGCTGTGCCATCGGAGAGCGCGACGTCCATGATCTCGTCGCCGGGCTTCACCCCGGCCGCCTTGACTCCACCACTGCGGGGGTTTGAGAAGTCGCTGAGCGGTGTGCGCTTCATGATCCCTCTTCTCGAGAGAAAGACGAGGAATCGGTCTTCGACCGATAGGTCATCGACAGGGATCATCGAGACGATGCGATCAGAGCGATCCGCCCCTTCGACGAGAGCGTAGACGGACTGCCCGCGAGAGGCTCGAGCGCTCTCGGGCACCTCGGTCACAGGAAGGAAGTGGCAATGACCTCTCTCGGTGAATGCCAGAATCCAACCACTCGTCCGGGCCACGAAGATCGACTCCAGGTAGTCGTCTTCGTAACGCTCCATTCCCGCCAACGCCTTACCCGATCCGACGCGCCGACGGTACAGGTGCATCGGGATGCGCTTCACGAAGCCCTCGTGCGACAGCGTGACGACGACGTCCTCTTCGGCAAGCTGCTTCTCGACCTGGGTGGTCTCGACTTCCGAGTCTTGGTCGTCCAGAAGAACCGTGCGGCGAGCGTCACCATACTTCTTCACGACGTCGCCGAGCTCCTCCAACATGATCTCGAGTTGCCGCTCCTCGGATCCCAGAATCGACCGCAGCTCATCGATCAAGACAGCGAGTTCGCCCAGCCGGGCCTCGAGGTGATGTCGTTCGAGCGCCGTGAGACGAGCCAACCGCATGTTCAGGATGGCGTCAGCCTGAGCGTCACTGAGACCGAACCGGTCCTGGAGTCGCTCCGACGCCTCGGCCCGATCGGCCGACGCGCGAATGATCTTGATGACCTCGTCGATGTGGTCGAGCGCTGCGAGGAGGCCCTCGACGATGTGCCGCTCCGCTTCGGCCTTCTCGAGGTCGTGGCGGGTCCTCCTCTGGATGACCTCGACCCGATGGTCGCGGAAGCGCTCCAGAAGCTTCTTGAGGTCGAACTCGCGCGGCTGCCCCTCGTCCAAGGCGAGAAGGTGCGCGCCGAACGTCGTCTGGAGCGAGGTGCCGCGCATGAGGATCTTCAGCACCGCGGCAGGATTCGCTCCCCGCTTGAGCTCGATTACCAGGCGGATTCCATCCCGGTCCGTCTCGTCCCGAATATCCGCGAGGTCTTCCACCTTCCCTTTCTTCGCCAACGAAGCGATCTGGGAAATGACCTTCGTCTTGTTGACGGCATACGGGAGCTCGGTGACGACGAGCTGCTCTTTGCCGCCGCGCAGGGCCTCTTTCACGACGCGAGCGCGCATGATCACCCGACCACGCCCTTCGCGGTACATCTTCTCGATCCCCTCTCGGCCCACGACAAATCCGCCGGTCGGAAAGTCCGGGCCGGGGATATGGCGCATGAGATCGTCGACCGTGCAGTCGGGATCGACCACGAGCTGACGGACTCCGGCCGCCACCTCGCCCAAGTTGTGCGGCGGCACGTTGGTGCTCATCCCAACCGCGATCCCAGAAGAGCCGTTCACGAGCAGGTTGGGGAAGCGACTCGGCAGAACCGAGGGCTCATCGCGCTGATTGTCGAAGTTCGGATGAAAGTCGACCGTGCTCTTCTCGATCTCATCCAGAAGTTCGATCGCGATCGCCTGGAGCCTCGCCTCGGTATACCGATATGCGGCGGCCGGATCCCCGTCGATTGACCCGAAGTTGCCCTGGCCATCAATGAGCGGGCGCCGCAGGGAGAACTCCTGAACCATGCGCACGAGTGCGTCGTAGACAGCAGAGTCGCCGTGGGGGTGGAACTTACCGAGCACATCTCCCACCACGGTCGCGCTTTTCTTGTACGGGCGGTCGGGTGTGAGTCCGAGTTCGTACATGGCGTACAGAATCCGGCGGTGCACCGGCTTGAGTCCGTCGCGTACGTCGGGCAGAGCTCGCTGAACGATGACGCTCATCGAGTAATCAAGGAACGACTCGCGCATCTCCTCTTCGAGGGTGCGCGGCAGGATCCGTTCCCGCTTGCTGGCCGTGGCCATTCCAACTCCGGGTCGTGCGGTCGAAGGGCGCGGAGAGCTGCAACGGCGCGCCGGAGTGGCGGGAGGGGCCCACGGACGGCTACGCCGCCCTACCTTCTATGAAAGCCTCTGGGCTGGCAAGCCGCCCGGACGACTCTACTCCTCCCTGGCCTCCTGCTGAAGGAGCACTGCCACCCGCTCACGGAGATCGGCCGGAGGCGTCACGTGGCCGGCCACACGATTCACGGTCTCTCTATAAGCCTCTTCGAGGCGAAGATGGGGATAGCACGCGGCACACATCTCGAAGTGCTTCTTTACCTCGCTCGCAGGAGCGGTCGGCAGCTCGCCGTCGAGGTAGTCGTGCACGAGGCGAAGGGCTTCTGAACACGAAAGCATTTCACCCCCGTGGTCGTTCGCAGCCTCTTCACCGCCAGCGCCATTGGTGGACGGGGTCGAACCGCCAAACATCATTTTCAGCTTCTGAAAGATCGACATCAGTCCCCTACCTCTTGCTCGTCGCCCTTACGGGGCTCGATGTACCCTTGCTCCACGGCATACTCGTACAGCACCCGTTGAAGCTGACGTCGACCTCGGAAGAGTCGACTCTTCACGGTACCTACGGGGACGTCCATTAATTCGGCGATCTCTGCATACGGGAGCCCTTCCATGTCTGAGAGAATCACCGCAGTGCGGTACTCCTCCGGGAGCGCGCTGATCGCTTCGAGAATGCGCTCATCGACGATGGAGTCGAAGAAGACTCCCTCGGGGTCGATCCCGGCTACGGATGCCCACACCGGGTTGATCGGGTTGGGGCCCGGACCACCGCGCCCGACATTCTCCGCCACGATCTCGTCGTGCCGCTGATGACGCTCCCGACGCCGGAGGAAGACGTTGCGACAGATCGTGAACAGCCAACTCTTCGCTGCCGTTCCTTGCGTGTACTGGTCCCACGATCGGAAAGCGCGCAGGAAGGTCTCCTGGACCAAATCCTCCGCCGCGTCCGGTGCACCGGACAGACGAAGAGCGAAACGGTACACCGCATCGAGATGCGGCAGCGCCTCCTCTTCGAAGCCCGGCCTCGCGCGCATGGCGGCTTCGCTCACGACCTCATCTCCTCCACCGTAGTGCAGATGTCTCTATCGCCAGTCCAAGGTGAAGTCGTGGCGCGACAGCTTGGTTCCATGGATCTAACCGCACATGTGCGGCACGGTCGATCAATCCGGAAACTGGAACGATCTGCTCGACTCTGCGGTCGGAGGCGCCCCCGTTACCAGCTCGATAAGCGCCTCCATCTCTGACGCCATGACGTCGAGCCGCGTGGACACCGAGTAGCCGTGCGCATAGTCGAAATAGGCCGCTACCGCGCCCTCGTCAGCCGGATGGGTAGCGACGACCAGTGATTCCATCTCGACCCTGAGACAGTCGACAATGGCCGTCACGGCTGCCTGCACCTCGCGGACCTCGTGCAGGGTGGAGAGGGAAAGGTCTCCGTCGAGCTGCTCGACGAAAAGCTCGACCTTGGCGCGCCGCTCGGAGGGAGCGAGGACCGGGCCGGATCCTGCTTCTTCACACGACAAGAACACCCTTGCACCCGACCGCAGAGCGGTCAGCTCTTCGTAGTTGAAGTGCAGGATCATGGGGGCTCCTCATTCGCGTTCCCTTACTACTACCAATGCTGGGACCGCGGGGTTTCTGCAAGAACTCTGCTCAGTCTCCGTTACGCCTGAGCCGTCGCGCCCTGAGACTCGACGCGCAGCGGGATCGAAACGTGGTGCTCGCCGTCTACGGCAACGTCGAAGGAGTACCGTCCCGCCGAAGGGAACACCAGCCCGTCCATGTTGAGGATGTGAGGGACCGACACGCCTTCTCCCACGGCGCGGGGACCCCCGGCGAGATTCATCTCTCCATTCAATCGGACGAGCTCCCGACCATCCGCCGCCCGGAGCGTAATCACGACCTCGTGAGCCCCCATCTCATTCACGCCGGTCGAGAAGCGCAGCACTAGAGCGAGTCTCGGGTGCCGGGTAGGAAACGACGCCGAGGCCAAACGGTCGAAGACGCCTAGGATATTCAACTTCCCTGACCCATCGATCGTAGCCGCATCGGCGAGCAGTGCCAGATCCACTTCCACTAGTTGGTTTCCTTCACTAAGAGTCGCTCCCCCAATACGAGGCCCGCGAGTAGGTCTATGAGCACGTGTGCAATCATTGGGGGCCAAAGACTCCCCGAGAATACGAAGGCCGCCGCCAGCACCGCACCCATGACGGTGGTGCGGAGAACCCCTGGCCAACCTTGGTACGCATGGGTCACCCCGAAAGCCAGGGTAGAGGCCGCCGCCGCGCCCCACGTCCCGACGACTCCCCCCAGCACGGTGATGGCAAAGCCCCGATAAGCAAGCTCCTCTCCAATGCCCGCGGCGAACGACAGAGCCACAAAGGCCTGCTTCTCCTTGCGCGTGCGGGGGAGGAGTTGGCTCAAGAGGTCTGTGTCGACGTAGCCAACGAGGCGCATGACTCCACGAGATCCGAACATGACGGCGAGCGCTGCCCCAGTGACCAAAAGCGTCCACCCAACCATCTCGGACAGCGGAAGGCCGACGAGTCCGATCGCCGGCGGGCCACCGTCCGACGTCCCTACGAGCCAGCTCGCGGACCCAATCAGCCAAAGGGCGATGATCGAGCTCACGTAGGCCGGGAGACGCTCGATCTCGACCCCGTCGGCCATGGGGACCTGAGCGAGCGCGAAGGCAGGCACCCCTCCGAGTAGCGCGGCGAGCAGGAGCGACTGCACTGCGCCGAGACCGGCCGCGAAGACGAGCGTCGCAACCAGGGCCCAGAAGCCGAGCACGCCGGCGGCAAGGATCCACCGTGGTTTGGTCAACTCGACGTCCGCTCCACCGGTCGACCCAGGGAAGCGGCGGATTCTATCAGATCGACCCCGATCGCCTCGATCGCCTCGAGGGTCTCTCTCACATCATCCCACGTCGTGGCATGATTTAGAATGCATATTCTCAAAGAGTAACGACCCTTGAGTCGCGTTGACGACATCATGGCGACCTGGTTGTCGATAACCCGTTGTTGGACCGCTGCATTGAGCTCCGCCAACGACTCTTCATTCAGCTCGGATCCCTTCGGATTGACCCGGAAGCAGATGACCCCGAGGGAAGCCGGATTCGCGACCTGGAGGATCGTTGACTCTCGTACGAAGCGCTCCGCACGGGCGGCCAGATCGATCCCGTTCCGTACACCCTTCTCGAAAGCTTCCATTCCGAATGTCTGTACTGATATCCAAACCTTCAGCGCTCGGAACGCCCGGCTGAGCTGCAGGCCGCGATCCCCGAAGTTGGGGTGTTCCTGTCCCCACTCCGTGTCTTGAAGGTACTCCGGCCGGACCGCGAAGGCCGTCTCGAGCCGCCGAACATCGCGCACCATCAGGCACCCCGCCTCGAAGGGCTGGAAAAGCCACTTGTGCGCGTCCATGGCAATCGAATCGGCTCGTTCCATCCCGGACAACAACGCGCGCCCCTCCTCACAAAGGATCGCGAAACCACCGTACGCGGCATCGATGTGCAGCCAGATGTCGTGCTCTTCTGCGAAGTCGGCGAGACCGTGGAGAGGATCGACCGCACCAGTGTTCGTGGCGCCAGCATTCCCGCAGATCGCGATAGGCGTGAAGCCGTCGTCACGATCACGCGCCACAGCGTCGCGGAGTGCCCCTAGATCCAAGCGATACCGGTCGTCACTCGCCACCTTACGGACGTTCTCGGGTCGGACGCCGACGATCGTCGCGGCGCGACTGAGCGCCGTGTGACTCTGGTCGCTCATGTAGACGGTAGCTCGGGCTGGCGCCCCGGCCGCTTCTCTGGCCGCGACGAAGGCATCGAGGCTTGCCGCAGATCCGCCGCTCGTGAACAACCCTCCGGCGGTCGGAGGATACCCGATCCAATCTCGAAACCAGTCCAAGACCACGACCTCTAGGAAGCTCGGGCCGCTCGCCCCGAGCCACGTGCCTTGGAACACGTTGTGTCCCGCAGCGAGGTAGTCCGCGAGAACGCCAGGCCAGGTCGGCGCGGAGGGGACAAAGGCGAAAAAGCGCGGGTGATCGACCCGTCCGGCGACCGGCAAGACCTCTTCCACGGCCCGACGGATGACGGCTTCCGGAGAGCGTCCGTGCGTCGGCGGGGGTTCTCTCAGGAGCGGTTCGAGTTCTGCGCGGGAGGCTCCGCGCCACGCCGCGTCATGCGGCAACGATTGGATCCGATCGACGATGAGACGTGACGTGAGGTCAGCCAACTCGAGCATCTGCTCAGCCGTGAGGGCCAGCGGGCTTCGAGCCTCGTCTTCCGTCGTGCGCGGCATGCGGGTACTCTTCCTCTCATGTCTGCTGAAACCACCGCGAAGTCCGGGGTCGCATTTCGGGTCCTGGACGCCATGGACGCCCCTCACGCGGGCCGTATTCTACGCCTTCGACTCCAGTCGGGTGAAGCTCCCACCATCAAGGCCCTGAAAGGGGCGGAGATGCGGGCGACCTCTCCCTCTGGGGATCGGTGCCGCTTCCGAGTCCTCGGATTCGCCGTATTCGGCGGTAAGCCGAGCAATCAGAGGTTGGCCCGAACCGGACGAATCGACGTGCATATCGAGGAGTTGGAAGGCGGACCGATCGGGCTCCAGTGGGAGGTCGTACCGGAGTAGGCCGTCCAGTCAGGTGTGCTAGTTCGCGCGCAACCCCGGCGGTTCTCGATTGAAGGTGTCGAGGAACCAGTCTCGATACTCATCTCCACGGTCGGGATTAGCGCGGGCCCACGCGGCTCTTGCCTCGGCAAACTCGTCGGGGCGCGCCGTGAAGATGAAGGCATCGAGAAAGCCCGCATTCTTCGCGTACGCGAGCTCATCGAGCGGGCCGAACGGCTGAGTATCGAAAACGGTCCGACCGAGAATCCAAGCGTCGGCGGCCCGTGAGGTGATCTCCCGCTCCAACTCGTACCCTTCGGCCTCGGGCGCGGTAGGCACCCACTCTTCCTGACGGCCCATGGTCGACATGAGGTGCATGTGTCCGTAGAGCTGGTAGACGAGCAAGCCGTCCCCGCCACCAGCCGGGACTTGAACGGTCACCGAGTCGTTGCTGATGTGCATGCCCTCCCACGGGAAGGTCTCCGCGAGCGTCGTTTGAGAAATGACCAAGAAGGACGGGTCGTGTTCGATGTTCTCCTCCTCGGCGACGACCCACTCGTGTACGGCCTTCATTTCGTCGTGGTCGGCCCGGATGCGAGCACCAGAATGGATGACGATCGGTCGCGGTGGCGGGATCTCGACAACCCCCGCCGCACACCCCGAAAACAGGAAGGCGGATACGGTAAATGCCCATCGGAAAACACTTTGCATGACAGGTCCGGGGTTTCTCGAGGAGCTACCTGAATGTGACCGTGCGGTGGCCGAAATCTTCAACCTTGACACTACCGGGTCCGAAGTCCGAATTGGTGGTACTGCAAACATAGGATACAAGGGTAATTTCCGTGCATAGCACGCTCACCGGCGAGACCCGCGAATTCCGCGCGCCTCAAACGATGACCCCCGACGAGCTCGGGGACAGCCTCGCACGGCTGGTTTGGGAAAGCTTCTCCGACTTCCTCGCACGCGAAGAGGTTGAGAATCCGGTGCCAGAGGTCGACGCTCTATACGACGACGACGGGACGGCACATCGCACAGTGGAGGAGGCACTGATCTTCTTCATGTGGGCGCATACGCGGGGAGCGCAGCTTGCTTTCCTAGGTCGCGCACCAGACGAGCGCATCCGCGAAGGCCTCGACGCACTCCACGCCGCCGTTTTCGAAGATATGGTCGAGAACGGAACGCCTCGCACCCAGGTGCCGCTCTTCGAGCAGCGCGTCAGCTCACGGTATGCCGAATACCACCAGGCTGCAGCTGAGTCCGACGTGAAGCTCGGCGACGCCGTCGCACGCCACCTCCTCGGAGGCGAGTCGAAGGAGTCGACATCGGCTGCGATCAGGGAGCGAGCGGTAGCGGTCGCGAATCCGCTCCGCGACTTCCTCGAGGACGTAGAGCTAGTCGAAGCCTGACCCCAGGGGGTCAGCCTCGCCAGCGCATCATCTCGAAGGGGGATCCGCACGTCCTGCACCAGTACGTGCTAACCGAGGCGTGCCCCCCGAAGGCGCTCATGATTTCGGTATCCGTCCCTTCGCAGAAGGTGCACGGAGGGTTTGACGGCATGCTTTCGGGCGTCTCGTCACGACGGTCGACTGCGCTGTAGGAAGAGCGCTCCTCTGCCCCTATCCGTGACCCACGGAAGGGCGGCTTGGTCGGCACTAGTCCACCAGTAGGGCGCGATTCCGATCACCGCGGGCCCTCTCGACGGCTTCCTCGTCCGGTCGTCCCGGGGCCCGACCCCGAGCGCTGTCCCACGCACTCGAGGCGTCCACCTGATCGACGTCGATGTCGATCAAAGCCACGAGGGGACGCACTCGGTCTCGATATGCGGCGACCCGCACTTCGGCCGATTCGAGAATACCCGCGCCGACGAGCAGAGTGGTCGCCTCATCGTCGCGCGCGACCCAGGTCAGCATCCGCGGAAGCATCTTCGTTGTCGCCGCAGCCAAGAGATCGCGTCCCTCACCGGCGCTCTCGGCCAACCGGCGAAACCAAGATGCGCCCAGACTCGTGTGAAACTCCTCTTCGGCGAGCATCTTGGGCACCCGATTGGTCGCGGCGTCGTACGTGCCGCGCGCGAATGAGTCCAAGACCACAGAGAGCCCCCCGTCCGCCAGTGCCATGACGGCCACCACCGCGGCCCAGTCCGGAAGCTGGTGATCGAGAACAGACATGGAGGCGTACTCGTCCCCCGGTCGCTCGTGTTCGACGACGCTCGGATCCACGCCCAAAGCCTTCAGCATGGAGTACAAGAGTCGGGCGTGGCCCCATTCATCTTGCGTCATCGACGACGCGGCGATCCCTGTCTCAATTGAGGGAGCGCCCAGCGTCCAATCGGAGTACCGAATGCCCATGAGCCGTTTCGAGTCCGCCAGACCCAGAATCAGCGCCTCGAGGGCCGACGCCTGATCCGCAGAGAGGTCCGAGGCTGCTAGCGTACTCATTCGCCGTCTCCTGGCGGGTGTCCAAACGGTCCTTCATGGCGATTGACCGCGATGATGTTCGACCGCTCGACGACACACATCTCGAACCACGTTTGCTCACTATACGTCGTCCACGCGTAGACCTTCGCGGTCTCGGCGTCGTACGCATCCACGTACCCAATGTGCGAGAGGAGGTCACCCCTCTCCTTGCGTCCGAACACGTCGTATACGGCTTCCTTCGTCCCCATCTCATCTCCATGCGCCGGCGTGGCGCGTCGCTAACTACCGACCCCCAACGATCTGAGCTTCGCTCGGCCTTCCGGGGTAATCCGTGCGGTCGTCCACGGCGGCGACCACACCTCTTCGATCTCTACCGATCCGATCCAACGCTCCTGGGTCAGCCGGTCAGTGATGTCCTCACGGATGAACTCCATACAAGGGCACGCAGTGGCGGTGTACGTCAGGGTGACCGTGACCACTGATGTCGTGGCGTCGAAGTCCACGCCATACACCAACCCCAACTCAGGCAGGCTGATCGGGATCTCGGGATCGAGAACCTCCCCGAGGGCATGCCACGCTGCTTCGACCGGATCCGCGGGGTCGTCTTCAAGGGGCGCCGACCATAGGTCCCGGCCGCCACTCTTGTGCGTGGTGACGGCGCTCGGAAGCCCTGAGTCCGGCCCGCGAGCGATGGGGAGAGGGGAACAGCTCATGGCTTATGCGGCGATACCACCCTCGAGCCACCGGCGCACATCCATACGGGACCGCTGCACCGACTCCACATAGATCTCATTCATCGGGCCACGCCCCTTCCACCGCTCGAAGACGGTGTCCCACGAGATCTCCCCCTCGTCGAACGCCCAGTGCTTGTCGACAGCGTCGTACTGGCATGGGAAGGGATACTCTAGGACGTACTCACCTTTCTGCTCGTCGAAGTGGGCGGGCGCGTCCAACCCGAGTTCCTCACACAGAGGCACGGTCGACGCCATCCACACCTGCCGCAGCTGGTCGTTCGTCAGACCCTTCAACTTGTAGTCGAGCTGCCCCGAATGGCGCTTCATGTCGTCGGGGAGACCGAACCATTCGATGGTCATTGGGAACATCCAGTCTACCGCTCGCTGCACGAGCTCCTTTGCCTCTCCACCCGCACGTGAGAGCCGTCGCATCCAGACCTCGCCGTGTCGGAGATGGAAGGTTTCCTCCATCCCGATCTTCACGAGAGCTCTCTTGAGGGGTGCATAAGAGGTGTTCTCATGCACATCGGTCAGGAGAGTGATGCCCGCGCGATCGAAGAATCCGGTGGCCACCACCAGCTCTGCCCAATTGTCCAGAGGTTGATCGAAGCCGTATGGATGCTTGAACTCGTGAGGCTGACGGCCGTAGACGAGATGTTCTTTCGACTCACCGATATCCTCGAGCAGACGGTACGCGATATTCGCGTGCGCGAGCTCATCTTGGATGATGGCGTGTGCGCTCACCTGGGTGTTGGTCGAGGGAGCGTAGCGCGCGGCCATCCAGTAGGAAGGGGCGCTCATGAGCTCCGTGTCCGCCTGGACGGTGAGTTGGACCCTGAGCGCCTTTCGGTACCCTTCGGTCATCTCCTCGGGGCTCTCCACCATGTAGCCGTCCTGCACCTTCTGGATCAGCTCTTCCTCGGTGAACGGGCTCATCTGCGAATGCCTCTTAGCTTGGGAATGCCATTCCATACGGATGACACAAGGTAACGATGTACGGGTGGAGACCTCACGACGTGAGCAGCTCCAGAGCGACTACAAACCCAATGACGCCCTCACGAGCGGGCTCATTCGCTCCGGTGTCCACGGCGGATCGAAGGTCAGCTCCACATCGACAGCTCCGACGCCTTCGACGCCCTCGATCGCCCCGCGCGCGTCATCCACAATCTGCCCGGCAACCGGACACAGCGGTGACGTCAGCGAGATCGTGGTGTGAACATCCGCGTCGTTGATCTCGATGTCGTACACCAATCCGAGTACAACGAGGTCGAGGCCCAACTCGGGATCTTTGACGGTCTTCAGGGCGTCGCGAACGGCTTTCTCAGTGACTTCCATACTACTCCTACAGCGAAACGATGCTGTAGAAAGATAGCGCCAGAGTCAGCGACCACCCACACGGGTCACCACAGCCGCACTGACGTCCGATGCGTCTCCTTCGTCGACCGTAACCGGCTCCAACTGACCCACCACACGAGACAGCGCATCTCGGGCGTCCGAGACGATGCCGCCAGCGAGCACCGATGAGATCGTCGCGACCGGGTCGACGAGGGCGTCGGTGACCGTCACGATGCGATCTTCTGGGCTCAACACGACCATCACCGACTCGAAGTGGAGGTCGGCGTCCTCGCCAAGTGCTGGAGCAGGTGAGGTCAAGTCCTCCACCCCGCCCCGAGCACGAGCCACAACCCCTGTCAATCGGCCGGCCCCCACCCACTCCGCCGCCCCGTCGGCGAGTGCGACCACCCCAGCCATCACAGGGCCGGAGAGGCCCTCGATCCACCCGGCTCGGTAGCTCCGATTCACCTTCGTGAACATGTCGCCGAGGGAGGCAAAAGGTTCGGAGGCGGCCGAACGGAAAAGCATGCGGAGGGCCGCGAGTCGCTGAGCGGCGAAGAGATCGCCCTTGGCGGCCTTGGTTACGGCGAAGGCGGGACGGCCGTCGGCGAGCACGAACCAATCCCATGCGGTCGAACCGGTGCCTTGGCGGGGTGCGAGGGTCGAAGCAGCGATGTCGTAGCCACTCACCCGTGGAGTCACCCTGGGGAGCAACCGAGCTCGTAGAAGCCGGTTGAACTCCGATAGGGTTTCATACCCCGTGTCCACCTCAGAACGCTTCGTCTGCTGGCTTGCTAGCCGGACCGAGGTCGCCCAAAGCGCCTTGGAGAGATTCTTCAGGAGCCGTACCGAGAGTGTATCGCCCCCGAGCATCAAGCTGAACGCCGCCCTCGACACTGACAGGAGGTAGGTCTCCTCCATGGCATACGCTGACGCAGACCGAGGTGTCTGGTTCAGCAAGGCCATCTCCCCGAACGCCTGTCCCGCCTTAAGGATCGCCAACCTCTTGAACCCGGATCCCGTGGCCTTCCTCAGTTCGATGCGGCCCTGAACAATCACGTAGAAGTGGTCGCCGCGATCGCCTTCCTCGAAGACGTATTCGTTCCCCGATACCCGCTCCGCCTCCGAAATGCGTAGGATCTCGGTCAGATCCGACTCACCGAGGCCTTGGAAGAGGGCCACTTCACGGAGGCGCACGCTGATCTGCTCGCGGGTGAGCGTCGCGGGCGCATTCTCGGGATCGGGGGGGGTGTTGGACAGATCCATCGCGGCGTAAGAGGTGCCGGATTCAGGGCACGGAAGAAGTCCTCCAAGCTAGGCCCTGCTCACCCCCAAGGCGAGAATTATGAAAGTTCTCGCGAGTCGGTCGCACCGGCTCGTAGATTTGAAGTTGTGCCCCTTTCGGCCCGCACCCCCTCACCGGAGCCTCCGCCGTTGGCCTCCGCTCAGACCGCCTCGAACCATCCCGCGCCGACAGGCCCCTACCTTCGATGCTGGGGCACCCGTGGGTCGATTCCAGCCCCCGGCTCAGAAACTGTTCGCCACGGCGGGAACACCACGTGTGTTGAAATCTTCGACGGTACCAACCGCTTGATCTTCGATGCCGGTTCGGGCATTCGCCCGCTCGGCCTCGACGTCTTCGAGCGGGGACCCAACGACATCCACATCTTCCTCACACACTTCCACTGGGATCACATCCAGGGGTTTCCATTCTTCAAACCTCTGTACGACCCGGACGACACGATCCACGTGGTAGGGCCGAAGCAGCGCGAGATCGACGTTCAGAATCTCTTCGCCGGCCAAATGGGCCCCATTTACTTCCCGGTCCCGTTCTCTGTCGTCGCCGCATCGATGATCTTCGGCCACCTGAACGACGGAGGCAAAGAGGTAGGTGACGCCACGATCGACGTGATCCGTGTGCGTCATCCGTCCTTCGTGGTCGGCTATAGGATCCGCATCGGGGACTTTACGGTGTGCTTTATCCCGGACAACGAGATCAGCGGCGGGAAGTACGAAGTCGAGCCTGGCTTCGAACGACGCCTCGTCGACTTCGTCGGTGATGCGGACCTTCTGATCCATGATGCGATGTATACAGAGGAGGAGTACGCGCAGCGCGTCGGTTGGGGGCACTCGACCTTCGAGCAATCGTTGCAGTTGGCGAAGGAGGGGGGAGCGAAGGAACTCCTGTTCTTCCATCACGACCCGACCCGCACCGACACGGAACTCGACACGATCGTGCAGCGCATGCAGGACAAGGCTGGCCCCGGCGGTCCAATCGTCAGGGCGGCAGCGGAAGGCGTGTTCTATCAGTTGGAGAGCGGTTCGTGAAAATCCCAATCAAGGCCACCATCGTCCGCGGCGCTCTGCTGCTGACGCTCGTTCCTCTCCTCGCCTTCGGGCCCGGAGATCGAATCGCACCTACCCGGTGGGCCGTGGTCGTCGGCATCAGTGACTACATCCATCTAGAGCCCGGAGAAGGTGGGGATCTCGTGGGAGCCGAGTACGACGCGCGTCGCGTGCGCGATGTGCTCGTCATGGCGCACGACTTCCCGGAAGAAAACGTACTGATGTTGGTCAACCAAGAAGCGACCAAGGCCGCAATCCAAGAAGCGATTACGGAGTGGCTCGTCGACAAAGCGCGACCCGGCGACAACGTCGTCATCTGGTACTCCGGACACGGATCCCAAAAGTGGGACGAAGATGGTGACGAGGACGACGGGCTCGACGAGACGCTAGCCCCGGCGGACGTTCTCCCCCAAGACACCCGAAACGACATCAGCGACGACGAATTCAACCGCTGGCTCGGCATGTTGCCGACCGAGAACGTGGCCGTCTTGCTCGACAACTGTAACTCGGGCACGGGTACGCGCGACGTGACGCCCTTCGCCGCAGGCCGCCTTCTCGCTCGAGATCTCTCACAGATCGAACCGCCAGCCGGAGTCACTCGACGCGCGGTCGGAGCGGTATCGGAAGACCGAACCGGGTTCGATGCAACGCAGACTCGTGTACTCGAACTATCCGCAGCCCAACCATCGCAGGTCGCGGTCGACGCTTTCTTCCCGGCCGTGGATGGTCGCGAGGAGTTCCATGGTGGAGCCTTCACCACCTTCATGGTGCAGCAACTCTGGAAGGCCAGCGGAGACGTCACATACGAGGACGTCTTCGATCAAGCGCACGAGGCCCTCAAGAGGAATCGCTTCCAGCAAGATCCGTACATCTCCGAAGACGTCTCATTACGGGGGCTGCCGCTCTTCTTCGTCGAGGGATCCGCGGACCGTGGGGGGGAGATGCGCCTACCGATCTCCGCCGTCGAAGGGTCATCGGTGGAGTTGGGAGCCGGGCTCGCCCTCGGATTGACGCCGGGCTCGCTCTTCGAGACGGATGAGGGGGCCCGACTCCGAGTGGACTACGTCGGGCAACGGACAACGCGAGCGAGCGTGCTCTCAGGCAACGTCTCTGAAGGAGATCGCGCGAGACTCGTCGCCCACGTTTTTGCAGATAGCCCGCTCCTGGTGAACGTAGCGGCGATCGAGACACGCCTCGCCGACGCGCTCGGCTCGGCCCTTTCGGGCGCACCCTCCGTCCGGCTCATCGATCAAGAGGCTTCGTTCAGTCATCTGATTGTCCGACGCCGTGGGGAAGAACTCCGCGTCATCGGATCCGATGGCTACGCGCGTCACGAGGGCATTCCAGTGACCACCGACGCGATGGCCGAGCTCGCGGCCCTCCTGACGAAGGAGTCGGCCGCGAAGACGCTCGGGGACATGGAAAATCCTGCTCAGAGCTTCGGATTGAGCCTCGAGTTCATGGGAGGCAAGACGTCTTTCGGTCTCGGCGAGGAGATCGCATTTCGAATTGAGTCGGAGCGTGACGGCTATCTCACGCTCGTGGATCTCGGCACGGACGGTACGGTGGCCGTTTTGATTCCGAACGCCGAAGACCCCTCCGTGCGGATCACAGCCGGTGAGGTGTTCGCCTACCCGGGCGGTGATGTCGCCTTCCAAGCTCTTCCCCCGGCTGGAGCCGGGCTCGTACGCGCCTTCCTCACGGACCGACCTCTCGAGATCGATATCCCCGACGGTGAAGTCTATGCAGCGGGCGGAGCGGACTTCGCCGCAGAGTTGACGGAGGCGCTAGCCGCCGCCGCGGGAATGGACGGGAGTGCGATCCAGCTGGGCACGTGGGGCACGGCGTCGATCACGTACGACATCACGAATTGACCGGAGCCGGTCGGCGTTTCGTCGCTCGTCCCCAGGGAGGAGGCGAGCGTTGAAGAAGGCGAGGCGTGTCACGGCCTGGTTCGCCGTCACGGTCGGAGCCGTGTTTCTCGCTCTCCTGTTGGGCGACACGCTCGGGCGGCTTACCGGTGTGCAGTCGTTCGAACTCTTCACCTTGGACCTCCGACAGCACACCACCCAAGAGACGTTCCAGGACGTGCCCGGAAGGGAGCGAGAGAGTGAAATCGTGCTCGTCATGTTCGACGAGTTCTCCGTGCTCGACTCCATCGAAGGGTGGGACTGGATCTCTCCCTTCCCGCGCGCTCACCTGGCAGAGCTCGTTCACACGATCGCAGGAGCCGGGGCCCGGACGATCGGACTCGACGTCTATCTCGGAGAGATGTACCCCGGTCTGAATCGGATCGACGGAGGGAACGAGCTCCTGCGTGACGCGATCGATCAAGCCGGCAACGTCGTAATCGTGGCTCCACTAGAAGAGACCGAGGACGGTTCACGGCTGGTCGCCCCCCACCCGTTCTTCGCCGATGTCGCGGTCAGTGTCGGAGCAGCGGAGCTTCCGTCCTCGTTCGAGACGTTCCGAAACGGAGCGCTCGCGGTCCGTTCGGGGGATGGGCTCGCACCTTCCTTCGCGCTCTCGCTGTATGCGCACGCTCGTGGGCTGAATCTCGACTCGATCCTGCACGCCAGCGAGGAGGGTGGCCGCGTCACCCTTCCTGGGCTCCCTCCGCAAGTCGGGGAAGTGCCAGCGTCATGGAAGGAAACGGACGGCGATCACGACCGATCCGGGAGCATCGTTCCGTTCCCGATACGCTACTTGGGTCCCCCGTCGAGTTCTGACGCAGACGCACCACGGGGCACATTCCAAGCGACTCCATCTTCGCTGGTTGCTGGAATGGCTTCGGAGCTCGAAGCCGCAGACGGGGACCTGCTGCTGCAACAACTCTTCCAGGGGTCTCTCGAAGAGCTCTTCCGAGACAAGATCGTCTTGCTGGGCTCCGGCTTTCACCCAGAAGAACGATTCCGAACCCCCTTCTTCGGCTTCTCCGCGACCAACGAGGGCGAGGTCGACGACCAACGATACGATTGGATGTACGGCGTCGAGGTCCATGCCCACTCGCTCCAGAACATGCTGGACGGGGCGTACGTCCGTCCTCTCTCTTCCCTGCCCAAGAGCGCACTACTCGTAGCGCTCGCAATGTTCACCGCGGGGGTCGTCTTCCTGCGCGGCACTGCTTGGGGCGGCGTCGCCGCGGTCGCGACCATTGCAGCGACCTGGTTGCTCGCCTTCTCGGCTTGGGCCGGCCTCGGGGGTGGGGCGAGCGGAAGTGCCGGGGGCTACCAAGCGGCCGGCCTATGGGTCCCGATCGGTACTCCGATCCTAGCGACACTTCTTGCCTACGTTGGCAGTGTGGCCTACGTCGCGATCGTCGAAGGACGGGAGAAGCGGTTCTTCAAGGGCGCCTTCGGCATGTACCTGTCTCCGGAGCTCGTCGACGAGATCAGTGAAGACCCGTCAGCCCTCGAACTGGGAGGGGAGAAGAGAGCTCTAAGCCTTCTCTTCTCGGACCTATCGGGCTTTACGACGATCTCGGAGAACATGGACGCCCAAGACCTGATCACCCTTCTCAACGAGTACCTCGACGCCATGACGCAGGTCGTGCTCGACGAGGGGGGGTACCTCGACAAGTACATCGGGGATGCGATCATGGCGTTCTGGAACGCCCCCAAGGAGTTCGATGACCACCCAGATCGGGCGATGCGTGCTGCGGTCCTCATGCAGCGCCAGATGGCCGAGCTCAACCGAAGGTGGCTCGAAGGCGACGAAGGTCGTGAGCCGCTAAAGGTGCGGATTGGGGTGCACACCGGAGAGGTTGTCGTCGGTAACGTGGGGGGGCGCGACCGCTTCAACTACTCCGCCATCGGCGACGCGGTGAACCTCGCCGCTCGGCTCGAGCCGGCGAACAAGACGTACGATACCCTCAACATGATCTCCGAAGAGACGCTCCGCGCCAGCCGAGCCTCGTACCGGGTGCGGGAGCTCGATCGCATGATCGTGAAGGGCAAGGACGAGCCAGTCACGGTCTACGAGCTTCTCGAATTGGCCGACGCCCCTCTCGATGATGCGAAGGAAGAGGCTCTCCGCTGCTACGATGCCGGCATGAGAGCGTATCGAGCCCGGGATTGGACGGGAGCCCTCGAGCACTTTCAAGCAGGCCTGGAGCGTTGTCCGACCGATGGGCCGTGTGCGGTGTACATCGAACGGTGTCGAACGTATGTCACCGAGCCGCCCCCGGACGATTGGGATTTCGTGGTGCGACGCTCGGAAAAGTAGAAGATTGTATTGAAGGGGAGGCCCCTGCTGGGCTCCCGGGCGCAGGGTTTTAGAAGCCCTTCGCGAGGAGGCGATTCAAGACATGAAGAGGTTCTCAGCTGCCCTGATCGGGCTCGCTCTGGCCGCGCCGCTTGGTGCGCAAGAAGACCCTGTCGCGCTGGTTGTACGCGTCCAAGGGCCTGTCGATGTGCGTCACGGGCTCGAAGCCCCCGCCCCGGCGTCCGTCGGTGAGCAGATGTATGCCGGCGACGGAGTGCTTCCTGCGGACGGGTCACGGGCGATCCTGCTGACCCGCTCCGGCTCGCAACAGGTGGTAACCGAACAGAGTACGCTCGAACGCCCCGCCGGAGGTGAGCCTTCGGATCTCTTCGCGAGAGCCGTCGCCACGTTGGCGGAGGCGGCTTCGATGGATGCCACGCTCGGAGGACGCCAAGGGATGATCCGCCCGCTGTCCTGTGGGGTGACCCCGATCGCTCCTAGGAACGGACTCTCCGTCTCATCGTCCAACCCGACCATCGAGTGGGCCGGACCCGAAGGTCAGACGTACGACCTCATGCTCCAGAAGCTGGGAGTCGGTGAGCGACCCCAGATCTACGAGGTAGGAAGCGCGACCTCCTTCACGCTTCCCGAAGATGTCGAGCTCACCTTCGGTGCCGAGTACGCCTGGACCGTCTTCCCGGGTGGTCGCCACCAAGGTCGCCCCTGTGCTCAGATGCGCTTCCGAGTGATCTCGCTCGAGGAGTCCGTCGACCTCGAAGTGTACATGGAGGAGATCGCGGTCTTCGGACTCGATCCCCTGACGGATGGCCTTTTCCTCAGCGTGGTCGCCTACCGGGATATGGGCCTCTTCTATGACGCGGCGGCCGCCCTCGACAGGGTCGAGACCGAGGCGTCGCTGAGCGCCGATCTCTACCTCCTCAAGGGAGAAATTCTGGCCGAGCTCGGCCGTGAGGAAGCCGCGCGCGCCGCCTTCGATAGGGCTGACGAGCTCATGCGATGAGCGATCCCCGGGGCACACCTTCGACCGACGAACACGAAGTCGAGCAACTCCGAGAAGAACTGTCCCGGTCTCGCCACGCCCTACGAGAGATGAGCAAGGTAGGGATGGCGCTGATGGGCGAGCGTGATCCAAAGGCCCTCTTCGACCTCATCCTGACTCAAGCTCGCTCCCTTACCTCCTCGGACGCCGGAAGTCTCTACCTCGTAGAGAAGGGGCCCGATGGCGGGCAGCTTCTCCACTTCATCGCCTCGCAAAACGATACGCTTCCGGAGCTCCCGTCTCCCACGTTCCGACTCCCCCTCGACGACACCTCGCTGGCAGGATACGCCGCCACGACAGGGGAGCCTCTCATCTTCGATGACGTGTACGAGCTACCGGACGGAGTGCCCTTCTCGTTCAATCGAGAGGCCTTCGACCTGAAATTCGGCTACCGAGCGAAGGGAATGCTCATCGTTCCGATGATCGACCACCGGGACCGGGTCGTAGGTGTGCTTCAACTCATCAACCGAAAGAGTGACACGGCCGCGAAGATCCGGACGGACGAAGACTCTGACCATTGGGTGCTCCCCTACCGAGATCGCGAGGTCGACATCGTGTCGTCGCTCGCCGGACAGGCCGCCGTCGCGATCGAGAACGGCCGCCTCTACCAAGACATCGAGAACCTCTTCGCCGGCTTCATCGAAGCAGCGGTAACGGCGATCGATCGACGGGATCCGACGACCTCGGGCCACTCCGTGCGCGTCACGGAGCTTACGTGCGATATGGCCGAGCTCATCAACCGGCAAACGACCGGCCCCTTTGCGGATGTGCTCTTCACCGACCCTGAGCTCAAGCAACTACGCTACGCCGGCCTGCTGCACGACTTCGGAAAGGTGGCAGTTCGAGAAGAGGTGCTGGTCAAGCAGAGGAAGTTGTCTCCAGTACTCGAAGAGAAGGTCCGATCCAGGTTTGCCATGATTCGAGTCCTCAAGCGACTCGAGGCTGCAGAGGCCCGATCGGAAGTGGTGGCCGAGAAGGGGCTCGCGGCGGCAGTCGCGGAACTCGAACAGATCGAGCGACGGCTCCAGGATGCATTGGCCCGTGTGGAGCACTACTGGAAGGCGGTGCAGGACGCCAACATTCCAAAGGTGTTGGACGAAGCGAGCGCGGACATCCTGCTCGAGATCGCGAACGCGACGTTCGTCGACTTCGACGGCCAAACCTGCTCCTTCATCACGCCAGAAGAACTTCACTTCCTCCAGATCCGGCGAGGGTCACTCGACGAGGCCGAGCGAGAGCAAATCCAGTCGCATGTCGTGCACTCGTACGACTTCTTGTTGCAGATCCCATGGACGGAAGACCTCTCGCGTGTAGCCGAGATCGTCCGCGGCCATCATGAAAAGCTCGATGGCACGGGCTATCCAGACGGCGTAACCGGGGACCAGCTCTCGCTGGAGACGCGGATCATGACCGTGTGCGACATCTTCGATGCGCTCACGGCATCAGATCGCCCCTACAAACGCGCCATGCCCGTCGAGAAAGCGCTACAGATTCTCGAGTGGGAGGCGAACGACGGGATGCTCGACAAGGATGTGGTCGAGCTCTTCTCGTCGAGCGGCGTCTACCAGAAAGTCTTAGAAGCGGACTGGCGCAACCTATAGAGAGTCTGCGATCTACTCAGTCAGAGGGAATCCGCCAACGCAGGCCAGCTGCGAGCGCCCAACCGTCGAGGTTGTAGAAGTCGTCTCCTCGGCCGAAGTCGCGACGATACTCGAGCAGCAACGAGGTCGAGGACGAGGGCGGGCCCTCGAGTTCGAGACCCCCGACCAGATGAGGATGGAAGCCGCGGTACAAGGTACGGTCGAAGCCGGTGGAACACGCTCCAAAGCAATCGTATCGACCAGGGTTGTAGTTGGGGCCCGTCCAGTGGGTCTTTAGACGGGACATACCGTACCCGCCACCGAGGTAAGGGCGGAGACGGCCATCGGTTGGCGCGAAAATTCTGGCGGAGACGGAGAGGGTCGAGATCGACACGAAGTCGAACTCCTCCAATGGGGGCACCGCACTCCGTTCGAGGTCCTGCAAGTTGGCTTGCACGGAGAAAGCGACCGCCGTCGGTCCAAGAGGCACGTTGTTGGGCGCAAAGCCGAATTCCATCGGGGGACGCCAACCCTTCTTGGCCGAGTTGAACCACTCATCGCCAAGTTGATTGTGCTGATATTTCACGGTGCAGCCTCCCAACGCGACGGCGACCCATACGAAGAGGATGGCCCTCGAGAGTCCGGAGCCGCCGCTCACTCTGTGCCCCCTGGTCGGATCGCCCGCCAGCTGCCGACCACCTGAAGATCCTCTCCTGCACCATCGGGAATCGAGCATCCCGCTACGCCCCGGATCTCCGCCTCGGAATGGAAGCCGTTAAAGCCGCAGAACCCCAAGCCCATCGAGAAGTGACCATCCGCGAGGCGCCCCAGTGTAACGGGGGACTCGTCTTCCGCCTCGTGGGGTTCGCCACGTTCGTCGCACTCGAAGGCCGTCGTGCCGGTACCATCGACCGACCCGCTGGCTTCAACCAAGGTGACCCGGCCGTCCAACCGACAACGAATCTCGCTGTCGATGTCCGAAAAGACTCCAACGAGCTGCCACTCTCCGTCGATCGGGTCGGTGGACGGCAATAGAGGATCATCAGAGCACCCCCCTGCACCTACTGCCGCAACCGCCAGTACCGCCCAAGCACGCCCGGGCCTAAGCCAACTCAACGAGCTACGCCACTCGCACGCTTGACGTACTTTCGGAGCATCCGTGGACCGACCTCGGCTCCGTACACATTCCCCATCGCGTCGACAGCTACCCCTTCGGCGGCGCTCGTCCCCGAATTGTCGGGGTCCGCTTCGGGATCCGGAATAAAGGCGGTCACAAAGCCTGTCTGCGAGTCCCCGATGTAGATCCCACGCCGCCACCCAGCGTTTCTCCGAGTGTTGGACTCCGAGTCGGCAGAGTACAAGACGTCGTTCTCATCGATGAACAGCCCACTGGGACGGCCGAACTGGTGCCAAGTTTCCAGGTGCTCTCCGTCCTGCGTGAAGATCTGGATGCGGCTGTTCGCCCGATCGCCGACGAAGAGTCGCCCTCTGGAGTCCATCGCCAAGGCGTGCGGGTCACGAAATTGGCCGTTGGCGGTCCCGGTCTCCCCCCACTCCATAAGGAAGTTGCCGTTCCGGTCGAACTTCACCACCCGATTGTTGCCATTCGCGTGATGTCCATCGACCACGAAGATGCTCCCGTCCGGAGCGACGAGCATGTCGGAGGGCCTGAGGAACTGAGTCTCGCTCTGCCCCGGGTTACCCTTCTGCCCGAGCCTCATCAAGACTTCGCCGTCCGGGCTGAACTTGATGATCTCGTGCCCGCGCCCTTCCGGCTCCGGTCCGTATCCCACGGCGTCGGCGATCCACACGTTGCCCTCACGATCGACGTACAAGCCGTGAGGCCAGTAGATCATCCCGCCGCCGAAACTCGTCATCAAGTTGCCATCGAGGTCGTACCGGAGAATCGGGTCCACGTCCGAGTCCGCACACGAATTCGCTCCGCACCGCTCCGCCACCCAAATCGACATCCCGTCCGGTGCGGGATAGATCGCGCTGGTCGAACCCCACGTCCGTCCGTCGGGAAGCTCAGCCCATACGCCGGGAAGGGCGGCATACGGATTGGGCGCGACCATCTGAGCCGAACCGGACGCCGGTAAAAGAAGAAGCGCGGTGGTGAGGAGTCCGAATCCGGAGCGACGATCAGCCATGGCGTTGGATTCCTGAGAAGCGTGTAAGAATGGGCCGGGTTAGGAATAGGACCGGTTAGGATCCGAGCGTCAGAGTGTAGCGCCTTCGTCGTCGACGCCAGACCAGGTCAGACCGAATCGCCTGAACACCAGCGAGAGACCCCACAGGACACCCCCGACGATCACAGCAAGCATGACCCATCGGAGCAACATCGAAGTCGCCCCCGGCCCGCCAACGGGCACGACCAAGTCGTACTGCAACAGATTCGACACCCGCTCCAGCATCCAATGCCATCCGGTATGGGCGAGCAGCGCAGAGAGGAGGACGACCCCCATCGTCTCAGGTAACCACTTGCGAAAGAGGAAGGCCAGGAGCGGAACGACGAGTACCAGAACGAAGAGCTGGCCGAACTCCACACCCACGTTGAATGCGAGAAGCGAGGTAAGGAGGTGCGCACCAGCGAACTGGAGCGACTCGGAAAGAGCGAACGAGAAGCCGAAGCCGTGTACGAGGCCGAAGCCGAAGGCCACCAACCACCGGTTCGACAGCCCGGTTCCCAGGATGTTCTCGAACGCCATGAAGACTATCGAGAGGGCGATCAGGGCTTCGATCAGAGGCGGGAACCAAAGTGCGTTCGGCGTCAGACCGAAGGCCGCCGCGATCAAGGTGATCGAATGGGCAACCGTGAACGCCGTGACGATCGGGATCAACCGCACGACCGATCGCAGTGGGATTACGAGGCAGAGCAAGAATAGGATGTGGTCGACCCCATCGAGAATGTGGTCGAAGCCGAATCGAATGAACCTCCAAGCCGCCTGATGCCATCGCGGATCCAGGCGGACGACACCTGGCACGCCCGTGAACTGAAAGGCTCGCTCGGCTCCCTCCGGTGTCAGAAAGCGCAAGACCGTCAGGGTGCGAAGTCCGAGGTGTGCCAAGCCCGATTCGATCGAGAAGTCCGACTCCGCGGACGATATCGGCCATTCGAGAAGGGCGTCGACCATTGCCTGCGCCGGCGGTAGCTGAGAGCCCTCAGGGAGCGGATCCGAGAAGACGTTCTCGAGGGCCGCGTCCCACGATCGGAATGCCTGGTCCCCGGGCGACGCGACACGAACCGCGAGGGTCTGGGCCCGTCCTAGATTGCGATCCCCCTCCAGCATCGTGAGATAGTCGACCACCCACACGTCGATGGCTTCGCGCACCATCTCGTCCGCGCCTTCGATCGCGAGGTAGCCCGGCCCCTCGATGTCGAAGTCGTAGTCCCGGAGCGAGACCATGGGGACGCGCACTAGCATGCGGAGCGATTGTCCCTCCGGCTTCACGAAAGCGCGGACGGTAACATCCGCGGGAATCTCGTGAGCCTCCGAGGGCCAAGACGGAAGTAGAAGTACGAGCGCGACCGCCAAAGCCGCAGCTCGTCGATTCACTTGATGAGCTGTCATGGCCGCGAAGCTAGCTCGAAGATTGCCGACAGCCAGCCCTGAACGTACGCTATCGATTCGTCGCGGGCCTCGGGTCCGCTCGAAGCGGGATTCCCCCACGAGGACGAGATTCGATGCAGAAGCGCAACCTGATGATCGCGGCTGGGCTCGCGGTCGTCGTTACCTCCCTTGCGTGCGCCTCGGAAGCGCTCGAAGGCAACCTTCAGAACGTCGCCAACGCCGACTACACCCAAGAGGGTATGGCGCCGATGTTCCAGGTCGACCCCTTTTGGCCGAAGCCGCTTCCGAACCATTGGATAATGGGCCCGACGATCGGCGTCGACGTCGATTCCCATGACAACATCTGGCTGGTTCATCGGAACACCCCGGATCAGTTCGTGGCCACCACCCAGATCGGAGCGGCCCAAGACCCACCTCTCTCGGAGTGCTGCCGCCCGGCACCCCCCGTGCTGGCGTTCGACAGAGATGGCAACCTCGTTCAGTCGTGGGGCGGTCCTGGGACCGAGACCGGCGACTACGTGTGGCCGGGCTCGAATCACGGGCTCACGGTCGACAACAACGACAACGTCTGGATCGGCGGAAACGGTTCGACGGAGGCCGGCCAGGACCGACACATCCTCCAATTCACGGCGTCGGGTGAGTTCCTCGCCCAGCACGGTTCACCCGGAGACGAGCTGACCAGCACCTCCGAGGAGTTCTTCGGGCGCGTCGCGAAGGTCTTCGTAGCCGATCGTCACAACGAGGTCTACGTCGCTGACGGGTACATCAACCAGCGCGTAGCCGTGATTGACCAGACCACCGGGGCATTCAAGCGCGCGTGGACCGCATACGGGAACGAACCGGTCGATGAGCGGCCGCCAAGGTACGAGCCAGGTGAGACCCCGCCGCAGACGTTCCGGACTCCCGTCCACTGCGCCGAGCTCTCGAACGACGACCTCGTCTACGTCTGCGACCGGCCATCCAACCGGATCTCGATTTTCCAGATGGACGGAACCTTCGTCAGCGAGCACATCATCGCGCCCGCGACCCGGTCGCAAGGCTCTACGTGGGATCTCGACTTCTCCCCCGACGAAGACCAGACGTGGATGTACCTCGCGGATGGGCAGAACATGAAGGTCTACGTCATCCGGCGGGAGACGATGGAAGTCGTCTACAGCTTCGGCGACGGTGGCCGGCAGCCGGGTCTTTTCTTCGCGGTGCACTCGATCGCGGTCGACTCGGACGGGAATATCTACACGACCGAGACGTACCAGGGCCGCCGACTCCAGAAGTTCACCTTCATGGGGATGGGCCCAGTAACGGCAGACAACATGGGTGCTGCCTGGCCGTCGGAGCGACGTCGCTCCCAGTAGGCGTGAGCCCTTAGCAGCTTTCGCCCATGCGGTCGTGGTCAGACCAGCACGTTGAGAGGGCTCCCGGAAGGGGGCCCCTCTTCGTATTAACGACCTGGTACGATCGACCGCTGAATCGCCTCGACCCTACGCTCGGCATCGGCGATCGCCGTCATTACCTCGGCAGGTATCGGGGACATCGCTCGCGCCCCCTCAGCGAACGCGTTGAGCTCCTGCAATGCGCGCGATCCCGCCTGCACCCTCGACCGAGTCGTCTCGGCCCGCTCGAATTCCCCCTGGGAGCAGACGCCTCGCCGGTACGCAACGAGAGCGGAGACGCGATTCTGTTCCAACGGGGGAAGTCGACTGCGCATCCGCTCGACCGAAGCAAGGGTCCCCCGCCCTTCCTCAGTCCGACCCACGGCACACTGGGCCTGCCCTAACCTCAAGAACGCGTCCGGTCCCGGGTCTCTCATGGCAGCGGCAGACTCGAAGACCTCGAGGGCTCTCGCATACTCGGAGCGCTCGATATGCGCGATGCCCTGATTCAGGCGACCCTGCAAGTAGGCACGCCCGTAGTCGCTCAGCTCGTCAGCGGGAGCAGGCATGCGCTGATACGCCTCGGTCGCTTCGAGCCAGGCACCTTGAGCGAAGAACCGATCCCCGGCTCGAACCGAAGTGAAGTCCGGTCCGGATGGGACAGGATCCGGATCGGGTGTCGTCGGTCGGGTGACGGACTCGGTCGGAGTGCTCAGGCCGAGGCGCCGCGAAAGCCGTACGGTGAGTGGGCCGGCCGACGTGCCCTTCGCCACGGCTAGCACGGTGTCCAGTCGGTGGTACGAATCGGCCTCCAGTCGGACCTCCAACACCAGTTCGTCCTCACCGACTGGATGGGAGATCTCGTACGGGTCGAGCGACGACACTTCCTGGACCGACGAGACGTCGAAGGCGATGGGGGCACGGACCAGATACCGTACCGTCATCTCGTCGTCTGCTAGCGCCGACCCGGTTCCCGCGTCGACGGCTTGGAGAACGAGTGAGGTCTCCTCGAGGGCGCCGACCCGGACCGTGGGAGGCGGGTCAGGAGGCGAGTAACACCCCACGAACGCCACAATGAGGAGGAATCGCCATTTCGGTCGAAAGGCCATGTTGACTAAGGAAGAATACGCAGCGCCCCGAAGCAAGTGTCTCGGAGCAGAGCTTCCGCGTGCCAAACCTGCCCGAGCCATTCCATACGTAAGAATTGACCTCGATTCCGCGGCTTCGGTACGTTCGAGGTGGATCGGCCCTCTGACGGACAGTGCACGTGTCGAACCCTGACGATCCCTCGCCTCCGACTCCGCCCTCGCCGAAGGGGCAACCGACGTCGAGCTCCCTGCCGACGCAACGGCTCCCCGACCCTGTGGCGGACGTCGACTCGAACGCTACCGTCGCGTTCACCCCCGAGGACATCGCCCGACTGCAAGACGAGCAGGCCGAAACCGCCGAAGAACAAGACCGCCTCATCGGCACGCTGATTCGGGAGAAGTGGCGAGTCATCGACAAGCTGGGAGCGGGCTCGTTCGGGACGGTGTACAAGGTCGAGGACGTGAAGGGGGGCTGGACCGAAGCCCTCAAGATTCTCGGCGTCGACCGAATGACCGGAGCGGACGCAGAGGAGATGCGCGCCCGCTTCCTCCGCGAGGCGCAGATCATGAAACGCCTCGGGAAGGAATCGAAGCACATCGTCGGCCTCTCCACGTACGAAGAGGACATCGAAGCTGGCCTGATCTACTTCCTGATGGAGTTCGTGGAGGGTCGCTCCCTCGCCGACGCGCTCGAACAGGAAGGTCCGTTCTCTGCGGAGCGCACAATCCACCTCGCGTTGCAGGCATGCGACGGCCTGATGGCCGCGCATGAGGGCCCCGAACCGGTCGTCCATCGCGATCTGAAGCTCGAAAACCTCATGCTGACGACCGATCGGGGAGGCGACGAGATCGTCAAGATCCTGGACTTCGGGATCGCGAAGATTGCCGAACGCGACGCCGACAGCCGTCTCACCACCGTGGGGACTCTCGGCACACCTGGGTACGCCGCCCCGGAACAGCTGCGTGCGGAGGCTGTAGACGGCCGTACAGATCTCTTCGCCTTTGGTGTCATCCTCTACGCTCTACTCACGGGTCGCGACCCGTGGCTCGGGAAGTTGGCGCACGAGCCTACGCACCAGATCTATGAGTTGATGGTCGCCACAGACCGCGCCGAGGTCCGATCTCTGGCCGATTCGGAGGTCCCGATCCCGCCCCGGCTCGCCTCGATCGTCTTGAAGCTGCTGCGACGCGATCCTGCCCACCGCTTCCAGTCGGCACGCGAACTCCGGGATGCGCTACTGGAGGCCCAGCGGAGCGCCTCCGATGTGACGAGCGCTTCCCTCCGTGTGAAGACGGACACGGCCGGCGTGATCGTCGAGGTTCGTAGCGGTCGAGAGGTCGTCGCAGAGGGACCGACGCCGCTCGTCGCAGACGGCCTGCAACCCGGATCATTAGAGATATCGGTCCGCGATCCGCGCTACGAGCGCACGGAGACGGAGGTCTCGGTGGAGGCGGCCTCGTTCCAAGAGGTCACCCTCGTCACAACCCGAAGGTCGGCGGGCGAGAGCAAGTCGAGTGGTGGCCGACGAGTCGGCCGGTTCGCGGCTGCGATGGCGCTCGTAGCGGTGGGGGGCGCCGCTGCCTGGGCGCAGCCGTGGGGGCGGACGCTCGACTCCGACACACTTCTCACCCACATACGAAGTGGGGCGATTCCTAGCGTGTGGGTCACGGAAGACGGCCTAGAAGGCGGTATCAGGCCGTTTCCGATCCCGGGCCTCGACGGGGTGGCGACACGGTTCACGGCCGCGGTCCCTGACGGGAACGTGGCAGAAGTCGTGCAGCAGATCCGGGAGGCCGGCGCGGAGGTCGATGTGCGTTGGGAAGTGGATCGACTCCTCGGGCTCGCGCAAGACGCCCAAGCCCGTGGCCGATACTTCGGGGTCGAGGGAGCCGACGTGCTGACCTACGCCCGTCGGCTGGCCGAGCTCGACAGCGACAACGACGAAGCCACCGCCCTCATGAGGAAGGTGGCGGAGCGGATGGCATGGGATGCGGCGGCGGCACTGCAGGACGGCGCTCCCGAACAGGCCGCGCGATTGGTGGAAGATTGCCTCGCAGTCGTGTCCGCGTATCCGCGCTGTGTCGAGGTCTCTGACGGCTTGTAGAAAGCGGACGATTCTGGACCCCGGACCGGTCGGGAGACATTATGTCCCCCGGATCGGGCGCAAGCGCAGCACTCCACGCCCCTCTGATCGTTCGAAAGAGAGGAATCATGCCGAAGCTGACCTTGCTCCTGGGTCGACGGACCATGCAGGCCTATGACTTCAAGCAGGCCTCCATCATCGTCGGTCGCGACGACGGTGCCGATGTCCTGATCGACAACCCCTCTGTCTCTCGCCGCCACGCCGAGATTCGGTTGGGAGACAATGGCTGGGTCGTCGAAGACCTGGGTTCGTCCAACGGCACCTTCATTGGAGGCCAGAAGATCGAGGGGCCCCGATCGATCGGCCTTGGCGACGAGATCGGTTTCGGCAAGTTCTCCATCGTCTTCGGCAAAGCCCTAGGGGAAGGCGAAGTCCCGGTCGCGACTCCCTCACCGATGGCCGATCGACCGCCAGTCCCCGCTCCGGCCATGGGCGGTGCGGAAGGTACGATGCACATCAATCCGCACGAGGTGAAGCAGCTCCTGAAGGACGCCGACCGTAAGAAGCGAGCTCACTTCATCTGGGAATCGGGTGGCCAGCGGGGCACACACTACCTCTCCGATCAACCGGCCGTCCTGATCGGAACCGACGAGTTGTGCGACCTCCGGGTTCCGAAGGGTCCGAAGCACCACGTTCTGATCCTCACGATCGACGGCGGGTGCGAGGTGCGCTATCTCGCGCTATTCGGATCCATGACCGTGCGCGGCAAGGGTACCCGGCGGTCGCGCCTGAACAATGGCGACGTTGTGGAGGTCGGAGGCCTTACGATCACCTTCATGGACGACGTGGCCTAGGCCGTACCTGCGAACGCGCTAGAGAAGTAGGGCGAGCAAGACTGCGAGCACGGCGACCACTCCGATAGCGACGAGCGGTTTCGGCACCGAGGTAGCATCCTGAACTGCTGGCTCCCGTGGCAGGGCCTTTTGGTCCGGCACCGTATCCGCGAGGTCGTCCTCTTCATCGGGCACCTCACCCTCGGCCACCTCGACTAGGACCTCCCCTAGGCTCGCATCCGAGACGGGTCCCGGATCGTTCTCGGGATCAGGAACGAAATCCATCGGGACCGTCCCACCCGCCTCTCTCGGGACCTCTCCGTACTCGGCAATCACCACCGAGATGTTGTCGTCTGAACCGTTGTCGAAGGCAGCGCTCACTAACGTCTGTGCCGCCCCCTGCACCGTGCTCGAGCCGACGTAGACGCGTCTCAAATCGTGATCTTCGAGCGTCTTGTAGAGCCCGTCCGAGCAGATGAGGAGCGCGGTGTCGTCCCGCACTGGGAAGGGTCCGAATACATCGACGTCGACTTCGCTCTCCGTCCCAATCGAGCGGGTCAGAGCGTCACGCCAAGGAGTCGCCATGGCGTCTTCTAGACGCTGTCCTCTCTTCACGGCCTCTGCCACGAAGGAGTGATCCTCCGTTATCTGCTTGATCCCGTTCGACGTCAGGAGGTAGCCGCGGCTGTCTCCGACGTTGGCGACCATGTACTCGCCGTTCTCGATCAGCGCGGCGACGAGGGTCGTGCCCATCCCCTGCTTCCCGGGCTCCCGCGCGCGCTCGTGCACATGGGCGTTCGCCATCACGAAGGCTTCGTCCAAGTGCTTTCCGCCTTCTAGGGCCTCGACGAGGGTCTCCAGCGCGAGTGCGCTCGCCACCTCACCGGCGGCGTGTCCGCCCATGCCGTCAGCGACAGCGACCAACACGCGGCCATCTTCGAGGCTGCGTGCGAGCACTGAATCTTCCTGATAGGGGCGCTGCCCCGCTATGGATTCGACGGCGAGCCGGGGCTCACTGGCCACGAAACCACCTCCCTGCGATCGGCCGAGGGCGCTCTACGTATAAGGTTTACGTTGCCGCAGTAGCAAGAAACGCTTGCTCAACCTCAACCCCGACTTAGCTTCATGCGCTCACTCGTAGGTCTGATTTGTTTCGTGAACAGGAGTTAGTTCATGCGAAGGTTTGCAACTTTCCCCGCTCTGCTCTTCGCGATTGCCGCATGTGGTGGCGGTGATGAGATGGCGGAGATGGACGATGGGATGGAAATGGAGGCGGCGGCGGAAAGCTCGATGGACGTCGCCAGTGGTGACGCGCTGTCGTGCTACCTAGCGCGTGGAACGATGGCGGAGGCCGAAGAGCGGCCGAGCCCACTCCGCTCGACGGAGGTTTCCGTCGGGGGTAACGACGGGTTGCTCTGCTACGGAGCACCCTCGGCCCGGGGCCGGGATATCATGGGTGGCTTGGTCGTATACGGGCAGCCTGAGCGGATCGGGGCGAACGAGCCCACCACGCTCCACCTCGCGGGCCCCGCGATCGTCGGTGGCGTGAACCTCGAGCCCGGTAGCTACTCGATCTACGCAGTGCCGACTGCAGACGAGTGGACCTTCTTCATCAACTCTCAGTGGGAGCGGTGGGGCATCCCAATTAACGAGGAGGTTCGCGCCACGGAGGTCGGTTCCTTCACGGCTGAGCCAGAGATGATGGACGACTTCGTCGAGACGCTGCAGTACCGTTTCGAGCCCATGGCTGAGAACACGATGGGTGATGTCGTGCTGGAGTGGGAGAACACGCGGGTGAAGTTCCATCTCCACCCCGCAAGCTGAGCGGACCACCGCTTAGCTGCCGCCGCTCACCAGCGGCGTCTTGAAATCGGAGGCCCCCGGTCGTGACACGGCCGGGGGCCTCGTCAGGCTCGCCAACCCCGAATGCCTTGAGTACGCTCGCAGACGAGATCGCACGGCGTCGCACTTTCGCGATTATCAGCCACCCGGACGCGGGCAAGACCACGCTCACGGAGAAGCTTCTCCTGTACGCGGGCGCCATTCGAGCGGCCGGCTCGGTGAAGTCACGCCGCTCCGATCGCCATGCGACGTCGGACTGGCTCGAGATGGAGCAGGAACGCGGCATTTCCATCACGGCGAGCGTCTTGCACTTCGACTTCGAGGAGTTCCGGGTCAACCTCCTCGACACTCCGGGCCACCAAGACTTCTCGGAGGACACGTACCGAGCCCTGACCGCAGCGGACAGCGCGATCATGCTCCTCGACAACCGGAAGGGAGTCGAGGTCCAGACGAGGAAGCTGTTCAGCGTTTGTGCTAAGCGCCGCCTCCCGATCTTCACCTTCGTGAACAAGTGTGATCGAGTCGGCGAAGACCCCCTTGGCCTCCTCGACGACGTACAGGCGGAGCTTGGGATCGATTGCTTCGTGTCGACTTGGCCCGTCCGAAAGGACGGGCAACTCGTCGGTGTGTACGACCGCGAGGAAGGTGCGGTGTGGCTCTACGAGCGCACAGACGACCACGGAAGTTCTCGGCCCCAAGCGACCGTCGTCTCGCTCGACTCCGAAGAGCTCGAAGCAGCGATCGGAAAGACCGGGGTCGAGCAGTTGGGTGAAGAGGTCGAGCTGATCGAGATTGCTGGAACGCAGCCCGACTTCGAAGCGGTGGCCCGCGGGGAAGCGTCTCCCGTCTGCTTTGGGAGCGCGCTCACCAACTTCGGCGTCGATGTCTTCCTTCAGCGCTTCCTTCGCTTGGCACCTCCTCCCAAGCCGAGAATCGCGACGGACGGCGAGGTCGACCCGGTCGCGAACCCCTTCTCCGGGTTCGTGTTCAAGGTCCAAGCCAATATGGACCCTCGCCATCGGGACCGGGTCGCCTTCGTTCGAGTCTGCTCAGGCGCCTTCGAACCCGGTGTCGAGGCGGTGGTGTCCAGAACCGGACGCCAGATCCGGCTCGCGCAGCCTCAGGAGTTCCTCGCCCGAGATCGCGCTCACTCGGATACGGCCGTGGTCGCGGGCGACGTGATCGGGTTGCTCGACCGAGGAAGCCTTCGGGTTGGAGATAGCGTCGCGGTCGGGAGCTCCGTCGAGTACCCGGGGGTCCCCCGCTTCAGCCCTGAGCACTTTGCTCAGATCCACATCGAAGACGCGCTTCGCCGCAAGCACCTCGATCGAGGGCTACGGCATCTCGCCGAGGAGGGTACGATCCTACTCCTCTTCGCGCCGTCGATCACCGGCCCAGTCCCGATCGTGGGGGCCGTCGGATCACTCCAGTTCGACGTGCTGCTCGACCGGCTCGAACGCGAGTACAGTGTCTCGGCACGACTCGAGCGACTGCCCTTCCACTGTGCCCGATGGGTGACGGGCCCGGACGCCTCCATCGACAAGGTGGCCAATGCCTATGGGCGACGACGAGTCGAAGACGCGGACGGTGCGCCGCTGATCCTCTTCGATAACGAGTGGACGCTCAAGAGGAGCGAGGATCAGGAGAAGGATCTCGTTTTTCACGACGTGCAGCCGCGGGACGCGACTCGCTAGGAAGGCTCGGCGACGACCTTCACCCGCGGGAACCGGCGGCGGAGGAACCAGATCGCGCTCCCCCAGAGAAGCCACGCGGCTCGTTCACCCCACGAAAGCATCATGAAGTGCTCGAGGACAACGCGGGGAAGAGTGAGGGCGAACAGAGTCTTCGAATCGCCATGATGCGGCATGCGCCTTTCGACCACGGTTACCGCCTCTCGTCGATCGGTGTGTAGACGATCTTCGATCCGATTCCCCAACTGTTCTTCGGACATCGCTTCCCACCCTGGGATGTCCAGCACACTCCACGACGCTACAGTTCGACCCCACCCATGAAGATTCGCTGCACCGATGAGGGCCAAATCAAGCGAGTCGGCGAGGGCGACAATCTCCTCGCGCTGACGACGGACCTGCTCCAAGCCCCGGGGCGAGCCGTCGTTCACTTCGATTCCGATCACCCCGTCGGGCCTCTCCGTGGAATAACCCACGACTCGATCAAGCGGGCCCGGCATCGTATAGAGGAGCGTCGCCGCAAGCTCTCGCCTCGCAGCAGCCGATACGAGAGAGTCAGGCGAGAGATAGACGCTGTCCTCGTCCAACCCAACTAGGTACCGCGCACGCGCGCCTAACGCGTTGGTCGGCCGTCCATGGATACGGAGCTCGACTCCTTCCAGAAGGATCACTCCTTCTCCGGCAAAGCGCGGGTTGTCCGCACGCGCCTCGTCGTAGCCGCGCCAGGTATAGTGGTCGGTCACATACGCCGCTTGGAACCCACCTCCCCGGTGCCAGCTGCGGTTGCGCCGACTGTCGAAGAGACTCCACCCGTCGTGGGAGTGATTCGTGTGCGAGTGAAAGTCGACCGCGACCATGTTCGGATCGAGTAGCCGCACCGACGTCATTGGTCGGGGCACCACCATTCCCGCGGCGTAGAAAGTGAGCAGTGTCAGGAGCGCTCCAAGCGCGAGGCCACCTTCCCGAAGCGCAGCACGCCACAGACTCCGCCGTGGGGTGGAGCGTGTGACAGCCCTCCCGATCCGTACCGCGGCCCACACGACGACAAGCGACCCCAGAAGCGCATAGTGCTGACTGAGCGTGAGGAGCGAGAGCGTATCCATGACGCCGAAGACAGGCGCCGCCAAGAGGTACGTGACGGGGCGTACATGGATCGCGAAGTCGACGGCAAACCCGGTCGCTGCGTCCTGGAGCGAGGGAGCGCCGAACACGGCGGTGCCGAGAAGTAGAAGAAGGCCCGCTGCGACCACTACCCCTGCGGAGCCATTAGCTCGAGGAAGGGGCCGTAGTCAGACATCGCGTCGTGCAGATGGAAGACGGGATGCAGCTGCCCCCAATACACCCCTTCGCGCCGTGCTTGGCCCAGGAGCGCCGTCGCGCGCTCATGGTCCCCCAGCCGGGCGGCGATGCCCGCCCTCCAACGGGTGATCTCCCCCTCTTCGAAGGGCTCATCGAAGTCCGAGAGCCAGCGATCGACGTCCCGCGCATCCGATATGCGGCCCAAACTCGCGTACATGACGCCGAGGTGCGCCTGGAAGAACCAGAAGTGCGGATGCTCCACATGGAGTTGCTCGTAGATCTCGAGCGCACCGAGGGGATCCCCGAGCACTTCGAGCAACCGGCCCTTCTGGTAGCGGAGCTGTGCGGTGGGCATCAAGACATCGAGGGCGGCGTCAAACGGCTCGGCGTCTCCCCCGGCCACCGCTCGACTCTCGATGAAATCGATGCCGCGTCGCGCCATCTCCGCAGACTCGTCACGATGTCCGTGCACGAAGAGATCGACAGCGGCCATCCGGTAGCGGATCGCCAGGACATCAGCGGGCAGGTACGTCTCTGCTTCACTCAGTAGTGCGACCAAGCTTTCCATCCATCCCAGCGCCGCGTAGGCCCGCACCTTGTAGAACAGGACCGACCGCTCTCCCGGGTATCGCGCTTCCAACTCCTCGAGCTCCTCGAGTTCGACCTCGTGGTCCCCTAGTTGGTGCGACGCCTCGAGGCGTCGCATCCAATACCTGGGAATGCCGCGCATCGAGCCTCGGTCCGGATCAAGGGAGTCCAAGGCGTCCCGCGCCTCGGACGGTCGACCGGTCCGGACCGCCATGAGCGCCCAGTTGTACGCCGCCTTGGACTCTGGCGCGAGCTCCGCCGCTTCGCGGATGCGCATCCGGGCCTCGTCTAGATCTTGATCTAGGACGGCCCGCGAGTAGTCCACCCAATGCTGCTGGTACTCCGACAAGTCGCCCCGCCGATCCTCCAAGATCGATACGACGGAGTCCGAGCGCTCCCAAGCATTGTGATTCCGCAGCGAGAGCGAGGCGTACACGAGCGGCACCAGGTAGGTCTCGTCGCGCTCGTACGCCTCTAGGAAGAGCTCCGACGCATCTGCGTAGTCGCGTCGAGCGTAAAGATCTAACCCTCGGTCGAGTGCCTCATACGCCTCATACGTCGGAGCTCGGTCATCCGAGCCGACCTGAGACGCGAGGCGCACATTCAGGCTCGTCGCGAGAAAGCCGAGCAACTGGTTCCGGACATCGTCGAAGAGCGGAGTCGCATCGTCCGCGGGCCCGATGACCGGGTCGATACGCCCGATGACACGTGATCCGCCCTCGTGGTCGGCGTCGGTAACCGATGCTTGGATGCGGAGATCGGATCCTTCCAGGTAGTACGTTCCACTAATCACGATCCCGGCCCTCGTCTCACGCGACATGTGGCCGATGGGGTCTCCGCGCTCTCCGGCTGGCAAACCGTCGATGTAGTCGGCCGCTTGGCGAGCTGTGATGGTCGGTACCACTTCGAGGAGGTCGGAGCGCAGCAAACCGTCGGTGAGCCAGTCTTGGAGCATATAGCCCACCGGATCCAGCGACGCGTCTCCGGTTTGATTCTCGAACGCGTCGACAACCGCCCGGCTCGTCTCGTCGATCTCCGCCCGCCCGACCAGCGACCACGCGAGGAGCGCAATCACGCCGACGATCCCGGCAGCTGTGAGGTGGAGCCACGGTCTCTTACGGCGCGTTGCTGGCTCCGCCTCCGAGGCGACATCCCGGACGTCCACCGCGGCAAGTGCATCCAGCATTTCCCGGGCCGACTGCCAACGTTCGTCGGGGTTCTTTTCGAGCGCTTTGGCGACCCAGGCGGTGAGGGATGGAGGCACGTCAGGGCGCTGGGTCGCGAGGTCGGGTACCGCTTGGGTGATCTGCCGCGTCAACACCGCCTGAGGCGTCCCACCGGCGAAGGGCGTCGAGCCAGTGAGGAGTTCAAAGGCCAGAATACCGGCCGCATAAAGATCTGCGCGGTGGTCGACACCGGGGTCGGCTGCCGCTTGCTCCGGCGCCATGTACTCCGGAGTCCCAATCGCCATCCCCTCCACCGTGTTTTCGATGCCGGTCTCGGCGCGGGCCTCGCGCAATGCCTTTGCGACCCCGAAGTCGAGCAGCATCGCATGCCCATCGTGCATCATCACGTTCCCGGACTTCACGTCTCGGTGAACCACTCCGCTTCGGTGCGCGAAGCCCAAGGCATCGACCACGTCTTCCATCAGGGCCACCGCCTCGGGTATGGGCAGCGGGCCCTCTCGCCTGACGCGTAGTTGGAGTGACTCCCCCTCCGTAAAGGGCATTACGTAGTAGAGGAGCCCGTCCACCTCGCCCGAATCGTGGAGAGGAAGGATGTGGGGGTGGCTCAACCTCGAGGCAATCCGAATCTCCTCGAGAAACCGGGCAGGCCCCAGTGCCGCAGCGAGACCGGGCCGCAAGACTTTGATCGCGACCCGTCGATCGTGCCGTAGGTCGACGGCGAGATACACCGTCGCCATCCCCCCAGCCCCGAGCTCGCGCTCGATACGGTAGGAGTCAGCTAGCGCACGGCTGATTCTAGAGGTGATCTCCGCGCTCATTCAGCAAGCCCGAACGTTGGGTTCCGATCTCGTATCCTGGGCGGGTTGTGCCCGCCCATCAATACGTACCGGAGGAGTGCCGGGGAAAGGTCAGCCCCTCCCCCTCCCTCTAGTCTAGCGCCCTTCCACGATCGCGAGCGGTATGTCGCCGAATCCACTACGCTGAGGATTCTGCCGGCCCGATGTCGCATCCCGAACGTTGTCACTCACGTGCTGGTACAGCTCCGTAAATGTGACAATCCCGTTGTGGTCGAGATCCCCCGCACCCCTCAGTCCGTCGAGCAGGAAGTGCGTGAAGACGCCATGGCCTCCCCAGCGCTCGTCTTCGAGGCTGTACTCGTCCGTATCGGCGGCGGTCATCATGAGTCGGCGAGACGGGGTGAACAGCCCCTGGAAGCCCCCGGAGATGTTGTTGTGGTCGGTGCCGCCCACCGCTTCACCATCTGCCGTCCCAGCCGAGTGGCACGCATCCGCGATCACCAGCACACGCTCGGCGGCGATCTGTCGTCGGAGCGCCGTCTTTACATCCCACATCGGGAAGCCGGTGGACCCTAGAGCATTCACGTCTGCGTCCGTCGGCATCAGGTAAAGGTTCTCGGGGCGGCCCGGGTCCGGCGCGCCGTGTCCGGCGTAGTAGATCACCACGAGGTCGTCCCAATCGGCCTGCTGCAGGAAGACGAAGAGCGCTTCGCGCATCGCCGACCCGGTAGCCCGCTCGTTTTCGAGGTAGAGGACCTCGTCGAACGGTCCGGCGGCATCCGACTCGAGGAACTCCTTGACGGCGCGAGCGTCGGAGGGGGCGAACTCCAAGTCGGGGATGTCGTCCGACATGTACTCGCCGACCCCGATGACGACCGCCCATCGCTTGTCGACGCGGGGGGCCGCGATCGTCTGAACCGTCTCGCCACCACGCCCCGCCGCAATGATCTCGACGGTGTCCTGGCTAATGGGCAAGGTGAACTCTCGCGAGAACTTCCTTGCACGCGAGCCGCTCAAGCCGAGGCGTGCGATCTCTTCTTCGGTGATCTCTGCGATCTGGGCAGGTTGACCCTCGACCTCCACCGATGTGGCGTCGCCCACGACTACGCCCTCTAGGCGTACCAGATTCTGAACGTCGGAGTCTGCACCATCTTTCCGCCGCACGACCCCGATCCCTCGAGTCGCGGCACCATCGTCAGGCAGAACGTCGGCCCGGATCACAGCCAATCCAGGTGGCTCCGACGAAGATCCTCCTGTGGTCGCCGCTGCCGTCTCCATCGTCGATTGTTGAATCGACCCAGGATCGGGCGCCCAATACATCGCCTCTTGCCATGTACTTTGGGCCCAGTCGTTCACGACGGCCCCAATGAAGCCCTCGATCACCTCTCGGGTCGCTTCGCGAATCGCCTTCGCCTTCGCGGCTTGATCGGTCGCCTCGATGGCCCGTGCATCCGCGACGGCATCGGATACTACCTCACCGCGATCCAGTCGAAGTGCTCGTACCGCGACCTCCGTAGTCGCCGTGATCAGATCGCCACCACCGGGATTGTCGCGCGTGGCGTAGTCGGCAACACCCAGGACGAGCACCTGGGCTCCCCAGTCCCTGCCCAACTGCGTCGCGGCGCCGTCGTTCCCGTTCATGGCGGCGCTGACCAGGGCTTGAGCGCTCTCGTCGATGGCGAGCGAAGGGTCGATGACCGGAAAGCCCGCCTCCAGCAGAAAGGACGTCATCTCCCGAGACGCCACCTTTCCTCGGCCTTCCTCCTCGATGAAGACCATCATCCGAGGGAGATCCCCCTCGAAGGAAATATCCTGGGCTTGGCCACTCACTCCGGCCGGCAACGTCATCGCGGTCGACCCGAGGAGCGCGGCCGCTACATACGATCTATTGGAACGGAGCCTCATGAGGCACCTCCTCCGAGGCGCTCCAACGCGCGCCTCGCGTCTCTATGCGCGGGATGAATCTCCAGCGTGTTTTCGTAGAACTCGACTGCCTGCTCGAGGTCACCATTGTCTTCGAAGTCGACGGCTCGACTGAAGGCGATCGTCGCCGCAACAGGGATCTCTTCGATCTCGGGTCGCTGCGAGGGCGGGCTGAGGTCGAGCGCTTCGCCGAAATCGTCGGCCAAATCGACGACGACCGAGAATAGCTCACTCGTCTTGTCGGACTTCTTCATGACCGTGACGACCTCGGAGGTCTCGACGTCGACCGCGCGAATGTCCATGCGCAAGTTGTCGACGATGCTCGTGACTTGACCGAGCAAGACATACTGCATTCCCAGCAGCTTGCCGATCTCGATCGCCTCTTCCACCCGGCCTGAGTAGCTCAGATCCATTTCGCGGATGAGGTCGTTGATCCTCTGCCGTTCGACGATCCGAATACCATCCCGGGACGAAAACTCGGTCACGAGCATGGCTGTGATCGCCTTGCCCAACTGCACAGACGCTCCGCCTTCGCCCATCATGAAGCTGTCAAAGTCCATGACAGCCACCGTGGGTACGTCCTGCCCGAGGACAGGGGTTGGCGCGACCACTGCGGTACTGATAACAGCGGCCACGATCGCGGGGCCAATGGGGGGTGTGCGCATCCCGTTCTCCAGAACAGAGCGCCCAAAAGCACTCTGAAAACGCCACTTCCAGGGGGCCAGAAGGGCGGACAAAAGGGGAATTAATCCTTTGCCCGCCCTCAGACTCCCTCCTATAGTTTATGGTAGTACCGAGGGGGGCGCGAGAAGATTCATAGGATGTTCGCAGGCCCTCTTCGAACCCTCGGAGCCTACGCAGTTCTCGGCCAGGAGCCCACTCAATGGTTCACGCCCACGGCGGGCCCCTCCGGTCCGCTCTCCTCATCTGCCTCGCCATAGCGGGTACGGCGTGCGCCGGGACGCTCCCAGAAGTCGGCCCGACGGACATCCCGCTTCTCCAACAGCGGGTCGCCACCTCTCCCGGAGACACCGACCTTCAGGTGCAACTGGGAATGGCCCAATTCAAGGCTGGCGACTACGAAGCCGCACGCAACACGCTGCGGGCTGCGCGTGAGGCCGGCAACGAGTCTGGAGCCATGTACCTGTATCTCGGTATGGCCGAAGAGGAGCTGCAAGACTGGGACGCGGCGCGAGAAGCGTACAACGTGTATCTCGATGTCGGGGACTCAGCACCGGGCAGAGACGAGGTGAGGAAGCGTCTGACCCTCATCGGCCGGAACCTCCTCAGGGCTCAGGCCCGCCAAGCACTCGCTCAAGAAGCAGAGATCACGGCCACTCGAAACACCGTTGAACGGTCGATCGCGGTGCTACCGATGGCCTTCAACTCCACCAATGAGGAGTTGGAACCACTGATCTACGCGCTCTCCGACATGATGATCACGGACTTCAAGGTGTCGAACGCCCTGGTCGTCCTCGAGCGCGCCCAGATTCAGACCCTCCTCGACGAGATGTCGCTGACCTCGGCCGGATACGCCGAGGAAGGCACAGGAGCCAGGGCCGGCCGACTCTTACGGGCTGAGCACGTCTTCCAAGGCGTCCTCACGACTCTCGGTGATAACGATCTGCAGACCGATGCGACGGTCCTGAACATCCCCAACACCTCAGAAATCGGCGACCTCAGCGAATCCTCCGTGCTCGAGCAGCTTTTCGACATGGAGAAGCAGTTGGTGATCCGCACGATTCGGGACGTCCTCGGGGTCGAGCTGACACCGGCCGAGGAGCAGGCCATTCTCGAGAATCGGATGGAGAACGTCTTCGCCTTCCTCGCCTACGGTCGCGGTCTCCGCGAGCTCGATCGGGGAAATTACGACGAGGCCCAGGCCCACTTCGACGAGGCATTCTCGCTCGATCCCTCTGCCTTCGGCATGATGGACTTCGCGACGCTCGAACTCGGAGCATTGATCGACGCTCGAGCGGTTCCGACGAGTGATCTGGCCACACTTGCGGGGTCGACGGGAGAAACCCAAACCGGTGTTCTGACCCCGCCACCTGCCGGAACCACGGAAGACCTCCTCACGATCGGGATCGGGGGCGAGGCACCGATCGGTGCCGGCTCGACTCCGGATGGTGGACAACAGCTAGCTCCGTTGGCCCGACGCGCCACTTTGACCCGCGCGATCGAGGCAGTGGACCCCACGATGACTCTCGAGACGCTGGGGCTTGGAGTCGGCGACATGATCTTCAACCCGACGCCCGGCCAGAGTCAGCCCACCACGCGCGACCCGATTCAGGAGGTCGCAGGGCAGGAAGTCATCACCTCAGCGGCTACACCGCAGATCCGAATCGTCATTCGGCGGCCGGGGGGTGAAGAGTGAGGGTGCAATCCAGGGCGCTAGGACTTCTGGCAGCGACCGCGATCTGCGTTGCACCAGCAGCGGCCCAGAATGGTTCGATCGGCGGTGGCGTCGACTATCTCGGCTACTCGTTCGACGCCGGCTTGGGCACAGATGCGGTTCAGCTCATGATGCTCCCCGTCGCGGCACGGTTCCCACTCTCGAACAGTGTTTCGCTCGACATCTTCGGAGCGTGGGCCGAGGGGCGGGTGGAGCAGGGTGGCCAAACGCTGGAGCTCTCCGGGCCCGTCGACTCCAACGTCAAGATCGCCTACCAGGCGGCCCCGTGGGCGCTCGTCGCGGTCGCTGCGAATCTCCCGACGGGGCAAGCGACGCATACGAACGAAGAAGCGGTCGTGGCGTCCGTGCTCTCCTCTGACCTCCTGAACTTCAGGGAGACCACGTGGGGCACGGGGCTCGCGATCACGAGCTCGGTCGCCGCGGCGGCGAGGGCCGGATCCTTCGGACTTGGTATCGCGGCGGCGTACGCGGCTCGAAGCGCCTTCGAGCCCAGACAAGACCAACTGCTCGAGTACACCCCTGGCAATGAGATCCGTGTGCGCGTCGGGCTGGACCGGAATTTCGGGAACAGCACGCTGACCTTCGGCGGAACGTTCGTGAACTACGCGCTCGACAAGATCACCGACGACCTGGGTCCGAACCGGAATCTCTTCCAAGCGGGAAGCCGACTCCGCTTCGATGCTTCGTACGCCTTCCGCTCCGGGGACGGTGTGTGGACCATCTACGCCGCAAACCTGATGCGGAACAACGGCGACCGCTTCGTCGACCTCGTCGACGGAGGGGGCAACCTCGTGGGCGACAGCACGGTGGTGACGTCGAAGCAAGACATGATGGTCGCTGGGCTCATGGGCTCGGTCTCCCTCGGGGGCGGATTCGTCTTCCGCCCACACGTCGATGTTCGAGTACAGGGTCGAGAGGAAGCGGACGGCTCCACAGCGGGATCCGGGTGGATCGTGGCGGCCGGCGGTGACGTACCTCTGCGTCTGTTCGGGACTGAGTTCTTCCCCAAGGCGCGCGTCCACATGGGCTCGATCGAGTCGATCACCGGCGACAGTGTCAGTACCTTAGGCTTCGAGTTCAAAGGAACGTTCAGACTGGGCTTCTAGCTCGGCGAACCGAGCAAGGGGTCCTCATGTCTCAGATCCGCCGCATCGCGGTCAATACGGGCGGGGGTGACGCGCCCGGCCTCAACGCAGTGATCCGTGCCGTGGTCCTCGGCGCCGAGCGCCATGGATGGGAGGTCTGGGGAGTCCGCGACAGCTACGACGGACTCTTCGAACCCGACGGACTCGTCCGACTCGATCGGGACGCCGTGAGCGGAATCACGCACTTGGGCGGAACGATTCTGGGAACGACGAACCGGGGGAATCCCTCGAAGTGGCCGTTGAAGCAATCCGACGGCTCGTACGAGTATGAAGACCGCACCGCTCGAGTCGTCGCAGAGTTCGCGAAACACGACATCGATGCGGTTGTGGCGATCGGCGGTGACGGCTCACTCGCTATCGCTCATCAGCTGGCGCAGAAGGGGCTCAAGGTCGTCGGAGTTCCGAAGACGATCGACAACGATCTTGCCGCAACCAATCTGACCTTCGGCTTCACGACGGCTGTCGAGACCGCGACGGATGCGATCGGGAAGCTCCACTCCACCGCCGAAGCGCACGAGCGGGTGTTCGTCGTCGAGCTCATGGGGCGTACAGCCGGCTGGATCGCGCTCTACGCCGGAGTCGCCGGGACCGCCGACGTGATCCTGATCCCCGAGATCCCCTTCGATTGGGATAGCGTCTGCGAGAAGATCGAGGAGCGATACACGGACGGCCCCGAGTTCGCGATCGTGGTCGTCGCCGAGGGAGCTCATCCAGGGGACGGCATCGCTCTCTACAAAGAGACCGCCGAAGGACAAAAACGCCTCGGCGGAATCGGGAGCATCGTCGCCGACGAGATCCATCGGCGGACCGGACGGGAGACGCGCGAGTTGGTACTCGGTCACCTACAGCGGGGGGGCGGTCCGATTGCCTACGACCGGTTGCTCGCCCTCCGTTTCGGAGCCGCAGCGGTTCAACTGGTCAGCGAGGGTCGCTTCGGGACGATGGTCGCGCTCGACCCGCCGCACGTGCACGCCGTGCCGCTCGCCGACGCAGTGGCCGAGATCAAGACGGTCCCGCTAGACTCCGACATCCTCGAGACCGCTCGGACGCTCGGGGTGTGCCTGGGAGAGCCGCTCACCGGCTGAGAACGACCTCTCGGGCTGAGCGGCACTTATCAACCCACCTAGCCCGGTAGCCCATGATCTGCTCCAGGAATCTCGCGGCGGCGCTTGCGTGCGTATGCGCGCTTGTGCAGCCGCTGTCCGCCCAGGCGGTCGCCGACTACATCCCGTCATCCGTCGCCGACCAGGACTTCCCGCTGTCGATCCGCAGCATCATGCGGGCAGAGGCCAACGTCGGATTGTCGCCGAATCAAGTGCGCTGGAGCGACGACTCCGAGACGGTGTACTTCCGCTGGCAACCGGGCGGACTAGAGTGGGACGCCGGCCGATCGTTGTACAAAGTGTCCCGAGACGGCGGTGCACCCGAGCGGATCTCAGACGCGGAGGCACGCGATCTCGCACCCCTTCTCGCAAATGGGGACATCTCTTCAGACGGTCGATTGCGCGTGTCGTCCGTCGCAGGTGACCTCTACCTCGTGGACCGACGCTCTTTGGCCGTCCGGCGGCTCACGCACACAGAAGACGGCGAGGGACAAGCACTCTTCAACGCCGACGAAGACGCGGTCTATTTCCGTCGCCAGAACAACCTCTTCAGCCTCTCACTCCAGAATGGAGCCCTCGCCCAGCTCACTCGCATCGAGATCGGGCCTGAGGATGAAGAGTCGGAGGCGGAGGGACACAAGGCGTTCCTGGAAGCTCAGCAGCTCGAGCTCTTCGAGCATATTCGTCGTGGCGCCGCGAGCGAAGCCGAAGCCGACTCGATCCGTGAAATCGCCGAATCGGCCGAGCCCGCAACTGTCCACCTCCGTCGGAACGAGCGGGTCCAGGCACTCCTCCCCACCCGCTCGGGGAGTCACATCTTGGTCCGGACGGCGGCGCCCGCGCAGGGTGCCGAACGGACGATCGTCCCCGACTGGGTCACCGAGGACGGATACACGCGGGACCTGACGGTTCGCACCAAGGTCGGGGATGCCCAAGGGGCGTCTCGAGTCGGAGTGTTGGCGCAGGCGAGCGGCGATATCAGTTGGGTCGACTTGGCGCCCGAGGGGTACGAGAGTGAGCATCCGCCCCGCGTGTTCAACGCTGGGTGGAACGATTCCGGGACAACAGCCTTCGTCTTCGCCGTATCCTTCGATGACAAAGATCGTTGGATCTGGTCGATCGATGCGGCGAGTGGGGACCGTACGCTCCTCGATCACCTGCACGACGATGCGTGGGTCGCCGGCCCTTGTTTCGCGCAATGTGTCGGCTTTTTCCCCAACTCGGATCGGCTCTACTACGTGAGCGAAGCAAGCGGCTTCGCCCACCTGTACGCTGTCGATGCAGACGGCGGATCCAAGCAAACGCTGACGTCGGGCGAGTGGGAAGTGCTCTCCGTCTCGATGCCCGAGAGTCGCACCCACTTTGTGCTGCGTACGAACGAAGGGTCGCCCTTCAACGAGCACATATGGAAGATGGACTTCGATGGCTCGAACAGGGTCCGACTCACGGAAGGCGACGGGCGCTTCCTCGGCACCCTCTCTCCGGACGGTGAGCGCGTCGCGCTCGTACACGACGTGGCGAATCACCCACCGGAGCTCTACGTCGCCGATCCGGACCGTACAGACCGAATGAAGCGGGTGACCACGACTCCGACGGATGAGTGGGCGTCTTTCCCATGGATCAAGCCGGAGATCGTTCACTTCCCCGCGGAGGACGGAGCGATGGTGCCGGCCCGCATCTACCGGCCCTCCGACATGGGCGCCGAACCGAACGGCGGGGCGGTAATCTTCGTCCACGGGGCGGGATACCTACACAACATCCACAACTACTGGTCGTCGTACTACCGGGAGTACCAGTTCAACCAGTTCTTGGCTGCGAACGGATACACCGTTCTCGATATCGACTACCGTGGATCGGCTGGGTACGGCGCGGATTGGCGGACCGCCATCTATCGGTGGATGGGCGGAAAGGACCTCTCCGACCAAGTCGACGGCGCCCGGTACCTGGCCAACGTCGAGGGCGTGGATCCACGACGGATCGGCCTTTACGGGGGCTCGTACGGCGGCTTCATCACGCTCATGGGTCTGTTCACCGCCGGTGACACCTTCAAATCCGGAGCCGCTCTCCGATCGGTCACGGACTGGGCTCACTACAACCACGGCTACACGAGCCGAATCCTGAACCTTCCCCACGATGACGAGGAAGCGTATGAACGCTCTTCGCCCATCTACTTCGCAGAGAATTTCAGACCCGACCAGCACCTCGTCATGTTGCACGGCATGATCGACACGAACGTGCACTTCTCCGACGTCGTGCGCCTTTCTCAACGCCTAATCGAGCTCGGGAAGGAGAACTGGGAGATGGCAGTCTACCCGGTCGAAAACCACGGCTTCGTAGAGCCGACTTCGTGGACGGACGAATACCGCAGAATCTTCGAGCTCTTCGAACGCACCTTGAAAGCACCGAACTGCACCGCCGACGGCGGATTCTGCACCGTGCGCGGCGGCGAGGGGCGGTAGCAAGACCGCCCTCGCCGCCTCACGATTGCTACGCTGCGGACCGTAGCGCTTCTGCGGAGTCGACCCGCGAGGCCCTCACCGCAGGTATCAACCCGGCTACGAAAGCCACGGCGACGAGGGTGACGACCATGACGGCGAAGGTCAGTGGGTCCGTGGCCCGCACCCCGAAGAGGACCGTCGAGATCATCCGCGTGCCCACGACTGCTACGAGAGAGCCGAGAAGGACTCCGATACCGGCCAACACCATCGTGCGCGAGACCACACCGCGTCGGACCGAGTCCGCAGACTCCCCTAGCGCCATCCGGATGCCGATCTCGGGAATTCGCTCCGAGACCGAATACGACAGGACACCATAGATCCCAAGTGCGGCCAGCAGGAGCGCGCTTGCTGCGAACGCCACCAGAAGCTGCAGTGTGAACCGCCGAGGGGAGACTGACCGTTCTACGACCGAGTCGAGTGTGCGTACATCCTCCGTCGGCATCTGAGCCTCGATCTCTCGGATGGCCGCGCTCACGCCCGGCATGATCGACGCGGCGGGTAATGAACTACGTACCACCATGTCGACCGTCTGGAAGCCCCACAGCTGTCGCATCGGGAAGTAGACCTCAGGGTCGGCACTCATCTCCAGGCCCCGGTGCTTCACGTTCCCCACGACGCCCACGACTTCGACCTCGCCGTACCACATGGCCAGCCTCCGGCCGATGGCGTCCCCGTCGAACAGGACTCGCGCCGCCTCTTCACTGACCACCGCCACCGGAGGTGCGTCTTCCGTGTCGGTAGGTTGGAGGTACCGACCTTCCAAGAGCGGAATGCGCATCGCCTCCAGATAGCGCTCGTCCACGACGTGGGGGAAGAACAGGTCGTTCTGGTCGTCCTCGTACACCTTGTCGACCACCCGCACGCCCCATGTCCGGTTCGTGCCTAGCGGGAGTGCGTCGACGAGCCCCACTGCCGAGACACCGGGGACAGTGCTGACGCGACCCACCACCTCGTCGAAGAAGGCGTTGATCGCAGGCAGAGTGTCGAAGTCTTGCGACGATGCCAGCTGCCACGCGACCAGCTCCTCCGTGTCGAAGCCGATGTCGACGTTCATCACTTCCTGGAAGCTCCGCACCACCAGGCCACCGAAGACGAGCAAGACACACGCCATCGCGACCTCGGTCACGACGAGCAGCTCTCGGAGTCGCCGAGCTCCTCGGCCCCCACCTCCACCTCGAACCGACCCCCCAAGAGCCTCGGCCTCGCGGCCATCCGAAACCTGGAGTGCAGGGATGATGCCCACCACGAGGCCCGCGACGAGCGCGACGACCACCGCGAACCCGAGAGCGAGCGGATCCACGCGGATCGCTGAAAGCATCGGAAGCTCCAGGCCTTGGCTTCCTGATACGAATCGGGTCACGGAAAACGCGATCCCCAATCCGACCACAGCCCCACCCAGGGCCATAAGCGTGCTCTCGATCAGCAGCTGTCTGACCAGCCTACCACGGGTAGCGCCCAGCGTTTGCCGGACCGCCATCTCCCTCTTCCGTCTAGGGCTCCGAGCCAAAAGCATGTTGGAGAGGTTCACACAGACAATCAGCATGACGAGCCCGGCCGCAGCGGCCAGGAGCTTCATCGCGGCCTCGAACGGCTGGGCGATCCGCTGCTGAAGTCCAGCGACCCGACCGCCGAGACCCCACCGCTCCGGATCCGCTTCCTCCAGGGCGGCAACAATACTCTCGAGCTCGGCCTGGGCACCCTCGACCGTCGCTCCACTCCGAAGGCGCGCGACCATGGTCGTGGTGTTTCCCCAATTGTCCGTTTCATCCGAGATCGGCCAAGGGTGCAGGAAGTCCACGCCAACCGTGGGGGTGAAGATCGATGCGAAGTCGAAGCTCTGCGGAAGAACGCCGACCACGGTGACCGGCTCGTCGTTCAGCGTGACCGCAGTACCGACCACGCCGGGGTCGGCGGCGAAGCGACGGATCCAGAACCCGTGAGTGAGAATGATGGCCGCGGGCCCATCCTGCTCACCTTCGGCCGCGTTGAAGTTCCGGCCCACAGCGGGCTCGACTCCGAGAACGTCGAGGAAATTCCCTGTAACGTCGGCTCCTTGAAGCCGCTCGGGCTCCCCGGCGCCGGAAAGATTGAAGCTCTGTTGGTCGAAGAACGCGTTGAAGCCGCCGATGCTCTCAAAGGATCGAGCCTCTGTACGAAAGTCCCGAACATTCGACGTACGCGATGTGATGCCCGAGAGACCTCCCGTGCCATCTCCGTTGTCGATGAAGACCAACTCGCTCGGCGACTCAAATGGGAGGGGCTGGATCAGGAGTGGGCTCATCACGCTGAACACCGCAGTACTCGCCCCGATCCCGAGACCGATGATCAGGGTGGCGAACACGAAGAACGCTTTATCCCGTCGAAACGCTCGAAGCGCGTACGAAGCGTCCTGCAGAAAGCCCGATTGGGTAAACACATCTCTCATCGTCACATCCCTCTCCCTTGTTTCTCTAGCCAACGGACGACCGATGAGCCGTCCGATCCACGCACTGGCGCCAAGTGTCCACGCCTCCCGTCGATACCACCACCGCGCTGCGTTCAAGCCGCGATCGGCCACCAGCTCCGCGTAATCCTCCCGCAAATCCCCCACCACAGTGCTCCCCTCCGACCCAGGACCTACCGCCCAGGACAGGAAGCGCTCGGACCACTCGGGTGGAGAGCGTACTGGCGCAGAGTCAGGGGGCGTGCGTTTGGTCACGCCGGCCCCACCGGGCCAAGACCCTCGAAGAAGCGGAGGAGCACCTCACGCGACGAGCGAGCTGTCTCGAGTCCTTCTTCCGTAACCCGAAGCCGACGCATAGGGTGGCCGCCGCGCTCGGGAGTCCCACTCGGCTCGACCTCCCACTCGATCAAGCCTTTGGTCGCAAGCCGATCAAGTGTGCGATACAGGGCTCCCCTTGTGACCCGGCGCTCCGCGTTGGCCTCCAGGTCGGCACGAACCCGATTCGCGTACGGCTCCTCGGACTGACGTAGAATCGCCAGTAGCACCAGCAGTTCGAATTCACCGATCTTGGCCATCGATCCCCTCGGAGTCTACCCTGTATACCTCGCGTGGTATACATCGCATACTTCGACGAGCAGATCAAGTGAAGGGTTGGAAGGTCGGTGTCCGGTCGTTCGAAACGCTAGGCGGCCTTCTCAGCCGTGAGCAGTATGGCCTTCACTCCGAACGACTCTGCGGCGTTCTGCGTCGACTGGTGTCGGAAGCTGAAGTGAGGTACGACCACGGACCTCACCTTCTCAAAGCCCGCCTCTTCGAAAAGGGCGAACAATTCTCCCTCCGGGAGAGCGCCTCCGATTCAGGAAGCCCAGAGCTTCGGATCGTTCACGATGGATTGCGATAGCTGCTTGGCGCTGACGATATCCGTGATCGACACGCGGCCGCCCGGCTTCACGACTCGGTGCAGCTCTGCGATCACCTTCCTCTTTTGAAAGGAGAGGTTGATCACACCGTTCGAGATCACGACGTCGACGGCGTCGTCTGCGACCGGAATGTCCTCCATCCGACCCTCACGACACTCGAGACGCGCTCCGGAGATGCTCGCGTTCGCCCGAGCTCGTCGGCACATCGCCGGGTTCAAGTCTATTCCGATCACTCGGCCGTGTTCGCCCACAGCCCACGCCGACAAGATCCCGTCCAGTCCAGCTCCACTCCCCAAATCGAGGACCGTCATCCCGTCTTCGAGGTGACTCCGGAGGTGCGGGTTGCCTACCCCTGCGAAGGATGCGACTGCCGACTCGGGAGCCCGGTCCAAGAGATCGCTAGGGTATCCGAACAACTCGGCAGCTTCTCGACCATGGAAAAAGTGGAAGTCCCCCTCTGGCTGCTCCGCGACTTCTTCGTACATGCGGAGGATCTCGTCCTTCAGCGTCGCTTCCAGCGATTCCTGTTCGTCGGCAATGCTGCGTGTCGGCTCAGTCATACGGATGTTGAGGCGTCAGGAAGCCGTAGCTTCTTCTAGCGGGACATCCGGAAGTACCGGGAAAAGCCATCAACCGGCTCACGCGGAGCGCCCCGAGCCCCTAAGCTCGGAGCGCCCCAGCTTGGCAAGCCATTCCGGCTACTCCGCCCTGAGAGCCTCCACCGGATCCACCGAGGTCGCGCGGCGCGCGGGGAAGACCGCCGCCGCCACTCCTACCACCACAATCAAGGAGAGGACGGCCGCGAAGACGGTCGGGTCCTGCGGGTCAACCTGGTACATGAGAAGCGCGACGATCCTCGTCACGCCGAACGCCAACGCCAAGCCGATCGCCAGACCGAGACCCAACTGACTCGCGCCCTGTCTGGCTACGAGTCGTACCACGTCACGCGACGCCGCCCCCAGCGCCATCCGAATTCCCATCTCTTGAGTGCGCCGGCTGACTGCAAAAGAAAGCACGCCGTACAGGCCTACAGAGGCCATGAAGAGAGCGGCAAGCCCGAACGATATGAAGACGACACCAAAGACCTTGAAGAACCAAAGCTGCTGATCAATGACCTCGGCCTCGCTCCGCACGTCGTAGATCGGAAGATCGGAGTCTAGGCGACGCACAGCCGCGCGCACGTCACCGGTCACGGACAGCGCACTGCCACTCCGGGTCAACCCGGCCACACTCAGAAAGGCCCGGTCGTGCTGTCGAAGAGGCACGTAATACCCCGCGGGCTCGAACTCCTCTCCGTTCAGCTCAGGACCACCCATGTGGAGGTCGGGCGCCACGCCCACGACTGTGAGGACGGGGAGGGTGTCAGAAGCGCCCTCCCTGAATTGCCGGCCGATCGGATCGCTACCGCCAAAGTAGCGCTCGACCATCGGTTGGTTCACGATGGCAACGAGCTCCGAGTCCCCGTCGTCGGAAACGGTGAAGTTTCGCCCCGACAGCAACTCCTGGCCCATGGCTCCGATGTAGCCGGGTGTAATTACGGCCCGGTTGATTTGAGGTAGCTGCGCATCCTCCTCGTACTGTTGGCCATCGATCGCGACTCGGCGTCCACTACCCCCGTTGTACGGGAGCACATCGGTGAGGCCGACCGCGGCGAGCTGCGGGAGAGCTTCGAGCTCAGAGACAAGGTCGTCCCAGAACTGAAGCCGGTCCTCCTCCTCGGGATAGTCCGCAGCGAAGAGGCCGACACGAGCCGTAAACAGCTCTTCGGTCGCGAACGGGTACTCGGCGTCTCCGAGACGTACGATGGACTTGGTCATCAAGCCGGCCCCGACCAGCAGTGCGACCGACAACGCCACCTCTGCGGTCACCAGCACCCTCGTCAAACGACCCACGCTCATACTCGAAGACCCTCTCGACTCGTCCTTCAGAATCGAATTGACGTCGGTACGCGACATCTGGAACGCGGGTGCGATACCCGCGAGAATCGCGGAAAGCACCGAGACACCGATCACGAACGCGAGAATCGGCAGATCGACCTCGAACTGCATGAACCAGGGACGTCCCACCCTCGCCGGGTTGGTCACCTCGTCGAACCAGCCCGTAGCCACGAAGGTGATCCCGATCCCGACTACGGCCCCGACAAGCGAGAGGACGAGCGCTTCCGACAAGAAAGGGAGCATGACGCGGAAGCGGCTTCCACCCATCGCGATCCGCACCCCCGCCTCCTTCGTTCGCAACGAGGCCCGAGCCAGCAAGAGGCTCGCAACGTTGGCGCAAGCGACCAGTAACACACAGATCACGGCGAAGAGCATCCCGCCGAACACGAGGTTGATCTCGTCTCCGGTGTTCGCCTCCACGACAGTCGAGAGCCGTGTCCCAATCCCTTCGTTCACCTCCGGATATTCAGACTCTAGGGCCTGAGCGATGGACGCCATCTCGAGCGATGCCTGGTCTCGGGACACACCGTCCTTCAGGCGACCATGTACCGAGAGATACTGACCCTGGCCGCGCGCAGCAGCGTACGGATCCTCTCGCATCGGCACCCAAACCTCGGTGTTGTAAGGCCACTGGAAACCGTCTGGCATCACGCCCAACACAGTTGCCGGCTCGCCATTTACGCGCACTTCTGTCCCGACGATATCGCGCGCACCCCCGTATCGACTCATCCAGACGTCGTAGCCGATCAAGAGGTGGGGGGGAGAACCCGGTCGATCTTCGCCCGACGCGAAGGCCCTGCCCAGGATCGGCTCCGTGCGAAGCATCGGGAATGCGTCCGCGGTGACGAACGCTCCTTGGAAGCGCTGAGGCTCGGCACCTCCGTCCGAAACGTTCACCGTGCCCGAGTACGTCCCGACCAGGCCCTCGAACGATGTCTGCCGCTCGCGCCAGTCCATGAAGTTCTGAATCGGAACGTTCCGTTGGCTCTGATCGGCCTCGAGGTTCGTCTCGTATACCACGAAGATCCGATCCGCCTCCGGCACATCCATTCCCCGGAAGTAGACGCCGTAGATCAAGCTGAACATGAAGGCGCTCAACCCGATCCCGATTGCGAGCACCACCACGGCAACGGCCGCCGATCCAGGCATCTTCCCGAGCGATCTCGCCCCGAACTTCAGATCTCTCCACAACGTCCCCATCTCCACTTCCCGTCCTCGAGTCATGATGTAGCCCCCAGCCACGCGTATGGTGTGGAGCCAGAACCAAGCCGTCGGCCACCGCCCGCCCGCGCGGACGTACCAGACGAACTCCTCGTGCGCATCGCCGACGATGCTGTCCCCCACTACGCCCCTCGGGACGACCATCCGCAGGAAGCGGAGGGCCGACGGCGGCGGGCGCCCGTGGGGATTCACGCTGGGCGCTCCTCGAACACACCTTCGAGTCCATCCCACAGCCGGAGGAGCGCTTCTCGGCTCGACCGGAGGACCTCCACTCCAACCGGAGTCACCGTGAATCGCCGACGCGGGTGGCCACCCCGGTCAGGTGTCGTCGCCTCGGTACTCCAGTCGACGTATCCCTTCCCCTCCATCCTCTCGAGCGTCTTGTAGAGCGCCCCTCGAGAGACCGCCCGCCCAGCTTCACAGTCGAGCTCTCGGATGATGGCGAGTGCGAACGCACCTGATCCCAGGCGGAGAATCGCCAAGAGGACCATCTGCTCGAACTCGCTCGGGTAGTCCCGACCCATCACCGCACCTCCACACCCTCAGAAGCCGTTCGGGCCTCGTCGACACCGATGTCGACAATGCACACATCGATGGCCTACGGGGGGTGCGTGCTCAGGGTTTCACCCAGCTCGCCCCTCGGATCTAGAACTTTCCGCTATTGGGCTGAGGGCCAGTCGGGATCGGCTCCGCGTTGTCCCAATGCTCGACAATGCGACCATCCTCGACTCGAAAGAGATCGAAGACCGCCAGCTCTACTTCCAGAAAGACGGAGCTATAGACCATCACGAAGTTGCCCTGCCCGATGACCTTGAACACGTCTCGGTACACCATGTCGGCTCCAGCTCCGTTCACGAACGCCTCGAACGCCTCCACCCCGTCCTCTAGTTGAGGATTGTGCTGGATGTACTCCGCCCCGAGATAGTCACGAATTTGGGTTGTCCTACGGTGCACGAGGACGTTCTCGACAAAATCTCGAACGAGCTCCTTGTTCTTCTCCGTCAGCTCTTCATCTCGGATCTCCGTAGGACCGTCGATCGGACTGCGTCCGTCCGAAGGTGGGTCGATGTAGGGAGCAATCACATCCCAATGCTCGACGATCTTGTCGTCGTCGTCCGTCTCGAAGAGGTCCGTCGTAACCCACTTCGCCTCGCCGTTGTTGATGTCTTGGAAGACGTGCACGAAGACGTACGGCCCATCTACCAGAGCTCTCACGACGCGGATGTCTCGAACGGGATTCCGTTCGACGAACGGTTCGAAGAAGGCGACGAATCCCTCGACGCCATCGGCGACGCCAGTGCTGTGTTGGGTGTATCGGTCGCCCGTGTACTTGGTGACGGCCTCACGCACCTTCCCGTCTCGAATGCCCTCGAGGTAGAGGCCAGTGGCGTTCGCAAGTTTACGGTTCATTGGGCTAGCTCCGGCCATTTGCGTCACCGAGTGTAGATCAGCAGTGCACCGTACCTGGAATTCGGGTAGAACGTCTCCGCCTCGATGGCCGGGAGTATCTCGATACGGTCGATGCTCATCACGTCGAGCCCCAGAAGTACGAAGTGTGGCTTGGCAAGTCGAGCCCCATTTAGATAGACCTCCGGCATCCGGCACTCCGCCCCGGCGTTGCGCCCCAACTGAATGCAGACTCCGGGCCTGGGCCGCTCTTTGGTGCCGTCGACATAGAAGAGCGTCTCATACGAGTAAAGGCCGGGAACTTGAGCATGTTGCAGTACGGTGGCGATCGACGGCGCGCCGAACGCCGCCGCTTCAATCTGCTCCCGCGTCATGACGTCCACACGCGTGCCGCGGGCGCGGTATCGCGCGCGTGCACCCCGCGTCACTTCTACGAGCAGCCCCTCCAGCTCTAGCGCGGGGTCCGGCATTGAGATCTCAAAGAAGTTCTCTGCCCCACCCGCCACATGAACACTGTCCGAGGAACTCGATCTCCCGAGGTGCGAAACGTGGACCGAGTAGGACCCGGCGGGGACGTCCCCGATCTCGAATCGCCCATTGTCGTCAGACAGTATCTGGCGGTCTCCGATGCTCACGACCGCGTTGGCGAGCGCTGCCCCAGATGTCGTTCTTACCCGGCCGGAGACTGACACGGGGTCACCTGCCGCGATACTGAGGTGGACGACCTCGACTCCCCCGTCCGCCAGCCGAATCGTTCTGGGCGCGGAGTCCTTCCCGAGCGCCGACGCAAGAACGGTGACGCCGACGTCCGCCGGCACATCGCAGAAGACGAACCCTCCTGCCCCGTCCGTCGACACCTCCGACCATTCCATCCTCCCGTCGAACCCCGTCTCGTCGAGGTTCTGGACGGTACGCCAAGAGAGGCTGATCTTCGCATCGGGTACAGGCACGCTGCTTCCCTCGTCGAGCACCACCCCCCGTACAGACCCTGCGAGCCTCTCCGACGGAGTTGCCACCGAGGAGCAATGCCGTCGTGTGTCCGACTCGATCGTGGGAATGCGAATCAGCACCTCGCGCGCGGATTCGGTTGAGCCATCCCCATCGCTAACAGGTCGCACGGGTGTCCGCACGGTATCCAGACCCATCAAACTCCATGTCGGGTCATGCACCTGCAGCTCGTACAATCCGTCCGGGATCCCCCGCAGCGAGAAGGCGCCGGCTGCGTTCGAGCGCGTCACATACGTCGTTCCAGCTACCCGGACTTCGACCCCGTGGGCGCTTTCCCCGCTCCCCTCTTTGACGATGCGGCCCTCGATCCTCCCTCGGTCCGACCCCTCCCAGATCCGCTGACCCGAGCGGTGTACTCGCCGCACCTCCCCCCCGTGCTCTTCGAGCGCTACCACGACCTCGCGCTGATCCAACGAACCCGCCACGCGTTGTAACCCCACGGCCGGCATGCGAATATCCCACTCCTCGACAATCCACCCACCCCCCTCGAGGGCGCCAAACTGGATCCGCCCGCCCAGATGGGAGGTATCGATGTCGCGAACGAGCCCGGTGTAGCGGAACGTCAGCTCCAAGAGCCGACTCGTCTCAACGTCCAACCAGAAGGTGCCGAGAATGTCGGGCACGTTGCGTCCATCCACCGGCCGAAACGACAGGCCAATCCCCGGCGAGTCGCCCGTTCGTCGCTCCACGCCGAAGCAATGCGTGGCAAGGAATGCCTCGGAAAGGAGCGCATCTACATCGGGAGCGTAGTACATCGTCTTTCCGTCGACTTGCTGCACGTACCCATCTCGGGCGAGCCTGCTCGCGTCGACGCTTCGGAAGGGGTGCGGTCCCCACGCTGGGAGGTCCTGCCTAGACTCCGAGAGGACTCGACTCCCGCTGGGGTCGAGGCGTCGCACGTGCGTCTCCACGTCGTACCGGAAGAGACTGGCGTCCGTCGCCCATTCGATGGACTCGAGTGCGGTTCGAGCCTCCCGCCAGAGCCGCCCGATCTCGAGGGCCTGGAATGCATCGCCCCCGCAGCGCTCCTCCGCCTCCACCGAGAGTCCCCCTAACTCGATTGCCCGCGACTCGAGCTGTAGGTCGACGAAGACGGTGTCGCGAACCGCGAGCGCGCCGAGTACCTCGTGTGCCGTTTCCATTCCCACGAACGACGCCTGCACGGTCGTCGCGCCCATCGTCGTGATGCTGTACTCGCCCCCAGGACCCGTCAGCTGTCCGGCGAGCCGCGATCCCTGCGCCCCCACGACCTCGACGAGCGCTCCCGCGAGTGGTCCGCCTCCGTCCGCCCGGGTGACAACGCCGCGGACCGTCTGGCCGACTGCCCAATGCGGGGCGAGTGCCAAGAGCACGGTCGCGCAGGCCACCGCGGCCGGAGCGGGTCTCGATGTGCGAATGAAGCCTCCTCGTCATGAACTACTCGTTGATACGCTGCTTAGTCGGGGTCCTTTCGGTGGTCGCTAAGCCAACCCTCTCCTCACCCGCGCCGACACCCACTCCGCGACCACGACGGTGGCGAGAATGACTCCGAGAATCACGCTGACCCGGGACCAAGCCAGCGCATCTATGGACGCCTGAAGCGCCATCCCGATCCCGCCGGCACCGACGATCCCGAGGATCGTCGCCTCGCGAATGTTGATCTCCCAGCGGTACACACTCACGCCCGCCATGGTGGGTAAGACGTGTGGCACAATACCGAATGTCAACGACTGAGACCGGCCCGCCCCCGTAGTCATGAGGGCTGTAACAGGCAACTCTGGAGCCTCCTCGATCGCCTCGTAGATCAGCTTGCCTACGAAGCCAACGGACCGAAGTGCGATCGCGAGGATGCCAGCCAGAACACCGGGCCCAACGAGCACCACAAGAATCAACGCCCAAATGATCGAGTTGACAGACCGTGACGTAACGAGGGCGAGGAGCGCGACGGGTCGCACGAGCCTCTGGGAAGGAGTCGTCGGGCGGGCGGCCATAAAAGCGATCGGGATTGCGATGAGCACGCCGAGGATCGTGCCGAGAGTCGCAATGTGCAGTGTGTCTGCGAGCGGTTGCGCAAGCGCGGTCAGGTACGACGCATCGGGCGGAAACATCCGCAAGCTCAGGTCCTGGAGCTGAACCCCCGCATCGAACACGAAACTCCACGTCGTGTTCGCCGCTACATGCGACCAGGCCCAAACCAACACAGCGGCCGTGCCGAGTGCTCCGAGGAGCCTCGACTGCCGCTCCGCTGCCGAATGGCGTTGCCACGTCGTCCCGACGCTCGACCTGGTCGCGCCCCTCACAGAAGACCCCGTCTCAGCCGTCCGGACACGAGTTCTGCCACGAACAGCATGACGATAATCAGGATCAGAATAGCCGAGACCGACTCGAACTCGTAGCGGGAGAACGCCGTGATGAGCGTCGCCCCAATACCACCTGCCCCGACGAGACCGATGATCGCGGACTCTCTGAAGTTGATATCCAGCCGATACAGCGTGAGCCCCATGATTCGGGGCATGACCTGGGGGAGCACCGCGAAGACGATACGGGTCGGCCATCCTGCGCCCGCCGTCGTGAGTGCCTCTACCGGCGCGGGATCAATCTCCTCTACAGCTTCTGCGAGCAGCTTGCCGAGGAACCCGATGGTCGCGACGACGAGTGTCATCACTCCGGCGAATGCGCCGAAGCCGAACATGGCCACGAATAGGATCGCGACGAGCACTTCGTGAAAAGCACGAGAAACAGCGAGCGCTCCTCGACACACGGCGTAGACCACAGGCGGAGCGAGGTTTCGCGCAGCACCCAATCCGAACGGGACCGAGAGTACGAAGCCCACTGCTGTCGCGACCGCGGTCATCGCCAGGCTCTCCACGAGCCCCATTCGAATGTCTGTCCACCGGGTCACGAAGTCTGGGCGCAGCCACCCACCGAAAAAGTCCGCAGCCCGCTCGACACCTTCCGCAACTCGGGTCGCGTCGACCTCGACCGTGAGTGCCGCTACGATCGCGTATACCACGAGGCCGCCCACGAGCGCGAGACGAACGACAGGATTCTCGATCTTGGGCGGCGGGCGCCACGAACGCTCGACGTCAGTCGCCAACGTCAGTCACCCGCGAATCCCCCTCACGCTGTCACCCCCGACGACGTGCGGCTCGACCGCCTCCTCACCGTAGATCTCAGTCAGCACCGCATCGTTCAGGGCGGACGGAGGACCGTCGAAGACGATCCTCCCCTCGTGTAGGCCCAGAATCCGAGGACAGAAGCGCCGCGCGAGAGGTACGTCGTGCAAGTTGATGACTGCCGCCAGACCCGACTCCGTGCAGACCTCCGAGAGGAGCGTCATGATCCGCACCGACGCCGCCGGATCGAGGCTGGCGGTAGGCTCGTCGACCAACAGCAGCCTTGGGTGTTGAAGAAGAGCTCTCGCAATCCCCACCCTCTGCTTCTGACCGCCCGACAGTTCATCACACCGTCGATCCTCGAGGCCCTCGAGGCCCATACGCTCGAGTAGGTGGAAGGCTGCGGCGACGTCTTCGGATTCGAAGTCGCGGCGGAGGGAGCGCCAGAAGCCGGTCCGGCCCAGCGCTCCCACGAGGACGTTCTCCATCACCGTGAGCCGGTCGACGAGAGCATGCTCCTGGAAGATCATCCCCATCCGGCGACGGGCATCGCGTAGGTCCGAACGACCGAGCTCCGTGACCTCCCTTCCTTCCAGTTGTACGGAGCCGCTCGTGGGCTCGACGAGCCTCTGGACCGCCCGGAGGAGTGTGCTCTTCCCTGCACCGGATGCACCGATGAGCCCTACGATCTCCGTCGACTCGAGGGAGAAGGAGACGCCCCGCAGCACGTCTTCACCTGAGGCGTAGCCGACGACCAAGTCATCGACCGCGAGTACGGGCGGGGGTGTGTCGCCACTCATCGGCACGCCCAGCTGGTACCCGAAGCGACGTCGATAGTGCGGATCACCTCCCAGTGCTCTTGATAGCTGATATCGATAAACCCGTCCTCCTCCTGAAACTCTTCGGCTAACGCACTCCCTTCCCAGTCGAAGGTCCGGAACGCCTGGCGGACAGACGCTGCGAGCTCCGGATCGAGACGGTTCGACACACCGTACGCCGTCGTGGGGAACGACACCGACCGGTACAGGAGCCGCAGGTCTTCGCGACTCCCGACTCCCCTTGCGAGCACCTGATCGATCACCTGATTCGCAACCGCGGCAGCTTCGTAGTCGCGCTGCAGAACGCCGAGGATCGAGTTGTCGTGTCTACCCGAGAACACCACCTCGAAGTCGCGCTCCGGCACCAGACCGAACTCCGACTCTAGCAGCACCGAAGGGGCCTTGAAGCCGCTGTTCGACGTCGGGGACGTGAACGCCAACGAGCGGCCGCGCAGATCCTCGACAGACTCGATGTCACTCTCCCTATGGGTAAGCAGCTCCATCTCGTACCCGAAGCTCCCATCGGCTCGTGCCATCATCGAAAGCGGTCGAAAGCCAGCACAATTCACGGCGAGCGGGACGCTGCCCGTGTTGAAGCCAGCGACGTGGAGACGGCCTGCGCGCATCGCTTCGATCTGTGCGGCGTTCGATTGAACCGGGAAGAAGCGTACTTCTCGCCCGACCAGCCCTTCCATGTGTCTGAGGAAGCCGGCCCAGACTCCACGGAACTGTGCCGGGTCTTCGACGGGGGTATAGGCGAAGATGAGCACCTCGGGGTCAAGCAGAAGACGCTCGGCAGTGGGGTCGGCGACCAGGTCGCCGTCGCGATCGCAGTAGCGCACATCGAGGTCACCCCGTGCGCAATCTTCGACGAGGGGAGTCGTGCACGCTGCCAGTGCGATCGAGCCCAACACGGAGAGAGTGAGACGCACGTGTCAGCGGGACTCTGCGTCAGATCTTCCTGGGAAGAGGTCTGGATTGTCCGTAATGATCCCGTCGACTCCGATCTCGTCCAGGAAGTGGGCCATCTCTTCCTCGACCGTCGAGAACCTGTCTCCCGGACGACGAGCGCGGAAAGTCCAGGGCACCACGGTCAGTCGTAGCTCGTGTGCCCGAGCGACGATCGCAGGATCGTCAGCGAGGAGCGACTTCGTCGGGCCTATTCCGGTCGCGAATCCGGCTGCGCGCGCGAGTCCCTCTTGGGTCACCCAGTGCGCAGACTCCTCTCCCCCGCCAATGAGTAGGGCCAGGGGGAGACGAGTCTCCTTCTCGTGCCGGAGAAGTTCAAGAGAAGCCGCACTGAACGACTGGATAATGATCGGAGTCGCCGGGTCCTGACCGGGCTCGGCGAGACCATGCTGTGCGAGCTCCGATAGGAGGAGCTCCTCCATATCGAAGCCACGGTTCCCGTACACCTCGGGTGCCTTCGTTTCGATGAAGAGGCCGGCTCGGCCACGCGCCACTTCGATGACCTCAGCGAAGGTCGGGATCGTCGCGCCCGCGAAGGAAGTATCGAACCAGCTACCTGCGTCGAGCGTTCGGATCTCTTCGAGCGTGAAGTCGTTCACCGGCCAGACCTTCGTCAGCTCACCCCGGATCTCCACCTCCTCGAAGCGCGATGGAAAGACCTCCTCGATGTTGGTTGTCCGCTCGAGCGTGAGGTCGTGGAGCGCAATGAGAACCCCATCGCTTGTGATCTGAAGATCTGGCTCGATGTAATCCGCGCCTTGGGCGATACCCAATTCGTACGCCACGAGAGTGTGCTCGGGTGCGTACGCCGAGGCACCCCTGTGGGCTACGAGGATCGGTGCCGATCTCGGAGTTGCCTCGAGCGGGGTCTCGCTCCCTGACTCGGGTGCGTCCGCGCAGCCGGCGACGGCTGTCACGGCGACGCTAACGGCGAGAACGAGCTGGCCGAAAGAGCCTCTGCGACTCGTGGCTTGCGGCATTCGAACCTCAGCGTTTCGGATCAGGGGTGCCTTCAAGATGGGTGGAGGGTGGGGCCACGGCCATCGCGACACGCCTGACCAGCCGTGTGCCACAAGCACGACGTATTCCGCCTCCCGACCCGCACGGCTGTAACGGCCACTCGTCGTGCTCCAACTTCGCGCCGAGTTTACGGTTGAATGCGACCCGAGCCGTCTCCGCCAACACCGCCCCGCGAAATTAGCTCCGCGATCCGCAGGATCGCCGACCCCGGGAAGCGACGTGACCACTCCGCCGGCAGCTGGTTAAACGCTGCTCCGATCGCCTCGCCGTAGCCGGGATCACGGCGATCCATCCGTGGCAGTCGTCGCATCAGATCGAACAGCTCATCCGCACTCAGCCACTCGGCACGATCGGGCACAGGCACGGGCTGGTATCCGTCAAGAAAAGCGCCGTGCGGGTACGGCGCGTGCCACCCGAGCTGGTCAAAGAGCGGCTCCCCGCTTTCTGCTACCCTCCCTGCCTCCAAGCGAAACAAGCCGCGATCGCCAGGGGGGACCCACGGGTCCTCGAACACCTCACGTTCGCAGCCCGCGTTGTACCCCCAGGGAACGACCAGGAAGGTCTCGCCGACCTCCACACCCGAGTCGGGGCCGTACGCGCGCGCTACACGGAAACGGTGCGCGATGGTCTCTCTCGGCGCTGGTGGGGCGAGCCCCTCCACGAACTCCGTCGAGACCACTTCGAACTCACCAGTCGCCACCGCCACGACGACGGTAGTTGTTTCTGGCGGGGGACCAAAACTCGTCCCGATCGAGCACACTCCGGGAGAGGCTGCGATCGCGATCGCACTGAGTTGAGCGAGGATGACCATAGTGAAGCTTACTCGCTCGGAGCTCGACTCAAAAGCTGACCCACACACCCCCGTTGAACGCACGACCCTCGAGGGGTGCCCAGACGTCCGTGATCCAACGACCGTCCGGCGTTCGGTTCGGACGGAGCAGCGGGTCGTACCGCGTCTGGCGAGTGTCGAGAATGTTCTCGGCGTTCAGGAAAAGACGAAGAGGGCCAAGCTTCCGATCAATGAGAAAGCCGAGGATGAAGTGCCGCCTCGACTCCGTCCGATACGGATCGTCATCCAGCTCCTGTCGACCCGTGAAGTACGCTTCTATTCCGATCCGTCCCCATCCCTCCTCTTCATAAGCACCGATCAGACCGACCGAGTTCCGAGGCGTCAGAGGGACTTCGCGGCGCCCCGTACCTTCAGGATCGGGCTCTGTGGACCGAAGAAAGGCGTGGGAGCCGATCAGGCGCCAAGGACCCTGGCGAAGTGCAGCAAACACCTCTGTGCCCCACGTGTCGACAGAAGATCCGAGCGCATTGCGGATCGTCAGCGTGCCGTCGCCGTTGCGGATCGTCTGGAGCGGGTCTTCGATCTTCGAGGCGAAGCCACTCACGTTCAACTCGACGGGGCCGAAGCTCCGGCCAACGTCCAACATCGCGCTTCGCGCACGCTCCTCGATCCACTCCTCCGATGGAGTGAGCCGCGACAGGCCAACCGCTTCCACCTCCTCCGTGAACGGTGTCGGGGCGAAGAAGCCTGATCCCGCCGAAACCCGCGTAACCCACGGGCCGGCGACACCGAGGGCTGACACACGCGGACTGAGCGCACCGCCGAAGCGGCTGTGATGGTCATACCGGAGGCTCCCCACCGCAGTAAGCCAGTCGGTCAATCTCACCTCGTCTTGGGCGAAGACCGCGGGCACCGTGTAATCGAAGGAGAAGAGCGGAAGGTTCTCGTGCTCGTATGAGTCGTGTTGGAGCGCAAGACCGACGACCCAGAGGTGGTCACCGTCTTGGCCAGAGAGCGAGACTTCGCCGAACGCCGTGCGGTGCTCGTCAGCCTCGAGCACATCTCCGAAACGATGTTCGTGCCCCTGCAATGACCCGGAAGCTCGGGCCGACAGTAGTCGGCGGCCCGACACAAGCATCTTCGCGCTCACCCCCGCGTCGACCCGACCGGTTTCCAGCGCTTCGGCGTACGGTGTTCCAACCGATGTGACCTCGCCAGGCAGCGTGCCACCGGATCGGGTCTCGCGCATTCCGCCAATCGTGAACACTGCCGAGCTGCCCTCGCCATCGTCCCAGAATAGACGGGGCCGCGCCGACACTCTGCGGAACCGAGGGACGTCAGCCCAACCGTCCGCGTTGACGTCTGCGAAATCCTGTCGGTGAGCGCTGGCCAAGAGCGTGTACCCCCACCGATCGTTCAGGGCATCCGCGAGCCACCCGACCGCGTCGGTCCCGTCCAACGTGCTCTGATTCACGATCAACTCGCGGGCACGGTCGGGACTGCGTGAAATTAGGTTGACCACCCCACCGAGCGCGGTCGGCCCATACAGCGCCGAGGCCGCCCCCTTGATCACCTCGACACGCGCCAGATCCATGGGAGGCACTTGTAGCGGCCCGAGCGCTCCGGCTTGCCCGCCGTACAACGGCATCCCGTCGCTTAGAATCTGTGTGTACCGGCCACGGAGACCTTGGATGCGAACGCTCGCCCCCCCCAACGATGGGGCGGTGGGCTGCACCCTCAAGCCGGCAGTCTCATTGAGCAGCATCGCAATGTCGCCAGGCGTCATCAGCAACTTCTCTTCGACCTCCTCCCGCGAGACGGCCTCGATGCGCAACGGCTCTTCCTCGATCCGGCGCTCCGTCCGCCCGGATATCACCACCAACCCCTCTGTCTCGACCGCTTCCTCTTCCATTCGAATCACGAGCGCGGTGTCTTGAGCGGCCATCAGCACGATGCGCACCACCGCCGTTTGGAAACCGAGCCGCTCTGCAACCACCTCGTGGGACCCAGGGGGTAGGCGAAGCCTCAACACGCCTTCGGCATTGGTCAGACCCTGGACCCCGGAAGCCGCGACGCGCACTCCTTCGATCGGGATCCCGGTGGCCGCAACGTGCACGGTAACCGACACGGACGATGCGTCTTGGGCGGCGACGAATCCCGGTAGCGCGAAGTACCAGAGTGAGAGAAGACCGAAGAAGAGGCGGCGACGCGACTTCATGACTGACCAGCTGGTTCTGCGGCCTCGACGACCTTCATGGACTCGGATCCTAGTGTACAGCCGGTCGGCGCGAGCAGAACCGGCAACGGTTGGAGAGGTGAGTTCTACCGTGCCAGAAGTCCGGCGACAAGCGGTGCCACCGTGAGCCAATAGCGATTCTGGAACCGGCGCGGTAGAATTGAGTCGGTGACATGAGTCGGTCCGAAGACTCACTAGATCGGAGGTTAGAAATGATTCGCTCCGTCGGTTCCGTGCTGGTCGTGTTCACCGTGACGACAGGGTGCGCGACTGCCTCTCACCCGGTATCGCGCGACGCCCCCGAGGCCGTCACTCCTCCGACACTCATCGAGTGTGCGGACTTCAACTCTCCCGAGACCGACCTTAGCCGAGAGTTCGTCGATGTCGTGGTACCCGTAAGGGTCAGTGCCTCGGGTTCGGTGATTCGGGCCGGCGCGCCCCGGGCCTCCCGCCAATCGGCAGATCGGCAACTATTGGACCGAGCGATCTCGTTGGCCCAGTCGTGCCACTTCGAGCCGGCTACGTCGGACGGAGAGCGCGTCGCCGCAACGACGGACGTGAGATTTCGGATGGGTGTGGGCTAGAGCGCTAGTTCCACTCAGCGGCCTAGCAGCTCAGTCGCTACCCACGAAGTCGATGCCCTGGTCAACCAGATCGACGATGACATCGAGCTCGCCCAGATCCTGAGGGGTGAAGATCATGACGTAGGCTTCAAAGCCTGGTCGACTAGACGCCCAGGGGTGCACTTCTACCCACCCCGCCTCGACCGCACCGGGGATCCGGCCGTGCGGGAGCGTGACATGAAGGCTCCCGTCCTCGTGGATGTGACCGACTTCCCGGTCGCGGATGATGCATTCGGGGCGAGAGAGGGCGACACCATCTCGCAGCCAGATCGCGCTGGCCCCGTCGACGATCGTGCTCGGTCGTCTCTCCACCTCGGGAAACGCGAAGATCCGTGCGGACATCTCATCGATCACTTCAGGGATCGGGCTCGCATTCGTTTGCTGGTGCGGGACGGTCCCTGTGGTCACTGCCGGGGCACCGATGCGGGCCGGGAGAGACGGGAACACCCCTAACGGAGTGTCGGCCAAGCATGGTGTCTCCTCCTCGACCTCTATGCTCGGCGCTGCCGGCTCGGCGCAGCCGGCGACCAATACAAGTAGCGCAGCCAACCAAGCTGCGGCGGGAACGCCACTGCTCACGAGTCCCTCGCAGGGTGATATGAGCCTGGGATTTGCGACTCGAACAAAGCGACTATTCGCTCCGCACTCGTGAGCAACCAGTGTGCGTCGTTACGCACATGCGGATCGCCGGTGATCTCCGCATACCCGATCGAGGGACCGTCGAAGTAGCTGCGCCGCTCCCAGGCTGCGAATCCTTTGAAGTTGTGCCACGAGTCGGAAGGAGCAGAGGCCGGGAAGCATTCGAACGTTTCGTAGACGAAGAGAGGGAGGCCATCATGCAAGTAGTACTCGGCGCTGTACTTCCCATCGGCGGTCCAAGCGGACGCTACGATGTGTCGGACAAGTCCATCGGCCCGAGCCGCTCGTATCTCCGTGCCGTAAGCCCCTCCGAGATCGAGCGGGTTCGTCCGTGTGAGCACGAAGGCCCATTCGACAGCCTGGTCGCGGATCGCCGTGATCTGCGGGGCCACTAGCGTTTTGACGGCGGAGTCGCCCACCACTCGTGGTTCTTCAATGCCCTGCCCGTACACGGTGGCGGCTGTCGCCATTTCGACGAGAACAAGGACAATCGGGAGACTGAGTCGGGTCTTACTCATGCGCAGACAGTCATCTCCCACTGGACGAAGGATAGCCGGCCCGCTTCAGCGTCGAACAAGGCGTAACCAGTGCAACAACAGAGCCGCATCGACTCGGGATCCGCGGTAGCGTAGTCACCACCCAATGCAATTCGCCATCGCTGGGCCGTCTCGCGCTCTGGTGCGCCCACTCCGAGGAAGGTGATCCTCGCTCCGTCGCGCGATCGTGACAGAGCACGAAGCGAGTCCAGGCTCACGACCATCACTCGCGGCTTGCGAGTATGGAACAGGTCCGACGTGAGGCGACCCCATTCGGGATCTGCCCCGTCCCGTTGAACCAGATAGAGCGAATCTCCGTCCAAAGCCAAGCCGTGGTCGGGAATATCTCCCTCGAGAAGGCGCTCAGAAATCGCGTCCGCGAGGAGGTCCGGGCCCACACCTGGAGGCGAGGGTGTGCTCGTGGCACAAGAGACCAGCACAGCAACGCTGAGAGACCCCGCGGCCGCTCGTCGCGCGCTGATAGAGCTGGCTAGCCGCCGTCCACCAGACGGATGTCGGAAGCCGTCTGTCTCATCCACCGATCGAGGTACTCCCACAGGTCTTCGCGCGCGTCAGAGTTGTACGTGATCCGATACTTCAGGATGTGTCCTTCTATCTCGAATACGTAGGCGAAGGTCCGACTCGTTTGCCCAGACCGGAAGTATTCCGCCTCAACCATGAACCCCTCGAGGGTCCCGCCGTCTCTGAGAGGTTGTGAGTAGGGGCCCTCGGACTTGATGGATACCGTCCACGGAGTACGCCGAGAGGCGGCATATCGATGGATCTCAGAAGTCGCTACGGCGAGTTCTGCTTGAACACGGTCATCACCCTCGGATCGGGGCGGGTACACGTAGATCGACAGATCAAGGTTTCGCTGCAACGGGCCTGAATAGGTGAGGCTAAATCCGAGCTCAGCCACCTGGTAGCGGGTCACCTCCATCAACGCGAAGGTGTCGGCAATCGGCGGGACGCTAAAACCGTTGATGACCCATGGAAGCTCCGGAGCCTGGAAGATCGATGTCGGCTGCGCCATGGCTCGGTCCGCTGCCAGGACGGACACCAGCACCAACGCCGAACCAAGCTGGATACTTCGCTGCATTGTTCCGCTCACTCTTCTCCTCCGGGCGCAGAGCCAGCCGGCGCGACACTCTCGCGAATCTGCTGCGCCGACGTCTTGCTAGGAAGGGGCGCGAGCCGAGGCGCGGTTGCGGAGACGCGCCAGCGCCAGGGTGTCGACTTGGAGCAAGACCGCGTCTTGAGGGGCGTCCCCGCACGCCGCGAGTAACCCACAGATGACCGTCCCTACTGCTCTCATTCGTAGAGCCTCGGGCCTAGACCTCCACTCCACGACCCCTATCTCCCGGACCGCACCCGTCCCAATCGGATCCAAGCGTGGTATGCATTGAGCCCTGGGACAGGCCAGATCGCCAATACCCCGATCGCGGGGCGGCCGCTATCGTCCGAGGTCGTCCACTGTCCGATCGCGAGGCCATTGCTCGCCGACACTCTTCCATCGTCCCATCCCGCGCGCCCTACCTGTCTCGCGTAGTGCTCGAAGAGCTCCTCGGCGCTCAAGTCGGATACGACCGAGGCACTCATGTCGACTCCATCCCCTGAGCCCCCTCCTCCCGTCATGTGGACTTCGGCGTCCGGCGGCGGATCGAGGTCCGGGATCCGGAGGCCATAGTCGATCGAAGCCCGTCCGGTCATCCGCGCATTCTCGCACGGCGTTGGCTCCGTATCCACCTCATAGTACCGCAGCCGGAGCATCTCGGTGTCCGCAAACGACACCGCAGACGCCCATACCCAATGCGTTTCCGTGCACCACGTCCCGGCCACAGGCTCGGGACTTCGCTGGAATCCACCACGGGGCCGCATGGACGCCGCCCGCTCCCAACCCTCAGACTCTAGTCGATCGCCGTAACTCGACAAGGTCGCCTCGGCCGACTCAGCCAAGTTGAGCACAACGGTACCGCCGTTGTCACGCGTAAGCCCGCCCATGATGCTCACACCTTCGCCACTTGGCAGAATGTCCTGGAGGCTGGCGGGGGGACTTCCGACGAAGATCTCGCTCTCCTCAGCGGCGTTGGAGACCAGGGCCAATGCGAGCGCCTCGGGCACATCGTCACCGATCGCGCGGTCGATGGCCTCAGGGGAGTCCGGCCCACAGGCCACGAGCACGATCAATCCGAGCACTGCCAAGCATATCCTACGCACGATGCTCCTCCTCGAGACTTCAACGGCAGATCCTGAAGGGTCTGGAGTTGTAGCGTATGCGCTCCCTATCTGCAACCCACGCAAACCTGCCATCTACGCCGAGAAGCGGGTGCTCGTGGAGTGGTCGCTCACTTTTCGCCTTGAAGTGACAACGGTGGGGTCGACGCGGGCTCACGCCTGTGACGAGTCGCCTGCTCGAACGCGTAACCGATTCCCACCAGGCGAGCATCGTCAAGCCTTCGACCAAGCACTTCCATCCCGACCGGTAGCCCTCCGTCGGTGAAACCCACGGGGAGACTGAGAGCAGGCAGGCCGCTGTGCGCGCTCATCTGACAGTTGCTGTTGTTCTGAGGATCGTGGATTCCCGAGGGCGGCTCACGTGCCGTCGGGTAGAGGAGCACTTCAACCCCGTGGCGGTCCATCAGCCCTTCGATCCTGTCACGGAGGGTACTCCGCATCTCGAGCCGGACCTGGTATGCCTCCGAGTCTCTGTTCTCGGTCGCATCCCAGGCGCGCATCACTGGCTCCACCACCTCGTGGATCACACCCATATCGACCATCTCCCGAAGGGAACCAACTGGTGCCCCTGACTCTGTGAGGTAGTCCATGATGTCCCACTTGAACTCGTTGGCGATCACCGAGGCCTGCGCGGCCACCTCCAAGAGCGTGGAGTCGGACACGGTTGCAGTGTCTGCGCCGAGCGCGACGAACACGCCTACCGCCTCCCACACAAGTCTCCGCACCTCTTCGTTCTCCGCGTCGTCTCCGAAGAGAGGTGCATAGACGCCAACACGGACACCGTCGATGGCATCCGCCCTGAGGGCCGACGCGAAGGAGGGGACGGCCACCCCATCGAGAAGCGAAGTAGCAGAGTCTGCCGTATCCGGTCCAACGGTCGCGTCGAGTGCGACCGCAAGGTCCCGCACGGTCCTCGCTAGTGGCCCTCCGACATCCTGCGAGTGAGACAACGGCACGATACCGTCGATGCTGGACAGGCCCTTCGTTGGGCGGAGCCCGACGAGATTATTGTAAGCCGAGGGTAGCCGGATCGAGCCACACGTGTCGCTACCCCAGCCGATCGCCGCAAAGCTCGCCGCGACGGCTGCTCCGGTCCCTCCACTCGACCCGCCAGGGTGCCGCGTCAGGTCGTACGGATTGAGCGTCTGGCCTCCGACCGAGCTGATCGTCGTCCATCCGCTCGCCAACTCGTGCATGTTGGTCTTCCCGAGGATGACCGCCCCTGCCTCGCGCAACCTCGCGACCTGGAAGGCATCATCCGGCGGCACGAACCCCAACAATGCCGCGGTGCCAGCAGAAGTCGGTCCGTCCCTCGTGTCGAAGTTGTCCTTCAGCACGATCGGCACCCCGTGCAGCGGACCGCGCACCACCCCGTCCGCGCGCTCTCGATCGAGAGCCGTGGCCTCAGTGACGGCGTTCGGGTTGAGTGAGACCATCGCGTTGATCGCCGGGCCTGATTGGTCGAAGGCGGCGATCCGGTCCAGGTAGGCCTGTGTGATCCACGCGGACGACACCCGACCCGACTCCATCGCTTCTTGAAGCTCTACCACCGATGCGCCCCGCACCTCGAACGGCTCCGACGGCGGCCCACAGGCGATGACGAGGATCGCGAGTGGTGCAACGAACGTCACGGAGCTCCGATCAAGTCGCCGCACACCCGGCTTCCTTCAAGACCCGTTGCTGCGAGGGAGGATGTCGCTCAATCAGACCTTCCGGGCGAATCGGACGAGGCGCGAAGTTCCCACCGCAGTTCGGGCATACCGCTCCGAGCACCCCCTCCACGCACTCTCGACAGAACGTGCACTCGAAGGTGCAGATCATTGCATCCGTCGAGTCGTACGGTAGGTCTCGGTCACAACACTCACAGTTGGGACGAATTTCAAGCATCGGCTTCGTGGTTCGAGGTGGATGAATCGACGGACGCCTTCTCTGCGCCTGACCCTCGGAGTTCTACTACGCTACCCCGCCTCTCACCAGCGAGGCGCATGGCTATGAGTACAACGCCCGCAGCCAATGCCCCTTTCACCACACCGCCCCAGATGAACGGCTCCACGCCGACCGCAAACGCTTCGGTGACTCCTAGCTGTACGCTCAGTCGCAACCAACCAAGCAGTAGAATGACCGCATGGGCGGCGATCATCACGCCAAGCGTTGGGCCGGGTCGAGCGAGGGTACCGCGGTCCGAGGCGGACCCGACTAGAATCGCCGCAACGAGAAAGCCGAGCAGGTAACCAGCAGTCGGGCCAACGAGGTGACTCCAACCGGATGCGCCATCCGCAAATACGGGTATTCCGACGGCTCCCGACAGCAAGTAGAGGCTCAGCGTGCCAGCTGAGAGTCGACTCCCGAGAAACGCCCCTACCAAGACAACAGCCAGCGTTTGGCCACTCTGCGGAACGCTCGTGCCGGGGATCGTCCACGAGATCCACGAACCCGTAGCTATCACGATCACTCCGAGCACCGCTAGCGCAATCGCTCGTCTCCACAACACGTGATCCGATGAGGCTTCCATCACATTCCTTTTTGCGCTGAAACAGGCCCGATAATCGCCGACTATCGACAGGTCACTAAACGGGGCGATCACTCGCCGAGAGCAGTCGCTCCCTGATCTGGACTTCCTTGCCTATGGCCACGGCGACTAGGTAAGGCTCGCGCGCTGCCCCCTCGACGGTTTGGAACTGAGAGATGAGCACCACTTGATGTCGCCTCTTAGGTGCGAGATTCACCTCGATCCTAGCGTTCGGACTTCGCTCGACCAACCGACCCGGTGCAGGCAGCAGGACCGCCAAGCCCTTGGACGACTACCTGGTCCACAATGGTGAGCGAGTCAACCTACGACGGTGTTGCGCGGGCGGTTGGAGAACGGAAAGGCGCTCCTGACCCTTCAGCTGGTCAGGCGTCGCCGTCGCTTACTGACCCCGGGCGCCCGTCGAGCCGCCACGCGATCGCCATGCGCTGGTCGAGCCGATCGCGGATATTAGCTGTCATCCCTTCGCGTCCTAAGTCGGAACGGAGGGAGCGGACCAAATCGGCGTACTCGCCGCCGAACTTCTCGCACCTGTCACATCCACGCAGGTGTTCGTTCACCCGGGCGAGTATGTGGGACGCCAACTCCCCGTCGACGTAGTCGGGGAGTAGTTTTAGCACGTCCCGACATCGGAGCCCCGCAACTACACGATCTAAGTCAGCCAAGCGCGCCTCCCTCCCGAACTATCTTCATGAGGCGGAGGCGGCCCCGGTGCAGTCGACTCTTCATCGCCGACAGGCTGAGCTCGAGGACGTCGGCGACCTCCTCCCCGCTGAACCCCTCGAGATCTCGCAGGACCACAACCTGCCTTTCGCTCATGGGTATTTGGGCGAGCGCCCACTCCACCTCATCTCTCGCTGCGAGTTGGTGCGTGAAGTCCGTAGACTCTCCCCAACCGGCTTCGGCGGCCAACACTTCAAGGGATTCGGCGTCGGGCGGCTCACCGGCGCGGCGACGGAACTGTCGATAGAGCGTATGTCTCGCGATCGTGAACAGCCAGCTACGCACGGATCCGGAACCTTCGTAGGTATGAGCACCCCGCCATGCGGAGATGAAGCACTCTTGCAAGGCGTCTTCAGCGTCTTCTGGTGTAGAGCCTAGTGACTTCAACAGTCGGTAGACTGGATCCGCGTGCCGCTCCATCAGCTCTGAGAAGGCCGCCGGATCCCCTTCCGCAGTCAGCCGGAGTAGGCGAGCGTCGTCAGCAGCTTCCGTCACGAGGGCAGGTGCTGATTCCAAACGCAGTGTAGATCGGGCATGACCCAATGAGGCCCGTGACCAAGGGTACGATCCCGATCAAGCCCCACGCGGATTGAGGTCCGGCGAACACTAGCGCAAGCAGGGCGAGTCCCACCATGACGCGAACGGCTCGTTCGACGTTGTGCTCGTTGCGGGGAAAGAGGCGTCCAGTCATCTGTCTCTCCGTTGGTTGGGTGATCTACTAAGTAGAGCCCAATTCAACTCCAAAGGATTCACCCCCGCCGCAGCGCGGAACGTGCGCCCTAAGGTCTCGGATCCTGCCGCGAGGCGGTCACGACAGCCCGTTGCAGGATGGAGACGTCAGAAACCGCGCTCGTCGCGGTCCAACGGGCTGTCTCCACTCGTGTTCTCATCTCACGATGCAAAGCCTCGAGTCCCACAACCCGGCGCTGGAGGCGCGCTTCTTCCACGGCGCGTGGCGGGATCTCCGATAGCTCAGCCGCAGCGCGGGCTAGATCTGCTCCCAGCTCATTCTCGCGCATGGATAACTCGTCGATGATTCCGCGTATGACCTGAGGAACGGCGACTGTCTCGATCTTCGACAGTCGGTGCTGTACGGCCTGGATCGAGGGGTGGTCATCTGCGTAAAGGCTTCGTAGAGCTGCAAGCTCAGCCCGAGCTTCTCTTAAGTCATCCAATATCCGACGTAGCTGGTTTGATTCCGCAGCGGCCGAAATCAGTCCCAGCGGTTCAATCCGCACCCCTTGGTCCTCGAGTTCTCTGAGCTCTGCGAGCAAACGTAATCGGTCGCGCTTCATCTCCTCGGCTTCGACGCGTCCCTTGAAGTACACTGCGAGGACGGGGTCGCGGCTGACCCATGACTCGGATACGACCGGTGAAGCTGAAGGCCGGCTGGCTTCGGTGGCGCGGAGGTCGTGAAGGTCCTGTTCCGCACGAGCGAGGTTCGCCGCAACGACCCGAAGTTGATCCTCCAGGACCGTCACCGCTTCGTGGTGTCTGTTCCGTCTCAGTTCGGTCGCGACGAGCACGTACTGCTCCATAACGGAGTTCAATTCGTTCACCGTCGCCTGTCGGTCAGTCCCGGTCATCCCCACGTTGAGGATTCTGCCATCGCGGTCCATGATGGCGGTAACTCGCCTGGACAGCTCCTTACTAGCGTCTCGGATACTTTCGACCGAGAAGTCGAGCGTAGAACCCGGCATGAGCGAGCCACGCACCGGTGTCCACCGGAAGCCTAGGCTTTGTCCGATCGGCGACCCAACCGAGCCCTGCTGCAGAAAGGCTCCGCCACCGGTGACCAAAGTGTATTCCTCGCCCGTGGGGCCCACGCGCAACCGATAGGCGCCGGGGCGGAAGTCCTTCTCTACAGCGAAGGATGCGAACGCAGAGGCGTGTTCGTCAGCCGATCGAAGGTACAGCCTATGGCTCTCTACCACCGCCTCCAGCACCTGGTAGGAGCGTAGTAGCTCGATCCAAGCAATGGCTTCATCCGACCTCTCCCCGCGCGCCTCCGTGCCGACATCGGAGCCCTGTGGCGACACCTTGATCCATAGGCTCCCAGTTGCTGTGTAGCTCGTCTCCGTAGTATCCCACGCGAGGTACACGCTTGGCGCCCCGACGAGAAACACTGTGGAGAGCAAGACTGCGTACCGCAGCGCGGCGCGTTGTCTGTCTCGGGATGCGGGCAGATCGATCAACCGGTTCTCGGACATGGGCACCACCCGATGGACACACGAGGAAGAGTACTTTGCATCGTAAAGTGACTTCGGTAACGGTGCAACGATTGCCCTACGGGCTGACTGAGCAACGACAGTCGAGAGAGCGATGACGCGCTCTTCATGTATGAACGCCCACTATCCCTCGGAAACCCTGAATCGCACCAAGTACGGAACATCGAATTCGTCACGTTCCGTCGCCCAGACCATGGGCGGCGCCACCTTGAGCACGGTGAGGCCTGGGGGCAGACTAACAGTGGCTAGCGGCTCACCCTCCTCGTCGAGGACTAGCCACTGAACCGACAGCATGTCGTCTGTCGCGCCTCGGTTTAGCCAGATGCTGCCATCGTCGGCCACCAACATCGCTTCAACAGGCGGTCGGAAGGCCGGTCGGTAGAGGCTTGCTTCTGCCCAAACGCGCGCAGTAGCGGCCGTGGCGCCGAGGAAGCCTCGATCGCCGATCATCTCGGATAGGACTTCGACGAGACTGTCCCCGACTTCCTGTCGCGTCGGGATGGGCTCGTACGGAAACGACCGGCGAAAGAGCGTGTCCCCTTCGAAAGAAATCGAGGAGACCGCGAAGTAGGCGCCATCAGGAGCGGTCGAGGCCTCTCGATCGACGACGATCGTGGCGTGTTGTTGGGCCGCGAATGCCCACAGCGGCCCGTCGGCGTACGGCTGAGGACGGTACATTCCCCCCCGTTCCGGCTCGTCCGGATCGGTAATCGCCCACTGGTTGCGACCGAAGGCAATGGGAGGCAAGGTGTCTATCACCTGTCCGTCCCGGTTCATGATCATCGGGAGATCGTGGGTGAGTTGCCCCGAAGCGATCTGACTGGAGAAGGCGGGCGGAGCTCCTATGAGCGTTCCGTCCCATAGCAACTCACGCGCCCTTGGTGGCTGAACGCCAGGCGTGTCGCGGTCGGCTAGGTACGGGACATTGAAGCTGTGGAGTAGCTCGCCATTGGCGTGGAACTGGGAGAACCGATAACCACTGAAGTCCAGGATCCACAGCGTATCAGCGATCCATCCGACATCGCCGACGTTCTGGAACTCGCCAGGCCCCTCCCCGCGTCCGCCGATGATCTGTCGTAGCGTGCCATCCGGCTCGAAAACGCGAACCACTTGCTCCTGCGGGTGCACCGTGTACATCGCGCCATCGACGCCCACCTCCATAGCTCGAAAGAAGGTGAGCATGTAGTCGGGCTCATCGACACTTCCGATGCGCAGATCCAACGCGGCTGTCCACTCCGGTACGGAGGTGTCGTCGGGACTCGCGCTCCGGCCATTACAGCCTACGCACAGTACGAGCCCTATCGCCACCGATGCTCGAAGACACGCCTCTCTCATGGAAGTCCAGACCCTCGTCGGGCTCAGCCACCCGGTCGTCTAGGTGAAAAATTCACGGGGAAGGCGGCCCAGACGGGCACTGGGATCCCCGCCATCTGTGCTGGCCGGAACGTGATGCCTCGGAAGACTCTGGCAGCGGCCAAGTCGACGGCACGGTCTCCCGAACTCTCGTCGATGCGCACTTCTTCGACGATGCCCGTTCGTTCCACGAACACCAACACCCTCACTGTCATCGGGCTGCGGATATCCAGTCCCTGGGCTTCGATCGAGATGCGCTCGGTCAGGGCGTCCCGGTGGATCATGCTGGGGGCGCAACCCCGTAGCCTGTCCACTCTGCGGAGCGCCGGACCGTCTTCATCTCCGACGAAGACGGACACCACCTCTTCGCCCCCGTGAGCCTCGCTCGACATGAGAGCCGCGCGGACCTGTGCTCGCTGTTGATCGTCGAGCGTGGCTGCCCACACCCTGGCCGAGTCTGCCACACCCTCCGAACGCCCACCGACACGAGCGACAACGCGCCCGGAATGCGCGGGCCACACTTCGGCGATTCGGCCTTGCAACGCGGCAGAGTCGAGGACCTCCGCGAGTGAGTTGGGTGACGGGCTCAGACTGGCGCTACATCCTGATGAGCCCCCCGATCCCGCGGCACATGCGGCCGCCGTCGCCCCCAAAACGAGCGCGGCGCCCGCATTCCAGCGCTTCTTGGTCATCGCTGCTCCGATCGAACTGGACGAGCTGCAATGCTCGGGATCGATTTTAGGAGATATGCTTTACTGCGATTGTGCTGCGCGGGCGACGTTGGGACAAGGTCACACGCAGCGCGCTCTCCCAGTCCTCATCCCTACGCCTCTCAGGATCGTCCCACAACGACCACTCCTATACGCCACCCCCTACGTCGCTTAACCGCGCTCGAGCGTTCGCATGCTCGGGATCGAGCTCCAACACTCTCCGGTACTGTGCAGCAGCCTGCTCGGGCTGACCCGTGAAGCGAAACGCTTCCCCGTAGTGGAAGACGGAGTTGGGATCCTGGGGGTTGCTGGCGGCGTTGAGCTCGAAGAGGGCTACTGCCTCCCCAATACGCCCACCGGACAGCCAGCTATACGCCTGTGCAAGCGCCGCCGCGCTGGTCTCTTCTCCCGGCCGAGCTTCGCGGTACGCGGTGTACACCTCCCGAACTCGGTCTGCGCCATCCTGGGAAGGGATCTGAGAGAGAAGATCCCCCAACGTCATAAGTCGAATCCGACGCATCGACACCACCGAGACGCCCCGACCCAACCCTGGACCGGATGTCATGTCGTTGACCCACAGCACGGTCCCTGACGGGTCGACCGCGATGCCGTTGGGCTGGGTGAAGGTCGCCTCTAGGGCAGGGCCATCGTCTGTGCCCGCGACACGGGTTCCGGCAACGGGGGTGACCGTCCCGTCGCGGGTCACTCGGAAGATCTGATTCCCGCGGAACTGAGTCACATAGAACGCGCCTCCGGCGAACGTGATGTGGCCGTTGCCTCCCGCTCCGGTCACATCCGCGAACTCGCTGACTTTACCCTCCCGATCGATGCGGAGGACCTTGGAGTTGCTGAACGAGACGACGTACAGATCCCCGCGGTCGTCGAAGGTGATCCCGTTGGGACACGCCATGCGCGGGTCTTTGGCGAACTCCGAAACGGTCTTGTCGGGCGCAACCCGAGCGACCGCGCCCGCGTTGCAGTTCACGACGTAGAGTGTGCCGTCGGGTGCCGCAGCGATGCCGACGGGGCCGTTGAGGCCATCACTCACCCACCGCTCGACCTCTCCGGTTCGAGAGATGCGTGAGATGTAGTTCCCGTAGAAGCTGGACTGGTACAGGTACCCACGGGGGCCCACGGCGTTGCCCGACGAGCCGTAGAGTCCGTCCGCGTGCTTCTTCACGCTTCCGTCCGGCGAGAGGCGCCAAACTGCGTTGCGAAAGTCGGCGATGTATACGAAGCCGAGAGCGTCGACCGCCACACCGCCCACCGCTCCGAAGTCGCCGATGGTGTCGGTGACGAAGACGGTGCTTACCGAATCCGGCGGGATTAGCTGAGCCCCCAACCGCTCTCCGGCTCCTGTGCCAGCGAGGAGGCCGAGCATCGACCAAATCAGTAACGACTTCTTTAGGATTGTCATCAGAAAAACAGAGTAAATCGATGTGTTTGGCGATGAAGGATACGGAGTGAACGCCGAAGCGTTTCACCTTCTCGACTCTCCGCGGAACGAGGTCCGGGAGCGGAACCGATCCGCACGACCCGGTCTTCGGGTCGCAGTCCGTCCTTGCGTCGACCGCCGTAGCCTAGGAAGGTTGGCGCACGCTACTCTCGCATGAGCTCCCGATGACCCAAGCCGACTCGCCCTCCGACCCGCACGACCACCAGTCGCGCTTCCGGAAGACCCTGATCCAGGTGCTGATGGTGCAGGTCGTGGCCCTCACGCTCCTCGGCCTGATCCAGATCGCGTACCACGTCTAGCGAGCCACGATATGCATTGGATCAATTGGGTCATCGTCGTCGTCTACCTCTCCTACGTGGTGATCGACGGCATCCGGAAGTCGAAGGGTACGGACACGATCGCGGGGTACTTCGCCGCGAATAAGAGTTTGTCTTGGTGGGTTGTCGGCCTTTCGGTCATGGCCACCCAACTCTCCGCCGTAACGATGATCGGGACGACAGGTCAGGGCGCCACGGACGGCCTGCGCTTCGTTCAGATCTACTTCGGGCTCCCGCTGGCCATGGTAATCCTTGGCGTCACGATCGTCCCCATGCTCCACGGTTCCGGGGTCTTCACTGCGTACGAGTACCTGGAGCGTCGCTTCGACTCGAAGACCCGATCGTTCACTGCCTTCCTCTTCCTACTGTCGCGGGGCATGTCGGTCGGGACGATCATGGCCGCTCCGGGAGTCGTATTCAGTGCGATCTTCGGCATCCCGCTGATCTGGAGCGTGGCGCTCATCGGGGTGCCCACGGTGATCTATACGATGATCGGAGGCGTGCAGGCGGTCGCATGGGCCGACGTGAAGCAGATGGTACTGATCGTCGTGGCCCTCCTGGCGATCATGGTTGTTCTCTTGGTCCAGATGCCGGTAAGCCCGCACGACGCTCTCACAATTGCCGGATCGACCGGTCGACTCGAGACGTTCGACTTCTCGTTCGACTTCACCGAGACGTACACCTTCTGGTCCGGGCTGCTGGGCGGGACGTTCCTGATGCTCTCGTACTTTGGGACCGATCAGAGTCAGGTGCAGCGCTACCTGGCTGCGAAGTCGGTCGTAGAGGCGAAGTCGTCGCTACTCATGAGTGCTTACTGGAAGATCCCGCTGCAGGCATTGGTTCTCTTCGTGGGCATCGGCGTGTTCGTGTACTACCAGTTCGTGCAGCCGCCACTCCTTTACAATCCCGCCCACGAAGAGGCCGTCGTGGCCGAGCGAGGGGCTGCGTACCAGGAGCTACAGGACGAGTACGACTCGGCCTTCACGGCCCGCGAATCTGCTGCTCTCGCCGTTGCCGAGGCAGGGAGCGAGACCGCAGCGGCCGCCGCGATGTCGACGTTCCAAGCCCGCGAAGCCGACATCCAGACGATTCGTGATCAGGCGTTGACCCTAGCCGAGGACGTGACGGGCGAGGAGTCGAGGGACGTGAACTACATCATCCCTCGTTTCGTGTTGTCCGAACTGCCCATCGGTCTGGCCGGCCTCTTCATCGCGGGAGTCATCGCGGCGGCTATGTCGAGCATCTCATCTGAGCTGAACTCTTTGGCAACGACGAGCGTCATCGACTTCTACCGACGCTGGGTCGACCCCGACGCCGATGACGCACATTACCTGCGCGTGTCGCGATGGGCGACGGCGTTGTGGGGGGTCTTCGCCTGTTTCGTGGCGGTCTACGCCGCGACCCTCGGCTCGCTGATCGAGGTCGTGAATCGCTTCGGATCATTCTTCTACGGATCGATTCTCGGGGTCTTCCTCTTGGCTCTTCTGCCGCGAGCCCGAGCCAACGGCGCCTTCTTCGGCCTGCTCGCCGGGATGGCCGTGGTCGGATACGTCAACTTCCAAACCGACGTGGCCTATCTATGGCAGAACGTGATCGGCGCCGGAGTAGTGCTTGCCGTCGGGCTGGCGTTGAGCGCCCTTGGCACGGAGCCTCAGAACGCGTAGCAGCTACCTGCTGCGGTCTCTCACTTCGAGATCCCAACGGGTCATCCACTCCTCCGCGTACGTATTCAAGGTGTCGAGCGCTAGAGGGTACACGCGACCCCTCTGGAGGAGTTCGAAACCCTCCGGGACCCGGGCCTCATCGATGGAGCCATGAGCAGGCTGCCACCGCGTAGCGAGCTTCGCCTCGGTCGCCATCTCCACCGACCCGATGTGATCAACGAACCGCGCCGCCGCATTCCGAACATCGGATCCGCTCGTGATGGCGACACCGCGCGTCAACAGCGGCGTCCCATCCATCGGGATCCGGTAGTAGAGCCAGTCTCCAGCCCGTTCGCGAGCGTACTCGACGTCCGCGCGGGGCAGGACAGCGAGGAGATTCCCCCCGACGGCCAACGCCCGTAGAGCCTCATCAGAAGACTCGAAGTAGTCGGCAATCTGAGGGTCGAGTCGGGCCAGCCATTCGAACCCGATCTCGAGGTCCTCCTCGGACCGGAGCGCCTCGAGGATCATCGAAGCAGCGAACGACTCCCCTGCGGCGCTGCGAGTCGGGTGCAGCAGCGCGACCTCTCGAGTCCAGCCATGGTGAAAGAGATCGACCCATCGAGTGGGGGCGTCGCCCAACGACATGAAGTCGCGGTTGAAGGCGATCACGAAGGGGGTCACCATCGTCACGTGCCACCGATCATCAGGGCGGACGGATCCCATCCCCGGTTGATCGACCCACGGGGGTCGATAGACCGCGAGCAGGTCGTGGCCGGCGGCCCGCTCGAGGGTCCGGCCCGATGCCCCCCACCAGACGTCGAAAGGGGGAGCACCACTCGAGATCTGGAGCTCGTGGTACGAGGCCGCGTCATCCGCCTCCGAGAAGGCGATATCGATCTCGGGGTGTAACTCTTCGAACGTCGACTCTGCCAACTCGAGCAGCTCCTCGGGGAGTGCCGACCGCACGTGAACGACGGTGTCGCGAGGTGGGCCGCACCCCGCCAGGGCGAGAAGGAGGAGGGTGGACCGTGCCCCAGCCCTCATCACCGAGACGCTTCCCACGCTTTCCAATCCTCCGCGTCGAGCGACACGAGATTCGTGAAGAGTCTGTACGCGCCCGGTACCTGCTCGGCCCACTGGCGGAAGAATGAGAGCGCGGCATACACGAACACACCCTTCCCCCACGGTTGCGACCAAGAGAGAACCGTGTCGCGCCTCTTCGCCGGGGTCGTTCAACTCCAGCATCGGCCGGAAGCGATCGTCCCACTCCGATGCGAAGTAGAGGCCACGCTCTTGTACCCACCCCTCGAAGTCGTCCTCGGAGATCCGGTTCGGGGTCGTGAACAAAGGCGCGCTGGACTCGAGTATGCGGACCGGCGCCGTCTCATCCGAAACCCTCGGCGACCCGCGACCCACCTGCATGGCAAAGGGCACGATGCTCCCGAGTGGGCCACGGTTGTACTGCGCCACCACAGTGCCTCCCCCCCGCGCGTAGGCGAGGAGCTGGTCGGCAGCCGCCTGTAGGTCAGTGCGCGTTTCGTACGCGCGTACCCCGAGCACGATCGCCGAATACTCTTCGAATCCGCCCTCCCGCACGCGGGCGGCGTCGAGCTCGTCCACGTCGATCCCGATCTGACGCAGAGCCTCAGGACCTGCATCTCCCGAGCCCATGATGTACCCGATCCGGACGTCCGCCGGTGCGGTTACGGGCACCACGGAGATCGTGGCCGCGGCCGGCGAGAAGAGCGCTGTGCGCTCGATGTGCGGGTAATCGACCAGATGGAATCCCTCCCCGTACGAAGTTCCGTCGGCACCGGTGGCCGACACATTGAAGACGTGCCGTCCTGGATCGGCGGTCCCGGTCGGGGTCACGTCGAAGACAATGGTGCGCTCTGCACCCGCCTCGGAGAGCGCGAAGTCAGCCGACCTGGGCTCGACTGACCACCCGTCCGGGGGCGACACCCCGACCGTTCCCTCGGCCCCGCTCACCGCTTCGGTCCGCACGACCACCGAGATCGTTGTCGCACCTCGAGCGCTCGCAGGGCGTGTCACACCCGCGGGTGTGACCGCGACGGAGAGGGGGGGCACGACCAGGATCGGTCGATCGAACTCGCCCAACGCTGGATTCACTCCGACGAAGCGGCCCTCCGACTCCACGCCGATTCGTTGCGACCCGGCGCGAGCATCCCGGTATGACACACGGCTGACCAGGAGCGGAGGATCCCGGGGAAGGCCACGGAGGTCCGGGTCGTCCGGCCATTGGTAGTTGGCCCCGACGCGGCTCTCCCTCAGGTAGTACAGTCTCGATACCTCGGCGTTCTCCGGCACGACGACATCGTACGTCCACGTCCCCAACTCCCCCGGGCCGACCACACCATCGGCGTCGAAGCCTTCCTGGGAGCGCTCCGACACGATCCATCCGTCGGGAGCGTCGATCTCGATGTCGGCTTCGGTCAGCGGCGATCGACCTCCATTCCATAGCATCGCAGTCAGAGTGGCGTGCTGGCCGGGTACGAGGAGATCGTCGTCGATCCGCAGCGAGGTCGAGACGCCGCTAGCTGCCGCGATCGCGCGCTCCACCACTCCGATTCGATCGCCCACAGAGCGATCGAACTCACGGTCGCGATTCATCGGAACCGCTTCACGAGCATCCCGCAGGTGTCCGAGAGCCTCGAGCAGAGACGGCACTACCGCCTCCGGATCGAGGCCCAACTCTGTGCGCGCCCGAGCGACCGATCTCCGATACGCCTCGAGGTAGCCTGTAGTACGGACACGGAGTGGGCCATCGAGACCGTTCGTGACTCCAACCAGCGTGGTGTCCACACCCGAGAAGAGATCGCCATCGCCCTCACCGACCCTACTCTCAATAAGGATCACACCGGTCAAGCCGGGTCCTGGAGGCTGCGCCGCCCCCATGTCCTGAGACCGATGTTGGCTCCGACTCTCCATAGCCAACTGTCGTAGCGACCGACCCAGCAGAGGATCGAGGACGCCGGTCTCGATATCGATCGACCCGTCGTCTTCGTCGGCTGCTCCAGGGAAGAATCTGCGACGAGAGGTCTGGTACAGCTTTTGGGGCGCCCACGCTTCGACTCCCTCGTCGAGCTGGTCAGGGTAGCGCGTCGGGTCGCCCGCCGCGGCGAACGCCTCCCGGGCCATCACGCCTGCGGCCTGGTGCTGGCCGTGTCCATCGCGAGGGGTACCGCTGAAGACCGAGACGATGACGTGCGGTCTGTACTTCCGCACCACCCACACCACGTCCCGAAGCAGCTCATCGCGCGGCCAGAGGGAGAGAGCCTCGTCTGCACTCTTGGAGTACCCGTAGTCGAAGGCACGCGTGAAGAATTGTTGCCCCCCGTCGAGTTCTCTTGCTGCGAGAAGCTCGCCCGTCCGCACGATCCCGAGTCCCTCCCACAATTCGGATCCGATGAGATTCTGGCCACCATCACCGCGCGTGAGAGCCAGGTAAGCCGTTTCGGCCCCCCACCCGCGCGCGAGTGTAGTGAGGAGGCTCGTGTCTTCATCGTCCGGGTGCGCGGCGATCATCAACACTCGCTTTACGCCATCCATCTGACGAAGGAGCAGGCCCGTTGCAACGGTCCCGGTGCCTTCGAGACGCTGGGCCTCGACGAGCGTCGGCAAGCCCGTGCCGAAGAGCGTCGCGAGTGCGAGCCATCGACAGATGCGTGGTACGTGGCGGTTCATCTCATCTCCTTGTCTCGCGGGCAAGCGCGAGAATCATCGTACATCATTATTTCGACACCCGAGCGTGGCCGGGTGCTCGACCAAGGCTACCGACTCTCCTCCCAGGGGAGGGCGAGCGCTGCCGGGGCTCGACTACGTCCTACCCAACCGGCGAGGGCGAACAGGGTGAGCACATAGGGCATTGCCAGAAAGATCTGATAAGGAAGGTCTAACCCAAGAGCTTGGAGGAAAAATTGGAAGGCCGAGGCGGCCCCGAAGAAGAACGCGGCCGCCAGAACGAGCAGGGGGTTCCACCTGCCGAGCACCACGACCGCGATCGCGATGAAGCCCCGGCCCGCGCTCATCCCCTCAGCAAAGGTTCCGGCATGAGCCAGCGCCAGATGAGCGCCAGCTAGACCAGCCAGCGCCCCCCCGAAGAGGGTCGCCCACAATCTGACCCAGCGCACCCGGACCCCGGCGGCTCTCGCCGCATGAGGGGCCTCACCGACCGCTCTCAACTCGAGTCCAAGTGGAGTGCGGAACACGAGATACCACAGTGTCGGCGCGAGTAGATACGCCAGGTAGACGGTGGGAGCCTGGTTGAATAGCGCGGATCCGACGAGTGGAATATCCGCGAGAGGGCCGAGCGACATCGCGTCGAGCGTGGGCAGCGAGAGCTCGGTGCCGGTAGTCCCGAAACGAGCCTGGTAGATCGCGCCGGTGATCCCGAGTCCGCCAAGCATGACGGCGGTTCCGGCGATAATCTGATCGACTCCGAGGCCGATCGCGAAACCCGCGAAGAGGCCTGCGACGGCCACACCCGCTACAAGTCCCAGGGCGAGACCGCCGCCGGCATGCCCCACTGCGAGGGCTCCCAAGGCCCCTCCCAGGGCTCCCGCGATAATGGAGCCCTCGAGACCGATATTAATCACCCCGCTGCGCTCGGTGATGGTCTCACCGAGTGCAGCCAACGCGAGCGGAGCCCCGAGCCGCACCGCGGCCTCGGCGAAGAGTGCGAACTCCGCGCCGGTCATGAGGTGCTCTCCCGAGACTCGTACCCGGCTCGCGCACTGCGGGCACGATCGAGCGCCAGCACGGCAAGAATGACAAGAGCCTCGACCACGCTCGCCCAAGCTGCGGGGATCCCGGCGTCTCTCTGCATCGAGGCGGCGCCCGCCTGAAGCGCGCCGAAGAGAAGCGCCGTCGCGATAATGCCCAGCGGGTGCAATCCGGCGAGAAGGGCAACCGCGATCGCGGTGTACCCCCACCCTGGTGAGAGCCGTTCGTGGAGGGCGAAGGTCACGCCCCCGATCTCGATCCCACCGGCGAGTCCGGCTAGGGCTCCTGACGCTAGAAAGGCGACGGCGATCACTCGACCTGTGCGGATGCGCCCTGATACGGACGCCGCAGACGGTGACGCTCCCACGGCACGGAGCCGAAAGCCGAATGCCGTTCTTCGATCGAGTGCAGCGAGGCCGATCGCAAGGAGGACGGCGAGTCCGAAGCCCAAGTGCAGTCGGGTGCCAGGGACGAGGCTCGGGATCCGGGCCGCCTCGGGGAGGACGTCAGATTGAAGAAAGATCCCCCGCGACTCTTGAAGGGGGCCGTGCACCATGAGCGAGGCCGTGTGAATCGCGACGAAGTTCAAGAGGATGGTCGTGATCACCTCCCCGACTCCTAGTCGCAACTTCATGACCGTCGGTGCGAGCGCCCACAGGCCGCCCGCGACGGCCGCCCCGATCAGTACAACGGGAACCAGGAGGAACCCCGGTAGCGAAGCGAATGTCAGTCCAAGCCACGTCGCCGCGATCGCGCCCGCGTAGAGTTGCCCCTCGGCGCCGATGTTCCAGACCCCGGCCCGGAAGGCGAGCCCGACCGCCAAACCGCACAACAAGAGAGGAACGGCCCTCACTAGAGTGATCGAAAGGAAGACGGACCAGCTCCCGAACGCTCCGAGCCACATGGCCCCGGCGGCTTCCGACACATCGTACCCGCCCACCCAGAGGAGGAGGGCCGCCACGAGTAGTGTGGCGACCACAGCCCCGAGGGCGGTCAGCGCGCCACCAAAGCGGGGCAGTGTCATGCGTCGACAGGCTCTGCCGCGAGCATCAAAGCACCAACCCCCTCACGATCCGCGGCTGTCGGGGGCACGGCCCGGAGACGACCACGCACGATCGCGAAGATCCGGTCACTCAGCTCGAGAACCTCGTCCAGATCCGTTGTGATCAGCACGACACCCATTCCCTCGGACGCGAGCCGGCGCAGCTCGTCTTGGACGAAAGCGGTGGCGTCCACGTCGAGCCCTCGGGTGGGATTCTCCGCCACGAAGAGCCCCTTGGCGCGCTCCACCTCGCGCCCGACAAGAACCCGCTGTTGGTTGCCGCCCGAAAGGGATGAGGCTGGCGTATCGATCGACGGCGCTTCGACGTCGAAGCGCTCGACCACCTGACGGCTCAACTCCCGGACCTCGGGCCAACGCAACCAAGGGCCGTCGCGAAAGCCGACGCGATCGTGCACGCTCAGCGCCATATTCTCCGAAATCGTGAACGAACCGATCACGCCCTCGCGTTGGCGATCGGCCGGCACGAAGCCGACCTCCCCAGGCACAGCAACGGTGCCCCGGGTCGGGGTCGTCCGCTTCGAGAGGATCAGGGCGAGCTCCCGCTGCCCATTCCCTTCGATCCCTGCGATCCCGACAGTCTCTCCTGGCGAGACCTGCAAATCGACACCGTCAAGAAGGCGCACTCCACCCTTCTCAGACACGACTCCTTCCAAACGCGCCACCGACTCCCGGGGCGACGGAGAATCGGCTTGAGCGGCGGTCACGCTCTTCCGACCTGACATCCTCCGCTCGAGCTCCACACGCGACTCACGGCCGACCATTGCTTCGACCAGAGCACCCCTTTCGAGACCGTCCCGGCTCCCCGTGTAGACGGTCGCCCCGGCCCGCAGGACCGTGACCCGATCAGTCACGGCGAGCACCTCGTCCAGCTTGTGCGCCACAATGACCACGGAGACTCCCTCCGCAGACTGGCTTCGTAGAAAGGAGAAGAGGTCGTCGATCTCGACGGGGGCGAGAACCGCCGTCGGCTCATCGAGGACGAGTACGCGAGGCGTTCTCAAGAGCGCTTTGAGGATCTCGACTCGCTGCTGGGCGCCTACACCGAGCTCCTCGACAGGTGTGTCTAGCGCCACCCGAAGACCGGTCCGCTCCATAAGACCCGCCAAGGTCGCGTCGAAGTCGGCCAGCCCCCTCTGCCCCAGCCTAATGTTCTCCGACGCGGTAAAAGTCGGCACCAGCGTGAAGTGCTGATGCACCAGTCCGATCCCGCTCTCACACGCATCTCGCGGACTCCCGAATGTGATCGGCTTGCCTCGCAACTCGATCTCGCCGGCGTCGAGCTGCAGCATCCCTCCCAGCACATTCAGGAGCGTAGACTTCCCAGCCCCGTTCGCCCCGAGAAGACCGTGGACCTCGCCGGGGAACAGATCGAGCGTAGCTCCGTCCAGAGCCCGCACCGACCCGAAGGCCTTATGAATGCCGCGAAGCCGGAGTAGCGGCTCGGTCACTCCCCGCCCGTCTCGCCTTCCACGAACGCCACACGCGGGACAGTGAGCGTCCCGTTCCGGATCGCTCGTCGAGCGTCGTCGATGCGCTCCAAGATGCCGGGCGGATAGCGGTCGGCGAGATCGGGGTTCACTACAAAGTCGACGACCTCCTCCCCCGAACCCGTGTAGATCGCGTCGCCTCCGACTTCACCCGCCTGCCAGCGATGCGCCGTTTCTACGAAGGCCGTCGGGATCCGGATCACTGCACTCCCGATAATCACGTCGGGTGCCACGTGGTTCTGATCGTTGTTCATCCCCAAAGCCCACACCGTCCGGCCCTGAGCTACCGCCTCCCGCACCGCTTGGAAGATCGCAAACGATCCTGCGTCTAGGTTGTGAATCAAGACATCGGCCCCGCGGCTCAGTTGGGCGATGGCTGCCTCCTTCGCCGAAGCGACATCGTTCCAGTCCCCGGTAAAGGTCTCCAAGATCTCGACCTCGGGGTTCACCGACCGAGCTCCAGCCTCGAAGGACATGAACGCACCCCGAACGGGCGGAATCTCGACGCCGCCCACCATTCCGATGATCCCAGACTCGGTTATGGAGGCCGCTGCCATACCGGCGAGGTAGGTCGCCTCTTCGAGCCGGAAGATCAGGGGTACGACATTGTCTGCGATCTCTCCGCCGCCGGATACGACGATCGTCGTGTTCGGGAACTGGACGCCCGCGCGCATTGCCGCGTCCTGATACTCGAAGCCGTGCGCGAAGATGAGATCGTAGCCAGACGAACCGTAGGCGAGGAAGGCCTCGTCGAACTCTGCCGGAGTCGCCGTCTGTTGATGACTCACCTCGGCCCCGAGCTCCGTCTCGAGCTGGAGCAACCCCTCGTACGCCCCGGCATACCATCCGGCGTCACTCACCGGCCCGGAGGTGAGTAAGGCCGCTCGGAATGGCGCCTCTGACTCCGCGGCCGGCTCTGACGCACACCCCGCGAACGCTGGAAGTCCGGCCAGCGCGAGACAGAGCGCGCGAGACATCGGAATGGATCGAGTCATGATTCTCCTCGTTTGACCGTACTTCATCGAGTACCCCACGCTTGTCGGAGGTTCAGCGCGTCGGGTATGTTCGGGCCGATTGCCCGCCCCGGCGAGTCGAATCCATCGATCGTCGATCGCACACTCGGAGATAGCATGACGGAGCAGCGCGGAAACTGGACCTCGAGCGCCGGTTTCATTCTGGCAGCGACTGGTAGCGCCATCGGTCTCGGAAACCTTTGGAAGTTCCCCTTCATCACCTGGGAGAACAACGGCGGCGCCTTCGTGCTCGTCTACCTGGTCTGCATCCTTTCGGTCGGACTCCCGATCATGATGGCTGAGCTCCTCATCGGTCGAAAGACTCAGAAGAGCGCGGTCGGCGCCCTCAAGGAAGCCGTCGGGCCGGCGTGGGGCATTGTCGGACTCTGGGGAGTGCTGTGCGGCTTCACGCTCCTCAGCTACTACACGGTCATCGCCGGGTGGTCGCTCTTCTTCTTCGCGAAGACTGCCGGGTGGATGGTCAGCGGCTTTCCGGCCGGGACATCCCTGGGCCAAGTGTTTACGGAGCAGTCGGCCAACGGCGGCCTCCAACTCTCGCTCTCGCTCGGCTTCAGCATCGCCACGGTTTCGGTCGTCTATTTTGGCGTCCAGAAGGGCATCGAGAAGATCGCCCGACTCTTTCTACCGATCCTTTTCGTGATTCTCGCGCTCCTCTTCTTCACCTCGTTCGCGATGGAGGGGTCCGGTGAGGCGTTGAGTTTCATCTTCAGGCCCAGCTTTAGTGAGTTGGACGGCGGAAGTGTGCTCGAAGCGCTCGGGCACTCGTTCTTTACGTTGTCTCTGGGCATGGGTGCGATGATCACCTACGGGTCGTACATCGCGAAGAATCAGTCGATCGTGAAAGCATCGGCGATCATTGTCGTGCTCGACACCGTCATCGCGCTCGTCGCGACCGTGATCATGTTCACCGTGATCTTCACCGCGGGGATGCAGGAGCAGGTCAGCGAGACAGGAACAGTCGGGATGCTCTTCATCTCCCTTCCGCAGCTCTTCTTTGCGGAAGGGGTCGTCCCGGGCGGGAACTTCCTCGCCCCGCTCTTCTACGTACTGGTCGCGCTCGCGGCGCTCACCTCGACGATGTCACTACTCGAGGTTGTTGCCTCATACGTCATCGACGAGCACGGCATCCCGAGACAGAAGGCCACTCTCATGTGCGGTGGTGCTGTCTTCTTCTTCACGATTCTCGCCGCGCTCTCCTTCGGCGGAGCCAGCTTCGCGACGAACTTCTCCGCACCCGGCGTAATCGGTGAGCTCATCTTCGGTGGTAAAACGAGCTGGTTCGGGATGGCTGACCACTTCGTCTCGAATTGGATGCTCCCGACCGGCGGACTCGCGATCACGATCGCAGCCGGTTGGTTCATGACCCGGGAGTCGTCCGAGTCCGAGCTCGTGGACGGTACGCAGCCGGGCTGGTTCAAGTACGACGTCTGGCACTTCTTCATCCGGTTCATCGCCCCGGTAGCGATCGCGGCGATCGTTATCGCGGTGATTTTCGGAGTGGACTTCAGCTAGCCACTCCACCGTCCAGCGGCGCGACACCGCCCCCGCCCCGGTCGAAGCCGGGCGGGGGCGGTCGCGTTTCGGCGGCTAGCGCACGGTCGGGTCGAGGCGTCTCACCACCACAACCGGGACCTCGAAGTCGTCCGCAGTGATGAAGGCGGCGAGCCCATCGGGTCCGAACGCCGATGGCATCGTCGTGTTCTCCGAGTCCAACGTTCCGACGTACTCACCATCTGGAGACAGCACGTCGATCGCGCCCTCCTCCGTCGGTGAATCACCCCGCCGCTGTGCCCAGATCGTACCGGCCCACGTTGTCGCGAGATTCATCAGAACCGGCACTTCGTGGTAGAACGCCATCTGCGCGATCTGGTCTCGCATCATTTCGTTTACGGCGTCCTGAGAAATGGACTGCGCGGGTCCTCCCCCGGGACTACCGACCATCACGCGCATCGTCGGGCCACCACCCTCCTCGAGCTCCGCGAGGCGACGCTCGCGCTCCGCTTCTTCCATGCGCTCGGTTACGGGGGTGGGGGAGAACGGTCGGCGAAGGACTCGCTCTACTCCGCCGTCAGCCCCGGTAACTTTGATCGCGTACGCACTCGAGTCCGAGAACGCGACCGCTCCCCCCGGAAGCACGCCACTCAACAACGCTGGCTCGAACGTGCGCGGGCCCGCCCGGTCCATTCGTAGGGACACCCCCCCACCCTCGAACGTCTGGGGTCGGTCATCGCGGGGTGGCTGCCAACCTCTGGCGAGCGTCGTGGTTTCGACCACGTCTCCCTCGAGCGACACCACCTCGATCGGGCGCCCTTCCTCCGCGGGTGGGCCACCGGGTCCAGAGCGCATCGCGATCACACTGCGGCTACCACCGGAGATGACGGCGTCCTCGGTCGGATGCGGGTAGATGTCTCCGAGTCGGATCGAGCCACCGTCCATGCTCATGGCGACCATCCGTTCGAATTCACCGGAGGCATCGAAGAGTTGGTACGCCCGGTGGCCGAGGTCCGCGACCACGACACGACCGTCGGGCAGCACCGTGAAGGACATCGCCGCCCGGAACTCTCCGGGACCTTCGCCCGGTTGGCCAATCGAGCGAACAAACGCGCCGTCTCGATCGACGACCGTTATCTGATTCGCCTGACGGTCCAGGATGTACAGGTTGCCGTTCGCATCGAACGCCACGCCTTGGATCTCTCCGAACGTCTCCCAGAGTTCGCCCTCGAAGGAGCCGACTCGGAAGACCTCGTCGAACGACGCATCTAGGCTTCGGTCCGACCCCGGTAAATCCACCACATCCTGTCCGTGCGCCGCGCCACCGCTTGCAGCCAAGAGCCCAACCAAGACTAGCGCCCCCGCGGTCGCGGCATTCCTACCAACAAGCACCACTGTGCCTCCTCCCATCCCGGGCATTCATGATCTACGACAGCTGTAGATGACAGCTACGGCTGAGAGGGTTGCTTCGCTCAAGAGGCGTTCCCGCAGGCGCCACGGACGAGGGACTTTGTCAACGAAGCCCGCTGCGCCAACTTTCAAGTAGGGATCAGCGGCTCTGCTCGGGCCGCAGCCTTCACCGAGGCACCCCTACGAGCGTCGTCCCGGATCTCACCGAGGCGGCGCTGACCCTTCTACAAGGACCGGCATGATCAAAGACCTCCTCGACCGAGAGATCACCAAGCGGCCCCAGACCTTCCGACTGGAGGGCCGCATCTTGCACCTGCTCGACGACACAGAGCTGCTGAAGGCACAGCTGTACGAAGGTGCGAGGGTCGAACTCACGGACGAGTTGAGGAGTCGGTTGAGAGACCAGATCTCGACGGATGAGATCACTCCGGCCTACATCTGCTTCTTTTACGACGAGACCCTCGGAGACTTCCCCTATCTAGGACTTCGCACGACGAACGCCGCCACCGGCGAGACCGACTACCCGGTCGAGCGAAACGCAGTGAGGAACGGTGGCTTCGTATGCTCCGTTGCCGGTAAGCGGAGGGGGAAGGGGAGCAGCCGGGAGGCCAGCCCGTACGCGGAGCTCCATGCGGGTATCAAGGTCGTTGTTGCGGAGAGCATCGAGCGGATCTACAACGAGAACTGCCAAAACCTCGGCGTGCTCACGACGCACGACTTCTCGATCATTGACCGAATCGAGGCGGGCGAAGAGATCCACCTTTCCGAGTTCACTGACGGGAAAGATGAGATCACCCGGCAGATCATCGAGTACGGAGGTCTCTTCGAGTTCAACGTCGCGCGGCTACAGGGGAAGGTGACGATCCCTCTGACCGCGGCGCAGGGCGGTGTTTCAGAGGGGGCTGCCGCGGCCACGCTCCAAGCTCCTCCCAAGCACCGAGCCATGACGCTGGCGGAGAAGATCTTCGCGAAGCACCTGGTCACGGATGCAGCGAGCGGCGAGACCGGGATCGATTGGGTGCGCCCCGGAGACGCGGGCTTCTACCGCACCGACATTCGCTTCAGTCACGAGTACGTGACTCCAATGGCTTCGATCTTCTTCGAGGACAAGGTCGGAGAGAACGCGAAGGTCGTAGATCCCGACTCGATCCTCTTCTTCCGTGACCACCTGACCTTCCTCGACAAGGTGATGAGTCAGGAGCGGATCGAGCAGGGACTCCTCGACGTGGCGAATGAGCTGGAGGTGAAGCAGCGAACCTTCGCCGAGAAGCAGGGCGTGAAGCTATACGGCGAACAGATGGGTCACCGGCTCGGTTCGCAGGCGATCTGCCACTCGAAGATTCTGGAGGAGTACGCCGAACCCGGGATGCTGATCATCGGTACCGACTCGCACACCCCCCACGCCGGGGCGATCGGAGCGGTGGCGTTCGGAGTCGGAACCACGGCCATCTTCAATTCGTGGATCACGAAAGACGTGCGCGTCTCCGTGCCCGAGTCGTTCAAGGTCGTGATCACGGGGGAGCCAGCCTCCAACGTGACGGCCAAGGACTACATGCTCGAGATCTTGCGCCACCCGTACGTGCGCGATGGCGAGGCAATCGGAAAGATCATCGAGTACGCAGGCCCAGCGGTCGAAGCGCTTTCGGTAGACGAGCGCGCAACAATGACCAACATGGCCGCCGAGGTAGGTGCCTTCACGGGTATCATCGCTGCAGACGAGAAGTCGGTCGACTTCATGGTGCAGGAGCGCGGGATGGACCGGAGTCGCGCTCAATCGCTCGTCGAGGGCATGCAGAGCGATCCAGATGCCGAGTACGTGAAGGTGATCGAGATTGATGCCTCGGCGATCCGCCCGATGGCGGCGCTTCCGAACGACCCGGGGAACGGCGTCTTCATCGACGAGCTCGGTGACGAGCCGATTCGAATCGATATCGCTTACGCGGGCTCATGTACCGCGGGTAAGAAAGAAGACATGGACATGTACGCACGTGTCTTCGCGGAAGCCGACGCGCAGGGGCTTCGCGTCCACGCAGACGTGAAAGTCTTCATCCAGTGTGGGTCGACCGAGGTGCGCGAGTACTGTCGAGAAGAGGGATATCTCGAACTCTTCGAACGGATGGGTGCAGAGTTCATCGAACCGGGTTGCGGAGCTTGCATCGCAGCCGGCCCCGGTGTGACGAGCTCTCCGGACGAGGTCTCGATTTCTTCGCAGAATCGGAACTTCCCGGGCCGGTCCGGTCCCGGGAATCTCTACCTCGGGTCCCCGTACTCGGTGGCCGCGAGTGCCGTCGCTGGCTACGTCACGAGTTGGACGCCGGGCCAGTCGTTCGAGCCGGTCTCAGCGCGCAAACTCGCGACGGTCTAGACCCGCGCCTTCCCCGGGGGAGGCGGTAAAGGCTCATCCGTCCTTGCGACCTGCAAGCATGCCGTCGACGCTGAAGTTGCCACCGCCCACGACCGACATCGCCAGGAAGGTGAAGCAGTACACTGCCGCGAGTTCGCCTCCATTCGCCCAGTGCCAGAGGCCGCCGTTTCCGACGTGCTGGTACCAGTAGGCCACGGCCATCTGACCTGACAGGATAAACGCCGTCGGGCGAGTGAAGAGCCCAGCCATGATCATGAGTCCGCCCGCGAACTCAATGATCCCAGCAGCACCGCGAAGACTTACATAGCTCTCGACCGCATCTCGACCGAACCACCCGAACAACTTCTGGCCGCCATGCGTGAAGAAGGTGAAGCCCACGGCGATCCGCCACGCGTTGAGGGCGACGGGCCGGAGCCGATCCAAGAAGTCGTTCATCGTTCCACCGAGAGTTAGAACCGAAAGCCAATCATGTTGAACGTCCACATGAACCACACTTGGCCCAAAACCGCAACCGCGACCAGGGAGTAGCCGACCCTCCTTGCTAACGTGCCGTGAGCCTTCAGCCACTGTTCGCCGGTGAAAGCGAGCACCAGGAGTCCGAGGCCGAGGTTCGCGTTCATCGCCAGGAGAGCGGCCTTCGTCGCGCCTCCCATCCCGAACCCGATCTCACCCATCTGTAGCTGGAGTGCGGCGACTAAGGCCAGGAAGGCACCTGCCTGAAGCCAAGCAACGAATCGGTGGTGGCCCGGGAGCCGGTCTTCGATCGCCGTACGACGGAAGAGCCCGACAACCCAGCCGACTACAGCGAGCTGCATGATCAACATCATCGCTTGGTAGAGCTTGAGCTGGACCGAGGGCCGGGCAAGTCCTGTGACGCGTTCGAGCGTTCCGAGCGGACTCCCCACCATCATGTGTGACACGTCTCCATCGGCATCGCGCTCGAACACGACGGTCGGGCCTCCGTACGGGCTCTTGAACACCCCGCCCCCTACCGGAAGCAAGCCCCCACCCTTCCCTATGCGCAGTCCCGACTCCGCGCCATGCACATCGACGGATCCTGCCAAGAGCATCATCCGAAACTTCTCGATCGACGAGGAGTTCGTACGAAGCGGCACATACTCCCCGTCGTACGAAGCGAGTTCGTCTTCAACCGGATCTACTGGAGGACCGAGATGCTCCCTAGGAAAGAAGTGGTCGATGAATGCGGGCACGAGGTTGCTCCTCGCCATCGCTCCCGGATCGCTGTTGAAGGAGACGAAGACCCCCAGGTCGTGCTCGGGGAGGAGCGACATATTGCTGTGGAACTGGTTCGCATCCCCCCCGTGCCCGAAGACGACCTGGCCGTTTCGGTCTGACCGATAAAAGCCGTGGAGAATCGGCGGGATGGCCGAATGAGGAGCGAAGAGAGGACTGTGCATCTGGGCGGCCGTCTCGGGCGCCATGATGCGACCACCCTCCCCGACCCCTCCATTCAGGTGGGCGATCATGAAGCGCGCCATGTCCGCACCTGTCGAGCTGATCCCGCCAGCGGGGTTTAGGTTCAGATAGATGTACGGTGTCGATACGAAGGCCCCGTCCCGAATCACGTATCCCTTCGCGTGCCGTGCCCGCAGCTGCGAGGGGACTTCGATCCGTACATTCGTCGACGACATTCGAAGAGGCTGGAGCACTCTTGTCTCGAGAACCTCTTCCCAAGGGCGACCCGACACGCGCTCGACCACGTATCCAGCCAGCGCTGAGCCGTAGTTGGAATACGATGCGTGCTCGCCGGGGGCTCGGACCCGCGCGGGGATCAGGGTGGCGAGCGCCTCACCCAACGGCAGTACCTCTCCGGGCGTCTTGGCCACGAAGCCGATGTACGACTCTTCGAACCCTGGAGTGTGCGTAAGGAGATGCCGGATACGGATCGGTTCCGAGTAGGTGTCCGGGATCTCGAAATCGATGTAACGGGCCACCGGGTCGTCGAGCGCCACCTTCCCCTCTTCGACGAGCTGCATGAGGGCCGTCCAAGTGAACGGCTTCGAAACCGAAGCGATGCGAAAGAGCGTTTCCTGCGGGTCGACAGGTACCCGACGCTCCAGATCCGACCAACCGTATCCACGCTGGAAGACGACCTCGCCCCCGAGCACGACCGACACCACGGCGCCCACGATCGCGTGGTCCATGCGCTGCACGTCGAACGCTGCATCGAAGAAGGCCTCGATGCTTGCGGGGGTGAGTGGTCGGGGCCCGTCGGCATCTAAGGACGGACCGTCAGGCCAGGCGTCGATCGTCGAGCGAACGGTGGCCACCGAGACCGTCGGTGGAGCCACCTGTCCGAGTGCCGGTAGGGACGCCCCGAGTAGCGCACCCATGACAACGACAACGAATCTCCCCCCGCAACTACTCCGCATCCTCACTCTCCCTCGTTGAAGCCGCCTGCCTTGACGATGCAACGTCTCGGCGCGTTTCGCGAGGGGGACCTTGGGTGGACGACCACTACCGATTTGCGCGCTGCACACTCTTGCTCGTCCGTGTTGAGCCGTACAACTTCGGCGCCCCACAGTCCTGCGTTCGTCCCGACACCTTGGTTGTCCTCGAGGCCCCGAATGTATCCCGCCCCCGTCCCTCCGCTGTTTCGAGGGCTCTTGCTCGTGGTCCTCATCTCCTGTGGCTGCACCCCGGAGTCAGGAGAAGAAGCGACCGTTAACGCACAACCCACGGTCGAGATTTGGACGGAGGGTCCAAGCCTTCCGAAGCCGACGACCAACAACGCAGTAGCGGCCGTAACCGTCGACAACGATGTAGCCGTATTCTCCTTCCTCGGACTCGACTCCACCAAGATCTGGTCGGGTGTGCATAGTCGGTCGTATCGGTGGGACACGAGTGATCCAGCGTGGAGGGAGATCGAATCGGTCCCGGGACCAGGCCGCCTCGCCTCGACCGCTCAGGTGGTTGACGGAAAGATCTACGTGATCGGCGGCTACACCGTAGCCGAAGATGGGTCCGAGCGGTCACTGCCCGACGTTGCGATCTACGACCCGGTAGCCGAGTCGTGGTCCGCCGGCGCCGACATTCCGATCCCCACGGACGACGCGGTCGCAGGCGTTTGGCGAGCCCGCTACGTCGTGCTCGTCTCCGGTTGGCACGACACCGACAACGTCCGCGATGTCCAGCTTTACGACACCGAGTCCGATCGGTGGCTAGCATCGACGGAGATCGCGGGTGCTCCTGTGTTCGGGCACACCGGGGCCGTCGTTGGCGACGAAATCGTGTACGTCGACGGGACGGCAGTGGTGGACGCTCGACCCCGTTTCGTGATCGACACGGCTACGTGGCGAGGACGAATAGACGGAGCGGCGTCGCCTAACATCGAGTGGGCACTCGCCCCCGCCCACCCCGGCCCACCGCTCTATCGGGCTGCCGCAGGAGCCGTGGCGGGCCTCGCTATCTTCGTCGGAGGAAGCTCGAACCCGTACAACTACAACGGGATCGGGTACAACGGGGAGCCATCCGAGCCGCTGAGGCAGATTCTGGCGTTCTCGCCGGCGACGGGCTCCTGGTCGACACTCTCCCCGCTCCCACGAGCGACGATGGATCACCGCAACGTCGGTGTCGCGGAAGGCCGGCTCTTCGTCGTGGGAGGGATGCTCGAGAGCCAAGTCGTCTCGGACCGAGTCTGGTGGGTCCGCACGGCCGCACTCTTGGAGCCGTCATGACCGACGCCTCAGAGCTCTATCGGGTTGAGGCATGGGGCAACAGCTACTTCAGCGTCTCACCGACCGGCACGCTGCTCGCCCACCCGCACGGCGACTCGGCCCGCGCCATCGACCTTCACGACGTGGTCGAAGGGCTCGTCGGCCGAGAAATCTCGACGCCGCTGATTGTTCGCTTTCCTGAGATCCTCGGGCATCGAATGTCAGCCCTGAAAACGGCTTTCGACTCGGCCATATCCGAAAACGACTATCGGGGGCGGTTCGCCTGCCTCTACCCTATCAAGGTCAACCAAGAGCGACACGTGTGCGAGGCGGTCCGAGACTTCGCCGCTGAGCTCGGATTCGGACTCGAGGTAGGGTCGAAGCCCGAACTGATCGCAGGCCTGGCGCTCACTCAGGGCTTCGATGAGATGCCTCTGGTGTGCAACGGCTTCAAAGACGCCGAGTACATCGAGACGGTGGTGCTCGCGGCAAAAATGGGTCGCCGAATCATCCCCGTCGTGGAGCAGGCTCATGAGTTGGGGCTGATCGCTCACTCTGCGGGGGCGCACGAGGTCCTTCCGGACTTCGGAGTCCGTGCAAAGCTTGCGGCCCCTGGAGTCGGAAGATGGGCGGGCTCCTCCGGTCATCGTGGAAAGTTCGGCCTGACGGCAGGGGAGATCCTCGACGCGGTCGACTTCCTACAGAGCCGCGACCTCCTCGATGGTCTGAAGATGCTCCACTGTCACGTCGGATCGCAGGTGTTCGACATCCGCGCCGTGAAGTACGTCGCGAGTGAACTCGCCCACCTATACGCAGAGCTGGTGCGCGCCGGCGCTCCTCTCGAGATCCTCGACTTCGGTGGTGGATTGGCGGTCGACTACGACGGTACTCAGTCGGCAAGCGAATCGTCGATGAACTACTCTCTGGAGCAGTACGCTACGGACATTGTCCAACGAGTCGGGGCGGTGTGCGATGAGGCCGGAGTCGCGCACCCGACACTCATGACAGAATCCGGACGGGCTCTGGTCGCGCATTCGACCGTCGTGGTGTGTGACGTCATCGGCCGGCGGACATTCCCCGCCGAACCCGACCCGGCGCTCCTCGAGTCGGCGCTGGCTGTACCCGAACCGCCCCAACCGCTCCTCGACGCGCACGACGCGTTCACTCGTCGCCGGTCGGCGGATCCTGACCAGCTCCTCGAGGCGTACGCGGACGCTGAACACGCTCTGACCGAGGCGACGAATCTCTTCAACCTCGGGTATATGGACCTCCGCGGCCGAGCCGCTTGTGAAGCCATGTATTGGGCGGTTGGGGCGTCGGCCTTGGAGCACTTTGGGGAGGAGCTCCCGGAAACGCTTACATCGCTCCCCGACCAGCTAGCCGATCTCTACTTTGTGAATCTGAGTGTCTTTCAGTCACTCCTCGACTCGTGGGGCATCGAACAGATCTTCCCGATCATGCCCCTGCACCGGCTGAACGAAGAGCCGACCCGTCGCGGGGTCCTGGTCGATATCACCTGTGACTCCGACGGCCGCGTCGATCGGTTTCCGGGCGAGGGCGGACCCAAGTCGACGCTGGAGCTTCACGAGCCCGAAAAGGGACTCCCATTCACCCAAGGTGGCGACCCCTACTACCTCGGGATCTTTCTCACTGGGGCATACCAGGAGACGCTGGGGGATCTGCACAACCTCCTCGGAGACACCCACGCCGTGCACGTCACGACAGCCGCTGACGGTGGGTGGAGAATCGACACGGTGGTGGAAGGCGAAACGGTTCGTGAGGTGCTTTCCTACGTTCAGTTCGATCCGCAGGAGCTCCGCGCCCGCATTCGGATCGACATCGAGAACGCTCTCGAGGCGGGTCGCATTGAACTCCAGGAAGCCGCGTCTCTGCGCCGTTTTCTCGACGATGGCTTGGGCGGCTACACCTACCTCGAGTAGGATCGGCAGACGAAATGCCGCATGAATCCTACGCTCCTGGGGTTTGGCACCCTTCCTGCAGGTACTTCGAGCATTCACCGTGGGGGGCGGCGCGCTTCCCCGGACGTGTTCAGAACAAACCCGAGGGAGCTCACCGAAATGAGCAGAATGAACCCGAAAGCCGGTCTCGTCGCCGCGCTGGCCTTCACCGTGTCTGCGGGCGCGTGCAAGACGGTCAGCCCTGACGACCTGGATGCGAGCCTTGCAGCGCTGCGTGCAGACATGCAGGCCGAGATGTCCGCAGCCGACGATCGACTCGCCCAGGACGCTGCCAACCGCTTCGCAAGCATGGACGAGCGCTTCATCTCGCTCGAGCGGGCTCTTCAGTCCATGGAAGAAGAGTTCGAGGTTGCGATCGCACAGCTCGAGGACGAGCTCCGCTTCGACGTGCCGGTCTACTTCGGCTTCGATGACCACACGTTGGGCTCGGACGACGAAGCAGTGCTCGCGCGCTTTGCTGGCGTCGCCCAGAAGTACTACCCGAGCGCCCTCGTGACCGTGGAAGGCTTCACGGACGCAGCTGGAAACGCCGACTACAACATGTGGCTCGGTGAGCAGCGCGCGAAGGCGGTCGCAGAGTACCTCGTCGCCAACTCTCGCCTGACGGAAGACGACGTGAGGGCCGTGAGCTACGGTGAGGATTCCCGCCGCCTGGTCAACAGTGGCTGGGGCAACGACGCCGGCTGGGAGAACCGCCGAGTCGTTCTCGTCATCGACCACAACGGCATGTTGCCGGCCATGACGACGGACAGCTCCGGAGACTAACGGGGTTTCACGACCGGCCGTCGCCACGTAAGTAACTACGTCGGCAACAGCCGGCCCCCCTTGAAAAGGGTCGTCGAGCGAAAGCTCGGCGGCCCTTTTCTCTTTTACATGGGTCGAGGCTTCAGAAGAGGTAGCCGAGCCCGATGTAGATCCCAGTCCCGTCCTCGGCCGAGCGCCCGCCGTCGATCGCTACGACGAAGTTCTGACCTGTTCCGACACGAAGACCCAGACCGTAGCCCCGGTGCAGCTCCTCCATGAGCTCGGAAAAGGCAACACCGTCTTCCCACACCCGCCCCTGGTCGAAGAAGCCGGTGAGCGTGTAGTGCACGTCGAATCCGAGAAGACGCACCTCGCCAAGCCGCCAGCGAAGCTCCGCATTCCACACCAGGAGCCCCCGGCCCACGAAGCGATTCTTCAGGACGCCTCGAACCGTCTTCGCCCCTCCGAGTCCCTCTTCTTGGGAGCGCCACGGTAGTGGCGAGGCGCTGCTCGGCCGGCGCGCGCTCGCCTTGCTCGCCGAGCAGGTGGTGCGCGACGAGCCCGGCCTGTCCTGGCTGCGTTCGCTCGCCCCCGACCGGCGGCACCTGCACGGCGTCGCTGCCGAGCTCGCCGATCTCCACCAAGCGCTGGGCGAGGCCCCCGGCGTCGGCCTCGGCGGCATCGCTCACGCGGGGGAGCTGCGCCGCGCGCTCGACGCCCCTCGACCGCGCGAATCGCGACGCGTGTGGGCTGGGTCGCGCCGTCCGCGGCGTTCGCTCGCCTCGTGCCGCGGCTGCGCCAGCCGCCCCCCGCGCTGCTGCGCTGGCTGCGGGCCCACCACTCCGTCCTGCTCGACGACATCCTCCAGCCGAGCGCGCTGCGACGCACGCTGCTCGTCGAGCTCTGCCGGGCGTGGAAGGCCGCGGGTGTACACGTCGTCTTCGCCTTCGAGTCGGGGCGCGACCTGGGCGGGCGCGAGGCCGGACTCTTCTTCGAGTACGACGACGACGCCGACGTCGCCTACGCGCTCAAGCCCTTCGCGGCGACCCGGGCCTTGCGGCGCACGCTGTTCGACGAGCTCGTGGCGTCCGGCGAGGCCGAGATCGCCGTCGCCCTGGGCGACCGGGTGCTGCACGTCGAGCCGTGGACGGTGCCGGACGCCGCCGAGGACCGCGATGTCTCGGACCACCTGTACGGGCCGCGGCCGGTGCCCCTGCTCGGCGAGCGCGAAGTGCGGGACGCGCTCGGCGGGGTCCGCCTGCTCGAGTGCGCCGACTCCGAAGCCGAGATCCGCCAGATCGCCCGCGAGGTGAAGCGCACGCTGCGAGCCGGCGCGCGACCGGGCGACTGCGTGGTCGCTCTCGCCGATCTCGCCAACACCGCGCCCATCGTGCGCGCGGTCTTCGACGACCACGGCCTGCCCTACACGATCTCGGCCGGCCGGCGCTTGTCGAGCGCGCCGGTGGCCAACGCCGTGCGCCGAGCCGCCGCGGTGGCGCTCCAGGGGTTCCAGGTCGAACACCTGTTGCCGCTGGTGGCCTGCGATCTCGTCGACGAGCCGGCCGGGGTGGATGCGCGCGAGCTGCTCGCGGCATGCCGGGCTGCCGGGGTCCGGGGTGGCCCGCCGCTGTCGTGGAAGGCGCGGCTCGATCGGTGGTACCGCTCCCAGCGGCACGGACCGGCGCCGTCCGTCCTCGACGCTCGCCTGGGCTTGCTCGACGCGTTCTGCGAGCCCCTGCGTGCGCTCGCCGCTCCGGCCACGCCGTCCGCCTGGCAGCGAGCGTTGCTCGACGCCCTCGACCGGCTGGGATTGCCCGATCGGCTCGCGCAGGGTCCCAGCCACGTCGCTGCGCAGAACCAGCGGGCGTGGGGGGCCGTGTTGCGTGCGATCGACGAGCTGGTCCGCGATCTCGAGGCGGTGGAATCGCGGCCCCTGGCCGGCGGACGAGCTCGCCGCCCACCTCGACCACGCGCTGCAGCACGCGCGCTGGTTCCCCGACGCCGGTGGTGCACAGCGCGTTCAGGTCACCGGCGTGCTCGAGCTGCGCGGCCTCACCCCCCGCCACACCTGGCTCGGCGGGCTGTGTCGTGGCTCGTTTCCGCCACCGCGGGCGCCGTCCTTTCTGCTGCCTCGCGCGTTGGCGCGCGAGCTCGATCCAGTGCACCGCCTCGCCGAGGCCCGCTACCTGCTCTGTTCGCTGCTCCGCAACGCGCTCGGCGACGACCGCATGCACACGGTGGTGCTGTCGCGGCCGCTCACGCGCGAAGGACGCCCGGTGGCCCCGGCCCCGGTGTTCGCCCAGCTGCTCGACCTGCCCACGGCCGATGGCACCCTGCTCGGCGCTCGGGTCGTCGAGCGCTACCGCGGCGAGCACGAGCCCCTCGCCCACTCCGACGCGCTCCACCTCGCCGCCCGCGACGCCGCCTGGACGGGCCTGCTCCGTCCCCACGCCGCCGCCATGGCCGACACCCACCGCGAGGTCGCAACCGCGCGACGCGCGCCCGTGCCTGGCGCATGGGACGGTGTGCTCGAGCGTCCGCCCCCTCCGCGTGAGCCGACGTCGGTCACCGCGCTCGAGACCTACCTGCAGTGCCCCGCCCGCTATTGGTACCGCTACGTGCTGCGGCTGGAGGCTCCCGAGGTGTGGGACCCCGAGCTCGCGGCGACCGATCGCGGCACGGCGCTGCACACGATCCTCGAGCGCTTCGTCGTCGAGCGCGGCTACGCGCCCATCGAGGGCGAGCAGCTCGACGCGGCCGCCGCCGAGCTCCACCGCATCGCCACCGAGGTGTTCGCAGAGCTCGACCGGCGCGGCGGTGCGGAGCCGGCCCTGCTCGCGCACGCCCGGCGCGACTGGCTCAGCGGGCTCACCGACGCCGAGCCCGGCCCCAAGGGCGTGCTGCGGGTGTGGCTCGAGCAAGAGGTGGCGGCCAGCTCCGGACTCGAGCCCGAGGAGGTCGAGTGGTCGTTCACCGACCTGCCGATGGGCCCGCTCACCCTGCGCGGCACCATCGACCGGCTCGACCGTCTCATCGACGGGAGCCGCCTGGTCATCGACTACAAGACCGGCAACGCGCCGCGCAAGCGCAAGGTCGAGCGGGGCCTGGTGCTCCAGCCCGTCGCCTATGCCGCCGCCGTGGCCGATCGAGCGCAGGGTCAGCCGGTCGCCAGCACCTACTACCAGCTCAAGAAGCCCACCGACGTGCGCCGCACCTCGTGGGTGGGTGACGCCGACCTCATCGAGCAACTCGTCGAGGGCCCCGCCCTTCGCCACACGATCCGTCTCACGCCACGCCAGTTCCAGAGGTACGTCGATCACGCGGGCGAGGCAGCCCGGCGCCTCACCGAAGGTCGCTTCCACACGACCCTCGCCGAGCCGGCCGAAGTGCACTGCAGCCACTGCGACTTCGCGCGGATCTGCCGCTACGACGCCACGCGCACGCTGGCCGCCGACGCCGACGTGCAGCGTCCGATCGAGGTCGACCGATGAGGTTGCGCTGCGCCGCCACCCACGTCGAGCTCGACCTCGAGGACGAGGCACTCCACCTCACGCTCGACCAGCGCCGGGCGATGGCCATCGACCGCGAAGTCGTGGTGAGCGCCGGCGCCGGAGCGGGCAAGACGCACACGCTGTCGCTGCGCTATGTCGCGCTCCTGCTCGAGCTGGCCCAGCGGGCCGTGCAGGCCGATCCGCACCGGCCGCGCCCCGACATCGAAGCGGTGCTGGTGCTCACGTTCACCGAGAAGGCGGCCGAGGAGATGGCCGAGCGCTGCTACCGCCGCCTGCTGCTGCTCGCCGAGTCGGTGCGGCGCGAGCGGGCGGCCATCGACGCGAGCCTCGGTCCCCAAGGGGGGCTGCGCCTCGCCGCGGCCGTCGACCACCTGGTCGACACCTTCGATCTCGCGCGCATCAGCACCTTCCACTCCTTCTGTGCGCGCCTGATCCGCGAGTTCCCGTCCGAGACCGCCACCACGCCCGGATTCGAGGTCCTCGAGACGGTCGATGCCGAGGCCGCCCTGCAAGCCGCCGTAGACGTGGCCCTGCGCGAGCTCGTGGACGGCTCGCCCGACGACCTGCACCTGCTGCTCGGTTCGTTCGGCTTCCTGCACCTGTTGCGGCGTGCCCTGGTCGAGACCCTGCACGAGCGCGGCCGCGTGCTCGATCGCCTCGCCGACCACGCAGCGGGACGCGTCACCCTCGACGAGCTGCTCGCGCGCTTCCCCTTCACGGCCGACGATGCCGCCGCGTGGCTCGTCGACACGGGACGTCCCGTGCTCGAGCAGATCTGCAGCCTGGCCACACACGGCACCCGGTTCGTGTTCCAGGAGCTGCTGCCCCTGCGCGACGACCTGGCGACGATCCCCAGCGATCCGCTGGCGATCTTCTCCCTCTACGCGCGGACCACGCGCTCGCTGCTCACTCGAGATGGCAGGAAGCTGCGCACCCTCGACCACCACAGCGTCGTGGGCCGGTCCGATCACTGGCCCGACAAGCGCAGCCTCGACCGGGCCAAGCTCGGGCTGCGGCGGATCCAGCGCGACGTGCGCGACTGGCCCGAGCGGGCCGCCCTCGCCGCGCGCCTGCCCACCCGCGCCGACGCCGACATGCTCGAGGCGCTGCAGCGCTTCGCGGCGCTGGCGCTGCGGGCGCACGAGGCCCTGCAGATCGAGCTCGAGCGCGTGCAAGCCGTCGACTTCGCCGAGCTGCAGATCCGCGCCGTGCGCGCAGTGCGCGAGCATCCGGCCTTGCGGCGCCGGCTCCAGGCCCGCCACCGCTACCTCATGGTCGACGAGTTCCAGGACACGGACGCAGCGCAGTGGGAGATGGTGCAGCTGCTCGGCCGGCCCGATGGCGAGCCGTCCGACCGGATCTTCGTGGTCGGCGACGTGAAGCAGGCGATCTACGGCTTTCGCGGCGGGGACGTCACGGTGTTCCGGCAGGCCCTCGACACGCTCGGGGTCGATCCCATCGTGCTGCGCCACAACTTCCGGAGCCGACCGGGGCTCATCGACTGGTTCAACGCATTCTTCGCCACCGTGCTCGGCCCGCCCGATCCCGCCCGGCCGGCGTTCGAAGCGCCCTACGAGTCACTCGAGACCGGGCGCGATGCCACGGGCGGCACGGTCACGGTGCTCACGCACGCCGAGCGCGGCGCCGCCGCCGCCGCCGACCTCGAGGCCGAGGCGATCGCGCGGCTGATCGGGGGCGAGATCCTGCCCGGCCACGCGCACTGGCAGGAGCTCGGCCTGGCCGACAGCCAGCAGCATCCCACGCCTCCGATCGCGATCCTGCTGAGGGCCCGCACGCGCCTCGCTCGGTACGAAGAAGCGCTGCGCCGGCACCGGGTGCCGTTCGTGGTGGCCAAGGGCGTGGGCTTCTGGTCGCGGCGCGAGGTCGTCGACCTGTGCAACACCCTGCACGGGCTGGCCACGGGCGAGCCGATCTCGATCGTGGGCGCCCTGCGCTCACCGCTGTTCGGGCTGCGCGACCAGGACATTCAGGAGCTGGCCGGCTCCTGGGCCTCGTTCGGACGTGGAGACCCACCCGCAGGGCGCATCGGGCGGGCGTGGCTCGCGTGGGGCGGGTTGCTCTCCGTGCGCGATCGTTTCCCCGTGTCCGAGCTGCTCCGGCGCGTGCTGGACACGGGTGCGGCGCTCCACCACTACGCGCTCACCGACGCGAGCGGGCAGGCGGAGGCCAACGCGCTGCGCCTGGTCGAGATGGCGACCCGCTTCGACGGGCGGGGGCCCGACGGCCTCGAAGCCTTCGCTCGCTTCGCGCTGGCGCAGATCGAGGCGGACGCCCGCGAGTCGGAAGCACCGGTCATGCCGAGCGAAGCGCGGGTGGTGTTGATGACCGTGCACGCCGCCAAGGGCCTGGAGTTCCCGGTGGTGGTCGTGCCCGAGCTCGCGTCGTCGATCCGCGGCTTCCCCGCCCCGGTGAGCGTGCGCCGGGTCGACGGCTGCTGGGAGCTCGCCTGCCGCGTGCCCGACGCCGCCTCCGAGGTGCAGCGCATGGCCCGTCCCGGCTTGCTCCAGCTGCTCGACGACGTGCGCGACGCGGAGGA
>CBDCVV010000020.1:0-111805 GCA_965223235.1 Longimicrobiales bacterium
AATCCGGGGTCGCGATGGCTCGACGCCTCGAGAAGCGGCGTGCTCAATCCCGATTCACGATCGTAGAGCCGACCTCGGGGAACACGGGATCGCCCTCGCGTTCGTCGCAGCGTCGCGTGGCTACCGATGCGTTCTCACGATGCCTGAGACGATGTCCGTCGAGCGCGTGCGCATGCTGGAGCACCTCGGTGCCGAGGTCGTGCTCACGCCCAAAGAGGAAGGGATCGGTGGTGCGTTCGCGGCAGCCGATCGCCTGACAGACGAGATCGAAGGCGCGGTTCAAGCCGGCCAATTCCGTGCGCCAACCCGGAGATCCACCGGAAAACGACTGCCGAAGAGATCTGGCGTGACACGGATGGCCAAGTCGATGTGTTTATTTCAGGCGTGGGACCGGAGGCACCGTGACGGGGTTTCGGAGGTGTTGAAAGCTCGTAATCCGGATCTCAGATCGATCGCGTTGGAACCGGAAACCAGCCCAGTCATGTCGGGCGGAGAGCCTGGTCCGGGCAACATGATTCAGGGGATTGGCGCCGGTTTCGTGCCCGATGTGCTGAACATGGACGTCGTCGACGAGGTGCTCACGATCGCCAACGACGACGCGTTCGCGACGGCTCGCGAACTCGCTCGGGTCGAAGGGCTTCCGTGTGGAATCAGTGGCGGAGCGGCGGTTTGGGCCGCCTTGCACGTCGCCCGACGCGACGGCTATGCCGGGAAGAAGATCGTTGCGGTCTTGCCAAGTTTCGCTGAGAGATACATATCGACGGACTTGTTCAGTCACGAGTAGCGATTCGAGTCGCGCTCTGACGAAGTCCGCGAGCACGTGGAACCGCCGCGAACCGGGTTCTGTAACACATTCGGTTACCCCCCCCGGATCGCGGCGGTGATGCGCGCGACGCGATTGCACCGACATACGAGGATTTTTCCATGCAGCTCCGCTCAGATGCGCTTGCCGCCCTTGCCGTAGTGACCGCGGTCGGGCTTGCCATACAGTCCGACGTTCAGACCACGGACAGCTCTCTCGACGCCACGGCGCCGGTCCACGTTGAAGCCACCTTCGCTGAAGTGCTCCCGATTCTCGAGAAGCACTGCTGGGAGTGCCATAGCGAAGAGAACGCCGAACTCGGCCTAAAGCTCGACACCTACGAGGGCGTGATGGCCGGTTCTGATTACGGGACCGTGGTCGAAGCCGGTGACGCCGACGGCTCACTTCTCGTCGACATGATTGCTTCGGGCGATATGCCTGAGGATGCCGACGCGATGCCCGCCGAGGAGCTTGCGGTCATCAAGGCTTGGATCAACGAGGGCGCGACGAACAACTGACGCGTCACTCAGGAGGCGGTTCGTACCAATCGCCTCTGAGCCAGTCGACTACCAGTCCGATCTCGCGATCGGAGAGAATTTGTTCGGTCCCGAACGACGGCATTCTATCGTTGTTGTCGCCGTAGTAGAGGGGTTGGGTCGGGTCGTGCACCATACCGATCATCCACTCCCTCGACGCCCATCCGGTCAGGACCGGGCCGTCTTCGCCCTGGACCATGTCGCCAACGGTGTGGCAGCGCGTGCACTCCATCGCCCCGCTCTGGAGGAGCGCGCGCCCCTCGAGGATTTCTGCTTCGTCGCGGACGTCGACATCGGCCTGACCCGGAAGTTGCGCTTCGGCCGAGAGAGCGAGTAAGACCTTTCGAACGTCTTCCATCTGCTCCGGCGTGTACGACGACATGCCTCGTTGGACGAAGCGGGCCATACGGCCCCGGGCATGGTCGGTCGCTCCGAAGTATCGATCAGAGGCGACTTGGTCGGGATCGAGAAGCCCTTGGAGCCACTCACGGCTTCCGTAGCCGGCCAAATCCGAGGCCGAGGGGGCGTCGTCGGGCACCACACCGAGGCCGTCGTGTCCGTCCACACGGTGACAGCTCGCGCAGTTGGCTGCGAAGAGACGGGGGCCCTGGGTGAGTGGATCAGCGCGAAGCATGGCAAGCCCACCTTCGGCCGGGATTCCTCGCTCTGAGCCGGCCAACTCTCTCGCTCGCTCCGCCGCGTGGTCTGCTTCGACCTTGGCTGCTTGGAAGGCGGGGTCGGCACCGTCTTCGGCCCGGGCGATCCAGGTGAGCAGAACGACCCCGGCGAGGAGGGCGCCCGCGAATCCGAGGTTGAAGCGGTGCCCGAGGCGCCACTTCCCGATGATCGGCATCGCGGCCACGACGCCGACGAGTATGCCCGGAATCACCTGAGCGCCCACCACCTCCCAACCGGCAGGGAAGTATTTCAGCCATTGGAAGAGGAAGAGGAAGTACCAATCGGGGCGGGCAGCCGCGTAAGGCTCGGTGGGATCGGCCGGTGCTCCGAGCTCGGCTCCGCCGGTCCATAGAACCAGTCCGAGAACGGTGACCATGACGATCAACGATGCGACGCCGTCCTTGAGCACCTGTTCCGGCCAGAACCAACCGTCCGGTTTCTCCGCGGCACTTTTGGGCGGAGTGACCCCGTGGCGCCGGAAGAGGTACACGTGTCCCACGACCATGAGGACAATGCCAGCCGGCAAGACACCGGCGTGGAGCGCGAAGAAACGGGTCAGAGTGTAGTGACCGTAGTCGGCGCCCCCGACCAAGAGTTGTTGCATCGACGGCCCGATGACCGGTGTCATCGAGGCGATGCTCGTAGCGACTTTGGTGGCCCAGTACCCCTTCTGGTCCCAGGGGAGCAGATATCCGGTGAGAGAGAGTCCGAGCACGAGCCCCAACAGGCCTAGCCCGAACCAGAAGTTCACCTCCCGGGGCGCACGGTAGGCTCCATCGACAAGGACCTGCATGAGGTGCAGCACGAGGAGCACGATCGTGACCTGCGCCATGTAGTGATGGATCCCTCGCAGGATCCACCCGCCGGCCATCTGATACTGGATGTAGTAAACACTCTCCCACGCTCCTTGAGCGTTCGCGCTGTAGGCCGCCCAGAGCACGATTCCGGTCACGAACTGGGCGAAGAGCGCGAAGAGGAGGGTGCTTCCCCAGACATACCGCCAGCGGGCGCCCCCGGGGATCCGCTCATACAGCGCTTCGTGTAAGAGCGTCTTGATTCCGGTACGGTCGTCGAGCCAGTCGAGGAGCGCGCGCATTACGTCGGCGTTTTGTCTTCGCGCCCGGGCAGGAAGTTCTGGAAACGAATCCAGACTTCGTCCCCGTTTCTCACCTCGACATCGAGGGAGTCCATATCTCGGGGGCTGGGGCTGCTAGGGTCGTTGACGGCTCCGCTGAAGTCGAAGCTGCTGTTGTGGCACGGACAGGCGAAGTGCGTTTTGTCGTCCGCGACCCCCACGAAGCAACCGGCATGGGGGCACACGACGTTGAGGGCGTCGATCGTTTCACCCCGTCTACGGAGATACACGGCCCCGACAGGTGTGTCCGCGTGGGTAGCCCACCCGTCCACGCGATCCGCTTCGACGGTGAAGCGCCGAGGTGGACCATCTTCGGGGACGGCTGAAAGCTTGGTGACCATCACCATCTCGTCGGACCCGCCACGTCGCAGAGGGTCTAGGATGGCTCTTCCACCCACACCTATCGGGATGGCGGCGGCGATCGCCCCTACAAGAGCGGCGAGAAAGCTTCGCCGCGCCTCACCTTGGGGGGGGCTACTCGGGCTCTTTTGTGCCTTCGAAGCGTCGGAGTCGTCCATTACCGATGGCGGTTTCGTGAATCGTGTGCCGGACCCTAATACGAAACGGGAACCTTGGTCGTTGTTGAGAAAACCAACCGCCAATGTAGCCCGTTGCGTCGAGAAGATGCATTGTTGCGGCCCGCTTCGCCTCAATTCTCGATCGCTGGTCTTCGACGATGCGCACTCTTCTTGCCGTTCCGGTCTTCTTTGCCGCCCTCTCCGCGCCAGTGGGGGCGCCGACTGCGGACGACTATCCGCGCCGTATTGGCCTTGATGTCGAGAACTATCGCTTCGAGCTGACACTTCGGGACGACACGGACGTAATCCAAGGCCGAACCACCGTGGCAGTTCGGTTCACGAACAACGGCGTCACCGAGCTCGTGCTCGACTTGGCGGGCGTGGGTGAGTCCGGGAACGGCATGACGGTGCGCTCCGTCACCAGTGGCGGAGAGACGTTGCAGTGGGAGCATGTCGACGATGTGCTTCGTGTCGAGCTAGCAGAGGCGGGCCGGTCCGGAGCCCGAGCCTACGTGACGGTCTCGTACGCCGGAACGCCAGACAGCGGACTCCGCGTTGGGCCGAACAAGTACGGAGACCGCACCTTCTTCAGCGACAACTGGCCCAACCGGGCCCGACAGTGGCTTCCCACCATCGATCATCCCTACGACAAGGCGATGAGCGAGATGGTCGTGACTGCACCGTCTCACTATCAAGTCGTGTCGAACGGGGTGAGGATCGAAGAAACGGACCATGCGGATGGGACTCGGACGACGCACTGGAAGCAATCGGTCCCGATCGCCACTTGGCTCTACGTGCTGGGGGTCGCTCGGTTCGCGGTCCAGCACGTCGATGACCACGAGGGACGCCCCATCGAGACGTGGGTCTACCACCAAGATCGCGACGCCGGGTTCTACGACTTTGCGGTACCGACGAAAGCCGCGATGGAGTACTACTCGGATTACGTGGGACCGTACGCCTACGAACGGATCGCGAACATCACCTCGCCGGCGACGGGTGGGGGCATGGAGGCGGCGACGTCGATCATGTACAGCGAGAACGCGGTGACCGGCGACCGATCGGTACGGTGGCGCAACGTCATCATCCACGAGGTGGCGCACCAATGGTTCGGCAACGCGGTCACCGAGTCGGATTGGGACGACATATGGCTGAGCGAGGGCTTCGCCACCTACTTCACGCTCCTGTTCATTGAACACGCGTATGGACGCGACGAGTTCGTCGCTGGCCTACGTAGCTCCGCAGATCGGGTCTTTGCTCAGTACGATGACGATCCGGGCTATCGCATCGTTCATGACGACTTGGACGACATGAGTCGCGTCACCAGTGGCGCTACGTACCAGAAGGGCTCGTGGATTCTCCACATGCTGCGAAGTCGGCTGGGTGACGAAGCGTTTTGGCGAGGCATCCGTGCGTACTACGCGCGGTACATGAACGGAAATGCGACGACCGCCGACTTCAGGAGAGAGATGGAGGAGGCGTCCGGCGTCGACCTGGGACGCTTCTTCGAGGAGTGGCTGTACAGCGGCGGTAACCCCGAGCTCGAAGGATGGTGGGAGTACGATGCCGGGGCTCGGGCTATTCGGGTCGAGGTGAATCAAGTTCAAGAGGTGGGTCCCGCATTCGAGATCCCGTTGGAAGTCGGCATCTACGTGGACGGCGAAGAGCTACCTCGGGCGGTGCGTGAGGTGTCCGTTGACGATCGCTTCCACCGTTTCGTGATCCCCTTTGACGAACGTCCGGACGAAGTGCGCCTGGACCCGAATGTGAAGACGCTCTTCGAGGGCCGCTTCGGGCCTCGAGAGGGGTCGTAGATGATGAGCGCGAGGGCGCCGACCCGGTAGCCGGCACGGATTGCCGCGCGAGCTCACGGGGTCCAAGTTGCCGACTCGGCCGCGCCTCAACCCCAGGAGTGCCATCGTGCGTATCGGTAGGTCCACGGTTCCCCTCGCGCTCACTCTCGCCGGGATTCTTGGGGCGTTTCTGCCCGGGCACGCCCGTGCTCAGATCGATCTCGAATCGCTTCAAGACGAAGCGGTGGAATGGGTCCAAGAGTATATCCGCATCAACACGATCAACCCGCCGGGTAACGAGACGGCGGGCGCGGAGTTTTTCGCCCGCATCTTTGAAGCCGAGGGCGTCGAGTACGAGATGGCGGAGTCGGCGCCGGGGCGAGGCAATATCTGGGCACGCCTCGAGGGCGGCGACGAGCCTGGAATCGTTCTGCTGCACCACATCGATGTGGTGCCTGCCGACGAACGCTATTGGACGACGGACCCGCTCAGTGGAGAGCTCCGGGATGGATACGTGTACGGGCGCGGCGCGCTCGATACCAAGACCAGCGGTATCCTCCACCTAGCCACTTTTCTGGCGCTACACCGGACCGGAACTCCCTTGAATCGCGACGTCGTCTTTATGGCGACCGCGGACGAAGAGGCGGGGGGCTTCTTCGGGGCCGGTTGGCTTGTCGAGAATCGGCCGGAGCTATTCGAGGACATCGGCTTTCTCCTCAACGAGGGCGGCGGCGGCTCCGACGTGAACGGGACGGTCAACTTCGGGCTGGAGGTCACTCAGAAGGTCCCCTACTGGCTCCGACTGACAGCGAGCGGCGAGCCGGGCCATGGCTCGCGACCGCTGGTCAGCTACGCCTCGCTCGAGATGATCGAAGCACTCGACCGCTTCCGTCGCCACGACTTCGAGGGCCGCATCATTCCGGCGGTAGACACGCACCTGCGTGGGATCGCAGATCGCCACCCAGAACCGTGGCGGACGCGGTTCGCGAACATGTCGGCTCACGTCGATGAGCCGGGGGTTCTCGAAGAGTTACAGCGGTACAACCCCGGGCTTCATTCCCTTACTCGGAATACGTGCTCGATCACCCGTTTCGAGGGGAGCAACAAGATCAACGTCGTCTCGCCTGAAGTCGCTGCGGAGATCGACTGCCGGCTCCTTCCCGACCAAGACCCCGAGGCGTGGCTGGCCGAGGTGCGCGGTGTACTTGGCGACGAGATCGAGGTCGAGGTGCTCATGGGGTTCTCCCCAGCCGTCTCGTCCACGGACACCGAACTATACCGGGCCGTGCGGGACGTGACTCTCGAGGAGTTTCCCGACGCGGGCTTCGTCCCCCAAGTCGTGGGTGGCTTCACCGACAGCCATTTCTTCCGCGACCTCGGTATCACGGCTTACGGCTACACGGCGACTGCAACGCCCGCGGCGGACGCGGGTGGTGTGCACGGTAATGACGAACGGGTAACTGAAGAGAATGTGCGAAGAGGAGTCGTCATGACGCTGAAGATTCTCGAACAATTCGCCGCGACCCGTCCGGTGATGGAGGAGCAGCCATGAGCGCGGTTCGATATCGAGTCGAGGAGATCGACACGCGAGAGTTGATCGAGGGCCATCACGGCCGATTCATCCATTCCGAGCACACGACGCATGTCTATTGGAAGATCGAGGCGGGTGCTCAGCTGCCGGAGCACAGTCACCCCCACGAGCAGATCGTGAACATGCTGTCCGGTACGTACCGGCTCGTCGTGGACGGGACTCCGCACCTTCTCGACGCCGGGGATGTCCTGGTGATTCCGGGAGGAGCCACGCATAGCGGCGAAGCTCAGACGGATTGCTCGATCTTGGACGTCTTCTCCCCGGTGCGAGAAGAGTACCGATGAGGAAGGGGCGGATCCGCGCTCTCGGTACAATCCTTTTGGGGACGGTGGTGGTCGCCGCTGCCGGAGTGGCGCACATGTCCGACTTGGCACCGGACGTCGAGCTCGTCGACGTCACGAAGGTCTCGGGTTCCGTACTGCGAAATGCGTCCCCGATGCCAGAGTCGCCTTGGCCTCCCGTGGCCACCTTCTCCATCCTCGGATTCGACCCGGAGACGGGCGAGGTGGGCGGAGCCGTACAGTCTCGGGTCTTCTCCGTCGGTAATGGAGTCCTCTGGGCCGAGGCAGACGTCGGCGTCGTGGCGACGCAAGCGATCGTTGACGTGAGCTATGGCCCGCAAGGTCTAGATCTCCTTCGTCGGGGTATGTCGCCCGACGATGTCGTGCGGACGATCTTGGAGAACGACCCGAATCCACGCCCGGAACGATGGACGATTGAGGGTCGGCAGTTTTCTGTGATGGACGCTCTCGGCAACGTCGCTACCCACACCGGGCCTCGGGCGTCGGATTGGGCCGGGCACCGGGTTGGCGAGCACGTCTCGGCTCAAGGCAACATTCTGGCTGGGCCCGCGGTGGTCGAAGACATGGTGACGGCCTTCGAAGAGACGGAAGGACATCTTTCCCTACGGCTGATGGCTGCTCTGGAGGCGGGCCAAGCAGCCGGAGGCGATACGAGGGGAATGCAGTCGGCCGCCATGCTGATCGTGAAAGCGGACGGCGGGGTTTGGCTGAACAACGACGTCGTGTTGCGCCTTCAGGTGGACGACTCGGCCGAGCCGATCCAAGAGCTCCGACGACTCGTCGAGATCGCGGCCCGGCAGAGGGAGCGTAGACGCGGGCGGTAACACGCCGCGGACCACCGGTTGGAAAAAGAACGAGGACCGCAGGGGCTTGCACCCCTACGGCCCTCTCGCTGCGAAGGATCGCAGCGCCGCAGGCTACCGGTTTCCCCCCTCACGGTCTCCTGCGAAGGTCCTTCTCCCCGCTATCTATTTATCGAGCAATCTCCACGAGCGATTTCGTGAGGTCAGCCTCGAGCCAAATACGAACCTCGCGGTCCGTCTGGGCATCGAGTGGATTGGTCTTCACACCGTAGTCGTCCTTGATCGGCGACCAGGCGGTGCTGGTAGGGAAGACCTTGATACGGAACTCCTCACCAGAGAGTGCTTCCGGAACGTCGAAGCTCTGCAAAGAGCCTCGCGCGACCCGACCGAGATTGTGCAGCCGGCCGTTCGCGTCCTCGGCGAAGACCCGTACGTCTGTAAGGTGATTGTTCACCACGTAGACGTTGGTGTCGTCTCTCACTTCATCGTCGCGGATCTCGGTGGCGCTGACCGATGTCGCGCTCATCGCCACTAGACCCGTAACCAGGGCCACTCGATACAGTCCCTTCATCATCGTCATCCTCACGTCAATCAAGTGGTTGAGAGCCCCCCTGGGCTCCCATCGTGCGTGTTCGTTCACCGAACGCTCATCGCACTGAGCCGGTTCCCGAACCCTGTTCGGCCTGCTCATACCTACTGACGAGATACGCGCACCAAAGGTTGCAGCCCTTGGCGCCGGTGTCCGTCACGCTGCCCTCAGTACGAACAAAAGGGCCCGACCTTTCAAGTCGGACCCTTTCTATGTTTTCCGGAATGCTGTTGTTCCGCAGCGGGGCTCGTCAGCAGTGCTCGTCGTACGCGGCCCGCAAGTCCGCAGCGATGTCCTCCGGGTGCCTCCCTTCGATCAGGTGGCGCTCCATGAAGTAGACCAGGGCGCCGTCCTTGAAGAGGGCAACCGAGGGGGACGACGGGGGGTAGCCGGTGATGTACTCCCGGGTCTTGTCCGTCGCTTCCATGTCCTGGCCGGCGAAGACGGTCGTGAGGACCTCGGGCTTCTTGTCGCCTTGAATGGAGAGGTAGACGGCGGGTCGCATCATCGCTGCCGCACAACCACACACGGAGTTGATTGCCACAAGCGTGGTCCGTGTTTCCTTGCCCAGGATCGATTCGACGTCGTCCGCGGTTCTCATCTCGGTGAACCCGACCCGAACGAGGTCCTCTCGCATCGGAGCTACCATCATCTCCGGATATGGCATCGACTGCCTCCTACTCTTGAAGTTGTGACGCACCGGCACCGTTACACAGCTGGGCCGGAGTCGAATGATAAGCGATGTCTAGAAGGCGACCAACGACCACACCGTTGCGGTGGGTCGGGGCCGATGGCGACCTTATCGGCTCCATGACTTCTACGACCCGAGTAGTCACCCTCTCCGTGAATGGTGACCGACGCGAGGTGGGGGTGCCGGCGCACCACACTCTCTTGGAGGCGCTCCGCTACGCGCTTGGCCTGACCGGCTCGAAGCAGGGGTGCGACAAGGGAGACTGCGGGGCGTGCACCGTCCTCGTGGATGGGGTGCCGACCCTTTCCTGTCTTCTTCCCGTGTGGGAGGCTGAGGGCCACGAAGTCGTGACTGTAGAGGGCCTGAGTTCATCGAGCGGGGTGCATCCGCTACAAGACGAGTTCGATCTCCATGGAGCTGCCCAGTGCGGATTCTGCACACCTGGAATCCTCTGCTCCGCCGCTGCACTTCTCGCCGAGAACCAGAATCCCACCCGCGACGACGTTCGTTCGGCATTGTCCGGAAATCTTTGTCGGTGCACGGGTTACGCAAAAATCTACGATGCGGTGCTCGCCGCCGGAGCTCGGTTGTCCTCGGGGCAAGAACCGGAGGATCAGAGTGCTTAACGCAATGTCGGACTACAGCTTACCGCATTGCCGTCTGGCCGGAAGGAGCGATGCTTACCGAGTCGGAGGTCTGTGATTCTTGATCAAGAATGCCGCTAAGTCGCAGTCCGACAACACGTTAATCGGAACGTCGCAGCGTAAGATCGAGGGGTTGGACAAGTCCACGGGGCGGGCGATCTACACAGATGATCTGACCCTGCCGGGCATGTTGCACGGGAAGATCCTCCGTAGCCCGCACCCGCACGCTCGCATTCTTTCGATCGATGTCACAGCGGCCGAGCAGATCGAAGGCGTGTACGCGGTCATCACGGGCCGAGACATGGCGGTTCAGTATGGAATCATCCCGTGGACTCCCGACGAGTACCCGCTCTGCGTCGATCGCGTTCGGTACGTAGGCGACGGCGTCGCGGCCGTCGCCGCGGTGGATGAGGACACGGCGAATCGCGCGCTCCAGGCGATCTCCGTGGAGTATGAGGAGCTACCCGCCTTTCACGACCCCTTCGACGCTTTGGATGCGGACGGTTCCACGCCCTACATCCATGACGCTCGGAAGGAGGGTTGGAACGGCAACATCACCAAGGTGGTGAAGCTGGAGTTCGGCGAGGTGGAAGAGGCGATGGATGCCTCCGAGGTCGTAGTGGAAGGCGATTATTTCTTCGAAGGCACAACGCACACGCCGATCGAGCCACATTGTGCGATCGGGCAGTGGGAGCCGAACGGAAGGCTCACCGTGTGGTCGGCCACCCAGGTGCCGCACTATCTCCATCGGGAGCTCTCTCGCGTGCTGGACGTAGACGCGGCGCAGGTACGGGTGCAGCAGCCTCACGTAGGCGGTGCGTTCGGGGGGAAGAGCGAGCCATTCGACCTCGAGTTTTGTGTGGCGAAGCTCGCGATGAAAACCGGCCGCCCGGTGAAGATCCTTTACACCCGGGAAGAGGTCTTCTACGCGCATCGGGGGCGCCATCCCTTCCATATGCGGTACCGCACGGGCGCTACCGCCGACGGAAGGCTCACGTCCGTCGACGCGAAGATCGTGCTCGACGGCGGTGCGTACGCATCCTTTGGCTTGGTCACCACGTATTACTCGGGTCAGCTGTTGTGCGCGCCGTATCACCTGCCCGCGTACCGCTTCAACTCCACACGCGCGTATACCAACAAGCCGGCGTGTGGACCCAAGCGCGGCCACGGATCGGTTCAGCCTCGCTTTGCGTTCGAGGTCCAGATCGACAAACTCGCAGAGCTGACGGGAATCGACCCGATCGATTTTCGCCGCCGGAACTTCATCGGCTCCGATACGCGCACCGTCAACGAGCTACGCATCACGTCCAATGGATTCTTGGAGTGCCTGGCGGAGGTCGAGCGCGCGAGCGACTGGAAGAGCAAGTTCCGGCGCATGCCCTTCGGGCGAGGGATCGGGGTGGCCGGCTCGACGTACATCTCCGGCACCAACTATCCGATCTATCCGAACGACATGCCCCAGTCGGCGGTGCAAATGCAGATCGACCGGAGTGGGCGTGTCTCGGTCTTTAGCGGCGCAAGCGATATCGGCCAGGGGTGTGACTCTTTGGTCGCATACATTGCGGCGGAAGAGCTCGGTGTGCCCATCGACTGGGTACGCGTCCTTCGGGGAGACACCGACTTCACCCCGGTTGATCTCGGCGCGTACTCGTCTCGAGTGACGTTTATGCTTGGCAACGCGGCCATCGATGCTGCGACCAAGTTGCGCAAGCAAGTTCAAGAGGCGGTCGCATCTGAGTGGGAGGTGTCACCGGGAGAGGTGCTGCTCGCGGGTGGTTCGGCTCAATGGGCCCGGGACACTGCGAAGCGATTACCGATTGCGGAAGCGTTCAACATCGCCGAGGCCAAGTTCGGGACACTCGGCTCGACCGGCTGGTACCAGACGCCGAAGGATGTCCACGGCGACTATCGCGGCGGCACGATCGGAGCCTCGCCGGCCTATTCTTTTACCGCGCACGCGGCCGAGGTCGAGGTCGATGTCGAGACAGGCATCGTACGCGTCGACAAGATCTGGGTCGCTCACGACTGTGGCAGAGCGCTCAACCCAGTCTTGGTGGAAGGCCAGATGGAGGGGTCGGCGTACATGGGCTTCGGGGAAGCGCTCATGGAGGCGCAGCGCTTCAAAGACGCAGACCACGGGCGCGCGGGACTTCACGACGCGCCGTCTCTACTCGACTATCGCATTCCAACCAGTCTCGATACGCCGGAGCTGGAGTCGCTGATTGTCGAGTCCATCGACCCGGAGGGACCGTATGGCGCGAAGGAAGCCGGAGAAGGTCCCTTGCACCCGTCGATTCCCGCGATCGCGAACGCGATCTACGACGCGGTCGGCATCCGGATGGACCGACTTCCCTTCGACCCGCCGAGTGTCTGGGCCGCGCTGGAGCGCGCGAAGGAAGAGGGTGACCTGAGCAAGCCTGCCGCCCCGCCCCGTCCGGCCGGGGTATCGGGATGACCCAGGTCGGCGACCCGAAGCTCAAGGCCCTTCGTGGCGTCATAGGTCCGGTGGCAGTCATCGGGCTTTTCGCCCTCGGGGTGAAGTATTCACCGTTCGAGCCGCACCGCCCTCCCGCGGACCCCTCCGGACAGCCTGCGGGCGTAGTGTCGTGGGACGATGGGGATTGGGAGGTTCTCCACGAAACGGTCCTGGCCGCTCGTGCTGCGGGTGTGGACACACTTCCCATGGGTGAAGCGATGGCGGCGGTCGGTCGTCTTCTGCTCGGCACGCCGTACGAGGCCTCTACGCTCGAGGTCGAAGGTCCGGAGCGGCTCGTCGTGCACCTTCAGGGTCTCGACTGCGTGACCTTCGTCGAGAACGCTTACGCAATGGCCGCCCTCGTGAAGGGCGGCGCAGCGGAGCGACTCGACGATCGTGGTGCGATGGAGAGCGAGTACGAGCTCGCGCTGCAACGACTCCGATATCGGGGGGGCATCATCGATGGGTATGGGAGCCGGCTGCACTACTTCTCCGAGTGGATCGCGGACAATGCGGGACGCAACCTCTTGGACGATGTGAGTCGGGAGATCGGCGGCGTGAGGGTCGACGAGCCCATCGACTTCATGACGAACCACGCGGACGCCTATCGTCAATTGGAAGATCCCGACGTAGTCGAGGAGATTCACTCGATCGAGGCTCGTCTCTCGACCGGACCGAGATGGTACGTCCCGCAAGAACGGATTCCCGATGTGGCTGCCGATATCCGGACCGGGGATATCATCGCGGCGACGAGCACATTATCCGGTCTCGACGTCGCTCATACGGGCATCGCGGTGTGGGTCGATGGTGCGCTCCATCTCATGCACGCGCCGCTCACCGGAGGGGTGGTCGAGGTGAGTGAGACGCCGCTGGCTGAGAGAATCGCGCGTCTATCACAACAAGATGGGATCATGGTGGCACGGCCCTCGGAGCCGTATTCGCGAATCGACTCGGACGGAGCGAATTAGGTGCTCAGACTCCCCCCCTTCGATTATCACCGCCCCGACACGGTAGCCAACGCAGTCGACCTCATGGGCACGTACGGCGAGAAGGCGATGTTCATCGCGGGTGGCACGGATCTGATGCCGAACATGAAGCACAGACTGTTCGAGCCCGAGCATCTCGTCGCTCTCAAAAGCATCACTGAACTCCGCGGGATTCGGGAAGATGGTGGTGAGCTCCGCATCGGGGCGGGAGAGACGCTCTCCGCTGTTGCGGGCGACACACTCGTTCAGAAGTACTTCCCCGCGCTCGCCCATGCGGCGGGTCAAGTTGCCGGACCCCAGCTCCGCAACGCGGGCACGTTGGGTGGGAACGTCTGCCTCGATACCCGGTGCACCTACTACAACCAGACCGCGTTCTGGCGAGAGGCTCTGGGCTACTGTCTCAAGAAAGACGGTGACGTCTGTCACGTCACCAAGACCGGTCGGAAGTGTGTCGCGGCCCACTCCGCGGATACCCCGCCGGTGCTCGCGACGCTCGATGCGCACGTCGTGCTCGTGGGTCCTGAGGGGCGCCGTACTCTTCCGGTTGCCGACTTCTTCGTAGCCGACGGAGTCGCCAACACCAAACGCGCACGTGACGAAGTCGTGACGGAGATCCGAGTACCACTCGCGGGTGCGCGTCTTCGCCAGGCATACGTAAAGCTCCGCCAACGCCAGTCGATCGACTTCCCTCTGCTCTCCGTGGCTGTCGCTGCGGAGATCGATGATGGGGGCGAGGTGGTGTCCATCGACGGCGTCGTGACCGCGCTTGGCTCCCGTCCACGTAGACTGGCGAAATGGGGTGACCAGGTCGTAGGTCGGCCGCTCGACGATGAGGCGGTCGAGGAGCTGGCCCTCCGCGCCCACAAGCAGTGTCACCCCTTGGAGAACATCATCGTCGACCCCGCATGGCGAAGAGCGATGGTGCCGGTCTACGTACGACGTGCCCTCGAGCAGGTGCGGATGGCGTGACCCCTGCCCTTGTGGGCGTGTTCGCAGCCGTCCTCTTTGGCGCGATCGCATACGGGCTTTACGCGGTAGGGGGCCGCATTCTTTCCCCCGTGATGCAACCCGTCGAGCGTGCGATCCCCGACTTGGGCGTCCATCACGAGCGCTTTGCCATTCCAAGTGGTGGTGGAGACCTCTCTTCGTGGCTCATGCGGCCGAACGAGGCCCAACCCTTTGAGCCGCTGGTGGTGTTGGCCCACGGGTGGAGCGCGAATCACTCGACCGTTCTCCGTTTGGCCGAGCCGCTCGTGAAGGGGGGTCACGAGGTGTTGGTCTTCGACGTGCGCGGCCACGGTGAGAATAGGCCTCTGAAGGAGGTGACGGTCAAAGATTTCCGAGATGACGTACTCGCCGTCACCCGGTACGCATCGAAACGCTTTCCGGATCGCCAACTCGTATTGATCGGGCACTCAATGGGAGGGGCCGCCGGCGTCCTGGCCGCGGCGGATGGAGCGCCCATCGACGGCCTCATCCTCATCGCTTCTCCCTCGGACGTTCTTACCGTAACGGCCGAGTTCCTCAACGAGCAGGGGAAGCCGGGAGGCCTTCTCGTGAATCTTCTCCGACCGGTCTTTTGGTGGAAGTTGAGAAGTACGCTGAGGCCGCTTACCCCGAGCCGTCGGATCCGAGAGCTGGACCTACCCCTTCTGATCCTTCAGCCAGAGCTCGATCGGAGGGTCCCCAAGGGGCACGCCGTTCGGCTCTCGGAAGCGTCGGGCATCCCGTATCAAGAGATTCCCAGCCAGACCCATACTGAGGTTCTTTCCGATCCGGCGACCCTGGAATTCGTCGAAGAGTTTCTCGAAGCGCTCTGAGGCGAGGAGCGCTGCTAGCAGAGGGCCGTAGCGGCCTCGATCGCTGCGTCGATCTCTTCCTCCGTGTTGAAGAAGTGGATCGCGAGCCTAAGGTCTCCGGGTTGCCGAACGGGAGAGGTCAGAATTCTCCGATCGTCCGCGAGTCGGTTGTACACGTCGGTGGCATCGCAGCCTGCTGGGAGTCGAAGCACAAAGACCCCAGAACGATCCGCCTCGTCGCGGGGGGAAGCCAACTGAAGGCCGGCACGCGCGTCCGCGGATTCGACCGCGTGCGACACGAGGTGCTGGATCCTCTGTAGGACGCGATCGAACTTCAACTGCTCCATCCAGGAGACCGCCGTGTGGAATCCGGCGAAGTCGGCGAGGGCGCGGGTGCCGAACTCGTATCGTGCAGCTGACGGCAGGAGCGTGTACGCCCCGTCGTAGTCCATCGTAGCATGACTGTGACTCCCAGCCCACGACAGTTGGATACGGTCCAGCATCTCTTCTCGCACGAAGAACGCGCCCGTGCCCTTGGGGCCTAGTAGCCACTTGTGCCCACACGTGCTGTAGCAGTCGCAACCTAGTTCGCCGAAGTCGACCTCGACGCAGCCGGGCCCCTGTGCGCCGTCCAGGTGGTACACGATGCCCCGGGCCCTCAACAATTCGCCGAGCTCGGCCGACTCGTTTGTGCGAATCCGCCGTCCGTTGTTCCGCGACACGTGGCTGATACTCACCATCCGCGTTCGGGGCGACAGGACGGATCGAACCTCATCGAGAAGGTGAGTCCCGGCGTTGAGGTCGATCTCGCGGATGACGATGCCAAGGCGATCCCGAAGAACGTACCAAGGCACCACGTTGGCGGGGTGCTCTTGGTTGCTCACTACCACTTCGTCACCAGACGCCCAGTTTTGCGACCAAGCCGCGATGCTGATCCCCTCCGACGTGCTATGTGTGAGGGCGACCCCCTCAGACCCGACCCCGAAGGTCGAGCCGAGGTAGGCGCGTAGGTCGGGCTCGATTCGGGCCATCTCACCCGAGTACCTCGGGTCGGCCGGGCCCAAGTTCTGATACTCGAGTCGTGCGGCCACCTCCGATATCGCTCGTCGCGAAGACGGCCCGATCCCACCAGTCTGGAAGTACGAGCTCTCGGTCGAGGCCGGAATCTCGGCGCGTGCCTGCCGCACCCAATCCTCTTGCGACTGCCCAGACCCTGCCCGGCCTTCGAGCCGAGCCAGCAAGCCGATCGGCAACACAGCGGTCGCTGCCAGCGAGGTCCTGGCCAGAAAATCTCTTCTATCGAGGCTTCGGTCCGACACGAGCATTCTCCCGCGACGCTGTCTAACGATCTAGTGAGTCTGTCGGGGTGAGGGCGCCTTGGCCAGACTAGGGCGCTGTCCCGTCCACTTCTTCTAGAATCGCTTCGATCAAGCTCCGCGCTTGGCCGAGAAGCACATCCGCAATGTCTCCCTGCACGATCGCGTCTACTTGGACCATACGTAGCGATGCGAAGAACGCAGGATCGGCGGACCGCAATCGTTCTCGAATGAGCGCTCCTCGGTCGTCGCCGTGATCCAATCCGAGGTCGATCAAACGACCACTCAGCTCACGCATGCCCTGGTTCACGCGAGGGTCGAACTTCACGTTTGACTGCACGGACGCGTAGTACTCGTGGATCGCCCGACGCAGGACCTGGTTGCGTACAAGTCGCTGCCCCCCGGCTCCAGAGAACTCACCGTAGGCACCGGACGCCACATCCAAGTCGCTCGGAGCCCCGATGGCTGCGAGAGCCCCGACGAGAAGACGATCGGTTACTTCTTCCGGATAGGTGCCCAGCTCCTCGAGCCTTCCTTCGACCCGAATGCTACGAGGGCTGTCAGGAGCGAACTCACGCAAGAGGATCTCGGCTCCCCATGCTCTGCGCGACGCGATTCGAGGAAGCGAAGCGAAGTCCGCTGAGTCCAGCCGTAGATCTTCGATTAGGCTCTCGAGCAGCTCGCGTTCCATCACGCGTTCGGCTCGACTCTCCGCGAGTTGGTCGACGCCGAGAGCTGTGAGGACACCCACCACGATCACAACAAACTCACCGAAGAGTCGGAGTGCCCGCTTTGTCGCCTCTGAATCCACCCGTTGTCTCCGTGGAAGGTCGCTTGGGAACGAAGTGGAGTTCTACTGCGGTATGCGACCACTGACCAGGGACCCGCTCTCAAGCACGGCTGGACGGGCAGCGGATTCTGTTCGAGCAGACGCGTTCCACCAGTGGTGCGCACCCTTCAACTGCTTGCATCCCTTCGTGTCCCGACGGGGGTCGACTTCACTCCCCACCGTCAGCTTCCGATCTGGGCCAAGAGCTCCGGGATCTCAGCTTCACCGAGGAGGAGGAGCCCAAAGCGTTGGCGGGAGACCCCCTCCTTCATTCGATACGAGTAAGATGCTTGTCCGTTCTCGATCGTGCCGTCGAAGTAGTGGAAGCTGACGCGGTCGTCTTTCTGAAACTCGTCGACGAGTTCGACGAGATGGGACGAAAAGATGAAGCCGCTTCCCTCAGCCTTCGCGAAGCCACTGATCACGGTCGCCGAGGCCTCCAGGGCGTCCAGGACGTTCGTCCCCTTGAACACCTCATCAAACAGAACGAACGCTCGGCACCCGTTCGCCAAATGGGCGGCCGCTTCGCGCACTCGGAGAACCTCTGCCTGAAAGAAGCTCAACCCTGCTCGGAGATTGTCCGAGGGTGTAAGGCTTGTCAGCAGTACCTCTACCGGAGTGAACTCGAGACGCGTCGCGGGCACGCTCATGCCGACCTGAGCGAGGAGCACCGAGAGAGCGGCCGCCCGCAGATACGTTGTCTTCCCGGCCATGTTGGGACCGGTGAGGAAGACCATAGGCTCTCCGCCCGCGACCTGGATTGGATTGCGAACCGGTGCTTCGAGGAATGGGTGGTAGAGTCCTTCACCCTTCAAGACGAATTGCGAGGAGTCGACCACCTTTGGAAACACCCAACCCATATCCGAAGTGGCCCTTCCCATGGAGCGGAGTGAATCGAGCTCCCCTAAGGACGCGAGAGCGCCGCGCAGGTGATGCTCCGATTCACCTCGATAAGCTCGGTCGAGTCGCAGTGTCTCAGAGATTGATTTCGACCCGCTCGCAAGCGGCAGTCCGTCGAGTTCCTCCAGGATCTCGGTACATAGACCGGCAACCAACGCTGGCGGTCCTTGTTGCAGCAGCCCCCTGCTCACTCCTCGGAGTTGCCGGATCCACTCCTGAAGTCCAGATACCCCCTCTTTGAGCTCGTCGACGACGTCACGGTATCGGACGGCCAGCTCGATCCGTTCAAGGGCGCGACCTGTCGCCACCTGTATGTTGGACGCGAGATAACGCTCAATCCCTTCGGTCGCCCCAGCCTTCGCGAGGCTCGCGGTTGCCTTCCGACTAAAGAACTCCACGGCGAGTTGTACCGCTTGTATGTCCTCGCAACCGTGGTGCGGGTTTCTTAGACGCCTGCGCAATGCCTTCCGCCCCACTTCGGTCTCGGTCCGGTCGAGTAGGGCCAAGATCCCGCCCCGCCCGGCTGAATCCTGGAAAACCTCGAGGTCGGCGAGCGTGGTAGAGTCGATTTGCATGCCAATCGTACCTCGATCGGCAGCGAATGGTTGCAGGTCAAGCACCAGCTAGGCACCGGAGGAACTCCGACCCTCAGGCCCGAACTACCTACTCACCTGGAGCCCAAAGCCTCAGGGCGGGATTATCTGCCCTCGGTAGTTCCTGCCTCTCCGATTCTTTCGCGACCGCAACCAGACCCGAGCCAAGGAGCATCCCGAATGCGCCACACAGAGCGGTCCGCGGCACGACGGATAGGAGACTTGGGAACGCCCAGGTCAGTTGGGGTCCGAAGAGCATCGGCACCGCGAGCCCCACTGCACCTCCGAGAAGCGCAGCCCACCAAAAGTTGAGCTGATGGAGGTGACGCTGGGTAGACGTGCTGGTGAGTAGTAGGCCGAACCCGGAACCCGCAAGCACGCCGAACAGTCCCCATCCGACGATAGATGTGGAAAGGCCCCATTCCATCCATCCGCCAAACAGCGGGTGGCGATTCAGCAACACGGCGAGAGGTCCGAACAAAACCCCAACACAGCCTCCAACGAAGCCGAGGCCGAGAAGCCCCCGCACCCGGCGAAGTACGGTCTCCATCGAGATCATCTCCCGACTCCATCAGGCCGTTATGACGCTCGAACTTCTAGCTCCCATGAGGGCCACGCGCAATCAAACCGCTCGTAGCGACTAGGTCGTCGTGAAGCCACACGTCATCCGGACTCCACTCTCTACAAAATCGAGACACTCGAAATCGGCGTTCTTGGTCAGTCCGCGTTGGGGTGACTTGGATTCCGGAGCTGTAGGGTCCATTGTCAGAAGGGCAAGTAGTCGCGGCTTAGCCGTTGTGGTCGATCCTCCCAGCGTGGAGTTGCGCATGATCAACGACATTGAGGCCAAGGGCCGGAGACTCTCAGACGATGAGTCTCGAGCGATTCTCCTCCGAGCGAGCGAGATTGATGCCTTACAGGAACAGCGCGGCCTCACGGTCGCCGAGCTTCGAGACATCGCCGAGCAGGTCGGCATCGCGCCGGAGGCCCTGAGCGCTGCACTGGGCGAGATGGCGCGAGCGGCCGAGGATCACGTCGCGGGACCAAAGGCTTGGCTTTCACACTCGGATCGGGGCTTCGTCGTGGGAACGCTCTCCGATGAGAACGTGGCCTGGTTGCTCAGACTCCTCGACCAGTTGGGGCAGGTCCGCGGTGACGTGTCCTCGAAGGGGAACGTTGTTGCGTGGCATTCTCCGGAGGGCTTTCGGGTCGAGCTCCTTTCGCGCCACGCGGAGACCCACGTCGTGGTGAGTGGCATTCATCTTCGAGAGTTTCTGAAGGCGGGAGTCGGGATCGTTGGAGCCGGGCTACTCATCGGTATCGTCGGCGCAGACCTCTTCAATTCGGAGATCGCGTTTCTGGCAGGCCTGCTTTCCGGTGCCGTCGGGCTAGGCGCCTATTGGAAGGCGCGCATTGAGAAGCTGCGTTCTCGAGCCGCGAAGACCGCGATCGGGGTCTCCGAGGTGGTCCGCATGGTCCTTCGGCGCCACGAGGACGCCACGTAGCCCTCTTGGGTGGCCCGAGGTTCGTGGCGATGGCTACGTTTGCGCGCCGCAAGAAGCCCCCCCGCTCGGAGCGACGACTTCGTGAGCGCAGACGTGCGTTGGAAGCGGATCCTCGTAGAGTCCGCTGCAGTGATCGCCTCGATCCTTCTGGCATTCGGCATCGATGCGACCTGGGATGCGTGGCGGGAGCGTGGCACGGAGCGAGAGGTGATGTCCGCCCTCCACCAGGAGATGCTCAGCAATCGCGAACAGCTCGAGGGTGTCATCCGCCTGAACGACGAGGCAGCGGAGCATTTCACAACCTTCCTGAGCATGTCGCCCAATGAGATCGCTTCTACGACGGGTGACCGATGGTTCGTCGACGCCTTGTGGGCCCATTACACGTTTGACCCCGAGGTCGGAGCCCTGGATCTGTTCCTTGAGCGTGATGTCAGTGCGAATGAGGGTGCGCGGATGGCTCGGAGAGCCGCCGTCAATTGGCAGTCGATGTTGGAAGACGCCGGGGAAGAGGGTCAGGTCCTCTGGACCGCTACCGGGGAGGCACTATCCCAGATGGCGGCCTACGCGTCCGACCAGCTTCCACGGAACGGGAGGGGGCCGACTCTCTATACGATACTCGACGACTACGGTCCGCGAATGTCGCGCCTCCGCATGGACGAGGACTTCCTGACCGCAGCCCGCGCAAAGTTCACCCTCCAGAAGATCTATCGGGATGAACTAGTCTTCCTTCTCGACCAGACCGACAGCCTTCTGCGATTACTGGAGCCCTAGGTCTCGCTGCTTTCGCCAGGGTCTCAGTCTCGGAATTAGTCGAGGAACGTGTGCCGCGTAGTCTTCATACTCCGCGCCAAATCGCTCCCGAAGCCCCGGCTCCTCCACGAGAGGAATGTGCAGTGCGTTCGCCAAAGCGAACGCGAGCGCCCACCAGGCGTGTGGCGCTGACCGGAGCACGAGGGCTTCCCCGATCAGGAAAAGAATCACTCCCGAAATCATCGGGTTGCGCACGAACGCGTAGGGACCGTCGACGACCAGATTCGTCGGAGGGTCCCACGGAGCGAGGGTGCCCTTTCCTGTCCTTCCAAATCCTGTGAGGCTCGCGACGAAAAGGGTGCCGCCGACTGCGAGCGCCGCCAGCCCCAAGATGGCGAACGCCCACCCGGTTATGGTCGTCGGAACAGTCGGATCGGTCGCGCTTTGAATCGCGATCCAGATGGGGATCACGATCACCACCACTGTCGGCAGCATCAACACGGCCAGTGCATGGCGGAGGTAGTATGTCATGCTCGCATGATCGCTACCGAACAGTCCTCTGAGAGAGTTCTTTCACCGACTCTCCGCTGATCACTTCTTGCCGGGCCACACTCTTCGCGATCGCGAGTGTGCCACTCGCTGTACCAGCACCGAGTATCGCACCTATCCACACTGGTCCCGGAAGTAGCGGAGCGATCAGTGCCCCGGCCGCTAGTCCTCCCAGAAGGAAGAGCTTCGATCTCACGCTCAGGACGTCACGTCCTCGAAACGCGATTGGTAACAAGCCCGAGAAAGCTCCCCCCGCGACTATCCCCGCTAGCCCGTACCAGGTGGCGATCTGGCTTAGTTCTTCCAAGTTCAGCGGGACCGACACAACGCCGAGCCAAGTGAGAACCGTGGCCAGCGTCACGGATCCAGCGGCCCACGCTCCTCCCCATACGATTGAGTTCCCCAGCGCCGCCTTCAGCTTTCGGAGCATCGCGCGATCTCCTGCCCGTAGCCGAGGCCTTCACACGAGTTACTCAGCAAGGCTGCGAAGATAGTCTTCTAGGAAGTCAGCTTGCTCATCAGGGCTACCGATCGTGTAAGGCTTGTCTGGCTGGTCAAAGGTGGGCACCACCTGATCGAAGGACGCTGGACGGCCCAGGACAAGCAAGTACGCTTTCAGGCCCGATCCCGAATCCGCCGCCATGCCAGAGGCGAAGAAGTTCACGAGGGACCCGTTGCATAAGACATCCCGGACAATGTAGGCGCTCTTCGTACTCGCCATTTACCAGACGCGGCGGCTCTGAACCCCGAGTCCAAGCGGTTAGCTAATCTGTCAGGTCACCTTACGACTAGCGCCGGATCTCGACGCGGAAGTTGTCCACCCCGTGGACTAGCGTGAGCGTCGAGGTTCCTGTGTTCGTGTTCGAGCGGATGAAGCCGAAGGTGATCGGGCCGCCGGACGCAGAGAAGTCTGGGCCGCTTCCTCCCGAAAAGTCGCCGGACGTCAGGAAATCGGTCTGAACGTAGGTCCAGTCCTCGGATAGGACGTTCTCACCGTCGGTGTGGGGGTGGATCGTACCGCCCTGCATAACGGCGAAGGTGGCGCCGATCTCCGCCGAACCCGCCGGGGCGAACTTCTTCCTGAATTCCGACAGGCGAAGTGAGGTGATCGCACCCTCAATGGAGGGGTCGTACGTAACGCCGTCGAAGGCATGGAAGTAGTTGACCGAGCTACTTCCCGGCATGTCGTGTTGAATCCGCCGGTACGCGCCCTCGTAGCCGCCCGAAGATTCGTGGGTGGACGAAGAGGTGGCCCCCCCGGTCGCGCCGCGGAGTGTCTGCGACCAGTCGGATTCGGTCTCCATGTCGCTCGAAATTACCAGGTCTGCGAGGCCCGCCACGGTCACGCTGGTCGAACCCGATACGTCGTTGTCGGATGTGGCCGTGATCGTTGCGCTTCCCGGCCCGACGGCGGTCACCGTCGCCATACCTTCGCCCGCCGCCGGCGTCACCGTCGCGACGTTTTGGTCTGAGCTTTCCCACGTGAGCGGAGCGCCGGAAACCGGATTGTCATTCGTGTCGAGCACCGTCGCCGAGATCTCTGCACCGGGCGGTCCAAGCAAGTCGAGGGTGATTGGGTCGGGGGTCAGTTCGACGGAGGCGACGGTACTGACAGCAATGTCGAAGGTTACAGTGAGGGTTACGGTCCCATCACCGCTGAATGTGAAGAACTGCGCCGCTCCATCGCGACCATCGCACTCACCTTCGGAGCAGATCCGCCAACCCGAGAACACACTCTGAGCGTCCGGTACCGCGGTCAGTGTGACGGTTCGCTCTTCCTCGAAAGGGATCTCGATCTGCGTCGAACAGCCCGCGCCATCCAGTTCCATCGCCGAACACGGAAGGGTAGTACCGGAAACACTACCCGACCCGGACCCATCCTTTAGAGCGTGACGGCGGACGGGGGCTCCAGTATTTCACACCCCACAAACCCGGACGCTGCCGCCAGCACGAGGAATCGGGCTAGTGAACGAAGGCGTCGGGGGGTCTGCATGGATCGCTCCAGCCTAAGGGGGTTCTAAGTTGCCGGCAGATCGTGTGGTTCGCAAAAGACTTCAGGTCCCCGCTGAGCCCGCCTCGGGTGATGTGCGCCGCTTCCGGTCAGGCCGACACTTGGCTGACTACCTCGGCCTCACGCTTCGCGAGCACTCGACTGGACGAGCTGCTCAGAAACGACAGATGGCAAACCGGTCAGACCGGCGCGGGGTTGTGCCGACAACAAGCGTGGGATGGGACCGACCCCGGACTCGGGGTCATCTCCCGTGGGCGGGAGGTCGCCCGAAACGGTTTCTGGATCGCCGCACGCCGACCTCGCCATCGCTGCCGCCGATCTCAGTACCGACCTCAAGATGGCTCTCATAGACAGTGTCCTCCTGGCAACCGCCCGCGCCCATGACGCGACGGCTTGGACTCAAGACCAGGATTTCGAGGGGCTCGAGAGAGTGGAGTGCCGAGTCCGCCGAGCGTGAATCAGACCCACGACTCCGCATCGTCGAGAAGCGGACCAGTCACAGTTTGCGGTCCGGCTCGCGTTCGGATTCAGGGTCAATGCCCCGCAGAGAGATGCGGGGCTTGTCAATCCGTTCAAGCTTCTGGTTGGCCATGGTCGACAAGCTTTAGCACTCTGGGAAAGAGGCGTTCGTGCCCGACAAGAGTGACCCCGGCAGCGCGAGTCACCCTCCGTGCGGGTCGGGGCACCCTTCCCGACGACGCGTATCCGACAGCTGCGTGACTTTCCACCCTTCGCCATCGCGTAGCAGCTCAATGGAGTTGATGCCGCAGTGGGAGATCTCACCGTCGAGGTAGAAGGTGTAGGGCGTCCAAGCAGAGGCCATGGGACCATCGACGGAGATCTCCACGTCATAGATCTGCTCGTCCCACTTTCCCTCCGACCCGGCGATCGCGTCGACCCAACCGTCGACACTTTGGGTCCTGATGGTCACGGGATCTTGCCGGCCGTCTAGCATCGCGAACCGTGCGTCGGCTGCAAACGCGGCTCGTACCAAGTCCGGATTGGCGGTGCGCATCCCCTCGAAGATCTGCTCGATTACGGCGCGCACAGCGGCCTCGTCCTGAGCAGCGCCGGTCGCGGGGACACATGCGAACGCCGCCACGAGCACGACCACCAAGAATCTCATCGTCTTCATCGAACCACCCTCTCCTCTAAACTCTTTCTGGGGCCTTGAGCCATCCTCACCACCGAGTCTCGTGACGCGCGACTTTGTCGGCAACCCGGCGGCGTCCCCGGGGTATCGGCGCTCATGACAGAGCGAAACATGACCCCGAAGAAGCCGAGCGCCTCAGACGCGATTGTCTCCGAGTTGATGATGCCTCACCAGGTGAACAACCTCGGGCACGTCTTCGGGGGTGAGCTTCTCTCTATGGTAGACCGTGCAGCCGCCGTCGCCGCGATGCGGCACGCCGGAGGCCCGACGGTTACGGTCTCGATCGACCGCGTCGACTTCGTGGAGCCGATCTATACGGGCGAGCTGGTCACGTGTTCCGCCCGTGTGAATTTCGTGGGCAGGACGTCCATGGAGGTCGGAGTGGGGGTGGTGGCTGAGAACCTCCTCACAGGCGAGCGGCGCCACACGAACACGTGCTTGCTGACGTTTGTGGCGATCGACGAGAACCATCGACCGTGTCCGGTTCCGCCGCTGGATCTCTCCGATCCGGAAGACGAGCGCAGAGCCCGCGAGGGACGTCGTAGACGGGAAGTACGCGAGCAGTTGGACCGGGAGTTGCAAGTCTAACTGGACAAAAATGCACCTCCGTCAGTAAGGAGGTGCCGTTTTTCGCGCTGCTCACCGTGTTCCGGGCCCTGGACGTGATCATTGCCAGGTGGTCCGGACCCGACACAAGTTTCATATCATGCGTACATCCTGCCTCTTACACCGACTGCTTCCTGTCGTCGCGGTGTCATTCCTCGTCGGCGCTTGCCAACAAGCCGATCAGGACTTGCCCTTCGATGTCCTCGAGGACGAGCGGGCTTCGAACTCGATCGGACAAAGCGGCGGTACGATTAGTCTCGCGCCGGGGATCTCGATTGAGTTCCCGTCCGGCTCACTGACCTCCACGACGACCGTCGATATCGAAAGACGTGTCTCTGGCCCCTTCCCAGGGGATGCCGGAGCTCCGGTGCCGGGCACCTCTTACGATGTTGGTCCTGTCGGCACGATGTTGAGCGCGCCAGCACGGGTTGAGTTGGCCGTAGATCCGCAGCTCATGGAGGTTGCGGAGACGGTCCGTCTTTCGGTCGCGGTCCAACGGGCTGATGGCTCCGTGGCGATTTTCCCGGGCGCGTACGATGTAACGAACGCGGTCCTCTCGGCCGATGTGGATGAGCTCGGACCGATGGCTGCCGTGATCGCGCTCGACGCGATTCCGGTCGCGCTCGAGAGTCCGCCGGTCCTGGGGGGCGGATCTTTCCCATCTCCCGTCGCACCGTCTGGCGTAAGCGGTCCGGCCCTGGCGCACTTCGGAGGCGTGGAGTTCCGCGCCGCGTGTGCACCCAATGAGAATGCGCGACGCTGCTTCTCGTCTGGGGTCATCCGGGTTTGGGCTGACGAGGTCGTCACCCGCCGACTCGGCGATCACATCTTCCTCTTGGACCCCGCGGTCGATGCCACGCTGGAGTTCCTGGCCGTCGACGCACAGACCGGCTTGCCTACACAGGTGGCTGGGAAGATCTCGGTCGAGGGTGATCTTCGGGCGCGCTTCAATAGCACGGTCACGAGCTACGAGATGACCGAGGGTGCGACGACCGGCACGAGTGGGACGCCCGCCCCGACGGGCCTCGCCGTGATCGGGAACGTGCTGACGATTGCGGAGTCTATCACGGCTCAGCAGACACTCGAGTTCAATCAGTCGGTGCAGTTTGGGATTTCAGGGATCGGAACGACGGTCATGATGACGGTATCTGTGGAGGCTGACATCGAGTTCAATAACTCCGATGGCTCGACCGAGATCGGGACGGTGATCGCCCACGTCCGACTGAGGGTCCCCCAGACGTGACGAGGGCTACGCGGCTGGCGTTGGTAGGACTCTTCGTTCTATCGGAGGCGGCTGCGGGTCAGATGGCTCCGGGCGCAAGGTCCGTGGCCATGGGTGGCGGAGGGATGATCTTCGCCACGGGAGTGGACGCTGCTGAGCTCAATCCAGCGAATCTCGCCTTTGGCGGTGGCTGGAACGTCGCCTTGAGTGAGTTCGGCGTCGCGGGATTGGGGGCCGGAGCCACCGTCAACGAGATCATGACGATCTTCGGGGCGGAGTCGTTGGGCGATGCGACCCTCAATGTGGCGCAGGTCATCGATCGGTTGCCCGACAACGGGTTGCAGGTCCGCTTCGTTACAGACGCGTTCTTCACGGCGTACGCAGCGGAGAACATTCCGGATACACCCGTCCCGTGGCACTCGGCAGCGTTACCGTCGATTGGCTTTTCGGTTGGACCCTTCGCGTTGCGGGCCCGGAGCAGGAACTTCACGGACCTGTCGGTAAGCAAGGAGCTCGCTGACCTGATCGGCAATGGCTTCGCCGAAGAGAACGTCCAGGACTACGCCGTGGGGAACACGGGTTGGCGGTCGAGTTCGTTGAGCGAGTTGACCGCGGCCTACGGTTTCCAGCTCGGGCTTTTGTCCATTGGCGTAGGCGGCCGGTACGTCATCGGTAACGGAATGTCCCAGGGGCTCTTCTTCGAGCCGGAGATCGACGGAAACTGCGTAGCGCCGAACCCGCCGCCTGGCTGTGATATCCTCTCGATCCAGACTGTCGCCGTAGAGGCGGAGGACGGCTCCGGCTTCGGGCTCGACGTCGGACTCTCCCTAGACCTCCCCGGAGGATTTCGGGCGGCTGCATCCGGGACGAACGTTCTCCAGCGAATGAACTGGAATGACGCGCTCCTCAGTCACTCGGCCGCGTTTACGGAGAGCGACTTCGACGAGGCCCAGGACTTCGTCGAGTTGCTCGACCGCTTCGAGACCGCACCGTTGGATCCGGATGGCGTCAGCCTCTTGGTCTTCCGTACGGCGGAAGGACTCTTACGGGAATCCTTCTACCCACAGGTCTTCCGTGGTGGAGTAGGGTGGAGCAGCGGGGGCACGACGCTCGAGGCCAATGGAATCGTGGTAGCCCCGAGGGGCCGCTTCACGAGTCCGTGGGATGAGCGTCTGACCCTTGGCATCGAACAAGTGGTTCCTGTCGCGACGTTCCGAGCCGGCTACGCGATCGCCCAAGACGGGATCTCCGCCTTCACCGGCGGTCTGGGGCTTCGGGGCGGGCCGATTCACCTCGAGTTCAGTGGCGGTCGCTTCGGCGGGAACAGTGAAGCCTTCGGTAGTCCGTACGATGGATACTATGGCACGATCGCGCTCCAGCTTAAGGGCGGTGGTCTGTGATGAGGACAGCACGCGCACCCTTCGGACTCTTCGCCGCCTTGCTGGCGGTTACGGCTTGTGTCGATGCGACCGGCCCCACTCAACGTCAGCTTCCGGTCCAGTTATCGGTCAACGGCCCGGCAGCTGTGTCCGCCGAGGAAACGGCCGCACTGTCAGCGGCCTTCGATGTGGTCGACCAGTACCGAGTCCACATCATCGATGCGTCTACTGAGGATCTGATCGTCGACACGACGATCACGATTATCCCGGGAGCCGCAGAGCACGAGCTCAACATCGATGTCTCGGAAGATGCCTTTGGCCGCACGGTACAGATCACGCTGGTTGCGTCTGCCTCCGGTATCGAACTCTACCGTTCCGTCTCGATCGAAGTCCTAGGGAGTTCGGCGTCCGGGCTCACGCTCGACCTCGAGATCCGCTACACCGGCCCGGGGATCCGCGGCTTCGTGTACAACGAGAACGGAGTGGGCATCGGCGGTGTGTCGGTCGACCTCCGGGACGTGGATGCGACAGTCGACGCGGTCGTGACCGAGGATGACGGGAGTTACCTCTTCCTCGGAGTCGCGGCCAACACCCGCCCCTACACCGTGCTGCCGCTCGCTCCGCAGGGGCTCAACATCTGCCCATTTGAACGGCAGGTGACGATCGAATCTCAATTCGACGCGGTGGCGACCGATTTCCTAGCTCAGCTACCGACGTGCGGGACCGATGTCTTGGTCCTGTCCGGGGGCGACTTCGATGACACGGGTGCCGTCGCGTCGCTCTTCGCGAATGCCCCGGATCTGACGATCAATACGTTCTTCCACGTCAACGAGCTGCCGGATGCCGCTTTCATCAACTCGCACGACGTGGTCTTGCTCTTCATGAACGGCCTCTTTGACGAATCCCGAGCGCTTGGGGATCGTCTTGCGGAGTACGTCGATGCCGGCGGGAATCTGGTCACAGCGTCGTTCTACTATCAGGGTCGGAGCGACTCGAATCTGACCTCTGTAGGTTGGGGGAATCTCGAGTCCGTCGACGCCTTCACCTCACTCATCGATCCTTTGACGGGTGTGGGTGGAGCAACGTATCAGACGGTGACGCTCGACCTCGGGACGTTGGTGCCGCACCCGTTGACCGCTCAGCTGTCCACGATCCAATCGACGTCGTTCTCGAGTGGGGTCAGCGCGAAGGCCGATGCGACCGTCGTCGCCTCATGGAGCGACGGAAACCCGGCGATCGCCTACCGAACGGGGGTGGCCGGCCAACGGATCGTCGGTGTGTCACTCTTCCCGGCACCGGACGCAAGCATCCTCGGGGACGCCACCACCTTGTGGACCAACGCGGTTCGTTGGGCAGGTTCGGCCGGGGGACCCGCGAAGTAGCTAGCGCCGCTCGACCACCATCGCAAAGCCCATTCCACCGGCCGCGCATACGGTAATCAAACCGAACTGCACGTCGCGTCGGGCCATCTCGTTGAGGATCGTCGTCGTGAGCCGCGCGCCGGTAGCCCCAAATGGGTGCCCAATCGCGAGAGATCCGCCCATTACGTTGATCTTTTCGAGATCCGGGTGACCCACGGCCGACGAGCGCCCCAACTCCTCTTGGGCGAAGGCACTCGATGAGAGCGCTTGAAGATTGGAGAGCACCTGAGCCGCGAATGCCTCGTGCATCTCCATGAGCCCGATGTCCTTCATCGAGAGTCCCGCACGATCCAACGCGACCGGTGCGGCATAGGCCGGACCCTGCAGGAGTTGGCCAGCAGGGTCGACTGCCGTCCACGCCCAGCTCCTGATCCAGCCGAGAGGAGCGATACCCTCCGCGGCCGCGCGGTCACCATTCATCAGGACCACGGCGGACGCTCCGTCGGTCAGAGGCGACGCGTTCCCGGCGGTGACGGAGCCGTGCTTCCGATCGAAGGCGGGCCTCAGCTTCGCGAGCTTCTCCATCGAAGTGTTGGTGCGGATGCCGTTGTCTTCCGTGACGACATCCTCGAAGGAGGGCGGAACGTAGACCGGGGCGATCTCAGCGGTCAGGCGACCATCTGCTGTGCCTGCGGCGGCGAGTTCGTGTGACCTGAGAGCCCACGCATCTTGGTCCTCCCGTGAGATGCCGTTCTCCTTGGCCATACGTTCCGCTGATGCACCCATCGTTTCACCGGTGGTCGGTTCTGCGATCGCAGGCTGGACCGGGATCAGGTGGCGCGGGCGGATCGACTTGAAGGGAGCCAGCCGCTGGCCGAGTGTCTTCCCTTTCGAAGCAGCCACGAGCGCTTTGGAGAGACGCTCGCTCACGGTGATCGGGATGCGGGACAACGATTCTGCGCCTCCCGCGATGACCACATCCGCTTGCCCCACCTCGATCATCTGGGTCGCGTCTGTGATGGCTTGGTTGGCCGACGTGCACGCTCTCGACACCGCCACCGCGGGAATGTGCTTAGGCAGGACTGCGAGCCCGACTTCCCGTGCGATGTTGGGAGCCTGTGTGTCGTGAACCACGGTCCCGTACACGAGGTGGTCGACGTCGTTGCCGTCCAGCCCGCTGCGGCTCAGGGCGTCCCGGACGGCCTGCTTTCCGAGCTCGATCGCTGAAAGGTCGGCGAAGTAGGTGCCTGAACGGGTAAAGGCTGTGCGGCTTCCCGCTACGATCGCGGTCTTCATCGGTAGTGGTCCACTAGGGTTCGATGCCGTCGGAAATGGAGGTGGCCCAGTCGGGGATCGCGGAAGGATCGATGTCGAAGACGACGGTGCCTACAAAGAAGACGATTGTCGCGATCACGAGCGCCCCTAGGAAGTTGAGGGCGAGTCCTACCCGAGCCATCTCGCCGACCTGGAGCCGTTCACTTCCGAAGACAATCGCATTGGGAGGCGTTGCGACCGGCATCATGAAGGCGCACGAGGCCGACAGTGTTGCGGGTATCATCAGAATGAGCGGGTGATTCCCCGTCGCCACCGCGACTGCTGCGAGAATCGGCAGAATCATCTCGGTCGTCGCGAGGTTGCTGGTGAGCTCTGTCAGGAAGGTCAGAGCGAGACAGACCAGCATGATCATGACAAACGTCGGCAGCGAGCCGAGCAGCTCGAACTGCTCACCGATCAAGACCGCAAGCCCGGTTTGCTGAAAGCCGGCCGCTAGTGCGAAGCCGCCGCCGAAGAGCAAGACGATGTCCCAGGGAAGTCGCGGGATCACGTCGGGGCCGGCGATTCGTCGAGCACCGCTGGACCGATCCCGTGTGGGGACAAAGAAGAGCAGCGACGCCATCCCGATTGCGATCGTGCCGTCGTCGACGAGTCCGGGCTCTGGGAGCAGCCGAGACCACCCCGGGATCGTAAAGAGGCCGACGTTGAGATCGACCCGGAAGACCCACAACGCGGCCGTGGAGACGAAGACAGCAAGGACCCACCGCTCCTCGTACGACACCGGACCGAGCTGCGTCCGCTCTTGAGACACGACGCCTTGGTCGACCGTCACGTCAGAGGGGGTTCTGTAGAAGATCTGCGTCAGAAAGAACCACGCGCTCGCCAGCATGATGAGCCCAATGGGGAGCGCCATGACGAGCCACTGCCCGAAGGCGATTGATGGGGCTTCGGGGAAGAGGATCTCGAAGATGCGGACGAACGAGAGGTTCGGGGGTGTGCCGACGAGGGTTGTCAGCCCACCGACTGATGCGCCGTAGGCGATCCCGAGCATGAGGGAGACGGTGAAGGCGTGCGAGCGTTCGGCCCCGAAGGCGTCTTCGATCTTCAGGACGATCGCCAGCCCGATCGGGACCATCATCACCGCCGTAGCAGTGTTGGAGATCCACATCGAAAGGAAGGCGGCGGCGAGCATGAAGCCGAGCACGATACGGGCTGGCCCGCCTCCTACGGCGTGGATGATGTTGAGCGCGATTCTCTTGTGCAGGTCCCACTTCTCCATCGTGAGCGCGATCAGGAACCCGCCGATGAAGAGCACGATCGTGCTGTTGAAGTAGATGGGGGCGGTGGCCCGACCGCCCATGATCTCTAGCAGCGGGTACAGGAAGAGGGGTAGAAGCGCGGTGGCAAAGAGCGGGATCGCGTCGGTTACCCACCATGTGGCCATCAGGAGTGCGACGGCGGCCATGCGGCTTGCCGGCACGTTCGACGGCTCAATGGGAAACAGCATCAACGTCACGAAGAAGCCGATCCCAAGCCAAAAGCCGATCGTCTGACTACGGCCAGGTTGCGGTCTAGGGTGGTGCGACATCGATGCTCTCATCTGGGGCGCGGTGAACGGTCAGGAATGGACCGACGAGAGGGGTGTAGGGCAAGCCGTCACGCCGTAACTTGGGAGATCCAGTGCGCGTGAACCGGAGGCTCCGTGAGTACTCGTAACGAAAGTGACCCCGCTCCGACTGTCGTGGACCGTCGTCATTTTTTTGCCGGAGTGGCAGGTGCGGTGGCCTCCACGCAGCGGCTTCCCGACCTCTTGGCGACTCTCGCGGAGAGAGCGGCTGAGTCACCGGTTGCCTGGCCCGGGTACGACGAGGCGATCGTGGTCGACTTTCTGGCCAGCCCCGGATACTTCAACTACCCCCTCAATCCTCCGCTCAATGGAGAGATGGTGGGGAACGCGGTGAACTCCGGTATCACTGCGGTGAACCTGAGTTGCAACGGGAGTGACTTCGCGACTTCGGTGGTCCGGATCGGTGGATGGCTCGATCGTATCGAGCGGTTCCCGACTGCGTTCCGGCAGGTCCGTACCGTTGCTGATCTCAGAGACGCGAAGGAGTCGGGTCGGCTCGGGATCGTACTCGGCTTCCAAGATTCGACCCCGTTCGAGGGTCAACTCGATCCGATCGAGACGTTCTTACACCTCGGCGTGAAGGTCACGCAGCTCACCTACAACGTTCGCAACCTCGTAGGGGACGGGTGCCTCGAACCCGCGAACGGTGGCCTGACTCGCTACGGGAGGCAGGTTGTGGAGCGAATGAATGAGATCGGGATGATGGTCGACCTCAGCCACTGTGGCCAACGCACGACGGCCGACGGGATCGCGGCGTCGAGTGCCCCCGTTGCCATTACCCATAGCGGGTGCAATGCGGTCGCGGAGCACCCGCGTTCCAAATACGACGACGAGCTGAGGGCGATGGCCGATGGAGGCGGCGTGATCGGTATCTATCTCATGCCATTCCTCACCCCCGGCCGCGTTCCCATGCGTGACGATGTGCTCGACCACATCGAGCACGCTCTGAACGTGTGTGGCGAGGACCATGTGGGGATCGGGAGCGATCTGTCCACGACTCCAATCGATGGCTCCGAGGACTACTGGGAGGCGCACCGGACTTTTGTGGCAGGCCGGATCGAGCGTGGTGTTGCTGCACCCAACGAAGATCCGGACATCCTTTTCACGGTCGAAGACCTCAACTCACACCGTCGCATGGAGCTGATCGCTGACGGGTTGGCCTCGCGTGGTCATCCGGATCGTGTCATCGAGAAGGTGATTGGCGCGAATTGGTTACGCATGTTTGACGAGGTGTGGCGCGGTTGACGGGTGAAGACCACATTCGTGGGCTCATCAGCAGCGAGTCGGCCATCATTCCCACACTGCAATCACCTGTGATCGCTCCCCCGATCCTACGGGACGGACGGATTACTGACGCGGCGACGATCGAGGCGGTGCACTATGCCTCTAGGGAAGCCGCCTATCGGGATCGCGTCAGCGATTGGCCCCCACAGGGGCTGGATCGGCCCGGAAGGGTCGCTCGCTGGGAGCGATGGCTATCGGACCCGGTAATCGAGGCGATCGTAGCTGAGGTAGGCGGAGAGATCGTGGGTTTCTGTACGCTCCGCCCTTCCCCGGACGAGCCCCACGAGGCCTCCAACGGAGCCGGAGCGGTTGCGGAGATGCCGACGCTTTACGTCGACCCTGGGCACTTTCGACAAGGCCTTGGACGTGCCCTGTGTGACGCGGGTGTCGATCGAGCTCGCAGCCTAGGCTTTTCGGAGCTCACCCTCTGGGTGCTCGAGGTGAACGAGAACGCCCGCGGCTTTTATGAGGCGTATGGCTTCACGGCTGACGGTGCGCGGAAGGTGGACGAGCTGACCGTCGACAAGCTCGTAGCTCACCGCTACCGCTTAGACCTAAGGCGCCAGCCCAAGGGGTAAGATCGGGACTAGCCCCGGACCGTACCGGCGATCTCGTCGAACTCCTTGGCAAGCTCTACATCCCAGCCGGTGATGCCACCGACGTCGTGTGTGTTGAGTTCCACGACGACTCGGTTGTACACGTTGGACCACTCCGGGTGATGGTTTTTTCGTTCCGCCCGTAGCGCAGCGCCTGCCATGAAGGCGAACGCAGTCGCAAAGTCGGCGAAGGTGTACTCTTTGCGAAGCTTCCCATCGACGACCGTCCAGCCGCTCATCGATTGGACCTCCCGAGCCAGCGCGTCCGGTTCCATCACTTCGCGTGCACTCATCGTTCGCCTCCTGTGAGGATCGCAGTCACTGCCCGCTGAAGGGGTCCGACATCGGGATATTGGGTCTCTTCGTTCACACCGAAGTTCTGTCGATTCGTGAGGAGGACGACAACCATTTCGGACGAAGGTACTACGAGGACGAACGTGCCGGTGAAACCGGAGTGGCCGAAGGAACCCGGGGGAGCATAGGACGGGACCTGCCACCCCAAGGCCTGGCCATCGACCACTTCTGTCGTGAAGTGCGTCACCACCTCAGGAGCGACAAGGGGCGCACTGTTCGGTCGACCCTGAAGCATCACGGCCTCCACCAGCGCGGCGAGATCGTCAGCGGTGGCGAAGAGCCCGGCGTGTCCGGCGATGCCACCGAAGGCGTGGTGGGCGTTCCCGTCGTTCACCTCTCCTGAGAGCCAACCCTCGCGCCACTCGCTCCACAGATTCGGGTCGATGTCGATCGAGTATCCGAAGTCGGAGTCCGCGACCATCCGGTGCTCGAAGGGGTTCCCGTACGACGTGGCGGCATAGGGGCCGGCCGGCGACCCGTCACTTGGGACGAAGCCGATGCGCTCCAATCCCAAGGGCCGGTAGAGCTCCCTTTGGGTGAAGTCGTCTACGGATGACCCAGAGATCACTTCGACGACGCGCCCCAACAACATGAACCCGAGGTCCGAGTAGTGACGCTCCGCCCCAACACTCCACTCGAGGGGGCGGTCTCGGATCCGTTCGTACGCTTCCTGCGGGGTCGAAGCGTAGTAGTAGACCGGCTCCCACTGAGCCAAACCCGACGTGTGCGTGAGGAGGTGCTGGAGTGTGATCGCTTCCTTTCCGGCCCCGGCGAAGTCGGGAAGGTAGAGAGAAACCGGATCGTCTAACGAGACGGCCCCGTCGTCGACGAGCACCATCAGCGCCATCGTCGTGGCTGCGACCTTGGTGACGGAAGCGAGGTCGAACACTGCGTCAGCGGTCATCGCCATCGGCGGGTCCGTGCTCGCCAGACCGTGTGATGCCCTCACCACCGTCTCGCCGGCTTGCCGGACGAGGAGAACAGCTCCAGGCACGCGCTCTTCGGCTACCCAGGCCGCTACCAACGAGTCAGCTTTTTCCGCCGGGATTTGGGGCTCCGCCGGGGGCTCCCCACAAGCTAAGGAGAGCACGAAGAGGAGCCCCGCGGCTCCCCCTCGTGTCTTTCTTAGCGCGTCTTTGTCCAGATCACCACGACGCCGCAGACGCCGCCGGAACCCTCGCCCGATCCGGTCATCCCGTATTCGATCGGGATCTCCGCAGGGCGTCGATACACCTCGACTGCGTCGATCATCTGCAGAGGCGCAATGAGGTCGACCGGCATGTTTTGGGTCATGTCCAGCGACATGCGTGCTCCGTCGAGATAGATCGTTGGGGTGCAGTATTGGCCCGCCCCCATCATGCGCAGCGTCTCTCCCTCGAAGGAATTCAGTCCTCCCTGAGGGAACTGTAGCGCGACCCCTGGGATGCCTCGAAAGAGATCGGCAGCGGTGCGAGCCGAAGAACGTTCGATATCGATTGGAGTGATGAACCTTCCCAAGCCTCGAGTGATCCGGCGAACGAAGCCGTTCTTCACTAGTTGGTGCTCGAGGGCAGGTCGCTGCAGGCCCACCAAAATACCGTCGATCGGCATCGGTGCGGCGGCGATTCGGAACTCCACATCCATCTCGCCGTCGGGTCCCAGCTCGAAGACACCCGCTGCCGTCTCCTTGAAGCCAAAGGCAGAGGCGATCAAGAAGAACGAGCCAGCGTCCGGTGCTTCGACGGAGAACCGTCCTTGACCGTTGGTAACGCCAGATGTGACCGAGTCTCCAGACTCGGTGAGCATGATAACAAGGCCCAGAGAGATGGGAGCTCCGGTCTCCACCTCCATGAGCGTGCCGTTGATCGTTTGGGCCGCGACCGACGAAGCTCCGATTCCGAAGCTCATCAGCGCGAGTACCGCCAACGCGCACGCGCGCGCGTGCTGCATCCTTCGCCTCCACCAGCAATGGTCGGGTCAATCTTTCAATATACTCAGGCCCCTCACATACGTTGCGCCACCCCACATGGATTACTCACTCAACGTCCCCATGGCGGTGGCGGCTCCGCGATTTCCGCTGAGAGGTCGAACTCGGCACGGAAACGACGGTCTGAACCTTCTCGACGGAGGTCGTAGGCGAAGACTTCTCCGGGCCGCAATTCGACACTCCACACGTTGGTAGCCGCGGTCGGAACGAGTTCGGCCGTGTAGCTATCCGCGGGGAACTCTTGGAGCGTGTTCGTGCCGCGTCCGTACGAGTCGCCGCCGTAGTCGGTCACGGCATCGGCGGACCCGTCCTCATGTCGGTGGTCGTGCTTCAGACGAAGACCGGTCGCCGTGGTCGTGAAGACCCACGTTCGGGAGCGATCGGGTCCCACGAAGAACGGCACCCGGATCTCGGCCGGCTCGCAGCTTCGCACGTGCATCACAAGTCGCTGACCGTCGAACGATTCGTCCGGCGGCACGCTCTCCACCACTCGTCCTTCAAAGGCCCGACCGCACAGAGCTTCGAGCTGGCTCCAAAAAACGAGCTGCGGATCGATCTCCGGGGCGTCGGAAGTCATCGGCACGGCCGTTTCCGAGGCGGGACGATCCGCGCCCTGATCGGGGCCGCACGCGACGGCGAACCCAGCAAGGAGTAGAATGCGGAGGCAAGGGTTCGGCATGGTCCATCCCCGGGTGAGAGGTGCTCCACTCTGGCTCGTGATCGTACCGCCCTATATTGCCCGCCGCACCACCTCCACGGACAACCGAAGGATCTTATGGTCGCCCCACTCCTCGCTGCGCTCGCTTTCCAGCTCCCCGCACCCACTCAGGAGCTCGCTCCGGGCACGCAGTACGACCCGGCCATTCCCACGCTCGAACAGGTGGTGGGACACGACTTCCGTGAGGAGATCACTCACCCCGATGAGATCGTGCGTTACTTCCGTGCCCTCGCGGAGGCCGCGCCGAGCCGTACGCACCTCATCCACTACGCGGACAGTTGGGAGGGGCGTCCCCTGGTAGCGATGGTGATCGGATCACCGGAGCGCATGGCGCGTCTCGACGAAGTGAAGAGCGACCTCGCTCGCTTCTCTGCTGTGAAGGGCCTCTCCGGGAGTGATGTGGAGGAGCTTATTGCCCGGCTCCCGGTGGTGACGGCGCTCATGCATGGAGTGCATGGAAACGAAATCAGTTCGAACGGTGCGGCGATGGCGGAGGCATACCATTTGTTGGCGGCCCGCGGTGATGCGACGGTCGACCTCATCCTATCCGAATCTCTCGTGCTGATCGACCCGGCCGAGAACCCCGATGGTAGGGCGAGGTTCGTCCAGCACACGACCGGATCCCGGGCTCGTTGGCCCAACCAAGAGACGTACTCGGCTGAGCACGACGAGCCGTGGCCAGGGGGAAGAGGCAATCACTACCTCTTCGATCTCAACCGCGATCTTTTCATCCAGTCTCAGCCCGAGACCCGGGGAAAGGTTCGTCTCTTCCTCGAATATCGGCCCAACATCGTCGCCGATCTGCATGAGATGGGAGGGAACTCGACCTACTTCTTCCCACCCACGGCGCCCCCCGAGAACCCGTGGTACGGAGAGCGGCAGATCGCACTGATGGATGTCTTCGGTCGAGCAAACGCGACCGCGTTCGATGAGCGCGGATTCGCATACTTCAACCGCGATGTCTACGACCTTTTCTACCCTGGGTACGTAGACATGTGGCCTATGAATCAGGGTGCGCTCGGAATGACGTACGAGCAGGCTTCGGCGCGCGCCCTCGTTCTGCGCCGGTCCGACGGCGATGTACTGACGTACGGCGACGGCGTCCTTCATCACTTCACCGCCGCGATCACAACCGCGGCCACGGCTGCGAGAAACCGAGAACGCATCCTGCGCGATTACTTCGCCTATCGCTCGGAAGCCGTCGAGCAGGGAGGAGATGGTGTCCAAGAGTTGGTCCTCCACTCGGGGACCGACGCGCCCCGAGCCGAGCGACTCGCACGCATGCTCGTCCGGAACGGGATCGAAGTGCGAGAGGCGACGCAGCCCATTCGACTCGACGGTCGGGAACTCCCGACTCGAGGCACCTACATCGTACCGCTGGATCAGCCGGGGCACTTCGCGGCCAGGAATCTCTTGGATGCCCATGTGCCCATGGACGATGAGTTCGTGCAGCGCCAGATCGACCGCCGAGCGCGGCGGCAAGGCGACGAGATCTACGACCTGACGGCTTGGAGTCAGTCGCTCCTTTGGGATGTAGAGGTCCTCGAAGCCGCACGTCCGACAGGGGCGGCTGGACCGCTCATGACAGACTCGGTGGCACCCGGCGGAGCCACCCTACTACCTCCCGCGACAGTCGGGTATCTCCTGCCCTGGGGTGTGGCTGCGGCTGCGACGGTTACGGAGGCACTCCGCGTGGGCGTTAGAGTCAGAGCCTCGGGTGAGAGCTTCACTCTGGGCGGACGCGCGTACGGTACGGGGACGGCGATTGTTCGAGTCTCGGAGAATGACGATGACCTCCGGTCGGTTCTCGGGGAGATCGCCAACCGTCACGGCGCCGAGGTCGTACCGATTGACGATTCCTACGTCACTTCCGGTGCCTCACTCGGGGCGAATAGTGTACGAGCCCTCCGCGCACCCAAGGTGCTACTGGCTTACGATCAGCCCGCGTCGTCATACTCCACCGGGTGGGCTCGTTACGTCCTTGAGCAGCGGTACGGTCAGCCGGTCACAGCGGTGCGGGGATCGAGCCTCGGGCGTGTCGACCTCTCCGACTTCGACGTGATCGTGCTCCCCAGCGGGAACTACTCGAGCGTGATCGGTTCGGGCCTGGTCGACCGTCTACGCGATTGGATGTCACGGGGCGGCACTCTCGTGACGGTTGCCAACGCGACATCTTGGGCAACTCGCGCCGGACTTCTTTCTACGACCGCGGAACGACGGGGGGGCAGAGCTGCGGGTAGTGATGCTCCAGGCGATGGTACACCGGAGCAGCCTATCGACTACCTCGACGAGATCGTACCCGAGGACGAATCGCCGGAGGGAGTCCCGGGCGCGATCCTGAAGGTGATTCTCGATCGTGAGCACTGGATGTCGTCCGGTACCGATGGCGAGATCGGGGTGCTGGTCGAGGGTTCGCGTGTGTTCAGTCCCATGACGCTAGACGACGGGCGAAACGTCGGCCGCTACGGGACGCTCGACGACCTGGTCTTAAGTGGAATCGTATGGGAAGAAGCGCGGCCGCAGCTTGCGAGCAAGAGCTATCTCATGGTGGAAGGGTACGGTGGGGGTCAGATCATCGCTTTCGCAGAGGACCCGAACTACCGAGCGTACGCCGAGGCGTCCCAACTGCTGTTCATGAACGCGATCCTATTTGGACCGGGCCGGTAGAGCTGCGGTGAGAGGCCCGTCCGAGCTCTCGGTTCGACCTGCTCAGGCTGGAGACTACGACGCTTGGGTCCACCTGCGGACCCTACTATGGCCGGATAGTCCGGATGATCATTCGCGGGAGCTTGCCGCGTACTTCGAGGCACCGCCAGAGCGAGAGCGGACCTTCGTAGCGATCCTCGAGGGCGCGGTTGTGGGCTTCGTGGAGACACGACTCAGGGATCACGCGGAGGAGTGCTACACGAGCCCGGTGGGATACATCGAGGGGATCTACGTCGTGGAGGGGTGCAGGGCCCAGGGTGTGGGACGCGCTCTCGTGATTGCGGCCGAGGGTTGGGCGAAGCAGCTCGGTTGCAAGGAGATGGCGAGCGATCGCGATCTCATGAACGAAGCCAGCGGAGACTTTCATCTCGCGATCGGCTTCGAAGAGGTGAGCCGGCTCGTAGCGTATCGGAAGGAGCTGCGATGACCGGCGATGGTGGAGGCCGAACGGAGCAGGTAGCCGTCGCGCGGTTCGCCTTCCGCCACGACGCCGAGTTCGCTGCGGGGTTCCTGGACGACGCGGGCATCCCGTACCGCCTCCAGGTCGACGACCCATCGATGGGTCTAGCCGTAACCGACTCGGCGACGCTCTGGGTTCTCGTCGAGGACCTACCCGATGCGCAAGAGATCTTGGAGGTCGAGGATGGGAGGTCGGGACGTCGTCTTGTCTCGGCGAGCCAGCCTGACCCGCGGAGTCGCGCGCCGACGAGGCCATCGTCGGGCGCGCTGTCTTCCCGAGAGCGGATCGTTGTCGCAACAGTTGGAGTCGTGGTCGTGATCGGGCTTATCAACGCGGAGTCACTCCCGAGCGATCTGCGCTTGGTCTTGGGTGGTTTGTGTGGCGTCTCTACCTTCTTGCCCGCGTTGCTCGGCATTGCGCCCGGACCGGTGAAGCGGCTCGCCGCTGCTCTCTCGGGGAGCGAGCCCCTATGAAGGAGTGCGAATGAAAGCGGTCACCTTCAACGTCACCGTCCCCAGCTATCTCGTGGGGAAGTCCTTGGGTCGGGTGACCGAGTCGGCGCTCTTCGGGGGCCTGAGCGGTGTTCGATACGCGGATCTGCCCGAGCCCGAGCTACCCGGTCCGGACTGGGTGAAGCTCGACGTGCTAAAGGCGGGTATCTGCGGTAGTGATATCGGGAATCTGACTTTCAAGGCCAGCCCCGCGATGGAGCCCTTCGGCTCGTTCCCTGCCGTCCTGGGGCACGAGATTCTCGCTCGGGTGGTCGAGGTCGGTGCTGGTGTCCGCGGTGTGGAGGTGGGGCAGCGGGTTGCGGTCGAACCGAGCGTGTCGTGCTCGATCCGAGGGTTCGCGGGTGCCGACCAGTGCTCGTCGTGCCTCTCCGGTCTCCCATCGACCTGTGCTCGAGGGGGAGACGAAGGCGTGACCCACATCGGGGGCGCCCCCCTGAAACGGGGCATGCTCGTGGGCTACCACGCCAGCCTCCCAGGCGGCTGGGGCGAGCGGATGATCGCGCATCAGAGTCAACTGTATCCAGTCGATGATTCGATGTCCGATCGAACCGCCTCTCTGATTGAGCCCTTGGCTGTCGGGCTGCATGCCGCTCTGCGTCTACGCCCGTTCCCAACCGGGCCGATTATGGTGTTGGGGAGTGGCCCGATCGCGCTTGGGGTCGTGTGGGCGCTTCGGGCTGCAGGATACGAGGGCGAAGTGATCGCTCAGGTGCGAAGAAAACACGAAGCCGCGATCGCTCGGTCGCTCGGGGCCAGCTCCGTAGCGTCGCCAGGCGACCAAGCTCGCCAGGCGCTGATCGACACAGGAGCGCAGGCGTATATGCCGATCGTCGGTGACGAAGTATACGCCGGGGGCGGCTTCCCTATCGTGATCGATTGCGTGGGCAGCGAAGAGACGATCAAACAGGCTCTCCGGTACACGTCGGTGCGCGGGAAGATTGTCTTACTAGGGTGTGCCGCCGAGATCCCGAAGCTCGATCTGACCTTCGTGTGGGCGCACGAGCTGACCATTCAGGGCTTCCAATGCTACGGGCTAGAAGAGTGGCGGGGAGAGAAGCGGCACACGTTCTCCCTGACCCACGATCTCCTCCTCGAGACCGGTGCCCCTGTGGAAGAGATGGTGACGCATGTCTTCCCGCTCGCTCAGTACCGTGAGGGCCTCTCGACTGCCGCGAATCGGAGGAAAACCGGCTCGGTGAAGGTACTCCTCGACCCGACGCTCAGCTGACGTCGCGTAGCGCAGCGTCGCCCTTCTGATCATGAGCCGCCCGAGCGGACCGAAGGTCATTGTCGTCGGCGGTGGCGTTATCGGGGTGAGTTGCGCCTATGCCCTGGTACGAGCGGGTGTCGAGGTCGTTCTGTTCGAGCGGTCGGAGATTGGGTCGGGAGCGTCTTCGGGCAACGCGGGTACTGTCGCAGCGGGACACGGTCCGCTGCACAAGCCGGGGAGGGTCGCCCAGGGCGTGCGCCAGATGCTCGACCCGACGAGCCCGCTTTACATCCGGCCTCGCTGGGACCCGCGGCTCTGGGGCTGGCTGGCGAAGTTCGCTCGACTCTGTACACACGAGCACGTGGCCCATTGCATGCGCGTGATGGGACCGCTCGGGCTCGAGTCGCTGTCGCTCTTTGACCAGATCGTCCGTGACGAGCGCATCGAGTGCGACTACCAGTCGAACGGGTACATGGCGGTGTGCTCGACTGAAGAAGCTCTCGCGTCGGTCCGTGAGGAGGCCGATCTGATGCGTTCCCACGGCTACTCCCCCGCGCTGCTCAACCCTGATGACGTGCTCGCGAGGGAGCCGACTCTCAACCCCGACCTGATCGGTGGAGTCCATTACCCAGAAGCTCGCACCATGAATCCGAGCCTCTTCTTGCGGCGCCTTTCGGACACTGTGGTCCGCCGTGGTGCCCGGATCGTCGAAGGGCGTACGGTCACGGGTGTACGAAGCGCGTCAGGAGCTGTCGAGGGAGTGACGTGGACCGCGGCCTCGGAGACAGGCTCGGACTACGAGCCGGCAGATGCGGTGGTGATCGCGACAGGTCCGTTTGGCTTGTCGTTGCTCGATCGCCAGGTGGGGCGACTCCCCGTGCAGCCTGGAAAGGGTTACCACAGAGACGTCGAGATCGGGCCGAACGGTGCACCTGCCTTACGGAGCGCGGTCGTACTGAGCGAGTCGTCGGTATTCTGCACTCCAATGGACACGTTCGTCCGGTTTGCCGGGACCATGGAGTTCTCTGGACTGAACAGCCGTCTGGAGCGGGCGAGGCTGAGTCAGCTGACCACTTCGGCGCGAACCGCCTTCCCCTCGATGGGCATTGCGCGCCCTCGCTCGGAGTGGAGCGGATTGCGCCCGATGTCCGTAGATGGGTTGCCGATCGTGGGAGAGGTGCCCGGAGCGAGTGGCCTATACGTGGCGACCGGCCACGGGATGCTCGGTCTCACCCTCGCGCCGATCACAGGACAACTCATTTGCGATGCGGTGCTCGACAGGGCGGACGTGTCGGTGCCCGAGCTGAGTCCACGACGTTTCGTGAAGCGGATCTGACCGAGTCGAGCTTAGGCCGGGTCGAAGCCTAGACCGAGTCGAAGCCTAGGAGGCAGCCTCCAGCAGGATGGTCTCGTACAGCGACGCGTATGCCGAGACCATGCCGCGCTCGGTGAAGCGATGGACGTGTTTCGTTGCTGAGGCGTGGAAGAGTTCCGCGTAGTCTTCGTAGTTGAGGGCTATGTCCTCGATTCGAGCCGAGAGCTCCGATTGGCGGCAGACGAGGGCGTCCGGGAGCACCTCGGGCGCGATCCCGACTGGAGTCGACAGCACGACAGCAGACCGTCTTAGCCCTTCGACCAGCACGAGGCTGAAGCCTTCATTGGCGGACGGAATCACCTGCAGGTCGTACTCCGAGAGCAAGTCGACCGCGTCGCTGCGGAAGCCCAAGAAGCGGACACGCCCTCGAACGCCGAGCGTCTCGACCAGGCGCTCGAGCTCAGCTCGCTCCGGACCGTCGCCGATCACGTCGACTTCGATCGGTGTCGCCACCGTGGCGACTGCTTCGATCAACTCGCGAATCCCCTTGTGGCGCGCTAGCCGAGCGATCACTACGGCTCGAAGGGGTTCTGCCGGACCGGCGAGTGGGCCTCGGTACTCCCGCGACCCTCGGCCTCCGTCTCCCGGGACCCCGTTGTAGACGAGGTGCACAGGCCTGGGGGTATCTATCGAGCGGCGCACCTGCTCGGATACCGCCGTGACGTGGCGGATCCTACCGAAGATTCGCCTGGACCGGGTGTTGTGTTTGGTGGCCAGATGGGGAAGGCCGCGGCTCTGGTTCGCCCACCAGACCATCTCCGTGGCCTTGGCCGCGTGCGTATGGATTAGTGCCGGTCGGACGCGATCGATGAGCCGCCCGAGCTCAGTCAGTACGAACGGATTACGCCGGCTCCCCTCTCGGAGTGTCTCGGAGATGACGGTGGGGGCGAAGGTCTCCTCGTACTTGGTGCCTGTCGGGGTCAGTACGCGGACGTTCCACTGTGCCGACAACCCGTTGGCCAGCCGCACGAAGATCTGCTCGGTGCCCCCCCAACCAGAGGACGCGAGGAAGAGGAGAAGCGAGCGGTTGCTCACCGTCTCGACCCTTCGTCGCGACCCTACCGGCCCCAGGAGCGTAGCTGGGCGACGTTTTCGGCCTCTGCTTGCAGGAAGAACGCGTACCCTGAACCGAGCGGCTCATCGAGTCTCTCCGATTCGCGGATCACGGTCCGTCCGTCGACACTGATCGTCCAGCTGACCTCAGCTCCTGGTGTCGCGTCCGGGACGCCCAGTTCGAAGTAGAGGTACGCCTGCGGATGCACATCCACGGTCCGCACGTGGCTCCCAGCGCCGAAACTCTCGTCGCCATGGATCCCGTCTTCATCGTCGGTCTCCTCGTCCCAAATGGAGAAGCCTGTGCGCAGTCTGGCTGGCTGGTTAGTGGTGAAACTCACGGTGACCATTCCGCCGCCGCCGCCGAGAGCTATCTCCGGCGTACCATCGGCTGCCGCGTAGCTGCCGCCATCTCTGAACTGCGACCACGCGAAAAACAGCACGAGACCCACGACCATCGGGACGATCTTCTTCATCATGATCTCCTCCCCCGTGCGGCCTATAGGTCTAGGGGAATGATCTCCGGCCGCACCTTGCTGTTGGGATCAGCCCCGTCCACGCCGATACCTTCGAGGTGAAGAAGGGCGACCTTCGTCCGTAGCCCACCCGAGAAGCCCGTCAACCGACCATCGGACGCGATGACCCGGTGGCACGGCACGACGATCGGAATCGGGTTCGCTCCTACTGCTTGCCCCACAGCCCTCGCCTGGTCGGGCTTTCCGACCCGCTCGGCGATTCGTCCGTACGATGTCACTCGACCATGGGGAATTGCGAGCAATTCTTCGTAGACCTCCCGCTGGAACGGGGAGGTGACTCCCGATAGGTCGAGGGGTAGATCGAAGTCGGTCCTCTCCTGTGCCAGGTACTCCTCGAGTTGCTCGACCGCGGTGCGGAGGTTCTCAGGTCGGTCGTGAGGAGGTGTCGTGTGGTCGGTCTTGGGAAGGGGCCCGAACTCGATCCGACGCACGCCGCGCGACGAGGTCCAGACCGTGACGGGTCCTACGCGCGTCTTTGGGAGATGAGCCGAGTGTACGTCCACGTGGATCAGTTCGCCGGCCCCTCGACCCCACCCGCCGGCGTGGTCTTGAGCGCCTCCTGGAGCGCATCGAACCCGAGGAGAGCACACTTGATCCGAACCGGAAACTTGCTGACGCCTTGGAGGGCCCGGAGGTCGCCGAGGCTCTTGTCCTTCGCGGCGGACTCATCGCCGTGCATGAGCTCCGTGAAGCGCGCGGCCAGCGCGTCGGCCTCAGCTAGAGAGGCCCCTTGGAGCTTGGTGGTCATCATGCTCACCGCCGCCTGAGAGATGGAGCATCCTTGCCCCACGAACTTCGCGTCCGTGATTTCGTCGCCGTCGATGCGAAGTTGGAGACGGATCTCGTCACCACACACCGGGTTCGCCATGTGGATTTCAACCGTCTTTTCGTCGAGCTCGGCTTTGTTCCTCGGGTTGCGATAGTGCTCGAGGATGAGCTGCTGATAGAGCGAAGATAGCTGTGGCGTTTCCATCGGTACCGTCCGGTTTTGCGGGCTCGAAATGTAAGCGTTTCCCGACCGGCAGGCACGTCCCAGACTTGCCCTGTGCGTCGGTCGGGGGTAGCTCCCCGTGTGGGCTTGTGTCGGTTTGTGAAGAAAAGGCGCACTTGGGTCGTATTCAGCCCAATCGACCCTTCCATTTTCGGGGGTGTGAACGATGAGCGACCTCTTCTTTGGTCCGATCGCGGTCTGGTTCGGTGTACCGGCGATCCTTGGGACCGCCTTCTTCACCCTCCGACTGCTGATGATGCTCGTTGGGGGCGACGCGGACCTCGACGGTGATGTCGAGGTGTCCGGTTTGGATGGGGGAGACGGCGACTCGACGGAGACCTTCAAGATCCTCTCGATTCAGAGCATCGCCTCCTTCCTGATGGGCTTCGGATGGGGCGGACTCGGAGGACTGAAGGGCGCGGGCTGGCCCTTGCCTCTCGCTGGAGCGTTCGGTCTGGTGGCCGGGCTTGCCATGGTGTGGATCCTCGCGCGTCTGCTACGGTTCATCTACGGACTGCAGAGCAGTGGGACGCTCCCCCTCTTTCATGCGCTGGAGAGCGAGGGAACCGTGTACGCTGGTGTTCCCGGGGAAAACAGCGGATCAGGGGAAGTCCGTCTCGTGATCCGTGACCGTGAGCGCTATTACAAAGCGACGACGGACGGGTCCGCGCTCGAGCGAGGGACGCGGGTCAGGGTGGTGGGGGTCGATGAAGAGCAGAGTTCTGTGAAGGTCGTGGAGGCTTAGAGCCTCCTTACAAGGAGAACGACGATGACGATCTCAGGGGCATTCTTGAGCCTAGTTGCTCCGGTCCAGCTCCTCACGGGGGGCTCGAACCCGGAAGTGTGGCTAGGCCTCATCGCTGTGGTGATTCTGCTGGTGATGTTCGGCGTCACACTGATCATCCGGCAATACAAACGGTGCCCGTCGAACAAGATCCTCGTGATCTATGGTAAAGTCGGGTCGAACCGGGCCGCGCAGTGTCTCCACGGTGGGGGAAAGTTCGTGGTGCCACTCATTCAGTCGCATTCGTATCTGGGACTCGACCCGCTCGTGATCGAGATTCCGCTCGAAGGAGCTCTCTCTCTCAACAACATTCGGGTGAACGTCCCGGCGACCTTCACGGTCGGTATCTCGACGGATCCGGTGTTGATGAACAACGCCGCCGAGCGACTCCTGAATCTCGACGAGCGGAAGATCCGGGATCAGGCGCAGGACATCATCTTGGGCCAGCTGCGTCTGGTGATCGCGACCCTCTCGATCGAGGAGATCAATAAGGATCGTGAGAAGTTCATGTCGCTGATCAACACGAACGTGGCTGAAGAGATCAACAAGATCGGTCTCGTCTTGATCAACGTGAACATCCGCGACATCACCGACGAGAGCGGCTACATCGAGGCGATTGGTAAGCGTGCTGCCGCAGAGGCGATCAACCGCGCCCGTGTCGAAGTCGCGGAGCAGGAGCGAGACGGCGCCATGGGTCAGGCGGCAGCCGATCGTGAGAAGGATGTCGGCGTGGCCGAAGAGACCGCCCAGACCATGACGGGCCGCAAACGGGCTGAGCAGATTCAGCGTGTCGAGGTCGCCGCCCTCGAGGCGGACTCGGTGAAAGGTGAGGTGCAGGCGAAGCGCGACCGCGAGATTGCCATGGCTCAGCGCGAGGCGGAAACGGTGGTCGCGTCGAAGGAAGCGGAGCGGGAACGTCGAATCGAGGTGTCGCGCGCTGAAGCGCTCGCGGTCGAGGGCGAGAACGCATCCAATGCCGAGATCGCCGCTTCCAACGCGAAGCTCGCCGAGGTACGTGCGGAAGCGCACCGGGTTGCGCAGGTCGCGGCCGCGGAGGCGAAGGCAGCTATTCTGATTGCAGAGAGGGAGCAGGAGCTGGCACGTCTGCAGAAGGAGCAGATCGTCCAGCAGGAGATCGAGCGCACCCGCGTTCAGATCGAAGCGGACGCCGCTGCGGATCGAGCACGCCGTGAGGCGGCCGGTGAGGCGGATGCGATTCTCGCGACGTACAACGCGGAAGCTGAGGGAACGCGGAAGGTGCTCGAGGCGAAGGCCGATGGTTATCGCCGCTTGATGGATGCGTGCGCCGCGGACCCGTCGCTGGCCCCTACCCTCCTCATGATCGAGCAGCTTCCGGCGATCATCGCGGAGCAGGTCAAGGCGATCCAAAACCTCCAGATCGACAAGATCACGGTGTGGGACGGAGGCCAAAACGGCGGCGGGAAAGGCGCCACGGCAGACTTCCTCGCGAGCATGATCGGAGCACTACCGCCCGTTCACGAGCTCGCGAAGCAGGCGGGTATCGAGCTGCCGAACGCGCTCGGTCGAGTGCGTCTCGACGACATCGTTGATGTCGAAGTTGAAGAGGTCGTCGAGAGCGCGGAGAGCGACGCAGCCGCTCAGGGTGATTGAATCCTAGAGGTCGGCGGCGGCCAACGCGGGCGGAGGACCGAAGGGTTCTCCGCCCGTTTCTCGTCTAGCCGAAGATGCTTCGGACGGAGTCGAGCCCCTCTACCAACCGATCAACGTCGTCCGTGGTGTTGTACAGGTAGAACGATGCCCGAGCCGTCGCTGCAACGCCGAAATGCTTCATGACCAACTGCGCACAATGGTGCCCTGCCCGCACGGCGATTCCTTCCGCGTCGAGAATTGTCGAGATGTCGTGTGGGTGCGCGTCGCCCATCGTGAACGAGACGACAGCGGAGCGTTCTTCGAGTGACTCGGGGCCATAGATCGTCAGGCCGGGGATGGAGCCGAGGCGCTCCATCGCATAGCCGAGCACCGTGCGCTCGTGCTCCTGGATCGCGGCCATCCCGATCCCTTCCAGATAGTCGATAGCCGCCCCCATCCCCACCGCACCCGCAATATTCGGGGTCCCCGCCTCGAACTTGTGGGGGACTTCAGCCCACGTGCTCTGATCGCGACCGACGAGGTGGATCATCTCCCCCCCACCCTGGTACGGAGCCATCTGCTCGAGGAGCTCTTTCCTGCCCCAAAGGGCACCGATCCCGGTCGGCCCACACATCTTGTGTCCGCTGAAGGCGTAGAAGTCCACGTCGAGTGCTTGGACGTCGACATCTGTGTGGACCGCACCCTGAGCACCATCGACCACCATGAGCGCTCCCACGTCGCGGGCAGCCGCAGAGATCGTGGCGAGCGAGTTGACCGTTCCCAGGCTGTTCGACACATGCCCCACGGAGACGATCTTCGTCTTCGGCCCGATGAGCGAGTTTAGGTCGTCGAGGATCAGACGGCCCTGATCATCGATTTCGATGTACCGGACGTGCGCCTTCTTTCTCGCGGCGAGAATCTGCCACGGGACGATGTTCGAGTGATGCTCGAGGACGGAGATCAGGATCTCGTCACCCTCTTCGACGTGGTCTAGCCCCCACGCGGTAGCGACCAGGTTGATCGCCTCAGTCGTGCCCCGTGTCCATATGATCTCGCTAGAGTCTGAGGCATGTACCCAGCGGGCCACCTTCTTTCGCGCCTCTTCGTACGCCTCTGTCGCCCGTCGCGAGAGCTCGTGAATCCCTCGATGGACGTTGGCGTTGTCGTGCTCGTAGTAGGCGTCTAGGGCGTCGAGCACCGCCTTGGGCTTCTGCGATGTGGCGGCCGAGTCGAGATAGACGAGAGCTCGGCCGTGCACCGTTTGGTTCAGCGCCGGGAAGTCCGCTCTCACCGCTAGCGGGTTCATGGTTCGTTAGCCTACGTCGATGAACACTTCGCCGTCTCGCACCTCGACCGGGTACGACTTGACGGGTCGGACAGCCGGCAATGTTTTGCGAGCCCCCGTGCAGGCATCGAAGCGAGCGCCATGATACGGGCACACCACATCAGTGCCATCGAGCTCTCCATCAGAGAGCGGGTAGTCCTCGTGAGAGCAACGATCTTCGAGGGCGCAGATCGACCCCTCGACGTTGGCGAGTAGGACGGGTTCGCCGTCGACCATGGTGGCCTTGAGGATCCCTACCGGGCAGTCGCTCACCGCAGCCACCCTGACCCAATTCGACATCTCTACCTCCTCCAGATCACCCAGGCTTCTAACCGTGCTGAGCGAGCTTCTCGACGATCGCCGCCGTGACCTTGTCTACCACTCCCCCGAGCGGAAGCCGGGATAGAACCTCACCCAGGAAGCCAAGAACGACCAGACGCTCGGCTTGAACCCGGTCGAGGCCTCGACTCATCAAATAGAACTTGGCTTCTGAATCAAGTTCGCCTACCGTAGCTCCGTGCGAGCACTTCACGTCGTCCGCCTCGATCTCGAGGTTGGGAAGTGAATCCGCACGGGCGTTCCCGGAGAGCAACAAGTTCCGGTTCGTCTGATATGCGTCGGTCCGCTGAGCACCCGGGAGCACTCGAATAATCCCGCGGAAGACACCGCGACTCGATCCGTCGAGTGCTCCCTTGTACAGGAGGTCCGAGCCCGTGTTGGGCTCGATATGGTCCTGACTTGTGTTGAAGTCGAAGTGCTGGTCCCCGTCCCCGAAGTAGAGGCCGAGCATGTCCGAGCTTGCACCGGGCCCGAGGAGCTTCGCATTCAGGTCGACCCGCGAGACGGATCCTCCGAGTGCCACGTTGAGCGTGTCCAGCTTCGAATCTCTTTGAGCGAGCGTGCGCTGCACCGACTGGTAAAAGGCGCCCCGTCCAAGCCGTTGTACCGCGACGTACTGAACCTGGGAAGCCTGCTCGGCGATCACCTCCACAGCGGTCGAGGTGAAGGTCTGGGTCTCGAAATCGTCGGAGAGCACTTCATCGACGTACGAGACCTGACTCCGGGCCTCAGCGACGATGAGGACACGGCTGAAGTAGGCCGTCCCTGCCTCGCTCAGCCAGCGGGTAACTCGTACGGGGAGCTCGAGTTCGACACCCTTGGGAACATAGAGGAAGATCCCGTCTGCCCAGAGGGCCGCATTGAGTGCGGCGAACTTCCCGTCCTCGGCCGGCACCGCGCGGGTGGCGAGGTGTTCTTGCACGAGGTCCGGGTGCGACGCGACGGCGTCGTGCAGCGACATCAAGAGGACACCCTGGGCCGCTAGTCCGGCATCGAGATCGGAGTGTACGACGTGCCCATCGATGAAGACGATGTGACCCGACGCATCTCGGTCCTCGGCCATCGCGGACCGGAGCGTCTCGGGCCATACCTCAGGGTCGTCCGGAGCTGTGCGTGCTGTGGAGAGCTGGAGCGCTGCGAGGTCGAGTTTCTTCTTCAGGTCCGTGTACCGCCACTCCTCGGACCGAGTCGTGGGCATGGGCGTCTTCTCGTACGTCGCCCAAGCGTCTTGGCGGCGTTGCCGGAGCCACTCGGGCTCACCGATCGCGACCCGTTCGAGTGAAGCTGCGTTGAGCGCGTCTGTGACGCCTTCAGCCGTCGGGCTCGTCATGGTGGCGTCGCTCATCAACCGACACTCCCTTCCATCTCGAGCTCGATCAGGCGATTCAACTCGACTGCATACTCGAGCGGAAGCTCCTTTGCGATCGGCTCGATGAAGCCACGTACGATCATTGCCATTGCCTCATCTTCAGCGATGCCACGGCTCGTGAGGTAGAAGAGCTGTTCCTCTCCGATTCTCGACACCGACGCTTCGTGGCCAACGTTCGCGTCGTTCTCCTCGATCTCGATGTACGGATAGGTATCCGTTCTCGAAGTGTCATTGATGAGAAGCGCATCGCATTCGACGTTCGAGCGAGCGTGGTGCGCGCCCTCGTACACCTTAAGCAAGCCGCGGTACGTCGAACGACCATGCCCTTTCGAGATCGACTTCGAGACGATCGAAGAGGTCGTATACGGCGCTGCGTGCACGACCTTGCCGCCGGTGTCCTGGTGCTGACCGTCGCCTGAATAGGCGATCGAGAGGATCTCGCCATGCGCGCGCTCACCGATCAAGTAACACGACGGATATTTCATCGTGAGCTTCGATCCGAGGTTGCCGTCCAGCCACTCCATGTGACCCCCCTCCTCCACCAGCGCCCGCTGGGTGACGAGGTTGTACATGTTGTTCGACCAGTTCTGGATCGTCGTGTACCGGAAGCGGGCGTTCTTCTTGACGATGATCTCGATCACGCCTGAGTGAAACGACTCCGTCGAGTAGACCGGCGCGGTGCAGCCCTCGATGTAGTGCGCCTGGGCACCCTCATCGACAATGATGAGCGTGCGCTCGAACTGCCCCATCCGCTCTTGGTTCACGCGGAAGTACGCTTGGAGGGGTGTGTTTAGAGAGACGCCCTTCGGGATGTAGACGAAGGAACCCCCGGACCACGTCGCCGAGTTCATCGCGGCAAACTTGTTGTCCGCTGTGGGGACTACGGTGCCGAAGTGCTCACGGAAGAGCTCGGGGTGGTTCTTCAGGCCATCCTCGATCGAGTCGAAGATTACGCCTTGCTTCTCCCACTCTTCGCGCAGCGAGTGGTAGACCATCTCCGACTCGTACTGGGCGCCGACCCCAGCCAGGATCTCACGCTCCGCCTCGGGGATGCCGAGCTTCTCGAAGGTGTCCTTGATCTCGTCGGGCACGTCATCCCAGGAGTGCTGCATCCGGTCCTGGGGTCGCACATAGAAGTAGATCTCGTCGAGCACCGCCTCGAGTCCGTCGAGGTCCCCGCCCCACTTGGGCATGGGCTTCGACTCGTAGACCTCGAGTGCTTTCAGTCGGAAGTCGAGCATCCACTCCGGTTCGTCTTTGTGCTCGGAGATCTGACGGACCACCTCCTCCGACAAACCTTTCTGGGCCCGGAAGACTGGCTCGGCCTCAGTGACGAAGTCGTACTTGTACTCGTCGAGGTTGAGGTCCTGAATTGTCTCGTTCTCAGGCATCGGTTACGCCCCTTGGACGGCGGCGTGCTCTTCGTACTCGGCGTACCCGCTCTCCTCGAGCTGGAGCGCCACGTCGGCACCGCCCGATCGCACGATGCGTCCGTCTACCATCACGTGAACGAAGTCTGGCTTGATGTAGTCGAGCAGACGCTGGTAGTGCGTGATCAGGAGGACCGACATCTCGGGGTCTTCCTCTACGAGCTTGTTCACGCCGCTCGACACAATCTTCAGCGCATCGATGTCCAGGCCCGAATCGGTCTCATCCATGACGGCGAGCTTAGGCTTCAGCATCGCCATCTGAAGGATCTCGTTGCGCTTCTTCTCACCGCCCGAGAAGCCGTCGTTCACGTGACGCTCTGCGAAAGAGACGTCCATATCGAGCATCTCCATGCGCTCGGAGAGCATGTCCGTGAAGTCGAAGATGTCGAGTTCCTCACCCTCAGGCTGATGTGCCTGAACCGCGGTCCGGAGGAAGTTCGCGATCGAGACGCCCGGGATCTCGACGGGGTACTGGAAGGCAAGAAAAACGCCCGCCTGCGACCGCTCATCGGGTTCGAGCTCCAGGAGATCGTCACCCATGAATCGGATCGTTCCGCTGGTCGCTTCGTACGCCGGATGACCGGCGATGACCTTCGCCAGTGTGCTCTTCCCGGAACCGTTCGGTCCCATGATCGCGTGGATCTCGCCCTTACCGATCTTGAGGTCGACACCGTTCAAGATTCCGAGCTCTCCCTCGGCTACCTGGGCCTCGAGACCCTCGACGTGGAGGATCGCTTCGTCGCTCATCTACTACCTCTGAGACAATGGAAGCGGGGCCCGGAGGCACCGCTTATCAAGAATGATTCTCTGTTTCAGGAGCCGGAAGCTAGGCACCTCCATGAGGGGGGTCAACGTGTGGGTGGACGCTGGTAGCGACCGTCGGGACCACTTGCCAAGAAGATCTATCCACATTAGATATATCCATCGTGGATAACTCAGGAGGGCCCGTGGCTGACCCAACGACGACGTTGCGCCCGGCGGTATTTCAGATCCTTCTCGCGCTGGCGACCGGGGCACGACACGGCCTCGGAATCGCCGAGGCGGTCGATGAGGCGACGGAGGGAGCGATGGTGCTGGGTCCCGGCACCCTCTACCGCTCGTTGAAGGAGATGCTGCGGGACGAACTCATCGAAGAGTCGGATTCACCGTCACCGGACTCGGACCCTCGTCGCCGCTACTACGTGCTCACCGAGGATGGGCGGATCGCCGCGCGAAACGAGGCCGTTCGTCTCGCCCGAATCGTTGAGGTGGCACGCGATCGTCGGGTCCTACCGGAATCTCCGTGAGCGCTGACCGGTCTTTGACGGTCGGTGAGCGCGTCTACCGGCTGCTCCTCGGCCTCTATCCCTCGGCGGTGCGCGACGAGCCGTACTTCGAGGAAAGAATGCTCGAGGGGTACCGATACCTGATGAGCCGTCAGGGGCAGGGTTGGTTCCAGCGGTGGAGCGCGCTTCTGCAAGATGTCATTGAGTCGAGTTGGAGAGAAAGACGGGATCCATTGGGGCCGCGTGGCGGCCGACGGGCCCCCACCGGGAGGGGAGGAGGCATGAAGGAAGTAGTGAACGATCTCAGGTACGCGGGACGACGCCTCGCACGAAGCCCGGGCTTCACCCTCACGGCGCTCTCGATCCTCGTGATCGGAATCGGTGTGAACGCCTCAGCCTTCTCGGTCGTCAACGCCTTGCTCCTCCAACCGCCTCCGTTCCAGGACCCCGGTGAGCTCGTGCTGGTGCTGCAAGACGACGACGGAGGCCAGCCCTCATCGACATCGTACCCCGCCTATCAGGACATGACACGGTACGAGGTCTTTGAAACAGTATCCGCCTTCTATTCCGATCAAGCCTTCATGGGCGACGTCGGAGCGCCGCTTGAACCTCTACTCACAGAGTACGCGACCGCCGCGTATATGGACGTCCTCGGGCTGTCACCCAGCCGTGGGGTTTGGTTCGACAGCAGCCATGACGATCCGGATGGAGACGCGGTCGCCGTTCTCACGTACCGAATGTGGGCCGAGCGATTCAACGCCGACCCCGACATCCTAGGCCGGACGATCCGTCTGAATGGTGGACTCGTTACTATCGTGGGAGTGGGTCCCCCCGAGTTCAACGGCGGGCGAGGACCTGCGGCTGTCGATCTTTGGCTCTCTGTCTCCGCCATGGGCGCGACAGGAGGGCGGCGCGGGTCCTTAGATCGACGTCAGGACCATCCCATGACCGTACGCGCTCGTTTGGCCGAGGGAGTCAGTCTGTCCGACGCCGCGGACGCGATGGATGGCCTCGCTGCGGAGCTGGCCAGTACGTATCCGGACCTCAACGAAGGCCGCCGTATCTCGGTTCTTCCCGTGCTCGGCACCCGTGTCTCGCCCGAGGTCGATGCGCAGTTGGTGCCCGCCGCCGCCTTCGCGATGGCAGTGGTGATCCTGGTCTTGGTGATCGGGACCCTCAACCTCGCGAACCTTCTTCTGGTGAGGAGCACCGCCCGAGCCCGGGAAATCGCTGTCCGACTGGCACTTGGAGCAGGCCGGGCTCGTGTCGTTCGGGTCGTACTCTCCGAAGCGTTCCTCCTTTCCGCTCTCGGCGGAGCCGGTGGGTTGGCCTTGGCGTACGGATTCTCACGCCTTCTCCGTAACTCTCGTCTCGACTTCACGATACCGCTCTTGGTGGACCTGCGCCTGGATTCTTCGGTCATCCTTTTTACAGTGTCGATGGCCGTGGCGATGGGGCTGGTCTTCGGCCTCCTTCCTGCACTCCGGGCAACGAGCCGCGACGTGAATGCAACCTTGCGAGACGATGCGTCGGCCGGACTGGGTGCGCGGCGTCGTTTCGGCTTGACCGGACTGTTGGTGACCGGGCAGGTGGCCGTCTCGGTCCTCCTGCTCGCACTCGCCGGGGTCTTCGTAGACAGCTATGCAAAAGCTCAGACGGCGGACCCCGGTGTCAACTTCGAGACGACCGCGCTGGTCCAGGTAAACATGTCCCAGACCGGACTGGAGGGTGAGGCGGCCGAAGGGTTTGTGGCCGAGCTCGAAGACGGCTTGAATGCGCTTCCCATGGTCACCGGCGTAGCCACATCCCTCATGCTTCCCGGGCAGCAGTTTGGTACGACGACGTTGCTCCTGGGCGCTGAGGTGACCGGCGCCGATCGACCGACCGAGATCCCGTGGAACTACGTCAGCAACGACTACTTCGACGTCATGGGTGTAGAGCTCTTGGCGGGGCGGCTCTTCACGGATCAGGATGCTGACGTGGATGTCACCGTGGTATCCGAGGCGTTTGCCCGCCGCTACTTCGGACGAACCGATGTCGTGGGTCGCGCGTACCGATCGGAAGGGAGCCCGGATGACCCCCGGGAGATCATTGGAGTCGTCTCTGACGCAGTCGTTCGGGCTCTCGGGGAATCCCCCACTCCGTCCATCTACTGGCCTTTGGACTTCGCCTTCGACCGAACGAACTTCCTCTTCTCATATGAGGGCGAAGCATCGGAGGCGATCGGCGCCGTGCAAGCAGCCATCCGTTCGACGGACGCCCGCATCATGATCCTCGGGGCCTCGAGCATGGAGGAACACCTCGGAGCGACCCTCGCAGAGCAGAGGGTGGTGGGCATTCTCCTATCGGCGATGGGAGTGCTGGCTCTTCTTCTGGCCATGCTCGGCCTGTACGGCGTCGTTTCGTTCGCAGTCTCACGGCGAAGTCGGGAGGTCGGCATCCGCATCGCTCTAGGGGCGGCGCGCGATTCGGTCGTTCGACTCTTCGTACGAGACGTAGCGGCAGTCGTCTTGGTCGGCGCCTTCGTTGGCGCACTGCTCGCGGTGCCTGCATCACGGCTCTCCGCTGATCTTTTCACCGGTACCGGAGGAAACCCTCTGATCACCGGTGCCGCCACTTTCGTCCTCTTGGCAACGTCTCTCGTGGCGACAGTTGTGCCTGCGATGCGCGCTACCCGTGCAGACCCGACGGAGGCTCTGCGGCGGGAGTAGAGGGTGTGCTTCGAGCAGGCCCCGCGCAGTCGTCGCGGCGAGTGGTCGACTCGCCTGTTAACGATGACCCTAGGCGGCGTACCACATCACTGCGAAGACATGGCATGTCGAGCCCGCGAGCACGAATAGGTGCCATGCGAAGTGGGTGTAGCGGATCTGACGAGCGGCAAAGAAGGGGACGCCGAAGGTGTAGAGCGTGCCACCCAGGAGCAGCCACGCCAGCCCCTTCAGCGGCATGTCTTGTATCAACGGTACGGCCGCGACCAGAACGAGCCATCCCATTACGAGATAGATGGCGGTTGAGACTCTCGGATAGCGGATCCCCGCGAGCATTTTGGTGCACACCCCGATGGCGGCGGCGCCCCATATCACTCCGAATAAGCTCCAGCCCCACGGACCGCGCAGCACACCTAGGGTGAACGGCGTGTAGGTTCCCGCAATGAAGAGGTAGATCGCGGCATGGTCGGCTCTTCGGAGCCATTCACGTACCCTGCCAGGCGGCGAGGCGTGATAGCATGTGGACGCCAGGTAGAGCAGGATCAGCGTCGCGGCGAAGATGCTCCGTCCCACGATGTTGGCGGCGTCGCCTCCCCGGATCGCGCCGAGGATAAGCATGGGGGCCGCGGTGATCGCGCCGAGGAGGCCGACCCCGTGACTAAGGGTGTTGGCGAACTCTTCGGGACAGGATGAGGCAGTCGAGGCCATGGCTGAAGTTACCCGGTCGGATCCGCCGAGCCGTGCGGCCCACCTTGTATAACGAAGAATCCGTAGATTCTGAGGGAGAATAAGGTGCGGCAGCCCGTTGCCATATAGGCCCGACTAGGCCGTTCGTTAGCTGGGGCGCCGCATCTTGAAGTGATCGCGAGATCTCGAACAGTTGTCAGGGCCACGAGCCCGGATCTGCGAGGCCGAGCGAAGCGATCACAGATGTTTCCTTGGACGTGGGAGTCAGTATGCGGACGCCGGTCTTCGTAGGTATCGATGTAGGGAAAGCTCATCTCGACGTCGCTAGGCACGATGATGATGAGACGTGGCGGGTCGATAACGATGAGACTGGCGTCGAAGAGCTAGTTGAACAGCTCGTTGAGCTTGACCCTGAGCTCGTGGTACTTGAGGCGACGGGCGGGTTCGAGGTACCAGCCGCTGCGGCGCTGGCCGCTCGTGAAGTACCGGTCGTTGTGGCGAACCCGCGGCAGGCGCGGGACTTCGCGAAGAGCACGGGACAGCTGGCGAAGACGGACACCATCGATGCTCGTGGCTTGGCCCTGTTCGCTGAGCGCGTACGGCCTCAGGTCCGAGCACTTCCGTCCGAGGAAGCGCGTGGCTTGGCGGCTCTTGTCTCACGACGCCGACAGATCATTGAGATGATCACGGCGGAGAAGAACCGTCACGGCTTCGCGATGCAGTCCGTGCAAAAGGGTATCGCCAAGCACATCCGGTGGCTCGAGCGTCAGCTTGCTGATGTCGACTCCGACCTGAACTCGATGATCCGCAAGAGTCCGATCTGGGCTGCAAAGCAGGACTTGTTGCAGAGCGTACCTGGCGTTGGGCCGAACCTATCGCGTGTCCTCATCGCAGAGCTGCCTGAGTTGGGGCATCTGTCCATCGACAGATCGCAGCACTCGTCGGAGTAGCACCCTTTGCGCGTGACAGCGGAGGGTATCGGGGCAAGCGTATGATCTGGGGTGGCCGAGCATCGGTACGCTCTGCGCTTTACCTCAGCGTGTGGAGCGCGTCCCGTTGGAATCCCGTGATCCGGCCGTTCTATCAGCGCCTAAGAGCGAAGGGCAAGCCACCCAAAGTCGCTCAGGTCGCGGCGATGAGAAAACTCCTCACCATCCTAAACGCGATGGTCCGAGACGGTCGCCCATGGGACCCATCTCTACCTCTCGGCCAGCTCCGTTCCCAACACAGTTGCTAACGAGTGCCCCGCCTCACTCAGCGCCTCTCGAGCAACCTCCATCGCCGACGCTCGAACGAAGACGTAGTCGGTGTCGAAGGTCGAGATCGCGAAGATGCTGACTCCCGCCGAGGCGAGTGGACGGGCGATCGACTCGAGGACGCCCACCTCTGTGAACGGGATCGGACCCGGGACCCTCAAACATGTGAAGCCCCGCTCACACTGGACCTCACCCGGCACCAGGGACTCCGCGCACACGATGGAGGTCTCGTCTCTCGTATGAGTGACGGAGACGAAATCGGACCCAGCTGCCCATTCAGGGGCGTCACCGGTGGGCGGCAACCGAGCCACAGCGTATCTGCCAGAGAGTCGCTCGAGCCTCATGGGCGGCGTGCCATCCTGTTCTTTGCCTGCGATTATGGTCGAGGCCTCCACTCAGGGACTTCCCAATCTCGCGTGGTGCTCGCCGCTCGGCCATGTGCCGCTCGAGGTTCGCTGCGTCTGTACTCGAATCCCGATCTTCACCAGTTTACATGACGCGTCAGTCTTTTAAGAACAGGAGTACTCTATGCACGACGTCGCAGCGCTCGACAACGAGCTGAATCAGATGGTCCTAAACGGCCAAGCGATGGAGGCGTTTGAACGCTTCTACGCGGAGGACGTGGTGATGCAGGAAAACAGCGCAGAGCCCGTGGTCGGGAAAGCAGCGAACCGGCAGAGAGAGATCGACTTTTTCAGCTCGCTCGAGGAGTTCCACGGGGCCGGCGTTCTGGGTAGTGCCGTAACCGGCGACCGTTCGTATTCGGAGTGGTGGATGGACGTCACCTTCAAAGGGGGCGGTCGCGTCAAGCTAGAGCAGGTGGCCGCGCGTACATGGAAGGACGGCCAAGTAATAGAAGAGCGGTTCTATTACAACGCGGGTTAGGCGGCGTACAGGGCGGGCGCGCGGGTGGCGGCAGGGCCGCTATCTCGCGGCCCGCCCACGATTGTCCGGGGTTAAGGCCCCGTGGAAAGTTCGATCAGATAGGGCTCCAACGCGGCCCCGTCCATGGTTCTGAACTGCCCGCTCAGTACCATCTGATGTCGTCGGCCCTCCCCGAGCTCGACTTCGATGGTGAGCGTGCGGGCATCGTTCGACCAACCGACTACGCTCGTAACCCGCAGCACCCCGTCCTCTCCCAACGGGCCGAAGTCAAAGCCTCGGAAGCGCGGGTTCATTGGATCCGAGAAGGTAATCCGGACCGTCGCCGGTCCCGGCGGAACACCTCGGCTCCGTTCGGGAAGGGTTCCATGCTCACGACCTGGGGAATGCTACGTGTGTCGGCTTCTCGGACCCTGCTGCGTAGAAACCGCCTCATCGAGCTCCGCACTGAACTCGCCCGTCCGAAGCGTGTTTGGCCGGATGGAGGCCCAGAATTCCGGATAGCTGTTGATCGCCTCAACGTAGGATCCGGTCGTATACCCCCGTCGTTCCACGATGGCCGCGAGGCCGGGCGTACCACGGTCGATGTAAAGGCTATCCAGCAACTCTCGCTGGGTGACGCCGTCGTCGGTCGCCACGATCTTGTCGTACGCTTCCCAGAATCGGTCGATGTCCGAAGTCACCACGACACTAGGGGGGGACGACGCGCCGCAGCCGGTCGTCCATGCCACCGCGAGGATGAGAAGAAATACACGCATGTGGGTCGCCCGTAGGTCAGCCAGGGGCTGGCAACGCCCCGATCTGACCCATTACGGCCATCACATCAACGTAGTTCCAACTTTCCGCCACCTTTCCGTTCGCGAGGCGATTCATCTCCATTCCGGTGAAGCGAAGCTCGCGGCCGGTCCCTGGAATTCCCATCAATTCCCCTCGATGGGTCCCAGTGACCTCGTAGTGATAGATGATCCGATCACCGGACCTCTTCCTTCGACGAGTCCTCGGCTTCCACCTCAGCTCTTAGAGACGATACGCGCAACCTGAGCCCCCACGCGTAGTACAGGCCCAGCGCCGTTACCGGGATGAACCCGGCGAGATGATATCCGAGGGACATGGAAAGAGCTTCGGCCTCAACTATGCCGAACACGCCGCTCACGGCCACCAGCACCCCTGCTTGAAGCGTCCCGATGAAGCCGGGGGCGGCGGGGATCGCGACGAAGACCGCTACGACGCATTGCGTGAACATCGCTGCAGTGAACCCCAGCTCCACTCCGAAGGCCTGGAACGCCGCCCAAAACGATGCGGCCATCCACACCCAAAGCACGAGCGACCAAAGGAACGCTTGCACGAGGGACGCGGGGTCCCGAAGGAGGCGCAGCCCGGTGAGGAAGGATGACAGCGCGCCAACGATCTTGTCGCCGGCAGAACCCGGGAGGTGTCGGACCATGCGTTGCACCAATTGGGTGATCTGGCTCGGCCAGACGACTAGGGCCACGGTCAGGCTCATGAGCACGGCGCCCATAGCGACCGCGCCGCCAACCGCGTATCGGACGGGCTCACCGAGTATCGTCGCCCCGGGCGGGAAGTCCGGTGCGAGGAGGGTGACGACGAGAAGGGCCAAGAGTGCGACCACATCGAGAACACGCTCAAGTGCAACCGTCCCGAGAGCCGCAGATGTCGAGACGGGTGCCATTTTGCTCAGTGCGTATGGCCGAGCCACTTCCCCGAGACGACCGACCGCAATGTTCGTGACCGTGAGCCCGATATTCAGCGCCTTCCATCTCGCACCAAACGAGACTGGCACCCCCAACGGCTTCAGGAGTAGCCCCCAGCGGAGTGCTCTTACGAGACCACCGGTCACATTGATGCTCCCCGCCAAGATCAACAGCGCGGGGTCGGCCATTCGGATCTGGAGGGCGATCTCCCCGAGGTCTTCACCACGAAAGACCCACCACAAGAGGAAGGCCGACACGATGATTCCTACCCAGGCTTTCCAGTCCTTCAAGGCTACTCCCAACGAAAGAGCCGTGTCGACAGCGCGGTGCACCCGATCATGATGACGACCAAGGCGAGGGCGTTACCCGAGTGAGGAGCCCAGCCCGCACCCTCCCAAACTCCTAGCATTAAAGACACCGCGTGCGTCGTGGGCATCGTGTTCGCCAGGACTCTTAGCGGTAGCGACATCTGCTCTACCGGAAAGAAGAGCCCGGAGAGCGCGATCATAGGATAGAGAATTGTTGCGCTAAGGGGGCGTGCGAAACGCGCGGCTGGCACTACGGACGCGATCACGAACCCCATGGAAAGAATGCTAGCGGTGCTGAGTAGCAGGGCCAGCGTGAAGGATACCAGCTTCACGTCAAGGGCACCGGGCAAGAGCCGCCGGCCCACCGCGACGAGGATGGCGAGGCTGACCACGGTAAACGCGAGCTTGATCACGACCTGGGCGCCAAGGATCGTCACCGGGGACAGCGGTGTCGCTCGTAGCCGTTTGAGTATTCCTCCCTCGCGATAGATCGACATGATCGCGACCAGGGAAATCACGGCGTTCACAGCGATGACCAGCGCGGCGAGGATGGGGACGTTAAACGGTGTTTCCGACGCGACCGACGCTCCCCTCTCCAAGCCCATCATTCGACCGAACACGACGAAGACCAGCAGGGGGAGCACCAAGGTCGTGAAGAAGCCCAACGGTTCTCGGGCGAAGATCTTCGTCTCGACCCACGTCAGCTTCCAAAGGCCACGGAACATGCTCAGTCCCGAATTCCGTGTCCGGTGAGTTTCAGGAACACGTCCTCCAGCGTCGGGAACTCGGTGCGGAAACCGCGGACGTGGATGCCCTCGCTCGCAATCAGGTGGATCACCCGTGTCACGAAGTCATCGCCCTCGCCTCGAATCTCGTGCACTCCGTCCCCGCTGCTGATGGATCCCACACCAAACGCCGCAGTGAGCTGTTCCGACACCTCCGCGTCGGGGCTCCGGAAGATGACGGTCTGCTGAGGGCAGTGCCGCTCGACCAGCTCGGAGGGCGTGCCTACCTCGATGACTCGCCCGTGTTCGATGACCGCCACTCGATCGCACAGGCGCTCTGCTTCTTCCATCAGATGCGTGCTCAGGACTACCGTTTTTCCCCTAGCCCCGATGTCCTTCACCAACTCCCAGATGGTCCGACGGGCCTGCGGGTCGAGGCCGGTCGTCAGCTCGTCGAGGAAGACGATCTCGGGATCGTGGATCAGGGCGAGCGCTATGAAGAGCCTCTGCTTCTGGCCGCCCGACAACGTCATAAACGATGCGTTACGCTTGGCTTCTAAGCCCAGCCTTCGGAGTAGATCGTCAGTGTCGATTCGCTGCGGATAGAGAGAGGCCCAAAGATCGAGAGCTTCCCAGACCTTGATCCGTTTCTGGAGCTGAGCCTCCTGGTGCTGTACGCCGATGCGTTGGCGAAGCGCCGATGCCTCGCGTACCGGGTCCAGCCCTAGTACACGAATACTTCCGCTATCCGAGAGGCGGTGGCCTTCGATGCACTCCATGGTTGTCGTCTTACCTGCACCGTTCGGACCAATCAGGCCGAAGATCTCGCCCTCGCCGATCTCTAGCGAGACGTCCGCTACGGCCACGGTCGAGCCATAGGACTTTTTGAGGTTCGCGACAGCGACTACGGGTGCAGGCATGCCGTAAGGTACGGTGCTACGCCCCCATGAACTTCATTCCCGAGGGACTCGACAGACTAGCGAACACTTACGGGGTCATCCGTTGTCTGATCGAGGCGCGTCGGCGCCGAGCTCCCGCAAAGACGCAATGGCACGCAACACACGCTCACGGTTCTTCGCGCTCGTCATCCACTTCGGGAGCCGGCTGGCCATTCGTCGATTTCGGATGCCCTCGCGGTTGGGGATCTCATAGCGTTCTCGGAGCTTGGCCGAAACGTATCGGTCCAGCCAATCGAGGTGTTCTATGTTCCGCGCCCATAGGATGTGCCCGCAGCAAGGGGTCTGGAGCCACAAAGGGATGCCAAAGTACGGATCGTGTGGGGTACCGACCTCGTAGCCACCGGCCTCACCCTCCTGGGAAAACCCGCACCCCGAACAGGCGAGTCTGGGCTGCTCCTCGATGCCGTCTGAACGGACGACAGCCCTCCCCGAGCATCGCGGGCAGCGCACGAGCACGTGATTGATGAAGGCACTGACCGATTGGCCCTCGTCTGATGCTCGGCTCATAGAAGAGGGAGGGTAGGCATAGCTCTCACGGTGGGACTGGTGCGAGTCCGACGGCCGCGCGAGCTCGACGGTCGCGCGTTTGGGTCCGCTTGGCGGATCGAATGTGCTCGCTTCGAAGCCGTTGCTGCGCGGGGGTAAGCGAATCCCACAATGCCCGCGCCGACGGGTGGCGAACGAGCAAGCGGCGTAGCTCAGTTGGGGGCGCTTGGTCAGCGAGCTGGAGTTCGACGCTCACCGTGTCTCCCTCGTCCACGCCTAGCTTCCGGAAGTGCTGCTGGGTGAGGTCGAAGAACCACACATCGCGGTCATCCCAAGCCTTCAGTGTGCGCCGCCCGATTTCGACTCCGTTAATCCAGACCTCCACCACAGTGGTCCCGGTGAGGTGCCACTGTGATAGGGCGGGGCTCGGGACTGTGATGTATCGCGGGAGCGACGGGTGCTTGCGTTCCATCTTGGACTCCACTCGCACCGAACTTCCAGGGCCGGACCTCAAGACGACACTCCTCAGTGGTTCAGTAGGACCGCACTCAAACCTTCGGCTACTCAAGGCCATTTGAACTTCTATTGCGAGCGGGACCGGACCGCAATCAGAGGGTGTCCGACTGCTTGCCGCCCGCTCGGTCGCTCGCTAAGACCCTAAGACGCTACGCGTCCAAGCTTGAACGAAGAAGACTATGCCTAACGCTCGACCTACCGGAATCACCGCTGCTGCCCTCGCGATCGTCGCCACCGCGATCTTCTCAACGACGCCTCTCACCGCTCAGACGGTGAGCCGCCTCGAGGCTACACCCAATCGGATCGAGCTCACCGCAGGCGAGTCCGCGCCGCTTGGCATCCGCGCTTACGGCCCTGACGGTGGACCTATCTCCGCTCCACTTCGGGTCGGTGGGGCCCGCGGCGCGCTCCGTATCGAGGACGGGATCGTCACGGGGTTACGGGCGGGCGAGTACGAGATCTTCGTGTCGAGCGTGCCTGATCCGGGTGTCGATCCGGTCACGCTACGAATTCCGGTCGTGGTGGGGTGGCCTGCGGTCTCGACGGTCTCCGTGGTATCAGGTGAGGGGCGGCTCTATGTGGGCTCCAGGATTCCCCATGACGTGGAAGCCACCCACGCCGATGGCTCGCGTCGTCCTTATCCGAACGCTACCTGGCAAAGCTCCGACCCCTCGGTTGCCACAGTCGACGCGTTTGGAAATGTGCGCGGTGTTGCTCCTGGGTCGGTCACGATCACCGGACAGGTCGAGGGGGTGTCCGGATCGATAACCCACTCGATCGCGGCGTCTCCGGTCGGACGAATCGAAGTCAGCGGCGGGGTCGAACGGGTGCGCACGGGTGACGTGCAATCGTTCACGGCCACCGCGTACTCGGAAGATGGTTCGATCATCGAAGACTTGCCCATTTCGTGGAGCTACGTGTATCAGCCGGACGACTCGATTCGTGCTCCGGCCGGACCTGCGCAGATGGAGGCGGGTCGCATGGTCGCGGATGTACCAGGGGTCTACACCGCGATCGCCTCCGTCGGTGGAGCGTCTGCCGAGTACTCGTTTCGGGCCGATTCTCGCGGCGTCGTTCGGAAGGTCGACGTAATGGGTCAGGGTCGAGAGTCACGCGTCTTCACGACCGACCTATGGGTATGGGAAGGGGTCGACGGGCGAGACTACGCGCTCACAGGCTCGAAGTTCGGAGACGGGATCTCGATGGTGTGGGACGTGACGGATCCTACGAACATCTTCAAGACGGACTCGCTTCAGGTCGACGCCCGAACGACGAATGACGTAAAGGTCTCTCCAGATGGCCGATACGGTGCGATCTCGAGAGAGGGAGCCTCGAATCGACGTAATGGGGTTGTGATCCTCGATCTGGCCGATCCCGCCCACCCTCGCATAGCCTCTACCTTCGAAGGGAACGGCGTTACGGGCGGCGTGCACAACATGTATGCCACGAACGACTACCTCTTCGCGCTGGCGGGTGGCGACAAGTACGTCATCATCGATGTGCGGGATCTCGACAATCCCACGTACGTGAGCGAGTACAACCATCCCAACTCTCGCGTGCACGACGTGTGGGTCCACGACGGGTTGGCGTATTCCGCGGAGTGGGAGACCGGGGTCGTGGTCGTCGATGTGGGGAACGGCGAGTACGGAGGAAGTATCGAGAACCCGGTCTTCGTCACCTCGTTCCCGCTCACGACCGGGTCGACGCACGCGGTCTTTCCCTACTTCCAAGAATCGACCGGGCGATTTCTGCTGATTGTCGGGGACGAACGCGTCCAGCGTAACGGCCTCGCATGGGAAGGGAGTGGCCCGGACCACCGCCAGCAGTACGATCCCGAAACCGGGACGGGCGGCTATCCCCGGGCGACATCCGGTTACACCCAGATCGTAGATTTCTCCGATCCCATGAACCCGGTCCAGCTCGCGCGGTACGAGGTAAGCGAGTACGGGACGCACAACATGTGGGTCGAGGACGACGTTCTCTACCAGGCGTACTACGAGGGTGGAGTACGGATGGTCGACATCTCGGGTGACCTGATGGGCAACCTCTATACGCAGGGGCGCGAGATGTCGGTCTTCAAAGCGTATGACCCGCTGGGGTACATCCCGAACTCGGCAGCCGCGTGGGGGGTGATGCCGTGGAAGGGCCACATCTTCTTCGCGGACATCAACTCCGGGATGTGGGCGGTGAAGATGCGCCCGACAGAGCGTCCTGTGTCTTGATGTCGAGGTACAGCTGAGGTGACGCAGCCTATGGAGGTGGTGGTGTGAGGAAGGTGAGATTCGCAGGCGTCGCGCTTGCTCTCATGGTCGTGGCAGTAGCCTGCTCTGACGAGGCCCCAGTCGCCGGGCCGGGCACGCTCACTGCTACGATTGTGGGACCGAATGGCGCAGAGGGCGCAGCGGTCGTGGCACTCTTGGGAGACGGCGTCACCGGCGTCACGCCCTTTGGCGAAACGGAAGTGCGAGCGAGGGTCGGTGCGGCGTCGACACAGATCGTACTCATCCATCCGACCGGTGGTGATCTGACCTTCCAAGTGGCGGTGTCGGATACCACGCAACTGCCGGCTTTCGTCGTCCAAGAGGTGGCGGCGCCCACGGACGAGCTTCGCTCCGACGTAACCGCCTACCGGGTGGAGTACGCCCGATGAGTCGCTACGTGTGTGCTGGCGTCCTACTCCTTGTGGCGATGGGTCTCAGACCGACGCTCGGCGGTGCCCAAGACATCGAAGCCGTCGCGAAGGCTCGAGGGATTACTCTCCCCGCAGCGTATTACGCGCAGATTCAAGCGGAGCCTCGGTTATACGAGTTCCAGAACGGCCTCTTCAATCGGTCCGGGCCTGCGAGGACCCCGGCCACCGGCGAGGTTCGAATCCCAGTTGTGCTCGGCCTGTTCTCTGACTCGCCGTTGGAGCCGATCGTATCGCGCGACGACGTCCAACGCGCGCTCTTCGACGGTCCGGCAGAGCGTGGCACCATTACCGACGCATACCTCGAGATGTCGTTGGGACAGCTGACGGTTGCGGGCGATGTGTACGGATGGGCTCGCAGCGATCTCACAATGACTCAGGTCGTCGGTACGGACCGCAGCTTTGGACCTGACAATCGAGTCGGGGAGTGGCTCGTCGATGTACTCGAGGAGCTCGACCCCGAGGTGGACTTCACACAGTACGACAACGACGGACCCGATGGCATCCCCAATAGTGGCGATGACGACGGCGTTGTGGACGTGATCACCTTCGAGTTCCTCGAGGTGTCGGCTTCGTGCGGGGGCCCGGCGATTTGGCCCCATCGTTCCACATTGCAGGGGCGTTCCGGTGCGGCGTTCGTGACCGACGACACGGGTATTGGCGGCGAGGCGATCCTCGTTCAGGACTACATCACGCAAAGCGCCACGGACTGCACCGGAGGTATGATCCAAGACGCCGCGGTGATCACCCACGAATTTGGTCATGCACTAGGGCTGCCCGATTGGTATCACTGGGTCGACTCTTCGATTGGGCCGGAAGGTCGTCGCTGGGTCATGGGATGCTGGGCGCTCATGGCCGCCGGATCGTGGGGGTGTGGTCCGGTTGGTGATCGGGTGCCTTTCGGACCAACGCACATGCTCGGGTACTCCAAGGAGTGGTTGGGGTGGATCGACTACACCGAGATCGGCGAGGTGTGGAACGCCGAGTACGAGCTTTCTCCGATCCAGACGAGCGGGGAGGTGTTGAGAATCCCGTTGGACGACAGTGGGGCTGAAAACCTGATTATCGAGTTCCGAGATCAGGTCGGCTTCGACCACCAGATCCCGGCCAAGGGCGTCCTGATGTACCATCACGACGAGAACGCGGCGCTGCGCCCGGATCCTGCGAGCACAGATCCGTACTTCCTCTCCATGATCGAGCAGGATGCCAACGGTAGCCTTCTGCGCACCACGCCAGAGGGGGGGAACCGCGGAGAGCCAGGGGACGCCTGGGGGGTCGACGGGGTCCTCGGACGGCTTCACGCCGAGACTTCCCCTCGACTCCGGACTAACGCCGGTGCGTGGACCAGCGTGCAGGTGCACGAAGTCATCGTCGATGGTGATGTCGCCCGCGTCGTGCTTTCGACGGGCAAGACGCCACAGCTCGTGGCTCCCGTCTCGACGCTCGAGGTGATGCAGGTCCGGTCGTTCGTTGCCGAGGTCCGCATCGCCGGTGGCGTCGGGCCGTACGTCGGCGTCGGTGATCTCCCGGAGGGATTTACCCTAACCGCGGCCGGTGACCAACTGCACCTGATCGGCTCGCTGAGGGACGCTGGCGCCCAGGACTTCGAGATTGCCGTGCGCGACGCCGAGGGGGCGGAGTCTGCTTCGGTCGTGGTGAGCGTATCTGCGACCGAGCCGTGGGTCGTCGATGTCGATGCCCTCTACCGGACCTTCCTCCTGTCTCCAGGTGACCCGCTAACGCCGGGCGAGTCCGCGTACCTCGACGACCTGGGTAACGCGAACGGCCGTTATGACGTGGGTGATCTAAGAAAGTGGTTGCGGGAGGCGGGGTCCTAAGGCTGGGTCGACTCCGGCGTGCGCGTGGCCCAGATCGCCCACGCTATGAGGGCGAGCTGGAGAGGCAGTCGCGCATAGAGCGCGAGCGTCGGGACCGCTGGGAAGAGCTCTGGGTTCGTCGCCATATGGAGGTTGGCGGGGAAGACGCTCACGAGCAGGAGGGCGAGACCCCAGCCGGCTACGGACCTCACCCTTGGGATGAGAACTGCTAGCCCTCCTACGATTTCGAACAAGCCGCTGGCTGCGACGAGGCTCTGATGCGCTGGGAGGTACGGTGGCATCATAGCCAGGTAGAAGTCCGGGTCGCGAAAGTGATTCACGCCGGCCACGACGAAAAAGACAGCGAGACTGAGTAGAGCGAAGCGCTTGCCTCGGTGATCTGGGAGTTGGAGCACGTGACCTCGGTGCGGTGGTACGAGAAAAGCCCCGCCCGGACCTTGGCCCGGACGGGGTCGGCCTTCGTGGCGAGGTGCGCGTCGCCGTCGAGGACCGGTCTCCTCACTACTACGTCGCCATGCGCTCCGGTCAACCGCGGCCTCGTCGGTCGCGGCTACCCCGTCGTGCCCGGTCGAATCCCCGAGCTCCTCTTTGCCCAAAGGCGCGTGGGCCGCGGTTCCCTCGCATTCCGACACGAGCGCGCTGACCCGCCCGCGCCCGCATCCGGAGGGTGGCGAGCTGTTCCTGCTGCTCCGCGGTGAGGATGGACTCGAGCTGGCTTCGACGGTCTTGCGATCGATCACCGGCCGCGTCCCTCCTGTCCTCCAGGAAGGCCATCATTTCGCTCCGGCGAATGAGGCCGGCTCTGAGTTGTGATCTCATCTCCGCCATCTCCGCGGCGACCGCCGACCGCTCGGCCACCTGATCTGCGCGGATCTCATCGAGCGCTTGCATTTGGTCTTCAGTGAGCTCCAGTCGTTCGCCCTGAGACATGATGGTCTCGATGTCCGGGCCTCTCCGGAACTGTCGACGATCGGTATCCGAACCGGAGCGAGCGTCAGCTTGAGCCGCGACGCTGACCGGCAGGAGCATGAACACGAGGGCGGCTGCCCCACTTCGATCTATGGTTCTCATCTCTTCGAACTCCTCGAGAAGCTGAGTCGTTTTTATCGAGCGATTGTCTCGTTCGTGCCCCTTATGACGGAGGGCCGTGAGATTTCGTTAAAAACAGACTCTTACTCAGCCGTCGATGAGGGCCCGGCGCATGGTCCCTGCCCAATCCGCAAGCGACGTCTGGAGGTACCGTGCGGGCTCGTGCGCTCCGCGGGAGATTGGCCCTTCGGTACCGAGCTCCACGGTCGCGTGAACGAAGGTCGGACCGATCACCCGTAGTACTTCGGGGACGGCCTCGGCCCACGCGCGGGCATCATGGAAACGGAAGACATGGCGAAAGCCTGCGGCTTCGGCAATTGCGGCGAAGTCTAGCCTCTTTGCCCCCGCCACGGGCTGGCCTCCCGTGATCTCGTACGAGCCGTTGTCGAGCACGATGAGGATGAAGTTGCTCGCCGCCACTTCGACGGCTGTGGCCAGCGTTCCCAGGCACATGAGCATGCTTCCGTCACCATTCAAGCTGACGACCTTTCGTTCGGGCCTCGCGAGAGCGATTCCAAGGGCGAGGTCTGCCGCATGACCCATCGCGCTGTCTGCCGAAGCGAAGTCGAGGTCGCTCTTTGAGAGAAGGCCCCAAGGACGGACGCTGCTCATGGTGGTTACGACGACTTCGCTCGTCCGGTGTGCGGCGAGGGCACTCAAGAGTTGGGCGACGGTCATGGAGATCCCTACTCGAACGGGCGCGTCACAATGAGCGCAGTGGGGCGTTGCTCGGCCTCGGCTTCTCGCATCGTCTCGGCAATCGCCGCGACAGGATCGTCGTCAGAGGTGCACTCGGACCACGGGACTCCCCAGGCGTCGAGCGTCCCCTCCGTGAGTAGCGCCGTGGAATCGATGTCAGGCCTGATGAGCAGCTCACGCGTCAACTCGGTCGTCGCGGAGAGGCCAGCGGCCCGCATCTTGGCGTACCCGCGCCCGGTAATGACGAGGGTGAGCGGCGCGCCCATGCGAAGGGCCGTTCCTCGGATCGAGTCACCCGCCTCGAGGAGGCCGGTGTTCTGGATCACGACGATCGGAAGTGCCCCGCCGAGCCAGAGTCCGGAGGCGATCGCGATGGCTTCGCCCTCGCGGGTCACCGTAACGAGTCGCAGCGTCGGGTGTCGACGGACTTCGTCGAAGAGCGGACCCGACGTGTTGTCGGGGATCCCGACGACGTGCGTGACCCCCGCCCGGATAAGGGCGTGAATCGTCCGGGTCACGCCGCCTTCTGCCGGGTCGTGATGACGCCCGCGATCAGCATGGCGAGAAGCATCGCACCGGCGCCCATCGCCAGATCGGGCTGTGTGTAGACGAGAATACCCAGGATGGCGACATAGAGGATCAGCGTGATCGCAGGTAGGACGGGGTGTCCCGGCATTCGGAATGGACGTTCTAGTTCTGGCTGGGTGGCTCGGAGTCGGAAGTATCCCAGGAGCACCATCGTGTCGACCGTGATGGCGACAGTCATCATGAAGCGGATGAGGAACTCGAAGCTGCCCGTGAGCGCCAGGAGGCCGATCCAGGCGCTGATGAGGTAGAGCGCATTGCGGGGTGTGCCCCGCTCGTCGACGTGCGCAAGAGCACGGGGAGCGAGGCCTTCCCGGGCGAGTCCGAATGCGACGCGGGGGAGGCCGAGGAAGTTGACGTTCGCGCTGCTAATGAGGATGAGCAGGCTCGCCAGGAGAACGACGGTACCAGCGGTCTCTCCGAAGACGGCGACCGTCGCCTCACGCGCGACGAGGTCGGCTCCGGCCATTTCGGCCGGTGTCATGGCTACGAGGAAGGCGACGTTCATGAGGAGATACAGCACCATCACGGCCATTGCCCCACCCAGAAGGATTTTTGGCAGGGCCTTCCCCGGGTCGACCACCTCTTCGGACATCTTGGCGGCGTCTTCCCACCCGTAATAGGCGAAGGAGATCGCCTGGTATGCCAGGGCGTAGCCGAGCAGTCCTGCAGCTGTGTTCCCAGTGATGAGCGGCTCTTCCGCACCCGGCGACATGAGGCCTCCCACGATGCCGACCGCGGCGATCGCGAGCACGATCACGACTTTGAGCGCGGTGGTCACGTTCTGGAACGTCGTGCTCGCTTTGAGCCCTCGAGTGTGGAGGAGGAAGTAGCCCAAGACGACGGCGAGCGCGACGATGCCGACCCACATCGAATCGGGGGCCTCGGTCGCTCCGGTCACGAGCATGAAGAGGTACCCCGAGATGACGACGGCCTTGGATGCACCGGAGAAGCCTCGGGTCACGATCAGCTCAGACCACCCGGCGACGAATCCCATCGTGTCACCCCAGGCGTGGCGCGCATAGACGTACTTGCCGCCTGCCTCCGGGAGCGCGGCTGCCATCTCGGCGAGCATGAGCGTACTCAGTCCGGCCATGACGCCACCGAAGAACCACATCCCCAAGATCGTCATCGGGTCGCCGAGGTAGCCGGCGATGAGCCCGGGTGTCCTCAGAATACCGGCGCCGATGACGATGCCGACGGTCACTGCAAGTCCGTCCCGGACCCTGAGGACGCGGTGGAGCTGTTGCGGTCTTCCGTTGGATGTCATGAGTCGACTCGTTCGAGGACAGGGCGCGCCCGAATGGATTCGGTTGGGCGCAAGATGGGAATGGCGCGAGGGCGTCGCCAGCTACCGCCCGGGGCCACCCGCTACCCGGTCTGGGCTTCGTAGTCCAATAGCAGGGCGATGATCTCGCCGGGTCCATGCACGCCCTTCACCATGATCTTCCCGATATCGGCCGATTTCGATGGACCGGAGTGGAGACCTACGGCTGACGGGAGGTCCCCTTCAATAGCGGTCAGGCCGTCACGGAGCGTGCTGTACACATCTGCGGCGCGTAGGAGGATGACGTGTCGTGGAGATAGGAGTTGGGGACGACGTCCGTCCCGCGCGTCCATGATCAACGACCCGGTTTCAGCTACGGCACCCCGAGCCATCGAGACGGCCGTTGTTGCATCTGCCGCGTCGACCATTCGGAGGTCGTCTCGCTCGAGCAGAGCCCGAAACGGTTCCGGCACTCCGACCCCGTACGACACCGTCGGCCCATCCACGAGCTCGGCGACCGCTCCGAAGGCTGCCTCTTCGGAAGTGGCGTGACGGACACTCCCCCCCGCCTGTTCAAAGGCAGTGACGAATGCGCCGATCCGTTGGCGTCTCGCGTCGCCTGCTTGCTCGGAGAGTCGTCCGCTTTGGAAGGGACCGGGATGACGCGTATCGGCCCGCTTCCGGTTCGCCTCTCGGATGCGCTGAAGGATCGCCTCCCTCCCTGCGGGCGTCACGCTCATTCGATCCCCTCCCGCCAGAGCTGTCGGAAACTCTTCGGGCTGGGCCGGGGTGCCTCTCGTTCCTGCATCCAGCCGCTCAGTACGGGGAGCGCTCTGCCGGCCGCTCTCCACGGTGTTCTGCGCACCGCTGCTCCGGCCGCGGCGAATGCACCCGGACGTTCGGCGAGTCCGGCGTAGAAACGAGAACCGAAACCCTCACCAACCGGTGCGAGGCCGTGCTCGACCGCTTGCTCACGCCAATGAACCAGCAGCTGAGGAATCGGGATTCGGACCGGACACACATCTGCACACGCGCCGCACAAGCTCGACGCCTGCGGGAGCGGCTGAGCCGCTTCCAGACCCAACAGGCCGGGGGCGATCGTAGCTCCTACCGGACCCGAGTACGTCCAACCGTACGCATGTCCCCCGGTTTGCCGGTAGACGGGGCAAATGTTCAGGCAGGCACCACAGCGCACGCAGCGCAACGCTTCCCACGCCTTCTCGTCGGCCAGGAGCCGGGTCCGGCCGTTGTCCACGAAGACGACGTGAACCTCCTGCGGCCCGTCCGGCTCCGACGACCGCCGCGGTCCTTGGATGAGCGAGATGAAGGTGCCGATCGGTTGACCTGTCGCCGAGCGTGCGGTGAGCTGAAGGAAGCCCGCGAGGTCCTCGAAGCGAGGCACGATCTTCTCGATCCCCACGAAGGCGACATGTACGGGCGGGACAGACGTGGTGATGCGGATGTTGCCTTCGTTCTCGATGAGCGCGACGGTCCCCGTATCGGCCGCAACGAAGTTGCCCCCGGAGATACCTAGGTCCGCCTCCAAGAAGTCGGCTCGGAGCGCGATGCGCGCGGCCGCGGCGAGGGTTTCTGCATCTGCGTCGATAGGGGTGCCGAGCATATCGTGAAAGAGCGCGCGGCAATCCTCCAAGCTGCGGTGGATCGCCGGACCCACGATGTGGCTGGGAGGCTCGTCGAGTAGCTGGATGATGTACTCACCGAGGTCTGTCTCGACCGGCCGCACGCCCAACGATTCAAGGTGGCGGTTCACCCCGAGCTCTTCGCTCAGCATGCTCTTTCCCTTCACCACACGCTTCACGGAGTGCGTCGCTACGATCGTTTCGAGCACCGCGAGTGCGTCCCGGTCGGTTTCGGCCCAATGGACGACGACCCCGTTCTCTTCCATTCGAGCAGCGGCTTCTTCGAGATAGCGGTCGAGGTTGAGAAGCGTGTGTGTCTTCACAGCCTCGGCCCAACTCCGCCACTCTTCGGCAGCGACCTCACCCAGGGCGTGGTCACGGTGCGCATTCGCTGCATCGGTCGCTTTGGTGATCGCGCTCCGCACTCCCGGCGTCTTCTGGATGATATCGGCGGCAGATCGCCGATAGTCACGGGGACGGCTATGGGTCATGATTGCACGGCTCGCCAGAGAAGGCGGGCCAAGTGAACGAAATCGACGCCTTCCTTGCGGTGACGGCTTCGGCCAGAGAGCTGCATGAGACACCCTCCGTCCGCTGACGTGACGACGTCGACAGAGGAGAGCGTATCGAGCTTGCGATCCGCCATGGCCGCGGAGACCTCGGGCATCTTCGCGCTGAAGAGGCCCCCAAATCCACAGCACTCGCGATCAGCTTCCCAGTCTACCACGTCGGCTCCAGCCGATGACAACAGTTTGATCGGTTGATCCTCGACCCCCAACTCCCTCAAGGCGTGGCACCCGTGGTGGTACGCTACCGATGTACCGGACAGCCCACGCGGGGGCATCTGAGCACCCAGGACATCGACGAGAAACTCGGAGAGCTCATACGTCCTTTCGACAACTTCGGCAGCGTCGTTTCCGAGGAGGTCCGGATAGTTGTGCCGAACCATTCCAGCACAACTTCCAGAAGGAAGTACGATGTGGTCGTATCCCCGGAAGACCTCGACAGTGTGCCGCGCCATTCGCTTGGCGTCGTCCCGATGACCGGAGTTGAAGGATGGCTGGCCGCAGCACGTCTGAGCGGTCGGGAAGTCGACCTGGCAACCGAAGTGCCGGAGTAGGCGTACCGCATCTGCGCACGCTTCGGCGTAGAACTGGTCGGCTAGGCACGTCGTGAAGAGGGCGACCCGCGGTCCACTCACGGGGCGCCGTCCCGCTCCAGGACCTCGAAGACTGCTTCGTGCTGGGTTTCGAGGACCAGCTGGAACCTTGGGTCGTTTAAGAAAAAGAGGGTGAGGCGAGGGTTCCGACTCGGCTCCACGACGGCCCAACGCGCTCCGAAGTGGTCTTGAAGCACCGTGTGCGTGTCGGTCGGTTCGCCCTCCGTGCATGGAAATGCATCGCACGTCCACTCGGTGTTCACGTCCGACGATAGGTAGAAGAACTCCCAGTACGACGCTGGGTCGTGCGCATACTGAAAGATCGGGTCCATGCCGCTGAGGTACCGGTTACCTCGGTTGTAGGCGAATAGCGGTCCGAAGTTGTCCCACCGAGCATGGAAGACCTGATCGTTCGGATCGCTCCGGTCGCTCAGGAACGTACTCACCTCTTGCATGGTCGAGGCCGGGAAGGCGACCAGTTCGACATTCAGGTAGTGGCGACGCATGCTCCACCCGGTATGAGTCGCGAGCAGGATAGCCGCTGCGGCGGTAAGGAGCGACGGACGACTCCGCAGGTGGCGCTCGATGCCCCCGAGGTGAGCGACGAGGAATGGGATCGCCAGAAAGCCGAATCCGACCCACTGCTCGAGCGCACGACGCGCTGACACGAGCGTGAGCACGAAGAAGACGGTCGAGATCCCCAGTGTTGCGAGAAGGAACGTCGCCCGCTCGCGACCGAGATCGGTCAGCCCTCCTCGGAACGTGACCGTACACGCACCCACAACAGTTGCGACCCATACAGCCAGGTACAGCCAGGCCGATCGCACCAGCTGCAGAGGTCCGAGCGGCGTCAACTCTCCTGAAAAAGTGACTGGCTGCCCCGTCGCCTTCAGAGTGAAGAGTTGAAGAAGCTGAACGTTGACCAGCTCCAGCGTTGCCCACGCTTCAGGTCGCGCCAACCATCCGACCACCACGCCCGCCACGGCAGCGGGCAGCGCTGCCCGAATAGGCACACCGGGGTCGGGCGAGTCGCGCTCGGTGAATACGTGGACGGGAATGCGCACTACGGCGTACGCGAGCGTGACGGCGATCGGAAGCCAGGCCAGGCTGAGATGCACCCACGAGACCGCGGCGCTGACGAGGAGCACCTGCCACCACCGGCCACGCACGAGCACGGAGAGAAGCGCGATTGATCCAGCCAAAGAGAGGATGTGTGGCCGGACCATGAGGAAGCGATAGAAGACGTTCGGCACAGCTAAGAGCAAGAGCGCTGCCCACACGCCACTGAAGGCGATGCCGTGCCGGCGAAGCACGACCATCACAGTGGCTGCCAGGAGCCCTGTTAGAGCGAGGGCGGCGAGGTACATGCCTCCCGCTACTCCGCCGACGAAGGCGAATGGGAGGAGGAGCATGTGGAACCCCCACCAAAGGTCGGCTCCCAAATCCGAGATGATCGAACGGGTCGCCCAGGGCAAGGAGGTGTCGAAGATGCCCCGCTCGATATAGGCGAGCGCGTGGCCGATGTGATAGAAACCGTCCAGGTCAGCGACGTTCGGGAAGAGTGCCACGTGCCCGAACCCGACCGCTGCCAGGACCACCGCAGCTGAGACCGCGGTGTCCCATCTGCTCACGAGATCGGTTTCTCCTTCAACCACTGGTCCCACCACTCCATCGTCGAGTAAAGACGATGGAGATATCTCCAGGGTGTCCACCCTCCGTGATACGACTCCGGGTAGCGAACCATCTTGGCGGGCACTCCCTGTTTGTGGAGGGCGACATACATTTGCTCCGCCTCTTCGATCGGGACCCGATGATCCTGTTCGCCGTGGACGAAGAGGGTCGGAGTCGAGACGCCTTCCGCGTGGACGATCGGCGAGGCCTGGAGAAGGTTTTGTAGCCCCTCTTCTTCCCACGGCGTTCCGTAGAATTCGGTCTCTTTGGTCCGTGGGATATCCGCTACGGCATAGTCAGACATCCAGTTCGAGATTCCAGCCCCCGCGACGGCCGCGGCGAACCGATCGGTCTGTGTGATGACCCAGTTCGTCAGGTAACCGCCATACGAGTAGCCGGTCACACCCATGCGTTCTTCGTCGATCGGATACCGCTCGATCGCGGCGTCGACTGCGGCGATGACGTCGTCGTAATCCTCATCACCCCAGCTTCCCCATGTGCCCCAACGGAAGTCTTCGCCGTAACCGGTCGAAGCCCGGGGGTTCGAGTACACGACGAAGAAACCTCGACTCGCCTGGAGCTGAAAGTCGAATGAAAAGCTGTTGCCGTACGCCCCGTGGGGCCCGCCGTGCATGTTGAGCAGGAGTGGCCAGTCGCGCCCATCGTCGGGCTCGTACCCGACGGGCGGGATCACCCAACCCTCCACCTCAGTCCCGTCCGCACTGGCGAAGGTCATCTGAGTCGGAGCCTGGATTGCGACTTCCCCCAACAGCTCTTCGTTGAAGTGCGTCAGCTGTTGGGCCAAGCCTGTAGCCGGGCCGCTGTAGACGGCACTTGGATGGGTGGCGCTCTGACCGACGTAGGCGAACGACGCTGCGTCCGCTGACCAAGAGACCGACGCCATCCGGCTATCCCCGCGCGTGACCTGATGCACCTGGCCCGATTCGATATCGAGCCTAAAGAGATGGGTGTTCCCTCGGATTCCGGCCGTGAAGTGCAGCGTCTCGCCGTCGGCACCCCACGTCGCTGAACCGGGGATCAGGTCCCACTCGGCGGTCACGTTTCGCGGCTCCCCCCCATTCGAGTCGAAGAGGTAAAGATCCGTGGGCGACCCGTGGTCCCACCGCTCCCGTATAATGACGTCGAGCCCCGTGACACCCGTCGCCACGATGTGTCGTCCGTTCGGTGACCAAGCCGGGTTGCTCCAGTTCATCTCGTCGTTCGTGAGGCGGGTGACCTCGCCATCGGTAGAGACGGTCCAGAGATCTGCTTTGGGATAGGTAAGTTCGTCGCGCTGGTGTTCGTCCGACACGAAGACCAGCGCCGTGCCGTCGGGGTTCCACGAAGCGCTCGAGACATTCGTGGGGAGGGCCGTCAGCTGCGTGGCCTCGCCGCCGTTTCGGGGCAAGATGAAGAGTTGCGAGGGTGGCGTGGCGTAGGGGTCGCGGGGGTCGGGCAGATAACCCCGTCGGTCGAATCGAAATTGCATCCAGTCGAATTCACGGCCATCAAAACGATCGACGATCCTCTGCTCTTCTTCAGTAAGAGCGGGGCCCGTCCGCGCCGGTCGGGTCGGTGGGACCAGTCGGGTGAAGGCGATCCATCGATTCGTCGGGTCGAAGATCGGGGTTCCCCCCAGGCCTTCGATCTGGAAGGCTTCTCCGGGCCGCTCCATCGACAGAAACCACGTCGACCCCCCGCTCTCGTCGAACGACTGCCGCGACGACGAGAAGGAGAGCAGGGACCCATCGGGTGTCCACTGAGGGTTCGATGCCTCGGTCGAGGGAAGGGTGACCCGAAGTGGATCCCCGCTTCCGTCCGCTTCGACGAGCCAGACTTCGGAGTGTGACCGATTCTCTTCCTCGATGACTTGGGACCGGACGAAGGCGACCCAACTTCCATCTGGCGACAGCGCGGTGTTCGACACACTGACCAGCCGATAGTAGTCGTCGTACGAGATCGGGCGCTGGGCGTCGACCGGTTGGGCCCCGACGACGATGGCGACCGCGAGAAGGGGCCATGCTTTCATGAGGCAGATTCGGGGCGGGGGAAGAACTGGTCGATCAGAATGGGATTCCCGTCGGGGTCGACGAAGGCGATCGAGGCGGGTCCGTCGGAGTCGGGGTCTAGGTCCGTCGTGAGCTCGACGCCGGAATCGACAAGACGCTTCCGGATGTCGCGAATGTCTGTGAAGCCCGATAGCTGGTCTTTCGTTTGGGCCAGTCCGGGATTGAAGGTGAGGATGTTGCCCTCGAACATCCCTTGGAAGAGTCCGATGACAGTGAGGCCGTTGGAGAGAATCAAGTAGTGCTCGCCATCTCCGCCGGCTTTCTCGAAACCGAGCTTCTCGTAGAACTCTCGGGACACCCCTAGGTCTGCCACGTTCATGCTGACGGAGAACGCTCCCAACTCCATCGGTTCACTCATCTTCCTGGACTCCTCATGGGTCCGGGTATCACCCCCGGCCTGTATCTGCGGATTGCCGCCGACTCGATGTCTCCACCGAGCCAGAGTACGGGTTTCATCTCTCCTCGCGCGAACATTGCGGCCTGGTCATCGAAGTGCGGCGAGTCCGGGAGATCGCTCTGGCCGTACGCCAAGACCGTGTACCCCCGGGGGACGTCCCCGAACTCGACCGCGAAGACCCATCCATCACCGCGGTTCACGGCCCGTCGCCCATCCTCCGTTTCGGCGAAGGAGAGCGTTCGAAAGCATCCGAGGGACCCGTCACAGCCGGAAACCGGTTCGTCCACGGATCCACGGATGACGCGGAACCGATCACCCCACCTGCCCCCCACGGTCCATCCGTCCTCGGCGAGCTCCTCCAGCGTCATCCGGAGCGCCGCGATTGCACGCCCCGGTCGACCGACTCCAACCGGAGTCGTGACTGGGTGATCCGCATCCCAAGACCGACGAAACGGTTGGGAGCCCGCTACCTCCTGGTACATCAGGTACCACTCGCGAAACAGAACACCCCCTCTACTTTCGGCTGAGGCGGTCCGATCCCACTCGCCGAGAACGGCTCGGGCTCGAGTTAGGCCGGGCGTGGGCTCGGTTGCATCGATGGCAGCGAGCAGGTCGTCCAGGGTGCGCTCGGCGGCGAGCATCCTCGGCGAATGCTTGCGACGCACCACTTCCTCGAGACTTAGCCGGTCATCCCCGTGGATCAGGTCGAACGAGAGCTGACTTCGGAGCCTCAGCCTCGGGGCGGGGAGGTTGGGTGCTACCGTGTCGCGATCGAGCGTGACATTGAGGTTGATGAAGTCCGGAGTGTCGTTTGCCTGTTGGACGTAGCCCCCTGGTGGATTGATGTAGAGCGGGAGGCTCTCCCACGGGGCTAGCTGTGTCCAAATCTGACTCGCCGACTGGACGTACGCGGCCGAGTCGCCCGTGGGCTCGTGGGGGAGGTTGGGAATGCGAGCGTTGTAGTAAAGGGCGATGTTCCCGTCGGCGTCAGCATAGGTGAAGTTCGAGCTGGCGTGCTCTCGCATGCGCATGATGTCGAGCCATTCGTCGAGTGACTCGGCCGTCATCATGCTCAGGAGCTGCTCTCCTCGCCGGTACGCTCCATCGCGAGGGTCTTTGAGGACGAAGACGTGCTCGTCCGACTCATGGATGACGGGGCCCCAGTCGCTCCACAAGGTCGTCTCCGAAAGCGTCTCGTACGTTCCGTGTTCGGTTACGTACTCTGCCGTGAGGGTGCTGTCTCGGAGCGGGTGCACCGTTCCGTCCAGCCGAATCGAGCGAGCGGACGCCTTCGGGAGTGCATAGACCTGGGAGTACTTGGGCGAGTTGTTCGTGGTCGCCCATCCGAGATGTCGGTTGAAGCCACCGATGATCCCGAAGGCCCCCCCGATCCGGAAGTCCCCGTAAAAATCCATCACGTCAGGAATGCGGATGTGAGCCTCGTAGTATCCGGCGTTCCAACTCAGATGGGGGTTTCGAAGGAGTATGGCGTGTCCGCTCGTGGTGCGGCTTGCGTCGAGCGCCCACGCGTTCGACCCATCGAGCTCTTCGTCGAAGGCCGCTTCCGCTTGTTCCGCTTCGAGCCAAGACGCTGGGAGCGCATCATTGGTCGAAGACTCGGCGCGCCGACGGTAGGCGCGGACGAAAGCCGTGGCATCGCCGCGACTCCATGCATACACCTCGGGGGTAGATGCGTCGATCGCCGTGAAATCTGGTCGTACCCACGAGGGAAATACCTCGGGATGCAGTCGCACATAGTGGTTGATGCCCTCAGCGAAGCCACGGTAGATGGACCGCACCTCTTCGCTGAGTGTCGGGAAGGTCTCGGTCGCTCGAGCGTGCGTCTCCCGAGCGACGAGATCGGACGCGACCGCCTCGATCCCGAGGGCTCGGCCCAGCACTCCTCGACGCTGCATCATCCCCACCGCGACTCGGTCCCCGTAGTCCTCGCTCTGGACCCAAGCGAGCGCAAAGCCCATCGCCTCCAGGTCTTCTGCATAGATATGCGGAATCCCGAACTCTGTTCTCACGATCTCGACTCTGTTCCCGATCGCGAGGCCTACGGCGGAGGCGGAGTCGTCGACGATCGACTCCTGACTTGCCGCACCCGAAGCAGTCAGAAGGCTCCCTACCGCGATCGCTGCGATCGCGCGCGGCAGGACGCTACGGCCGGAGCCTCTCGCGCGGTCAGTCACCTTCTAGAATCCGTGCCACTTCACGGCGGACGTCTCTGAGGTGGATCCGCGTCATCGCGTCACCCGCTCGACTGAGCGCCGACGCCGCGGCGCTGTCCAAGTCCTCGAGCTCGGCCCGCAGCACCGCTCGCACATCAGACGACCATGGGGCCGGGGCCGGATTGAAGCGGCGGTTGAGTTCCTCTTCGGTGGGATGCAAGCGGTTGTCTGCGGCTTCGAGGAAGGCGCGTTGGAGGCTTCGTCGGTAGGTATTGATTCTCACGGAGCCGTCATCCAGCTCGCCCCACACCCCGTTACGCAGTCCAGTCATCAGGTCGTTGATCGTGTAGTTCGCCCCGTCGAGCGTTTCGAACTCTACGAGTCGCTCCAACCGCGACTGGCTCAGTAGCGCGTTGACGATCCGGGCTTGCTGGGTGCGGAATCGAGAAACGACTCCTGCCGGTTCGATGCGTCTGAGGATATCCGCATCGAGGAACATTTCGGGCACCTGGAAACCAGTCTCGGTCAGGTAGTCCATGGCCTCGACCTGTCGAGCTCGAGAGGTGGGGACGAAGCGTTCCCCTGTCCCGTATCGCTCTTGCGTCTCCGCGCTCCCGATGATCGCGGCCACGTGCCCCATGTATCGACCCCACTGTCCGACCGCCTGTCCGTACATCGCCTCCAACTCGGAGTAGCTCTGGCCGGGCTGCTCGGTTACCCGCAGCATCATATCCATCACGCGCTCGAGGTTGCGCATGCCGTACCCCGTCGACCGCACGGCGTCGGCATCGCCTACCGCCTCGGTGAGCGCGCCCGGGTCACTCCCAGCGGCGTCGGGAGTCGTGAAGCGGAGCCAGGGGAAGTCGTCTTGCTGGCGCGCCCATTCGTCGAGTGTAGCGAGCTCATCGTCCGGTGACGTCGCTCCGAGGATCTCACCATACCCCCAATTCACCGCGAAGTCGTCGTAGGGGCCGACTTTGGGAATGAGGTAGTCGAGCGGGATGTTGTCTTCGGGTTGTGCCACGTAGTTGAAGCGCGAGTAGTCCATGAGCGTGGCCACGTGGGAACCGCCCATTCGCTCGAGGAAGCTCGCGCTGCGGATCGAGTCGGCGGGGTACTGCGAAGAGGCCTTCATGTTGTGCGGAAAGCCGATCGAGTGCCCGATTTCGTGCGTCACCACGTACTCGACGAGCTTGCCCATGAGCGAGTCCGGCATGGGGAGCGACTGTGCACGTTCGTCGAGTGGTCCCACCTGGATGAAGTACCAGAACTTCTGAAGGTCCATGATGTTGTGGTACATGTTGACCTCGCCCTTCAGGATTTGACCTGAGCGGGGGTCGACGATTTGTCCGCCCGTAGCGTTCGCGACGGTCGACGGGCGCCAGTAAATGACCGAGTGGCGAGCGTCGTAGAGGGAGAATGACGGGTCTTCCTCAGGGGTCGGAGCGACCCGGCCGAAGATCGCGTTGGAGAAGCCAGCTTTTTCAAAGGCGCTCTGCCACGCGTCCACTCCCGAAACGATCCACGGCTTCAGCCAGTCCGGTGTCGACGGGTCAATCCAGTAGATGATCGGCTCGACGGGGTCCGACACCTCGGCGCCGGGATTCTGCTTCTCGAGGCGGAAACGATGAATGAAGCGGACTTGTTCCAGCCGGTTGTCTGGTCGACTGAAGTCCCATGACCGGCTGGAGATGAAACCGACGCGATCGTCGTGCCACCGGGGCATCATTGGATCGTCGGGGAGACGAGCCATACTGAAGAAGAGCCGGACCGTCTGTGAGGAAGGTCGTGCTTGCCCACCTGGGGGTCCGCCAGCTCCTCCCGGGCCACCCTGAGGTCTCGCTTGGCCGCTCTGGGTCACCTGTATGTTCACCGCGTCGTCGAACGACCACGTATCTTCGACCCAACTCCGTCCCGAGTTGAGACCGTCGATCGGGCCCAGCTCGGGGATATTGGAAACGAAAAGGTCGGAAACATCGATCACGAGGGAGCTATCGGGACCGAACGCCTCGACATCGAAGCGGCGCAAAACGGGACCACGCCGGAACCCCGAGACTTGTCCCCAAATCGCGTCGTCCTCGTTCGCGACTAGGTCGTACTCCTTCTCGCGGAGCACGACGTGATTCCCGTCCCGCTCCCATTGGACAATCAGCCGTGGCCCGCCGCCGAAAAAGGCGCCCGCTTGCTGTAGCGTCGACTCCATGGCGCGCTGGATCAAAAGCATCTCGGTGTCGAGCTCGTCGTTGGGGATCTCGAAGAAGATCTCGTCCTCAACGTGGTGGACGTCGAACATCCCGGCCTTCGTGATCGCGCTCTCCGTAACGACCTCGGAATACTCCTTCGGGCCGTCGCTACTTCCTCCGCCGGGGCGAGACGGACGCTCTTGAGCGGATGCCTCTCCTGGTGGTGAAGGGGGAGAGGCCGCCGCGCTCGACGAGCAAGCCGGCAGGATGAGGGTGGCCGCTGAGAGGAGAACGAAGCGCAAAGAGTAGGTCATGGCACGGTTCGGAAACGCGAATGCAGCGTCGCGACGAGAAGATTGCGGGCCGTGAGGGTAGAGCGGGGGCCCTAGGCCGACAAGGCTTGAGCCACGTCTTCGTACCCTCTCTCGTGGGCGTAATCGAGCGCCGTGAGGCCACTATCGGGGTGAGGCAAAGCGGCCTCGGCTCCTCGTTCGAGGAGCAGCTTGACGATGGCGAGGTGACCACACGAAGCCGCACTCCGAAGAGGCGAGATTCGTCCGTTCTCGAGTCCGTTCACGAGTGTCGGATCCTCATCCAAGATCTCAGCTACGCGGGCGGAGTCGCCGAGCCAAGCGGCTTCGACAATGTCAGGGGGGTGGCGGGCGAGGATCAGATCCATGATTAGCCTCTGACCGCTTTCGTGTGCCCACCCGAGCGGAGTCGAGTCGTAGCGTCCGTCGCGCAGGGAGGGATCGGCGCCATAGTCCAGCAGCACCCTAGCCACGTCGATAAGGCCTCGATAGCTCGCGTGGTGGAGGGGTGTGGCCCCCCATTCGTCCCGGATGTTGGGGTTCACATGATGCTGCATCAGGACTCGGGCGCCCACCGGACTCCCGTACAGCGCCGCGGCGAGTACCGTGCTGGGGGCTCTCTCCAAGAGCTGGGCGTACGCGCCGATGAGCTCGAGCATGTCGCGCTCGTCCCCGCGCCTCGAAGCTTGTAGGAGCTGCACCTCGGGACGACTGCGCGCGAGCAAGTACGAATAGCAGTTCGCCATCCCGCGTTGGCGGGCCAACTCGAGCGGAGTCTCCGCCCCCCCGAGTGCCCACACGTACTTGTCTCCCCCGCCCAGGTGAGGATGGGTCTCCCCTACGTTCAAACGCACATCGATCGCGTCGGGCTCCACCTCGAGAATCGCGCGCACAAGGCTGACATCGTCGAGCAAGACAGCCTGGAAGATATCCGGCTTCGCACCGGCTTGGAGGAGGTACAGCATCACATCTTCCCGTCCGTCCACCGCCCACATGGCCGGAGTGCTTTGATGATCGACGCACCGTTTCTCCAACTCGGCGCCGTGGCGCAAGAGGAGCTCCGCAACCTCGGGGGCCCGGGCCAGGTGAAGCGGGGTTGCACCGTCCGGACCCGGTTGACTCACCACCGTTGGATCGTCCGCGAGAATCTCTTCGATCCGATCCAGATCGCCTAGGCCCGAGGCCGCATGGATATCGACCGTCGCACCGCGTTCTACGAGGTGCTCCGCGAGGGCGAGGCTTTCCACGGATGGGCCATCGACCAATCGGTGGAGCGCCGTGTAGGGGCCAGCCTCCCACTCCGAGCGAACGTCGATGTCGGCTCCCAGGTCGAGCAGCATGTCCACCATCTCTCGGGACCGCTGGCCGGCCGCGTGCACGAGGGCGGGCGCTCCGAAGGGAAAGAGAGGCGCATCGAGATAGTCCGTGGCCGAAGGGTGTTTCTCCACGAGGGCGCGCACGTCCTCAGGATCTCCACCGTAGACCGCACGCCTAAAGGCTCCTACCACCGGATCAACCCGCTGCAACCACTCCCCCAGTTGGGTGTTAGCGCTCGACGCACACGATGGCACGATCCGCGGGCGGTGTCACGGGGGAGGGCCGAGCTCGGTTGGTGTGACGTCCTAGTTAGCTGTCGAGCTCACGTGGCAATCGGTACACGCCCACCTCTTCGAGGTCGAACGCGTTTCGTCTCACTCCGATGACTCGACCACGGGAGACCGACATCACTTCGAGCTCTTCCGGCATGGTCACGGTGGCGAGCCACCGCCCGTCAGCCCGAAAGACCCACCATCTGGTCGACGGTTCCGGGGCGAAGTAGGTGAAGCGGTCATACTGTTGGAGCCACACCCGTCCGAGGTCGTCGGTGAGGAGCTTCGAGTACGGCGGCTTGGTGGCCGGGACGGAATACTCGTCCTCCTCCGGCATGAATTGCGCCTCCTCGGGATCGAGGAGCCGGTACTCTTCCTGCTTGTCGAGGAAGTAGCTCCAGTCCGCCTCGGAGACCGGTCGAGCTTCGCCGGGCCAGCGCACGATCCGGTGGCCTCCGTTCCTATCGATCCGTTGGAACTCGAAGTCGAAAGCGAGTCCCACCACAGCCACCTCTCCCGCGGCGTCCCAAACCGCCTCGCGCCCGAAGGGGCGACGGCTACCGACCCGGCGTCCGTTCAACTCGATTGCTTGGACATCGAGCGCGGGAATCATGCCCACCGTATCGCGTGCGCCATCGCTCAGATGTACCCAGTACATCGGGAAGATCCGCTCGAATACGCTGACATCAGGTGGTGGCGAACCCCCGGTTCGAATCAGGACGAGGGCTGACTCGCAATCCGGGCTCAACGCGATCAGCGAGGCGGTGCGCTCGGCTAAGTGACCCGCGACACGGACCTTCCGGATGGCGTTCCCGTCTTGGTCGAAGAGGCCGTAGCGAGTGCGTTCCTGAATCGCCACGCTGCCGGAGGCACAACCCACAAGCGCGAAGAGACTCTCCAACTCGTCGGGACCCTCTCCTGGGCCACCTGCGGATCCAGCGAATGACCCGTCCTCGCCGAAGTAGAAGAGTTCGCGGGTCCCCGCGTTGCCGACGACCAGGCGACCGTCGGAGAACTGGTGGACTCCGCGGATGTCGAATAGAAAGTTTTCCGGCGATCCGAAGTCGTTCTCGATGGTGAACAGGCCAGGCTCCTCCACCGTGAGCGGACCCTCGAATGCCGGAGCAAGATTCTCAGCAATCGTCACTCCCGCGCTATCCCGCACGGAGAAGAGTGACTCCGGCGTACCGTCACCAGGGCCGCAGCCGGCCAAGAGCAGTACGGCAGCCCCGATGTCCCTTCTCGATATCGCACTGGCCAGCGTCATGACACCCCTCCTGAGGGCGACGTGCCGACGTAGATCCCTCTCATCCGTAAGCTGCGCTCCATCCGCTCGACTCGAAGGCCGGCTTGCTCGAAGGCACGCATCATCTCTTCGCACGTAAAGAGCCCCAGTTCGTGGATCTCGGATCGACGCTCCAGGCCGCGTGACGTGCCGATGAGGTATTCGAACTCCAAGCGGGAAACCGTTCCGTCGATCACCGTCCGAGACATTCGGACCACGGACCGTCCGTCGTCCTCGGCTTGGAGGACCATGACGTGCCCGTCGTCTAACTCACCGGGCGCGAACCACGGGTCCACGAGCAGCACCCCACCGGGGCGGAGCGCCTTTGTCATCTGCCCGATCGCGAAGCCGAGGGCTTCGAGGGTCTTCACGTATCCGACCGCGGAGAAGAGGCACGTCACCGCATCGTAGTGACGGTCCACTTCCATCCTGGTCATGTCGGCTACGGAGAAGTGGCCCTCGGGGCACTTCGAAGCTGCGATCTCGACGAACGCCGGCTCCACGTCGATTCCGTCAACCTCGAAGCCGGCGTCGATGAGCGCGCGCGCGTGCGCCCCACTTCCACAACCGACGTCGAGGATCGTTCGGGCGGCGGGTGCGCGGCCTCGGATGAGTTCCGCCACAAGGACGGCCTCTGTGGCGTAGTCCTTCTCACCTCCGTACAGGAGGTCGTACAGCTCAGCGGACTCCGAGTACGCACCCACTGCTCCCCCCTCAGTCTGCGAAACCACCGTCGTTGGTTTTACGGTGTCTAAGGCGTATCGACCAGCCAGTGCCGCACGATTCGCGTCGACATGAAGTCGGCAGAAGGCGAATCTTGCGCGCTCCAACGCTTTCCTCGTCAATTTCGAGCCATGCGCAAAGCGAACCGCCTCCTCATGGTCTTCCTCGTCGTCTCTTGTCAGAGCGCGACCGAGCCAGAGGCGCGCACCCTGACGATCGAACCCGCGGCGGGCCTGGTGGTCGGGGCGGGGGGTACAGCTCGATTTCTGGCGGTGCCGGTCGCAGCCGACGGTTCTGAGCTCGCCGACGAAGGCGTCGTCTGGTCCTCGACCGACCCGTCCGTCGTGACCATTGATGGGGACGGAAGGGCGACCGGTGTACGTGGTGGGATGGCTACGATCGTCGCTCAGCTGGGAACCCGGAGCGCGGAGGCGTCGGTCGAGGTTTACATCCCCCCTGCGGGGGTGCAGTACGAGGCGGGTACCAGCTACTTCGGGCGAGAGGAGTACGTCGAGTACGTCCCGGGCACACTGCCCGTCGTGCTTTCCGCGCCGCACGGAGGCTCACTCGAGCCAGCCGAGATCCACGATCGGAGCTACGGGACCACCGTTACCGACCGAAATACTCAAGAACTCACCTGGGCTGTCCGCGATGCGTTGATCGACCTGACCGGGCACGCGCCCCACGTCGTCCTTTCGCACTTGGATCGGGTGAAGCTCGACCCGAATCGAGAGATCGAGGAGGCTGCTCAAGAGAATCCCTTCGCGGAGCGAGCCTGGACGGAGTACCACGAGTACATTCGGTTCGCCCGCTCGGCCGTCGCCGTGCGCGGAGAGGGGATGTACTTCGACATGCACGGACACGGTCATCCCAAGGCCCGTCTCGAGCTCGGCTATCTGCTGTCGGCGGATCAGCTCAACGGCTCAGATGCTTCCCTCGACGGACTCCCGATCGTGCAGATGAGCTCGCTTCGCGAGATCGGCCGCGATACGCCTCTCGCCTTCTCCGAAGTTCTCCGAGGAGCCACATCGTTCGGAGGCTTCTTGGAAGATCTCGGCGTGCCTTCCGTGCCTAGCCCCGCTTCACCGAGCCCCGGTTCGGATCCTTACTTCTCCGGCGGCTACAGTACGCAAGAGCATGGGTCGCTCTACGACGGCGAGCTCGTGAGTGGTATCCAGATCGAGCATCACTATCCAGGCTTGCGGGATACGGCGCAGAATCGCGCCGACTATGCGGTGCTGTTGGCGCAGGCGATTCGCTCGTTCATGCTGGAGCACATCGGCTACTTCGAGCCGTGACGTCGAGGGTCTTGCACCTCACGTAGCGTCAGGAGTGAGACTCGTGCATGACGAGTCGATTCTCGGAGGTGGACGATGGACGATCTGAAGGTTGGAGAGGTAGCGAGGCGGACGGGGCTGACCGTGCGGACGCTTCATCACTACGACCAGATCGGCCTCCTGGCCCCGAGTGAAAGAACCGATAAGGGTCACCGTCTCTACGGTCGAGCACAGATGGAGCGTCTCCAACAGATCGCATCCTTGAGGCACTTGGGGTTGTCGCTGGAGGAGATCAAGGGATGTCTGGATCGCCCCGAGTACACGCTCGAACACGTACTCGACCTCCATCTCGATCGACTCGAGGAAGAGATCGGTCGACAGCGCCGGATCCACGGGCTGGTGCGTTCGCTCCGAGATCGACTCAGATCGGCTGAGAGCCCCTCGGTCGACGACCTGACACGAACGATTGAGGTCACTATGAACTTCGAGAAGTACTACAGTCCGGAACAGCTAGAACAGCTCGCCGAGCGGAGGGAAGAAGTCGGCGAGGAGCGGATCGCCCAAGTACAGCAGGAGTGGGCAGATCTCTTCGACGCCTACGGACGAGCGATGGAGGAAGGTCTGGATCCGGCTAGCCCGAGCGTGCAGGCCCTGGCGAAGAAATCCGAGGCGCTGATCGGAGAGTTTACCGGCGGAGATCCTGGGATTCGGAAGTCTCTATCCACCATGTATCAGGCAGAAGGCGGCGCAAACGTCGTGAAGGGGTACGGGATGTCGATGGCGCCGGGTCTTTGGGAGTACATGGCCAAGGCGAAGGAAGCCCTCGGGCGCTCGGACGGGTAGTTCCCCAAAAGAGAAGGGGTGGCAGGTCGAAACCTGCCACCCCGGCCTTCGTCACTGAGGGGGGGCGCGGACCTCAGCGCACCTTTTGGCCCGCGCGCAACGCAGTGGTGAAGGTCAGCCGCCGCGAGGCAATCTCCGCAGCGGATTCCGCCCGTCCCTCGCCGACAAGTCGATCTCGACCTCCTCGCCGTTCACGAGGGCCGTAACCATCGCCGTCCCGTTGAACGTGATGATGATCTCGACTTCTCTCGTCTGGGTCTCGTCACCGAGCACGCGGGTCATCGTCATCATACGCGTGACCGTGCCGGAGAGCGGCCACCGGCTATCCGAGCCCGGGATCGGAACGACGACGTCGTCGAACTCGTAGGTCCCCTCTGCGGTGTGCGAGCGCTCGGTCCCGTCTTCGAGCACACCGGCGCGGGAGACAGAGCTGGACCCCTCCCCGTTCCAGGTTCGCGTGCTTTCCTCACCGAGCAGCCCTGACACCGTCATCGCGCGCTCCCGTTCGATCTCGGCTGTAAAGCGATCCCGAACAATCGTCCCCTGGATCTCGCGGACGATGTAGATCGATGCGGTCAGGAGGGGGTCGTACTCGCCTTGCTCCACTCCTTCGGCATCGAAGAAGGTGACCTCCCGCGTCCCGGAGAAGTCACCGGACCAGCTCCCCCGTCCGCCGGGGCTCCCAAAGGCTGCGGTTTCACCACTCGTCACGTCGTATTGGGACGAGACCGGAGCGAGTCCGAACCCGAACGACTCCGACCACATGTTGACCTCTTCGACAGTCGCGTCGGCGGCGAGCACCGCCGCGTCGATGACCATGGCGTCGGTGAACTCGTCGGGAGCGGTGCTCTCGTCGCACCCTGCCACGAGTACCGAGGCACCGAGTAGGGCGACTCCGCGAGCGAAAATCTGTGTGCGCTTCATTGTCCTTTCCTGCATTTGGAGACTACTGCAATCATACCCATGACGGTGGGAGCGCTTCACAGGTAACGCTCGCGTTTCAGGGTCGCCCTATTCGAGGCGTCCGGCTTGCTCACTCGTGGGCAGGGTCATGTTACCACGACCGCCGAAATGACGGCGCTCCTGACTCTTGATTGAAGGGTCTCTGTACCGGATTAGGCTGGCTAGGTGGCGCTCAGTTGGCTTGCCCAGCGCGCGCGCCAAGTCGGCGGTGCCCTCGTCTAGGATGTCGGCGAGCTTCCGAGGGGGCATTGGAGACTTTCCATCGCGGATCGAGCTCAATCGAGCGAGGTGCTCGAGTCCGTTCATGAAGCCCGGCACGGATCCGACTGCTTCGGGGTCATTGTTCAGGAGCCTTCTGGCTCTCGTCCCGATGTTCAGGAAGAGTCCCTCGGTGAAGTCGGGAATCGGATCGCTCTCCCCCGTAGCGTTGAGAACGCCGCGTACCTCATCGGTATCCATCTCCCTGGGGCCTCCCTGCCACACCCAGACTGCGTGCTCTACAGCATGGAGCGCGTCCCACGCCAGCTGGCGACCCCGGGTTTGTAGGCGTCGCCGCTCGAAGAACCATTCCACGACAGCAACAGTGAGAATGATTCCTACGAACTCGGTGCCCAGGTTGATCAGAAGGGTGCCCACCGGGGTCTCCGGGCCGATCAAGAACGGGACCCACAACACGAGAGCAGCCACGAGCAGGAAGCCTGCCGTCACAGCCGCGCGGACCATGTTCATGGCTGTCTAGCTTCCTGTGTGAAGAGTGGCTGGGTCCAAGCCTGGTCACCTCGCGAGTTCCTGACGATCGCGCGCACGTAGGTCGGATCTCCGTTGAGTACGTAGGTGGCGGGGTTCTCTGTCGTTGTGCCGAGGACGCGCCCCTCGGCTCCCACGAATGTGGTGTGGAAGCCGAAGTCTCGGTCTTGCTCGATCGTAATCGTAAGACGGTCGGGACGTACCGACACGTCGGCCAGGACGACGCCGGTACTCGCGTAAAAGTGACCTGCCTCGAGCGCGGTCATGAGGAGGTCTGGGTCGAGCCCGGTGGCGCGGATGGCGATCCAACCGCGTCCAGGGTTCGCACGCTCCTTCGAGAACTCCCCTTGGAAGTGGTGAGCGTCATCGACCGCGATGCCGTAGATGCGCTTGCCGCCGGTGAGGAGCACGTCCCAGATCTCCTCGAGAGAGAGAGCCCCGCTTCCGCCTTCGTTGTGCACCGTTGGGTGCCCGTTCCAGATCTCGAGAAGGCGGTCGTTTTCGATCTGGGCGAGTTCGGCCGCTCCGAAGGACCACCGGAAGTTGGGGTGGTTGATGTGGGGTACGCCCTCGACTTCGCGGATCGCGTTCACGTTTTCTTGAATCGTGGCGACGAGCGACTCGGCGGTCCGTGCCTCGACCACATGGGGGATATTGAGGCCGTTCACGTGGACCGACGCCTCTTCGAAGCTAGATGTGACCTCCTCTCCAGGAATCAGCAGGAAGTCGGGGTCGGTGGGGATGTCGACTTCTGTCGGGTCCGTGAAGACGTTGTGATCGGAAAGCACGAGGAAGTCGTACCCGTGGTCGCGATACCATGCGGCTACGTACTCGGGTGAAGAGTCCCCGTCGCTTCGAGTGGTGTGTGCGTGCGTGTTTCCCTTGTACCACGACCCTGACCACTCCGGCACCTCGAAGACGACGTGTGGAGGGGTCGGGGCTGCCTCGGGTGCGCAACTTGCGATCGACCAGAGGATGCAGGTGCTCGCTAGCGCGGGACCGACGGTGTGTCGATTCATCGGCGGCGACGAAGTACGTGAACGGTATCACGCGCCGCTCCACCACTCGAAGCGGAGTCGCCTGAGGCGGAGTCGGTCGAGGCGGCGGGGAGAGAGTCCGGGACCGCGACGGAATCCGCCCCGGTGGAGTCCCCACCGGCGATACGACTAGGTACGTACTCTTCGTCGAGAGTTGGCGTCTCTACCTCTTCGGTTAGAAGCGAGTCCGATGGGAGAGGATCACGGCTGACCTCGCCGGGACCGGGCAGCACCACGTCGGGTGGAGTGACAATGGCGAAGGCTGGATCTACGAAGGTCTGGACCGAGTATCGGAACATCGCACGGTCGCTGAATCGGTTCACGTTTGGCGCGACCGGCACACCGGCGCGATCAAACGGATCTGCACCCGGGAAGAGCTCGCCGGGCCGAAGTAGGTGCTCGACCACCTGCACGCCTATGGGGAGGCCCGCCGGCATCTCTAGGTCGAGTTCGACGCTCCCGTCCGGTTCGCCCCAATGGTCGACCCACTCCGTACCGGACGGATCAGAAATGGGGACGCCGTTGATCGCGAGAATGTCGGTGGGACTGTCGAGATGGAAGGCGAGTCGCTCGGCTGCGATCGACGAACGGACTCGCATCGTCACACGCCGCACGCCCGCCACCGTGGTGTCGGCAGCGAGCATCACTTCCGGGGGGCGCACGGATGGGGCGGAGCGAATGCGGACGGGTACGACACCGGCCGGATATCCGAACCCTTCTAGATCTCGCGATTCTTCAAAGGCTCCGCCTGCTCGCGTGGTGGCCCACTGGGCGGCTTCGCTATCGGCGTTCTCGGCAACATCCGGACTCGTGGCCCATAGAGCCTCTCCGCTGCCGTGTTCGTAGGCGTAGACAAGCGTGGAAGGGGCGGGCCGATCCTCCGCAGCCCGTGCTCCCGACCAGCCCAAACCGAGGGCGGCGAGCGAGGCGACGAGGCTCGCTGCCGGGACCCACCAGCCGTTCGGTTGGCGGAGGTGAGCGACGGCGGGTAGGCAGAGGACCCACCCGAGCATGATGATCACGGCGAAGCCGGATGCGAACGAGAAGGTCAAGGCGAGCCAGACCAATTCGACCAGTGGCTGAAACACGACGATGACCGGCACAGCGAGGAGGAGCGAGGCGATCCAGCCTACGAGGTGTTCAGAGCGGTCACCCAGGCTGCACAGCACGATCCCAGAGACGAGCGCCGCAAGGACCGGAATCTGGAGATTCATTGCCGCCAACGGAGCGATGAAGCCAATCGCAACCGCGGCGATGGACGGTAAGACCACCGCACCTAGAAGGAGCTCTGAAGTGGTGACCCAGCGGTAACTCGCCCACGACGTGAGCGCCACGAGACCGACTGCTCCGAGCCCAAGAGCGAGTACATACCATCCCTCACTGTGTGCGAGCGAGCCGTGCAGCGCTCCGACTTCCGCGTGAGTCTGAGCCACCCAAGAGAGGAGGGCTCCACCGCTGAACCACGCGATTCCCCCGAGGAGAAGTGAGAGCACGAGACCGATCCCGGCGCGGGCGGGACGTTGGCCGGCTCGCAGGGCGGTGATGACGAACCCGATCAGACCCAGCACGATGAGTCCGGATAGCACCCAGACTCCGAACTCCGGGTACGTGACTACCCCCAGCCCGGGGAGGCTGAGGTATACGACGTTGGGCGCGTCGACGTCGGATAGCTCCGCCGATCCAAACCAGCGCAACGCGTTGAGGGTGTTCTCGCCGTGATGCTGCAAAGTGGACTCGGAGAGCTCCTCCGGGGTGTCCATGGTCTGGTGGTAGACGTGAGCGTTGTCGATCGCGGCGAAGTTCAGCCCTTGGACGCCCGCTTCCTTGAAAGGTGTGAAGTCGGTGTCGTTCGGCATCCGCTGGTAGACCTCGAACGCCAGTGAATTCGCGAACGGTGAGGGGTCGAAGTCGCGCAGGGCGTTCACCGCCCAACCGTTCTGGTCGCCCGTCTCGAACATGATCGAGGGTCCGCCGCCGCCTCTCATCTCGAACGACAGGACGAAGTCCACTTCGCTCATCCACTCGTGTTCATTCACGAATGCCCGAGCTCCGAGAAGCCCTAGCTCCTCAGCATCGGTGAACAAGACGATGACGTCGTTCCGAAGCGGAGTGTCGCTTGCCCGGATCGCACGCAGTGCCTCGAGGATCGAGACGATGCCAGACCCATCGTCACCTGCTCCGACTGCGATCTCACGACTGTCGTAGTGTGCTGTGACAAGGACGGTCCCACTCGGGTCACTCCCCGCCATTCGGCCCACGATGTTTCGGACGGTTGCCGATCGTACGAGTGATCCCCGTTGGATCACACTCGTCGTGGTTTGAACGTGAGGTTCGATGCCCAGGTCCACGAGGTGGTCCATGAGCACGGTCCGCACCCGGGCGTGTTCCGGGGAGCCCGGCGGATGTGCGATGCGAGCGACATCCACGAGCGTGGCCATTGCCCTGGCAGAGGAGAACTCTTCCTCTGGCGCATTCGCGGGACTCGGACTCGGGATCCCCGTGCGGCTACTCGAGAGTGCGGCGATGACGGCTAGGAAGGCCAGGGTGGCGACACCGCGCCACTTCTTCTTTGGGGGTGCAGATGGAGTGATCGGGTCTGCCGCCGTTGCGGCCGGTACCTCGGTCTCAGAGGCCAGATTCTCCGTCGAAGCCCCTGCCTTCTTCGCCGCACGCTCCTGCTTGGCGGCCTTCTTCGCTTCCCGCTTCGCTTGCCGTTCCTTCTTCGCCGCCTTCTTGGCCGCCGCCTTCGCGGCTTTCTTCTTCGCCTTCTCGTCGGACTCCGCTCCCGCATCGTCAGCTGATTGGCCGGCCGCGCTCGATGTTGTTCCGCCGAGCAGAGCTGCCCGCTCCGCGTCCGACATCTCGGGCTGATCAGCTCCCAACTCTTCCCCGTAATTCTCGCGGTCTTCTTTGGTTATCCCGAGCTCCTCGTCGGAAGGGAGGTCGGGAATGTTGTAGTCGCTCATAGCGCTAGTCGTCTGTGGGTCCGCATCATTGATCCCCTACGGAAGTATGGGACTCCGAGGTCCGACGCGCCTCTGCTCAGCCTTGTGAACTGATCCCGTGGTTCGCGAAGAGGGTTTCAATGACCCCGAGCGCGTCCGTGAGTTCTGAGGCTTCGGCCAGCGTAAGTCCGGCGTTGGATTTCATAGCCCGTGCCAACGCACCAGCGGTGGAGTACCCGAGAGAGAAGGCGACTTCCTCGGCGCTCCTCCCGTCATGGCTCAAACGGGCAGCGGCCGAGATCAGCCGCCCCCAGACGAGGAGTCGCGCCGGCGTGGGTAGCCCAGCTTGTCTCAAGCACCGTCTGAGTCGATTCGCGGTGAGGCCGAGGGCGACGGCCAGCTGGTCCACGGTGACGTCCGTCCCGGCGTGTTCGATCGACCACGCGAGTGCCTCGGGGAGTGGCGTGGGGAAACGACCCTGGAGACTGGTTCGCACTGTGCGTGCGCGGGCCACTGCGAGAGCCAGGTCGACATCGTCTCGGGTCGTCTTGTTGGGCGAAGCGAGAACGACGATTCCATCCACCCCCATGCCCCCCAAATCGAAGTACCGGTCCGGCTCCCCCGACTCGACACACGCGAGGATCGCGAGGCGTGTCGAACGCTCGCGCAGAACGCCGATCCGGGACCCGAGCTCGGCCGAATCGAAGAACTCCGGATCGAGCAAGCATGCGTCGATGTCACCGTCGTGTGCCGAGCGCACGAGCGCATCCCAATCCCTAGTGGACCGCACGTCGTGTGCATCCACGAGGGCGGCGGTGAGTCGCGCCTCGAGGCGCGCATCGAGCTGGAGGAGTGCCAAAACGGCCAAGAGCGGAGCCGGGAGGGGTCCCGAGGGGGGCACTTCCAAGATGTCTCATGTGCCGTGCGGTCGCTATGCCCGTGACTCGAAGGCTCTACTCCGAATGTGAGAGCTTCACCGCGGTTCCGTAGCAAAGCATCTCGGCTGCGCCCCGCATGACCATCGAGGTTTGGAAGCGGACCGAGACCACGGCGTCGGCACCGAGCATCTGCGCCTCCTCGATCATTCGATCGACTGCTTGCTCTCGCGCCTGTCCCAGCATCTTGGTGTACTCGTAGATCTCGCCACCCGCGACGTTGCGTAGCGTCGCGATGAGGTCCTTTCCAGCATGCTTACTACGGATTGAGCTGCCCCGGACGAGGCCCATCACCTCTGCGATCTCCTGTCCGGCTACGGTCGGCGTTGTGACGACGATCATCGCTGGATGTCCTTATACGGGTCTGTTTGCCAGTCGCGGTAGCGCTCCCAGATTACCGTGGTGAGCAGAATCAGGATGCCGATCGCGATGGCGCCGACTCCGAGCTTCTCCCATGGAGACGCGGGCGAGGTGGCGAAGACCCACGCTCCGTACGCCATCCAGACTGCCGTACCGATTCCGACGAAGCCCAAGCCGACGGGGCGGTTCACTTCTCGATTCACACGATCCCAGACCGATCCCCGGTGGGTCGCTGGATGAAAGTGAAGTCCCTGGATGTCGGTCTTCATCGATTGGAAGACCGCGATCTCACGTTGCAGCTCGGTCGATCGCGCCAGTGCCTCGTCTACCTTGGCGCGTTCGTCCGGTGCCATCTCACCGTCGACATACCTCATGACTTCGTCGGGGGTGATGGGCCCGGCACCTTCGTACGTGCGTTGGTTCATCACGGGTACTCTGCGTTCATGGCGACCAGAGTCTCTTTGAGGGCGTTCCGAGCGTGATACAGCCGGCTGGCAACAGTCCCCTCCGGTATGTCGAGGATCTCCGCGATCTCGGTATACCGGAACCCCTCGAGCTCTTTGAGCACCAAGATCTCCCGGTGCTCGTTTCCGATCTGCTCCAATCCCTTCCAAAGCTGCTCGGCCGCCGCGTTTCTCTGCCTGAAGCGCTCAGGCCCCTTTTCTCGACTTGCCGGACGCTCTTCGAGGCGTTCGTCGAGCGCCTCCATGCTGAACTTGGCCTTCCGGCTGCGCAGCATGTCTCGGCATTGGTTGCGAAGGATCTGGAAAAACCAAGGCCCGAACGGTCGCCGGAGGTCGAAACGCGGTAGCGTGTCGTACGTCTTGATGAAGGCGAGCTGCAGCGCGTCTTCAGCGTCTTGTATGTTGCCCATCATGGCCACGGCGAGTCTCAATCCCGCCGGTTCGTAGGCTCGAACGAGCGGCTCATAGAAGCGAGATTGCCCCGCTTTGCACTTTTTGATGAGTTCGAGTTCCAATGCTCTCTGCACCGATACTCCTTTACGAGCTCCGTGCTCGTGCTGGAGTTACGGAAGGCGAGCTCATTTTCTTCATCGAAGTGTGGAACCCGATCAGGTCACGATGTCGCGGAGGGCGTCACAAAGCCGCTCGAGGTCCGCTTCATCGTTGAAGTAGTGGGGCGACATGCGCAGTGCGCCGTCGGTCTCCTTGCGGTCGTAGTCGATGACTGCGTCGACTCGAGTCTGCGAAGATGTGTTGATCCCCCGTGCGCGGAGGGCCATGACCAAGTCAGCCGGGACATGGCCTTTGAACGTCGCGGTCACCGTCGCTCCCAAGACGGCCCCCTCATCGAGAACTCGCGCTCCAGGGAGCTTAGCGAGTTCCTTCCGTAGTTGCGCGGAAAGAGTGCGGACGCGGGTGCATACCTCGTCCATGTCGAGAGCGTTCGCGTACTTCGCGGCCGCCCCGGTACCCAAGACGAGCGCCCAGGCGAACTCCCACGTCTCGAAGCGTCGTGCGTCGGGGGATGGCTGATATTGGTCTGCTGCGATCCAATCCGCCCCGCGCATGTCGGGGAAGAGTGGCTCCAGGCCAAGGTCGAGAGCTCGGTCGGATACGTACAGGAATCCCGCACCGCGCGGACCCCTCAGATACTTCCGGGATGTTGCGGAGAAGAAGTCGCACCCCATCGCTTCCACGTCGATCGGCATCTGTCCGACTGACTGACAGCCATCGACCAGGTATAGGATGTCCCGGGCGCGACACATCACACCGATTGCCTCCGTGTCCTGAACGAGGCCCGAGTTGGTCGGGATCTGCGTTACGGCCACCAACCTCGGTCGTTTCCGGTGAAGCGTCTCCTCCATCGCCATGAGGTCGACACCTCCCTCCGGGGCGTCTGGGACCCGGACGACCTCGATGCCGAAACGGTGAGCCAGGGACAGGTACTGGATCTGATTCGAGACGTAGTCCTGCATGGTGGTGACCAACACGTCACCGACTTTGAACGGGATCGCCGACAGAGCGGAGGCAAACGAGGCTGTTGCGTGCTCCGTCATGGCGATCCGATCCGGCTCGCAACCGATCAGCGCGGCCACTGCCCTGTACGCTGACTCGATGTCCTCGGTCGACTCCGCGGCGGCTTCGTACCCGCCGATCCGCGACTCCAACTCGATATGATCCTGGATCGCGCGCACTACCGACTCCGGCATCAGCGAAGCACCGGCATTGTTGAGGTGCACGCGGTGCTTCAGCCCCGGCGTCTCGTCGCGTAGCGCCGCAACGTCGAGCATGAATATGGCTCCTGTCGCCTATGCTCCTCCCTGTTCCGTAACCGACCGCTCACGAGCCTCGCGCACCATCTCGCGAACGTCCTCGAGTAGCTGTTGGGCGTCGTACACGATGCCGTCTTTCACCGTGTACACGATTCCTCCGACTCGCTCGACTTCCCCGGTGTCGTCGTTTAGCCGAGGCGTGCCCGTTCCGTACAGCACCTTCAGGTTCTCGAGTGGATTCTCTTCGACGATGACCATGTCCGCCTTGGCCCCCACTTCCAGTACGCCGAACTGGAGGTCGTTCTCCATCCCCTTCGGCTTGTGGAGCTGCAGCGCCCCGTGGTACGTAGCCGCGCGGACCACCTCCAGCGGGTTGAAGCCCGCCTCCCGCAGGAGCTCGAGCTCACGGATGTAGTCGAAGCCGTACAGCTTGTAGATGAAGCCGGAGTCGGAGCCGGTGGTTACGACACCCCCGGCGTTCTTGTAGTCGTTCAGGAAGCGCATCCACTTCCGGTAGAACTGCTGCCAGTGGTACTCGTCTTCCGTGGTCCAGTAGAACCAGTACGAGCCGTGGGCCTGTCGGCTCGGCTGATAGAAGTCCCACTGGCTCGGCAGCGTGTACTCCTCGTGCCACTCGGCCTCTCGGGCCCGCATGACGTCGCGGCTTGCCTCGTAGATCGTCATGGTCGGGTCGATCCCGAAGTCGAGCTCGAGGAATCGATCGATCAGTTCGTTCCACGCGTCCGATCCAGGCTCGGCGGACTGATTCCAGAGACGTCCGACCTGGCCGAAGCGGTGCTGCTCGTTCTGGTAGTTGTAGTCGGCCGGATAGTCTTGGATCGTGCGACCCTCGAAGAGCGCCTCGAAGAGGCCGTAGTAGTGGGTCATCATGTCGAGGCCGAGCTCGGCAGCGTCGAGGGCGTTCATTCTTGCGACGCCCGTTTGCGCCAAGTGAGCGACCGTCCCGAGGCCATGTTGATGCGCCTCGTCGATGAGCGCCTCCATGATGGCCGGCGGGTATGACGTCAGCTTCAAGCCGTCGATACGAGCACCATCGACATCGACCTCCGCGGCCCACCGGACCCACTCCCGAGCCTTCTCAGGTGAATCGATGGCGCCTCGATCCCAAGCTTCTCCGGGTCGCGCGTAGGTGAACATTCGAGGGGCGACGATCTCGTTTCGCTCCGAGAGCGCCTTCTGCTCGAGTGCCCACATCATGGGTCCGTGCCCCACGCCCCGCGACGTCGTGATCCCGTTGCCCATCCAAAGTTTGTGCGTGTACTCGGCCTGAGGCGCCTTGCCGGCTCCACCCGTATGCGCGTGCATGTCGACGAAGCCGGGGAGGATGTACATGCCCGACACGTCGATCTCGCGGGTGGCGCCGCTCGGCCGGCGTGACTCATCGATCGGAGCCATCGGGAAGCCCACGGCGCGGATCTCGGAGATGCGATCGTTCACGATCACGATGTCGACGGGTCCTAGCGGAGGACCACCCGCTCCATCGATGTAGGTGCCCCCTCGAAGAATCAGCCTCTCGTGGGGTCCGTCGCCCTCGTCCGCACCGCGGCGGTTGGTCTCTTCCATGCCCCCTTGCTGTGCGGAAGCGCTCACGGCGAGTACGGCGGTCGCCACGGCGATGCCGGCGAAACGCTGCAAGGCTGAGTACGGTGTCATCGAGTCCTCCGGGTGGGATACCAAGTCCATTCGCTTTCGACCGACCAGCGCGGCCGGGCCGAAGTATCTGTGTGCGCGAGGGATCGCGCCATGGATCACGGGTACGACTTCGACAATGCTCCTGCGGCAGGCGATATTGTGCGGCCCCAGATACGGGCGACAGATCACCTCATCCCGTCGAGAAGTTGACTACGGACGCACCGTCGGAAGGGCAGGCGCCCACGGAAGTCTTGGAGGAGGCGACCGGGCTCCAAAGAGAGCTACGGCGCCACTCTAGGTTGTACTACTACGAAGGCCGTCCCGAGATCACGGACGCGGAGTACGACCGCCTGTTTCGAAGGCTGCAAGCGTTGGAGGAGGCGTACCCGTCGCTCCGCACGCCCGACTCGCCGACGCAGCGTGTGGGTGCTCCACCCCAAGACAAATTCACCACGGTACGTCACGTCGCTCCGTTGCTCTCTCTCGATTCGTCCGAGAAGGCAGAGGACATCCGGCGCTTCGACGAGCGAGTGCGTAAGGCGCTCGGGGATCACCCGCCCGTCTATATCCTGGAGCCAAAACTCGACGGAGCCTCGATCGAGCTCGTCTACGAGGAGGGCGTACTCGTGCGGGCCGTGACGCGTGGAGACGGGGAACGAGGGGAGGACGTCACCGCGAACGTGCGGACAATCTCGACCGTCCCGCTTCGGCTCCGCGATACCCGGCGCCCGCCTCCTTCGCTGCTGGCGCTACGCGGCGAAGTCATGATGTACATATCGGACTTCGAGGCGTTCAATCGAAGACTCGTGGAGGGAGGAGGGGAACCGTACGCTTCGCCCCGGAATTCCGCAGCCGGGTCGATCCGGCAGCTCGATTCGAGCGTGACCGCCTCTCGGAAGCTCGACGTCTTGGTTTATGACGTCTTGCACGTGGACGGCGTGCCTCTTCGCACGGATTCCGAAGGCGTGCAGGCTATTCGCGACTGGGGCTTCCGCGTGCCCGAGCGGATCGAGCGTGCCGAGTCCGCCGAAGAGATCATCACGTATCACGAGTCGTTCGGGGCCGACCGTGACGAACTGACGTACGAGATCGACGGGGTGGTCATCAAGCTCGACGACCTGAGCGCCCGTAGAGCGATGGGCTCGACGTCCCACCACCCACGTTGGGCCATTGCGTTCAAATTTCCGCCACGACAAGAGATCACGGTAATCGAGAAGATCGACATCCAGGTCGGCCGCACGGGAGTGCTGACGCCCGTCGCGTGGCTTCGGCCTGTAACGGTGGGCGGGGTGACCGTGTCTCGCGCATCGCTCCACAACCGCGAGGAGCTAGCCAGAAAGGACTTGCGCGTCGGCGACACCGTGCGGATCCAGCGGGCGGGAGACGTGATCCCTCAGGTTGTCGAGGTCGTCGATCCAGGGTCGGATCGCCCGGATCCGTTCGAGATGCCGTCCTCATGCCCGATTTGTGACACACCCACGGTTGAGGAGGGTCCCCGAACGCTGTGCCCGAACCGATTCGGATGCTCTGCCCAACTGAAAGGGAGACTCCTCCACTTCGGCCGACGGTCGGCACTCGACATCGAAGGGCTCGGAGAGGAGACCGCCAATCTGCTCGTCGATGTCGGACTCGTGTCCCACATCGCGGAGCTCTTCGATCTCAAGCCCGAACAGCTCGTACCGCTCGAAGGCTTCGCCGAGAAGTCGGCAACGGCGTTAGTCGCCGCGATCGAGGCGAAGCGGGCGCCCGATCTAGACCGATTCTTGATCGCTCTGAGTATTCCCGAGGTAGGGGTCACCGTGGCACGCACCTTGGCCGAGCGCTTCGGTTCTTTCGCCGCGATCCGAAGCGCTTCGACCGAATCGCTCGTTTCCATCGACGGAATCGGACCGCGAATGAGCGACGCGATCACCGGCTTCTTCTCCGATCCGAGGAACGCAGAGGCGATCGACGGAATTCTTTCTCGAGGTGTCGAACCCAAGCGGGTCGAGGTTCAGACGACGGATCTGCCCGACCTGGGGACCGTTGTGTTCACCGGGGCGATTCCCGTGCCCCGTGTGGTTGCGGAGACCGCGTGGCGACAAGTCGGGGGCAAGACATCCGGCGCCGTATCCAAGAAGACGGCGTTCGTGGTGGCAGGTGACAACGCGGGGTCGAAGTTGGCCAAGGCCGAGAAGCTCGGTGTTGACGTCCTCGACTTCGAAACCTTCCTCGTACGGCTCCGCTCCCATGGCGGGGACATCGAGTCGGCGGGCTAGGGCAGTGGAGAACCTCGACGTTTCTCGAACCCTCGGCACACTCGCCGACCTGCTCGAGATCCAAGGGGCATCACCCTTCAGAATCCGAGCGTACCGCAACGCCATCAACACCATCAACAGCCTTACCCCCTCGCTTCAATCGATGGTGGAAGCCGGAGACGATCTCACGGCGCTCCCCGGTGTGGGGAAGAGCGTAGCCAAACACATCGAGGAGTTGCTCACCGAGGGGCGGGTTACCCGGCTAGAAGAGCTTGCCCAAGAGCTGCCCATCACCTTGGTCGAGTTGGTGCGTCTCGATGGGGTCGGACCGAAGAAGGCGAAAAAACTCTTCGAATCACTTCGCGTCGCAACCGTCGACGACCTCGAGCGGGAGATCGTAGCCGGTCGAGTGTCGGAGCTCGATGGTTTCGGACTGAAGAGCGTTGAAAAGATCCAGCGCGCGATCGAGGACCACAGGAAGCACACCGGGCGCTTCCAGATCCACGATGCGGAACGACTGATCGCGGGCATCGTGGAGCATGTCGGCTCGTTCGAAGGGGTCGCAGAGGTACAGGTCGCGGGAAGTCTGAGGCGTAGAAAAGAGACCATCGGAGATGTCGACCTCCTCGCCCGCTTCGAGGGGGACGGCACCGAGGTCGTGAACCACTTCGTGGAGTATCGAGGAGTGGCCCGGGTCGAGGGGGCCGGTCCCACCAAAGGAAGCGTTGTGCTCCACTCCGGGCTCCAGGTAGACCTCAGGGTGATCCCGGAGATCTCCTACGGCGCCGCCCTCCAATACTTCACTGGCTCGAAGGAGCACAACGTCGCGCTCCGGACGAGAGCGGTCCGAATGGGACTACGTGTGAACGAGTGGGGCGTCTTCGAGGCTCCGGACGAGGAAGGGAAGCGACAAGCGGGGCCTACGGAGGAGGGCGTGTACGAAGTCCTCGGGCTACGGTGGGTTCCTCCCGAGCTCAGGGAGAACCGCGGTGAGATCGAAGCCGCCTTGGACAACGCACTCCCCCGACTCGTTACCCTGGAGGACATCAAGGGCGACCTCCAGATGCACTCCACCTGGAGTGACGGATCTGCGACGCTCGAGGAGATGGTTCAGGGCGCCAAGGCGCGAGGGTACGAGTACGTCGCGGTGACCGACCACAGCCAAGCTATGGCGATGGTCCAGGGCCTCACTCCGGAACGGGCCCGGGCACAGTGGGTCGAGATCGACGAAGTCCGGAGTCGAGTCGCGGGAATCGAGGTCCTCCGTAGTGCGGAGATCGACATTCTCAAGGATGGGTCGCTGGACATGCCGGACGACATCCTGGATGAGCTCGATGTGGTTGTCATCTCCGTTCACTCGTTCATGGATCTCGACCGGCGCACGATGACCGAACGGGTCCTCAAAGCGATGGCCCACCCGACGGTCGACATCTTGGCTCACCCGACAGGTCGGAGGATCCAGCGACGGGAACCCTTCGAGTTGGATGTCGAGACTGTGCTCGAGGCAGCGGCGGAGCTCTCGGTTGCCGTGGAGTTGAATGCGAATCCCAACCGACTGGACCTGAAGGACGTGCACGTGCATCGTGCGAAGGAGCTGGGCGTGCCGGTCGTGATCAGCACGGACGCGCATTCACCGAAAGGGTTGAGCGATATGCGATTCGGAGTCGACCAGGCGCGCAGGGGATGGTTGGAGCCAGGGGACGTCTTGAACGCGAGGCCGGCCGACGACTTCCTCCGCTGGGTCCGGCGCCGTGGCTGATCGGGACGGCGTTATCCAAGACACCCTAGCTCGCTGGGTAGAGAAAGGCCTCGTCGACGCCAGTCTCGCCGACACACTCCGGCGTGAAGCGTCGGAGCACGAAGCCGAAGCAACGAAGACGATTGGGCAGTACGTCTTGGCGACCACGGGAGCGCTCGTCCTCGTCATGGCGGGCGGCGTTTTCGTGGATTGGGCCTGGCCCCAACTGAGTGTTATCAGCCAGTCTGCGATGCTCGCGATCGGGGGCGCCGTCGCGATCGGGGTCGGGTCGTGGCTGGAGAGCACCCGTCGGTGGAGGCCAGCGGCCTACCTCATGCAAACAGCCGGGCTTTGCCTGTTACTCGGAGCCGTCTGGCACTCGGAACGTGATTGGGCCGACCAAAGTGCGGGTGGGGTCTTGGTGGGTGTGCTCGCACTTGCGACCCCCGTGATTCTTGCGGCGAGGTCGATGCGTAGGAGCGTGGTGATGCCTGCGATCCATATGGCTATGGGTCTCGCCTTCCTCACCGCGTTTCTCGACCGGGCGACTGCGCTCTCCGACGACGCCATCGTGTGGACGCTCGATGTCGTGCTACTGGGCGCGATCTTGGTGCTGGCGAACATGCTGCGGAGCGATCCCGAACAGGAGCGTCACCCTTGGCTTCTCAACGCCTTCGTCCTGGCAATGCTGGCGGGGTTCGTGTTGGTGGGGCTGACTGCGGTCGGGCCACTCTCGCTTACTGACAATTCGGTCGTCCCGCTCGACGTCTGGCTAGGCGCGTGTGTTGGACTGACGCTGTGGGGCATCCATCGGGCGCCCGCCGGCCTACGGAAGGCATGGTTCGAGCGCCTCCTAGCCCTGGAAGTGCTTGCGTGGATTCCCTTCGGACTCATCACAGTCGAGGGCCCTCTCGACGGTGGCCCGGCCCTCGCGGTACTCCTCGTGGGTGGTGCAGGAGTGGGTGCGTTCCTACACGGCGACCGCCATGGATTTGGGAACGTCATGATGGCCGCTGCCGCGTGCTTCATCGTGCCTGTGTGGTGGTGGGCCGTCGACGCGGGGGGAGCACTCGGCGGTGTCGCCGCGCTGCTCTTCACCGCGGTGGTTCTCTTCTGGGCCTCCGGGCGGCGGCGGTAGGGGTCCCCCGGCTCGTCACACTCCTCTAGCTTACCGACCTATGCTACCGATCGATCTGAGTGGGAAACGAGCCTTCGTGGCCGGGGTCGCGGACGACCAGGGTTACGGTTGGGCAATCGTCCGTTCTCTTGCTGCCGCGGGCGCGACCGTTTGTGTCGGCACCTGGCCTCCCACCATGAGGATCTTCACGAAGAGCCTCGAGCGCGGGAAGCTGGATCGATCTCTCCCCGGCGGAGGCGAGATCGACTTCGAGCGCATCTTCGCCCTAGACGCGGTCTACGACACGGATGACGACGTTCCCGAGGATGTCCGGAACGACAAGCGTTATGCCGTCTTGTCGCGGTACTCCATCCAGGGGGTCGTGGATCAGCTTGTCGAGGAGTTCGGGTCTCCGTGTGTGGATGTGCTGGTGCATTCGCTAGCCAATGGTCCTGAGGTACAACGGGAGCTCATCGACACGACCCGAGCCGGATATCTCGCTGCCTCCTCAGCGAGCGCCTATTCACTCGTGAGCATGGTGCAGCGTTTCGGTCCGATTCTGAGGCCTGGCGGCGCGGTCGTTTCGTTGAGCTACCTAGCCGCGGAACGCGTCATTCCCGGATACGGGGGTGGCATGAGCTCGGCGAAGGCGGCGCTCGAAAGTGACACGCGGACGCTCGCCTTCGAGGCGGGGCGTCGTTATGGGATCCGAGTGAACACGATCAGCGCGGGTCCGCTCGCAAGTCGGGCGGCCAAGGCGATCGGCAGCATCGGCAAGATGGTCGAGTACTACCAGGAGAACGCACCGCTTGGTGAGAGCAACACCGCTGAAGAGGTCGGTGATGCCGCGGCGTTCCTCTGTTCACCGATGGCTTCGGGTATCACCGGAGAGACGCTGCACGTGGACAAAGGGTACCACGCGATGGGGATGCAGGCGGAGCCCCAGCTTTCGGCACCGTAGTGCCGGGCGAGGTGCGACTCGGGTCGCTGCTGCCGAGGATCCACACCCCGCCCCCTGGCCCCCGATCGCGCTCGCTCGCTGCTCGGTTGGCTCAGTCAGAATCTCGGAACGTCACCTACACGACCGACGGGTGGCCGATCTTCATGCGGGCTGCTGCGGGAGCCAACGTGGAGGACGTCGACGGCAACGTATACGTCGATACGTCGTCCGCCTTCGGTGTCGCATTACAGGGCCATGACCCTCCCTACCTGAGGCGAGTCATGGCCAGCGCCGAGCTTGTCCACGGGATGGGAGACATTCACCCGTCTGAGCAGAAGTTGGAGCTCATGGAGGCGCTCACGGGCATCGTCCCCTTCCAGGCGGGGAGGGCGGTCTTGGCCACCACGGGTTCGGAGGCAGTGGAGATCGGGCTGAAGAGCGGGGCCCTAGCGAGTGGCCGCCCGGGTATTCTTGCCTTCGAAGGTGGGTATCATGGACTCACACTCGGATCGCTGAGCGCGAACCCTAGAGGTCACTTTCGGACCCCGTTCGAGAGCCGGCTCTATCCGGGTGTTTCTTTCGCCCCTTTCCCGAGCGGTGACGCGAGTGTGAGTGAGGTGGATGCCGCGCTCTCGCAGATCCGTGCCCTCCTCAAGGGTGGAGCGGGTAACGGAGACCCGATCGGTACGGTAATCGTCGAACCGGTCCAGGCTCGTGGGGGGGTCCGTGTGCCCGCCACCGGCTTCATGTCGTCCCTCTCCGAGTTGTGTGAGGAGACGGGAGCAGTGCTCGTCGCCGACGAGATCTTCACGGGGTTGGGACGGTGCGGGGCCGTCGTCGCGTCTGACCTCGTCGGGCTCAGGCCCGACATCGTGTGTCTGGGTAAGTCGCTCGGTGCAGGGCTGCCGCTTTCGGCGTGTATTGGGAAGAAGGAGGTCATGGACGCCTGGCCCGCGAGCACGGGCGAGGCGATCCACACCAGTACCTTTCTCGGCCACCCCCTTTCATGTGCGGTGGGGACGACGGCGATTCGGGCGATGATCGAAGACGATATCCCTGACCAAGCCGAGCGCCTCGGGCATGAGATCCGTGCCCGTCTTCAGGATCGGTTCGGGACGGATCGCGAAAGCATAGAGATACGCGGACTCGGCCTTCTCTTGGGCGTCGCTGTGGGGATCGACGGCCGAGGGCGAGGCAACGGGGTTTCGGCGACTGAAGCCCTACTGCGTAACGGCATCATCGCACTTCCGGCAGGCGACGTAGGCGATGTGCTTTCCCTTACCCCGCCGGTGGTGCTGACCGACGAGCAGGTCGACGAATGCGTCGAGCAGGTCGCGCGCGCCGTTGAAGATGTGCGACGACCGATTCGGTCTGCTTAGCTTCCGCCGAACGAGGTAGCGAAGTCGATCTGCTCGGCTAGGTCGAGATCCTTCTCGGAAATTCCACCGACCTTCTCGGTCGACAGCGTCAGCGTCACCGTGCCACCACGGACATCGATATCGGGGTGATGCTTATGGCTGTCGGCAAGCGTGGCGACGCGATTCACGAATACGATCGAATCCCGGAAGCGGCGGAAGGAGAACTCTTTCGTGAGGCGGTTGGCCCGCCTCTTCCACCCTTGCCGGTTGCCCATCCATGCCCGAACTGCTTCGGCGTTTAGCTTCGTCGCCGTTTTCGTGGCCGGCATCCCCACAACTCCATGATCTGGAAAACCTTACAGGGCTAGCTGCCCATGGAGCGTTCAATGTACACCCACGCCCCTTCGCCTCCTAAGACCCGCGCGAGGTGAAAAGCGTTGAGGGGTTGAGATCGCACCGACCAGTGGGTAGACTTTTGGCCCTCCGAAACCGGAGGAGTTTTACAGGCCCCCATCGTCTAGTGGCCTAGGATATCGCCCTCTCACGGCGAAGACCGGGGTTCGAGTCCCCGTGGGGGTATCAGATGCGTCGGGGGGTCCGAGTCCGCTCGGACCTCCTCCGGTCGCTTAGCTCAGCTGGTAGAGCGCTACGTTCACATCGTAGATGTCGCAGGTTCGAGTCCTGCAGCGACCATGGCCTGCCCGACTCGGGCGGGCTTTCGCCGTTATGCCGGTCAGAGACCGCTCTTGAGCACGGTCCCGGTGAGCTTTTCCAGCTCCATATGGTACGCGATGCACACGACCTCGCGATCGCCTTGCTGCTCCCAGGATCCTTCGCTCGGGTACATGGTCGTGTAGTCGATGACCGACTCCTCGTAGCTCTTCCCAATCGCCACCGCGAAGCGATCGTAGCAGCCTTGCGAGGCGACGACGTCGATTTCTTCGTCACCGGGCCATTCGCTGTCCGGCAGATCGAAGGTCGCGAAAACCTCGTTGTCGTGAGGCTCCGTGCACGGGATCGCCGGAATCTCGGAGATCTCCTCCGAGTAGAACGCTTCGTCGTCGAAGCAATCCCCGATCCGGACTTCGAACGCGCTCAGGGCTCCAGCTTCGACGATTTGGCCATCGTCGCCACGCTCCGCGGCTCGGGTGAGGCCGATTCCTGCCGCGACGGCCACAGCAGCCACGGGTAACACTGACTTAGCGTTGAGCATCGTCCCTCCTTGCGATTGGGCGGCTCGAGGCCTGCTCTCGACGATAGGTGTCTCGTCGTGTCCAGATCAACGTTGAAGACAGACGGACCCCTCAGTTCGTCGACCCGAGCACCGCATCTGCTAGGACCGCGCCGAGCATTACCGCGACGATACCGACCAGGACCGAGCCAGCCGCATAGCCGGTCGCACGCAGCGGTTCACCTGTGCGCATCAATTCGACGGTCTCGTACGAGAAAGTGCTGAAGGTGGTGAAGGAACCGAGGAATCCGACACCGATCATGGACCGCATGGCGTCCGTAGGAGCTCGATCTTGGAGCCAGACCATTAGAAAGCCGATCACGAACGCCCCCGTGACGTTGACGACGAACGTGCCCCACGGAACTCCGGCGATCCGGTGCACGGCCTCGGTGACCGTGTACCGACTCAGCGCCCCCGCAGCTCCGCCGAGCGCAACGACCAAGGCGGTCACGACGACGGCGCGGACTGCGCAACATCTGAAGACGACAGAAAGTCCTCGATGGCCGAAGCGATCTCTTTGGGGGCGTCTTCTTGGATGTAGTGTTTCGCGTCCAACCGCTGGACCCGGCAAGTGTCGAACGACTTCCGGAAGCGCTCCATCGCTTGCCGGTTGTAGAGCATGTCGTGCAGTCCCCAGGTGAGGAGCGTCGGTATATCCGCGAGCTGTCCCGCCACGTCCCGCTCGAGGGTGGCCAACCACTCGGTGGCTGCGACGAGCTGGATAGGGAATTCAGCGATTCCGATCCGATCGCCCGGCGCGGCGCTCACGTTGCGGTAGTGATCCAACACCTCCTCCGCCATGGGGTGCTTCACGGCATGGGGCATCAGCCGTTCTACGAAGAGATTTTGGTTCACGATCTTCGATTGCACCGGAGCCATCGACATCACGTACGCGAACGACTTCAGATGCCACGCGTCGATTGGCCAAAACCACGTGTTGCCCATCACGAGTGCGCGCATTCGTGACTTCAAGTCAGCGGCCACACGCAGCCCGATCGGTCCGCCCCAGTCTTGACCCATGATCGTGAGGTTGCTCAGATCGAGTTTCTCCACGACTTCTGTGACGACTCCGGCGTGCGCGGCGGGTGTGTAGTCGTAGACGTCAGGACGGACGGACAAGCCAAATCCTGGATAGTCGAGGGCGATGCACCGGAAGCGTTCGCGCAGACGGATCACGATCCCGCGATATAGGAAGCTCCACGTGGGGTTTCCGTGCAGGAAGAGGATGGGGTCACCCTCGCCCTCGTCGATGTAGTGCACCGCACCCACACGACTCTCCAACCACTTCGACTCGAAGGGGAACAGCCGATGATCGGGCTGGAAACTCGGTACGTAGGCCATGCGGTCTCCGCGATGGTCGCGCTCGACGCTGCAACGTTCGCCGCTCGGGAGTCGGGGGGAAAGAGTGGTCGAGGCTCGGTCGCGGTTCCTTGGGTCGGACTCTTGGTTGTCGTGATGGGCTTCGGAGTCTCTGGGCTCGCCGGTCAGGACGGAGGCCGGCTCGAGGTACGCGGGGTGCCGGCGCTCAACTTCGACTCAGATGAGGGGGTGGGGTATGGGGCAATCGCGGAGTTGTACCGATACGAGCCCTCCGGCGTGGGTCCCTACGCGTGGACACTTCAGCCGACACTCTTCTTCACGACCGAAGGACGGCGAGATCTGACGCTCTTTTTCGATGCGCCTGATCTCGTGGGAGACGGGTGGAGGCTGGGAGCCTTCCTCGGCTCGGAGACCCAGGTGGCGACCCCGTATTACGGGGTTGGAAATAGCACGGTCTTCGACCCCGATCTCTCCGCAAGCGATGGAGCGGATCCGTTCTGGTATCGGTTTGGTCGTCGACGTGACAGTGGGAGGGTGCAGCTGCAGAGGGGCGTCCAGGGGACTCACCTCCGGTATCTCCTTGGGCTGGGCGTCAGTCGTTCGCGGATCGTGCCGGTTCCCGAGGATGATGGATCGACCCTCTACGCGAGCGACTTCGGAAGCGACGAGGAGACGTGGTGGGGCAACTTCGTACGTGCCGGCCTCGTGCGAGATACGCGCGACCAAGAGACGGCTCCGTCGTCGGGTAGCTGGACCGATGTGATCGTCCAATGGTCTCACGAAACGCTCGGGGCGGACTTCTCCATGCTCCGGTGGAGCATCACGGACCGTCGTTACTTCAGCGTGAGCGACGGGCTCGTGTTCGCCCACCGATATCTGATACAGGGCACGAGGGGCGATCCCCCGGTCCACGAGCTTTCAGCGGTCCAGTCTTCGTTCAAGCAAGAAGAGGGACTCGGAGG
>CBDCVV010000021.1:0-725315 GCA_965223235.1 Longimicrobiales bacterium
GGGCGCTCACTTCATCCGGTATGCGGTGTCGTCGACCTGGCCGGACTAGACCTCAGGCGTAACAGGCAGGAGATGCCGTGCCGCGCGCAGGGATCGGTAGCTGAGTAGCCGCGGTAGCTGGGTGACGAGCGTGAGGGTCGAAGCACCCACGAGGGCCGACAGCCAGCCTCGTGTGCGATTACGCTCGTCGCGCGCGCTCGCTATCGCGTCAGTCGCGCGAACCGCGGGTCTGCCCGCAGATCTTTCCACATCCAGCTGCCTGCGAGCTGCGCCCGCGACAGATAGCCCGGCTCCGCCAGCAGCGTGTCGAGCGTCGCGAAGGCAGCATCTGGCTCGCCGCTCATGGCGTACATCCGCGCCAGGTCCTCCCGCACGATCGACGCCAAGTACCGGTCGCTGCGGAAGGGCTCTGCCACGAGGGCCTGACGTCCCATCTCGATCGCCTCCGCGCTCCGCCCCTGGCCCGCGAGGGCGAGGCCCAGCGCTGCCATGAGGCGGCCATCGTGGGGCGACTGATCGAGTCTCGTGGTCAACTCGTCCGATGCCTCGGCGTAGAGCTCACGGGACTCGCGTTCATTACCGAGCGCGTCGTGAGACCAGGCGCTCACGAGCGACAGCGGATAAAGACTCGCCTGGTGCGTGAGCTCGCTCGCGGCGAGCCGCCCAAGCTGGTCGAGAATCAGCTCGTGCTCACCCAACGCGGTGGCCAGGAGCCACCACATCCAATCCGAAAAGCCCGATCGATTGGGTTGAATACGACGCAAAATGCGTCGAGCCTCGCCAGGATCGTCCGACAACTCGGCCAGACCTAGACCCGCAAGCGACGAATCGTCCCCCGGCTCGAGGTCCAACACGTACTCGTACGCCGCGACAGCTTCATCGAAATCACGGAGGATGAGCCACGTGACCGCGAGGTGACCGGCGATATTCGAGTTCCGTGGGTCGAGCTCGAGCGCCTCGGTAAACGCCGTGGCCGCCTCCGCCCCGCGACCGACCCTTCGCTGCACCAACGCGATGTTGCTGATGATATCGGGATCGTTTGGGAGACCGCGCTGGGCGACGACCAGCTCAGCAAGCGCCTGCTCGAAGTCCGCCTCGACGCGGTAGTGGAAGAGCCCTCTCGCCATCCGCACGCGAGGGTTGTCCGGCGCAAGGGAATCGGCACGCGCGAGAGCCCTGGAGGCTTCGTCCCGATGCTCGGGCGCGTTGTCATAGTTGTGGTATAGGAACAGCAGGCCTTCCGCGAGATCCGCCCAGGCGTCGGCGAACGCAGGATCCTCTTCGGTCGCTCCGCGAAACCGAGCTACGGCGCGCCGAAGGGACGTGGCGGACAGAGCTTCTCGACGCAGAGCTACACCCTCGTTGTATCGCTCCAGGGCGGTGATGTTCTCGGTCGGCACGTCCGCAATGGACGTTCTTTCCTCGTCTGTGAGCGAGGCCGCGAGCGCGTCGGCGACGCTCGTCGCGACGTCGGAGTGGATCTCGAACAGCGCGGTGGCCGAGTACTGCGCTTCGTACGATTCGGCCCATGCGTTCGCACTGCCGAGCGTTTCGATCAGCTCGACGCTGATGCGGATCCGATCACCACCGCGCAGCACGCGCCCCTCGACCGTGTAGTCGGCGCCCAGCTCTTCTGCCAAGGCAGCGCCGGCCGCACCGCTCTCTTACGGACCGCGTGACCGCGGCCCGCGACAGCACGCGAATGCCCGCGATCTTGGAAAGCTGCACCACAATCTGGTCGTGCACACCCTGCAGCAGAAGCGCGTCCTCGGCGTCGGTGCCCATGCTCGTGAAGGGGAGAACGGCGAGCGAGGGCCCGCGCGTCAGATTGGGTCGCTTCAGCGGAGGGAGGCGTTTCGGCGCCGCCGCCCCGGCCGATCGTCACGACGAGCGGTACGCCAATGACGAGGATGAGGCCGAGCACTGCCAGCTCCCCACGGGTCACACGCTGCTGGCCCGGAGCGCCGTGGAACCACGTGAGCGTCAGGGCGAGGAAGAACCCGAGACCCACGAGGCCGATGACGGTCGGCAAGACGGCGGGCGACCAGGAGAACTGAGAGCCGAGCAGGTCGGTCATTTCGATGGCGACCGCGCCGGCCGCCAGGTACCCGAGGGTAGCCGGCAATAGCCGGCGTTCGCGTAGGGAAGCAATCAGGCGCTCCCAACGCGTCGGGTTGGTGGAATCGTCGGTCATCAGCACTCCTGGGGGTCCAGGATTCTGTCCGAGTTTGACCCCCGAGGCAACGGCGGCTCACCTGGGTCGCGGTGCGTTCCTGACTCCTACCTCACCCTGCCGAGCACCGCCGTCAGGGTATCGACCGACATGCTACCCAACGCTACCAGATAGAGGCCGTCGTGCGATGCCGTTGCGGCACCTCCCTCGAGCCGCACGGTCTCTTCCGATACTCGGAACGGCCGGTCCGCTTGTAGGAGTACCACTCGATCGCCGCTCTCGAGGCTCTGTACTACACGGCTGACGAGCAGGCCCTCGAACGACCGCAGTGACACGGCTTCCACAGGCCGACCTGCTAACGTCAGCACGCTCCGTCCAAGCACCGACTCCACCTCCTCCCTCGACCCCAACGACCAGTCGGCCGGTCCAACGGTGACCGAGTCGGCGCTCACAGGTTCACCAGCCGGGGCAGCTCCGGTGACCACAACCGACTCGAGGGTCAACGCCTGTTCGCTGAGCTGCACCACGTCCAGGACGACCTGCCCAGAGCCCACGCTCACGGGTCGATTCTCAGTCCGATAGCCGATTAACTGCACCAGGAGCGTCAGGGGTCGCTCGCCCGGCACCAAGGAGTCCTCGAGGATGAGTCTGAAGCTGCCATCGGCGCTGGTGAGGGCCCCGATTCCAGTCCCCTCGAGAAAGACCTGCGCGGCTTCGAGGGGATCTCCGAAGTCGTCGGTAACACGCCCGATCACGGACCGTGGACTGGTGACCACAATGGGCGCCACCTCGACGAAGGGCTCCTCCAGGCTCGGTGCAGTCGGAAGCCGCGCCTCGGTCGGGGCTGGAGTCGTGACCTCGACTAGCTCCCGGGTGTTCCTAGGCGGGGACTCCTGCGCCGAAGATCCCGTGGAAGCGACGGTCGACCTCTGTCCAGTGGGCCCTTGCAGCGCCACCTCAGGCAGAGGCTCGGACGCCGGGGGGAGCGCACGTGGCGGAGTCGCCGGCTCACCATCTGCGCGGGGGGCTCGGACCCCGCCGGTATCTGCCACGATCTCACGTGTGACCTCCGCCGGAACCTCCACCGCCGGGGCGGAAACGGGCGGCACCACGCGGCCCCGCCCGCCGCCACGAACCAAGTCATTGGCGAGCCATCCAGCACCCAGCGCAATCACGACACTGGCAGCCCAGCCGCCACGCTGTGCCATCCGTCGACGACGTCGCCCGGCCGCGAGCCCGCTGGCCCGAGCGCGTACGTGAGCGAAGTCCGGCGCGTACCGGTCGGGTCTGCTCGAGAACAGTTCTCGAGCCTGGCGCTCGACCGCCTGAAGGTCCTCGAGTCGATCGGCGCACTCCGAGCACTCGCTCAGGTGGCGCTCGATCACTCTTTGCTCGCGGGCATCGAGGCCGGAACGATCCCGGTCGACCCACTCCTGGAGGCGTCCGTCATCCAAGTGCTGCATCATTGTCCCCTAGCGCATGGTGCGCGCTCAGTAGCTTCTTCTTCGCTCGCGCCACGGTCGTGCCGACCGATTGAGGCGCGAGTCCCGACTGATCTGCGATCTCTGCGTAGCTCAATCCCGCGTTCCAAAGCAGGAGGACCTCCCGATCTGACTCCGACAACGTCTCGAGGGCCTGCTCCAGGCGTCGTGCCCTCTCCTTCCGGTCGAGCTGTTGATCCGGCGTACGCCGGTGCTCCGCGCTCACATCGGCCTCAATGCGGAGGAGCTTGAGATGACGCTTGCGGCGCACCACGAGCCGTGCCTCGTCGTGGACGAGATTCGCTGCAACGCGAAAAACGAGCCCTCTTGGGTTGTCGGGATCCTGGCCTAGAACACGGGCAAACGCCTCCTGCGCGAAGTCCTTCGCACGGTCTTCGTCTCGCAGCTTCCACGTAAGGAAGTGCAGGACATCGTCATACGTCAGGCGGTAGACCTTCTCCCAGTCGGTCTTCACCCGGTGGCTCGCTCCATGATCGTCCATCTCCTCTGGGTCGATCCGTCCACGTTCTACCCCCGCGACGAATCAGCGATGGAATCGTACACAACGGCACGGGCCGTTCCCGTCGTCGACCGCACCTCGACACCGGCTGGCGGGTGACGTTGTCTACGTTCACGGCAGTGATTCGTCGTTCTCCTCGCAAGAGGGCTCGGCCGCAGCCTGGCCGCCATCACGTTCACCATGCGAGGACTACCATGGCTACGCATTCACGTTCAATCCGAGCGATTCCGGTCGCTCTTGTGCTGCTCCTTACCGCAGCCGCGGGATCCGCACCTCGTGCAGCTCCGCTGGTCATCACCGGGACAGTCGTCGACGATGCAAGCGAGGCCCCACTCCACGGCGCTCAGGTCTGGGTGCGCGGAACTTCATCGGGCGCGCTTGCCAATCAGGATGGGCAATACCGAATCGAGATTGAACGCTCTGAAGTACCCTCCGACGCGGTGGTCGTGGCTCAGCTCATCGGGTACGCGGCTCAGGAGTCGGCGCTGACGATTCCCGAAGGTGTTGAAGCGCCCATTGTCCGAAGGGACTTCCGCCTGATCCAGCAGGCGCTCACACTCGAGTCTATTGTCACGACATACGGGGCCCCGCGGGGAAACCGCTCGAGTCCGGCCGGTGCGCGGCCGAGCTCCGACGCTACGGCGCCGCCCGCGATCACACGATCGACGCAGCCCGCCTCGGAAGCCGTAACGAATACAGTCGCTCCCAGATCCGGCACCGCTCTCGGGGCGAACCACAGGCCCAATCGATGGACTTCGGGTGAGCAGTACGCTCGGACCACGGAGAACGGCTTCCGGGCTGTCAGCGATCACCCCCTGTCGACCTTCTCGACGGACGTGGACCGGGCGTCATACAGCAACATCCGGAGATTCCTCCTCCGCGAACGGCGACTACCGCCCATCGATGCCGTCCAGGTCGAAGAGATGATCAACTACTTCTCCTACGACTACCCAGCACCTCGGGGCCGTGACCCGGTAGCCATCACGACGGAACTCGGGTCGGCTCCGTGGCGGCCGAGCCACCGTCTCCTTCGGATCGGCTTAGCTACGAGCCCGCTGGTAGCCGAGGAGATGCCAGCGAACAATCTCGTCTTTCTCATCGACGTGTCCGGGTCTATGCGCTCACCCGACAAGCTGCCTCTGGTCAAACAGTCGTTGCGGCTGCTGGTCGACCAGCTCCGTCCCGTAGACCGCGTAGCTCTGGTGGTGTACGCCGGGAGCGCCGGCCTCGTCCTCGCATCGACGTCAGGCCGCTCCAAGGATGAAATCCTCGAAGCGATCCACCGATTGGAGGCTGGGGGGTCGACCGCCGGGGGTGAAGGTCTTCGACTCGCGTATCGTGTTGCCCGGCAGAACTTCCGTCGTGGTGGAAACAACAGAGTCATCGTTGCGACCGACGGGGACTTCAACGTCGGCGAGACCAGCGACGCAGCGATGGTGCGGCTGGTGGAACAGCGGCGCGAACAGGGGACGTTCCTCACCGTGCTCGGCTTCGGCACCGGGAATCTGCAGTCCGAGAAGATGCAGAGCCTCGCTCAGCACGGGAACGGCAACTACGCCTACATCGATCGACTGTCAGAAGCGCGAAAGATCTTCGTCAACGAGATCGGAGGGACACTTGTGACCGTGGCGCAGGACGTAAAACTACAGGTGGAGTTCAATCCGACGCACGTCGCGGCCTATCGACTTATCGGCTACGAGAATCGGCTCCTCGCGGACGAAGACTTCAACGATGACACCCGGGACGCTGGGGACATTGGCTCCGGGCATCGCGTCACCGCCCTGTACGAGATCGTGCCCCGCGGGGTCGCATCGCCGGAAGGTGCACCCGGGGTAGACCGGCTCCGTTACCAGGACGCTGGGGACCCGGTCGGCGGTGAATTCGACGGAGAGGTCGCCCTCGTACGTGTTCGCTACAAGAGGCCGACCGGAGATCGCAGTCGACTCATCGAACGTCCGATTCGTTTAGCCGACGCGGACGAACTCACGGACGACTTCCACTTCGCCGCCGCGGTAGCCGGTTTCGGCATGCTGCTCCGGAACTCGGAGCATCGAGGCTCGACTTCGGTACCCCAGATCCTTTCGCTCGCTTCCGATGGAATGGGCCCGGACCTGGACGGATATCGTCGCGGCTTCGTCGACCTGGTGAAGGCGTACCGTGAACTCACCACCCACGCCCACCCTATCAGGTAGGGCCGCACGGTCAGGCGGCCCCATCGCGAGGTGGGGTCGCCACTCTGGCAGTCAGACGATCTTGGCGTGTGCCAAAATCATACCGGCTACGTCCATCGCTCCAAGTAGGGATGTCTTCCTGGGAATTCCATTTGCAGAAGCACACAGTGCGCCCGATTGTGGGTCAGCGGGTCTGCTGTGCGGATGCTGCTTCGCGCAGCGGAGCCGTGGTCGAGCCTATGGGAGGGCGCGTGGCGGAGCGAAGGAAGTTGATCGACGTCGGCCGGCGGGGTGGCCATGGGGTCTCCTGGCTGGATGTGAAGCTCGGCATTCGCATGCTTGGCAAGGAGCCGCTCCTTACGGCGGTCGCCATTCTCACGCTCGCGATCGGGATCCCGGCCAGCCTCACGCCCGTGCACATACTCGGCGTGCTCGATTCGACGTTCCCGGTGGAAGACGGCGATCGCATCGTCGGCATCCGCAACTGGAACGTGGAAATCGACCGTCCAGACTTAAGGCCGCTCCACAGCTTCGCGGTGTGGAAGGAAGAGCTACGATCGTTCGAGGTGATCGGGGCCGCACGGTCTGACCCTTGGAACGTCCACTCGGAGGATGGACGGGCGGCGGAGATCCGTGGCGCAGAGGTGACGGCTTCGGTCTTCAACATGTTGCGGGTGCTTCCCCTCATGGGCCGCACGCTGCTCGACTCCGATGAGGTGATCGGCTCGCCCGACGTCGTAGTGATCGGCGAGGGAGTGTGGGCATCTCGCTTCGGACGCGATCCCGACATCGTCGGCAAGACGATCGGAATCGGCCGTACGCCACACACGGTGGTTGGCGTCATGCCGGAGGGCTTCCTTTTCCCTATGAGCGATCGCCTCTGGCTCCCGCTCCGTGCGAACCCCAACGACTACACGGTCGGTACTGGCCCGGACCTGTTCGTCTTCGGGCGCCTGGCAGATGGAGTCTCGGAGAGTGAGGCGAATGCCGAGATCGAAACGGTGGGAGCTCGTCTCGCCGCCGAGTGGCCGGAAACCCATAGCCGACTTCGGCCCGAGGTCGTCTCAATCGGCCTTCAAACGCTAGGTGAGCCGGCATCTGGAATGACAGAGACGAGGGAGATTCTCCTCGTTCAGATCTTCTGTCTCGCCCTGCTCTTCGTGGCCTGCGGCAACGTGGGCACGATGATCCTGGCTCGTACCGCAACCCGGGTCAACGAACTCGGTGTGCGAACTGCCTTGGGTGCCAGCCGGGCGCGAATCATCTCCCAGCTCTTCGTCGAGTCCCTCGTGCTGGCACTACTAGCGACAGGGCTAGGCATTATCCTGGCCGACCAAGTTGCCCGTCAGTTCGCCAAAGCGCTGGTCGATGAGCTTCCCTACTGGATGGACGTCGGCATTGGAGCGGAGTCGATCCTCTTGGCGCTTGGACTTGGGACAGTCTGCGCCGTAGGGGCTGGAGTGTTTCCCGCGATTAAGGCCACGAACAAGAGCGTGCAGCAAACGCTCCAACGCAGTTCCGGTAGCGGAAGCGTTCGTTTTGGCATCTTCACGACGCTGCTAGTGGTTGCCGAGGTAGCCCTCTCGATGGGATTCCTCGCGCTCGGCGTGGTGCTCTCGATCTCCGTGGTCGGTAGCCAGAGGGGGGACATCGATCTGCCGATCGATCAATACCTCACCGCACGCTATCGAACGGTCTGGGTCGATCCGACGGCTGCCGAGGCAGCGACTCACGCCGAGGACTTTCGCGTCCAGTTCAAGACCAACCAAGAGGAATTGAGACTGCGCCTCGAGGCTGAACCCGGCGTCCGACGGGTCGCCATGGGGGCGCAGCTCCCTGCGCTCGGGCACCCATCTCGGCCGGTTGAGGTCGAAGGAGATATTACCACGAGCGATGCCGGGAGAGATCGCGTTGAGATGGCTCGAGTCGACGTGAACTTCTTCCGCGACATGGACCACGCCCTTCTCGAAGGTCGCGATTTCAGCCTGGCAGACCTGCCCGAAGAGGCCGGAGCACACCGGCCGTCTATCATCGTGAATACGTCGTTTGTTCGAGATGTGCTGGGTGGAGGAGGAGCGATCGGCCAACGAGTACGCTACGCAGCGCGCGAGGGGCAAGAACCCAATGAGTGGTACGAGATCATCGGCGTAGTAGGGAGCCTGGGAGTCAACATTCGGAACCCAGATCGAGACGCCGCGATCTACCATCCGGCCGGAGCCGACGAAATTCACCCGATGCGCTACCTCATCGAGCTCGATGGGGATCCCAGCGCTTTCGTGCCCCGCTTGCGGGCGATCGCAAGCGACATCGATCCGGACGCGATGATCCAGCAGCCGCGGTCGGTCCGGGAGCTCGTGGATCAAGACCGTCTGATCGAAGGGCTCGCTTCGCTCATGGTCGTCGTGATGTCCGTCATAGGGACCCTCCTCGCCGGGGCCGGTCTCTACGCGCTCATGTCGTTCACCGTCTCCCAGCGAACACGAGAGATCGGAATTCGCTCCGCCCTAGGGGCACAGACCCGGAATGTGATTTCCACGATTGCGCGTCGAGCAGCGTACCAGCTGGCCTTCGGACTGGTCGCGGGCTGCGCGCTGGGTACGTGGATGCTCGGTGAAGTGACGGAAGACAGCTCCATGCCGTCCGTCAGCACGCCGCTCGTGCTGGCAGGCGTCGGTGTGGCTGTCACTCTGATGGTCGTCGGTGCCTGCCTACCGCCGATCCTTCGGGGACTGAGGATCCAGCCCACGGAGGCTCTTAGGGAGGGATAGCGGCGAGCCGCCGTTGGCCAACGACCTCCAGTCTGCAGCCAGCTGCAGGTAGAGGCGCACCTCCGCCCGAGTCTTCTTTCGAGCCCACGCGGTGAGCGGGCCTAGGATCTCTCAATCTGATGTTCGCGTATTCGCGCCGTCGCTCGCTCATCCGCCCCGACGAAGCACCACACCAGGGTACGACGATGGCACCGTCGCATCCCCATCCCAAACCTGAACGCCGTTGACCCAGACACCTAGCACACCGGTGGAGGCAACCTGGGGGGATTCGAAATCGGCGTGGTCCGTGACCGTCTCCGGATCGAATAGTACGAGGTCTGCCCAGGCACCCTCCCGAATCACGCCCCGATCGCTGAAGCCCATGTGCTCGGCGGACAGCCCGGTCATCCGGTGGACGGCCTCTTCCAGGGACAGCGTGCCCTGCTCTCTGACGTGCGAGCGCAGTACCCGTGTGAACGCGCCATACCCACGGGGGTGAGCGCCGGCGAGCGCGCCGTCGCTGCTGACATTGGTGTGCTCCCACTTGTAGAGTCGACCGATGTCCTCCTCCGTCATACTCCGGGCCACGATCGACTCGCTCGCTCCCTCGGGCGCCTCGGGCCCATGCGCCATTTCCAGTAGCGCGAGGTAGGCGGTGACGACATCCTCGCCACGTTCCGCCGCGATTTCCTCGAGCGTCCGCCCCTCATAGGCGGGCTCGGGGGAGAAACGACCGAAGATGATGCCGTCCGGCTGGGCGACCTCTCGAAGCGCAAATCCGACCTCGTCCCGGGTGAAGTCCCCGTCGGGGACGAGGACCGTCATCGTCGACTGCCAGTAGGTGTATGGATACACGTCGGCGGTGATCTCCACGCCCCGCGCCCGCGCCGCGGTTAGCGTCTCAATCAGCTCCTCGGAGCGCCCCCAGAGGCTCGTCATGGCGAGTTTCATGTGACTCACCTGGACGGGCATCCCGACCACGGTGCCGATGTGGATGATCTCGTCGATGGCTTCCCAGAAATCCCGGTCTTCGCTCCGGATGTGGCTGATGTAGCGACCGCCCGAGTCCGCAGCCACGCGCGCCAACGCAACCACCTCCTCCGTCGTGCTGAGCAAGGCTGCGGCGTACTCGAGACCGGTACTCAGTCCCAGCGACCCTGCCGCCATGTCCTCACGCAGGAGGTCAGCCATGGCGTCCACCTCTGCTGCACTGGCCGCGCGCAGCAGATCGTCGCCCATCACCCTCCGACGCAGCGAAGCATGTCCCGTATACGACGCGATGTTCACGGCCGGGGGCGTCCCCTCGACCCGCGCGAAGTACGCACTCAGCGGGTAGTTGGACCCGCCGTCCTGACCCACGACCACGGTCGTGATCCCCTGGCTCACCGCCGCTCGAGCCGAGCGCATCTCGTCGAGAAGACCACCGTCGTGGTGGCTGTGCGTGTCGATGAATCCGGGAGCGAGCACCGCCCCGCCTCCCTCGACGATGGCCTCGCCCGGAAGTGGCGCGAGCTCACCCACTGCGGCGATACGACCGTCAAGGACGCGAACCGAGCCCGCATAGATGGGCGAGCCCGTCCCGTCGACGACTCGCACCTCGCGAAAGAGCGTACTCTCGGCAGTGGGGCGACACCCGACCACGAGCACAGCCACGAGCCCCAGCGCGATGAGCCGAGATGCTCTGGCTCCCTTTGCGGTCACCACGCCGCCCCCTCGTGCGGAGCGGGAGCGTGCTTCAAATACTTCGTCATCCGGTTAGTCAGATCAGTCATGATCCAGATCCAGGAAGCAAAGGGGGAGCGATCAAGGCGCGACGCTCGGCCTGCTCCACAGCACGGCGGTCGCACGGGTCACCAGGTCTTGGGGACCGACGAAGCTCCGTTCGCCCGGCCCCTTCTCACCGTCACTGTGGGCAGTCACGATCATGACGAGGAACCTCTTTGCGAGTCCCTCGATGATGCTCTTCGCGAGGCCGTTGCCCGACGCGCCAGGCTCGACCTCACACGCCATAAACACCTCGCCGAAAGTCGATTCGGACTGGTAGTGGAAGATCACGCCGCAAGCGTCCGGGCGCATTGCGGTCTCGATGACCCCGTCCACCTCGAGCGCTCCGCGCAACCACTGACATTCAAAGGTCCGGCACGACCCCGGACGCTCGGCGTAGACGCCGCACCCTGCCCCGCACAGGTGCTCGCACGCCTCGTACATCCCTTTCGCAATCTCACGAACGCTCATCACAGTGCAGCACGCGGAGCAGGAGCCGCATGTGCGCTCCTGAGCAGTCGCGGCGGTGCTCTCGACTCCTGGCCGGCGGCTCACGGAGGTCCGTGAATTAGGAGGCAGCGGCTCGCGAGCGTGCCCCGCCCCCCCCCCGCTTCAACCTGTCTCTTCCCGTAACAGCTCACGCCAACGCTCGGCATCCCGCGCTCGGCCGCGCGCCTCAGACAACTCGATCAAGTACTCGAGCACATCCCTCCGATACGCGGAGCCGACAGGTTGAGCCTCACGCATGATCTCCCAGCTCTCGGTGAGCGCCTCACTCGCCGCCTCGTAATCACCCTGTTGGGTGAGGGCCCGCCCCCGCACGGTACGGGCTGCGGCGGCGCGCCAGTGGTCCGGACCGAGCACCTCCGAGAGGCGTTCCTCGGCAAGCCGCGCGTACCTCAACGCCTCCTCCGAACGGCCTAGTGCGGCAGCTACGCGGGCATAATTCGTGGTGATGATGTTGCGTCCTTGGTTCAGCTCGTCGCGATCGGCTTCCATGAAGACAAGGGCTTCGTGAAGAGCCGAATCGGCCTCGACCAGGCGACCTGCGCGGAACGCAAAGAAGCCCCAGCTGTTTAGGTCCGTCACCCATTGGCCATCGCTGGTGCGCCCGAACCGCCGACGCTCGGCGACCACCTCCCGGTACGAATCGGCAGCACCGGCCAGGTCGCTTTGCGCCGCATGGCCCGACGCTACGCGTCCCATCGCATACAAGACCTCCGGATGACCGGGCTCGAGGACCTCCCTGAACATTTCCAACGCCTCGCCCGCCCGGGGTAACGCCTCCGATGGGAGCCCCAACCCCTGGTAGGCATCCGCGACACCACCCAGGGCTGCCGCAGTTTCGTAATGGGGGCCATCGAACACTGCCCGGGCAACCCTGACACGTTCGAGCTGGGCCGCCAGTCGTCCCTCACCGTCCCCCAGCAATGAACGTGCGTCCGCTACCCGGCCCAGAATCGAGATGAGCGCCGGATGCTCGCCACCGTAGTATTCCCGCCGATACTCGAGCGTGGCCGCGCACATGGAGTCCGCTGCCACAGCATCATTGGCGCGGAGATAGGACCAGCAAAGGTGGTCCATCGCGTTGCTCACCTCTTCCCCCAGGCCGTTCCTTCTACGGCTCTCGAGTTGGGCGACGATCTCATCCATGAGATCTTCCGTCGAACGACCCGAGGCCAGCCGGCTGTTGACCAGTTGGTCGAACGCGTCGCCATACAGCTTATGCTCCTTCCCAACGGTCGCTTCCAACCCGGTCATGGCTGCGAGGGCGAACGAGTCCGCGCGCTCGAAGTCACCGGTCCACAGAAGGGTGTACGCAAGCGCGAGTTGAGACCACGCGACGGCGGTGTCGGCCGCCTCGCCGTGTGTTGCATAGATCTCGAGAGCCGACTCATGCAGTGACTGCCCGTCCGCGAAGACCCCGAGGCTCACGTAGACGTCTCCGAGAATTCGCATGAGTTCGGCGCGGACCAGCGGCTCCTCGATCAGCTCCGTACGGATCCTTTCCGCACCGGCATCGAGGATCTCCTGCGCGGTGATCGTCGCGCCTCGCGTCATGTTCGGGTCCGCCGCAGCAAAGATCTCCGCCATGAAAGCGGAGACTTGCGTCGCAGTCTCCGCTTCTCGAGTCGCGACGGCTTCCGCCCTCTGGGCGGTCACCATGCCAACGACGGCCGCGGTCGCGCCCCCGAGTACGGCAACCAGCCCGATCGCCGCGGCCGTCGCAGCCGCTCGATTCCGACGCACGAACTTTCGTAGGCGGTACCCGATGGTGGGAGGTCTGGCGACGACCGGCTCGTAGCGGAGAAAGCGGCTCAGATCCTGGGCGAGGGCGCTGATCGAGTCGTATCGACGTTCCGGCTCCGCGGCGATCGCCTTCATCACGATCCAGTCCAAGTCCCCCTGGAGTTGGCGCCGCAGCGTGGATGGGTCAGTCCCTCGATCTGCGGCGACGGTCTCCTGTGTGTTGGGTAGACCGAAGAAACGCTCGCTGGGCGCTCTAGGATCGTTCAGCACTGCAGCCAGGAGCCCCATCCCGCGGTACGTGTCCTTTTCCCTGGGCAGGGCTCCGATCAGAGTCTCGTACAACATGACGCCCACGGCGTACACGTCGGAGCGGGTGTCGACCGCGGCCGAGTCCTCGAGGAGTTGTTCGGGACTCATGTATGCCGGTGTCCCCATCACAACCCCGGCACGGGTGAGCCGCTCCTCGGAGTCGGCCTCATAGTCGACGGCACGAGCGATCCCGAAGTCGATGATCTTGCAGGCCGGCCGGCCATCCAGCTCCGACACTAGCACGTTGGAGGGCTTGAGGTCGCGGTGGATGATTCCCTTCTGGTGGGCGTGTTGGACCGCCTCACACACCCGAATGAAGAGCTCCACCCGCTGACGCGCCGTCAGTCGATTCCTGTCGCAATAGAGGTCGATTCGCTCGCCCTCGACCAATTCCATCACGAAGAACGGACGACCTTGTTCCGTCCGACCAGCATCGTGGACCTTGGCGATGCCCGGGTGGTCCATGATGGCGAGAGCCTGGCGCTCCGCTTCGAAGCGGGCGAGGACTTCTCCAGTATCCATCCCCACTTTCATCATCTTCAGCGCCACGCGCCTCTTAACGGGCTCGTGTTGCTCCGCTTCGTACACCACGCCCATCCCACCCTCGCCGATCACCCCAAGGAGGTGGTAAGGGCCGACGCGCTCCGGGGGGTCGGTCATGGTGAACTTCCGGGAGGACGGAGGAGAGTACCGAGCAAAGATGCGGATCGCGCGGTGGAACCGCGAGGCGGATCCGAACGTGCCAACTGATCAGCGCCTAACCACGTCCCACCGCACCTCAGCTCCGCTAGCCTCCCACCCGACACTCCCGATAGCCGTAGAACCCGTCACTCCAGCCCAGCGACGCGTCGGCCCGTACATCGAAGGTGAAGCTCAGAGGAACATGGTTCGCGTCGGGTTCAGGCCCCGACTTCCAAGATGCATGGACCGTACCCGTCACCCTCCCTGCGACGCGCTCTCCTCCTTCATTGGCGACCATGGTCAAGGTAAGCGGGCCCGTCTCATCACTACTGGTGATCACTCCGGTGCCGCTCGGGGCTGGGAAAAGCCCCCCTGCATGGACCTCGTATTGGAGCGTCTCTCCAACAGGGACAGGCGTCACGAAAGAAAACGTCACCGCAAACGACTCACCGTCGTCCGGGACGGGGTCGTGGACCCACCCCACCTCGGCAATCGAGCCGGTTGCCTCCAACACGCTGAACGTCACGAACGTCGTCGTCGGTGTGCTCCCATCTACCGTCAGCGAACCGCTGCACACACACCCTACGATGATCGAGACCGAGTCCCTCACCTGAGGGGCGTCGACGAGGTAGGCCACGATTTCCACGGTCTGAGCCTCCGTTGGCGCGATGAACGCTCCAGTTTCCTCGTTCATCGTGCCGGCACTCGCTCTCCAGCGGAGCCTCGACGGGTCGATCCCATCCCCCAGCTCCGCCGCGAACTGCAGCGGCCCGCCCTGCTCGACACAATCCGGAGGCGATGTCGTGATTTCGATTCCGCCGAACCGAATCAAGGCCTGGGCCAATCGACGTGGAGGGTCGTAGCCCGCCCGCGCCTCACGAGCGCCGGTCATGCCCGAGTGCTCGACGATGAGTAAATCCGGATTGTCTGGGTCTGGGTCAGCCGGCGGATAGTACGTGACGACGTATACACCATCGGCGACCCTGACCGGATCGTCGGCCGTCCCCTGAAGTTCGCTCCGATCCACCTCGAGCTCGTCAGGGAACACGGCGTCGTGCACCTGGACTTCGAAGTTCAGCTCTGGCTCGTCCCCGGCCAACGCTTCCTCCGGGAAGATCGACACTCTGATGTCGTCCACCTCGACATCCACCTGGTCGGCTAGCTGGTCATCGCCGAAGGCACCGTCTTGCGTGCGGATCGAGATGGTGGCCGCGCCCTGTTTCTGGCCGACGTACTGCACGCCGCCGACGATGGTCACTGCGTCGCCGGCCACTACGCGGGCGTCGAGCCAGAGGGAGTCGCGTAATGTGACCGGCCCAAACGAGTCGGCCGGAATCTGAAGGCTCTCGATGTCGATGTTCTGGATGCGGCTGGCGAACGTCGCGCTCAGTTGGTTCGCGGCGCCGTCGATGACTGGGTCGCCTGTCGAAAAATCGAAACTTCCGAAAGTGTCGACGAGCCTCTTCGCCTCGCTTATACCCGCGAGAATTTCCTCCTGCATGTTGTACCCGAGGCTGGCGGCGGTGACCTGAGCAGAGACCGAAAACAGAGATGGATCGTCTTCGCGGATGACCTCCTCGTCTACGGCCACCTCGATGCTCGTGAGACGGGACGGGTAGACAGACCCTTCGGCCTCGCGTTCAGAGTAGATGATCCAAAACACGGCACTGAACAGAACGCTGATCTCGTTAGCCCATGGAAGCTGATTTCGGCCCCCTCCGAGCTCCGAGAAAACCTGCACGATGTCGCGAGCCACTTCTCGCGACAGGCCGGTCGCGGATTGCTGTAGCCGGACAGCTAGCTCCATGCAGTCACTGAGATTCTTGGCAGGATCGATTGCTTGGAAGTCCGATGAGCACGTCAGGTCGGAGTCGGAGAACCGCGCAATCGGAAGCACCGGCTCCGTGGACCTGGCCAAGGCAGCGCTCTCGAGATTCGCCCGCAGCTGCGTCCGCGCGAGGAGGCGATTCGCCAAGTCCAAGGCTTCGTCATCGGGGCCGCGCTCCGAGAAAGAGAGCAACGACGCGTCGTTGGCAGGGTGGTCCAGCAGAGTCTGGCGAAGGGCCAGCGACCAGAGAGACGGAGGCACGTCCTCGATCGGAGTCGCGTGTAGCTCTTCAGGCGTGGACTCGGCTATCTCGAGCTGCTCCGCGACCGCGTCCTGCAACAGGCGCACCACGGCCGCGAACTCCCCGTCGGCTTCAGGGAGCGCACCGATGACAAAGTCCACGGCGGGGCACGCACTCGTGCCGTCTGTGAAAACCAACCGGACCGAGCCGCCGCCGACCGGGTCTACGGGGTGGATCGGCACGGAGAGCTCCAAAGCACCACCCGCCCCTTCGACGACGTACCCGAAGTCGTAGGGCTCGCCTTCGTCGTCGAGCATCACCGCCGCGACGGGTGATCCGAAGCTCGCGGGTACGCCTTGAACGGAGACTCGCTCTAGCGGGAGACCGGACGTCGCCGAGAGGCCGAAGCTGGTGCACACGACCTCAGTGTAGGGTCCGACCTCCACATCGTCAGGCTCGGCCGGACCGTTGGCGCAACTCGTCGTAGCCAGGGTAACCCCCACGATGCAAACGGCATCGAGCCCGTGCAGGTGTGCTCGCCATGATCTCATCTCGCGACGCTCCTCGGTGGTGTGGCCGGCGCCGGGAGTCAAACCGCCCGACACAATGCCAAACGCAAAGGGGCGTCTACATCCGCCAACTCATGTGGCGGGACCTAGTCTGCGGCCCTGAGCGCCTCGGCCGGATGGACTCGCGTCGCCCTTAGAGCTGGGCTCAGCGCTGCTCCCAGCGCCACGGCTCCAAGAAGCGCAGCAGCCGCCGCCATCGTGGTCGCGTCCACGGGATCGACCCCGTACAGAAACCCAACGAGGAAGCGACCGAGCGCCACCGCAGCGACGCCGCCGATGAGAAAGGCGCCACCGACCATCAGCCCCACTTCGGTCAATACGTTCGCGAGTACAGAGGCTCGATCCGCACCCAGCGCGATGCGGATCCCGAACTCTCGTACGCGCTGCGAGACGGAAAACGCCAACGTGCCGAGCACTCCAACTGCCGCGATCAGCAGAGCGAGAATCGCGAAGCTTCCGAAGAGCAGCGCATTGAGCTTCGACGGTGCCATCTCACGGTCGACGAGCGAGGCGAGCGTCCGCACTTCTTCGACGGCACGATCCGGCTCCATCCGGTGGATGACATCTCGGATATGGTCCGAGACGGGAGCCACCTCGCCCGAATGCGTAACAAGAATCGTGGGACCCCAAGTGGTCTTGACCGCCGGACGGTAAAAGGTGTGCTCTCCCTCGGAGTCAATGGCGTACTCCCTCGTATCGGCGACGATCCCGACGACTTCGTACGTCGCGGTGAGGAAGACGCTTTGGAGGTCTGCCTCCACGGTGATCCTCTGCCCGATCGGGTCGACCTCCCCGAAGTAGGCCCTCGCCATCGACTCGTTCAGGATGACTACATCCGGCGATTCACGAGTGTCGGTCTCGTCGAAGTAGCGACCTCGAACCAGAGGGATGCCCAGGATGTCGAAGTACTGCAAGGACACACTATTGGGCGCCGCCGGTTGGGCCACCGCCAACACGTCTTCACGACCCTCGACCGTAGCCGTGATCGGCTGTGTCGACTCACCACTGAGCGGCGCCCACGTCGCGACGGCAGCCGAATGTATGCCCGGTAAGGCCCGGATTTCTTCGAGTGCCGCCTCCCAGCCGGCCTCGGGGATGAACGGGAGCGGACGGCCGGACGGTCCGGTCGGCGTTTCGAGCACCAAGATGCGCTGCGTCTCGAAGCCGGGGTCCACTCGGGTCAGTTCGATGAGACTCCGCACCAACAGTCCAGCACCCGTCAGCAACGCGAAGGAGAGGGCCAATTGACTCACGACGAGCCCGCGCTGAAGGCGTTTCCGCCACGGTGTCGCGGTCGCCCTCGATCGGACGGAGGCGATGGAACCGACACGCCCCATCGGAAGACCGGGCATCCACGCCAGCAACACCGAAACGAGCATTCCACCGCCGAGCGTCACGCCGAGCACAGTCCAGTCCACGCCGACTTCTTGTGCCCGGACCGTGAAGCGACTCGCGTAGCTGACTAGTGAGTCCCGGCTCACGAAGGCAATGAGGATACCCAGCACGCCACCGGCCAACCCGAGGACCGCATGTTCTGCGGTCAACTGGAGGCGCAAGTCACGTGTGCGGGCCCCGAGCGCTGCCCGAGTCGACAGCTCGGCCTCCTTACGGATCAGCCGGGTCAGCGTGAGGTTCGTCACATTGAACGCGGCCAGGAGCAGGACGATCCCCACCGTGCCCATCAAGAGCAGGAAGGTCGACCGCCCGTTCGCGGTGAGCTCAGCTTCCCACGGGACGGCCGTAATCCCATAGCCCAGGTCGCTTCGGTAGATGTCCGGGTGCTCAGCGTGCATCTGCCGGTTGATCGACTCCAATTCTGAGCGGGCCGACGAGAGCGAGACACCGGGGGCCAATCGGGCGAACACGTCCGTCATGCGGTGGTCACGCGCGTCGCGCATGGCGGCGTCCTGATAGTGATCGTTGGCCGCGTAGTTCACATAGAAGTCGGGTTGTCGCGACCCCGTGTAGTGCAGACCGGGCTCCAGAATTCCCACGACTCGAACAGGCGTGAAGGGATCACCTCCGTCCAAGTTGAGATTCTCGAGATCGAGTGAACGGCCCACTGCGCCAGGGTCGCTACCGAGCGCGCTCTCCCAGTACGCGTGGGTGAGGACCATCACCGGCTCCGCGCCTCGAAGATCATCGCGCTCGTCCAAGGCCCTTCCCTGCAGCGGCCTCATGCCCAGCACCTCGAAGTAGTTCGAGGTCACGAGCCCACCGACCGCTCGGTGAGGCTGACCTTCGCCGAGGACGGTGAACTCCCAGTCACCGAACTCCACGAACTCGCCGACCGATGTGGAGGCCGATCGGTAGTCGTCGATCTCCATGAAGGAGAACATCGCGTTGTCGATCCCGCGGCTCGTGATCGGCTGCTTCAGGTAGACGATTCGCTCCGCGTCCTGAAACGGAAGGGGTTGGAGCAGGACGCCGTGTACGACGCTGAACACCGCGCTATTCACCCCGATCGCCAATCCCAGCGTCACGACGAACGCACACACGTACCCGGGGGCCCGCCTCAGTCGACGGACCGCTTGTCCCATGTGAAAAGTGACCTCACCCATCATCCCCTCCTCATCGATGTACTGATTGACCCTCGTCCCGAACATCCGCTCTTGAAAACCCGACACGACGGTATCCAACGCAGTGCCCAGCCACAGACGGATCACCCCGGAGGCACCGTGCTCCTCCCGCGTCCGGGCAAGCAGGAGACCGAAGTCCTCGAGCATCTCCGCTCCATACCGCCGTCGGAAGCGACGCGGATAGAGGAGCAGGAGAAGTCGGTAGCCCTTCAACGGGCCCTCAGATTTCTCCGGGCGACTTCGAGCAGGACGGACATCCGCTCCGACTCGGCCGCGACGACCTCATGTCCCATCGCCGTGACCTGGTAGTAGGAGCGCCGCCGATCGTCGTCGGGAGCGTCGCCCGGCGGGGACGCTTCCTCGAGCAGCCCCTTGGCAAGCATCCGGTTGAGTGTCGTGTATAACGTGCCCGGTAGGATCCTCGCGCGCCCGTCGGTCTTCTCCGCGATGGACTGCATGATCCCATAGCCATGCAGCCTCTGATGGCCTAAGGCCAACAGGATATGAAGCATAGGGGCGCTGAGCGGAACCAGTTTGTCAACTTCTCCAGATGTCGCCATCACATACCTTACAACACATTATATTTTGCGACAAGCTATTGGCTTCTCGCTGGCAGGGGTGGACCCCTGGGCGCGCTAGATCCGGGCCAGTGCGCCGGCACCGGTTGTCTCGACGCCGGGCCTCCTCTAGCCTCCACTCAACCCCTAACGGAGGCTTCCCTTGCCTGACGCACCGAGTCTGTTCGATCCCATTGACCTCGGCCCATCGACCTTGTCCAACCGGATCGCGATGGCGCCCATGACCCGCTCGCGGGCCGATGTGATGGGACGGATGCCCGAGTACGCCGCGACGTATTACGCCCAGCGAGCGACGAGCGGACTCATCATCACGGAGGGAATCCAGCCGAGTTTCGAGGGGCAGGGCTACTGCCGTACGCCTGGCCTCCATACCGACGAGCAAGTCGCCGCGTGGAAGCGGGTGACCGATGCCGTGCATGGGCGCGGCGGGCGCATCTTCGCCCAGATCATGCACGTCGGACGCATCACCCACCCGCTCAATCGGCAAACCGATGCCCAGCCCGTGGCGCCGTCTGCGATCGCCCCGGAGACCACACAGATGTGGACCGATCAAGAGGGAATGCAGCCCATTCCTACTCCGCGGGCTCTCGAGACCGGGGAAATCCCCTCGATCATCGAGGAGTACGTCGGCGCAGCTCGTCTGGCGATCGAGGCGGGCTTCGATGGAGTCGAGCTACACGCGGCGTCGGGGTACCTCCCCAACCAGTTCCTCGCCTCGGGTACCAACCACCGAACCGACCAGTACGGCGGCTCGGTCGAGAACCGAATCCGCCTCGTGCTCGAACTCCTGGAAGCGATGGGCAGCGCGATCGGGGGAGGCCGAGTCGGGATGAAGATTTCGCCGGCCATGGGGTTCAACGAGTGCAAGGACGACGACCCGGTCGGCCTCTATACGACGCTGGTACAGGCTCTGAGTGGGATTCCGATGGCGTACTTGCACGTCGGCAAGTTCACGGCCGACTTCGACGTCTTTGCGACGCTGCGCCCGTTATACGACGGTGTCTTTCTGGCAGGTGGCGGACTCCGCGATGCGGGTCAGGGACAAGCACTCCTCGACCAGGGTCTCGCGGATGTGACCGTGTGGGGCACTCTCTTGCTCTCGAACCCGGATCTCGTGCATCGGTTGCGGGAGAACGCCGGCTTCAACGAGGTGGATGCGTCGACGTTCTACACGCCGGGAGAGGCAGGGTATACGGACTACCCGGCGCTTGGCGACGGGTAGATCGAGGCTAGTCCGAAGCTGACAAGGGGTCGAGGACTTCAAGCGCAAAGTCCACGCCGCTCTCCGCGCCCTCCACGTCGGTCGCGGTCACGCGGATGGTCGTCGTGCCCGGACCCACAGGCCTCAAGAACAACGTGCGGTTTGCGCCGGTCCCGCCAATCCCGATGTCCGTGGGAGGCAGCACGGTCGAGTCCGTAGCGGAGGCTGACAGACTCACGCCGCTCGGGTCTTCATCGACGATTTGGATCGGGATGTCGAGGCGCACACCCATGGGGGTCGACTGATCCGGAATGGACAGAAGTCGGGGCGCGACGTTGGAGTCCACCCCGACGTTAGGCGCAGCGGGATCGGACCCGCTGCAGGCTCCGGTGGAGGCGACGAAGACAGCGAGGAGGAAAGACGAGAAGCGAGACATAGCACACGCGGGGTTGGGGATGGGTTCGATCTCTCCTGCGTGGAACGTCTCCTCGAGGGGCAATATCCCCCCATCGAGCGGCACCTTGTGCCGAGCGAGCGAAAAGCGTGCAGACCACCGCCGCTCCCCACGAGGCGCGACTCCGCAAGAAACCAAGAGGCGCCTCGGTCGAGTGTGACCGCTCGCGGGCGGCACGAACGGTGCGTACTGTGTGGCCCGCGTTTCGGCTTCGCTCGAGTGCGCGACGTGAGCCCCGGCCCTATTCCTCCACCAAGGCAAGCGAGATGAGAGAAGCGCCTCGATGGTGGATACCGTGCCTCGCAGCGTGTGGCTTCCTTGGCATTTCAAGCCTCGGCGCGGGGTCTCCTGCGCTGCCGGCAGCACCAGCCCCGACCGTCGAGGTCGCTAGTGCCGAAGTCGCGCAAAGCACCCTCGATCCGAGGGAGTCGGCCCTACGCGCCGACATAAGAGTCCGGGCCTTCCAGCGTGCCTACGGCACCCTGATCGACTCGGTGACCTACCGAGACGATGACCTCGTCTTTTCGATGGCCGGCGAAGAGATCCACTTCCAGGACGGACGGCTTCTGGCCGAGGAGCGCCTAGAGAGGCGCGAACGTTGTGACCCGATCTTCTACCACTATCCGCTAGAGATGCCGCAGGAGCCGCCCCCGCTCCCCGAGGGGCCCACGCGGCTCTGTACCGACGTTCAAGATGCGTTGTGGGGGCGCACCGAGTCCGATCTCAGGGCGCGCGGGCGCACGATCGACTTTGTCGAGCGACGGGTATTCGTGAACGACGTGGTAGCGAACGCTCTCGAGCGGGTGGAGCGGGAGCTGTACGCGATCGCCGCGACCGACCGGGCCGTCGCCGCGTGGATCGAGGAGGTTCAGGTCGCGTACTCCTTCATCGATCGAGGCATTGCCGGGACAGCGACTCGGAGCCAACACGCTTGGGGTCTCGCGGTCGATCTCGTTCCCCACTCCTACGACGGCCGCGAAGCCTACTGGCGTTGGAGCCGCGTTTGGAGCCGCCAGTGGCACGAAATCCCTATGGACGAACGGTGGAGTCCGCCGTCACGCGTCGTGGAGACATTCGAACGGCACGGCTTCTTGTGGGGTGGGAAGTGGGCGCACTTCGACAATATCCACTTCGAGTACCGACCCGAGATTCTGGAGTACAATCGGTTGCTCGAGGTAGCGGCGCAGTAGGAACGCAGGCCGGCCGCAATTTGCCCCACACCGTGTGAGCCGTACGATGGGCTCATGCAATCGAAGCCGAACGAATCGACCCACCGCCGGCGTCCGTACCTGACGCTCGCGCTCGCACTCTCCGCGTGCACTCCCGCGGCTTCCCCATGGGAGAACGTGAGCGAGGAAGGTTCCTTCCTCCTCTACCGACGACAGTCGCTGATCGGGGAAGAGACCTTCACGATCAGCTCCGATCGAGACGCGGTCGTGGTCCGATCCCTCCAAGGCGAGAACGAACGTGGCCGTATCCGCGGTGTGGAAGCCGAGCTCCGGCTGGACACCGACCTCAACCCGCTGTCGTACCGAAGCCTGCGCATCGCGGACGGCGATACGACCAACGTGATGGAGGTGTCGATCACCGAGGGTGAGGTGACGGTGCGCGAGAAGGAGTTCGACCGCGTGGCCGTCCCCCGCCCCGACGACTTCTTCCCGGTTCACAGCAATATCCCCACCGCGGTCGAGGCGATGCTGTATCACCACTATCTCGCTCGAGGAGCCGATGCCGTACCGACGCTCCCACGCGGTGAGGTGGTGATGACGTATCGTCAAACTGACCAGGTCGTGATCGGGGGTACGCCGATCACACTCGATCGCTATGTGGTGGAGGGGATCAACTGGGGCCTCCGCACGATCTGGTTGAACGAGGACCTCGACCTCGTCGCACACGTGCAAGCCAATACGCAGTTCCGCGAGGCAATCCGGAGCGGGTACGAAGAAGCCCTCCCCCACTTCATCGCCGGCCACGTCGAAGAGCAGATGCGGACCCTGGCCGAGTACACGGAAGCCCTTCGTCAGCCGTCGACTGCCGTGACGGCGCTCGTCGGAGCTGACGTGGTCACGGGCTTACGCGAAGGCACCGACACCGACCAGACCGTTCTCGTCGAAGAGGGTCGCATCCGAGCCATCGGGCCGAGGGCCGACGTCGAGATCCCGGAGGGCGCCGCAGTGGTCGATGTCTCGGGCAAGACACTGATCGCTGGCCTTTGGGACATGCACGCCCACGCCAATCAGGTGGAGTGGGCGCCGACGTATCTAGCGGGCGGAGTCACCACGATCCGCGATCTCGGGAACGAGTTGGAGTTCGCGACGGCGTTTCGCGACGCCGTAGCGTCGGGGGTCGCGATGGGTCCCGACATCCTGCTTGCGGGGATGACCGATGGAGCAGGAATCACCGGAAATGGAGTGATTCGAGCCAGGGACGCCGAGGAAGCCCGAGAGGTCGTGCGGCGCTATCACGACGAAGGCTACCGCCAAGTGAAGATCTACACCGCGATCGAGCCCGACGTGCTGGCGGTGCTCACCGAGGAGGCCCACGCACTCGGGATGAGCGTAACCGGCCACGTTCCGCGGGCGGTCGGCAACACGATGGCTGCCCTCGAGCTGGGCATGGATCAGCTCAACCACCGAGGCTTGTTTCTCTCTGTGCTCTTCCCCGACGAGAACGTCTCGGACCTGGGACGGATGTATTTGTTCGATCGGGAGATCGGCCCGGACCGCATTCGCCGCGCCGCCCGAACACTCCTCGATCACGGAACGACGCTCGACCCGACGATTTCCCTCGACATGTTGAGGAACCTTCCTCGGGGCACCCCACTCGAGACGGTCGAGCCTGACGTTGGCCGAATCGCATACGAGCTCTGGGAGGGCAAACGGTTTCTCCCCGGAGTCGATACGACCCAAGCAGAACTGATGGCGGAGGACGTACGAGTCGCGATGGAGGTACTCGGTGCCTTCCACGAGGAGGGAGTCCCGATCGTCGCGGGGACCGACAACGGCGTCCCGCTGTTCAACCTCTACATGGAGATCGAGGCGTACCACGACCTGGCCGGCATGTCACCGCTCGATGCACTCCGGAGTGCGACGATAGTCCCGGCTCGTGCGATGGGCCTCGACGCGGAAACGGGCACTCTCGAAGTAGGAAAGCAGGCCGACATCGCGATCCTCGACCGAAATCCGCTCCGCGACATCCGGAATCTTCGCAGTATATCAGCGGTGATGACGAACGGGGTCTACTTCGAGAGCGAGCCACTTTGGATCGCGGCCGACTTCTTGTCTAGTCGCTGAGTTGGCCGGGACCCAGAGTGCTCGCTAGTTGACAGACATCCGGACGGCGGATTACTTGTCGGCCCTCGTTCTCGTCCGGCACAAGGGGGCCCTCGTGTGCAGCCTAGACAGTCGGCTTCCTCGGCGGAGGCGTTTTCCGTTCTCGCGCCGGCCGGCAGCGCCGGATCGCTCGCTGCTCTGCGCGCTGCTCATGGTCGCACACCCGATGGCATCGGCTGGACAGCGGCCACAGACGTGTGAGCCGCGACTCGACGTCGACCTGGACGAACTGGTCCACGAATTTGCTCCCACGGTCCGCTTTGCCCCAGAAGAACGCTTCTTCCCCACGCTGCCTCTGCTGACCGCCCTCGACCTGCAGGACCGGGGAGGCGAGCGCGGAGTCATTGATCCCGACGACATTGTCGGCCTCACCGCAAGCGGCGGAGTGGACTGGCGAGAAATGGCCGAGACCCTCGCCCAGTCCGACGACCCGAAGGGTCGTAGCGTGGTCTCCTACAGGGCACACGAGTTGGTCCCAGCGGAGGTCCAGCGACTCGAGGCGGTCGTGAAGAGCTACTCTCAGCTCAGACGCGTGCCGGTTCGACTGTTTGGGAACGGGAGCTGTCTGGAAGGGGCTCGCTGGGTCGTCGTCGAATACTACCTGCAATACCTGGACGATCGGGGACTCACGGGGCACCCGGAGGACATCGAGTTCGCCTTTGTCTTTCTCCCGCTGATCGAGGATCCACCTGCGATCGTAGTGGGCGGAGCCCACTCGAGCAGAGACGCAAATAACGTCGCCATCATGGCTCCGGAGGAGCTGATGGGGGTTGAACGGATCAACCTATTGGTCGAGTTGGGTGGGCATGCCACGGCACCGGATCGGCGCCCCTTCGGTCACTATACCGCTGGGTACGATACGAATTGGTTTCCGAAAGAGGCATGGGGTATCCGGGATATCGTCAGCAGCGCCGGCCTTGGCTTCATGGGTGGACACCGAAGGGGCCAGTTTATCGAACGCGTCGACGGGGTGACACCGGTACTCCGCATCCGCCCACGCCACGATGCGTGTCGCAACTCTGAGCGATGCTCCAACGCCGGCCCCTACGACCTGGTTCCCGTGTCGGTGCTCGTCTTGGTTGATTCCATTCTAGACGACGAGCTGTCGACGGCGGACGATGTCGAGAGTGCCCTGGACTCGCTCTCGGCGTTTCTCCCATGGGCGACGGCACCCGATCTAACCACCAACGCGAACCTTCTTCCCCGCCTTCGCCTGGTGAATCGCAACGCCCGTAGAATCGCAGAGCACACGCATTACAAACGCGGGCCAACCGCCATCTTCAAGCGGCACGTCTTCCCTCGAAGGCTATTCCTGGATGGCGGCACGGTGACAGCCGGATGGGCGCACGCAGGAGGGGAGTACTCGGGTCACTTCGGTACCAGCTTGGACGTGACGCAAGCGTTGCTGGGGGTCGTCTCAGTCCCTGGGGAGTTGGAGATCACCACCGGACTCGACAATAGAGTCGGTCGCGGTCCAGATCTCGGTTGGTCTGGTCGGGTGATCTATCAACAGAGGCACGTGCCATGGCTTACCTGGTTCGCCGGGGTGGAGTACCGACACTACGATCGTCTGGCTCGGTATCCGGGTTATCGGTACACCATTCAGGACGGTCCCTTGGGTGACGCATCGATCTGGACCGATTCCGTCTATGTGGTTCGCAACCGCACCGGCCGGGGGACATGGATGCCCAGAGGAGATGTGGACAACCGCTGGTCGGGGTTGGTAGGAGCCACCATCACGCCCTTCCACTTCGTGATGCCGGATTTCGCGAGGCGCGTCCTGTGGTTAGAAGCAGCCTACGCGCGGGCACGGGTGGGCGCTGACATCAGCGCAGACCTAACGAACAGTCGATTCTTTTTCGAACCCGGCTTGGGGCTGGACTTGGTTGGGGGCGTTTCGAGTAGTTTGATCACCGTCTACCTAGCCGTGATCGCTGCGTTCGGGTTAGTGAGTGGGGCACCGTTGTAGAGGTAGGGCGTCTCGTGCGAACCGCGTCGAAAGGCTACCCCCCCGGCCGGACTCCCCTGCCCTGGATCTCGTCTCTCGCATCCCGGATCGTAAACGAGATCGCCCTTCCTTCGTCGTCGAAGTCGAACTCGGCAATGGGCGCGAACCGCGGATGGACGGCCGACACTTCTCCACCGAATGTCCCCGCGACTGCAAACGCACCGGCACCTCTGGGGAGCAGTGCCTGCCCATAGATGACGACCGGGACCTCCCCATCCGCCGAGTAAAATGCCGCCTCGGCGTCTTCGGTCAGTCGATCGACGAAGTGCACCAACCCGGAATCTTCGTCGTACTCGATGCGGATCGGTCGTGGGCGCGGGGCCGACATCAGGACCTCTAGATAACGGACCGTGGGGTCGTCCGGATTGCGACTCCGAATTCGTTCGATCTGCGCGTCGGTGGGCAGCGACGGGCTGTCGTCGTACATCCAATCACCGACGAGCGGTTGGGCTTCCTCTGCCGGAGTCTCCAAGACGATGCCTGGGTCGACTTCGAGAGGAATCGTGACCCGATCGCGCCCCCAATGCATGACGAGATCGGCTCCATCGATTTGGATGCGGTCGAGATCCCACTCCAGGGACTCTTGGAGGTCGCCGCTCCGCGCTCGTTCGACACCGACGTGAAGCACCGCCTCCTCGATAGGGGGGTGGGCACTGTGCGGGAGCGCGGTGTCAGCATGGAGGGCCAGCCGCCAAGGCTCCGACTCCAAGACGCGCAGCCAGACACTATATCGACCGGCCGGGACGTCGGCTCCTCCAAGCACGACATCCTTCGAGAAGCGGATCGTGGTCGCCATGTTCGCGCCCGGAGTCCACACCTCACCCCACGGAATCTGGCGTCCGAAGATGACTTCACGTCCCCGAAGAGACGGCCGGGACCAGGCGATCTCGATCTCGGTCCCGGAGATGATTTGCGTGAAGGTGGCGCGCTCGCTCGCAGCCTGCGCTATCCCGGAACCCGGAAGAGTCAACAGGGTCAGGGCCGCAGCCCATAAGAGTCGGAGACGGTTCATGAGCTGCCAAGGCGAGAGGGACGTCCGGGGTGCGCTACCCCTCGAGGAGTATCTCCAAGTGGGCCGCCGCCGCCAAGGCGTTCCCCTCGACGTTGTACCCTCCCTCGAGCAGCGAAACGACTCTTCCACCGGCGTAGTCGTCGGCCAAATCCATCGCCATCCGGGTCATCCGCCGAAACGCATTGTCGGTGATATCGAAACAACCCAGTAGGTCATCCCGTCGGCTGTCAAAGCCTGCGGAGATGATGACGAAGTCCGGTCGGAATCGGGACGCCACGGGAAGCAACACGTCGTCCCAGATTCTGAGCATGTCCAGATCTCGAGCGCCGCACTCGAGGTGGCGGTTGATATTGAAGCCTGTGCCTTGCCCCTCACCCGATTGTGCCGGATCTCCCGTTCCGGGGTACGCCTGCCAGTCGTGCGTCGAGAAGAAGAGCACACTCGGGTCGTCGTAGAAGGCGTTCTGCGTGCCATTCCCGTGATGGTAGTCCCAGTCGATGATGAGCACGCGTTCGAAGCCGTGCGCTCGTTGCGCGTATCGGGCAGCGATCGCCGCGTTGCTGTAGAAGCAAAAACCCTCTTCGGCACCCGTGTTGTTGGCGTGGTGCCCGGGGGGGCGGCTCGCGCAGAAGGCGTTTCGGACGGTGCCGGTCGCCACGGCGTCTACGGCGCCGAGTGCGCCACCGACCGCGAGCTCGGCAACCGAGCCACTGATCTCGATTTGGCGTACGGCGTCGACGTGCGCGGAGGTGTGTACATCGCGTACGTAGGGCATGGGGTCGCCGAGCAGAGACAAACGCACCACATCGTCATCCAGCCCCCGCTCTGCGAACGTTTCCATCATGCGGACGAGACGCAGTGGACGCTCGGGATGTACTTCGCCCCGTCGCTCCGGAAGCACGTGGTCGAGGTAGCGCGGGTCGTATACGAGGCCGGTGCCCTCGGCAACGTTGGGGCCGGCTATGACCGAAGCGGTCGGCCGGATCGTCGGCAGGACGCTCATGCCGAGCAGACTTTTGGAAGTACTGGCGATGAAGTCGCGTCGCGTGGTCACGGGCCTCTCCGCTGGTTAGGAGCGGACCGCAAGGACCCCTCCCCGCAGCCGCGTCGATCTCTGGAAGGGCAAGTTGTCGACGGCGTGGCTCGAACGCGAGGCCACCCACCCCGCAGCCTCAACTGGGCGGCGAATCGTTGTCCTCGGTATCGACGCCCCTAGTCGAGGCCCGATACCGCGCAGGCGTGACACCGCGTTGTCGCTTGAACACCCGCGTCAGATGGCTCTGGTCGGAGAAACCAGTGCGGAGGGCGATCCCTGAGATACTCGTCGATGAACCTGCCAGGAGCGCCGCCGCTGCGTCGACCCTTAACCGCCGAACGTAGGCGCCGATCGAGATCCCGTGGACACCCACGAACACCCGCGAGAGGTGATCGGGATGCACACCCGCGACCGCAGCCAGCACCGGGAGTCGCACGTTCTCCGTGTAGCGATCGTGGAGTACTTCCGTGACCCTGCCCAGCCATCCCGGCGCGTCGGTCGCTCGCGCACGCTGCTCCGCCCCACGGTGGAGTCGGGCGAGAAGCAGCCGAGCAATGCCATCGAGAGATAGTGGGGTCAGCTCATCCGACTCCCTTAGCTCCCGCACGGCTGCCCAGGCCAAGGCTTCCGCCCCGATCCCCTCTTCGTACAAGACCTCTTCAGCAACCCCACGGACCGCCCCGAGCTCTTCGTGCCGCTCAGGATCGATCTCGATAATGAGGTGGCGGGATGGGGCGTCGAACCACCGGTCCTCATGCCGCTCTCCCGGGGGCTTTCCCAAGACCGCGCCCGGGAGACAATCCAGCATCCGCCCCGGGAATCGCTGTTCGAATCGACCCTCCAGCAGGGTCGATACGCACGCCCAATCGTGGTAGTGGGACGGGATCGCGAGCCCGGGAGCGTACGTGACCAACGAGATGCGGAGAGGTCCGGTATGCACGACTTGGGCCGGCCCCCCGCCGGCCGTGACCGCGATCCCGGCAGCATGGTCGGCACTCGGAGGCGTCATGTCGGATTCGTTCCACGGCTGGGGAGACCCTTCAAGACAGCCGCGCATGGCCGTCCATAGCGTGATACGGAATCGACGTACGGTCGATTTCTCACACTGTGGAAAGGAACGACCTATGAATGTGCATCGTTGGATCAGTATGACCGCGGCCGTAGCACTCATCTCTGCGTGCGGCGAGGAACCCACGGCGCCCCGTGTCAGCGCAACGCCCAGCTTCGCTACTCATGCTAGCCTTCCTCACGCAACGGGAAGTGGGCACGTCGACTTCGGGTCCGGCCTGAGAGAGTTCACGTTCCACGCGAAGGATCAAGGAGACGGGACCGCCGGCGGCAGCTACAAGGTGGAGCTGACTTCCCTGGGTCTTTTCTTCGAGGTCGACGTGACGTGCATGGCCACGGAGGGCAACACGGCTTGGATCGCGGGGGTGATTTCGGATACGAACGCCGGCTTCGTACAAGTTGGATCCGTTTCCTACTTCTACGCGATCGATAACGGCGAGGGCTCGGACGCCGCCGCCGACATCGTGAGCACTGCCAGGATCAACGATGTCGAGGGAGAGGATCTCCGGTTTTGTGAAGATCGGATCCTGCTCCTTCCGTCCTTCCCCATCCAGTACGGAAACGTGCAGGTGAGATGAAGGCGTGGGGCTCCAGTGCATCGCCCAAAAGGGATCTCTGGAGCCCTAGCTCACTCCACTTCCCCAGCTCCACATCAAATCTTCCGCCTGCCTCACCAAGCTCTGTGGCCCCAACCAGGTCGCCTGACCTGGGCCAACCCCTCCATCGGGCGTCCAATTGATGAGGCGGACCAGGAAGCGCTCGGTCAGTTGTACGATGATCTCTCTTGCAGGTTCTCGGCCGGAGGCTCCCGGCTCGATCTCCCAAGCCGTGTACACGTCGCCGAACGCGGTCAGGGGCTGGAAGTCGAAGATGACACCACAGGCATCGGGTCGCATCTCCAGATCGACCTCTCCGTCGACTTCGAGAACGCCCCGCAGCCACTGACACTTGAAGGCTCGACACGGGGCGGGACGCTCGTTGTAGATCCCGCAGCCCGAGTCAGTGACGTGCAGACACGTCTGGTAGAGCGGCTTTCCGAGCTCTTCCACCCCGAAAACGGAGCAGCAGGCCGTGCAGGAGCCGCACTCCCGCGCCGGGCGCCCCCTCAGCTACGCTCCAACGTTCGCACGATGTCCACCGCTCTCTCGATGTCTTCGGGTGCTACGTAGACGTGCGAACAGAGCCTCACCCGTCGGTTATTCCGTTGGGCCCGCGCGCGGATCTTTCCTTCCCAAAGGGCATCTTGGAGTTCGTCCGCTGTCTTGTTTTCGAGTCCGAAGGTGAGCGCCCCGCCGTACATCTCAGGGTGGGTGCTCGTATAGATGCGAACGTTGGGGATTCCACGCAGGCCCTCGATGAGCTGCGTTGTCATCGCGTGGTTCCACCGAGCGATCCGGGCGGTGTCCAGCTCGCGATTGAAGTCGATGGCGGCTCTCAGCCCGGTGTAGAGCGACGGGCTGCCGGTGCCGTATTGCATGAAGCGAAAGGCACCATCCGCGCGATTGTCGTAGTTGTAGCTCCCGAGCGTCGCCCACAGCTCTTCTTGTCGCGAACGCTCGATGTACAAGATGCCGGTCCCTTTGGGTGCGAGCAGCCATTTGTGCGGGCTTGAGACGTAGGCGTCACACCCGAGCTCCTTCACGTCCACAGGGAGCTGTCCCAACACTTGGGCTCCATCGACGATCGAAAAGATCCCACGGTCTCGCGCCAAATCGCAGAGTGCCTTGGTTGGGAGCCTGTGGCCGAAGCTGGACGTGATCTGCGAAAACATGAGGACCCTCGTCCTCGGTGTGATCGCGTCCGCGAACGCTTGCAACACCCCCTCTGGGCCGCCTGCGACCGCGGCGTCGAGGTCGATCTCGCGGACGACGGCACCGTATCGCTTCGCCATGAGCCGGTAGGGACCGAAGCTGCCGCCGTGTTCTTGGTCCGTGAAGAGAATCTCGTCGCCCGGGCTATAGGTCATGCCGTTGGCGAGAAAGTTCATGCTCATCGTCGCGTTCTGCGTGAGCGCGATCTCGTCCATCTCGGCCCCGATGAATTCGCCGACGTGTGCGCGAATGTCCTCTCGCGGCTGGTATCCGGTCAGGGGAGCGCCGATCTGGGTGTAGTACGGCCAATCGGGCAACTCGACCTCGAGCCGCCGCAGCTCGTCGGTTTGCGCCTCCAGCACCTCTCGCGGCATGGCGCCAAGGGTCCCGGTGTTGCAGTACGTGACATCGGTCGGGAAGAGAAACTGTTTGCGGGCGGCCGCGAAGATCTCGGCGTCGTCGGCGCCTTGGCGTCTCGTGAACCTCGTCGACCGGCCCGTCGCCCCCTCGAGCCTCGAACGGCTCGCCGCAAGGAGCGCCGCACTCCCGCTAAGTGCCAAGAAGGCGCGACGTCCTAACGAATCCGCCATCGTCTCATCCCTTTAGCTGCGTCTTCTTGCCAATCGTGCCACCGGCGGCGCGTTCCCGGTACCGCCCGGACTTCGGTCCGGCGCCAACGTGCGTGTATACCCGTCCTCACAGCAAGCGATGCCTTCGGGTGCACAGACCTCACGCTCGTCGTAAGCTCGACTCGTCCAACTCCTCGATCCGAGACGTGCCATGCCGTACGCACGCACAACCACAGGCCCTCTCGTGGCTGCCGAGCTCACTGGCTTGTTTCGGCACCAGCTCGAAGCGTGCCGCCTCAGCCCGGGAGAGTCGTGCCTGATCGTCACCGACACCGCGTACGACCCCACGCCCTCGGGGGCGTGCCTGGCCGCCGCGCTCGCCCTCGATGCGACTCCGGCGATTCTGACACTCCCCTACTCCGGCTCCTTTCCAGGCGAATCTCTCGCTGCGACGCTCGCCGAAGCTGACCTGATTGTCGCCTTCACCACGCACCGGCTTCACTACGACCCCTATTTACGCGCGGCCCTCGACGGCGGAGCGAGAGCGCTACTCGCCGTCCAGCCGACGCACGTACTACAGCGTCTGAAGGCGGATCCCGACGTGGTGTCCCGCACGAGACTCGGAGCAGCTCGACTGCAGCGCGCGACCACAGTGTCGCTCACCTCCGACCGCGGGACAGCGCTGACGATGACCGTATCGGGTCGCCCCGCGTTGGCGCATTGTGGGGTTGCTGATGAAGCAGGCCTCTTCGACTTCTGGGGTGCGGCGATGGTCGAAATCGCGCCTATGGAAGGAAGCGTCGAAGGGGAGCTCGTCTTGGGCCGAGGAGACCAGATCTTCCACCTCGGGCGGTACATCGATGACGAGGTCCGCATTCGGTTCGAGAGCGGTCGAGCGGTCAGCATCGAGGGCGGTCTGGACGCCACAATTCTGGAAGCTCATCTGGCCGGGTACCACGATCCCAACGCCTTCCTCGCCGGGCATATCGCATGGGGGACGGACCACCGGGCATCGTGGACAGCTCCCCTCGTGCAATTCCCCGAGGCGGGTGCGGGAAATGCCGATAGCGAGGGCTTCTTGGGATCAGTCCAGGTGGAGTTGGGCAGCAACGACGATCAGTACTTTCGGGGCGCCATCCGTAGCAACGCGCACCTGGGCCTTTGCATGCTCGACACGAGCGTGTCCCTCGACGGCGAGACGGTCATCGACTCCGGACGTTTCACAGGGTCGCTGGAGGCGTGTCAGCCGGACGGGTGAGCGCTCGCGCTCTACGATCGAGAGCTAGGAAAACCACCCTTCGTCGTCGAGCCGCGACCAAAGCGCCCGCGCGACACGCCCGCCCTCGGCCACGATCCCGCCCTCATCCTCGGCCACGAACGATCCCTCGAGGATCTGAGGACGACCATCGATCATCACCATCCGCACCGAGTGGCCGTTGGCGTACAGGAGGTTGTGGAGCGGCTCGGGAGGGGGACTCCCGGCCCCGACGAGCAAGCCACTCACGTCCACCGCCACGAGATCGGCCACGGCCCCCGGCTCAATGCGGCCGAGATCGGGCCGCCGGAGCGCGTCGGCGGCAACCGTCGTGCAGCCTTCGATCGCTCGCTGCACGGTCGGCGCCTCGACCGCGGGGCTACCCTCCATTGGCGACAAGAGCGCGGCTCGAGCCTGTCCGTAGAGGACCGCGAGCTTGAGGTTCTCGATCATGTCGTTGCTGTGCGTGTCGATCCCGATGTTCACCGACACACCCGCCGCGATCGCTTCGGGCCACGGCTGCGATGCCCCACCCGCCCCACCGGCCGAGGGGCACGTCGCGTACACCGCGCCGGCGCCGCGCAGAATGGGACCATCGATCTCCCACTCGGGAGCCGTGAAGTGAGCCCCGAAGAACGGCCCATCGAGGAGGCCAGCGTCCGACCACCATTGCGTCGGAGTCCGTCCCCACCGTCGCCGAACCGTCGCGGTCTCACGCGCGCCTTGAGAGAGATGCGTATGGACGCCGGTCCCCAGCTCGGCGGCCGCGGCCGCGATCGCGGCCAGCGTCCGTGGCGTCTGCGTATCGGCGGCGTGCGGCGTCATCATCCCCTGGACCAGCCCTCCGACGCCCAAGGCGTGCGCGAAGTCTAGATTCGCACGGATCTCGGCGAGCGTACCGTCCTCCGCACCCGCGAGGTCGTCGTCCGACCCGAACCAGATCGGGAAGAGGCGCGCGATTCCGGGGACCATCCCCCCTACCCAACCTCGTGCGCCGAACCGTTCAGCGACCCGAGCATAGCTCCGAGCCTGCCGCAGGCTCAGGCTCATCTCCAGCTGGGCGGTACACCCGCTCCGGATGAGTTCCGCGAGGTTGTACGCGGTGAGCGCGTCGAGCTGGTCGTCATCGAAGTCGTTCTCCACGATCTCGAGCGGCCGTGCATACGAGCGCCCGCCTTCGATAAGGCCTCTCGTGGACGACCCGCCCGCCACGTGCGTGTGGCCGCTGATCAGACCTGGGAGGAGGAGTTGCCCCTCCAAGTCGATCTGATCTCCACCCCGGATCGGGCCACGCCGCACCTCGACAACACGGCTCCCTTCCACACGCACGGACACACCGTGCACGATCGCTGGGACGCGGTCCCGGGTGCCGTCGGGGTCGACAACCGACGACCCCTCCGAGTCGTGGAGCCAGGCAGAGGCGTTGCTAAGCACCAAATCGACGACCCTACCGTCGGAGTGTGTCGCCGGGGCTGCGGTCCGTGTTCCCGGTAGCTTGACCCTGGACTTCAAAAGGCCGCCGCTAACACCTATCCCTGCAAGGGCTTGGAGCGCGCGCCGGCGCTTCACACGCACTCCCTCAACGCCGGTCCTCCTCCAATACCCCATCTACGAAGACCATTTGGGGAAGCACACGATAGTCGAAGGGATGTCCTTCCAAGACGACGAAGTCCGCGTCCTTCCCGACCTCGATGCTGCCCAACCGATCCGCGACGCCGCCCATCTCGGCCGCATAGAGCGTCGCCATGCGGAGCGCTTCCATCTCCGAGACTCCATTCCGGAAGGCCCACGCCGAGTTGAGGATCGGCTCTCCCCCGAGTCGCCCGATCGGGGAGGCGCGTCGCGAGGCGCCCGGGCCGAAGAACGCCACTTTGACCCCAGCACGGCTCAAGATCGCAGGCCCATCGACGCGCCATCCGTCTCCCCCACCCCGGATATCGGAGGCCGCGGCCCCGGAGTTCCCGAGAATTACGCCTACGTTGGCGGAAGCGAGCTCGTCGGCGACCTGATGGGCCTCGACCCCGCCCGTGATGATGAGCCTTACCCCGTGCTCGTCGGCGATCCGCATCGCCTCGCGAATCTCGCCGACCCGATCGGCGTGGATGATGACCGGAACCTCACCGTCGAGCACGGGGAGGAGAGCCTCGAGGCGGGGATCGTGGTCTCGCGCCTCACGCGCCGCCCGATACTGATCCGCCTCGCGGAGCACGTCGCGGATCATGACGGAGGCTTCGGCCAGGGAGAGGGCCTCCCCATCAGGTCCGGCCCACTGCCTCCGGGCCGCGCCGGTGAGCGACATCACCATGCTGCTCGGTTCTCGCGCCACCATCTCCTCGAAGTCCAACCCCGGTGTCTTTACCACAACCCCGTTGCCGCCGACCAGGTTTAGCGTTCCGGGCGTCACCTGGATCGCAGTCACGCCGACGCTGGTGTTGACGCGGTACGTGGGGAACCACGGATCGACGCCGTAGAGCGCGTTCATCTCAGGGACAATGGGCTCAGTCAGCTCGTCGTTTTGGACCTGCCACTTGAGGTCACCGATCCAGTCGTTCGCAAATGCGCGCGCGATGATCGTACCCGGCATCACGACCCGCCCCCCGATGTCGAGGGTCGGGATCCCCGTGGGTGGCACCCCGCCCGCTTCGACACGGGTGAAGCGCCCGTCTTCGATGACGAGCGTGGCGTTCTCGATGACCCCGGAGCTCATCGTGAAGACGTGGGCGCCGGTGATCGCGAATCGCCCTCCTGTGGGGCCGATGTCACCCCGGATCGACTGAAATGGCCCGATCGGAGTCGGGGCTGGCACGTTCGTGACATCGTTCCGCTGATACTCCAACTCACCGTCGACGAAGACACGCTCGATACGATCCGCCGTGAGGTCCAAGAAGTGGCCGTCGAGCAGAACGAGGTCGGCGTCCTTCCCCGGCTCGATACTCCCGATCCGATCGTCGAGCATCATCGCCCGGGCCCCGTTGATCGTCATGACCTCGAGAGCCTGTTGGTCCGTCAGTCCGTGACGAGCCAAGAAGGCCCCGTATTCACGGAAGTCCTTGAAGTGCTGGTTGGACATATCTGTCTGGATGCTTGCCGGAACTCCCGCGTCCAGAAGCACCTCGAGGAGATTGATCGGCTCCGGATCGTTGTAGTACTGCACGATCATCATCGGCCCGATCACGGGGATGATCTCGGTCCCCTCCAATAGCTCGATCATCGGGAAGACTTCTTCGGCATGGGCGAGCGCCAGTCGATCGATGAAGCCGTACTTCCGAGCGAGGCGCATGACCATCATCGTCTCGCTAGGATAGTGGGAGTGAGCGTGAACCATCACTTCGCCCCGGAGCACTGGGAGGAGAGCCTCGAGACGCTCGTCACGAGTGAACGAGCCTGCGGCTTCTCCGTCCGGGGCGCCTTCACGCGACTCCATGTACTCGACCGCACGGCGGAAGTAGTCGTCGGCGGTGGCGTACCATCCCATGACGGTCTGCGGGGTCGCCCCTTCCCGCAGATTGATAAGAGGCCGTACTGCCATCTTGAGGTCGACATACGGCTTGAGGATCATGTCCGGGCCGGGTGAGCTCTTCATCTTGAGCGCCACGGACTGACCGCTCGAGATGATTCCACTGCCCGAGCGGGTAATGACCGAGGTCACCCCGCCGGATAGGGCGACCTGAATCATCGGGTCGTGAAGGTCGAGGTTGTCGACCGCCTTCCACTCGGGCGTGAAGGGACCCGGAATCCGGGCGCGACTCGACCGGTCGAGCGCGAGATGGGCGTGCGCGTCGATCATCCCGGGGATCACGACCTCTGCCGTGTATTCAACGGCCCCTGCAGGAGCAGCGACCGACGCGCCGACCTCCTGGATGATCCCATCGCGGATCAGGATCTCCCCGTTTCGGATCGTCCCTCCGGTGACGGTATGGATCTCGCCGGCCCGGATGACTACGGCTCGGGACTGTGCATGAGTGGCAGGGGGTGCGCTCGCGGTCGCGATGCACGCGACCGTGGCGCCAAGACGGAACGTCCGTGGAATGGTCATGAGGCCAAGATGTCCGGCGGCCCCGGGATTCGCGAGGGAGGCCAGGCTGCCGGAGAACGCGCTATCCGCCGGGGTCGGCCAGCTCCGACCAGCGCTCGAACGCCACTTCGATCTCCTCCTCCAACTCCTTCGCCCGTCGCGCGAGGGCCGCCGCCGCCGCAGCGTCACGACTGTAGGAGTCGGGGTCCGCGAGCTGTTCATGCGCGCCAGCGAGCTCCCGTTCCAGTTCTTCGATGCGGCCGGGCAGCGTCTTCAGTTCACGCTGGTCATTATACGTGAGCTTCTTCTTGGAAGGTGTTGTGGTCCTGCTGGTTCGACCCTTCCGAGTAGCACTCTTGTGGGCGGATTCAGGCCTCGCCGTCGACCTCGTCGAGTCGTTTCGGTCCGCAACCCGCTTCCAGTCCGAATAGCCCCCGGCGAAGTCACGGATCCGGCCCTTCCCCTCGAATACGAGGGTGCTGGTGCAAAGGTTATCGAGAAGGGCTCGGTCGTGGCTCACAACGAGCACGGTCCCCGGGAACTCGACCAGCCGAGCCTCGAGCAGCTCGAGCGTCTCGGCGTCCAAATCGTTCGTCGGCTCATCGAGAACGAGCACGTTCGCCGGACGGGTGAAGAGACGAGCCAGAAGGAGGCGATTGCGTTCCCCCCCCGAAAGCGAACGCACCGGCTGCCTGGCCCGTTCCGGCGAGAAGAGGAAATCACGGAGATACCCCACGACATGTCGTGCCTCACCGTCGATCTCGACATGATCGCTCCCTGAACCGATCGCTTCGACCACCGTCTCGGCTTCGTCGAGCTGCTCTCGATGTTGGTCGAAGTACTGCACTTGGAGCGACGTGCCGTGTTCGACGCTGCCGGCGCTCGGAGTGATGTGGCCGAGCAGGAGTTGGATCAGCGTCGTCTTGCCTACCCCGTTCGGTCCGATGATCCCGATCTTGTCACCCCGGGTGATGGTGGTCGAGAAGTCGCGTATCAAGGGCGTCGGTCCTTCGCCCTCGTCACCTTCGTACCTGAACGAGACCCCTTTGGCTACGATGACCCGGGTCCCGGAGCGACTCGCGGCCTGGACGTTGATCTTGACGTTCCCGACCCGTTCACGCCGTTCCCGCCGCTCCTTCCGCATTGCCTGCAATGCGCGGACCCGCCCTTCATTCCTCGTCCGCCTCGCTTTGATCCCGCGCCGAATCCACGCTTCTTCTTCCGACAGCTTCCGGTCGAAGTCGGCCCAACGCTTCTCTTCGCTGCGGAGGTGGGCTTCTTTCCGCTCGAGGTACGTCGTGTAGCCACACGACCACGACGTCAGTTGCCCGCGGTCGAGTTCGACGATGCGCGTCGCGATGGTCCTCAGGAAGGTGCGGTCGTGGGTCACGAAGAGGAGGCTTCCGCCGAAGCGTCGTAAGAAGTCTTCGAGCCACTCGACGCCCGCAATGTCGAGATGGTTCGTCGGCTCGTCGAGAAGAAGGAGGTCGGGTTCCCCGACGAGAGCCCTTCCGAGCAAGGCCCGTCGCTTCTGACCTCCGGAGAGGGTCTCAAAGCGCGCGCCGGCGTCGAGATCCATCAGGGAGAGTTGCCGCTGCACGGCGTGATGGCTCGCGTCGTTCCCTAGCGCACCGCTGGCGACGACCTCGTCGACGAGATCTGGGAGCCCGGTGGGGACCTCTTGCGGCAAGATCGCCACTCGCGCCCCCGACTCGAGCACGACGCGGCCGTGGTCGGGTACGACGGACCCAGCCAAGATCCCGAGAAGGGTCGATTTGCCCTCACCGTTTCGTCCCACGAGACCGACACGATCACCCCGTTCGATCTGAACGGTCGCGTCGTCCAACAACGGCCGCCCACCAAAGGCGATCGTCAGATTCTGGGCGCTAACCAGAGACACGGTGGGTCCGGGGGTTCAAAGGGGGGCGCGATTTCGCGCATCAGAAGGTAGCGATCCGCTCGCACGACACCGCAGCCGTGCTGGACACACCGGCCGCTTGGATCGAGCGTATGGCATGGCTCCCACGAAGGACACGACCCGCTCGAGCACTCCCGCGCCTCCCCTCACCACCGACGAGTGGCGGGCCCGGGCCGCCGCGCATCGAGAGCGAGCGCGGCGATGGACGCTTCCCTACAAAGAGCGACGTTCCCGTCACGAGAAGCATCCCGTCCACGACTTCCTCTTCCAATACTACATGTACTCGCCCGGGAAGCTCGAAGCATGGCATCCCGACGCATCCGAGTCCCTCGAGGATTCGCCCGAAGCGCGAACCCGCTTCAGCTCACCGCACTATTCTGCCGCTCGCGGAGTCATCCGACGTGACCCCGGGGCTCTGACGGACCACGAGAGGGCTCGACTCGGCGAAGTCGTGCACGTGTTGAGCGCTACGCAGAGACGCGCGCCCAACTTCGGGTGCTACGGTGTGCACGAGTGGGCGATGGTGTACGGAGGTCGCGACGTGCGGCACGCAGAGATCGCTCCGCTTCGACTACCTCAGAGCGAAGTCGATCACTTCGTCGAGAGTCGGCCCGTGGCGTGCAGTCACTTCGATGCATTCCGCTTCTTCTCGGACGACGCCAAGCCCATGAACCGGATCCAACTCGAGTGGTCGACCCGTCACGAGATGGAGCAGCCAGGGTGCATCCACGCCAACATGGACGTGTACCGATGGGCGTACACCGCGATGCCCTGGGTGGGCAGCGACATCCTCATGCGTTGCTTCGAGCTCGCCGCCGAGATTCGAGTGCTCGACATGCGGGCCAGCCCGTACGACCTCAGCGAGTTGGGTTTCGAAGCCGTGCGCGTCGAAACGGACACGGGACGCCGAGAGTACCAACGCCTGCAGCGGCACTACAGTGAGCAAGCTTCGGCGCGGCGGGCAGAGCTGATTCGGGAGGTAGAAGGCGTGCTCGAGGGGGCGACTAGTTAGGCAGCAACTGCGCCAGTCGTTCCGAAAAGCTCGGTACCAAGATCAGCTCCCGCGTAGCACGCTGGCTGCTAAACCCATCACTGTTCGCCAACGCCAGGAAGCGCCCGTCATCAGGGTGCTGCCCGTACCACCCGTTCGCCGAGGGCTGAGCAACGAAGGGGAAATTGGCCGTGACCTGCCCAGGCGGCCGGGGCCAAGACATCACCGAGTTGAACTCCGTCACCCGAAACGAGGGTGCGGTCTGGACTCGAGCCGACACCAGCGAATCGAGCCTGGCTAAGAAAATCTCGCTGCCGTCCCGGCTCCATCGAGGGCAGCATGCCCCTTCACCCGGATCGAACGTCCAAACGCCTCCTTCGACCTCCGGGAAGCGTCGCACAACGACCTGTCGACTGCCGGATTCGTCCGACGTGTATGCGAGCCATTCACCGTCCGGCGAGAAGACCGGGGACTCCTCATGGATGTCGGGGTGAGCCGCAAAGGGCGTTACAGCAGTGTCGAGGCCGGGTCGGATCGCGAAGATGTCACGACTGGTCGGTGCAGATGTTCGAAACACGAGCCACTCTCCGGCAGGGCTGGGCAAGATCTCAACAATGCCCCGGTCGGTCTCCAGCACGGTCCTAGGATCGCCGCGACCATCGGCGGGAGCGACCATGATGTCGCTAGGAAACCCATCCGCCTCACGCGTCGAGGCGAACAACACGCTGTCCCCGTTTGCGGTGAAGACGGGACTTCGGTGGTCACCCGGTAGGCCCGCCAGCTGAACGACGCTTCCGTCGTCAAGGTCACGGACGAGAATGCTTCCCATCCGGTCCGCCTCGTCCTCAACCCTGAAGGCAACGCGCCGTCCGTCGGGAGACAAGCTCCAACTCGCCTGGTTCGCGTCCCCCGCACGGAACGTCGAGCCCGGATCCGGTGGGTAGACCGTCCCGTCCCGGTGGACCCATACGAACTGCGCCAACGCGCCTTGAGCCTGGTCCTGCCAGTAGAGCAACGAGCCGTCATCGGCCAGGACGTACTTGGCCTCGACCGCCGTAGTTGCCACGTCGTCCACAATGGGGACCGGAACAGAGATCAGTTCGAGGCGGCGCGAGTCAAAGGGCGCGGCCATGAGCTGCCCTTGCGGCGACGCGAAGACGAGGTGTCCCGACTCCGTGTAGTACGAGCGCATGCCCTCGGCTAGAGTCGATCGTTCGCCAGTCGCCAAGGTGATCACTGCGACGACCGTCGAGTCTCCTTCGATCGTAACAACACCGGCGTCACCGCCCGGAAGCAGGTGGAAATACGTGTGCCCCACCTCGCCGGCGAGCAGCTGGGTCACCTCCTCGACCGCCCCCCCGATCGCGGGCACCCTCCTGATGTTTCGGGGCTCGGCGCCCTGGAAGTAGATGAAGCCGTCATCGCCCCACCGGCCACAGCAGCGCGAGTCGCTCGATAACGTCCGGGTCACACCCCCCTCTAGAGAGGAGACCCGGAGCGTCCCATCGCCGTTGTCGAAGTACATGACTTCACGGCCGTCCGGAGAAACGACCGGATCGATGGGCCACCCCTCGACCCCCTCGACCACCGAGCGCGTGCCGCTCCTGAAGTCCCATAGCCAGAGCCGCTCACGCAATGCCTCGTCCGGGTACACCAGCACAGCGAACGATGCGTCCGGTGCTAGGCCGATCCACTCGCGAGACGGAAGCTCCGGCGGCACGTGAAGAGCGTACTGTAGACTCGGAGTCGGAGACGTGGGCGTCCTTCGCATGTTCATCATGCCGAGCGCCAGAATCGCGGCTAAAGCTGCGAGCCCGATCGCGGCGGCTCGCCAATAGCCCGGTGCCGCAGGAGCCACATCCGCGACCTCCTGCCCCCACCGAAACGATGGGTCGCCAAGCGCCCGTCGGAACTCACCCGCAGAAGAGAACCGATCGCCAGGCACCTTCTCGAGCGAGCGAGCGACAGCTCCCTCGACATGCTCAGGTACGGATCCTCTATGCCCACGCACACGATCCGCTGCGCCCGTAACGATTCGACCCAAGACGGCCTGGGCCGTGCTTCCGGTGAATGGAGGGGCACCTACGAGCGTCTCGTACAACACGCATCCCAGCGAGTAGATGTCCGCCGGCGGCCCCACCACTTGGTCACCGGTCGCCTGTTCGGGACTCATGTAGTACGGAGTGCCCAGGCTCAATCCGGTCTCCGTCAGCCGGGCACCCCCTGCTTCGCGGACTGCGAGCGCGATCCCGAAGTCGGCCACCACCGGGTTGCCATCGAGGAGCAAGATGTTTGCGGGCTTGATGTCGCGGTGCACGACCCCTTGGCGATGCGCAAAGCTCAGGGCCTCCGCAACGCCCTCCGCAATCCGAGTCGCGTCGTCGACCGGGAGCTGCTTCTCTCGGTTGAGGCGATCACGGAGCGACTCACCCTCCACATACGGCATGACGTAGAAGAGTAGCCCGTCGGCCTCGCCTGAGTCGTAGAGCGGGAGGATGTGCGGGTGTTGCAGGTTCGCGGTCGTTTTGATCTCGGCGAGGAATCGCTCTGCTCCGACGACCGCGGCAAGCTCGGGCTTTAGGACCTTGAGGGCGACCTTGCGGTCGTGCTTCCGGTCCGTGGCGAGGTAGACGAGCGCCATCCCGCCCTCACCGAGCTGGCGCTCGATCTCGTACCGCCCTTCGAGCGCTTCATTAAGGCGCTTGATCAGGTCGAGCACGCAGCCTCTAGAATATCCTCAAGGAGTTCCGACAATCTGCGCAACGAGCGGCTCCCGAACGGAGGGGCAGCGAGAATGGTTGGCGGAGAATAGTGCGAGCGTAAGATACTTGGCCATGCTACGCTCGGACCAACCGCTCCGACCCTTGCGCGTTAACGCCCCCCGCTCACCCACTCGGCGATCGCCCGTTCCATCGCACCGGGTGCTGGACTCCCCGTATTCGAGAGGATCACGATGTCTAGGTCGCGATCCGGATCGTGGCTCATCACGGTAGAGAACCCGTTGATCCCCCCCGTGTGCCGGGTCGCACGACCCGCCTCAGCCGAGACGACTCCAAGACCGAAGCCGTACCCCGTCTCCGTGCCATCATTAAGAACGGCCGGAGTCGTCATCGCTCGGTAACTCGCCTCTTCGACGACTGTCCCCGAGCGTAGGGCACTCGTCCAACGGAGGAGGTCCGGGACGGTGGAACACATCGCGCCCGCAGCGCCCGGTGTGTTCATCGAGATCGGTCGGTCGTTCACGAGCGCCCCGTTCGACTGCTCGTAGCCGGCGGCCCGCCCCGGAATGATCGTGGGTTCGTGGCAGTACGAGGTACGGGTCAGCCCCAACGGATCCAAGATCTCCGTCTTGAGATACGCCTCGAAGCTCATGTCGGTCACCGCCTCGATCACCATGCCCAGGAGGTAGTATCCCGAGTTGTTGTACAAGTACTCGGCGCCGGGTTCGAAGTCGAAGGGTTCGTCTTCGAACAGCGCCCTCATCTCGTCGTGGGTCAGATCGTGGTAGCTGGCCTCGAGCCAGAACTCGTCTCCGAGGCCGGTGTAACTCTTGATGCCCGAAGTGTGCGTAAGCAGGTGGCGCACCGTGACCTCGCGCCCAGCTAGGTCGTATCCAGGGATGTACGTATCGATCTGCTCGTCGAGCGCAACCCGTCCTTCCTCGACCAACTTCATGATCAGGGCCGCCGTGAACTGCTTCGTGAGCGACCCGATGCGAAACACGGTCTCGGCGTTGACCGGGACTTGCTGTTCGACGTCCGCGAATCCGTAGCCCCTCACAAGCAGGAGCTCCGGGCCTCGCACGACACCGATCGCAAAGCCCGCTACAGGGCCCTCGCCGAGGTGGTGCTCCGCGAGGGAGTCGATCTTCGAAACCAACACTCCGTCGGAAACGGCCTGCCCGGCGACGCACAGGGGTGCGCATACGACCAGGGTCATGAGCGCAGCGATGCGCAGCGTTCCGTGCGGCACGGTCACCTCCCTTCGGTCATCCAGAACTGCGAGCGGTAGTCCCACACCGTGTACGCGATCGTTGCTCCGTCGGGAGACCACGCGGGCTGACTCTTATGGACCGGGTCGTGGGTGACCTGGTTCGCGGGCCCACCACCGACGGGCATCCGGAATACTTGGAAGTAGCCGTCCGACGCGGGGGCGACGAAGGCCACTTCCCGACCATCGTCGCGCACCGCCAACCCTGGGAAGTCATGCTCGCTCTCGAAGCGATGAAACACGTTCGCCACCCCTCCCGCCGACGGGACCGAGAAAAGTGCATGTTGCCCTGGCCCCTCCTTGCTGACTCCTACCACGGTGCGGCTATCGGGCAGCCACTCGGCGTGGGTCGGAACACCATCGAGGCCCCTGATTTCGATCTGGGTCAGATCGGTCGTCACTGCTCCCGTCTCCTGATCGACACCGATCGTGTACAAAACCTCCAATCCGGTGTCCGGACTCGCTCCGCTCACCAAGACCGTCGTCCCGTCTGCGGACCACCGCGGCCACCCAACCTCCGCGCCCCGCCCTAGGAAGGTGATGCGCTGGTCCGGCGACGAGCCGTCGCGCGGACGGAGCCAGACATCATCCGACTCTTCCCGGTGGGAGTGAAGCACGATCCAGCGTCCGTTCGGCGACCAATCCATCGCCTGGTCTTCCGAATCGGAGCGAGCGATCACCTCCAGAGGCTCCGCTGCGCCGGCGGCCTCCGCGCCCGAGCGAACCCACCCGATGTGTTGCGCGATATCGGGGTAGTTCACGTCGTCGACCTGGCGGCGCCAACTCCCGTACGTGAAGGCGACGAGGTCGCCATCGGGGCTATAGCTGGGCGTTTCTGATTGAAAGAGCGTAAGCTGCCTACGAAGTCCGCTCGCGACCTCGACCTCGGCCACGAAGGTTCGGTAGCTCTGACTCCGGAAGAGTAGCCGGTTTCCCGTCGCATCGATCGACGGGCCGTAGGTGTCACGCGAGAAGCTGGCGATCGTTTCGACCGCCCCTGACGTGAGGTCGCCCCGCACGAGATCGACCATCCCGGTGCCGTCGGGCGTCGCGAAATACACCACCTCACCCCTGGGTGCGAACGCAATCGGGCCGACCACCTCCGGGGCTTCGTCAAAGTCCACTACCCCGCCGTCGCACGGAAGATGGAGGCGATCACCATCTTCGTGCCGAATGATGCACGCGACGTCCCCACCTGGTGTGTAGGCCGGCCAAATCACTCGGTTTGGGCCGAGCTCCGCCACCTGAGCTCGTTCGCCCGACCGATCGATCCGCCAAAGCTCCCAACCGTCGGGCGTCGACGCGATGCCCGCGATCTCCGACCCGTCGGAAGACACGGCCAGGCTCGTGAGCCGATCTAGTTCGACATCCCGCTGGGCACCGGTGACCGTAACCCGTGGGCGATCCCAAAGTGGAGCACGCTCGCCGGACCGGACATCGTAGCGCCACCAGCGCACCTCTCCCGCTCGGTCTTCCGCCAAGATCGATCCATTGTCGAGCCAGGCGAGGTGCCGCACCTGTCCGTTCGCCCGCGTCATCCGCGGGCCGGAACTCCCGCCGAGCGGCACGACGCTGATATCCCGACCCTCCGCGTATGCGAGCTGCGCACCGTCCGGCGAGATCGCGCCTACCGGGTCTCGGTACCCGACGATTCCGTTCTGGCTCGCCGTTGCGACCCAGGTGAGGTCGGAGGCTAGCGCGGCGGCTTCCCCGGACTCAGGGGCATTCCCGGACCCAGGGGCGTCCGCAGAGCACCCGCTCCAGACGATCGACACCGCGACGACCGCGACCGCGTGGAAGGAGCGGCCCGTACGACATCTGGAACGATGCGGACCGATGAGGTGGGCCATCCGTGAGAGATTCATCCGGCAACTTGCGGGGATGAGGAGAGGGGCGGCAAGCGAGAGCCGCGGCCGCCGAAGGGACGGAGCAGTCCGCTAGAGCCAGCGCACCTCACCACTCCCTACCCCGTACATCGCCCCGGCGATCGCGATATCCCCGACGGACTCCATCTCGGAAAGCACCGTACTTTGGGCCCGAATCTGGTCGATCACGAGGCGGACATTCGCCTCGGCCACCGCGTCTACATAGGAAGGGTCCGACCGATCCCTGTCTCCGACTACAGCGGCGACCGCGGGTTCGATCTTCTGGACGAGCCCAGTCAGGTGACCCAATTCGGCCCCGGCCAACGCGCCCTTCACGGCGCCGCACGCGGTGTGTCCGAGCACGACCACGGCCTTCGCCCCAGCCACCTGACAGGCAAATTCCATGCTCCCCAGTACATCCCCGTTTACTACGTTTCCGGCCACCCTCGCCGTGAAGACGTCTCCGATTCCCTGGTCGAAGATGACCTCGACCGGCACTCGGGAGTCGATACACCCCAGCACGACGGCGAAAGGATATTGGCCTCCCGAGGTAGCGGTGACCTGAGCCAGCAAGTCTCGGTCTACGCGAGCTCCCGACCGGAATCGCTCATTACCCTCTCGGAGTAGAGCGAGCGCGTCGTCCGGCGAATGGGTACTCTGACTCTCCGCCGACTGCGCGCCGGAGTAGCTGGCTGCGACCCCACCTTCCGATGGGGTCACGGAGCGGGCGGCATGCGCCTATCAGGGCTGTTTCTTCGTTCGCTCGCCGGAGGATCGTCGGCCCGGCTCGTCCGGCGCTCGGCCGAGGTACGACGGTTGTACCCTTCTGTCAGCCACGTCGCGATCACCACGCGGTGACGGAAGTCAGGGGTGTCGTCGTCATCGTGGTGCGCCTCGAAGACCCGTCGCTCCGGGCCTCCGTTCATCGATACAAACCACGCTCCCTCGGCGAACTCCGCGGCACCGCCGGGGACCGGACCAACCTTCGCGCTGTACTGGCGACCCTGATGAACGAACTCGACAGAACGCAACATCGACACCTCGCTTGGGGACGGGCCTAGAACATCCGGCTACCTCCTGCGCTCCGCAAGCGATGTCCGGAGAAAGGCAGTGCCGTAGAGCGCGCCGCCCCCGCCGCCACTCCCTTTATTCTGTCACGCCCCTTCCGATGGACCGGCGCAGCGACCGATCCAGTGGAGACGGCCCCATTACGCTGTAGCTAGGCGCCGGTGCGGGAGCGTTCGGGACGACTCTCGCAACAGCTGCGTCGGACGTGACCCACTCGATCACCGCATCCGGAATCGCGTTCCCATACCCGTCCACCACGGTCGCCGTCACAGTGGCGGATTCTCCGACCGCGACCACAACGTTTGCGTGAGACAGCCGAATCTCAGCTGGTTTGGCCGGCTTGCCTTTCGCCTTGAACCCTGCCTTCTGGTTCCCCTTTCCCTCGGGGGGGGCCGTGGAGGGTCCGGCCACTAGGGACGGTGCCGTCGTTGCGGTCGCGATCTCGGCCGAGGCGAGCTGTTGGCCCGCGACGGTGCCCAACTCCCAATCCAATGCCACGCGGCCGTCGCTCCCGGTCAGAAGTCGTACGGTGTTTCCAGCCGCGGGACCGCCGCGAGCGGCGCCTCGGCCCTGCGACAACCTCCACAAGACTGGCGCCCCCTCCAGAGGCCTTCCTGAGGCGTCCGTGACCAGCACCACCACGGGGGCCGGTAACTTCACGCCCACCTCGCCCTCCTGGTCGTCACCCGACACCACCTCGATCTGAGCGGCCGCGAGCACGGCAGGGTCCGTGATCTCCCCACTCGCCACTTGCACTTGAACCATGCTCCCCCCGCAGCCGCTGAGCGCGATCATCGCCACCCAGAGCCGGCTCTTCAGCCGCCCTCCAGGTGTCGCACATGCGGGAGTCGAGGATCGAGGAGAGGCGAGCGCCTTCCTCAGGGTGTCATTCGTCGACATGATCGGTCTCCAGAATCGCCGTACCCAGGCTCCTCTGGGGACGGACGGTGTGTCCCACCGATCCCCCCCCGGGACGGTGGCCGACTCTCGGTCGCCGCTGGTTCCGATTTGAGAACCCGCTGGCGACCCGGCCGGCCTGGCGATCTGGAAACCGCGTTAGCCCCGTTGGCTCTGCGTCCCCGCTTTTCAGCGGGATTGCTCTGAGCAGCGTAGTCGACACCGACGACCCAGGCGCGACTGCGGGGGAACACGAGCGAGAATCGTGCCACAGCCGTTGCAGCGAAAAAGCTATGCGTACCGCCTGCGAGTTGCCCGGTCCGGCAGAAGCCCTCGTCTGCTTCGCGAGAACAAGTGTGCCCCCAACAGGAAAAAAAGTGACACATCCGGCGAGGAGATCCCCTCTCTCTCGACCCGGGCCGCGCGAGACGCACCCTCTTTGCCGAAGGCCGGACGCGCTCTACGATTCCGCTGCCGCGAGGTCCATGCGGTCAGGGAGCTTCGGGGACGGGGACGAGCCGCATCGATGACGAGAACGACTCGAGACATCATCGTGGAGTGCGAGAAAGGAGAGCACCGAGTGCGGCTCAAGACGGGTCGCCGATTCTTCTCCGCCGCCCGCTGCCCTAGCTGTGGGGACCCCCTGGATCGGACGCGGTTGCGACGAGTAATCCGTTTTTGGAAAAACCTCCGTCGTCCAGTCAGTGACAGGCGGCCGGACCACGTCTTGTGGACGGGTGCGCTGGCCGTCACGGTCGCGACGGTAGTGGGCGCTGCGATCTTCCGCGGCTCGGCTGATCTCTGGTGGCCTGCAACCGTGATGCTCTACGGCCCACGGTGGGTTGTACTGCTCCCGGTTATCGGGCTGTCGATCTTCGCAGTTGTCAGGGACCCGGCGTTGCTGGCACCTCTGGCGTTCTCGGCCGTCATCCTCCTTGGGCCGGTCATGGGCTTCCGCCTGGGTCTCTCCGCCCTCTGGACTCAGCCCTCGGACACCGATATCCGCGTCGGGTCTCTCAACGCCGGCGGGGACGCGTTCGATCTCTTCCTTGGGGCAGACGAGCTGATGGACGCGGCGCGACTCGACGTCTTGATGGTTCAGGAGTGCGCAGGGCGGTTTCGTCGGTCGATCCGGGAGGTGGACGGCTGGTACACGTCGGTGCAAGGACCCGTCTGTGTCGTCTCTCGTTTCCCGATTGGGTCCTCGGAGCGCATGGATCGCACCGAGTTCTTACGTGCCGGCGGATCGGCCCTGATGACCACGTTCGAACTCGATGTGGACGGGCGGATCGTCTACGTCACGAATATCCATCTGGAGACTCCGCGGGCAGGGCTCGAACTCATTCGAGCCGGGCGTATTCGCGAGGGCGCGGAGGTCCTCCGCCAGAAGTCTGTTCTCCGCGAGATCGAACTGCGACGGGCGGCCCAGTGGGCCGGCGAACAGGGGCGCCCTGCGCTCGTCCTCGGGGACTTCAATACCCCCCCGGAGAGTCGTCACTTGCGTCGCTATTGGTCCGATTGGACAGATGCGTTCGCCCACGTGGGATGGGGCATCGGAGCAACACGATTGAACGGTTGGATCCGCGCCCGAATCGACTACGTGATGGCGGACGACAACTGGACGGTCGTGGAAGCTAAGGTCGGACCTGACGTCGGCTCAGACCACCTACCGATCGTCGCGCAGGTACGACTGAAGGATTAAGCCCGATCTGTACGACGAGTATACGAGGCACGCCGGTCATATCGAGACCAAGGTGTGACCATCACCGACCCACGGTCGTAGGAACGACGCCACCGACCGAGAGCAGCTGAGCTAGCGCGGTGTCCGCCAGCAGCTCGCGGTAGCTGAGTTCGTCGCCATCCACGAGCACCCGGTCCGAGACGAGCCGAATCCCGTGGCTGTAGTCGACCCAGTCGCGGGCATGTCCGAGGTACAGAGACTGAATCGGTTCGCCATTCGGCCGGTGCCACCCGTAGATGGCGACTCGGTCCGGCGCGGTCTGGAGACCAGGCGCTAGAACCACGTCCTTTTTGTGGCCCGCCAACAGAACGCCGTGATCGACGGAGGCCTCCGCGAGACGGAGCTCGATACGACGATGGTGGTGCTCGAAGTACGCCACCGTGCGCATTGCGGGGCCGGGTGGGAGAGAGTCAGGCCCCACCCGCGCCTCTGCAGCTTCCCACACCGCGTCGACGATCAGCGGCGTGGGAAGGGATGCGCCCACCCTCCTGCCGATCTCCATCGCGGTCCCGACCGTCAGCGGCACCCGCAAATAGTCGTCGTCCGAGCCCACGGCCAGATAGTCCCGCGTGACGAAGACCACCACCTCGATCTCTCGCCCATCGAGTGTGCGACGAAGGGAGACGGGATGAAGCGTCCGTAGCGTCGACGGGACGTTTCCGCCCAGCACCTCCCGGGCGAGCCGGGCCTCTCGTCCATCTTGAGACTCCGCTCGAAGCAGAGGCGCCAACTGACTTCCCGTCAGTGCGTTATCAGCGCGGGTCGGGAGTGGCAGCTCTTGGCCACATACCGCCGAGGCGCCGAGAAACCAGCCGAGACACCACGCGCAGAGCGCGGAGGTCCTCCAACCGCAGCGCCGTGCTCCTACGCTAACGACCCGCCGACCCGTTGACTCACCGACCCACAGAGTCACTCACCCACCTGAGCGGGGATCGTCCGTTGACCTCCCGGCTCCACGGTGTCGGCCAGAAGCGAGTCCACATCGTCGAGGCGTGTCGCCTCCACATAGATCTGATACGCGAAGAGCGACGGCCAAAGACGCGCGAGCCCGCCCGCGATCTTGTCTACGAAGCGAAGTAAAACGGTATCCCCGACCATGTCACGGATCGGAGGCCCGAAGCCGCGGACCAGGTCCACCCTGAACCCCTCCCCTTCCAACGTGCGAGCGAACGACCGCACGGTGAAGAGCCGAGTGTGGGTCAGATCCAGAATGCCCTTCTTCCCGTAGTTGAACTGCCCGAGCGCCAACATCAGCCGCACGAGGATGTAGGCCACGTTTCCCGTGCTCGCGACGAGCCGACCGCCGGGCTTCATGACCCGACGAAGCTCGCGCAGGCTCCGTTCCGGTCGACCCAGATGCTCGATTACGTCGAGCGCGACGACCGTATCGGCCTCCGTGGGGAGCGCGCTCTCGATCTCTTCTGCGAACGACCCATCCAAGTCGGTCGTCAGGTAGGGGTAAGGAAAGACGGCGTCCGGGCGTTCGAGGTCGACCGCCACCACGCTGCCACCCCCGTCGTGGATCCGCCTTCCGACCTCACCGTGCCCCGCGCCCAGCTCGAGCACGACCTCGCCCGCCTTCCAATCGCGGTCGAGCACATGCTGATGCACCGTATTGGGGGCGGCCTTGAAGACGTACGCTCCCGAGTCGAAGACGTCGAACTTGGGGTGATAAACGAGGTGGAAGCGGTTCGCCTTCGATCGCAACACGGTCGCGATACAGTTCGCCGCGTACGGTATCCCTTCGACGTGGCAGATCTCGTCGCCGTAGTACGTCGGAATCGGCACCTCCACGATCTTCATCCCTTTCCCCAGCAGCTGGATGATGATCTCCGTGTCGAAGTGGAAGTCGTTCGTGTTGTATCGGAACGGAATCTGATCCAACGACGAGACCCGGTAAGCCCGATATCCGGAGTGGAACTCCGAGAGCTCGGCGTCGAGGAGGTGGTTCTCGGCCACCGTGAGGATCCGGTTGCCGACGTACTTGTACAGCGGCATGCCCCCACGCCGTGCTGCCCCCGGCACCATCATGCGCGACCCGAAGACCGCAGAAGTCTCGTCGTCGGCGAAGGGCGCGAGAATGCGCGGGAGAAACTCGGGCGCGTACTGGCCATCGCCGTGAAGGAGCACGACGACGTCGAAGCCGCGTCGCGAAGCGTGCTCGTATCCGAGCTTTTGGTTCCCCCCGTATCCCTGATTGTAGGGCGTGCGGAACACCTCGAGCTCGGGGATCTCGTCACTCAGCTCGCGAGCGACGTTCGAGGTGCCATCACTACTGGAATCATCGATGACGTAGATGCTGGTCAGGAGGCCGCGGAGCTCCGTCGGGATGCGCCGCAACGTCTCGCGGATGTGACCCTCGGCGTTGTACGCGACCACGAAGACCGCTACACGAAGCTGCCGGGCCACATCGAGCCCGGCTTCGAACTCGGCGGAGGTGATCTCGGCAACGTCGGTCAAGGTAGGCTTGGCCATCCGCCAAGATGGGACGAAGGCCGACGGAGAGCCACGATTTCAGCTACGACGCCTCCGGAAATCTCTGGCGCCCAAGCACGACGGACGCCTAACGTGCGATCCGTGGACGCCTCATCAACCCCGCCCCGTGACCTCGAGTCGCGCTACCGCGATCCGCTCGCGCTCCTCTTCCTCGTCGTGGTCGCGTTCGTTCCGCGGATCACAGGGCTCTCGCGATGGTGGCTCAACCCCGACGAGGGGATCTACTACTCGATCCTCACCCGGGCTGAGTGGGCGGGCTTTTGGGCCGAGGTCACGAGCAATGCCCACCCGCCCCTCTACTACCTGACGCTACGAGGGCTCGCCGCCATTACGTGGGACTTCTATTGGCTGCGGGTCTTCTCGGTGTTGTGCAGCGTCGCGGCGGTCATCGCGGTCGCGGCAGTCGCCCGCGAGCTCGCCGACCGAGGCCGATCGGGTGCGGTGGCCGGGGTCGTCGCTGGGGTCACGATCGCACTAGCCCCGGGAGCGATCGAGCTGTCGCAAGTCATGCGCCCATACATGATGCAGCTCACTCTGCTCGGGCTCAGCGTCGTAGGGCTTCTGCGCTACGAACGCACCCTGGCTAGGCGCGACCTCCTTCTCTACGCGGCGGCCATCGCCCTCGCCCTGCTGACCCACTATTCGTCCCTGCTCGCGCTGGCAGCGATCGGCGCGTACGTGGCGTGGCGTGGGATCGATCGCGGACTCCGAGACCCCGTTTGGCGGGGGCTCGCCATCGTCCAGCTCGTGCCGGCGTTGGTCGTGTTGACGCTATATCTGACGCACATCCGCCCCCTCGCCGGAAGCGACCTGGCCGGCGACGCGCTCGATGGTTGGCTGAGTCCGTACATGATCGGCGGGCCGAGTTCGGCTTGGTTGGCCTTCCTGGGCTTCCAGCACCTGCTGGCCGGACCGTGGCTCCGTGCACCGCTTGCGGTACTCATCCTCGTCGGCGCCGGATGGTCGCTCGTGCGCGGTCCTCGCGCGTCGGGGATCTTGGCGATGGGAGCGCTCGCCGCCGCGATCGCCGCGGCATCGATGGGAGCGTACCCATTCGGAAGCACTCGGCACTCCGCGTGGGCGCTCGCCTTCCTCGTGCCCGTGATCGGTTGGTTCGTAGCACACTTGGTCGACCCGCCGTGGTGCCGAGAGCGGATCTTGGCGTGGGTCGGGTGCGGGCTCCTCTTCGCGGCCGGTGGCCCCATCGGAGACGTGCTACGAGCTCCATCCGCTCCGTGGGCTCCGACCGACCAGGTGCTAGAACGGGAAACCCTCACCCAGATGATCGGGCTCCTCGACCCGAATGAGGGCCCGGAGCTCATCGTCATGAGTGCGCAGACGTTTTACCTGCTCCTACCCCTCTACCCGGCGGAACGGGAGCTCGCTGTCTTCTCTCCCGACAGTACGGCCTTTCACTTCGCGTACGGGTCGAGACGGATCGTCACGACGACCGCGTGGGACTTCTCGACGAGGGAAGGTGTGTCCGGTACGGCAGAGCTGGGGCCCTTCCTCGATGCGACAGCCGAGGCTTTCCCCGATCTCGAGCTCGCGTCGGCTGATCCAGCGCTGCTCGTCGTGGGCGGATGGCAGCCGCCCCTAGTGCCCGAGCTTGCCGAGTTGTCTGAGGAGGTGCCGTTCCTGCACAGTGCTGCGGTTCAGCCAGGGTTGATCGTGCTTACGGTGGATCTTCCGGCGTTGTGGGAGGGGGTGGGGGGCGGGTAGCTCCCCACCCAACCCCGTATTACTCCGGCCGGAAGCTCTTCACGTACTCCACCAGACCGTTGATCTGGTCGTCGTTGTACGATGCACCCCAAGCGGCCATCAGCGGCGACTTGCCGACCGAAGCACCACCGTTCTTGATGACGTTGAAGAGCGACTCGTCCGTCTGTCCTTCCCAGAAGGCTTCCTCTGCGAAGCTCGCCGGCGGCGGATCGAGCGCCAGTCCCGCCGGGCCGTCTCCTACACCAGACGTACCGTGGCACGTTGCGCACACGATGTTGAAGGCGCCTTCGGCGTCGAATGCCGGAGCAGCCGCAACCGTCGGCTCCGGTGCTGGTGCTGGCTCACTCGCGGCCGGAGCGTCGGAGTCGGAGCCTCCGCAAGCGGCGAGGAGAAGTCCGAGGCCGAGGGCGGAGATGGTGGTCTTCATCTTTATGTCTCCAGGTCGGGCCTGCGCCCGATCCTCGAAAGAGATTCGATGGGCTTCCATCCTCGCGATGCGATCCGGAGGATGGTCCTTAAAGATACCATTTCGCCACGGTCCGTTGTACTCGGCAGCCTTGCGCACCGCTTCCGTCGCGAGCCTTTTACACCCCTCACCGAGGGGGGCTGTCATCGTCGCCACACCGAACTCTCGCGGCGCCCTCGCACCCGACCCAATCGACCCACGCTCTCATGACTCGAGTCCCGGCCATAGCACTCATTTCGATCGTCACCCTCACCGCGTGCGGGAGTGATGAGCCCGCAGACACTTCAGGGGAGACGACAGCGGCCACCACGACGGAGGCGGGCTACCCGACTCCCGGCGCGGACGGCCCCCTCGGAGCCGTGCCCGTACCTGCGGACAATCCACTGACCGAAGCGAAGATCGCCCTCGGCCATCAACTCTTTTACGAGCCGCGTCTCTCGGTGGACGGATCGCGATCGTGCTACTCCTGCCACCAGAACGAAGACGGGAATGGTGGACGTGAGCCTACCGCAATCGGGGCTGCCGATCGGCAGCTCACCCGACACGCTCCGGTCATTTGGAACGTGGCCTACATGCCGCGCTTCTATTGGGATGGTCGTTCGGGGAGCCTAGAGGCCCAAGCGCGCGGGGCGTGGGGAGGAGGGAATATGGGCGTCGGTGCCGACAATCTCGACGCCAAGGCCGCGGAGATCGGTGCCATTGCCGGATACGCGGAGCAGTTCGCGGAAGTCTTTCCCGATCGCGGCGCGACGGCCGTCACCGTTTCTGAGGCAATCGCTTCGTACGAGCGGACGCTAGTGTGCGACGACACTCGCTTCGACCAGTACCAAGCGGGTCAGGCGAACGCGATGACGGCCACCGAGGTCGCTGGAATGGAGCTCTTCCAGGGTAAGGCAGGGTGCGTAACTTGCCACACCCCGCCCTTCTTTTCGACTCAGATTCTCAGCCCGGACGGGATGTACTACAACGTCGGCGTGGGAATCGAAGGTAAGGACGAGAGTGAAGTCGACGTGGGTCGGCAAGCGGTGTCTGAGCTCGACACCGACTGGGCGGCCTTCAAAGTTCCGAGTCTGCGAAACGTGGCCCAGAGCCCGCCCTACTTCCACGACGGATCCGTAGCGACGCTGGAAGAGGCGATTCAGTTCATGGCGGCGGGCGGGTACCCGAACCGGAACCGTACCCCAATGCTTACGAACCGGAGCCTGACCGATGACGAGGTCTCATCGATCGCCGCCTTCTTGGGTGCGCTCGACTGCGGGAGCATGACAGCGCCGGAGCTTCCTGGGGAGTAGGGGCAGGCCTAGAGCGGGAACTCCTCGGCTTGGCCCCGATCCCAGATCTCACGCAGATACTCCCATGTAAAGAAGCCGGTGTCGTGCCGGTCGCTCCACACGAATTGGAGCGCGTATTTGCCGACATAGTGGATGGCTGTGGGGTAGACGTCCTGCGCCACGTGTTCCGGTCGTAGCGTCCGGACGCCACTCATTTCATCCACACACCCGGCGCACGGGCAGAGCAGTCGTAGATACCGAGGGATGTACGTCGCGACGACGCCATCTCCCCAACGGATCATGAGTCGCGACCCATCCTCGGAGGGGCCGACTTCGTCGGCGACGTGGCGAGGGTCTCTCATTCGGCCCGACCCATCCCTTCTCGGAGCGCGGCGGCAAGTCCACGGAACGCCGCTCCACGGTGGCTGCGCGCGTCCTTCTCGTCCGAGGTCATCTCTGCATAGGTACGACCGAGCTCGGTGTGGAAGATGAAAGGGTCATAGCCGAAGCCGTTCTCCCCTCGTGCATCGTCGATGACCAATCCGGGCGCTTCGCCGCGAAAGTACTGTGGATCTCCGTCTTCGGTGACGAAGGCGAGCACGCACACGTAGCGAGCGGTGCGACGCTCGGGAGGCGTACTCTTGAGTAGCTCGACGAGCCGCCGATTGTTCGCGTCGTCCCGCGCCTGACCCTGAAGATCCTGGGCCGACGCATCTGCGTCGGCTGCGAAACGTTTGGACCGGACTCCAGGGGCCCCAGCGAGCGCGTCGACCGTGATCCCCGAGTCGTCCGCCACCGTGGGGATTCCAGAGCGCTCGGCGAACCAGCGAGCCTTCGAGAGCGCGTTCTCCTCGAAGGTCGCGTACGGCTCGAGGTCCTCCTCTTCGGCCGTGTATTCGATCCCCACCTCATCGGGCTCGACCACCTCGAGGCCGGGCACGGAGGCGAGGATCCTCCTGATCTCGCGCATCTTCCCTGCACTACGCGTCGCTACGAGCAGCTTCACCGGAGTGCCGCGGCCTGGGCCGCTAGGAGCACTTCGATCCCTCCGAGCCCGAGGTCGACCAAGGCATCGAGGTCGCTGCGAGGGAACGGATCCCCTTCCGCCGTGCCCTGCACCTCGACCAGCCCTCCGCTCTGGGTCGCCACGATGTTCATGTCGACCTGCGCGGAGGAGTCTTCGCGATAGTCGAGGTCCAGACAGGGCTGCCCGTCCACGATCCCCACGCTCACCGCCGCGACACGCTCTCGCACCGCGCTCTTCTCGATCATGCCCTCGGCGATCATCCAGCGAGACGCCAGCTCGAGCGCGACACACGCGCCCGATATGGAAGCGGTCCGTGTCCCACCGTCGGCTTGCAGCACGTCGCAGTCGACGGTGACGGTGTGTAGGCCCATCGACTGCAAGTCCGTAACGGACCGTAACGAGCGCCCGATGAGTCTCTGGATCTCCTGAGTGCGGCCCTTAGGCCCTCTGCGCTCCCGGCTGGAGCGCGTGTGCGTGGCCCTGGGCAGCATCGCGTATTCGGCCGTCACCCACCCGGCGCCGCTACGCTCCCGCCAAGGGGGGACACCCTCTTGGACGGAGGCGGTGCACAGGACTCGAGTCTTGCCCGTGGCGATCAGGCACGAGCCTTCCGCGTACGGCGCGACACCGATCTCGAATGAGATGTCACGACCCTGGTCGGGACGACGGCCGTCGTGTCGGGAATTCATCTACCTGTCTCCTGGATGCGTGCTATGAGTTCGGTCGCAGAGTATCCCGGAACGAGAGGCACGATCACGACGTGACCGTCGTCAGCCTCGACGACCTCTCGGCCCACGACGTCTTCCGGACGGTAATCGCCGCCCTTTACGAGCACGTCGGGACGCAAGACTGCGATTAGGCGCTCCGGAGTGTCCTCTTCGAAGAGGCAGACATGATCCACACATGCAAGCGCCGAGAGGAGGAAAGCTCGCTCGTTCTCCGTGCGGATCGGCCGATCCGTCCCCTTCTTCAGCGCGCGCGTAGAAGCGTCCGAGTTCACGCCTACAATGAGCACATCCCCCATCTCGCTGGCGTGCTGCAACAACTCTACATGGCCTCGGTGAAGAAGATCGAAGACACCGTTCGTGAACACGACCCGCACGTCTCTCGGGCGCGCATACTTCTTAGCCAGCTCGGCAACGTCTGCACCCACGAGGCTACGACGCGGTAACGAGGGCCCACCCTCGCGCACCGAGCTGACGCGCGACGGCCCGGCCGAGCTCCGCAGGCTCGTCGAGGGGGCCGGTGAGATCCGAGCGGACCAACCGGTCGCCTCGGCGCGACACGGCGGCGGCCCAAAGCCGAATCCATCGGCCGGAAGGCTGAGCGAGACAGCCCAGAGTCGCATCCGGATCGGCGTCGAGGGCGTCGAGGAGCGCCAGCTCGGTCCGCAAGGCCGTTCGAGTCGGGAGATGGTCAAGGGCGGTCGCCTCCGCAATCGGATGACGCGCTATGAGGGCAAGAGCGCCCTTCCCCGGCTCCGGGAGCCAAGACTTCGGCTCCAGGGCTTCCACCGCGCGATCGGATAGGCCCGCGGCCCGCGCTTCGAGCGCACCGACGATGATCCCCGCCATCCCGTCGGACCCTTCGCGCTCGATCTCTGCGAGCCGCCGGATCACGTCGCCAGGTGTAGTAAGGTCGAGCCGAGTCGCGTTCACATCGGGACGGTGCGCCCCCAAGAGCGCCTCTGCGCGTCGACTCACGACTCCTACCCGTGCTCCGGAAGGGAGCTGAGAGAGGGGCGTCGACTTCCCCTGCAGAGGAATGAGGACATCCCGCACTTCTCCACGCGGGAGAACGGCAACTGTTGTGAGGCCGTCACCGGAGCTCCCGCGGAGCGCATGGATCCCGACGAGCGCGAGATCTATGGACGCGTGTCGAACCCGTTCGAGGGCGTCGGCAGAACCGCCTCCAGGGCCCTCGGGCCCCAGCTCAACGTCGACGCCCGCTCGAACCAGCCGAGCCGCGACATCATGCGCCCACGGCGCTACGTCCGGGTGGGCAGCGAGTCTAGCAGTCACCAGTCACACTCGGCGGAAGCGCTCGGGGAGTACCCGGCGTCAGAGGTAGAAGAGGAGATAGGCAGCGAGCAAGAGAGCGACCCACAGCACCATGCTTCCCGACGGCCACGATCGAGCCAGCGGCCCCATCTCTCCATGCGCCCGGTCCAATGCCGCCAGCCCCCCTCGTACCAGCTCCATGACGGAGGTGCGGACGTAATTGTCGATGCGACCCGCAACTCCTCCGACCGACGATACGATCCACGGCCCGAGCTTTCGGTACAAGACCTCCGCGTCGACGTGCACTGCCCGCTTCTCATCGGGATAGATGCCCGTCTTGATGAGTGCGATAAAGCCGAGCGCGCCGAAGCAGAGCAGCTGGAGCTGCGTCAAGACGTGACGCGTGTCATAGGGGTGGTAGTCCATCTCGAAGGGCAGCATGGCATAGAAGCGCTCCGGGAAGACGCCAATCAGCACGCAGAGCACCGCGCCGATCGACATCGCCACCAACATGTTCTTCGGTGGCTCACGCGTCCGGATGCCGGAGTCATGAGCGAAGAACGCGAAGAACGGGATTTTGATCCCCGCGTGCTCCAGCACTCCCGCCGAAGCGAAGAGCATGAAGAGCCACACGATGTAGTGATGCTCCTCGATCGCCGCGACCATGATCATCGACTTGGTGACGAACGCGCTGAAGAGCGGGAACGCCGAGATGGCAGCGGCACCGACAATGCACAACGTCGCCGTCACCGGCATCGTCTTGTACAACCCGCCGAGGTCGGTCCCCTTCGTCCTCCCCGTCATCGTCATGACGGCACCCATCGACATGAAGAGGAGGCCTTTGAAGATCACGTCGGCAAAGGCGTGTGCGACGGCTCCGTTGAGCGCGAGCGCAGTCCCGATACCGATCCCGGCGACCATGAAGCCGATCTGGTTGATCATCGAATACCCGAGGACCCGCCGGAGGTCGTTCTCGAGCACGGCATAAAAGATCGGGAAGAAGGTCATCGCCGTCCCGATGTAGATCAGGACGTCCGTGCCGCCGAAGGCGCGTGCCAGCGCGTAGACGGCGACCTTGGTCGTGAACGCACTCAGGAAGACCGTCCCGGTCGGAGTCGACTCGGGATACGCCTCCGTAATCCAGTTGTGCGCCAAGGGGAAGCCGGCCTTGATACCGAAGGACGCGAGTAAGAGCCATCCGCCGAGCCCCGCCCCCGACATCCCACCGGCCCCATCGTGGCCCAACTCTCCGGCCACGTGACCGAAGGCGATCGAGCCGGTCCCGTGCGCAAGCATGAGCGCACCGGAGAGTAGCAATACGCCCGACACCACGTGGATGATGAGATACCGGAAGCCGGTCGCGTACGACTGTTTGGAATCGCGCGCCCAGATCAGGAAGACCGAGGTGATCGCGAGGAGTTCCCAGAAGACGAAGAGCGTGATGAAGTCACCGGCGAAGACCGCTCCCAGCGCGCTTCCGGCGTACAACATCGCCGCCACGTGTTGGAGTCCGGCCTTGCCATTCCCGACGACATCCTCCTCACCGACGTCGAGAGCTACCGAGCCGTCCGGGGTACGATCGCCTAGGTGGAGGGCGTAGACGAAGCCGAGGAAGGCCGCTATGTGGAAGAGGTACCCGAAGAGGAGACTGAGCTTGTCGACGCGGTACGGTTGAAGGGTGTACCCGAGGAGCTCCCACTCCAGGAACACGCGCTGCGTCGTTTCACCGACGGCCCCGGCGACGATCCCCACATCTGCGCCCGCCGTCATCAGTAGGTTCGCACCTCCGAGAAGCGGGATCCCGAGCACGATCGCCTTGCGAGCCGTACCGCGCGTGAAGGCGACCGCGATCGCCCCGACGAAGAAGAGAACGAAGGGAGGCATGCTACTCAGCATCGCCGGCCCCCTTCTCGTCGTACGCCCCGCCGCCCTCGTAGTAGTCCTCGGACCGAATCAGAAGCGTTCGCATCGGCCGTGCCAGCAACACCAAGAACCAGAAAGAGATGAAGCCGTAGACCGGGTACACGAAGAAGCGCATCCGCTCTTCCAGCGGATGAGGGTGGGCGTTCTCCGTCCCCATGAGGATGAACTCACTCAGGAAGAGCACACCGCAGATGACGTAGAAGATCAGAAAGAGGCGCCGCACGAAATCGGGCTTGTCCATCCATCCGATCGGCTCCTTCACCTCGTGGTGTCCGTGAGCGTCGTGACTCATGACGCGCCTCCTGACACCACCATCTGCATGAGGGCGCGGAGGGGATCCGGCCAGAAGAAGAGGCCCACCGTGGCCGCCGCCGTCACACAGATCGCTATGAGCGACGGGAGGGGCGCTTCCTTGATCCCGTCTGCGTGATGGGCGTCCTCAGGAGGTGGGAAGAAGAACGCCTTCACCGGTACCTCGAGGAGGTAGTAAAGGCCGAGTAGCGACGAAAGCATGAGTACACCTAGGAGCCCGACCTGCCCGGCCTCCAGCGTGCCCAAGCCGAGGAACCACTTGCTCCACGACCCACCCGCCGGCGGGAGCCCAATGATGCTCAGTGAGCCGACGAAGAAGGCGGCGAAGGTGATCGGCATCGTCCGTCCCAAACCGTGCATCCTGCTGATCTTCTTCTCATGAGCCGCGACCATGATCGCACCAGCGGCGAAGAAGAGCGTGATCTTGCCGAAGGCGTGCATGGCGATGTGCATCCCGCCACCGATGATCCCCATCTCGTTTGCAAGCATGGCACCCAAGACGATGTACGAGAGCTGGCTGATCGTCGAGTACGCTAGACGGGCCTTCAGGTTGTCTTTCTTGAACGCCACCAGAGAACCGAGGATGATGGTGGCTGCCGCAGCCCACGCGAGCAGGTCGGTGGTGGCCAACTCTTGGAGGAGGTCGATACCGAAGACGTACACGGCGATCTTCAACACCGTGAACACCCCTGCCTTCACGACCGCGACGGCGTGCAGCAGCGCGGACACCGGCGTCGGCGCTACCATGGCAGCCGGAAGCCACCTATGGAACGGCATGAGGGCGGCCTTCCCCACCCCGTAGACGTACAGGACGAGGACGGTCCCGAGAACCGTGGAGCCCGCCGTGCCCGCCAGGATTCCCCCGTCGACAAAGTCGAGCCGTCCCGCCAAGACCCACGTCCAGATGATGGCGACGAGCTGGAGGCCGATCGAGGTCGTGAGGAGGATCCCCAAGTAGATCCGGCCCGACTTCTTCGCCTCTTCGCTCTGGTGATGCGTGACGAGCGGCACGGTACAGAAGGTCAGGAACTCGTAGAAGACGAAGAGGGTGAAGAGATTCGCGCTGAACGCCACCCCGAGTGCACCTGCGATCGCGATGGCGAAGAAGAAGAAGAATCGAGTCTGATTCTCTTCGTGGTGCCCCCGCATGTACCCGATGGCGTACAGGGAAGTGATCGGCCAGAGGAAGGAGGCGACGAGCGCGAACACCATCCCCAGCGGCTCGACCTCGAAGGCGATCCAGACGTCAGGCAGTACTTCGAAGACGTCCCAACGCGGGCGCTCTCCACCGGTTACCAGTCCATAGAGGCGGAAGACTTGGGTGAATGTGATCGCGCCCACTACGAGCGTAGCGGTCTCGCGTGCGTTCGGATTCTTGCCAAGGAGGAGGACGAGAACGGCCGCCACCACCGGGAGAAGCAGAATCACGCCTATGAGCATCTCGGGGCTCATCACATCACCCCCAGCAGCGTTTCAGCCGCGCGCGTCGCGATTTCGGCGGTGCGTCCTGCATCGATGCCGAACCAGAAACTCGCCACCACCAGAATCCACGTTGGAACCAACAGACTCAATGGCGCCTCCCGAATCTGGTGGTCCTCTTCGGGGGGCTTGAAGTAAGCCACCTCGACGACCTTCCAGATGTAGATGAGCGCCATGAGGGAACCCACCATCACGACCGCCGCGACGCCCCACCGGCCTTGTGCCAGCGCCGCTTGGACTAGATACCACTTGCTGACGAAGCCCACGGTGAGCGGGACCCCGATCAAGCTGAGGCCACCGCCGACGAAGGCAGCCATCGTCCACGGCATCGTCTTACCGAGTCCCGCCATCTTATCCAGCCGTACCGACCCTACTCGATACATCACGCAACCGAGCGCCATGAAGAGCGCCCCCTTCATCAATGCGTGATTAAAGAGGTGCAGGATCCCTGCGGTCAGGCCGAGCACGCTCCCGAAGCTGATGCCGAGCACCATGTACCCGATCTGCGCGACGGACGAGAAGGCCAGCAGGCGCTTCACGTTCGCCTGGTAGATCGCGACCAACGACATCGCCAGGATGGCGATGAGTGCGAGCGGCATCAGCACCATGTTGAGGCGCATCTGCCCGAAGGAGAAGTCGGCGCCGAAGATCGTGAAGAAGAAGCGGAGGAGGAGGTAGACGGAAACCTTCGTCGAGGTCGACGCCATGAAGGCCGTCACGGCGGACGGCGCGTAGGTGTACGCGTTGGGTAGCCAGAGGTGCAGTGGGAAGAGTGCGAGCTTGAGGGTGATTCCCACCGTGAGGAAGGTGAAGGCGACCGCTATCGTTCGCGTCCCCTCCCCTGAGGCTAGGACCTGCGGAATCAACTCGGCGAGGTCTCGCATGCCGAGCGTACCGGTCACCACGTACAGGAGTCCGATCCCGATCACGATGAAGGTCGCGCCCACACTACCCATGATCAGGTATTGGAAGGCGGCCGTCAGCGCCCGCCGGTCCTGACCCAGCGCAATCATCGAGTACGCGGAGAGAGACGAAATCTCCAGGAACACGAAGACGTTGAAGACGTCGCCGGTGATCGAGATGCCGAGGAGCCCTGTCAGGGACAGGATGAACGCCGTGTAGAAGAGCGCCCGACGATCCTCCGAGATCTCGTCCGCGATGCTCGCTCGCGCGTACGGGATCGACACCGCTCCGATCGCGGCTACGATCATGGCCACGAAGGCACTCGCGAGGTCGATTCGGTACTCGATCCCGATGGGTCCGGCAAAGCCCCCGATCGAGTAGAGAATCACGCCGCCGTCCCACACGCGTTGCAGCAGGGTGAGCGAGGCGCCGAACGCCCACCAACACGCCGCAACCGCGAGCCCCCACGCCACGTTCGCTCGCCCAATAAGCGCCGCGATCGGCGCCAGAACGAGTGGCACGACAATCAGGAGAGCCGGGAGATTCTCGCTCACGAGACGACATCCATTCGAGTGATCTCGTCTTCTTCTACCGTCCCGTAGGCTTCGTAAATTCGCACGACCAAGGAGAGTCCGAGCGCGAGCGTAGCGACACCGACCACGATCGCGGTGAGCATGAGTACGTGTGGGATCGGGTTGGAGTACCCGATGAATCCGGCGGCCTCGAGTGCAGAGTGCCCGGCCTCAGCGACCGCGTGAGTCGCATCGGCGGCGGCGTCTGGCTCACCGTGGTCCTGGATCAGAATCGGGGCGGTTCCTCCCGCCACCTTCCCGAAGGAGACGTACATCATGATGACCGACGTCTGAAAAATGTTCAGCCCGATCAGCTTCTTCACGAGGTTGTCACGGGAGATCAGCGTGTAGAAGCCGATCATCATTAGGACGATGACCGCCCAATAGTTGAAAAGCCCGACGGCCTCGATCATGGATCGACCCTCCGCCGGCCTGCAAAGGCGTAGAAAAGGGCAACCATCACGCCGAAGACGGTCACCAGCACACCGAACTCGATGGCCAGAATTCCGTAGTGCTGCCCGTACTGGGGATCGTACGCGAGCACCGAGTAGTTCAAGAACTCGCCACCCCGGAACATCGCGAGGTACCCGACGCCAACGTAGATGAGCACCCCCGCTGCGCCGCACACATAGACCGCCTTGGGGGGCAGCACCTTGACCGCCCTACCCAAACCGAAGACGAGGGCGTACAAGACGAAGGCAGCGGCGAAGATCACGCCCGCTTGGAAACCACCACCCGGGCCAAAGTCCCCGTGGAACTGGACGTAGAGGGCGAAGAGAAGGATGTACGGCGTGAGAATCTTGGCGCCGACCCGAAGGATCACACGATCATCCATCAGCGGCCTCCCCGTCCGGTCCCGCTCCTCCGGAGCTCCTCTCTCGTGCCAGCTTCTCGGCCAACTCCTCGCGAGTCGTCCCCGACGGAACCGTGATCCAACGGCCGTCGTGGTGGACGCGCTTGGGTAGCGGCCCGCGCGCCAAGAGGAGGAGCACCCCGACCATCGCAGTGAAGACCACCGCCGTCTCACCCATCGTGTCGTACCCGCGGTACGAACCGAGCACCGACGTGACCACATTCGGGATGTGCTCGTTGATCTCGTGTCCGGATTCCTCGATGTAGTGGGCCCCTACGTGCAGATGGGCCGGATTATCCGGAGCTCCGAAAGGAGGGATGTCCGACGTCCCATACACGAGCACGCCACCGGTAACCAGCACCACAAACAGGGGCAAAATCGGCTTATGCGACGGCTCCCTCTCTTTGTGCCCAACCAGAGCCAAGGTGCCAAGCAAGAGGACGGTCGAGATCCCTGCCCCGACCGCTGCCTCTGTGAACGCCACGTCCACCGCATCCATCACGACAAATAGGCCGGCTGAGACCAAGCTGTAGATCCCAGTCAGCATCACGGCTGCAAAGAGGTTTCGCGATCGGATGACGGCCACACCGGTGACCGCGAGAAGGAGCAGGAGCACCACATCGACGACGAGCCAACTCATCGGGTATCCCCTTCGTCCGCACTCCAGGGTTTCACACCTCCCGCGAGTCCTGCCCGTGCCAAGGCGTGGGTCGCAATCGGGCTCGTATACAGGAGGAAGAGATAGATCAGGACGAGTCGGACGAGGACCGTCCACCACGTCGAGTGACCGTGCATCATCCCGATCACGGTCTGTAGACCCATGCCCAAGATGAGAAGGCCGGCTCCCATCGTGTCGGTCATACCGGCCGCGTGGAGGCGGGTATACACGTCGGGGAGGCGTAGGAGCCCGACGGTGCCGACGATCATGAAGAAGAGGCCGCCGAGTATGCTCACCCAGCTCGCGATCTCGAGTACGGCCTCCATTACTCGGGCTCCCTTTCGAGGCGGCGAGTCAGTCCGAGGTCACCGAACTCGAAGAACTTCAGGACGGCGATCGTCCCGATGAAGTTGATGAGCGCGTAGACGAGCGCGAGATCCAAGAACTCGGGCCGCTCCGTCAAAAAACCCAGCACGGCAATGAGCAGGACCGTCTTCGTGCCGAAGGTGTTCACCGCCATGACCCGGTCGTATACGGTTGGGCCTTTGAGTGCCCGGACCAGGGCGAGTGTCATCGAGACGAGGATGCCCGCAGCCGCTGCACCGAACATCATGCGGCGCCTCCCATTCTCGGCGAGCCCTCCACCCACGAGCAGCGCACATCCATCGCACTCTCTTCATCGGTCTCGAGGTCAGCCGCACTGAGGGCGTGGATCTGGAAATCCTGGCCTTCTACCCCCGTGGTGATCGTGCCGGGCGTGAGCGTGATCGAGTTGGCGTAGAGAGCTCGGCCAAGGTCGGTCTGTTGGCTTCCGTGGAAGACGACCATCCGCGGCGAGATCGGCAACTTCGGATCAAGGATGACTTTCGCCACCGCGATGTTCGCCACGAAAATCTCTTTCAACAGCCACGGGAGATACGCCAACATCCGCGGCATGACTTGGAACGGAACGCCTTCCTCGTCGATGACACCCATGCGAGCGCAGAGGTACACGACGAGTACACACGATGCGACACCGAACGTCAGGATTAGCGGCGTATAGTGCCCGGATAGGGAGAGCCAGAACGCGAACAGGAACGCACCTAGTCCGACAGCTCGGGCCACTGAATCTCCTATCGAGGGGGTCTGCGCTCGGCCGGTCAGGACACCCTTCCGGCCTGAAGCAGTGGGGATTCTACCAGTTGGACTGGGCCCCGTCCACAATCTCTTGCACGAGCAGTTCGATGGCCCGCATCCGACCGTTTTCCTCGGGGGCGCCCTCCGGGTACTCGCCCAGCGCCGAGACGTTGCTCGACTCCCACAAGACGACGTTCTCGACGAGGTCGATAATCTCGACACTCACCGAGATGTTCACCTGCCGTTGGAGCACTTGGGCCGCCTGTCCGGGCTGGCCGGCACGGTAATTCGGAGCCTGAACGTCGTACCGATTGATCGAGCCGCGCACGATCGCGTCCGCCACGTCGGCACCCGCCTGCCGAATGCCAAGGGCACCGGGGAGATTTCTCAAGAGCTGATCGAAGAGCTCGCCTGACAGCTCGAAGCGGGTGGTCGTGTTCTCGAACGGTTCGATGGCCACCGTCCGGATGTGCGGGGGAGGAAAAGAGCCCGCCCGGAACGAGTAGTTACACCCGGTGACCGCCAACAGAGCCAGGCCTGCAAGACCGTACACGAAGGATCGGGCCCGCAGCGATTGCGGCCCAAGTCGGCTACTGGCTCGACGCTCGTCATTCATGCCCTGAATCTACTCCGACCGGCGTGATGTACTAGCGGGGATCGAAGATCGACGGATCGAAGGGCTCCGCCACGCGCGTCGACGTCCGCTCGATCTTGAGCTCTCGGAAGTCGATGAGGTTTCGATACGTCGCCACCAGGGGAAAGCCGCCCTCTTCATCCCGGTCCACGCGAACCCATTGGACGAGCGTCCCTCCTTCCAGCAGCTCGACGGCGGACAACGACTCGTCGATCAGTTCGAAGTGTAGTTCGTGGTCTACGTCGTGAGCGTAGCGGAGTCGCCGACCGCCCCCGTCGAGCCGGTCGCCGCCGAGCATGCGGGCGTCTTCGAGAGGTCGAAAAACGCCCAACGTTCCCCACATCAGGTCTATGGGCGGCAGAATGTCCTCGACTGCCCCGGGAGGGATTCGCAGCTCATCGTCGACGACGGCGACCGCTGCCACCGTCTCGCCGCTTTCGTGGAAGAGATCCAGGCGGGCCCGATACGGGGGCTCGATGCGAGCGACTCCGTCTCCGCGAGCCCGGGCGCCTTCCTCGTTGAGCTCCCACGAGAACTCGATCCACGTCGGCTCCGTCAGCCGCGTCGAAGCACGCGCGGCATCGGCCACCGGGCTGGCATCTGGCAACGAGCCTACGACGGCCGGACGCCCCGGTGCGCACGCGACCACGGTGAGAGTCGCTGCCCACGAAAGGTGGCTTGCGGCAGCTCGGAGCCGACGTCGGAATCTCACACGGGGTTCATTCATGGGGCCCCGTACCCCTTCCGGCCTTCGGCGGTTCACCTCTACCTTCGTGCGTGAACGACACCCGCCCCGTCTTCGTTGCCTCGGACGTCCATCACGGCGCCGCCCCACCCCACCATCAAGGGGCGTTCTTGGAGTGGCTCGAGTACGCCGCCGTCGAGGCGTCCGAGATCATCATCAACGGTGATCTCTTCGACTTCTGGTACGAGTACCGGGGCGGAATCACGCGAGGTCACGAACCCCTGTTGTCGAAACTCAAAGAGGTCGTCGCCACAGGGGTCCCGCTGACCCTTGTGGGAGGAAACCACGACTGGTGGGGTGGTCGCTACCTGACCGAAGAGATCGGCGTCGATTTCTTGTGGGAGCCTGTGACGCGATCCATTGCAGGCAGGATGACCTTCCTTGCGCACGGCGATGGTCTCGGAGCCGGAGATCAGGGCTACCGGGTGATGAAGTCGGTCCTTCGGTCACCGGTTACCACAACCGCCTTCGGGCTTCTCCCGGTCGCTCTCGGTGATCGAATTGCGAGCCACGTGTCGAACACGGAAGAGCGTTGGGATCAGTGGGGACCGAGGCAGCAGGAGCGTTCCCGCGCGTTGGAAGCCTTCGCGGAGACGAAGCTCGTGGACGAAGGGGAACTCGAAGTCGTGCTCCTTGGTCACACACACCTCCCGCTCGTCCGCGAAGTCAAAGGTGGAAAGTGGTACGTCAACTCGGGAGATTGGGTGTACCATCAGAGTTACGTCGTTCTCGCGGCTGGCGAGGCTCCGAGAGTACTCGACTGGAGAGAGCGTACATGAAGTCCACGGAGCACAGACGGTACCGCAGGGGTGCGACCGGCGGGGTCACGTTTGGCGCCATCCTATGCTGTCTCGTCTGCATAATTGCCGCTCCGCGCGCCGCCGCCGCCCAGGAACGCCCGACCCCTCCGCGTGTGACCACTCCGGAGCTCCCACCGCCCCTCCCGATTAGCCCCGGCCGCGCCTTTCTGCGCGCACTTCTCATCCCGGGGTGGGGGCACGCGGCGATCGGCTCGTACACGAGGGGCGGTTTCTATGTAGCCGCGCAGTCTGCAACGATCTTCACGTTGCTACGCACTCGAAGCCGGATCGGAGAAGCGCAACGCCGCGTTCGGTTCCGCGAGGAGGTCCTACTCGGGCGCCTCGCGGCCGGTGAGGTCACGGACCCTGACGACATTGCGACCGCCCTCGACGACGACGAGACACTCGGCGAGATGAGAGGCCTCTTGGAGGCTCGAAAGGACCAGCAGGAAGACCTCGTCGCGCTCGGGCTCTTTCTGATATTGATCAGCGGCGTTGATGCGTACGTTTCCGCTCACCTCGCCCGCTTCCCCGAGCCGCTCTCGGTGTCGATGCAGACGGCGCCGACCGAGACGGGGGCGGTGGACCTCTCTCTTCGTTTCGCGCTTCCCCGTTAAGCGAGCCGCGTGGCGGGAACGTGTGGGAATCGAACCCACCTACCCGGGTTTTAGCCGGGCTGCACGGTTTTGAAGACCGCCGGAGACACCAGTCTCCCTCCGCCCCCTCACTACGCTTCGATCCGGCTCTGCGTACGCTGCCAGCCGGCGGCCCACGATACCTGCCTTCCGTGCGCTCGCCAAGCTCGGTGAACAAGCACCGGTCCCAGGCGGAACTACTGGAACAGGGTTCCGGTGTGGAAGATCCCGATCTGGATCGGCGCCCCGGTCGGGTAATTCTTGCCCCGCAGCGGGATCCGGGCCGCAACCTCCAGCATCGTCGATGGGGTGAAGCTGTACAGGATGGTCGGAGCAACGTAGAGGACCTCACGAGCGTCCTGGTCACTCAGCTGGAGGCCTTGGATCGCGCCGGGTCGACCGAAGATCCCGTCGACCACGACCTTCCCGCCAACTCCACCGAACACGTCCGTGCTGCCGACCTCCGCGAGGAAGACGACTTCGTCGCCGGGGCGACGCGTCGTTTCTTCGTTGAGGGTTCTCCACCGATACCCGATCCAGAGGGCCGAGTACAACGGCAACGGATAGAACGACGCCCCGCTCTCGATCCACGCCTCGTAGTCGAACTGCCCCTCCCCGACGGGGATCACCTCCGCATCGAGCGTCACCGCTTGCACAGGAAACTTGGTTGTAAAGCGCGCCGATATCGGAATGCTACCTCCGCGCAGTTGGAGGAGGTTGTATCGCGCCGATAGTCGAATGTCGCCGATGCCCCCGCTGTGTCGTTCGTCGAGCACGTCGTTGAAGTCGAGACTGAACCAAGGCACCTGCAGCCACAGATCCAACCGTTCGTGCACTCCGACGTTCACGTCCAAGAAGAGTGCGTCCGAGATACTCTCGGCACCTTGGTTCAAGAAGGGTCGCCGTGAGCCGTCGGGACGAAACTGCTCCGTGGTCTCGTGGTGGAACCAAGAGAGCTTCGCCCAATAGCCGCCCTTCCCGACCGGCCACTGACCGCTCGCCGGCGCACTCCATGCGGCCGTGAGGAGCACGGCCGCGATCAGGGATCTCACGGAGCCAGAAAGGTGTCGCCGTCGGGCTGGAAGTGCCGCCACGCGAACCAGAACACCGTCCATGCGTCGGCACGAGTCGCGAGGCGCTCTCCCGCCAGCGGACCACTCACGGCGACTCCGTTGAAATCCCACGTCGAAGACGTCTGGTCGTCGATCCACACACCCGAGAGATCGGCCTGGAACGTCAGAGTCTGGGCACCTACCCGGGCATCGAACGCAAGCGCGGCCTCGCCGTCCCGACCTTCGTAGAAGATCGCGGTCGGCACGCCACCGATTGTTTCATTCAGCGCCGCGACCGCACCGACAGCCGCGAGCTCCGTGAAGGGGAAGCCACGCCCGCCGTCACCATCGCGGACGGACAGCACCCGCTCCTTGAAGTCCCGCGAGGTATCGAGTGGCTGCGGGAAAAAGATGTCGCTGTCTTCCCGGTACGACTCGTACGGGTAGAAGGTGTAGTTGCGCGAGAAGCCGAGCTCCCCGGAGATCACCTTGGTGTCAGGGTGGAGCTCCTTCCACCGCGCCCAGCTCATTTCCTGGACCGGCATCAACTCGAGCGAGGCTCCCCGGAATCCTTCGCAGGCGCCGGCCACCTTCAACTGCGGCCCGTATACCTCGTTCTCGGTCCGGTCGTAGATCACGAGATTGTTGGCCCACAGGAGGCCAGAGACGCCGAGGTCGAGAGATCGGCCGTTCAGCTCTGGAGAGAAGGCGAGCCCGGAGCCCGTAAGCGGGCAGAACGTCACCGAGACCCTCGTCCCTCCGATCTCGTCATTCACGATCTCGTGGTGCCAAAGGACGTTGTGGGGGTACGCACGGGCCTCTCCGTTGAGCACCACTCCCAGTACCCGGTCGTCGTCTTCCAGGTAGTCGACCTCTACCGCGTCTGCATCGACGATCGGAGGGTTGTTCACCGCCGGGATCGCGTTGGGCGGAAGGCTCGTGAAGAGGTAGTCTCGGTTGAGGTCACACGTAATATCGGTTTGAGGCTGCACGCCGGGCTCAGTGTCCCCGCACGCCCCGAGGAACACCGCGGTGGCCGCCACCAGTCCAACGCGAGACCAGCGCCCGCGGTGGTCCGCTCTCGAAACGACACTCATACGTACCTCATCGGAGAAAGTGGTTCCTGCCGACCCAATGCAGGGCCGTCCTGGCCGGGTTCCCGTGCGGATCGGCCCCACACGAGCTCAATCTGCTGTCATGGTCCGCCGGAGGTCGGCGATCGCGTCGAACTCCTCAACCAACCTGGCTCGTTGTTCAGCGAGTCGGTCTCGCGACTCCGATCGCCGGCGAGCCCGGAGGAAGACGAGCACGTCTTCCGTCACGACCGCCTGTCGGTCCTTCCATGCAACCGCGGCGATTCCGACGACCGGCATGAGAATGAAGACGGCAACGGCGACTTGCCAACCCCTCCACCAGCCTACCGCAATCGTCGTCGCCGCCCACCAGGTGCAAAACGAAACGAAGCCCACGGAGAGCTTGTACGTGGCCACCTGGTCGTGGAGGGGCCTGAAGGATCGGGCTGCGTACCGAGTGAAGAGGAACGGCGCCGACCAGACGACCATCCCGACAAGCGCGGCGGGCAGCACCAGAAGGAGCATGGAGAGCTGGCGGGCCGAGTAGCGGAGCACCGCTCCGGTCTTGTACCGACGCGGCACATCCCCTTCTCGAGCGCCGAAGAGTGTGAGGAGGCGAAGGTAGCGCGAGACCGAGTGTCGGAGCCGTTCCACCCGCTCCGGATCCTCGTCTTCGAGCCACCGGAGGGTGTTGGCAAAGCCCTGCAGCCGAGGCAGGCGATCAGCCATCCGTCCACGCTCGCGAGGCTTTGCGAGACCTCTTTGCCTCGCCCACAAGCGCTCCGCAACGTCCACGAGCTCTCGATCACGTTCGGTGCGGTAGTTGAGCGTCAGAGCCTCGAGTCCGTCACGGATCGAGTCCGTGAGCTGTCGGACGGCTACCCTCTCGTCGGCCTCGTACGCGGCTTTCAACGGCCCGACGGGAATCGGGGTCCCAAAAGCCGCGATCGCCCGGCCGCGAAAGAAGGTCTTTCGCTTGTAGGTGAGTCCGACCGGCTGCACATGGAGTCCCAACGTCCACCCCGAGCGCTCCTCGGCTTGTAGGGCGATCCGCGAGGCCCCCGTGCGAAGGGGTGTGAGCGACGGCTCGGAGTGACTCTGCCCCTCGGGGTAGATCTGCACGGCGCCCCCCTTCTGAAGCGCCTCGATCGCGGCGTCGAAGGTGCGGTCGTTGAGGTGCATCAACGCAGGGTCGTCTTGCTTCCGATACACGGGCAGACCGCCGAGTCCCTTGAGTACGGTCCCCACGAGGAGTTGTTCGAAGAGCGGCGCCTTGGCGAGGGGGCGGGTCGGGCGCCCGGCGGTATGGAAGATTACGAGCGGGTCGACGAGCGCGTTGGGGTGGTTCGCAGCGACCAAGACGGGCCCCGAGGTCAACTCGGGGCCCGTTCGCTCGACGTCGTAGAACAGGGCGACGGCCCAACCGACGATCTTCGTGATGATCCTCGGCAGCATGACGACTCTCTTCCGGTTAGGTGACGAGGCGCTCCGCATCGATCGGCTCGAGTCCAAGCTCCCGCAGGAGGGCGTTGAGTCGGGCGAGATCTTGCTGAATCACCAGGTTCATTTGATCGAGCTCACCCTGCAATTGCGTCGACAGCGACTCGAAAACGGCGTAGGACTGATCCGTCGGGCGCCCCTCCGCTCCCTCAACCAGGTTCTGCAGTGCAGCGATCTTGTTGTTGAGCTTGATCGGAAAGTTCAACGGGTCTTGGTTCGACTGGTTCCGAACCTGGTAGATCTCTCCCTCGACCTCGTCCAAACGCTCTCGGACCGTTCCACTCAGGCTCCGTAGCTCCGCGTTGTCACTCTCCTCGAGTCGATCGGCGATCTGCGCCTCGATCGAGCGAACGCGCAACACGGCTTCGTTGGCTTCCGTCACCCGGTCACGAATCTGGATCGCGAAGTCGAACCGTTCCTCCAAATCTTCGAGAGTCACGCCCTCGGCGACTGCGCGCGGATTCATCTTGATCTCGAAGTCCTGCGTCATGCTTTCGCCATCAACGGTGAGTCGGACGGAGTATCGACCGGGGAGCACCGCCGGCCCTTGGTTGCCCGCAGCCCAAAAGATCCGTCCGTCGAAGTCCGTCCAACCCTCGACCCTCTGGTTCCAGCGGAAGCGATTCGAGCCGGCGGCCTTCCCGACGCGAGGCCCACCCCCTCCGCCGAATGGATTGAAGGAGGGAGCCTCGTCTTCGTCGTCCTCTTCCTCATCTTCCGGCGATTCGAAGGTGGCCAGCACCTCGCCAGAAGCGTCCATGAATTCGAGCATGACGTCTTCGGCTTCCTCCGCCAAGTAGTAGTTGATGTCGACGGCGTTGTCGAAGCGCCGTACGGGGTCCTTGGGGTCGAAGAGCCAGAAGTCAGACTCGGCGACCTCCGCCGTCAGCTGCCGAAGCGGACCGATGTTTCGCATCACCCAGAAGCCTCGGCCGTGCGTTCCAATCACGAGGTCGTGGTCTTCGACCACGAGGTCAGAGACTTGGGTAACGGGAAGATTCATGGTGAGAGGTTGCCATTCCGCTCCGTCATTGAAGGAGACGTACACCGTGCGCTCGGAAGCAGCGTACAGTAGGCCCGGACGGACCGGATCCTCGCGAACAGCCCGGACGAAGTCATCGCCGGGGATCCCGTTAACGATCTTTTCCCACGTCTCACCGTAGTCGGCCGTTTTCCAGATGTAGGGCGAGCGATCGTTGTCGACGAGATAGCGGATCCCGGCCACATACGCCTTGCCCGGAGTATTCGGAGAGGCCTCGATCGTGTTAATGCGCACGAAGTCCGGCGCATCGGGAGGCGTCACATTCGTCCACTCGGGGGACGTCGCCCTCGCATTTCTCGTGACGTTCACGTACCCGTCGTCCGACCCGACCCACATGACGTTCGGGTCGTGCGGTGACGGCGCGATCGCGAAGACCGTAGCGTACGTCTCGACCCCGGTTTGGTCGAGCGTGATCGGACCACCCGACGGGCCTACGGTCATCGGGTCATTCCGCGTCAGGTCAGGACTCATTTGGACCCACGACTGACCCTCGGTCGTCGTCTTCCAAACCTTTTGCGTGCCTGTATACAGGATGTTGGAGTCGTGCCGATCGAAGACGATCGGGAAAGTCCACTGGACCCGCTCTCGAAGGTCCTCGGCGGATTGGCCCATCGGATTCTCAGGCCAAACGTTGATCGCTCTCAGAAAGCCGGTGCCATGGTCGTAGCGAGAGAGAGACCCTCCATAGCAACCCGCGTAGAAGATGTCGAGATCCTCAGGGTGCGGCGCGATGTAGCCGCTCTCGCAGCCGCCCGGAGCGTAGTAGTGTCCGCCACCGCCGAAGCCCCCGGCCGCAGAGAGGTGATTCCAGCCACCCGACGGCGTGCACGCCGTCGAGTTGTCCTGCTGCGCACCGCAGATGTGATACGGCTCGTGGTTCGTCGTGATCACGCGGTAGAACTGGGCGGTGGAATACTCTTGGTCGGTCCACGTCTCGCCGCCGTTGAACGAGACGTTTCCACCCCCGTCGTTCGCGTTGACCATCCGGTCCGGGTCCGAGGGGCGATCCACAGGTCGTGGTTGTCGCCGTGTGGGACCCGGATCGACTGGGGGAAGGTGACCCCACCGTCCCGAGAGCGGTAAAAGCCCGTGTTCAGCGCATAGACGACGTCCTCGTCTTGAGGGTCGGCGTAAATGCGCGTGTAGTAGAACGCCCTCTGACGCAACTTCCGCTCGTCGTTGACCTGCTCGAAGGAGTCGCCACCGTCGTCGGAGCGGAAGACCCCCCCGCGTTCGGCATGCTCCACGATCACCCAGACCCGATCGGAGTTCGCTCCTGAAACTGCACGCCAATCTTTCCGATTGGGGTGCCGGCCGGCAGTCCGAGGTTCGCCGTGATATCGGTCCACTGCTCTCCGCCGTCCGTCGACTTCCAAAGCCCCGAATCCATCCCTCCGGAGCTCATGCCCCAGCTCTTACGCCACGCCTCCCAAACTCCGGCATAAAGAACGTCGGGATCGTTGGGATCGACGACGAGGTCGGTCGCACCGGCCTTCTCGCTCTTGAAGAGGGTGAGATCCCAGCTCTCGCCCCCGTCCGTCGTCTTGTAGACGCCGCGCTCAGGGTTCTCGGCGGAGTGTTGGCCAAAGGCTGCCACCCACGCGACATCGCAATCCTCCGGGTGCACACGGATGCGCGCGATGTTCTGCGTCTCGATCAGACCCAGGTGCTCCCACGTTTCGCCAGCATCGTCGGATTTGTACACGCCGTCGCCCTGCATGACGTTGCCGCGCAGCTGTGTTTCGCCGGTCCCGATATACACGATATCGGGATTCGACTCGCAGACTGCGACAGCTCCGACGGACGCACTCGTGATCTGTCCATCGGTCACGGGGGCCCAATTGCTTCCCCCGTCGGTGGTCTTCCACAGCCCACCGCCCGTGGCGCCGAAGTAGTACTCGAGGGGGCGACTGTCGCTACCCGCGACACCCGTGGATCGGCCGCCGCGATCGATCCCGACGTTCTGCCAACTCAACATGTCGTACAGCGCCGGATCGAAGTCCTGCGCTAGGGTCGGCGTAGTAGCGAAAATCAGCGCGGCCGCCGCAACGCCTACGGTCGCGGCAAAGGGGGGTCTCTCGATCATGGGATCGCGAATCTCGGACGTAGAGGGCTTAGAAGTCTTCACCCTGAAAGACACCCGAGTCCTCCAAGACGATGACGTACCAAAGAGAACCGCCCTACGACGCTCTGGCTAGCGCGATCCGCCCCCGCCAAGCAGGCCCAAGAGCCCAGCAACCCACGATGAACTCACGACCACCGCCCCCTGAGGCGGAGGAGGGCCACCGTCGATCGGGGTATCGCCCCCACCTCCCCCCCCATTGAACGCCGCGATTGCAATCAGGCCGACCCCAGCCGCAAGACCTACCCCGAGCATCACGGACTTCCCTGCAGAGAACTCGACGGCCTCCACTCCATACCGTTGATCTTCCGCCAGCCGCAGCGTGTCGTACTGAACGACCTCACGGAATGCGCCGTACTCCTGCCGCCTGGTAGTCGCCAGCACCAGCGTGTCACCGGATTCGACAACCAACCCCTCGAGCGACACAGTCTGCGGAGGCGCATTCGGGTCCGCTGCCGCGGATACCACCGGAATCTGAACCCGAACGGTCGAACCGGGAACCGGAGTCTGGACCGGGACGTAGGTGTGGCAACCTGCCGCACCGACCGCCGTGATCAATGCGAGGCCCCGCGCCCGCCGCCCTAGGTGCCAGAGTCGTGTGAGTCTCTTCCTCACAAGACGACCTCCACTAAATCGGTGAGTAGCTGGTTGAACTGGTACACATAGTTCCAAGGGCTTTCGGGAAAAATCAGCCCGGAATTGTCCACCAAGGTCCGCCCATCTACGTCAACTCGAACGACGGCGTTCACCGTATCCGCCGGCATCGGCTCAATCTGCACGAAGAACTGTTGGTTCTCCACGATGCTGATGATCGTGTCGATCGGTAGAGTGGCCATCACCGTGTCGGAGCGGAACACCCGCACCTGAGTCACCTGCACCTCGTTCACGGCAGCCACGAACTCCGTCGAATAGATCGCCATCACCGTGGTACCCGGCTGTCCCTCGAGACGGAACCCGAGGTTCTCGGGGCTCTGATCTTCGAAGACGGAACAGGCCGCTAGCGCCACCGTGAGAGACGACAGAAGGACAAACGACCGAATGAGCTTTTTCATGACAGTTGGTGTCGTGATCGAGGGTAAAAAGGCGAGGCGCACCCGCACTAAGTACGGGTGCGCCTGCCCACTGCTTACTGCTTGTACTACATGCTACGCAATCTCGATCAACCCGAGCAGCCGTTGCCGTTCAGATGGCAGTTCGCACGGATCTCAATGATCGTGACCGGAAGCATGGAACCCGGCCGCAGTACGGCATCCGAACCGCCAGCCCATCGGGCAGCGGGATCGGAGTTCGCACCAGGCGCGATGTCCCAGCGGTACATGTCAGGCAGACGGAGGCCCATGAGGACCGTGTTCACCCGACGGGCGTGCTGCAGCATCTCCATATCGCTGACAGCGCCACCGGACACGAACGCAACTTCACCATCAAAGTCGCGGATCGCGTTGATGTGCATCTCGAAGTCGCTGCCCGCTCCTCCTCCACCTCCGGCCAGATCGGCCTCAGCGAGAATGAGGTGCATGAGACGCGCAGAGGTGACGGTCAGATCCGGGAATGCATCACCCGCGTTCGTGAAGTCGCCACCACGGAACTGGTTCAGTCTGTTGGTGAGCGCCAGGTCGGCCGCTCCCGAGACTGGGTCGTTGAGGCTGATACCGTCGATATCGTTGGCGGCATCCACCGTGACCAGCGAAAGGTCGATCTGGTTCTCCTTCCGGTCGTTGACGTTGCCGCACATGGCGCAACCCGACGACGCGGAGGAGTAGCTCAGGTTGAACATCCAGTCCTCACTGCCAACCTCTGCGAGCACCGTATTGGCGTCCGCTACCGCTGCCGCGAACGGCAGGGTGGAGGTGGCGTTCGGCGTGTTCCTAGCGGTCATGATCTCACGCGACATCGCAGCACGTGCGCGAAGCGCCGTTGCGTTGAGTGCGAGGTCATCATCGCCCTGAGCGTTGAAGTGACCGATGGCGTCGGTGAACGAGGAGATCGCCAGCCCCATCACAGCATCCATGCTGCCCACAGGAATCTGACCCTCACTCCCGATCGCGGCCGAACCGGACGAAACCGGCGGCCCATCTACCATCTTGTACGAGAACGTCATGTCCGACTGTGACTCGGCGATGACCATCATGATCATGCCACGGAACATGAGTGCACGCCCGAGATCCGTCTGGAAGGCGGCTCCGCTGTTGTCGAAGTGCCCCTGCAGAATCTCGACGGCGTTCTGAGACATCCACGCAGCCCGACCCAAGGTCGGGAACGCTCCGTCCGTGAACTCGTTCTCGGGGTTCGAGATGAACCCTTGGTCGAGCTGGCCCCACGCATCACGGGAGCCAATCCAGTACAACTCATCCGACGTCACCGCCGGACCTTCCCACACATCGGCGAGCGCTTCGCTCACCAGCTGCAGGGAGCCGTTGGCCACACCATTCGCGGCGGCCTCCAGCCTAATGGACTCCTCGACCAGGCTGTTCGGGTTGTCCACGTCGAGGAGGTTACACCCCGAGAGAACGAAGACCGACAGCGCTGCGGTCACCGGAGCTTTGATACGATTCATCATCGTCAAATCCCCTTAGAAGGTGACACGAGTCGAGAGCGTGAACCGACGCGGAATCGGAATGCTCCAACCCTCAGTCGAGTTCAAGAAGTTGCAGTTCAGTCCGCCGTTGCAGCGTCCCTGCACGTTGGTCTCCGGATCCATGCCTGGGTAATCCCCGAACATGAATAGGTGGAGGTTCCGCGCGCCGAGGTTGAGCGTGGCGGTCGAGAGGCCCCATCCTTCGACAATGTCGGACGGGATCCGGTACGTGAGCGCGAGCTCGCGCCACCGGATAATCGAAGCATCGAAGATGCCGTTCATGCCACTCATGGGTGCGAGGCCTTCGACCTCACGTGCCCAGGAGATCGCGGCATCGAGGCGCTGCTGCGCGGACGATCCCGGATCGGCCATGATGGCTCCGAGCTCAGCGGCCCGAGGCGTGTTGCGCCCGATCACCGCGTTCGCACGACGGAACATGCCCGACAGATCCTGGTTCTGGATCCCGGCCTTGTACTCGAAGAGCGTGTTGAGCTCGAAGTTGCTGGCAAACGCCAGGTTGAAGCCGAACGAACCGGCCCAATCCGGCGTGGGCTTGCCGAGGAAGCTGTCGAGCAGTCCGCTACCGCAGTTGTGCGATGCGAAGCTGCCGTCCGGCGTTCCGAAGTCGCTGTTGCCGACCGCGAGCGGCTTGAACTCGCTCGGGCTACGCGGCGTCGCGAAGTACGCGAGCGCGTCGGCTTCCGACGGCTGCGTGCACGTGCCGTCGATGTTCAGCGGAATTGCGACATCCGCGACCTGGGCACCGAAGAACGCTCCGGGGGAGTATCCTTCGAGCAGGAAGTTGCGGTACCGGGGGTAGGAACCACCCGTCTTGAGCGGCGGAGCGCCACCCATGCTCGTGATCTCCTCGGACAGGTACGCCGTGTTGGCGAACACGTTCAGGGAGAGACCTTCCTGCTGGAGCACCGTACCACGGACGCTGATCTCAGCGCCGGATCCGACCAGCTCACCGATGTTGACCAACTGCTCGGCCGTGAAGCCACCGGTCACGGAGAACTGACGCGCGACCATGGCATCGGTAACCGTCCGATCCCAGTACGTCGCGTCGACCGACCAACGGTCGTTGAACAGCCCGAGCTCGGCACCGACTTCCCACTCTGTGGAGACTTCCGGCTTGAGCGCGTCGTTACCGAGGTTGGACGGCTCTACGCCGGGGCCCTCCTCGGACGGAGCGGGCTGATACGTGGTGAACTTCGCGAACGCGTCGGGCTGCAGACCGGACTTACCGATCGCCGCGCGCACACGGAAGGTGGAGAACGTCTCGTTCTGCCAGTCAAGACCCATCGACGGCACGATCGAGATCGAGGCCTTCGGGTAGAAAGCCGTCGAGAAGTCCTCACCGAAGGCCGAGTTGGCATCCCAACGACCACCGAGGGTCATGAAGATCCAGTCGTCAAAGCCAATCTGGTCCTGGAGGTAACCACCGAGCTGCGTTACACGCGTCCAGTTCTCGAAAGAACCTTCGTTCGCGAGCGCAGAGAGGGTCTCGAGACCCGGGCCCGGGAAGACCGATCCGGAACCACCCGCCCTCTGATTCTGGCGCAGGAAGCCCTGACCACCAAAGAGGAAGGTGTTCTCGATGTTGTCACCGAAGTTGCTGATCACAGAACCCTTGAGGTCCGCAGTGATCTCACGGCTACGGTACTCCTCCACAGAGCGGGAGCCATCCGGCGTCGAGCCGGAGAAGCCGTCCACGCTCCACGCGTACGGACGGAACGCGACCGCATCATCGGAGGTGAAGTCCACACCGAATGTTCCGTCGAGACGGAAGTTGTCGGTCGGCGTGAAGCCAATGTTCGTCGAACCCGCAAAGTGCTGCGCGTTGACGAAGTTCAGCTGGTACATGTTCTCACGCGTCGTCGCGAAGGCCGGATTACCGTAGTAGTTCGAACCCTCGACGCCGATGTCCGACTGCGGCGTAGCGCGACGGAGCTGCGTCATGAGAATCGAGGAGAACACGCCGTAGATGTTGTTTCCATTGTCCGGCGTGTGGTGCTCCATGTCCGAATAGAGCGTCGAGACGCCAATCCGGATCTTCTGGTTCGGAATGACCGTGAAGTTCGACGTGAAGCCGACCCGACGGTTCTCATCCGTCTCGACCTCGAGGTTTGGATCCTCGGGGAAGTTCTTCTGCGGGTTGTACGGACCATCTTCGTCCGTCAAGCGACCCGATACGAAGTACTGGAAGACATCGGAACCACCCGTCACGGATGCCGAGTAGACCTGGCCGAAGCCGGTCGAGAGCATCTCTGGGATGATGTCCTGCTCGAACGGCTGGAACGCACTCGGCGAGATGCCAAAGCGCTGCTGCATCCGGCTCTGGATTTCCGCAAGCTCAGCTGCGTCACCCGGATCGGAGCAGTCCACCTCTGCACAATCCCGGCCGATGTAGTCGGCGACAGGAAGGATGCGGTTGGTCGGCACGGAAATGCCCGTCCAGTCCGCCTGCGCAGTGAAACGCGGCGCACCAGCGCGACCCCGCTTCGTGAAGACTTGGATTACGCCGTTCGAGGCCTCCGTGCCGTACAGCGTAGCTGCGGCAGCACCCTTGAGGATCTCGACACGCTCGATCGCCTCCGGCGGGATGTCGTCCAGACGGCTCGGGTTGCCCTGACCATTGTTGGCATCCACGGCTGACCGGTCGACACGAATCCCGTCGACGTAGATGATCGGCTCGTTGAGCTGAGAAAGCGACGACGACCCGCGGATGCGGATCTTCGCACCCTCACCGGTATACCCCGACGAAGGAAGCGAAACGACGCCCGGCTCACGACCGGCGATCAACTGGCTGAAGTCGGTTACCGGTGCGTTCTCGAGCGAACTCGCATCGAGCGTCGCAATCGTGTTACCGAGCTTCCGCTTTTCAGTCGCGACTCCTGCACCCGTAACGACGATCTGGTCGAGCGTGATCGCCGTCTGTTCGAGTGAGAAGTCCGCAACTACGGAGCTCCCCGCCGCAACCGTTACGGTCTGGGCGCCGGAGCGATACCCCACGATCTCGGCGACGAGCGAATGCTCACCTGCCGGAACGTTGAGGAGAAGGAAGCGTCCCGCGGCGTTCGTCAGCGCACCGATACCGGTGCCACCGATGTACACCTGGACCGCTTCCAAAGGACGCTGCGTCGCAGCGTCCCGGACCGTTCCGACCAACTGCCCAGTCGCCTGAGCCGCAATCGGAGTCGGTGCCCACCCGAGCATCGCGGCGAGAGCCAACACTAGGCCTCCCCGCAGCAACCCGGATGTGAGACGTCCTGACGTTTGTGACGTCATGTCCGTCCTCCCGTTGGAAATGGATTTCGAAAACCACCCTCTATGAACTACTCGGAGCCGAACGATCCAGCCCCGTAAGGGTGCATCACTAACATGCACCAAACCCCGACTGGGGCGATCCGTAACCACGGTCGCCCTGGGCGGGGGGTTTACTCCCGTTCTCGCACCACATCATTCACGTCTTCCCATCCCAGTGCCGGGAATGTTGAGGTCAAGGTACCGGGGGCCAGAAATCGACGCAATGAGAAGGAGTTGTGCTCGTTTCGGCCGGGCTAGAGCTCCTCCACTCTCGCCACACACTCGATCTCGACGTCGCAGAACTTGGGAAGCGCGCCGGCCTGAACCGCAGCCCGAGCGGGCCGGTGTTCGCCAAAGTGTCGCGCGTACACCTCGTTCATCTCCGCGAATGTATTCATGTCCGAGAGAAAGACGGTGGTCTTGACGACCGAGTCCATCGAAGATCCTCCTGCTTCTAGCACTGCCTTCAGGTTCCGCAGAGCCAAATCAGTCTGCTCCGCCACGCTCCCCTTCAGGAGTTCCCCACTCTCTGCGTCGATCGGGATTTGCCCCGAGCAGAAGATCCATCCGTCTACGCGGATCGCCTGAGAGTAGGGCCCGATCGCTGCCGGGGCCGAGTCGGTATGAATACGCTCTAGGTCGGACATGAATTCTCCATGGTCCTAAGGTGAGTTTCGTCGCACATCATCGAGTAGCTGATCCGCGGCCACCGGCACGACCCCTGCTTGGGCCACGGCTAGCGCTGCGGCACGATTCGCGAGGTGAGCTGCTTCCGTGATCGACGCTCCCGCTCCCATCGCGGTCGCCACAACCGCGGAGACGGTGTCGCCAGCCCCGGACACGTCGTAGACCGATCGCGCGCGGGCCGGGACGTCCACCGGTGCCGAGTGGGCACTCTTCACGACCATGCCTCGGGCACCGAGCGTGAGCAGGAGATGCTCGCACCCGAGCTTCGTCCGGACTTCCTCCAGCCATTCTGCGTCGTCGGGCCGCACAAAGTCACCCCACGCCGCTTCGAGCTCCCGGGCATTCGGTTTGAACACCGTTGCGCCCTCGAAATCGAAAAAGCGCCGCCGCTTGGGATCCACGACCACCGGCACTCTTCTTTCCTTCGCCCCCGCCAACGCCGCAGACGTCACGGCCGCCGTGACGACGCCTTTGTTGTAGTCCTCCAGAACCACCGCATCGCAACCAGAAATGGCCGCCTGTACCGCCTCGACCAAAGCGGCCTCGCACTCACCGTGTGCGTCGCTCACGGACTCGCGGTCGACCCGCACGATCTGCTGTTGGCGAGACATCACACGCGTCTTGACGGTCGTAGGGCGCGTGGGATCCGTCACAACTCGTTCCGCGCGCACGCCACATTTCTTGAGGCTCTCGATGAGAAGACCAGCCTCGTCGTCCGCACCGATCAGAGATACCAGTGAGCACCGAGCTCCGAGGGCGGCGACATTCGCAGCCACGTTCCCGGCGCCACCCACCGCGAGGGACTCGCTCTCGACGGTCACGACCGGAACAGGGGCTTCGGGCGACACACGGTCGACCGGGCCACTCAGGTAGCGGTCGAGCATGGCATCGCCGACCACGAGGACGTGGACACCCCGCATCGCCGCGACGAGTAGCTCAGCTCGCTCCGGGCTCACTTGCTCCAGGTGCCTCGACCCCGGCCCTCGAGGCCGACCCATGAACAGCCTTCGGCCGTCGACCCTACAAGACGATCGTGCAAGTTCACGGACACGCACACGTGGTTCGGGATCACACGGACACGGTCCCCAACCTGCGGCACCCAGTCAGAGTCCCCGAGCGAGAGCACACCGTGCTCCTCCGACACCGAGGCGACTCGGACATCCGGATGTTCGAAGAGTACACCAAACCCCTCTCCGCTCCCTCGCGACTCCTTGGCAAGCGCCTTCGAACCGGCATCGATCACCGCGCATCCCTCGATCGCTGTCGACACCACCGTCGCGAGCACCGTATACGCCACGTCGTCGGGGTGGGCGACTCCAATATCCAGGCCCTCCCGATCGAAGTAGATGCATGACCCCGACCGGATCTCCGTCAAGCCGGGAACGTCGTGACTCCGCCAAAGGGTGGGCGTCGACCCTCCCGACACGATCTCGGGCTCCATCCCATGATCACGGAGAGCGGACAGAGTGAGCTGCACTCTGCTGGCCACCGAGCGCAGATGGTCATCCTGGTCGCTCGGCTTCATGCGGATGTGTCCCGGGTAAAAGAGGATCCCCCGGAAGTCGACTCCCGGCGTTTCCACCACCCGCGCAGCGAGCCCAAGGACCTCGTCCGCGCTGCTTAACCCGACTCGACCCATCCCGACGTCCTCTTCCACGAGGACTCCGATCGACCGTCCATGAGCGCGGGCGATCTCGGCCATCGGCCGCAAAGCCTCTTCGCTATCGAGGGCGACCTTCAGATCGATGTGCTCGGGAAGCGCGACCAGTCGCTCGAGCTTGGCGCGACCCACCTGCGGATAGGCCAGCAGAATGTCGTCGGTCAGCTCGGCCATCACCTCGGCCTCGCGCAACGTCGCGACGGTGAGTCCCTTCGCTCCGGCGTCGAGCTGGATGCGGGCGATCTCGAGTGACTTGTGCGTCTTGATGTGGGGTCGCCAGCCGAGGCCGTGCTTGGCCGCGTATTCAACGACGCGTTGAGAGTTCCGCCGAGCCCGATCGAGATCGACGAGACCTACAGGGGTCTCGACGTGCTGAAGATCGATCACAGGACGTCTGAGAGCGCCTCGAGGAAGTCGGGATCGCCCTCGGGGATCGGACCGTACCTCATCCACCGGAGCACACCTTCCCTGTCGATCAAGAAGGTGGCAGGGAGTCCCAATACGCGGTACAGATCCATCCCCGCCATCGATGGATCGTGGAGGATCGTATAGGTGACGTCGTACTCGTCGACGAACATCGCCACGTCTTCCGCGGCGTCACCGGTATCCATCGAGATCCCCACGATCTGGAAGCCCTCGTCGTGATACTCCTCGTAGATCTCTTGGAGGTACGGCGTCTCGGCTCGGCATGGACCACACCATGTGGCCCATAAGTTGAGGAGCACTACATCTCCCTGGAGAGAAGCGAGCGATACCTCTTCACCAGCCAACGTCGTGGCAGCATAGTCGCGCGCCGGCTCGCCGAGCGCGGGCGGACCCGCGTCCTGGGGAGGTGCGCACGCTAGCGCCGTGAGGAGCGCAACCGTTCCCGCACCCTTTCGAACGAACATCATCCTCCCTCCTCGACCCGAAGCTCCGAAACCATCACGCGACTCTCTTCCCCGATGTCCGTCCACGCAAGCATGAAGCGATCCGGGGCCAGCTCGACCAGCCGGGGAAAGCCTGTTGGACGCCCCGCCGACGACTGTGCCAGCGAGTGGCTCCCCTCCGTTCGCCCATCCTGCCAGACACGCCGCAGACGGATCTCGGCGGCGTCCCCGCCGCTCCGTTCCAGCCACGTCACGAGCGCCGAGCCGTCCTCGGCCAGAAAAACATCGACACGTCCCGCGGGGTTCCCGTCGTCGACGACCGAGGGCGTTCCGAACGAGGCACCCTCATCAGATGAGAACGCGACCTTCGCCTTCGGCACACCGTCCGCGGCCGTGAACCACGCGACCACGACGTCGTCGCCACGCGCTGCGACAGCCGGTCCGTTCACTGGACATGCCGGGGTCACCCACCCATCTGCGAAGACCGCCTTCCCTTCTGACCAGCCACCCTCACTCATCCGGGCGACGTAGATGTCTCGCACCTCTTCGGGGGAGCGATCCCGATACGCCAGCACCGCGCCGGACGTCGTCGCTGCGGCAGCCGTCTGGCAACAGTCGCATACACGATCATCCACGAGCGACTCGGGGCCGAAGTCACCATCGGCGGAGACGAGGCGAGAGCGGAGAGTCATGGCGGGCCCAGGGCTGTCGGCTGCTTCACCCCCGGCATGCCCCCCTCCGGTTTCTCGGCCATCGAGCCAAGTGAAGCCAATCCCTTCTGCCGTTTCAAACGCAGAGACGAAGCCGTGCTCGGTGGGGCTGGTGTCGTCGTGCACCAGCCGAGGCTCCGCCCAACTCTGTCCACCGTCAGCCGAGGAAGAGACTTGCACTCCGTAGTCGTACGTACCGCCGGACTGCCCCCTCTGGAGCCAATGAGCCCAAAGCGTCCCGACCCCATCCTCCCGAATCGATGGAAAGTCGGCCCAGTTTACGAAGAAGTTCTCCCCGTGAGCGATCGTTGCCGCCGGCTCCCATCGGTCGTTCTCGAAACGAGCAAAGCGTAGGTCATGCCCATCGCCCGCACGCTCGAGCCAACTCATGACCACTGCACCTCCGGTCCGCGCCAGGAACGGCTGTCCACTTCCGTCGCCCGCCGGTGAGGGAAGTGACGAAACCGACACGGAAAGCGTCGTGTCTTCAGACGGGCGGTCCTGTGCGCACGCTGACACCGTGGCGGTTGCAACAAGTACAGCAACGATGGTCCGAGGCATGGCGTATGGTAGTCGGAGGAACGGAGTGCCTGGGTGGGGCTCTCCCAGTTCGCTTCAATACAATAGAATGAACCAAGAGTCATCGGGGGGACAGGGAGTGGAACTATCCCCCCCAGAGCCGGGGTTTGCACAACACGGCTTCGAGGCACGACCTCGGGTCGCGTCACGCAGTAGGACCGGTGATCGTCCGTGTTGTGTGCAACTCGTATCGGGGCAATCGTCATTTAGGGGTGGATCGGGTGGTGGAAACCAAGCATGAGGTATCGATGAAGAAGTCACTCCTCCCGGCTCTGGGCCGCGCATCGTGGTGCGCGATCGGGGCCGCGGTCGCGGTGTCCCTACTCCCGGCCGATGTCTCCGGGCAGTACTTCGGACGAAACAAGGTCCAGTTCGATGATTTCGACTTCCAGATCTTGGAGACCGATCACTTCGACTGGTATTTCTACCCGGAGGAAGAGGAAGGAGTCGCTGACGCCATCCGGATGGGCGAACGGTGGTACGAGCGCCTAGCTCGAACCTTCCAGCACGAATTCGAGACCCGAAAGCCGGTCATTCTTTACGCCGACCACCCGGACTTCCAACAGACCAATACCCTGTCGGGATTCATCGGAGAGGGGACCGGTGGTGTCACCGAGTCGCTTAAGAATCGGGTGATCATGCCCCTGACCGGGTCGTACTGGGACACCGACCACGTACTCGGCCACGAGCTCGTGCACGCGTTCCAATACAACATCGCCCAGTCCCGTCGCGGAGGTGGGATCCAGGGGATGGCCACCTTGCCGCTCTGGCTCGTAGAGGGGATGGCCGAGTACATGTCGGTAGGGCGTGACGACCCCCTGACCGCCATGTGGATCCGCGATGCGATCAGCCGGGACGAGCTCCCCACAATCCATCAGATGACCCGCGAACGGCGCTTCTTCCCGTACCGGTTCGGGCAGGCGTTGTGGGCGTACATCGGTGGTACGTACGGTGATGACGCCGTGGTACAGATTTACCGACGGTCGCTCCGTGTCGGCTTCGAGGGTGCTATTCAGGGCGTCTTGGCGATGTCGACCGATACGCTCTCGGCCCGTTGGAGGGAGGCTGCCGAGGAGCATTGGGTGCCGTGGATGGAAGGACGCGACACGCCCGCGATGTCGGGCAAGCCGATCCTCTGCCCGTGCACCGGTTCAGGGACGGTGAACATCTCACCGTCATTGAGTCCGGACGGTAAGTACGTCGCCTTCCTTTCGGAGAAGGACCTATTCTCCGTCGACCTGTACATGGCGGAGACGGAGACAGGTCGCATCATCCGGAAGCTGTCGAGCGCCAACTCTGACCCGCACATCGACGCGCTCCGCTACATCGATTCGTCGGGAACGTGGTCGCCGGACGGATCGCTCTTCGCCTATGTGGTAGTCGCCGATGGAGACAACCAGCTCTTCGTGGTCAGCTCGGAGGACGGGGCCGTGCAGGATCGGCTGTCATTCGATGGAATCGGCGCTGCGACGAACCCGACGTGGTCGCCCGACGGCCGCTACATCGCCTTTTCGGGATCGGTCGGGGGAATCTCGATCTCTACGTCTACGAATTGGAAACAGGCGACATCACTCAGCTGACCAACGACAAATTCGCGGATCTCCAGCCGACTTGGTCGCCCGACGGCTCCAAGATCGCATTCGCGTCTGATCGCGGCCCCGAGACGGACTTCGAGCAGCTCGTCTACTCCAAGTTCCAGCTCACCGAGATCGAAGTCGCCACCGGCGAAATCGAGGTGTACCCGGTCTTCGGAAACGTCAAGCACATCAACCCGCAGTACTCCGGCGACGGCCAAACGCTGTACTTCATCTCGGACCAGGATGGCGCGAGCGACATCTACGGTCTGAACCTGCAGACGGGCGACGTACGCCGGCATACCAACGTGACGACCGGCATCAGCGGTCATACGTACCTCTCCCCGGCGATGTCTGTCGCGCCGGACGGTACCGTCGCGTTCACGATCTTCGACCAGCTCGAGTTCCACATCTACACGAACAATCTCGAGGAGCCCGCACCTCGGGTGACGGTCGCGGAGAATGCCGAGCTGCAGCCCGGACGGAGGCTCTCGCCGGCCAATCCGGACCGCTTCTCTCGGATCGCGACCTACTTGGCCGACGCTCAGACCGGCCTCATTCCGAGCGGTGTCTATGAGACAGCCGAAGCTGAAGAGTACTCGTCAGGCCTCTCGCTCGACTACGTCGGCCAGCCGACGCTCGGAGTGGGGACGGACAGCTACGGGAACTACGTCGGAGGCGCGACGTCCGCCTACTTCTCGGACATGTTGGGCGATCGAGTGCTCGGCCTCGCCCTGCAGGCCCAAGGAACGTTCAAGGACATCGGGGGGCAGGTCTTCTATGCCAACCAAAAGAAGCGTTGGAACTGGATTCTTAGTGGCGGGCGGATCCCGTATCAGTTTGGAAACTTCGGGATCTTCCAAGACGACGTGGGGCCGTACCAAGGTCTGATCCGTCGACGGATCTTCGTGTCGTCAGCCGGCGGGCAGCTGCACTTCCCCTTCTCGACGACCGACCGCGTGGAGTTCGGTCTCGGGATGACTCGCTACAGCTACGACTTCGAGGTCGAGAAGTTCTACTTCAACCAGATCGGACAGACGGTCGGGTACCAACGCGAGACGCTGGATTCGCCCGACGCACTCAACTTGGCTCAAGCCTCGATCGCCCTGGTCGGTGACAACGCCTTCTTCGGCTTCGTGTCACCGATCCGTGGGGGTCGTTACCGCTTCGAGGTCGAGCAGACTCAAGGAACGGTCGACTTCACCACAATCATCGGCGACTACCGACGGTACTACGCACCAGCGAAGCACCTCACGATCGGTGTCCGCGCCATGCACTATGGACGTTACGGCCTCGAGGGCGAAGAGCAGATCGCCGATGGCTTCGGCATCTTGAATCCGCTGTTCCTCGGCTTTGAGACGTTCATCCGGGGGTACGCGTGGGAAAGCTTCGACTTCGAGCGAGAGTGCGCGAGCGGTGCGACTCTAGAGAATCAATGCCCGTCGTTGAACCGCCTCTACGGAAACCGTCTAGCCTTGAGCAGTGTCGAGATGAGAATCCCATTCTTAGGGGTCGAGCAGTACGGAATTCTGAACTTCCCATTCTTACCGACCGAGCTCGTCGCGTTTGCCGACGCGGGTCTGGCGTGGGACAGCCCCCAGTGCTTCCAGGACCTCTCGACACAGGCGACGGTCTGCTCTTCCGACGAACCTACCCTCGAGTGGAGTCGCAGCTCGAGTGCACGGGTGCCTGTGTTGGCAACGGGGGTTTCAGCCCGGATGAACATCCTGGGCTTCATGATCTTGGAGGCGTACTACGCCTATCCGTGGCAACGCCCGGAGAAGGGTTGGCACTGGGGCTTCAACCTGGCCCCGGGCTGGTAGCCCGCTAACTCAGGGTGAACGGTCACGGCCGCGGACGTGTGAGTCACGTACCGCGGCCGTTTTCCGTACGCCCGGGTGCGAGGGTCGTGGGCCCTCGACCGCTAGAAGATCGAGATGTTGATGTAGCGACCGGGGTTCGCCTGCAGATCGGTCAGAAGGGTGTTCAACGTCGTCACAGCGCTGTTGAGGTTGACGTACAGCGCCTCATCCGTCGAGAGCCGCCCGAGCGTCCCTTCCCCCCTTTCCATTCGCGAGAGGACGGTGTTCAGCGAAGCGATCGCTTCGTCCAAGCTTTCGCTCGTCGAGTTGAGCATCGTCATTGCGGAATCGGCGCGCGCGACTGCGCGGGCGATGTCGGGGCCGGATTCGGCCGCGGTCTCCATCCCTTCGGCAGCGCGCGTCAGCGTTGCGGTGAGGTTCTGTAGCGCGCCGCGCTGCTCATGAGTCACCGTGGAGAGCTCCCCGAGCAAACCCTCCAACTCGACCGCAGCGCCCTTCACCGACCCCACAGTGGCCGAATCGAGCATCGTGTCGATCGAGCCCAATACCGACTCAGCCCGCGCGGAGAGCTGATCGACGCTGGCAAGGATCCCTCCCCCCGCGGCCCCCTCCCCTACGAGCGTATCCGATGGTGCGTAGACGCCGGGGCCAGCTCCTCGAACGACCTCCAGAGCGCGCCCTCCGAAGAGCCCGGCTTCACCCATGACCGTTTCCGACCCGATAGGGATGAGCCACTCACCCTCGATCTCCATCGTGATCACGACGCGCTCATCACCGAGCATTTCGAAGTCGTGAACCCGTCCGATGTTGACCCCCTGCATCTGGATCGGGTCACCGGAGCGAACGCCGCCGGCGTGGTCGACTTCGGTGACCAACATATAGCGGCCCCGGAAGGTCGCCGGATCAGTCATCCAAAAGAGGACGACGACAAAGGAGATCAGCCCAAGGAGGACAAAGAGCCCCACTTGCGCGTCCTTGTTCCCTCCGCCGGTCGGCGTCGCCGCGAGTATCTCTTCATCTGACGGGCCACTGCGCCCGTAGTCGGTTTCCGTCATGTCGCCGCCATATCAAGGGCCGCCTCAGCGGCGGCCCGATCCACGAAAGCCCGAACCACCTGGTCCGGACTATTTCTGAACGCCTCCGGGGAGCCGCAGAAGCGCAGCGTCCCCGAGTGCAACATCGCCACCCGATCACACATTAGGAGCCCTCCCTCGACGTCGTGCGTCACCAGGAGAGATGTTACCTCGAGCTCCTTCGAGAGTCGCTTGATCAAGCGCTCGACCGCAGCGGTGTTGATCGGGTCGAGACCCGTCGTCGGCTCGTCCCAAAGGAGGATTTCGGGACGCCCGACAATCGCCCGGGCGATCCCGACCCGCTTCTTCATACCACCCGAGAGTTCCGAGGGAAGCTTCCCGAGGATCTCGCGAGGCTCGAGATTCACGATCTCCAGTGCATCCCACACCTTGCGCGCAACCTCTTTCCTCGGCATCCGGGCGAGCTCTCCCTCGGGGAGTCCCATCGCCACGTTCTCGAAAACGTTGAGGGAGTCGAAGAGCGCCGCGTGCTGGAAAACGTATCCGATCTTTCTTCGAATCGTCTCGAGTGTTCCTGGGGGTCCGAAATACACGGACTCGCCGTCGATCTCGACGTCCCCTCGGTCCGGAACGATGAGTGAGAGCGTCGTCTTGAGAAGGACGCTTTTCCCCGTGCCGGAGGGACCGAAGAGGGCAAACATCTCGCCCGTCTCCACCGTCATATCGACACCCTTCAAGACCGGGATGTCGAACGCCTTGTGGATGTGCCTGTATCGGATCATCGGCTACTGGAGGAGGAGCGGCGGGAACATGGCGTCCAGAATCAAAATCGTCAGGATCATGAACATCACCGCCTGCGTCGTCTGCAAGCCGACACCCTCGGCTCCACCGCGAGTCCGCAGCCCCATGTGGACCGATATGAGCGGAATGACGAAGCCGAAGATCACCGACTTGGAGAACCCGTAGAAAAGGTCCCAGCTGTGCCAGAAGAGCCGGGCTCCGTAGAGGAAGGTCTCACTGCCGAGGTCGGCGTCGATGCCCGCTGTCACCATACCGGCCCAAATACCGATCACGTCGGCAAATCCCACGAGCAGCGGCATGGTGATGACACCCGCCAAGATCCTCGGTGCTGCGAGGATCGCGACAGGGTCGCGGCCGAGCGATTTGAAGGCGTCGATCTGCTCGCTCACGACCATCGTGCCGAGTTCCGCGGTGATCCGTGCTCCGATGCGGCCGACCAGCACGATGGCGGTCAAGAGCGGACCGAGCTCGAGCACGATACTCTGCACCACGAGAGTGCCGAGCACGTACCGCGGCGAGGAGGAGATGAGCTGGTATCCGCCCTGCTGCGACGTGACGATCCCGGCCAAGGACGCCGTAACGAAGACGATCGGCAGACTCTGGATCCCCATCACGTGCATCTGCGTGAGGACATCCCTGAAGCGGACTTTCATCCGCACCGTCGCAAGGATCGTATCCCACGTAAGGAGTCCGAGAGCGCCGGCGTGTTCTAGCGTCAAGCGGGACGCCCGTCCGAAACGAGCGAACCAACCGACTACGATGGACGAGATCTGAAGGCCCACAGCCCGGCGGTCTGAGTGGGGCGGACACCGGGTCGACAAAAACCCGGAAACGATCCGCACGAATCTGCACCGAATGTTCTCCGAAAACCGGGCGAAACTCAACCTGGGAGAGGGATCCACTTGTGTGGGCCGACCTCCGCGATAGGATCACGCTCCATTCACCACCGACCGGATCGCGCCATGAACTCCAGGAAAGCCTTGGCGGGCAAGACCGCATTCATCACCGGAGCTTCGGCCGGGATTGGGCGTGCAACCGCCATCGCGTTAGCGGAAGAAGGGTGCTCCGTCGCCGTTTGTGCACGCCGTCCCGAAGTGTTGGCCGAGGTCGTCGACCAGATCGTGGGAGTGGGTGGAACCGCCCTCGCGACGCCAGCAGACGTCGCCTCCGAGAAGGAGATCCGTGACGCCGTCACCCAGGCGGAACGCGTGCTCGGCCCCATAGACGTGGTAGTAAACAACGCAGGTGTCATGCGCCTCGCCCCTATGTCGGAGGGCCGCCTCGACGAATGGATTCAGATGGTCGACGTCAATGTGAAGGGCGTCCTCCACGTACTCGCCGCCACGTTGCCTGGAATGGCCGAACGTGGAGGTGGGCACGTGATCAACGTCGGTTCTGTCGCCGGCCGCAGGCCCTTCCCAGGCGCCGCTGTCTACTCCGCCACGAAGTTCGCGGTGCGGGCGCTGACCTGGGGCATGCACCTGGAGCTGGGCCACGCCCATGGCGTCCGAGTGACGGACATCCAACCCGGCTTCGTGACGACCGACATCCTGGACGAAGACCCGGTGACGAAGGCCGCTTGGGCCGACGCGTGGCAAGGCCGGCGCACCCTCGAAGCAGAGGACATCGCGCGCACGATCGTCTTCGCGGTCACCTCACCCGACCACGTCTCCATCTCCGAACTACTCGTTAGACCGGTCGATCAACCCACCTGAGTCCGCCCCAGCCCACGGGCGCCCCCTAACCGTAACGGCACCGGCCGTCACGATATCGGGCGATCGCGTGTCGTTCCGTAGTAGATCCCGTTGAAGAGAAACCCGAAGGTGCCGTGCGGCTGAGCGCGGAAGGTGACCTTCGGTCCGAAGAGGAAGATCTTCCCCTGACCGTAGTCGGCCTCGATCGCTGCCGTTCCGTTCTCGAGGTAGGACTCACCCCAGGCCCAGCCACTCCTCAGCGGATTGGCGGAGTCGAACCACCCGATGCGTCGCACCCCCCTGCCCTCGGCCCCCGGTTCCAGGGAGAAGGTCGGGGAGTGACTGAAGAGGACGTTCGCCCGGTCGCCAAAGCCGTGGGTCAGTGGACTCGCATGTTCGATCTTCATGTCGAGCACGGATCCTGGTGTGAAGTACCGCTCGCGTGGAAGTGGCTCCCCACCCTCGAGAAGGTGGTTGCGAACCGGTAAGTCCGCGTGGAACGCCAGATTCGCCGACGAACCGATCGCGATCGCGGCCCCACCGCGGCGCACGAAGTCCAGGATGTTCGGAACCGTGCCGTCCACCGAGATCTGCCCCATCCGACGACGGTACTCGAGTGGCACGGTGGCAGGGTCCGGCCCGCGCCCACGGAAGCCACCGCGTGCCGGGCCGTCCGAGCTCGGGATCGCCCCGTCCTCGAAGACCAGAACGTCGTATGCGTCCAGATCACCGACGTCAAAGTCAGGCGGATAAAGCACGTCGAAGTCGAACTCGAAGTCTTCGAGAATCATCCGAGTCCAACCGGAGGGCATCGAGCCCCCGTACTGGTCCCATAGGCCGATCCTCACCGGCTCCAGCTCCATGAAAGGAGCCGTCGGCCGTGCGCGTACGCCGACGAAGTCGAGGCCCTTCTCCCTGGCCAGCTGGACGATGGTCTCGCGGTCGGTTTCTAGGTAGAACGCTCCCGCAGGGAACGTTCTACCACCTGCCGTGATCTCCTCCGTGTACCAGAGCACCTCATCACCCGACGCCAACACTCGATTGACGGCTACGAAGGCGTCGTTGATGTGGTCGACCACGTATCCGCGCGCACCCGAGACACCGGCTACGATCCCGGGTGGCGGCGCGTCGATGACGTCAGGAATCAGCTCGAACGGACCGTCGAAGCCTTCCATGACTCGATCGAAGTCGATCCCCATCTGCCACGCCAACGTCCAGCCCGTGTTGTCGTACGGAGCCGTCGGCGGAGCGCCCGGGAACGCGAAGTCGTTCGGGTGCTGTTGTTTCTCGAACATGTCCAACACGTGTGGGCGGAAGGCTTGCGCAGCCTTCACCACATAAGAGCCCGCCGGATAGTCCGACCCCGCCACCGAGAAGTCGCGGGTAGCCCTATGCACGTCGACACCATTGTACAGCAGCGTATTCACGAACTTCGTGGCGGTCAGAAAATCCCGCTGGTCGGCGGGAATGATGAACCCTCTGGGGTCGCGGTCTTCAGGATCGCGCAGCACGCGCTCCCAATCGGCTCGTGTTCCTCGATCGACCGTCTCCGCCGCTGCGTCGATCTCGAAGGGAAGCGTGGTCCACGAATCACGGCTCCCGCGCTCGATGGAGTTCTGCCCCATCTGCCAAATGTTGAAGAGCAAGTGATCCCTGTTGCGCGACGCGTAGTCGAGCACCGCCCAGTTGGCTGTCTGCGAGTACTCGACCGACTGGCGGAAATGCCACGGCCCAGGCTCGATGGGGAGCGGGATGTCGCCGCGGGGCATCTGTCGGGCCGGAATGAACGGAATCTCGATGGGGGTCGGATGCCCGATCGTCTCGGTCAAGAGACCGATCATGTTCTTGAAGTATGGAGTCGTGCGTAGCCCACCGTTCCACCACGTCGAGTACGACGCTCCCGACCGCATCGTCGTGCCACCCTTCCCTTCGACAACGAATCGCTGATGCATCGCCGACCCCACCCGGTCGAGCGAGGTAATGATCATCGGGTCGAGGTAGTGGTTCGGTGGATCGCGGAACGGCGGCGCGAACATCACCGTACCGGCAGGCCCGGTCTGGTGATGGTTGTACACGATTTGCGGGAACCACTCCCTGTACATCGACCGGTTCATGTTCTGGCTCTCAGCCAGAGCCGCCATGTAGAAGTCCCGGTTGTTGTCGTGGCCCGCGTACTTGTTGTAGAGCACGGGCACACCGGCTGTAGAGCGCTCCATCGGGTCGTCGGCACGCATGTACCAATCCGACACCAGCGTCATTCCATCCGGGTTGGCGTGCGTCGCTAGAATCACGACATCGTCGAGGATTCGCTCGGTCTCCTCGTCGGTGTACTCGTTCAGCCGGTAGATCATCTCGGTCAGCTGGGCTGCGCCCAACACCTCGGTCGCGTGTAGGCCGCCATCGATCCAGATGATCGCCTTGCCCTCGGCGGCCAGCGCACGTGCCTCGGTCCGCGAGACACCCTCCGACTTCGCCAAACGTCGACTGATCTCCTGATACCGATCCAGCCGCGCATGATTCTCGGGGGAGGTGATGATCGCTTGGACCTGGGGCCGGCCCTCCTCCGTCAGCCCCAACGTGTCGAGCACCATCCGATCCGACTCGCCAGCTAGGAGTACGAGATATTCGTGAAACGCCTCGTAGTTGAAGAGCGCGTAATCGGCGCCGACCTCGTGACCGAAGAAGTTCTCCGGAGGGGTCACGCGATCTTGGGATGACACCGGCGCAGCGGCGGCGATCGCGAACGTCGCGGCGACTAGCGCGAGACCGAGCTTTCTGGACGAGCACTTCTTGAACATGTGTACGGCCTTTTGCAAAAGGCTCCGGCCACCGACCGGGTGCCTTGTGGACCGAGCCGGAACACCGGAGCTTGGCGTCCAACCCGAACACGACATCGATGAGGTTCAGTAATGTACAGGCCGACGCGCTTTTCGCTCCTTCTGGCGCCCCCGCTTCTCGCGCTGGCCGCTTTCGCACCGTTCCGGGCCGATGCCCAAGAGAACGACCTCCGCATCGTTGCCGACCCTGCGCAGGTAGTGGTCACGGTGGGAGAGTCGACGCCTCTGTCGGTCATCGTCGTCGACTCGGATGGCGCGGAGACGACACACGCGGTGCGCTTTGCGGCGCCGCGAGGCGCCCTTCGCGTGCGGGACGGCCGAGTCCAAGGCTTTCGAGCCGGCACATTCGATGTTGTGGCGACCGCCGTGGTGACGGGCGACCATGCGGGGACGCCGCCGACGCTGACGATTCCCGTGACGGTGCGATGGCCATCTGTGGATCGCGTCGAGTTGCACGCATCTGGATCGCGCCTCTTCGTGGGGACGACGCTCACCCACCGCCCTGTCGCGTACCATGCTGACGGTTCCCAGCGTCCGGAGCCGCGCTTCGGTTGGAGCACCTCCGATTCGGACGTTGCGACCGTGGACCGCTGGGGGACCGTGACGGCGCACGCGACCGGCCAAGTGACCATCCACGTCGATCTCGACGGCGAGCGGGTGACGAACGAGTCGTACCAGGTAGCCGAATTCCCAGCCGACGAGCTCGAAGTCAACGCCACCGCCGAGGTGGCTCGGACCGGAGACGTGGTGCACTTCACGGCGGAGGGCAAAGACGACGGTGACGTCATCGACGGCCTGCCGATCGAGTGGGCGTACACCTTCGTACCCGACGACTCGATTCGAGCCCCAGGCTCCGCCGGCACCATGGACAACGGGACCTTCGTAGCGGAGGTCCCGGGTCGATACACGATCCTCGCGATCTCCGGGCCGCTGACCGCCCGGTCGACACTCCTCGTGCACGGGCGCGAAGCCGTTCGACCGATCGAGCTCCAGGGGCGCGGGGCCGTGACGACTTCGCACACCTCCGACCTGTGGGTCTTCGAAGGAGTCGACGGCCGCGACTACGCCGTCACGGGCACGTGGTCGGCCGCCGGTTGGGCATACTTCTGGGATGTCACCGATCCTACCCAGATCGTGAAGACCGATTCGATCCAGGTCGATGCACGCACGGTCAACGACGTGAAGGTCTCCCCGAATGGCCGTTACGCTGCACTCTCGCGCGAAGGAGCATCGGACCGCCGTAACGGTGTCGTTCTGCTCGACATGTCGAACCCCGCTCACCCCGTCATCGCTTCGACCTTCGACTCCCACGGGGTCACGGGCGGCGTGCACAACATGTTCGCCACGAACGACTACCTCTTCGCACTCGCCGGTGGCGACAAGTACGTGATCATCGATGTCCGCGACCTCTCCAATCCGACGTACGTGAGCGAGTACAACCACCCGGACAGTCGCATCCACGACGTCTGGGTCGACGATGGCATCGCCTACTCGTCGGAGTGGCAGACCGGGGTTGTCGTCGTCGATGTGGGGAATGGCCAGTGGGGCGGATCCATCGAGAACCCTGTCTTCGTGACCAGTGTCCCCTACCCCGTCGGAGCCACGCACGCGGCCTTCCCGTACCGACAGCCCGACACAGGCAAGTTCTACCTCTTCCTCGGCGATGAGATCGGGGGAAGCGCGGGTGGCGCCTGGGCGGGAGAGGGAGCCGACAACACGCCGTACGACCCGGCAACGGGCGAAGGCGGCGTGCAAGGAAGGATGGCCGGCTACCTCCACGTGATCGACTTCACCGATCCCGAGAATCCGCGCGACGTCGCCCGGTACGAGGTGCCCGAGGCGGGCGCGCACAATCTTTGGGTCGAGGACGACGTCTTGTACCAGGCGTACTACAAGGGTGGGCTACGGGTCGTCGACGTTTCGGGAGAACTCATGGGCGACCTGGGTCGTCAAGGTCGGGAGATGGCCGTGTACAAACCCCAAGATCCGGGAGGCTTCCTTCCCAACCAGGTGAGCGTCTGGGGTGGGCAGCCCCACAAGGGGTACGTCTTCTTCAGCGACATGAACTCGGGGCTCTGGGCGGCCCGGGTCATGCCGAAGGGTCGGCCGGTGTCGTAGAGCGGCCTCGCTCGGACGCGTAGCGGTCCTGTAAGCTACGGTTGTTGAGCAGCAGCCGCCCACGCCTCGACTGCGGTCGCGATCCCGGTGGCGGCCCGCAAGGGGTCCTCTACGATCACGCCGCGGTCGGTCCGACTGGTGAGGAAACCCGTCTCGATAATCACGCCCGGGGTCGAGGGGTGCAGTGCGTGGCGGTAGCGCCGGTAGTTGAAGGCGTAGTAGTTCCGCATCCGTCGCGTCGTCGTGGCGAGTCGACGCAAGCCGGTCACACTGCCGTAGCTTCGATCGAGGAGTCGGGCGATGGCGCGCGCCTGCCCCGTCCGGTCCCGTCGAGATGCGGCCACCCGATACCCCTGAGCCCGGGGATCCTCACTACCGTCGGCGTGGATCGCGATGAAGAGGTCCGCTCGGTACCGGGGCGGTACGACGGCAGGGAGCAGCTCGACATCGTACCCCTTCTCGCGCAGCAGCTCCGCCGCATGCTCGGCAATCGTCAGGTTGAAGCGCCATTCATGAACCCCGTCCCAACTCGTCCCGTTGCGTTTGAGTCCGCTGAGTTCGCGCGGAGCTTCGTCGGCCCGCCAGTGCCCGGCCTGCAACGCGATCTTGATCGCAGGAACCGTGGCGGCCTCTTCACCGATGGGCACGAAGGCCGCGAGTCCCAACACCAGTACGACCACGAACCCGAAGCGCTGCGTCATCACCCACACCCCCCATTCAGCCGTTCGAAAGTCGGGTGTGCCCCTCCCCACCCGCGTACGCACGTTCTCTTCGATCGCGAATCCAACCAAAAGGTTGCGACGCGCCTGCGTCAGCCCCCGTCGACCATCTTCCAAAAGACGATTCCACCGGCCTGCTGACCCACTTCTGCGGAGCCCACCAGCTCGAACGTCTGCAAATCGTAGACATCGACTTTGCCGGGCTCCGCGCCCTTCCCCTCGACACTCACGAACGCGTAGCGCGAGTCCGGCGTCATCGCGACCCCATGCGTCACGGTCGTCGTCGACGGGACCACTGCCCTGCTCTCACCAGAGTGGGCGTCGAAGAACTGGACTTGCCCCGCACTCTTCAGGGAAGCGACCAACACATTCCCGTCTGGGCTAACCCCCAAATTGTACGGCGCGCGGCCCGCCGAGAACTTCCGCGTCATCGTCCAGGATTCTCGGTCTACGACTAGAATCTCATCCGACTTGTTACACGCCACGAAGAGCGTCTCGCCATCTGGTGTTGGCTGAACCCAGGTGGGAGAACAGGTGGGCTCGGCCATCGACATCCCCGACATACTCATCGATCCGGAGGGACGCGTCATCCCGTTGGGTCCCGTCATGACCTCGGGCTCCTCGTAGTCCGTGAGAACGGCCTCGGCTCCGGTGGCAACGGAGAAACGGCGAGACACCTCGAAGGAGCGAGTGTCGATCTCCACCAGCTGATCGTCCATCATGCACAGGGTATACGCGAACACGCCGTCCGGGGCCATCCGCAACCCGTGTGGCATCGTACACGTTGCGATTTGGTCGACCTCGACCATGTCGGGTGTGTATACGACCGACACGGTCGAAGGCACGTGCTCGCCGTGTAGGTTGAAGTTCGCAATGAAGGCGTAGAGCCCGTCCGGTGTGAGGTCGAGTGTGGCAGGGAAATTCCCGAGCAGTATAGGCGCCGCCACGAGCGTGTCAGGGCCCGCCCGAAACTTCCAGAGCTTCCCGTCCGGGACACCATGGGCGGTAGTCATGTACAGGAAGTCCCCGTCGGGAGAGACATTCAAGCCATGGGGCCCCTCCGTCTCGACCGCGATCTCTCCAACAGGAGTTGTCTGGTCCACAGCGACCCCGTCCGCATCCAAGCGGATGCGGTGAATGAGATCCGCGGACTCGGCCCCGACGTACACGAAGTAGGTCGAGGCTGGCGCAGCGGTCGTGGGTCCAGCCTCGACACCCCGTGTCTCGACCCCTCCCGACGCGCATCCAGTGACGACGATTCCCGCGACCAATCCCATCATACTCTTTCGCACAGCTTCTCTTCCGTTGTTGCTTCGGTTGCTGCCCGCCGGGCCGACCACGATTGTTCAGGCGTTCGCGTGACGTATCCGGAGAGTGTCCGATCCCAATAGGCCGTCCGGCCCGGGTTCGATCAAGGGAGCCAGAAGAATGAGAAGGACAGCGATGTGTCTCGCAGCTGCAGGTGCACTCCTCACACCGCAGCTGTCCGCCCAATCTTCAGGGGCACAGATCGCCCGACTCGTCGCCGAGCCGAGTGAGGTGACCTTCCAGGCCGGCGAACGGGCTGCAATCGAGATTTTCGCGATCGATGCCAACGGGAATCGGATGGACGTGGCGCTCCGGGTCTTCGGACAGGGTGTCGACTACGAAGACGGCTTTTTGACGGCCGCGGAAGGTGGTGAAGCCGCATTGATCGCCACTCCGGTACTCCCGCCCGGCGACGGAAGCCAACCGACGATGCTTCGGATTCCGGTCACGGTGACGTGGCCCCCGGTGACTCGCGTATCCGTCCGTGCACTCGACGATGAAACACTCTACGCGGGCACGACGCTGCGCTACCTGGCCAACGCCTTCCTCGACGACGGCCGCGAGCACGGAGACCCGTCCATCACCTGGCGTTCGTCAGACTCGAACATCGCCACGGTAGACAGCCGCGGGAATGTGACGGCCCGCGCTCCCGGTACCGTGCGGCTCGAGGCGGAGACCGACGGGGTACGGGGATCTCTAGCGCTCGAGATCCCATCACTGCCAGCAACCTCCTTGGCGATCACCGGCGGCGCCGATCGGGCACGGCAGGGGGATGTCTTGACCTTCGCTGCAGAGCTCGACGGTCCATCCGGTGCAGTTACGGATGCACAGGTGAGATGGACCGTCGCATTCCAGCCCGACGATTCGATTCAAGCACCGGGTGCTGCGGGAATCGTCCGCGAAGGCAAATTCGTGGGCGAGGTCCCCGGGATCTACACGGTGATGGCATCTGCCGGCTCCCTGAGCGCGTTCACTACCGTGGAGGTCGCTCCCCGGGAGGCCGTGCAAGAGATTCAAGTGCACGGTCAGGGGTCCGTCGCCGACGTGCACACATCGGACTTGTGGATCTACGAGGGCAACAACGGCCGCGACTACGCGGTCACTGGGACGTGGGGCGGGAACGGTTGGGCATTCTTCTGGGACGTGACCGACCCGACCCAGATCTTCAAGACCGACTCGATCCAACTTGATGCCCGCACGGTGAACGACGTGAAGGTCTCCCCCGACGCACGCTACGCTGCGCTCTCCCGAGAAGGGGCCTCCGATCGTCGGAATGGTGCGGTGATCTTGGATCTAGCCGACCCCGCACACCCGGTGATTGCATCCACCTTCGACACCAATGGCGTGACCGGTGGCGTGCACAACATGTTCGCCACCGACGACCACCTCTTCGCCCTCGCCGGTGGTGACAAGTACGTCATCATCGACGTAACCGACCTCTCGAACCCACGCTTCGTGAGTGAGTACAATCACCCCGACAGTCGGGTCCACGACGTCTGGGTCCACGACGGGATCGCATACTCTTCCGAGTGGGGGAACGGCGTGGTCGTGGTGGACGTGGGGAACGGCCGTTGGGGCGGTACGATCGAGAATCCGGTCTTCGTGACGAACGTCCCCTATCCGGTAGGTGCGACTCACGCTGCCTTCCCGTACTTCCAAGAGGAAACCGGGAAGTTCTACCTCTTCCTCGGAGACGAAATCATGACCCGGGGCGGCGAGGCGTGGGGAGGGGCCGGCCTCTCGGGCATTCCGGAGCAGGGCGGTACTCCCTCGGTCACGAGCGGGTACATCCACATCATCGACTTCACCGACCCTGAGAACCCCGTGGATGTGGCCCGGTACCAAGCATCGGAGTTCGGGACGCACAATCTGTGGGTCGAAGACGACATGATGTACGTCGCCTACTACGAAGGCGGGGTCCGGACTGTAGACGTCTCCGGGGAACTCATGGGAAATCTCGCGACTCAGGGACGTGAGGTCGCCGTGTACAAGGCGTTCGATCCCGCAGGCTTCGTAGCAAACGCGCCTATGGCCTGGGGGCCACAGCCATACAAAGGCAATTTGTTCTTTAGTGATTTCAACTCCGGCCTTTGGTCCGTGAGAGTCATGCCGAAAGGCCGACCCATTTCTTAAGCCCACGCCATGCTCACCCTTCTGCTGATCGTCGGGATCGCGCTGTCGATCTCCTTCCTCTGTTCGATCCTCGAAGCCGTTTTCCTCTCAATCTCCCACTCCTTCGTCGCGGTTTTGAAGAAGCGAGGAGAGTGGGCTGGAGAGTGGTTCGAACACGCGCAGAAAAACGTCGAAGAGCCGATCGCCGCGATCCTCACACTGAACACGATCGCGCACACAGTCGGTGCCACCATGGCCGGCGCCCAAGCGGCGCGCGTCTTCGGCGAAGCATCTGTCGGTATCTTCTCCGCGGTTCTGACCATCGCGGTACTGCTTGCGACCGAGATCATCCCAAAGACGATCGGTGCGGTGTACTGGAAGAAGTTGGCCGCTCCCTCGGCGTACATCCTTCAGGGGATGATCATCTCGATGAAGCCGATCCTCGTTCCCTTGGGTTGGCTCTCGAAGCTCATCACGCCGGAGGGGGAGCAAAAAACCGTCAGTCGGGCCGAGATCGAAGTGCTCGCAGAGATCGGTCGCCGGGAAGGCACCCTCGACGACGACGAGTTCTCGGTCGTCACGAAAGTGATCCGCCTCGACGAAGTATCGGTCGGGGAGGTTATGACGCCGCGAACCGACATGATCGCCCTGCCCTCCAACGCGTCGATCGACGAGGCTCGGAAGGTCATGCTGGAGACCGGGCACCTCCGTCTCCCCGTATACGAAGACAACCTCGACTCGATCTCAGGCGTGATTCTGGGCCGCGATGTCTGGAAAGCCGAGGCCGGCGGAGAGAGCTCGTTGGACGGGATCGTGAGGCCGGTCCCCTTCGCACCTCAGTCGAAGCGGGTGGAAGATCTCATCCCCGAAATGCGTTCGCAGCTGACCAAGCTCGCGATCGTGATCGACGAATTCGGGGGGACGGCCGGGCTCGTTACCCTCGAAGACCTCATCGAGGAGATTATCGGCGAGATTCGGGACGAGCACGAAGGCGACGAGCCTTCCGCCTTCGAACCGCTCGGCGACGGCCGAGTCCGCATATGGGGGGGGACCTCACTACGCGAGTCATCCCAGCGCCTCGGCTTCGAGCCGACCGAAGACGAGGATGACGGCTTCGACACGATCGGAGGACTGGTGCTCGGGCGCCTCGATCGGATCCCGGTGGTGGGAGACGAGGTCGACGTAGCCACGGGAACGTTACGGGTCACGCAGATGGAAGGGCGCAGAATCGCCTATCTGCTCTTTCAACCCGGGGCTCCCGCGCAGGCGGACTAACTCGACACTTCTGGGGGCGACACAGACTCCGTAGGGGCAACCTGGGCCTGGGGAGGTTCCGACGATGACGAGTCGGCCGACGGGTCCGTGTCGGACGTGGCACCCGCCTCTCGCTCCGCCTCCTCACGCAATCGTTCAGCCCGATCTTCGAGCCAGAACGAGATCGCGAGCATGATGGCGCCCGTGGTGATCGCCATGTCCGCCACGTTGAAGATCGGGAAGTCCCAGAATATGAGATCAACGGGGCCCAGGAAGTCGACGACTCCCCGATCCCAGCGTACCCGATCCCAAAGGTTCCCCAGCGCTCCGGACACCACGAAGGAGATCGCGGTTACTCTCCACCAGTCTCGCTCCTCAGCCTGCCTTAGGAGGACGGCGAGGAGTACCAGGGCGATGATCGTGACGGGGATGAAAAACCAACGCGAGTCATCACCGATCGAGAGTCCGAACGCGGCGCCTTTGTTGAAGGCGAGCGTGAGGGGGAGAAGTCCTCCGAACAGTTCGCTCGATCTGTCGACGAGCGCCTCCAGCGCCCAGCGCTTCGTGACGAAGTCGAGGGCCAGGATCGCAGGAACAATCGCTGCGAAAATGAGTGTCTTGCGACGCACGGACGAAAGGGTCGGAGTTGGGGATCGTACAGACGAAGTACTCTAAACCAACGCTTCCCTTCCACCAAGCAGACACAGCGCGGACTCGGGGCCGTCCGGCACGAAGTTGCGATCGCGCGATCGTTGCTTGACACCCCCCTTACGCGCGCAGAAGCTTTGAGTACAGACGTCCAACCCGGTGCGCGACGAGGTGTCGTGCCGCCGGGTCTTTTTTCCGCGAGCGCCATGCCCCCCAGCACGACCCTGAAGTGGCGTACCGGCAATGGCTTAGGCCTTCTCATTTCTAGTATCGCTCTAGTCGCGACACCCGTGTCGGGACAAGAGCTGATCTTGAAACGAGACTACCCTGGGTCAGGTCCGTACGAGTGTCCGGCGCCGGGGATCATCTCCCAACCCGGCCCGGATGACGTCGCGCGTGCGGGGCAGTTGGCGTCGGACGCCAACGCGCAGCTCATCTTAGGAGACCTCGAAGCGGTCGAGACGCTCCTTGCCCAGGCGATCGCGCTCGATCCCTCATCGGCCGACTTCGCGTATCGTCGCGGAGGAGTGTTGGAAGAGCTCGGCTTTACCGAGCGGGCGATGGTCGAGTATTGCCGAGCCATCGACTTGGACATCGCGGCTCAGGGCATCCCTGCCACAGTCGTTCGTGCAGAGATCGACGAACTGTGGGATCAGATTCGGGCCCGCCTCCCCGAGCCTGCGAGGGCAGCCTTTGCTGGAGCCTTGGCTGCTGCAGACGACAGCTTGTACTTCGAAGCGATCGAGTCCTTCACGGTATCCGTGGACCTGGCTCCCGATTGGGCCGACCCACTGTACAACCGAGGGGTCCTGAACGAGTTCGTCGGGAACGATCGGGCCGCACTCGCCGACTTCCGGCAGTACCTCGTACTGGTCGCGGATCCCGAGGCCGCGGACGCGCTGGCCATCTCGGAGCGGATCGGGTCGCTCGAGGGCGCGGCGTCCGTCGCCACGCCGAGTCCGATGGGCGCGCTCGCGCTCGGCGCCCTCCCGGGTATGGGCTACTACTACTCACGGCAACCGATTCCCGGAACCATCACGCTCGTGGCGGCGGGTGCGTCGCTGGCCGCCGGGATCTTGGTGCGGGAGCGGACCACCGTCTGTCTGGCCGTGGTCTCGTCGGGTGCGACATGCCCGAACGAAGACGTCGTAGATCAGTTCACGGACCGACCATACATGCTGTACGGAGTCGGCGCAGCCGCTCTCGTGACGATTGCGGGCGCGTTCGACGCGTGGAGGCGGGCGAAGCGGGCTCGTGCAGAGGCAGAAGAGATCACCGGGCCTTTCGCGCCACCGAGCGTCGAAGCGGGTCTGCCTACGATCTCTGCTTACAAGGATCAGATCGATCTCAGCTTCATCCGGGTCCGGTTCCGTTAGATGACCCGCGTGGCCCCTCCTCTCCTCACCGTGCGCCCTTCGAGGGGTGCTCGCGCATCGATCGGGCTCGCGCTCGCCCTCTTCGCGAGCGGCTGCGTGACCGAGAAGGTGATCACGGTCACGGTGGGCACAGTAACGGTCCAGCCCGAACTCACGCGTATGTTCGTGGGCGAGACCGTTCCGTTCACCTCCACAGTGAGGGATGAGAACGGGAGAGCACTGCCGAGGGCCACGACGTCATGGGTCAGCGACGACCCCGCGATTGCGACAGTGGATGCGGACGGAATGGTGACGGCGGTGTCCGCCGGGAACACTCGGATCACAGCCACGTTCCGGGGTGTGAATGGGAGCGGAAGCGTCGAGGTGATACCTCCACCCTCGTTCGAGCCGGACCCGGACTCGATCGCACTCCTCGCAGCCATTGGGATCGATCCCCCTGCGTCCCAGCTGCTCGTGCAGAACGGAGGTGGCGGTATCCTCGATGGGGTCGCTGCCACGGTGTTGTACCAGAACGGGCAGCCGCAGGGGTGGCTCGAAATCACGCTTTCGGGAACACGAGCACCGGTTACCATCACCGCCACAGCCTCTGTGGGGTCCCTCCCCGCCGGGACGTACGACGCAAGCATCTCCGTCACCTCCCCGGACGTCCCCAGCGGACCGTTCCTGATCCCGGTCACCCTCTCGATCACCGGAATCACAGTCAGCGAGACGGGCGGGTTCACGGCGGTAGCGGAGGACGGCAGGACGGACAGTGTGACCGTCGTCCTCGACACACAGCCAGACACAACCGTGACCATCGCGGTGTCCAGCAGCGATCAGGAAGAGGTCTCCGTTGCACCCCCGACGCTCACCTTCACGCCAGCCAACTGGAGCACCGGCCAGACCGTCGTTCTGACCGGCCAAGACGAGCTACTCTCCGATGGCGACCAGATCGTGCCGATCGTGGTCGCCGTCGACTCCGCCTCTGACGTGAGGTACCTCCCGGTCCCCCCCGATACGGTCCTCGCGACCAACGTCGACGACGACTTTGCCGATTTCGCAGTGACCGAGAGCGGCGGAGTTACCAACGTCACCGAGGGAGGAGCGGTCGATAGCGTTACCGTGGTTCTGCTCGCGGAACCGCTCACACCGGTCGTGGTGAATGTGACCGCCGTCGACCCCACCGAGGTGACCGGGGCCCCAGCCACGATCACCTTCGACCCGGTCGGTTGGGACACGCCGGTGACGGTGATCCTGACCGGTGTCGACGACAATGTGATCGATGGCACCCAAGCCACTCCGGTGACCTTCGCGATCGACACGACGGCCTCTGATCCTGCCTTCCGCGCCCTGGCTCCGGACACGATCACGGTGTCGACGGCCGACGACGATGTGGCGGGCTTCTTGGCACGGGCCGCTGGCGGAGGTGCGTTGGACACGCTGTCCGTCGACGAATCGGGCACGACGGCAGACTTCGAGGTCATCCTCCTTGCCGAGCCGGCCGGAGCCGTGGTTCTCACCCTGACGAACGGTGACGCCTCCGAGATCTCGCTCTCGACCGCCAGCGTTTCATTCGACGCAACGAACTGGAACGCGCCCGCTACGGTCACCGTCACTGGGGTCGACGATGCGATCATCGACGGAACACAGCTCACGACGATCAACGTCGCGGTGGACGCGACGGCGTCCGATGACGCCTTCGACGCGCTGCCGCCGGTCGATGTCTTCACGAACACCACGGACGACGACACCGGCGGGTACGTCGTCATCGAGACAGGTTCGGGCACGGTCGTCACTGAGGCCGGCGGCCTCGATTCGCTCAGCGTAGCCCTTACGGCAGAACCGGCGAGCGACGTCGTGCTGGACGTGACGAGCGGGAACTCCGGTGAGGTCACGGTGAACCCGGCCCAGCTCACCTTCGCCCCTGGCGCATGGGATACGCCCCAGTGGATCGTCCTCACGGGCGTCGACGAGCTAATCGACGATGGCGACGCCCTGACCATCGTCTCGGTACAAGTGAACGCCCCAGCGTCCGACGACGATTTCGACGCCCTGCCCCCGGATTCCACGGTAGTCACGACCGTCGACGACGACACGGCCGGCTTCACAGTTACGGAGTCCGCGGGCCTGACCGTCGTGGGTGAGGGCGGCCCTCAAGACACGATCATGATCGTGCTGGATGCTGAGCCCCGTTCCAACGTGATCCTATCGATCACAGCAGGGGATGCTCTCGTCGCGACGCCTTCCCCGACGAGCCTGACGTACACCCCGGGCAACTGGAACGTGGCTCAGGAAGTGATCATCACAGGAACCGACGACCTCGCGGACGACGGTGACCAGTTCACGCTGATGGCGATCAGCGTTCTCGCTCCTCCGCTCTCGGACAGCACGTACGTCGACGTGCCTCAACAGACGATCGGGGTGACCGCGATCGACGACGATGAGCCGGCAGGCTTCTTCGTAGACGACTTCGGTGGGCTGGCCGTCACCGAGGGAGGGGTGACCGACAACTTCGCAGTCGTGCTGACGACGGAGCCCGAGAGTGATGTGATTCTGGACATCACTTCGAGCGACCCGGGAGAGGTGGTACCGAGCCCAACCTCGCTGACGTTCTCCCCGACGAATTGGTCGGACCGACAGTTCGTCACGGTGGCTCCGGTCGATGACGACATTATTGACGGACAGCAGGCCGCGACGTTCGTAATCGCGATCGACACCCTGGCTTCGGCGCCATCGTTCAGCGGATTGGACAGTCAAACGGTCGCCGTCACAATCGATGACAATGACGCCGCTGGCTTGGTCTTCGCGGACACGGCTTCGACCGCTGTTACGGAAGGAGGCCCGATCGACCCGTTCACGGTGCGTCTCGCGGCGGAACCCGCGTCGAACGTGGTCCTCTCGGTGGTGTCTTCCGATCCCACCCAATTCGTATCCGACTCCGCGACGATCACGTTCACGCCGGCGACGTGGGACATTCCGGTGACCGTGCCCATCCGTGCCATCGATGACGCGTTCGTCGAAACCCCGTTGGCCGGCACGCTCACCGTCGCCGTCGTGGACGGCTCTTCGGACGACGACTTCGACGGCCTGACTTCCGCGATTGCCGTGGACGTCTTCGACGATGACGGCGCCGGCATCATTCTCGCTGATACTGCGGGATTGACGGTAACCGAGGGCGGCGCGGGAGACTCCTTCACGATCGCGCTCAGCGCTTCCCCGACCGGCTCTGTCCTCATCCGTTTCTCGAGCCAGGACTCGTCCGAAGTCATTCCTGACTCCGCGTCTGTCACCTTCACCTCGGCGAACTGGAACCAACCCCAAGTCATTCCACTCTCGGCAGTCGATGAGCCGACGGTAGACGGCACGCAAACCACCGCGATCGATATCGTCGTGGACAACGGCGCCTCGGACCCAGAGTTCCAGGGCCTCGCTGAGACCTTGAGCGTAAGCACGGTCGACAACGACGCGGCAGGGTTCACACTCACGGACACCGCCGGCATCGCCCTCTCCGAAGCCGGAGATTCGACAGCGTTCCAGCTGGTACTCACGTCCCAACCAATCTTGAACGTCGTCTTCACCGTCGCCTCGAGCGACCCTGGAGAAGTCGTCTCGGACTCGACCACAATCACCTTCACACCCGCCAGCTGGAACGTCCCTCGTCCCGTGCCGCTCCGGGGGGTCGACGACGACTTCGAGGATGGCGACCAGGCCTCGACGATCTCGGTGACCGTGAACCCCGCCTTCTCCGATCCGGCCTACACGGGGCTCGGCGCAACGGTAGCTGTCGCGACACTCGACGATGACACCGCCTCCTTCACGCTGGCGGGCACGGCGGCGATCGTGCTCTCTGAGACAGGAACGAGCGATCAGTTCACCATCCAGCTCGGTGCCCAACCCTTCTCAACGGTCGAGCTCGACATTGTTTTGAGAGCACCGGACGAGGTCGCGGTCGACTCCACCACCGTGACCTTTACCTCGGTCAACTGGAACTTCCCGAAGACGCTGACCCTGACCGGGGTGGACGACGACATCATCGACGGCCCCATTGCGTCGAACGTCGTCGTGTCCGTCGACATTCCCAATTCAGACCCCGAGTTCGCGGACGTACTCCCCGACTCCTTCGGCGTCACAACGACAGACGACGACGTCGCGGGCTTCACGGTAGATGAATTCGGCGGGGTCGCCGTCAACGAGGCGGGCGGGACCGACAACTTCTCGGTCGTGCTCGATGCCGAACCGGCGAGCGATGTGGTGATTGCCGTTGTCAGCGCCGACACCGGCGAGCTGACCGTGTCGGACGACTCCTTGACCTTCACCCCACTGAATTGGGATTCCGTTCGGACTGTCGTAGTCACGGGTGTCGACGATGCTCAGGACCTACCCGACGGGCTCGTGGACGTGGTGCTCTCGGTGGATGACGCCCGCTCGGACGCCGACTTCTCCGGCCTGTCGCAGACGGTACAAGTCACGACATTCGACGACGATGGCGTAGGGTTCATCATCAATGAAGGCGACGGCGTCTTCCCTGTGGAGGGAGGCCAGACCGACGGCTTCAGCGTCGTCCTGACCTCCTCCCCCGGAGCGGGTACGGAAGTGGTGTTGAGCGTGACGAGTGCCAACACCGCGGAGGTCACCACCGACACCGACTCGCTCACATTCACACCGGGCGACTGGAGTGTACCTCAACAGGTGACTGTGACCGCCGTCGACGACGCGATCATCGACCCGGGCACGATCACCATTGTGACCGTCGGCGTGGACCCGGCGCGCTCGGACGATGCGTACGACGCGCTCCCTCCCCGACTCGTCTCGGTCACCTCTGTAGACAACGATCTAGCGGCCCTCGTCCTAGCCGACACCGCAGCCCTCACCGTTGTCGAGAATGGCGCGACGGATGCGTTCAACGTGTCGCTCTCGGCCGCCCCGGCCTCGAACGTGACGCTCACGATCACCCCGACCGACGCGTCTGAGGTCCAGTCCGACTCCGCGAGCCTGACCTTCACTCCCCTCAATTGGGATACGCCACAGCCGGTGCCACTGGCCGCCGTCGACGATGCGATCATCGACGGCGCCGTTCAGTCGTTTGTGACCGTCGCGGTTGCCGCCGGATCCGACCCCGGATTCCTAGGTCTTTCTGAGCAGGCGCGCGTCACGACGAACGACGACGACCTTGCCGGCTTTGTGCTCACCGATACGACCGGCATCGCCCTCGACGAAGCCGGCACTACGGTCGCACTCGTGGGGGTCGCCCTGACGGCTGAGCCGGCGTCTCCCGTGGTCCTTACGATCACGCCGCAAGACGGCACCGAGGTGTCTTCCGACTCGTCTTCGATCACCCTGGACGCGACGAATTGGAGCGTACCTCAAGACATCCCGCTTCGCGGCGTCGACGACCTGATCGTCGATGGCGATGTCGCGACCCTCGTAGACGTCGCCGTAAACGCCGGCCTCTCCGACCCGGCCTTCGCGACCGTTCCGACCCAAGTCATCCCGGTCACGACGAACGACGACGACGTGGCCGCATTCGTCCTCTCAGACACCGCGAGTTTCCAAGTCTCGGAGCCTGGCACCACGAGCACCTTCCAGGTCGTACTCTCGGCGGCACCGGAGTCTCCGGTGGTGTTCTCGATCACACCTTCGGACGTGACCGAAGCGCTCCCGGACTCGACATCGTTGACCTTCACGCCGGCGAATTGGAACATCGCTCAACCTGTTCCGGTGACCGCGGTCGATGACGCGGAGGTGGATGGCAGTCAGGCGTCGACGATGACGGTCGCTGTGAATGGAGCGATCTCAGATCCGGCGTGGACCAGCCTCGGGAGCCAGGTCGTTCAGGTCGTGACCACCGACAACGATGACGCCGGTCTGGTCTTCGCGGACACGACTGGGATCGTGCTCACCGAAGACGGACCCACGGAGTCGTTCCAGGTACGACTCGCTGCAGCGCCAGATTCGGCCGTTGTCTTGAACGTTACCTCGAGTGACGTGACGGAAGTCACCTCGGACTCGGCGACGGTCACCTTCGATCCGAGTGACTGGGACACCTTCAAATTCGTCCCGCTTCGCCCTGTCCAAGACTCGGTTATCGACGGTACACAGAATGCGACCATCTCCGTCGCGGTCGCGCCCGGGTCCGACGTCGCCTTCATCGGTCTGACGGCCGACATCTCAGTGGCGGTCGACGATGACGACGCGGCTGGCTTCACACTCGAAGGCACGAGTGGCATCAACGTCACCGAGTCTGGATCGACTGCTCAGTTCACGGCACGGCTCGACGCAGAACCCGCCTCCCCGGTCGTCTTGTCGATCTCTTCCGGCGATCTCAGCGAGGTCACGCCGGACTCTACCTCCCTGACTTTCACCCCGTCGGATTGGTTCATCGCTCAGCCGATTCCAGTACGGGGTGTAGACGACGACATCATCGACGGAGATGTCGCTTCGACCGTCACCGTCTTCGTGTTCGCCCCGGGTTCGGACCCGGCATTCGGGTCCGTGCCGAACCAGTTCGTACCGGTCACCACGCTGGACGATGATGTCGCGGGCTTCATCTTGAGCGACACGTTGGATCTCACCGTTGGTGAAGACGGGTCAGTCGATCAGTTCGCCGTGCGTCTTACGGCCGAGCCATCGGCGCCCGTGGTACTCGACATCTCGTCCTCTGACAGCTCTGAGGTAATCCCCGACTCAGCGACGGTGACCTTCGACCCGACCAACTGGGATCAGCTCCGCCAGATTCCTGTGCGCGGGATCGACGACCCCCTGGTCGACGGTACGACGACCAGCGTGATCACCGTCGCAGTGGGAACCGCTCCGGCGGAGTGGTCCGGAGTGCCCTCGCAAGGCACTTCGGTCGACAACGTAGACGATGACCTGGTCGGGCTCGTGCTCGCCGACACGGCCGGACTCACCGTCTCGGAGGACGGAACGACCGCGACGTTCCAGGTGAGTCTCGCAGCCCAGCCGACTACTCCGGTCGTCATACTCCTTTCCAGTAGCGACAGCTCCGAGGTCATCCCGGACTCTGCGTCACTCACCTTCGACGATACGAATTGGTCGATTCCCCAGCCGGTACCGCTCGCACCCCAAGACGATGCCGAGGTCGACGGGTCTGTGGCAGTCACCATCGGTATCGATGTCGATCCGGGGTCGGACCCGATCTACGTCGGCATCTCCGAGAGCGTGGCGGTCACCTCTCTTGATGATGACGCAGCGGCGATCGTACTCGCCGACACCACAGGGCTGACTGTCAGCGAAGACGGGCTGACGACGGACGCATTCCAGGTCAGGCTGAGCACAGTCCCCACCTCCCCTGTCGTCCTCCGTATCGAGTGGAGTGACAGCTCCGAGGTGATGTCCGACTCCACAACTCTGACGATGGATGCCGGGAACTGGAACGTCGACCAGACTGTGCCGTTGGAAGGGATTCAGGACGTCGCGGTCGACGGAACGGTCGTCTCACTGATCACGGTATCGGTCGATCCCGGGTCGGATGCCGAATACCTCGGCCTTTCAGAGACGTTCTCCGTCTCGACGACGGACGACGACATCGGGATCCTAACGGTCGCCGACACGGCTGGACTAACCGTCTCCGAGCCTGCGACGGTGGACTCGTTCAGCGTGGTACTCGGCAGCCAGCCGATTTCGCCGGTATTTGTCACGATCGGCACATCCGACCCAACCGAGGTGGTGTCCGACTCCTCCTTGCTCTCCTTCGATGAGACCACGTGGTCCACCCCCGTGTGGGTACCTGTGCGGGCCGTGGATGACGCGTTGGTCGACGGAACTCTGCTGTCGACGATCGGCGTGGCCGTCGCCGCAGGCTCCGATCCGGCCTTCTCGACGCTTTCGGCTTCCGTCACGGTCTCGACGCTCGACGACGACGCGGCGGGTCTAATTCTCGTGGATACCGCGGGTCTCGCCGTGAGCGAGCCCAACACCACCGCAGTGGTTCAAGTCTCGCTTTCGTCGCAGCCCGACTCTGCCGTAACGATCGCGATCGTCACGAGTGACAGCTCCGAGGTCGTTCCCGACGCCGAGTCACTCACCTTCCTCTCGGCGACGTGGAACGCCCCGCAAAACATCGTCCTCAGTGCGGTCGACGACGACATCGTCGACGGAACCATCGCGTCCCAAGTCGACCTCACCGTCGCGGCCGGCTCGGACGTTTCGTTCGCAGGGGTCTCAGAGACGCTCAACGTCTCGACCGCGGACGACGATGTCGCAGATCTCGAGGTGGTCGAGATCGGGGGCACCTCGGTCGGAGAAGCGAGCGGAACCGACGACTTCACCGTCGTGCTCACCGCCCAACCAGGCTCAAATGTGGTTGTGGCGTTGGAGAACGCGGACGTCGGAGAGATCTCCCTAGATGCTGACTCGCTGACCTTCACACCGCTGAATTGGGACTCCGTGCGTACCGTGACGGTCACGGGTGTAGACGAAGCTCAGCCAGACGGAGACCAAATCACCGAAATCGTAGTGGTCGTCGATCCGGCCAGATCGGACGACGCTTTCGATGCGCTCGCGGACACCATCCTCGCGACCACGCTCGACGACGATGGGGTCGGGATCACGATCACTGAGATCGGGAGTACGATCGTGGACGAGTCCGGTACCGTGGACGACTTCGCGGTTCGGCTGACCGCCCAACCTGCCCCGAGCACCGAGGTCGTTCTGGCGTTGGCGAGCGACGACGTCGGCGAAGCTACGGTCGCGGCCGCCGCTGGTCCGGCTGACTCCTTGGTCTTCACCTTCGGGAATTGGGACCAGGATCAGGTGGTCCAGGTGACCGGTGTCGATGATGCCATCGTGGATGGATCGCAGGTCACGGCCATCACGCTCACGATCGACCAGGCGCGAACGGATGCCGCCTTCGACACGGTGAGTGTCGATACGGTGAACGCTACTACGACGGACGACGATGCTCCGACGTACACCCTCTCCGACGAGATCGGGCTCAGCGTCGACGAGTCGGGGACGACGGACATCTTCCAGATCGTCTTGGACGAAGCACCGGTCGGCACCGTGATCTTCGACATCCTCCCGACGGACAGCTCGGAGGTCGCGGCGGATTCATCGACCATCACCTTCGACAACACGAACTGGAATATTCCCCAACCGGTCCAGCTGTCCGGAGTCGATGACGTCACCGTTGACGGGACAATCGCGTCGCAGGTCCTGGTAGCGGTGAACCCGGGGTCGGACCCGCTATGGCTTGCTGCGGTTCAGTCGTCCGTCGATGTCGTCACGACCGATGATGACGTAGCCGCGTTCACGATCGCGGATACTGCCGGATTGACTGTTGCCGAGCCGAACGGCACAGACAACTTCACGGTCGTGCTCGACGCTCAGCCGGTCGGCGCCGTGATCCTGAACATCGTGTCGTCCGATCCGACGGAGGTCGTTTCGGATTCCGCTTCCTTGACCTTCACCTCCGCGAACTGGAACGTGGCACAGCCCGTTCCACTCTCCGCCGTCGACGACTTCATCGTCGACGGAACCGTCGTCGCCACCATCACAGTCTCGGTGAACCCGGGCAGTGATGTGGCTTGGTTGGGTGTCGCTTCGCAGAACGCTCAGGTAAGCATCACGGACAACGACGTCGCTGACCTACTCTACTCCGATACCCTCAACCTCACGGTTTCGGAGGATGGTCTCACCGTCGCCACCTTCGGCGTGAGTCTGAGCGCAGAGCCGGTGAACCCCGTCACACTGACCATCCAGAGCGACTCGTCCCAGGTGGTGTCGGACTCCGCCACGGTGGTATTCACCGCCGCCAACTGGAATGACACCGTCCAGGTACCGATGAGAGGTGTCGACGACAGTCTGGTTGAAGGCGACGTGACGACGGTCTTCACCGTCGCCGTCTCTCCGGGCTCCGACACCGAGTTCCTGGGACTCAGCGACGACATCAGCATTACCACGACTGACGACGACGCACCGGGCTACACACTCGCCGATACGGCGGGACTCACGGTGGCGGAGCCGAGCGGCACGGACGTCTTCACCGTCGTCCTCGATGCTCAGCCGCAGAGCCCGGTCGTCTTCACGATCTCGTCGTCCGACAGCAGCGAAGTCGTCCCCGATTCCTCCAGCCTCACCTTCACGACCGCGAACTGGAACGTGGCCCAACCTGTGCCGCTCACCGCCCAGGACGACTTCCTCGTCGACGGGACCGTCGTCGCTCAGATCGTCGTCGCGATCGACGTCGGTAGCACCGACCCGGCCTGGATTAGCCTCGCGCAGCAGTCCGCCAACGTCAGCGTCACCGACGATGAGGTGGCCGATCTACTCTTCGCAGACACGACAGCACTGATCGTGAGCGAGGACGGGCTGACGACCGCCACGTTCGGGGTCAGCCTGAGCGCGGAGCCGGTGGGCACCGTGACGCTCACGATCCAGAGCGACTCGACGGAGGTCATTTCCGACTCTTCAACGGTCGTCTTCACGGCTGCGAACTGGAACGACACGGTTCAGGTGCCGATGACTGGCGTGGACGACTTCGTCGTCGACGGTGATGTCCTCTCGATCTTCACCGTGGCCGTCCAGGCGGGTTCGGACGGCGCCTTCCTCGGGCTCACGGACAACATCAGCATCACGACAACCGACGACGACGTCGCAGACCTCGTCTTCGCGGATACGACTGGGCTGACCGTCAGCGAGGACGGGCTGACGACCGCGTCGTTCGGCGTCAGTCTGAGCGCACAGCCCGTAGGCACCGTGACCCTCACGATCTCCACCGATCTGACGGAAGTCACATCCGACTCGTCGACGGTGGTGTTCACCGCCGCGAACTGGAACGACACGGTACAGATCCCGCTCGAGGGTGTCGACGACTTCACCCTCGACGGTGACGTGCTGTCCAACATCACCGTCGCGGTGCAGGCCGGCTCGGACGCCGCCTTCATCGGTCTGACCGACGACATCAGCATCACGACGCTCGACGACGAGGTCGCGGGGATCGTCTTCGCGGACACCACCGGCTTGGTCGTGAGTGAGGACGGTCTGACAACCGCCACCTTCGGGGTGAGCCTGAGCGCTCAACCGCAAGGAAATGTGACGCTCACGTTCCAGAGCGACTCCACCGAGGTGGTTTCGGACTCGGCGACCGTCGTCTTCACGCCCTCCAACTGGAACGACACCGTTCAGGTACCGATGACCGGTGTGGACGATCTAATCCTCGACGGTGACGTCCTTACGACGTTCGACGTGGCCGTCGACGGAAGCTCCGACCCAGGTTTCCTGGGCCTCACCACCCCGGTCAGCATCACGACGACGGATGACGAGACGGCGGCGCTCATCTTCAGTGATACGACGAACCTTTCCGTCAACGAGGCAGGAACCACGACTGTTACGTTCGGCGTCACCCTGTCGGCGGAGCCGGTGGGCACCGTCCGACTCACGATCCAAAGCGATTCGAGCGAAGTCCAATCGGATTCGGCGGATGTGGTCTTCACGAGCGCGAACTGGAACACCGTCGTTCAGGTGCCGATGACAGCACAGGACGACTCCTTCGCCGATGGCGACTCCCTGACGATCTTCACCGTCGCCGTCGATGATGCGGCCTCGGATAACGCGTGGGACGGGTTGAGTCAGGACATCTCGATCACGACGGTCGATGACGAGGTCGCAGGGGTGACCGTGAATGAGATCGACGGTGCCAGCGATGTCACTGAGGGCGACCCCACGCCGCAGACGATCGACGTGGTGCTCGACGCACAGCCAGAAACCAACGTCGTCTTCACCGTAACAGACGACGACCTCGACGACTCAGAGATCTCACTGAACGTCACCCAGCTGACTTTCACGCCGGCAAATTGGAACGTGATCCAGACGGTCGAGATCGTCGGGCTCGCTGATGGGATTAACGACGGCGATCAGGTCCACAATGTGACGATCGCGATCGACGCGGCGAACTCGGCGAACCCCTTCGATGCGCTCGGACCTTGGGTCTTCGACGTCACGATCTTCGACATCGACCCGCCGGAAGAGGATCAGCAGTAGAGGGCGTCTTGGGGCGAGATCATGGTGTCTTCCGGACGGCACCGGGTGGTATCTTAGAGGCGACACCTCCCTTCGTCCGAGCCCATGACCCAGACCGACCCGCCACCGTCTTCGGAAGAGCCGCTCTCGAAACCCCCTGCGGACGAGGGACGGCTGATGTTCAACTCCGACGTACCGCCGGCGGGCGACGCCCCGCCGGCGTTCGACACCTTCTCACCGTTCGACGACGACGACGAGGAGGGACGGAGTGGGTCGATGCTTCCACTCTGGGTCGGAGGTGGAGCCGTACTCGCGCTGGTCGTAGCGATGGGCGCGATGGCGATTCGTCCCTCGACACCCGACGACGCCGTACCGGTAGATACCCTCCCGATCGTCGTCGCGGACCCGGTGATCACCCCATTCCCCGATTCGGTCATCGAGGGGGAAGTGGGCACTGCGGTCATCGTCGGTTTTCGGATCGCGACGCCAGCGGGGCCAGTCCCGGACACCGAGATCGAGCTGGAGGTCGAATCCGGCCTAGCCGTCTTGAACGACAGGGGCGGACTCAGCACGGCTCAGGGTATCGTGACCTCGACCCTCGATCTGGGCACCACGCCCGGTGAGACGGTGGTTCTGGCTCAAGCCGACGGTGCAGAGCCTGGCCGCCTCCTCGTTCGTACCCTTACGGGTACTCCTGACCAGATCGACCGAGTCTCCGGGAACGGCCAACAGGCCGACATCGGTGAGCTCTTGCCCGAGCGCATCGTCGTGCGACTGATCGACCGCCAAGGGCTGCCGGTTCCCAACGCCGAAGTGCTCTTCGAAGTCACGAGTGGTGAAGGCCTCGTGGCGCCGATGCGTACTCGGACGGATGACGAAGGGCAGGCCTCCGCCCGGTGGAGACTGGGCTCACTCGAGGGATCACAACAGCTGGCCTCGCGCGCGAGTGCGACTGGCATTGAGACTTCGTTCACGGCGACCGGGCTCATTCCGGAGACCTACGACCCTCGAGAGACCGCTCCGGAACAGCAGGCTTCCTCGGTCCGGCCGGTCACGTTCGCTATCGGAGCGAGCCACGCTTGCCGAGTTGTAGGCGGGGTAGTGTCCTGTCGCGGGGATAACACGCGCGGTCAGACGACCGGATCTGGACGAGACGGGGTTGTGGCGATCGCCGCCGGCGACTCCCACACCTGTGCGCTCGACGCGTCAGGCACCGCGAGCTGCTGGGGGGCAAACGACGAGGGTCAGATCGGTGACGGGACCCGGAACGATCGTGCGACGCCGACCCCGGTTCGCGTCGACCTTCGGTTCTCACAGCTCGTCGCGGGTCTTTCCCATACGTGCGGCCTCGCCGGTGGAGGTGTGCCTGTCTGTTGGGGATTGAACCTGAGTGGCCAGCTCGGGGACGGGACACGCAGCAACCAGACGACTCCCCGAGTGGTGGGCTCGGGAATGATCTTTGTCGACATCACGGCAGGATGGAGCCACACCTGCGGCCTCACGGCTAACGGAAACGCGTTCTGCTGGGGAGCGAACGGCTCTGGGCAACTTGGTGATGGAGGCTCCTTCGATCAGTTGACCCCGGCACTCATGCTGAGTTCGGTTCAGTCGCTATCAGCGGGGACAGACCATACGTGCGGAGTGCGGAACCGCCAGGTCGTCTGCTGGGGAGGCAACTCGTTCGGTCAGGTCGGTGACGGAACCACGCAGAACAGTTCCCTACCGGTACCTGTACAGGGGCTCCCGCCGGGAGCGTCTCGCGTGGTGGCAGGAGCGGTCCACAGCTGCGCCCTCATGGGGGACGGTACGGTCTACTGTTGGGGCCAGAACCGACACGGCCAGCTCGGGAACGGATCCAACGAAAACGAAACCCAAGCAGTACCGATTGCATCGCAACTCCGCTTCCGAGAGCTCTACGCGGGAGGCGCTCAAACTTGCGGGATCGCGTCCGATGGGAACGAGTACTGCTGGGGCTTGAACGTGGCGGGACAGCTCGGTGACGGCACACGCACGAGCCGTTCGGTGCCGACCCGAGTCGGAGGCTAGTCCCCTCGGCGCTCTTTACGCAGACAACGCCAGCCGCTCCTCCTCCGCTCCCTCCAAACACATCGCCGCGATCACCCCGTATGCGGCGACCCATTGCCCCTCTACCTCGGCCGTCCAGGCATCCGCTGCGACCTCCGACATCGCGGCAAGCAGACACTCGCCCACCCAATCGTACATCTCGTCGGTCACTCCGTACGAAACGTGCTTTGCACCGATGCCCTTGAGCGTCGAAGACAGCCACGGTGCATCCTCGAGGTGGTCGACAACCGCCACGAGAGCCTCGGTCAGCATGGTCTGCTGGACTTCGGCCGAGTTACGAACCCCGAAGAGTGGTCGGACCTCCGGGTAACGCGCAAAAAGGATCTCGTAGAAGCGCGCGACGACTTGTGGATTCCGGTCTACGACGAGCTCGAAGGACGATCGGAGGATTTCGGGGCGTAGTTGCATGGGGATCTCCTAGCGTTGAAGACGGATGCACCAGGAGTACAGGAAGGCAGCGCAGATCGGCTCACAGGGTGAAGTGTCGTCACCGTCGAAATCGGTGTGCCGGCTTGGATGCCACCACCTGCAACCCGGCGGATCACGGAGGGCGGAGTAGAAGTCCACCCCGCCCTCCGTCGACCCTCACGGCACCGCGCCACACGGTTCGTCGGTCCGCCAGAAGCGTGGTACGACGGTCGAGCGGGCTTAGTCGATAGGCCCCTGAAGCTCAACTGCTAACGGGACGTTGTCCGCGTACAGCGCGTCCACTCCGGCCGCGACGCCGAACGCCCAGTCCTCGGCCGTGGTCACATCACCGGAGAATACACTCACACCTGTGGCCCTCGTCGCATCGACGAGGTCGGCCGCAGCCCCCGCCTGCATGAGCTCAAGCTGACCCAGAAGAAGCAGGTCCCAGCTGACGATGTGGGCATCTACAGCATGAGCGATCCCGATCGCTTGCTGGGGGGAGGTATATCCCGGAAGACGGAAGATCGCCCCGATCTCCGCCCATTGGAGTCCGTATTCTGGGGCTTTGTCGATTAGAGTCACCGGGAGGCCCACCGCCGCTTCTACCTCTTCAGGAGTAAGGAACTGGAGGGCCAACAGCGTCAGCTGCCGGCGTATCTCAGGGGCTTCTGTAGCAGCGAGCGCGAGAAGTACGGGTGACATCGAGTTGAAGTAGACAAGCTCCGACGCGCCCACACGACGCACCGTTCTCACGACGCTCGATACGTACTGCGCTGCCTCAGTATCGGAGGGATCACAAAGAGGTGATGTCGGCTTCAAGTCCACTGTGACCAGTCCGGTAAGGCGATCCGGGTTGCGGCTGTTGTAGCGCGCGGCAGTGAGGAGCATGGATTCAAACGATGCGATGTGCGGCGCCCTCGCTTCGAGTTGGTCCCGAGTGAGCGTGTTGATGCAGGTAAAGTCTTCCAAGAAGTCATCGTGCCAGACCACGATCTCCCCGTCTGCCGTCATCTGGAGATCACCCTCCACGACGGACGCGCCCGTCTCGAAGGCCATTCGGAACGCCTCAACCGTGTTCTCGACCGGGCGGGTTGGGTCCTCTCCGAGATTGTCCCCCATGCCGCGGTGGGCGATTGCCACCGGGCCAGTCGTCACTTCGAGAAGCTGAGAGACTGTGCTGTGGAGAATGCGGCCAGACCGCGCAGACTGGACATGAGCATCGAGGGAAGGACTACGAACGTCCGGCGCTAGCGGCGCGTCATCGCACGCCGCGAGCACAATAGCTGCGGTAAGTAGGAGGATTCTGGATGGAGCGGTACGCATGGTTGTCTCCGCATCAGAGGTGGTGAGCGTGCCGAATCGCGGCACTTCTGGTCGCGGACAACTTCACCGTCGCGTGTTTCACGAACTGTACGTCGATCGACGTACCGGGCTCCCTCTACCTATCGCACTGCAGTCCTCCGCCATTCGTCGTACTGACGGCGCAGCTCCAGGAGTGGATTCTCGGCCAGTCGGTCGGTCCAAACCGAAAGAGCAAGCCAGGGGGCATCGTCCGACCCCGCGTCCGTGCGCCCGATGCTGTCAGTCGCGTACGGTGGGTCGCCGCCCCGTGCCACCAGAATCACTGCCATCGCAGCCGTCTGACGAACGTGGTCGTCGTTGCACCGCACGTCCCCACCCGCGACTGACCCAGCCTCCAACGCTCGCATGAGGCGATCGGACAGCCAGTTGAAGCCCGCTGGGTCATCCCACCGGTACGCATCCAGCGGCCGGCTCACGACCTCGGAGCTCTCCAACGTGTTGCCCTGCGAACTCACTCCGTGACTCGCATCCGTCATGACCCCCGCGTACCGGACCGATCCATCCTCTTCCATTCGGGTCCCCTGCCGTACCGGGGTCGTGAAACCAGCGGCGCGGACCAGTCCGTCGTGCATCGTGACGACTCCGTACTGCCTGCGAGTCGTTTGCTCATCCCACTCCGGGTCCGTTACGCGAAGGATGACTTCCTCGGCGGTCAGACCCTCCTGTATCGCGTCGAAGACCAGGTTCCGGTTCCGCACGTCGAAGCCGGCTTGCGTCGCGGCTGCGCCCTTCCCCGGTACCAGGGCCGCCACCGCGTCACCGTGAGTAGGTACGCACGAAGCGACGGCGACCCCGACGTCGCCTGTTTCCGAATCGACCCCTACGACTGACCAAGTGGTGAGCTCGATCGTTGAGGGGTGCCCGGATGGCTCGCTGCACGCCAGGACTCCAACGAGAGAGGAGGCCCCGAAGGCAGCGAGAAGTGTGGTGTTGATCCTGGTCATCGTCGTCCCTCTTCTCCGGTGGTTATCGCACGCAAAGGTACGATCCACGGTGCTCATCCGCGTGCCTTCGCGCACCGTGATCCCCAAACAGGCGAAAACACGAATACCTACTTGGAGCACCGCGCGCCCGAAGCCACCTGCACCCCATGTGACCGATCATGAAATCCCGCTCATCGAAGTTCACGACACCGACATCCGCCCGCCCCGCCACGAGACGGATACGCGACCGGATGCTGCGACGCCCTTTCGAGGCGTGTGCACTTCTACTCTTCTCGGTAGCGGGATGCGCGAGCGAGAACCCGGTCATCCCCGATCCGGGGCCTGATCCGGTGTCTTCCGTGACTGTGACTCCGAATTCGGTGTCGATCTTCGTCGACTCGATGACGACGCTCTCGGCTCAGACTCGGTCGGCTGATGGCTCGACGCTCTCGGGACGCACCATCGTCTGGTCATCTGCCGACCCTTCGGTAGCGACGGTAAACTCTTCGACGGGTCTTGTGGCCGGGGTCTCGCCGGGCACGACAACGGTCACGGCGACCTCCGAAGGCGTGAGCGGCAGCGCGACCGTCGTCGTGTCTCAGCTTCCTGTCGCCAGCGTTCAGATCTCACCAGCAGGCACCTCACTCGATGTCGGGGATACCCTTACCTTCACCGCCCAGCTCTTCGATGCGGCGGGGGGGCCACTGATGGGCCGTGAAGTCCGCTGGACAAGCGCGGATCCGTCCGTAGCCACGATCGACTCGGTGTCCGGGCTGGCGTCGGCCATCGGCGTAGGAGCCACCACGGTAGTCGCGAGCAGCGAATCGGTGGCCGATACGGTGACTCTCTCCGTCGTCGACAACTCTATACCCGCCGGATTCACGAGAGTGTGGCGAACCGACGCGGTCGATACGCTTTGGACCAACCCCGACAACTGGAATCCAGCCGGAGTTCCCACCGCCTCCGACAGCGTGCTCATACTCCCAGCGTCCTTCCTACCCACCCTTACCGGTGACGTCGAGGTCGCCGCGCTGACCACCGATATCGGGGCTTCGCTCCGCCTGTCCGGGAACACCCTCTCCGTGACGGGCGACCTCGCTGCAGGCGGGAACGGGATCGACGGTCCAGGAAGCACACTCCTCAGCGGGACCGGCACCGTACAGGGATCACTCCACACCGTCGAAGTGACCGGCACCTACGATCTGGCCGGTGCAACGTCACTCACCGGCAGCCTGACGATCTCGGGTTCCGGGCAACTGGCCGTCGGAGCCAACACACTCTCGATCGCCTCGAACTTCAGTTCGAACACCAACGGACTCCTCGTCATGACAGACCCAGCCGGCGTCGTCGACATCGAGGGCAATGCCGTCTTCGGCGGTGGTGACACGAACGGCACCATGACCGACGGCACGATCTTCGTCGCTGGCAACTTCACCCAACAAGGCGGTACGAACTTCGCCAACTTCGCCGCCTCAGGGTCCCACCTCGTCACACTCGACGGGGCCGGCCCTCAGACCGTCTCCTTCGCCGCCAGTGGACCCGCGGCCAGTCAGTCCCGCTTCGCCAACCTCGAGATCGCAGGTGGTGACGTCACCCTGACCGCTGCGACCATGGCCGGCGGTGATGTCTCGGTCACGAGCACCTCGACCGTGTCAGGAGCCGGGTCCCTACTCGTCGTCGGTGACCTGACGACCGTCGCAGGCTCCAGCATCGAGCCCACGTACCTGGAACTCGAGGGCGCCATGACCATTGGAGGCACCCTGTCCGCTGCGACGACGGAGTTCTCCGGAACAGGACAGTCTGTCCAGGCAGGGCTGGACTACTTCTCCATCGTCGTAACCGGCACGGCTTCGCTCACCGGCGCGACGTCGCTCGTCGGCAGCCTGTCGATCACCGACGCCGGTCAACTGACGGTTGGAGCCAACACGCTCTCGATCGCGTCGAACTTCAGCTCGCTCAGCAACGGCCTCCTCGTCATGACCGACCCGGCCGGCGTCGTCGACATCGAAGGCAACGCCGTCTTCGGGGGCGGCGACACGAACGGCACCATGACCGCGGGCACGATCTTCGTCGGTGGCAACTTCACCCAGCAAGGCGGTACCAACTTCGCCAACTTCGCCGCCTCAGGGTCCCACCTCGTCACACTCGACGGGGCCGGCCCTCAGACCGTCTCCTTCGCCGCCAGTGGACCCGCGGCCAGTCAGTCCCGCTTCGCCAACCTCGAGATCGCAGGTGGTGACGTCACCCTGACCGCTGCGACCATGGCCGGCGGTGATGTCTCGGTCACGAGCACCTCGACCGTGTCAGGAGCCGGGTCCCTACTCGTCGTCGGTGACCTGACCACAGCAGCGGGCTCAAGCGTCGAGCCCACCTTCCTCGAGCTGGCAGGCGCGATGACCATCGGGGGTACTCTTTCCGCCGTGACGACCGAGTTCTCCGGCACCGCTCAAAGTATTCAGGCCGGACTCGACTACATCTCGATCTGGGTCTCAGGCACAGCTTCGCTTACCGGCGCGACGTCACTCGCAGGTAGCCTGTCGATCATCGACGCCGGTCAACTGACGGTCGGAGCCAACACGCTCTCCATCGCGTCGAACTTCAGTACGAACACCAACGGGCTCCTCGTCATGACCGTCCCCGCCGGCGTCGTCGACATCGAGGGCAATGCCGTCTTCGGTGGCGGTGACACGAACGGCACCATGACCGCCGGCACGATCTTCGTCGGTGGCAACTTCACGCAGCAAGGCGGTACGAACTTCGCCAACTTCGCCGCTTCAGGGTCCCACCTCGTCACGCTCGACGGAGCCGGCGCTCAGGCTGTGTCCTTCGCGGCCAGTGGACCCGCCGCCAGCCAATCCCGATTCGCCAACCTCGAAGTCGCCGGCGCCGACGTCACTCTGACGACTGACGTGACGATCTCGAGCGACGTAACCCTCACGGGCACCATGACCCTCGACGCGACCTTCACGGTCGACATCCTCACCGACCTCTTGATGGAAGCAGGCTCCGCGCTGACAAACAACGGCACCATCACCGTGGCCGGCACATGCACCGACAACGGAGCGACCATCACCGGAACCGGCGGGGGGGCGCCGTGCGTCACCCCCTAGCCGACCGAGAGACGGCGGGGTCTCTGGGACCCGGGGTCGGGACCCCCGAGCCCCCGCCGCTATCTCAGTCCGAGACTCGAGAGTCCTCCCGAAGCCTTCCAAGCATCGTAGCGCATGCGGAGGGTCGTGACCGGGTTGGGGCTCTCCAAGGCGGACGTGTTCTCATCGTCGACATCGATGAAGAGGGAGTACTCTCCATCCGAGTGGCCTTCACCCACCGAGTCCTCGGGCTTCGCGGCCGCGATGTACGCGACATGCGACGTACGGTGACGGCAACCCGCTTCGGTCTCGGGAACAGGATCCGTCCGGCACGAACAGCGGGCATCGCCACCCGCCAGGTCGGCGGCCTCCATCCCTGCCATGACCCGATCGACCACAGTGCCATTCTCAGCCAGAATAGCGGCAACAGCGTCCAGCACCACCGCGTCCGACTCCAGAATGTTTCCTTGAACGGCGAAGTAGATGCCTTCCTCGCGAACTTCACTCTGGATCGCGAGCGCCGCATAGCCGTTCCGGTCACCCGAAAAACCCGCCATCCGGCCCTGTAGATCTACAATCCCGAACTGGCGGCGTTGAAAGTTCTCGTCGGCCGACAAGAGATCGAGTATCTCGTCGGGATCCATACCCGCTCGCATCCGGTCGAAGATCAGCATCTGGTTCGCCCTGGTTCCATCGACTCCCGCTTGGGCCGCGGCGACCCCGATACCCGGGACGACCACGGCCTGGATGCTCTTCAATCCCCCCCTGCTACGAAGACCTTCTGCCGAGACGCACGTCGCTGACGCGATGACGACCAGCCCTGAACGCGTGTCGACGGCGATGATCGACCAGGTAGCCGTGACAGGCGCAGGAATAAGGAAGAGAGTGAGTGCGGCTACAGTGATGGTCGCGCGATGGATCGCTCGACTCATGAAACGCTCCTCAGGCTTGGGTTCGGTCCGCCAAAATGGGGTGTCGCGCGTGAGCGGCAAGGTCGAAGTCGTCCGCAAAGCAGGGCTTGCCAGACCGATACTATCAGATAGTATTATATTTTCTAGTATCATATCGTTCGATATCACACCAGGACGCCGTCGAGAGAACGTATGCTTCGGACAAACCACTTCCACGTCCTCCTCGCGCTCGCAGACGAGCACCGGCACGGCTCGGCCATCGCGGACGATGTGCTGACTCAGACCGAGGGCTCGCTCACACTCTGGCCAGCGACCCTCTGTCGGACGCTCGACGACCTCGTTGCGAATGGATTCATCGAGGAGCTCAGGGGCTCTCGGCATCCCGCCGGAGAAAGCCGCCGTCGTCGCTACTACGCCGTCACCCCGCAGGGCCGACAGGCCCTCGCAGAGGCAGCGCGTCGGATGAGCTCGTTGGCCGGCGTGGCTCAAGATCGTTTGAAGCAGGCGGCGCGATGAACGAGGCACCCCGCTGGTTCCGTTGGCTGTCGCGCGCACTACCTCGCGACTTCCGAGAGCAGTATTGGGACGAAGTGCTCCGCCTCGCCACCCACTACACTGAAGGCCGATCGGGCATCGGACGCACACGAGTTTGGCTGTACGCCGCGGTCGACGTCATCTATGTCGCGACTCTCGCCCGGACACGAGAGCTGTGGGATTCCGTCCGCCCAAGAGCGACGCTCGACGGCCTCAAGCGGGACCTCCACTATGGCGCTCGCTCTCTAGGACGAGACAAGGCATGGACAGCCTTCGCCGTTGTCATCGTGGGGCTCGGCATCGGAGCGAGCGTGACCGTTTTCAGTGTGGTGAAGGCTTTGTTTATCGAGCCCCTTCCCTTCGCAGAACCAAGCGAGCTCGTGTGGGTCTCGAACGGTGAGTGGGGGCGCGGGCAGGCGTTGTCTTCAATCAGCGTCCAAGCCAACTATCTGGTCGACATCCAGGATCAAGCCACTCAACTGGTCGAGGCGGGGGGCTTTCACCTATTCGACCGAGATGGAGACCACGTCTTCGACGCCGAGGGGCAGCCACAGCGCGCAACACGCCTCCGGGTGACCGACGGTCTGTTTCGGGTCCTCGGGGTCGATGCGGCCCTCGGCCGGACCTTCTCCCGCGAGGAGACGCAACAAGATACGCCGGACGTGGTGATGCTGACGCACGGCTTCTGGACGCGCGCCTTCGGCGCGACCCCAGACGTTGTGGGCTCCTCCGTGACCGTAGACGGATCGACGAAGACTGTCGTCGGCGTCCTCCCCTCGCATTTCTCCTTCGAGGAGATCTTCGCGCCGGGTCGGCGGGTCGATTACGTGGAGCCCTGGGCCCTCTCCGCAAGTAACTTCAGCCGTGGGAATTCGTTGGGTATCATCGCCCGCGTGGCCGAAGGAGCGACCATCCAGTCGGCCCAAGCGGAACTCGAGGCGCTCGCAGCGACGCGGCGGAATGAGCCCAGCGGTCGGACAGAGACCCGCGCCTACCATCTGAACGATTTCTACCCATCGGTTCGAGCACTTCGTGATCACGTAACCGCGGGGTTCGCCCCGATGGCCACTGCCCTGGTTGGCGGCGTCATCCTCGTAATGCTCATAGTCTGCGCGAACCTGTCTAACCTATTGCTCGCGCGGGGTGCGCTCCGCGATCGGGAGCTGGCCGTGCGTGCAGCGCTCGGAGCCTCGCGAGGCAGAATCGTCCGCCAGTTGCTGACCGAATCGCTCATGCTAGCCGCAGCAGGAGCGTTAGTTGGCACGATGGTGGCAGTCTATGGAACACAGCTCATCGCTGCTCTCGACTTACGGATCCCACTCCTCGGCCTAGCCGAGGTAGATATCGAAGCACTCGGTGTCGCACTGAGTGTGGCGGTCACCGTTGGAGTACTCTTCGGGACGACACCGGCGCTTCGAGGTGCGAGCCGCCACCTTCACGAGGTCATGCAGGACGGAGCACGCGGCACGTCCGGCAGCCGGCGTCGCGCCCGGCTCCGCAACACGCTGGTTGTGGCTGAGATCGCAGTCGCTGCGATCCTCGTCGTTACGTCCACGTTGACCGCAAAGAGCTTCCTCGCCTTGTTGTCGGTCGACCTCGGCTACGCACCGGAGCAAGTCATCGCCGTCCGGGTCGACCCTCCAGGACGGTTCGAGACAGACCAAGCGCGGGACGCTCACTATGATGCGATCCTCGAGCGCGTACGCGCCGCTCCGGGCATCACCGCGGCAGGCACATCGGACATTCTACCGATGGGGTTCAACCGGGAATGGGACACTCAGTTGATCGACCAACCCGTCGTAGAGTCAATGTCTCCTTTCGTGCGCGTGATCAGTGAGGGCTATCTCGAGGCCATGGGCGCCACCATCGTCATGGGCCGCGACGTGGATGCCCGGGATCGCACGGGGGAACCCGGAGTAGCCCTAGTGAACCAGACATTCGCCGCAATTGCCTGGCCGGGTGAGGACCCCATCGGACGCAGAGTTAGCACAAACGGGGAACGGGAGGTCGTAGGTGTCGTGCGAGACACGCGTCAACGGTCCGTGGAACAGGAACCCGGTCCCGAGATCTTCATCCCGATCAGACAGTTGAGGGAGCACGGTCGCGCCCATTTGATGGTGCGAAGCGGCCGACCGACCGAGGAGGTCATCACGGTCGTCCAAGACCGAGTTCGAAGCGTCGACGGAGCCGTGGCATTGGACGGCGTCACGGCAGTGGGTGAGGTCGTCGATGCCTCGCTCGCTTCGCGGCGCTTCTTGGTAACGCTCATGGGCGGGTTCGCGTTGTTCGCGCTCGTTCTATCATCGCTAGGCACCTATTCCGTGGTCTCTTACTCAGTCGCCCAGCGAAGGCGAGAAATCGGAGTCAGGATGGCCCTAGGTGCCTCAACGTCCGAGGTGACCGGACGTGTGGTGCGTGATACGGGAAGACTGGCGGCCACGGGGCTTGCGATCGGCCTTGTGGCGGCCAGCTATGCGACCCGGTTCGTCGACGCGCTCCTGTATCAGACGAGGCCGCTCGACCCGACTGCATATCTCGCGACGGCGGCGATCCTGGGGACGGTCGCTACGCTCGCCGGATTCATGCCGGCCCGGCGGGCAGCGCGGACGGATCCCACGCTCGTGCTCGACGGGGGGTAGCCAATCGCGTGCGGAGCCCCCTCGCCGATCAGGGCTCGGATCGCGAGGTTGGGGTACGGACCTTCTCGCATCTGAGGCCTCGCCCCCTGTGACGACCCGCGCCGGACAGGCCCGAAAGGAGCGCTTGGTGAAAGGAAGAGGAACACTCCGTCGCGCCGCGTGGCTTGGCGTCGCGGTAGTCGCGGTGCCGATGCCCTCGCATGGCCAGGATCGCTCGGTGGAGTCGATCGTCGCCGAGATCGAGGCACCGCAGATGACTCCGGGACCGATGGAGCTAGGCTCCACGTCGATCGACGAGATGATGGAACAGCTCGGCGTACCTGGTGTCAGCGTGGCGGTCATCCACGACTTCGGGATCCACTGGGCGAGAGCCTATGGAACGGCCGACGTGGAGAGCGGAGCCCCGGTCGACACCGAGACGCTATTTCAGGCCGCGTCGATCAGTAAGCCGGTCGCGGCTGTGGCCGTCATGCGCGCGGTACAAGACGGCCTCTTCACACTTGATACGGATATCAACCAGATCCTAACATCGTGGAAGTTGGATGGTGACGGCTTCACCGACGAAGTGCCTGTAACACCCCGGACACTGACGAGCCATACATCGGGGCTGGGGGATGGCTTCGGTTTCCCCGGATACAAGCCCGGCACCGAGCTTCCCACCGTGGTCCAAATCTTGGACGGCCACGAATTGTCCAACGTCGGGTCTGTGTTCATGGAGCGTCCCCCCTTGGCGGGGGAGGAGTACTCCGGTGGAGGCGTCACACTCATGCAACAGGCGCTCACCGACGCGTTCCAAAAGCCGTTCGCCGAGCTCATGCGAGACGTCGTGCTCGCTCCCCTCGGGATGGCGCATAGCACCTTCGAGCAGCCGCTAACGCCCCGGGCGGATGGGAATGCGGCCCGAGCCCACGACGGCGAGGGTCTCGCTCGCGATGCGAAATGGCACGCCTATCCAGAGCAGGCCGCCGCGGGCCTCTGGACGACACCGTCAGATCTCGCGCGTTTGCTGATCGAAATGCAGCTCTCTGTGAGAGGAGAGTCGAACCGCGTGCTGTCTAGAGAGAACGCGCTCGAGATGCTCACGCCGATGGGCGTCGGTGATTACGGGGTCGGTTGGGCGATTTCCAAACGAGGTCGAGGGTGGTACTTCGGGCACGGCGGCTCGAATTGGGGCTTCCGCGCCACCGTGCTCGCCCACCGGGTCCACGGATATGGGCTGGCGATCATGACCAACGGGGATAACGGGGGGGCGGTCGCGGCGGAACTGAGTCGTCGGATCCAAGAGGCGTACCAGTGGGATTCGACACTCCGCGAACTGCCACGCGGGTACGATGCTCCAGAGCGGGAGTACGTCGACATCGACCCCGTGCTCTTGGAGCGCTATACGGGGGTCTACGATGGCGACGGGATCGGCCGCCTCGTCATTACACTCGAGGGCGGCCAACTCTTCGTCCAACCGGACGGAGAAGCAAAGCTCCCCGTATTCGCCGAGTCCGAGGTCGTCTTCTCGCCAGAGGCGCTACCCGCCCAAGTCGAGTTCATCTTCGGTGCAACCGGCGAAGTAAACGGGCTGGTGGTCCGTCAGAACGGACTCGAGCTCTCGGCTCGCAGGGTTCGGTAGGTTCGAGACGGCACGAGGTCAGCGCGGCTCCGCCGCGAGGATGGCGGCCTCGTCAACGGTCGGCGCTCGACGATAAAAACGCAGCTCGTCTATCGCGCCGGCCAGGCTCGCCGGGGAGGACTCCGTACGCCTCGTGATCCGGCCACGCTTGTTGAAAAGGGTGCCACGACGGGGATACCTTCGGCGGGTACGCACCGTTTGAGAGAAGGGGGGGCGGGGTGATCGTCGATGCGCGCGAGCTGCCACCCAACCACGTCATCGAAGCCGACGTGGCGGTAATCGGAGCAGGTGCGGCTGGGATTACCCTGGCCGTCGAACTCGAACGGACTGGCCTTTCGGTTGCGGTTCTCGAAAGCGGCGGGCTGTCGATCGAGTCCGATATCCAGGATCTCAACTCGGGGACTACGAGCGGGACCCAGAGCCCGCCCCTGGTGGCAAGTCGCCTCCGCCTCTTCGGCGGCACGACGAACCATTGGACGGGTCAATGTGGTCCACTCGACGCGATCGACTTCGAGCGACGTCCGGGAGTGACCGGCAGCGGATGGCCGATATCGCGCGATGCCCTGGCGCCGTTTTACGAACGTGCAGCCACCTACTGCGAGCTGGGAGGCTTCATCGGCTTCGATGGCGAAGAGGTCCGGCGTAGACGTCAAGCCGCCGCCTTCGGCCTGGACGCCTCCGACTTTGAGAACATCGTCTATCAGCTGAGTCCACCCACTCGCTTCGGGTCTAGGTGGGGCCCACAGCTCGAAGCTTCTACGAACGTCACGGTCTATCTCTACGCTACCGTCACCGAACTCCTCCCCGCAGTCGATGGCGATCATATCCGAGAGGTGACCGTCGCGAGGCCCGAAGGAGACCCGCTTCCGACCAGAGCTGGCAACTACGTCCTAGCGGGCGGCGCGATCGAGAATACGCGGCTGCTGTTGGCGTCCAACTCCGTCCGACCGGCTGGGTTGGGCAATGAGAACGACCTCGTCGGGCGCTTCTTCATGGACCACCTGAACGTGGGTCAACCTGGTGAAGTCGTGTTCGGCCGCCCGGAGGCGGTGGACCTTTCTTTCTACACGTTCTTCGGGGAACAACAGCGCGCCCGCGGAGCCCTCCGTATCCCCGACGGGAGATTGGAAGAGCTGGGGTTGCTGAACGCCGGCATACTCTTCTTCCCGGTACCGGTGAATGAGAACTTCCGTGATCGGCGACGCGGTAGTGGTGAGCAGGCGTTCGTCGAACTGACGCGATCCTTGGCGCGTGGAAGCCTCCCGGAGGGAGCTTCGGAACAGGTGTGTGCCGTGGTACGCGACCGCCGAGAGGTCTTGTCGTTTCTTCGTCGTCGAGCGATGCGCATCGTGCAGGATGCTGGCGGAACTGCGTCGGCAAGACTGCAGGTCGAGGCCGAACAGTCGCCCAATCCAGAAAGCCGGGTCACGATCGGCAGGGAGCGTGATGCCTATGGCGTTCCCCGTCCGCACCTTCATTGGCAGCTGACGTCCGGTGACTTCGAATCCATTCTGCGAACGATGGAACTATTCGGCTCCGCGGTAGGCTCTGCTGGACTGGGCCGATACCGGATGGATCAAGTGCTCGAGCCGGGTGAAACACCCGTCGTTAGTTCGGCGTGGCATCACGTCGGTACAACGCGGATGTCTTCGTCCCCGTCCGAGGGCGTCGTGAACGCAGACTGTCGACTCCACAGCGCCTCGAATCTATACGTGGCTGGGAGCTCGGTCTTCCCGACCGTCGGTAGGACGAATCCAACATTAACGATCGTGGCGATGGCCATTCGCTTGGCAGACCACCTCGCCGCCCGTGGAGCTCGCCCGTGAGCATCCGCAAGCGATTTGACCCGCGGCGGGTTCGCGTGAATCGACGGACGCTGCTGAGAGTCGCCGGGGCCGGCACCGGAGCGGCCATACTCGCCGGCGCGGGACTCGGATTTGCCTGCCGCAGCCGTCCCGAATCTACTGCGCAACGCATGACCTGGGCCTTTGGCGACAGGAGCTACGCTCGGTCGATTGGGGCCAAGTACTTAGCGGATCGGCCGAGTGAAGGCAGCGTGACGTTGTTGACCTCTCTGATCGAAGCACGCATTCCGCGTCAGGCCGTCGTGACCTGCCCTGCGACCGCCGTCTCTGTCACCTCCCGAGTCGCTCGAGACGACTTCGTGGCCGGTCGGACGGTCTGGGTGGACGGATGGCTTCTCTCCGCGACCGAGGCCCGACTCTGTGCGTTGGCAACCCTCTCGGCGTAGGTAGACGAAGGGAAAACGCTGACGCGATCTCGACCGCCACCCTGGCAGCTCACTACACGTGCGACGGCAACGCGAACGATCGAAGTGCCGCTGGCAACCATGCCATAGCGGTCGGCTCCTTCCAAGACGGCGCCTTGGTTTTTCTGGATGACTCGTCCGACCGCCTGGTAGTCCCGAGCAATGTCGCCGCCGGGGGTCTCGACTTCACAGTGAGCGCGTGGGTCCGGATCGACGCGTTGCGTCCGGGGGACCATCACGTCCTTATGGAGGATGCCTGGCTAGCCGCAATACGACGCTAGTTTAAAGAATGAGCAATCAAACGAACCCTCTCATCGAACGCCGGAAGACGAGCCCTGCAGGTGCTGGCCACTACCATGTGGCCGACCTCTACCCCTACAAAGTTCGCGTGCAGATCAGAGGTCGCACCGTTGCCGAGACCACACAGGCGATCGTGCTGAAGGAGGTAGGCAAGTCGGTCTATCACCCCAGCTTCTACGTACCGGCCGAAGACGTGGATGGGACCGCGTTCGAGAAGGAAGCCGGCTTCTCGACCCACTGCCCTATCAAGGGTGAGGCTTCGTACTGGCGCTACACTGGCGACGAGGACGGGATCGAACGGGCAGCTTGGAGCTACGACGCCCCGCTCGAGTATTCCGCGATGATCGCCGGCCACTTGGGATTCGACCAGCGGTACGCCACGATCGAGATCAGTCCGGTCGACTGAGGCGGGCGCCGCCTACCCTCTACCGATAGATCCCGGCCAAGTCCCAACGTCGGATGTGGTCTTCGATGAGGTCCCCCATACGCTCGTTCACGAGCCGATAGTACTCTGCGGCCGCCGCCGGGTCGAAGTCTGGGTACCCCTGCCCCTCTTGGTAGAGGACGATCGACGAAGGGAAGGGGTAGGCGTTGATCCCTGCCATCCGCGCCTCGGCCATGTCGGCGGAGTACCGTTCCGGGTGCACATGCTCAGGCGCGATCGCTTGGATGTACGCCGACTCGTTGTTGCCGGCATGCCCTCCGTCTTCGCCGAAGACCTCAAACGTGATGTCACTCGTGGCGGACCACCAATTCGAGACTAGCGTCCGCACGCGGTGCTCTCCCGAGATCCGTTCGGCGACCCTGCTCAGTACCGCGGTCTGCCCTCCCCCATGGCCGTTGATCACGATGATGTTCTTGAATCCGTTCTCGGCCAACCCGGCCATGATCTCCTCGACGAACGCCTCGTACGTGGCTTCCGAGATGGAGAGATTCCCCGGAAAAGCTGCGAAGCTCCCTGTGAACCCGTAGTTCAGTGTGGGCGCTACTAGGGCGTCGAGCCGGGACGCCAACTCTGCCGCCATCGCCTGTGGGGCCAGGTTGTCCGAGCCATTCGGCAAGACGCCGTGCGGCTCGAGCGTGCCGGTCGGGACCAAGACCGTTTCGACGTCCCCGGCCTCCATGATCTCGGCAAACTCCTGCCAGCCGAGAAGGTTCATGTGGCGAGTGGTCGGTTCTTGCGCGGACAGCGCGAACGGAAGGACGGCGAGCAGGAGGGCTGCGATCAAAGGACGGTGGCGCATTGGACGGGGCTCCTGTGCGGTGGATCAACGCGGTACAACACCCACCCTCCGGCGTTGGCACCTCCAACACCTTACGGCGCAGAGTCGTCAAAGCTCAAGGCGCCACTGGACCGGCCCAGCAGACGCCGGAATCCCAGCGAGTCTCTGCATCGCAATCGAATAGCACGCTGCTGAGCCTCTCAGGGCGGCCTACGGGTTGAAGACGATGGCACCGGATAGGGCGATGACGCCAGGGCTCACGGCTGAGGCGATGTTGAACCAATACTCACCGGGCGCCAGGGTGCCCGAGAGGTCCACCGGGCCGGCCGTGTCCACGTAGTGGATCCTGTCCGAGCTGCCGGTCTGACCGAGGATCAGGTTTACTGAGGTGGATTCCGTGTCCTCCAGTGTCGCTTGAATGCGATAGGCGGCGCCCTCTTGAGGGACCTCGAATCGCCACGTGGCGGAAAGTGAACCCTGCGCCACGCCTGTGCCGGTGAGTTGTCCTTCAGCGCTGCCGGTCATGGAAAAGCTTTTGACTCCGTTCCCGGCGAAGTTTGTCATCGCATCCATCGACACGGTTACGGTGCTCTCGCTCCCAGAGGGGCACGTAGCCGAGTCCGTCACGGTATTCGAGTAGTTCGCGTCAGACGATTGATAGCCCGTGTGACCGGCTCCCGAGATGCAGCCTTGATCGTCGTACGCCGTCACGTGATGTGTCAGGACGCGATGAGCAGACGTCAACTTCGGAAGCGGGCGCAGCACTTGGGCAGTGCCCGTCCCTGTGGCCGAAGCCCCTTCGAACGACGTGGCAACCGCCGTTACCGAGACGCTTTGGCTGGCTGCTTGGTTCATCGGCGTCACCTCCGATCCCGGCCCGCCTGAGACGCCGGAAGGAACGTCACCCGATGTGGGCGAAGGGCCGCCCACGATGAGCCTCGTCCGAAAGCTCCCCGTAGCATCCGTCAGCCCGCTTTGCCTCAATAAGGTCCCCCCTGACGAAGTCAGTTCAAGGTCGATCGCATCGAAAACGGCCGTGTCGCCCAGTTGATCGATAACCCGGACGTTGACGTTGACGTCGACGGTGTCCCCGGCCTCGATCTCTGCCGGTAACACCACCTTCGTGGCGAGCGTCGGAGGCACCCATTTGAGCTGGAAGTGCGCGACAGTGTCCGTCTCCGGCCCCCAGAGGCGCTCATCGCACTGGGTGCGCTCTCGCAGGAACGTGAGGGGCGCCTCCCCGCCTTCGACGGGGGTAATTCCAGCCTTACTCGCCAAGTCACCGACCTCGAAGACGAGCGAGTCGTCGGCGAGGTAGGCCGAGTCCGGCCGCAGAATGGTGTCAACCGGGACGTCGTCGAACGTTACGATCACATGCGGATCCGCCGCGATGTCTCCCCAGCAGGTAAAGGGGTAGGCATGCCCCGTGACTACGAGCTTTCCACGCGTCGGGGTAGGAACGCTGGTTGTTGCGCTGGAGTCGGGGCCCTCGCCGCCGGACCGAACCGTGGTGAAGTCCTTCGCTCCAACGGTCCGAGCCACGAGTGATAGGTTCGTGCCGCATGTTTGAAGGTCCCGAAATATGTCGGTGTCGGTGAAGTCCCCGATCGCGTCAGGAGGGGTGGCGCCCTCTCTAGGCGAGGGTACTCCGACTATGTCCCTGAGTGCAAAGAACCCGGTTGCGGTGAGGCGGGATAGCGGATAGTGCCAGCCCTTCGAACGGCAGATGGCATAGGCGACGTCCCGCATCCGTGCGACCGGAGGCTTGACCGCGACTGCCTCGACACGATCAGAGATGTCGAAAGCACCGAGTGCGGCGGCGATTCCCACGACATCCAACGCGTCGAGAACCGCCTCTTTAAGGTCTTGGTAGGTTCCAAAGTCCTCCACCGCGAGCCCAGAGAGGAGTTGTTCGTGCCAGAAGCCAAACTCGATGCCCTCCCGATCGATCGCGTTGGCCACACCCTCCAACGCTGCACATTCGGGCGCGATCACCTGTGCTTTTGCTGACCACGTCACGATGGATCCTGCCTGCTCTTCAAAGTCCGGGCCCGATTGGGTGGGGAGGCCCCCCGCCCTGGCGATGGCAGAGCCGAGCTCCTGACATACGACGTCTTTGGCTGCCTGAACCCACGCATCGGCGCCGGGACAGGTAGCAGAGGTACGCAGCACCCACGCAATCCTGAGCGCGACTTCGACAGCCTGCATCAGTCCTGCCTCAGTGCCCGACGCGACCAGTGCGTCAAATGCGTTGCGAAGATCCGCGACGACGTCCGCGCAATTGACCGCGCCACCCCCGAGGTTGTTCGGTCCCGTGCCCCCGCTGTGTGACGAGCGCGTCGCGTTCCCGAGAAGACCGACCGGGGCAGCGCCCACACCTTGAGCCGGGTTGCCGGTCGCTCGAAGGCGGGTGGACTCAGTCAGTCCGAAGAACCGCAGAGACCCGCTAATCGTCCGGTCGGCCGACGCGACCGGCAAGAGAACGCCATCGGGCCCCGGCCCGAGCCAAAGGCCAGCGTCCGTGGGATCGACGGACGAAGGAAGCTCGACATCGATCGAGACCTCGTCGAAGAAGATCATTCCGGCTGGCTCCAGGTCCATCGACAACCATGCCCCGGACTCCGGCGTGCTCGGCCGCAGGGACACGTCGACCGGCCCACGCACGGCTCCTTCGGGAAAGCTGAGCGTGACTCGGACACTGTCGTCGGTGGTCGCGGTCGCAACCCCACCGGTCGGAGAGATCGTCACCGTCACGGGGCCGGTCGGTTCGGGAGCCGGGCCTTCCGGCGAGCCTCGTTCCGGACCGGTGGGCGCCTCGCTACACGCGATGCCCAGTAGGAGCGCGCTTGTGACAACGAGGTTCCGGGTGATGCGATTCTGTTTCATGGTGCGTCGCTGGGGTGCGTGTGGCTCGGGGCTACCCTTCCATACGCAATCTCGCGTGGCCGGGGATCACGGAAGCGGGAGTGAGCTGCGCTACGCGCATCCTCGTTCGTCTCGTCGGTTCGCTTCCCTGCCTGAAGACATCCACCCCGGCTCCTCGACTCCTCGGCTCAAACCCGGCGTGGCGCCCTCGGCTCCGCCGAGTCCGCGCGGGTTCGCCTCCCGCCGCCTTCACTCGGTTAAGGCACAAAGGCCCTACCGGGCTAGCCGGTAGGGCCGAGTGGAGGGGCGAGGTGGCTCAGCTCCCGCCCAGAGCGCTCCGGGAGTTCTGGTTGTCGTGCCCAGGCTTGGGCCATGCGCTCGCTGCGAGACCCATCGACTCGGTCCTTACAGCGTAAACCTCCCCGGTGAGTTGGGACGCGACATACATCGTGCCGTCCACGGCGATCGGTACGGAACCGTCTACAACTTTGAACTCACCGAAGATCTCGAAGACCCACAGCGGAGACCCGGTCGCGTCGAAAGCCTCGACGACACCGGACCCGCCGAAGCGGCACCCTGCCACGGGCGCGTAGATGGTCCCGTCCGCTCCCACTGTCGGGCCGGCTCCCGCACAGCCGTCGAGGGCGACCGACCAGGACTCCGTCCCGTCCGAATTGACGGCGTGTAGTCGACCAACATCGGGGTCGCCGTTCAGGTCCATCGTGCCCGAGATGACGTAGATCGTCCCGTCGGCACCGATCGCGGGTGCACGCTCGATGACTCCGCCAGTGGGAAACGTCCATGTCAAGCTACCGTCCGAACCGACCGCATATAGCTTGCCGTCGATCACCGGATTCCCACCAACGAGGCTGGTTACGCCACCGAAGTAGACCGTGCCGTCCGACCCGATCGCAGCAGCCGTAGGGCGACCATCTGTATCGTAGCTCCAGAGCTCGACCCCAGCAGGGTCGAGTGCGACGAGAGTCCCGCCTAAGCCACGATCCAGGCCAGCGTAGACGGTGCCGTCGTCGGCGACGACCGGACCGGAGAAGCTCCCCTGCCCACCGTCGCTGTAACTCCAGGACACGGTCCCGGTCGGTGACATCGCTGTCAGCGTCGGGGCGTCGAGGAAGTTGTCGTTGCTCCAGTATTGTGTCCCGTCGCCGGCGATCGCCGGCGCTCCTCCGACGCCGAAGACCCCGCTCAGATTGGTGCTCCACAGCTCGGTGCCGTCGGCGTCGAGTGCGTACACGAATCCAGTGCTCGTTCCGAAGTAGAGGGATCCGTCAGAATGGACCGAGGGCGGCGCCGCGATCCCATCGTCCGCCGTAAACGACCACGCCTCCGAGCCGTCCGGGTCGAGCGCGAACAACACCCCTTCAGCATCCGCACTCGGTGCATAAATCTTCCCGTCGGTGCCAACGGACGTCCCGTTCAATTCGCCCCCAATATCGGCGAACCATCGTGCGATCCCGGGGTCGGTGGCGCAGTCAACCGAGAAGGAAGCGGTAGCAGTTCCACCGTCGGTCACGGTAACCGTTTCCGAAGTCGAGCTCGCCGTGCAGTTCGAGGCGACATCAGCGAGCGAGACGGCGACGTCGCCCACGGAGACACCGGTGACGGTGACCGAACCGTTGGCCATCACGGTCTGGTTGGCCGATCCGACCATGACGGTGTAGCCACTCCGATCGATGGCGCCGGGATCGCCGGTCGTCGTCGCCTGGATCGCGACGCTCCCGGTCGGAGTCGAGGGGCCTACCGGATCGGTACCCGGCTCGTCGCCACAGCCCGTCACGAGCAGCGCCAAGAGGGCGAGTACACTGATTGGACGATGATAAGGATTGGAGTGGGCGCGAGCGCGCGTACCGCGTGGGACGGTATTCATCTCGGTTGTCTCCTGGTGGGTCGTGGGTGATTGAGACCCCACCACGCTACCTGCGGCCGTCGGATGCGCCTTGAACGGGGGTTGCAGCCTCTTGTACGTACGTTGCACACACCACAAGGCGTTGCTGCACAGCGTCCTAGCCGGACTCCCGTGCGCGATATTCCGAGGGCGTACAACCGAACTGTTTCCCGAAGCTCCGGGTAAAGTGGGCCTGGTCCGCGAATCCGGTCATGTACGCGATTCGACCCAGACTGTGGCCGGTCTCGGCTACGAGATCGGCCGCGCGCTTGAGGCGCATGCTCCGGATCAGTGATCCCGGCGACTGATTCACGAGCGCTTTGAGTTTCCGGTGAAGCTGTGATCGACTCATCCCAACCGCAGACGCCAATTCCTCCACAGAGAAGTCCTGCTCGCCGATTCTCGCTTCGATAGCCTCTACAACGGACTCCAGGAACAGCTGCTCGCGAGGGAGTTCCCGAGCCACCTCGCTGGGGCGTAGCCAGAGCACCTCGGCGAAGCGTTCCCGCAGCATCGTGCGGATCCGGAGGAGGTTCTCGACCCGAGCTCGAAGCACCCGAGTGCTCAACGGTTTCGTCAGATAGTCGTCCGCGCCGCTATCGAGCCCTGCGACCTGGGACTCTTCGGTAGCACGACCGGTAAGCATGATGATCGGCACGTGGCTCGTGCAGGGATCACCCCGCAGCGCCTGCACCACCCCATACCCGTCGAGTACGGGCATCGTCACGTCTGTGAGCACCAGATCCGGTACCAGTTCGATGGCACGTGCGACTCCCGATGCACCGTCGATCGCCTCCTCGATCCGGTAGAGGTCGCCCAGCTCCTGGCGCAGAAAGTTGCGCATGTCGGCATGATCCTCGATGACGAGGAGCGTGGGCACCTCAGGAGTCGCCTCACCGCCATCGCCGTTGAGCTCGTCACCCAGGCCCGAGGAAGACCCTCTTCCGGAGGCGTTGGAGATCGGCTCCTCACCTGGGCTGAATCCCGTAGGAATGAGCACCTCAAAGCGCGTTCCCTTCCCCATTTCGCTGCTTACCTGGACGCTACCACCATGTAACTCGACGAGCTCCAGTACGAAGGCCAGTCCGATGCCGGTGCCGCGGCTGTCGCCGTCGGCGTCCACGGTTGCTCGATAGAACCGATCGAAGACATGCGGGAGCGCCTCGGGGCTGATGCCAGCACCGGAATCCTCGACGGTGATCACGGCTTCGGGCGGCTCGGCCTCAGCAACCGTCGCGACCCCTACACACACCCGGGTGTCCGGACCCGTGTGCTTGAGCGCATTCGAGACGAGGTTGCCCACCACCTGGGCTATCCGGTCCGCGTCACACTCCACCCGGATCGATTCCTCCACAGTCGTGACCTCGAGCGCGATCCCAATCTCCTCGGCGGCGGACTCGAAGTCCGCAACGACGCGTCGGACCAACGACACGAGATCGACTTGTCGGCGGTCGAGACGCAATACACCGGACTCGGCGCGTGAAAGGTCAAGGAGTTCATCGGTCAGTCGCTGGAGCTGAAGGGTCTGCCGCTCGGCCATCTCGAGCCGATCCTCGACGTCCTCCACGCCTCCGCGCACCGCCGCGATCTGGCCCAAAATGAGACCGAGCGGGCTCCGGTACTCGTGAGACAGATTGGCGAAGAGCCGAGACCGGGCATCCGATACTTCCTTCAATCGAGAGGCCTCGGCTCGTTCAACAGCCAGTGCGTGGAGCATCATCTCCTGCCTGCGCCTGACCGCGAGCACCACCGCCAGGGTCGCGCTACCGAGCAGGAACCATAGGCCAAGGGCCCAGGGTCGCTCCCACCACGGCGCCAGCACTCGAAACGCGAAGTCGACCTCGTCGCCCCACACGCCATTCTGGCTCGCTGCCCGCACCCGGAACCGATAGTCACCGGGCGAGAGGTTCGTGAAGCGTGCCCGCCGCTCGGTGCCGACCTCTCTCCATCGATCGTCGAGTCCGTCGAGCCGATATGAGTACCGGTTCGCGCCCGGCTCGCCGAAGTGCAGACCAACGTACTCGAAGACGACGTCGTCGAGGTCGCTGGCAAGCTCGAGGGGTCCGTCCTCCACTCCCAGTCGCTCCGGGCGGAGCGCCTCCTCTCCGCTCGCTCCGCCCGCCACCTCGACGCGGCTGATCCGAACGTCAGCCGGCCGCTGATTTCCCAGCGACTCGTTCGGGTCGAACGCCACCACGCCCACTCCCGAACCGAAGAGTACGTCTCCGTTCGGGGCGACCACGGCGGCGCCTTCGCGGAACTCGGCGCTCGCGGCACCCGCCGGCCGCGGCAGTGTGCGGACCAGGTCCTCCTCAGGATCGACCTCTGCAAGTCCGGTACGCGTGGCGACCCACACCCGCCCCCTACCGTCTTGGACAGCCGACGTGATGTAGTCGGCTGTCAAACCATCATCCACAGTCCACACTCTCACGCACGCCCCCATCTCACGCTCGAAGGCACACAGTCCGTACCCACCTGTGGAGACCCAGAGGGTGTGCCTCGTCGCCGGGGCCATGTGAGTCACCACACCCCGATCGCGGGTGGTCGTACCGGTCACGACGGGTCCGAACGCCTCCATCTCCGCCGTTTCTGCATCTCGACGTACCAGTGAGCCATCGTACGCAGCCATCCAGAGATCTCCGGCTCCGTCTACCGCCAACCTGTTCACACGCACCGATTCACTCGCGCGCCACTCCTGCTCCGTCGGATACACCGTTTCGATCTCGAGCGTGGCCGGATCGAAAGCTCGAAGGAAGCCACCGGCCGCGAGCCAGAGCCTGTCCCCCCACCACGCGGCGTCCGAGATCGCTGTCAGCTGGGTAGCATCGGGGAGGACCCGCTCGAATTGCGAGCCTCCGGGATCCAGCCTACACAGCCCGAGAGAGGGGTCCCAGAACGACGCCCAGACTGTCCCGTCCGGCGCGGTAAGCACGTCCGATACGAAAGTGTCGATGCCCGCCGCGCGCGCCCCATGACAGCTGTATTCGGTGAGCGAATCCCGATCCCGATTCCACAGCCATAGTCGGTCATCGCTCCCACCCCAAATGTCGCCGTCATCAGCCGCGTGGACGGACAAGGTGTTGTCCGTCGCTCGTATCGACATCCTGGGTGCGTCCAGATCGAGGCGCAGCATATTTGCTCCACCGACCTCGGACGTGAAGATCGAAACCCAGAGCACCCGATCGCGGGTGATCGTCAGGCCGCCGACCCGCACGTCGTTCGCGGCCACCGGTTGAAGATCAACCTGACGGAGTCGCGTATCGCCGGGCGCGAAGGTCAGGAGTCCACCATCGAGGGTCCCGAGCCAGAGCCGCCCGTCCTCATCCTCGACGATCCCGGTCAACAGCCCGCTCCCTGGAGTCGGGATGTGATCGAACGCATCCCGAGTGGGGTCGAAGCGATCCAGGCCTCCTCCAATCGTCACGACCCAAAGCGATCCACTCGCGTCTAGATGGAGAGCTTTCACGTCTCCGTACGCCAGGCTCTCGGGGTCTGACGAATCCGGGAGGTACCGGACAAAACCTGCTCCGGAACGCCGGTTCAGCCCCGCCCAGGTGCCGACCCACACCCGGCCCTCCCGATCCTCGGCCAGCGACCGGATCCGACTGTCGGAGAGCGACGTCGGGTCCGCCGGATCGTGCTGGAATCGCTCGAATTCGACCCCGTCCTCGCTCAGCAGGGTGAGTCCCCCGGCGGAGGGGTCGCTCCATCGGAGCGATCCGGCCCAAATTCGTCCGGCCTTCGTCTCCAGCAGAGCGGTCACATCTCCGTCCAGCAGAGTGGTCGGGTCGTCAGGGTCGTGGTGGTAGACGCTCAGAACAGCATCGGTTCGTGGGTCGATGAGGACCAGAGCTCGCCACTGCCCGACCCATAGACGCCCCTCGCTGTCCAGCAGCATCGAGCGAACTGGCCCCGAAGGCCGAGGCTCCTTGCTCCCTTCTGCGCCCCTGAACGGAACCCGCGCGATGCCGTCGTAGATCCACAACCCCAGGTCGTCACCGATCCACACCCGACCATCCGGACCCTGGGTCAGCCACTCCGCGCGATGGTTGATTACCGGATCGACCTGAAAGTCCCCGACGGGTGCGGGCTGGGCGGACACGAGCCCGGGCAGGACGCCGGTCGCGAGCAGTCCGAGCCCCAGTCGAGAAGCCGTCAAGCGAGCGAACAGGTCCAGAACGTTTCGGGGTGCGGGGAGCAGGGTGGCCCGAAGATCGCTGATAGCTATCTGCCCCGCACCCCCATCGCCGTCTGTCTGCGGAGGGGCTCGCGCGCGCCGTCACGGTCTATACTGACGTTCTGAAAGTAGAGAATCATCGACTCGAACGCCGACCTGGTCGCCTCCAAATCCGACGGCGAAGTCGGAGAGGGGAAGGCCGAGATCGTCACCGTATGGCCCCGTACAAGGAGGCGGCGGGAGTGAGCTGCGGTGCGCTACGCGCATCCTCGCTCGTCTCGTCGGTTCGCTTCTCTGCCTGAAGACAGCCGCCCCTGCTCCTCGGCTCAAACCCGGCGTGGCGTCCTCGGCTCCGCCGAGTCCGCGCGGGTTCGCCTCCCGCCGACCGGAACGACAAAGGGCCCGGCGCATGGCGCCGGGCCCTCAGAGTGGAGGCGGCGGGAGTGAGCTGCGGTGCGCTTACGCGCATCCTCGGTTCGTCTCGTCGGTTCGCTTCCCTGCCTGAAGACATCCGCACCTGCTCCTCGGCTCAAACCCGGCGTGGCGTCCTCGGCTCCGCCGAGTCCGCGCGGGTTCGCCTCCCGACGACCGGAACGACAAAGGGCCCGGCGCTTGGCGCCGGGCCCTTTGAGTGGAGGCGGCGGGAGTCGAACCCGCGTCCGCATCTGCTTCCTGTAGAGCCGCTACGTGCGTAGACCGCTGGAAATCTCACCGCGGGTGGTCAGCGATCAACCGACACCGTGGCCAGCCACCTAAGAGTCTCGTCCCCCGACCCGGTGGCATGACCGGGGGACCAGTCCGAATTGTCGTCGCCCACGAGGACCGCCTCGGACAGGCAATCCAAGGGACGGGCTACTCTAAGGAAGGACCTTAGGCGGCCAGTGCCATGTCAGTGTTGGCAACTAAAAGTTTCCCGGAGATTTACGAGGACCGAGACCTCGGCACGCTGCTCCACGTTCACCAGACACGTCGAAACCATGACGCCCCCAATGCTGCGCGATCGCGCAGAGCGAAGACTTCTGTCAAACATCGCTTCGACAATGTAACACGGGATCCCCGGCGGAAGATCCAGAATCTCACCAGTGGCGGAGAAATCCGACCTCATCTATACTCATCCATATATATTACTCGATATACATGCGGCCGAGTGTACCAATGCTCAAACCTCAGTGGTTTCAAATCCTCTTCGCCCTCGCCCAGGGCCCTCGGCACGGTTCCGCGATCATGGAAGACGTGCTGGCTCGGACCAAGGGCGAGATGAAGCTTTGGCCCGCGACGCTCTACGGTTCTCTACGGGACCTAGAGAACGCCGGATGGATCGCAGAGACCGAGCCACTCCCGGACGCTCCCACCGAAGGGGGCCGGCGACGCTTCCATGAGCTGACGTCGTCGGGGCGGGAGGCGCTGCAAGAAGAGCTGCTGCGGCTGCGCGACATTCTCGAGGTCGCAGAGCAGCGGGAACTCCTGCCCGATACAGGGCGTGCCGAGTGATGCTCGGGATCGTGCGGCTGCTCGTCCGTCTTTATCCGACCGACTTCAGAGCCCGGTACGGGGACGAAGTGGTGTCGACATACGCACGGCTGATCGAGCTGAGCCAGGATGCAGCTGTCTTCACTCGACTGCGCGTCGCCCTCCGGGCGCTCGTCGACGTCGCAAGCGGCGTCGTGCGAGAGCATATCCGCGCCCTTCGCACAAAGGATGAAGAGGACGCCACTTCGGCGAGAACGAAGCGAATACCAGGTCAGGGGGTGGGGATGATGGGGTCGGGATGGATTCGAGATCTGCGGTGGGCGGTGCGCGGCGTGGCCCGCAGACCGCTCTTCACGCTGGTCGCGGCGGGGTCACTGGCTATCGGCATTGGAGCCAACACGGCCGTGTTCAGCGTGGCCAACGCGGTGCTCGTACAACCACCCGCCGGTATCCCGAACTACGACCAGCTCGTGGACTTGGGACGCACAACGAACGGGAGTGGATACGACACCTTTGCATACCCGGACTTCGCCGACATCAGGTCGGAGGTCTCCGCGCTCGACGGAGCGGCGGCGTACTCGCTCGAGATTATGAGCGTGTCGAGGGCGTCCGAGGGGTTACGTGTCTCGGGCATGCTGGTGAGTGCCTCGTACTTCGACCTCCTCGGCTCTGTACCTCTTCTGGGCCGCTACTTCCTACCGGAAGAGGATGTGGGGCCGGATCAGCATCCCGTTGTGGTGGTGTCGGAGCGCTACTGGCGTGAACGACTCGGCTCCGACCCCGACATCGTCGGCTCTTCTCTACTCGTGAATCGGTCCGCCTATACGGTCGTCGAAGTCACCGCGGAGAACTTCGAGAGCCACATCATCGGATTCGCCCCGTCGGTGTATATCCCCCTCATGCAAGCGCCCAGCATGAACCAGGGTCGGAGCTTCTTCGAGGAACGCAACTCATCGTGGCTACTCGCGATAGGTCTACGCGCCCCGAACGCTTCGACGACCGAGGTGAACGCTCAGCTCGAAGCCGTCGCGTCCCGTCTGGCTGGGGCGTACCCCGGCTCGAACGCAGATCGGGGCTTTGCAGCCATTCCGCTCGGACCCGTCCCGGGTGGTGGTCGGGACGAGATCCGTCTGTTCATGCTCGCTTTGAGTGCCATGGTGGGGCTGATCCTGATGGTCACCTGCATGAACGTTGCGGGCATGTTCCTGTCCCGGGCGGTGTCGCGCCAACGGGAAGTGGCGGTCCGTAGGGCAATTGGGGCGAGTCGGGGTACGATCGTCCAGCAGCTCACGATCGAGACGCTGGTGGTCTTCTTGCTCGGTGGCGGCCTTGGGATCTTCTTCGGGTACGCGGGTGTCGGCCTGCTTCGGCCGGAGCTGTTGCCGACGCCGATCCCACTCCGGTTCGAGATCAAGCCCGATACCACCGTAACGCTGGTCGCGCTCCTGGTCACACTCACGACCGGAATTCTCTTCGGCCTCCTGCCCGCCGTGCGAGCAACCGGCTTCGACGTCGCTGGCGCAATGCGCGACCCAGGAGGCGAAACAGGGCGTGGTAGTCGTCTGCGAGCGATCTTCGCAGCAAGTCAGGTCGGATTGTCCCTCGTCCTCCTCGTCGCGGCTGGTCTCTTCGTGCGGTCGCTGCAGAGAGCCTCGACCATCGATACCGGATTCGACGACGGTGGTGCGATCGTCACCTATCTGGACCTAGAGCTAGAAGGGTATGACCGGCCCGCCGGGTCCGCGTTCCAAGCCGCGCTCCTCGACCGTTTCAGGGGTCAGGGGTGGGTGGAGGCCGCCGCGCTCGCCACGGATCTACCGCTCGACATGTCGAGCTCGGGGACCGTGGTCCTACCCGAGGGGTGGTCCGACGACGACGATCGCGGGCGGTTGTCCGTCGATATCAACCAGGTCTCGGGAGACTACTTCACTGCCCTTGGCATCCGGGTGCTCGCGGGACGCCCCATCGACGGGACCGATACGCGCGAGAGCGGCCAGGTGGCCGTCGTGAGCCAGTACTTCGCAGAACAGGCGTGGCCCGATCAGAATCCGCTTGGGAAGGTCATCTATACAGGAAGGGTCGATGAGCCCGATGGTCGGTACGAGGTCGTCGGGGTCGCGGATGATGTGAAGAACATGTCGGTAACGGATCGACCGAAGGCCTTCGCTTACTTCGCGCTTCCGCAGAGGTACCGGGGAGCCACCCAACTCGTGGTTCGTCCCGTTGCTGGCGCACCCGATCCGTTCTTGCGTCTACGCGAAACGATCAGGGAGGCAGACCCGGACATGGCTATTGGGTCGATCATGACCCTCGCGGCGCACACCTCCCTCGGGACGCTACCTCAACGGATCGCCGCAGCTCTCACGTCGTGGCTGGGGCTGGTAGCCCTCCTCCTCTCCGGTCTCGGGATTTATGGCGTGGTATCGTACGCCGTCGGTCGAAAGAGAAGGGAGATCGGAATCCGAATGGCACTCGGCGCCGACTCGGGCCAGATGGTGCGCAAGCTGGTCCAAGGAGGGCTGCTTCTGGCCCTCCCTGGACTAGCGCTTGGGGCACTCGCATCTGTCGGCGTGGGCCGAATGATTCAGCTCTTGCTCCTCGACTTATCCCCGTTCGACCCGATCGCACTAGGAACGGTCTCGATGCTCCTCTTGGCCGTGGTGCTCGTCGCATCTTGGATCCCGGCCCGTCGAGCGGCGCTCGTGGATCCGTCCGAGTCGCTTCGGGGCGAGTAGAGGCCGCTCCTCCGCTCCACCGGGCTCGCGACTCCGTAATACCGGCCAGCTACCCCGCTATACCGGGGCTGCGGTCAGGTAGCGGACTCGGTACGACTCGAGGAGCTGCTCGACCTCCTCCAGAGTCTTGGTCTGGAAGAGCTCAGTGCGAAGCTGACGCCCGTCGGGGAGGCCCTTGGTGTACCAGCCGAGATGCTTTCGAAAGTCGATGATCGCGCGGTCCGGATTGCTCTCGAACGCGATAGCGTTGCGAGCGTGTTCGAGACAGATCTCGAAACGTTCGTCCACATCAGGATCGGGTGGAATCGGATCTCCGTCCAGCGCGGCTCTGGCTTGGGCAAAAATCCACGGGTCACCGTGTGAACCACGCGCGATCATGATCCCAGCGCACCCGGTCTCGTCCCGCATGCGGGCCGCATCTGCGCCGGTCTTGATGTCACCGTTCCCGATGACCGGGATCTCGACAGCCGCGACCAGGTCGGCGATCTCGTGCCAGCGCGCCGATCCGGTGTACATGTCCGCCCGGGTGCGTGGATGCAGGCATACGACCTGCGCCCCGGCCTGCTCGCAGACTTGGCCGATCCGAACAGGGTCACGAGTCGCCTCGGTGAAGCCGCTTCGGATCTTGGCGGTCGTCGGAAGGTCGGTAGCGTCATCCACGGCTCGGATGATCCGATCGACAAGGTCAAGGTCGCGTAGGCACCCCGAGCCACCGTTCCGCTTCACGACCTTCTTTACCGGGCATCCGAAGTTGATGTCGATGAAGTCGGGCGCGTAAGCCTCTGCGACAAAGGCCGCGGCGTCGGCCATCATACTGGGATCCGCCCCAAAGATCTGGATCCCGATGGGCCGTTCCGCCTCGTCGAACCTCAGGTAGTCCCGTGAGCGCTTGCTGTTCATGACGATGCCTGCAGCGCTGACGAACTCACTGACCAATACATCGGCGCCGAAGCGTCGACATAGCCGCCTGAACGGAGACTCGCTCACCCCGGCCTGCGGAGCGAGGTACAGCGGGACCCGATCCCCGCGGAGCATCTGCATCACGTCTACACCCATGGGAAGAAGCTAGGCCCTGATCTGTTGACGATGAAGAAGCATGGAAGGGGATGACCCACGAAGAAGATCCTCGTATTGTCCGCGGTTCAAATCGCGGGCCGGGCTCGGAGGACAGGTGAAGCTCAGAGATCTCTTCTCTACAGACGTCGTGAAGCTCGACCTCGACGCAACGCAAAAGGGTGACGCGCTGCAAGAACTCGTCGATCTACTGGGAGTCGACGATCGCGCGCGCAACACGATCTTCCGCACACTTCGGCGGAGGGAGAAGCTAGGCTCTACCGGGATCGGAAAAGGCATCGCGATCCCTCATTGCCGGTCACTCGTGGTCTCACGACTCCATCTCGCGTTCGGGCGCAGTTCGTCCGGCCTCGACTTCGATGCCATCGACGGGGGTCGGGTTCACCATCTCTTCCTGATCGTCGCGCCCCCGCTCGAGGTCTCGAACCAGTACCTACCGGTTCTCGGGAAGATCGCACAGTTCGCCAAAGAGGCAGACGTGACAAAGCGGCTCTCGGCGTTGGAGTCCGCCGACGACTTCTTGGAACTACTCGAGCAACGGGCGCCGTAACCCTCGAGTACGTTTTCGACGTCCACATGCGGGACGTTTACTTCATCACGTACATCTTTCGGGTGAGCGGCTTCATCCCGTTCACCGCGAGCTGCATCAAATAGATACCCGATGCCACCTGGCGACCCATCTGGTCGTTCCCGTCCCAATAGGCCTCGTATCGACCTGGCTGGGAGTACTCCAACTGGTCGACAGCGACCCCCGCACCAGAGGAGTGCCGTAACGCGACCGGATGGGCGACGAGTTGCGCGAGAACGTTGAAGATGCGGATGGACACTACTGCAGGACGCCCATCGACGAAGAGATCCGCACTGAGGGTAAACGGAATCGTCGTCTCAGGGTTGAACGGGTTCGGGTAGTTCTGTTCGAGTTGAAATCCGTTCGCCTGATCACCCTGCGGGGTGCGGTCGATTTGAGCGTGGACCGCAGCGGGGGCGCAGAGCAAGAAAAGGAGGACGGATAAGACGCTTCGGCGTCTCATCAGGACCTCCGCACAACTGTGCAGTAGCTAAGCGTCAATCGCGCTCCATGTGGGACTGATCTAGGTACGCATACCTTATGCATTCTACCCGAGCTTCCGGCTAGCGGTCAACGGGCAGAGCCCAAGAGGCTTCGTACCGTTCAATCTCTGATACCACGAAAGGGCGGTTTCGTTGCCCCGGAGTGATCGATTCGAGCCCCATCACGACGTTGGCACCGTTCGGGCCCCCTCGGATCGCTCGGTCACTCCCCTCTGATCGAGGTAGTTCAACAACGGGATCAAGTGCTTACGGGTTACCGCGAGGATCTCCTTGAAGTCGGCCGGAGACAGCGCAGTCCGTCCTCCGAGCTCGGCGCGCACGCGAGCTTCGGCCTCATCCAGACGGCTCGACGATACGTAGAGACCGTCCGCGATGGCCCTGAGCTGATCCTGACTCGCCAAACGGCGGAGCAAAGACTGGAAGTCGGTCCGCCCCGTCAGCTCGGCGGGGAGTTCTTCCACGGTTGGACAAGCGAGCCCCGCCGCATCGATCGTCGCGAAAAGGAGATCGGCCGCGGCTTCCTGGTCAGGGGTCATCTCAGCTCGGAAGGTCGGAAGACGAACTCCCCCACCCTGCTCGACCAGTTGCCCTCTGGAGACAAGGTCTTCGATCGCGGCATCTGCGACTTCCGGAGGTGCCCACTTGGGGACCCCGGCCCGTACGGTTGCCAGCGGCGCGTCGAGGCGAAGTGGATCGGCGGCGTGGGCCTGTTCTACGGCTCGCAAGACGTCTTGCCGCGCCACGTCCGAAACAGAGCGCGAGAAGGCTCGCCCTCCCCGGAAAAGCACCCCTCGATCGAGGCACGCCTGGAGCGCCTCCTCCGCTGACGCCGGAGTCAGCCCAGTGTGGAGTGGAAGTTCGTCCGAGGTCACCCCGTCCCACCCGCGGAGCTCGAGCACCGCTTGCACCCGATCCCCCGGCGCTCCTTCCAAGATCGCCACCAACGACGCGCGCTCCGCATCCGTGATCCGACCCCGCTTCGCAGCAACCGCTTCGGCCACAAGGCCTCCACCGATCGTGGTGACCGGTGAGTACGATCGTATGACGAAGCGATCGCCCGCCCTAGCGACAATGGGAGACTCGAAACGGAGCTGCACCCAACCCTCCTCGCCCGCACCCACCTCGTCATCTTCGAGTAACACGACGCGCGCGAGAGCCTCCGACGTCCCGACATGTGCGTGGACTCGTTGATTGTGAGCGAGCTTCCATCCGGTGCCTCGGAGCAACTCTGCTCGACCTGTGACGATCCAGGTCGGCTCCCATACGTCCGTATTCACCAGGGTCGACCCCCGACCCACGAGCTCTCGATCGCCCCCATCGCCCGTGAGCGCGATCGCGACTCGATCACCGGCGACAGCGTCGTCCGTGATACGCCCGTGGACTTGAATGCTACGGATACGCGCGCTGTGGTCGCCTGGAAGAACGCGAACCCGATCGGACGAAGTGAAGCGCCCGCTCCAGAGCGAACCGGTCACCACCGTCCCGGACCCCTGAATCGTGAACGACCGATCGATGGGTAGACGAGCGAGGTCATGCACCCGCCGCGTGCGGGCCGCGAGACCCGCTCCCCGGAGCGCATCACGCAGTTCGTCGAGACCCGCCCCGGAAACGGCCGAGGTCGGGATGCACAGAGCCCCCTCATACGGACCGCCTTCGAGGACTTCTTCGATCTCCGTGACCACCAGCTCGAGCCACTCTGCCTCGACTAGGTCGCTCTTTGTCACGGCGACCACCAACTCCGGGACCCCGAGAAGCCGTACGATCGCGAGATGCTCACGCGTCTGGGGCATGACACCCTCATCCGCAGCGACGACCATCACGACGACATCCATTCCCGCAGCACCAGCCACCATCGCCCGTACGAACGCCTCGTGCCCTGGGACGTCGACTACGCCAAAGCGTAGGTCCTCGCCAAGCACCAGCTCGGCGAAGCCCAACTCGATCGTAATCCCTCTCGCCTGTTCTTCCTTTAGACGATCGGTGTTGACGCCAGTGAGCGAGGCTACCAGGGCCGTCTTGCCGTGGTCGATGTGACCCGCCGTGCCGAGGATCGCTCGGTGCACTACGCAGCCCCCGTCTCGGGCATCATGCGGCCTAAGAAATGGAAGGACTTCAGCGGTCTAGAGGCGAGGTGATAGGCGACGAAGTCCGCGAGGAGAGCGAAGTGTTGTTTCGGGTGCGAGAAATCGACCGGCACACGACCGTCGAGGAGCGCTAGTAGCTGGCGCCTGGCACCTGGGCCCACACGAGGGCCTGCGCTCCCTTCCGCACACCCCTCGCACCGGACCCCGCCAGCCGCTAGGTCGAAACGGCCGACCTCCTCCTCGCCGAGGGGTTCGGAGCAGCGAGCGCACGGATCCAAGTGAGGTGAGAAGCCGAACGCCCCGGTCATCGCCCAGAGAGCTGCGATGACTGTCCCTGCTATCTCAGACGCGTCTGCGGCCGCAATGGTGTCGAGGGCCGCTTCGAGTGCCGCGAAGACAGCTCCCTCCTCTCCTTGCTCGGCGTGCGCGAGCACCAGCTCTCCTACGGCGGACGCCCCGGCAAAGCGGAGCACATCGTCAGAGAGCGGCTGCCGAAGGTGTACCTTCCCGAACTCCTTCATCGTGTGGAGGTCTCGTCCACGGCGCACGTACGCTGTGAGCTCCCCTGACGCGAAGGTCGCGAAGGTCGCAGCTCCCCGGCCACTCTTCCCTCGGACTCCTTTCCCGACCACGCTGAGTAGCCCGAAGTCGGAGGTGTAGAAACGGAGGATACGGCTCGTGTCCCCGTAGTCGTGCGCCCGGAGGAGTACCGCGCGAGTCCCAACGGCCGCCATCAGGAGCGTCGACGCACGAGCCGCAGGAGTTCACTCCTCTTGCGCTGGTACTCCCGCCGCTCGGCGTCGCTCGCCTGCTGGCGTCGGTCGAAGTCCTCGTCGAGGAGGGCGATCTCGCGCAGGAGATCCCCTCGTTCCCGAGGCGGATGAGCAATTGGCGCGCCCCCCGGAGTACGGAGCACCCACAGAGCGGCGAAGGCCAGCAGAGACCCTAGGAGTAACGCGACCCACTGCACCGGTGGTGTGGAGGCGGCTTGTCCCGCCTCGATCTTCACGGTCCCCTCAGCGACATCTGTGGCCGAGTACCTCCGATAGGTCGAGCCGGGTTCCAACTCGACGCGATCGACAAGCTCGAAGCCATCTACCTCCAGAGCCGGTCCAGGTTCACGGATGAGCACGTCAAAGGACTCCGCACTCCCCCGCGTCGGAATTTCGATCGTAGGCTGATCTACGTGATATTGGACCACGAAGAGACGCTCGCCCGGTGAAATGGCCGCGCGGACCACCAGCTCTCCACCCTCGACTTCCGCGGCAGCAAAGTCCAACTCGCCCTCACCCGCGACGATGTTGCGGGCTTCCGAGGGCAGAGGGTGTCGCCACACGACTCCCTCGGGTCCACGGACAACGGTCCGATCCGCATCGTTTCGCAGCTGAAAGAGGTCTGTGGCACGCCAGCCGACTGTATCGGGCTCTAAAAATACACTTCGAGACTGTATCGCCAGGTCAACGCCCGACCGCGGCGCCACAAGCGTGTCCCACGCCTGGATCTGGTACGTGGTGTCGAAGGGGAAGCCCGCCGTGATCATCGCCCCGAAGTAGAGCACACCCGAACGTCGATAAGACGCGAAGAATACGTCGTTGCGTTCAGGGTCCGGCGTCCGGGGCAACTGGACCCGAAAGGAACCGTCCGAGATCTGAACCGAGTCGAGCTGCCCGGTGGCGCCATCCGCGAGGTGATGTAGCACGACGACTCCGGAGGGTAGAACATCGTCGCCGACCGTGACGTAGCCCTCGAGTGTCGGGCCTTCCTGGGCCGCGATCGAGGTCGTCACGACGAGCCCGACCAACACCGAATGCAGAACGCGACTGCGCGCCGACGCGACGAAAGATCTGTGGTCCGTCACGGAAGAAAGCGGCCGAAATCCTCAGGATCCATCGCCTGGAGACGCCTCTTCAACTCTTCGATGTCCGACTCGGGTCGCTCTTCTTCCACCGTCTCCGCGGCGGAACGGGCGATCGGCTCAGCATCTGCGACCTCTATCGATGCGACCTCCAGTAGCCCCTCTTCGGCAAAGATCGGCACGTCGGCGCGCAACGCTACTGCGATGGAGTCCGATGGCCGCGCATCGATACGCACGACCTCGTCACCCCGATTCACCACCAACTCCGCAAAGTAGGTGCTTTGCTCTACGTCGGTGACCACGACACGCTGCAACGCCCCTCCCAGTCCCCCCACGATGGAACAGAGGAGATCATGGGTGAGAGGCCGTGAGAAGGTCATGCTCGCCATCTGAGTAGCGATGGCACGCGCTTCGGTCGCCCCGATCCAGATCGGGAGCACGCGATCGCCCTCGGCCTCCTCCAAGATCACCACGGGCGTGTTCGTGGTACGATCCATGGCAAGGCTTTGGACCCGGACTTCGACCAGCACGCTCGGGAAGACCTCCGCAGGTAGAAAAGCATCGGCACGAGCACGGCGCTCATCTCCAATACTCCCGAGTCGGCTTGGGGTTCAGGCGTCGACTGCGCTCTTCAGGTCACTCGCCTTGTCCGTCCTCTCCCACGGGAAGAACGTCACGGCATCGGTACCGCCGACATCCGGTACCCGACTCTCCGGCGCTCGCCCAAAGTGCCCGTACGCGGCGGTGGGTGTGAAGATCGGATTCGTGAGGCCCAACTCCCGAATGATCGAGGCCGGTCGGAAGTCGAATACGTCGCTGACCGCCTTGGAAAGGACGTCGTCACCGACGACCCCTGTCCCGAAGCTCTGAACACGAATGGAGACTGGCTCCACGACGCCGATCGCGTACGCAAGTTGAATCTCACACCGCTCCGCCAACCCGGCCGCCACGACGTTCTTCGCGGCCCAGCGCGAGGCGTACGCAGCAGAGCGATCGACCTTCGTCGCATCCTTGCCTGAAAAGGCTCCACCCCCATGCCTTCCAACCCCACCGTACGTATCGACGATGATCTTCCTGCCGGTCAGCCCTGCATCTCCGTGCGGGCCGCCGATCACGAAGCGACCCGTCGGGTTGATGTGCAGTGTGCACGCCGACTCGTCGTAGAGGTCGGCGGGGAGGGCCGGCTTCACAACGTGCTCAGCGATCCCGGCGACCAGGTCGTCTTGACGGATCTCGGGGTCGTGCTGCGTAGACACGACGACGGTCGCGATGCGCACCGGTCGGTCTCCGTCATACTCCACCGTCACCTGTGCCTTACCGTCCGGACGAACCCAGGCCAACTCGCCCGACTTGCGCACCTTCGCGAGCTGCCGCGTGAGGGCATGCGCGAAGTGGATCGGTGCGGGCATCAGCTCTTCGGTCTCCCGAGCCGCGTACCCGAACATCATCCCCTGATCGCCAGCTCCCCCCGTATCGACTCCCATCGCGATGTCGGGCGACTGCTGGTCGAGGTTCGTCAGTACCGCGCACGTGTGACTGTCGATTCCGAACGCCGCGTTCGTATACCCGATTCGATGCAGGGTCCCGCGCACGATGTCGGGCAGATGTACGTATCCGGCCGTGGTGACCTCCCCCGCGACCATGGCAAGGCCGGTCGTTACGAGTGTTTCACACGCGACCCGTGACGAGGGGTCCTGGACGAGCATGTGATCGAGGACCGCATCAGAAATCTGATCGGCGATCTTGTCAGGGTGACCTTCGGTAACCGATTCCGAGGTGAAGAGCGTTGAGCTCAAAGTGGCCTCTTTGGCAGGGGAAAAGCCCCAAAAAGCTCATCAATCCCCTGGCGAGTCACAACCTTCGAGGGGAGCGGACACTCCAGCGACCGGAGTATGCCTCCGTATCGAACGCCTCCCCGATCCCCTCCGTGAGGCGTGCGACCACGTCCTCACTCGTAGCGGCCGCGAGTGCTTTGCGCGCGGCCGCTCGCGCATCCTCGATACGAATATCTCGTATGACCTTCTTGATCTCGGCGAGCGAGGGCCACGCCATCGAGAGCGAGGTGATATCGAGCCCGAGGAGCAGGAACGCTCCCAAGGGGTTCGCGGCCATCTCGCCGCACACGCTGACCTCGATTCCAGCCGCCTTCCCCACTCTCGCCACCATGTGGAGTTGGCGGACGACCGCCGGATGAAACGGATTGTACAGCTTCGCAAGCCGTGCGTTGGTGCGGTCGACGGCGAGCGTGTACTGAACCAGGTCATTCGTGCCGATCGAGAAGAAGTCGCTGTAGCGCGCGAGTTCGGCCGCATCGAGGGCGGCGGCCGGGGTCTCGATCATCACACCGACCTGGTAGTCGGGGTTGTACGGAATGCCTGAGCGGGAGAGCCCGACCGCTTCCTCGGCCAAGAGCTCGCGTACCTGTCTGATCTCTTCCACGTCGTTCACGAGCGGGATCATGATCCGCACATCTCCGTGGGCCGTGGATCGCAACAGAGCCCGCAGTTGGGTCCGGAAGAGCGATGGCTTGTCCAAGCATACCCGGATCGCCCGCCATCCCAAGAAGGGGTTCTCTTCCTGGGGCATGTGAAGGAACACCGGGAACTTGTCGCCACCTAGGTCGAAGGTCCGAATGCATACGGCTTCGCCCGGGAACGCCTCCGCGGCAGTGCGGTAGGCGTCGTACTGCTCCTCTTCGTCGGGCATCGTATTTCGGCCAACCACCAAGAACTCGGTTCGGAAGAGTCCGACGCCTTCCGCCCCATGCGCCCGCGCCTCCGCAGCCTCCCCGGGCAAGTCCAGGTTGACCAGAAGTGACACCCTTTCCCCGTCCAGCGTCGTCGGCTCCTGAGCCGCCACCACGGAGATCTCCTCCTCCCACGCCGTGATCCGCTCTTGTCGGGCATGGAAATTGACCCACTCCCGCTCCTCGGGCTCCAACACGAGTCGACCGACGCGCCCATCGAGGATCACGTCCTGCCCGTCGCGGACCCGACTCGAAGCATCCCCTAGTCCAACCACGGCCGGAATCGCGAGCGACCGGGCCAACATCGCCCAGTGAGCGGTACGCGTCCCCAAGTCGGTAGCGATCCCCCGGACGTGATCGAGATCGAGCTGGACGATGAGACTCGGGGTGAGATTCTGTGCTACGATGACGACACCCGACTCGAGCACTGCAAGATCGGTGGGGTCTTTCTTACCCAGGAGCCGATGGAGCACCCGGATCATCATGTCTTCGAGGTCGTTTAATCGATCAAGGACCATTGGGTGGGAAGTGCGACTCCACATCGCCTTGAGCTCAAGCATCCGGAGCTCGAAGGCGCGCTCGGCGCTCAGTCGGTTCTCCCGCACGTAACGAAGTGTTCCGTCCACGACTTCGGGGTCGTCGAGCATCAGGATCTGCGGATCGAAGATGCGGGCCTCTACCGACCCGACCCTCGACTCTGTAGTCGACTTGGTCTCCCGGAGGCGAGCCTGTGCCCACTGCCTCGCCTCGTGGAATCGACGGACTTCGGATTCGATGACGTCGTCCCCGATCGACCTATGCGGGACCTCGGGCACTCCCCATTCCAGAATGAAGACCCGCCCGGCGACCATGCCCTCCGAAGCCGGGGATCCGGCGATCACGACACTCACGCGATGCCACCCTGATCCCCAAAGCCGTCTTCGACGAGGGTCGCGAGGGCGTCCACCGCCGCATGTGCATCCGATCCAACCGCGCGGATCGTCAGCGCACTGCCCATCTCCGCCGCCAGCATGAGCACGCCCATAATGCTCTTCCCGTTGACCTCTAGCCCCTCTTTCTCGAGGCGGATATCCGCCGAAAAGGTCGCGGCGATCTTCACCAACTCAGCCGCGGGCCGAGCATGCATGCCGGCAGGGTTCACGATCACGACGGTTCGGTCGACAGTGGCTCCTTCAGTCACGCGAACATCCCCCAGGCCGCGATGGCCAACACGATGGTTACGACGACGACCGCAGCCGGACGCCAACTTCGGTGCCCGCCCGCAAAGCCCACCAGGAAGGCCCCTACAACCAGCGAGGCCCACTCCGGGCCGGCCGCCCAGACTCCATTTGGAGCAGCGAGCCATAAGCCAAGGAGCATCCCGATGAGCACGAGAAGCGGGGATTGTAGCCGTCGAGTCCATCCCATGAGATTAGCTTCGGCCAGCTCGCTCCCGACATGGTGTCCACTGCGCAGTCCAGCTCGAAACGCCCACCCTCGGAGACCCACGTGTCCGAGGTTGAAGACCACGATATACGCGATCACCACCATCAGGACCGGCACGCCGACGACGAGCGCCGACAGGGCGGCCAGCGCCACCAGCGGTAGCCAGGTGACCCAAACCAACGCGTCACCCAGACTTCCCGAGGGTCCCCGTACCGCCACCTTGAATCGACGAATCGTGTCGGCTTCCGCTCCTTCGCCCTCCAGCTTGATCGATCCACCCAGCGCGATGCCACTCAGATACGGGTGGGCATTGAAGTGCTCGAGGTGGCGCCCCACAGCGACGGACAGATCTTCAGACGAAGTGTAGATGCGCCGGAGAGCCGGTAGCATCGCAAATGCGAAGCCGCACCCCAGCATGGTAGCGTGGTTCCAAGAGCCCTGAATAAGCAAAGAACGGGCGAACACAGCCCGAGCCGACTTCCGATCCACTGAGTCATTCATAAGAGCGTGGCTCCAACGAGCCCGCCGAACACCCCCAAGGCGAGCCACCCGAGCTGACGCTTCGTGCGACCCAGATCACGCGCCAAGACACCGGCCGAGACGGCACCACCCGCAAGAACGAGCGCCCAGGAGGCCCCGAGTTCGAGGGGCCACGACCGAACGAGCACGGGGGCCATCCACTGCCCCAGTGCCGCACCGCTACCCGCGACGAGGGCGCCACGGAAGAAATCCACCGCGATGGCCCCCAAATGAAACCGGACCACGTCCTTCGGCTCGCAGGGCCCTCTCGGGACCATCCTCTCATTCCGGCGGCGGATAAGCCACACCGACCATCCTCCAAGCTGACCCCACACTAGTCCGATCATGCAGGCGATAGGTAGAGCTCCAGCTCCATCCCCCGCGACCGCGGCCGCTGCTGCCGCAACGGTGGCGCTGGCGCCGTCAGGAAATCGAGCACCACCCGTGGGGAACGAGACGATGAGGTACAGTTCGAGCAACGCACCGATCGCGGCCCCTGTCGGCGCATCGCCCAGGAGACCACCCACCACAGTGCCTACGACGAGCGGCCGCGAGATCATGAACTGCCCCACAGACGTCCCGTCCAAGCCGAGGAGCCCACCAATCAACGCGACCGCGCTCCACTCAAGCATCGAGACGCTCCAGCCGCGCCCTGAGCGATTCGGTCGACACCCTGGGCGAGTCTGGCAGCTCAGCCGCGTAGATGTCGACTCCCGCCTCGATCAGCGCGCGTAACGCCGCACGGTCCGATGAACCGAGATGGACGTAGTGAACGAGCTCGATTCTGTCTTCGTGAGGGTGCACGCCACCGATGTTGACCTGGACCCCGGCCAAGACTCCGTCGCGCGCGAGGGCAGCCATCGATGACACGGCCCGTGTCAGAAGGATGGTTCGGCCGTCGTCCCCGCTCCACTCGGCGATCCGCCCCCGTGCATCATCCACGGAGATGAAGTCTACAGACACATCCCCCGCCGCCAGCCGAAAGAGATCTTGCTCCCATCCGGGTGACGCGAGGTCATCGTCCGCGACGACGAAATGGTCGGGACGGAGTTCATGACCCCAGCCCACGGTCACCTGACCGTGGATGAGGCGTTCATCGACTCGGCAGAGGAGAATGGCCACGCGCCTAGAGAGGCACCCCGGGCTGGACAATGCCCGCTCGACCCCGCTCGATGACACGGGTCACCACTACGTCGATGGGCTCGTGGCATACGAAGACAAAGTCGAGGAGCATGGGCAAGTTCACGCCCGAGATCACGGCTCGCCGGACGTCGTCCCGGCAAGAACTCAGCGCCGCGAAGCCGCAACTCCCGCTCTGAAGATCCACGAAGACCACGGCTGCTCTTTCGCCGATGTGCGAGTCGAGCTCCTCGGCGAGCGAGGCCGGCGTCTTTCCCTCGTTCGAGATCGGGAGGAGACAATCGGCCGCATCGCCGGCAATCTTCCTGACTGCATCCACCATTGCCGTAGCCATCGGGCCGTGAGCCACAACGACCCCGCAGAGCCCCTCACTCATAATCCTGCTCCAGGTACGCTCTCAGCTTGTCGGCAAAGTTCCGAGCCGAATGCACACCGCTGTACTTCAATAGGTGGTTCATCGCGACCACCTCGGAGATCACCGTGATGTTCTTCCCGGGATTGAGCGGCACGGTCACTCGAGGGATTGGCACCCCGAGCACGTCCTCTGTGTCCTCGTCCAACCCGGTCCGGGTATACGACCGTTCTTGGTTCCACATCTCGAGGTGTACGATGACCTCGATCCGCTTTTGTTGGCGGATGGCTCGCACGCCGAAGAGTGCGGGCACGTCGATAATCCCGATGCCACGGATCTCCATATGGTGCCCTTGCCGTTCATGTGCCCTCCCGATAAGGACTTCGGCTCCGTGGCGGCGCACCATCACTAGGTCATCGGCGACCAAACGGTGGCCGCGCTCGACGAGATCCAAAACACACTCGCTCTTCCCGATACCGCTCTCGCCCACGAATAGCAGCCCGACGCCGTATACGCTCGCTAGAGATCCGTGGAGCTGCGTCGTGGGTGCCAGCGCTTGCTCCAAGAACGGCTTGGCGAGTTGATACACCTCTTTGGTGCTTCGCGGGGAGCGCAAAATGGGGACAGCGTGCCGAGTCGCTGCATCGAGAAAATAGCTCGGCACTTCCTGACCCTTCGATATGAAGACGGCCGGAACCTGGAGGGCGAAGAGTGCGTCGACCCGAGCCGTCGCCTCCTCTCCAGAGAGAGTGGCGAGATACGTCATCTCCGTCTCGCCGAAAACCCAGATTCTTCCAGCGGGGGCACGGGCCGTGTACCCGGCGAGTACCAGTCCCGGCGACGTGACATCGGGATCCGAGGCGACACGGTCGAGTGGAACCGCCGGGTTGAGAAGCTCGAGTTCGAGCGACTCCCGCTTCGCCTCGACGATGGCTGCGATCGTGATCGTCCCGGTCTGCACCGCGTCAGAGTTCACGCGCGGGACTCGGAGCTCATTCGGAGTCGACGCCCTCCGAGAGGGGTGGCGCCTGATGGTCTCGGCGGCGCTCGCGTCCGTCCTTAAGCTGCCTCCGTAGACGATCCATCATCTCGGAAAACGCACTCCGAAAGTCGTCGCTACGAGCCTTCGCAACCACATGAGGGGATCCGTCGATGTGGACGACGGCCTCGATGGTCTTCGTGTGGCCTTCGTCGACGCACGTCACCTCGGCTTGGGTGGCTCGTGACTCGTACTTCACTACAGCGCCCACTCGTGACTCGATCCGCTGTCTCAGCCTCGGCGAGATTTCGCCGTGTCGCTCCGTGATCGTAACTCTCAACACCGTCCTCCCAGGGCAGCAGTCCACTTCATGCCCACCGTCGAAATCTACCCACGGTCCGTAGGGTCGACCACCCGCCGGATCACCACTTCGAAGCGGTTGGCTGCCTGCTCCCACGATAACTCTTCCGCGAACCGGCGCGCGTTTCGGCCCATCTCGCTCCGACGCTCAGGATCCTCGACCAGTGCGCGGATCGCGTTGGAAAGGGCGCCTACATCTCCGTGTGGTACGAGGAGCCCAGTCGTACCGTCGATCACCGACTCACGAAGTCCTGGCGAGTTGCTGGCGATCGTCGGCGTCCCGCACGCACCGGCCTCGATATTCGAGATCCCCCAGCCTTCCTTGCTGGAGGCGAGCACGTGTATCCACGAGGTGCGGAGGTGGTCCAACTTCAGCTCGTCCGAGATGAAGCCGGTGAAGTCGACCTGATCTGCGATCCCCCTCCTGATTGCGAGCCGCTTCAGTCCCTCGCTCTGGTCCCCCGCCCCTCCCACTACGAGTCGAACGCGAAGCCCTTCGTCCGCCAACCGCCCCACAGCCTCGAGGAGGAGGTCGACGCGCTTGTACTTCTTCAGCCGTCCGAGAAAGAGTAAAGTGGGCTCCACGGCCTTCGGGACAGACGGATCCGGGGAGTACCACGACACGTCGATGCCGTTGCGAATGACCTCGACTTGGTCGGGATCAACCCCCTTCGCAACCAACTCCCCTTTCGTGCCCTCAGAAACCGCAACGATCGGGACGGAAGCGAACGCCTTCGCGATCGTCTGCTCGAGTGTCCACGTGACCGCGGCGACGGGGGGAGTCGCGGCCTGGAAGGCGGTCACACCGAAGAGGTGATGTACCAGTAGGATCACCGGCGTATCACTCCATCGCGGAGTATACAGAGGGACCTTGTTCAGGTCTTCCACGATCACGTCAAACGGCCGGCTAGCCAGCTCCCGCGAGTAGTATCGGGGTCCATGCCACGAAAAGGTGTACCGCCCCCCCACACGATGGACGTCGATCCCGTCGAGGCGGACCCTCGGTGCGCACCCGCGCCATCCCGAAACCAGGGCCGTGACCTGATGCCCTCGCTCGGCTAGGCGACCGAACACGCTATGCAGATGCTCCTCAGCGCCACCGGCTTGAGGGTTCTCCCGGTCCAACCAGTTCACAACCAGGATGCGCAGCGGGCGGGAGCCGGCTCCGGGCGTCATGACCCGTGCGAACTCGCCTTGAACAGCGCGTCTAGGACCCCGTTCACGAAACGAGCGGACTCGCCGCCCCCGTACGCGTCTGCGAGGCGGATCGCCTCCTGAATGGCTACCCGTGGAGGCACCGACGGGCGATGGAGAAGTTCGAGCGCCCCGATCCGCAACACCCCTCGGTCGATCGAGGAGAGTCGATCGAGCGTCCAATTGTCCAGGGCGGAGGCCAGAGCCACGTCCACATCGTCGAGGTGGTCGTCCAAGAGCTGGGTGATCTCACGGACGTGCGGAAGTCGCGCCATGGCGACCTTTCGGTTGGCCACGGTATCGACGAAGACGTCCCGGAAGGAGCTCTTGCCCCCTTCGCTCTCCCACCGGTAGTGGATCTGCAGGGCCCATGCCCTAGAGCGAGCACGATCGATTCGTTCACGCGGAGTGAGCCGTTCGGACTCCTCCGGATCACCCCCAGCGATCTCAGGCATCGAGGGCCCTGAGCGCGTGGACCATCTCGAGCACGGCGATCGCCGCCTCGTACCCCTTGTTGTCCTTCCCGACCCCGGCCCGGGCTTTGGCCTGCTCCACGGTGTCCGTCGTGAGCACACCAAACGCTACAGGCACGGACGTCGCCCTCGCGACCGCACCGAGGCCGGCGGAGGCCTCCTGGCACACAAACTCGAAGTGGGGGGTCTCGCCTCGGATCACGCACCCGAGCGCGATGATCGCATCGAACTTCCCTGACGTGGCAGCTCGCTGCGCAGCCTGGGGGAGTTCCCACGCACCCGGGACCCGGACGGAAACGATATCCGCGTCGGCCGCCCCGTGCTCGGAGAGTGCCTCCATAGCTCCTCGCAACAAGCTGTCGGTGATCTCAGGATTAAAACGAGCGGCCAGGACCGCGACACGCACGCCCGAAGCATCGACCTGGCCTCGGCGCTCGTCGACGGGTGACCCGTGAGATGTCATAGGTCGTGTCCCAGCTTGACGCGCTTCGTAGACAGGTACTCGGCGTTGTGCTCCCCGGGCTCGATCCGAATCGGCTCTTGTCCCGTGATCTCTAGCTCGTAGCCGTCGAGGCCCACAACCTTCCGAGGGTTGTTCGTGAGTAGCCGTATCGACGCCAGTCCGAGGTCCAGGAGGATCTGGGCTCCAATCCCGTAGTCGCGAAGGTCCGGCGCAAACCCGAGCCGCTCGTTCGCTTCGACCGTGTCCAAGCCTTCGTCTTGGAGATGGTAAGCACGGAGCTTGTTGCCGAGTCCGATCCCTCGACCCTCCTGTCGGAGGTAGACGATCGCGCCGCACCCCTCGTCATCGATCCGCTGCATCGCCGCTTGGAGTTGCTCTCCGCAATCGCACCGACGTGACCCGAAGACGTCACCCGTGAGGCACTCCGAGTGCATGCGCACCAGCACGTCGTCCCGCCCCCTCACGTCGCCTTTTACCAACGCGACATGCTCTCGACCGTCCAGAATGCTTCGGTATCCGATCACATCGAAGTCGCCCGCATCCGTCGGCAGGGACGCCTGCGCGATTCGCTCCACCAGCCGAGTGTGCGTCAACCTATACGAGACGAGTTGAGCGACGGTGATGAAGCGGAGTCCATGCTCGCGAGCGAACTCTTCCAGCTGGGGCCGCCGCGCCATTGTGCCGTCGGCCTTGTCGAGGATCTCACAAATCACACCGACCGGCTCGAGTCCCGCGAGGCGAGCAAGGTCGACGGAGGCCTCCGTCTGACCCACCCTTCGCAAGACTCCCCCGGCCTTCGCTCGAAGCGGAAATATGTGACCGGGTCTCCGAAGATCGCCCGGTACCGTGGAGGCGTCGGCGAGGAGTCGGATCGTCTTCGCACGATCTTGAGCTGAGATCCCCGTTGTGACTCCGAACTTGGTGTGAGCGTCGACCGAGACCGTGAACGCCGTGCCCTGCGGATCCGTGTTCGTCTCGGTCATGAGGGGGAGATCGAGCTCATCTGCCCTGTCCGGCGTGAGCGTGACGCAAATCAGTCCCCGACCGTGCTCCAGCATGAAATTCACAGCGTCTGGCGAGATGGCTGATGCAGCCATCACCAAATCCCCTTCGTTCTCCCGATCCTCGTCATCGGCGACGATGACGATCTCGCCGTTGCCAATGGCGTCGATGGCATCCTCTACTCGATCGAACGGAGTCATCGTGCGACCTCCTCATCTCTCTGAGGAAGGAGGCGTGCCACATACTTTCCGATCACGTCTCCCTCCACGTTGACGGGGTCCCCAGCTTCGAGCGCCCCGAGGTTCGTGTGCGCGTAGGTGTGCGGAATCAACCCCACTCGAACCACTCCGTTCGACCCCAGTTCCGCAATGGTGAGACTCACCCCGTTGAGGGTGACGGAACCGTGGTGAAGGGAGTGAGCGTGCACATCCAAAGGTAGCTGGAAGCTCGCGGTCCAGTAGTCATCGTGCTTCACACACTCGATGAGATGACCGGTCCCATCCACATGTCCCTGAACTATATGGCCATCCAATCGATCACCGAGACGCAGTGCCCTTTCGAGGTTGACCGCACTTCCCTCGCGGTACCCTCCTGCGATCGTCTTCTCGAGGGTCGTGCCGATCACATCGAAAGAGAGTTGCTGTCCTTCGATCTCCGTAACCGTAAGGCACGTTCCGTCGACCGCTACGGAGTCCCCGATCTTCACCTCGGCCGAAAAGGTCGGGACCTCGATCTCGAGTCGAGCAGACGACCGGCCGGGTGTCACTCGTTGCACCGTGCCCATTGCCTCGACGATGCCAGAAAACATTTACCCTCCCGCCGTCACTCGATCCAGAATAATCAGGGAGTCCGAACCGAAGCGCTCCCCCGGTACCACCGGTCGCCAAGAGCCTAACATGTTCTCGACCTCTGTCATGAATACCGGGACCCCCGCGGGGCCTAGCACGACGGGCGCAAGGAAGACGTACAACCTCTGGACGAGATCCGCTTCGAGCAGCGAGGTCGCTAGTCGCGCTCCCCCCTCGCACAGGATGGACTCGATTCCCATCTCGGAGCACTCGTCGAGGATCTCGGGGAGGTAGAGCCCGGCCGCACCTGCCTGCACCCTACGAACGCCGACCCCCAAGCCTCGAAGTCGCTCCTCGTCGCCTCCGGAGACTCCATGTCCACAAAATACGTGCACCGGACTGACGTCCACATCGTGAAGGAGCGCCATGCCTGGGTCCACCTCCGCTCCGGTCGACAACACAATCCGGTGCAACGTGCCACGCCCCGGCCCCGCCAACCGAACCGTCAGCCGCGGATCGTCTGCGCGGAGCGTCCCCGCCCCAACCATGACTGCATCGTGACCACTTCGGAGTCGATGTACCTCTCGTGTCGCTTCGGGCCCAGTCAGTTGGGTCCTGACTCCGGGCGCCCTGGCAATCTTACCGTCGAGGCTCACCGCCATCTTTAGCGCGACGTAGGGGGTGTTCTTCGCCGCCCGATGGTGAAAGACTGGATTTTCAGCGACGGCCTCAGCGGGGGACCAGATTGGCCCGATGACGTCCAGACCCGCCTTGCGGAGCGCCTCTCCCCCACCGGCTGCAGCGTCGTGGGGATCGGAGGCACCGAAAACCACTCGCGTGATGCCCGCATCGACGAGGGCGTCGGTGCACGGGGGAGTCTTGCCATGATGAGCGCACGGCTCCAAGGACACGATGGCCGTGGCCCCGCGAGCGTCTCCGGCGACGCGCAGCGCCGCTACTTCAGCGTGGGCGGCCCCGAACTCGCGATGAAAGCCCTCACCGATGACTTGCTCGTCACGGGCAATCACACACCCGACCATGGGGTTCGGAGCGACACGGCCCCATCCCTCACGAGCCAACTGCCGGGCACGCTCCAGATGGCGCCGTTCTGCTGGAGTCAGGCCCTCGAGCATCGATACTTCACTTTGCTACAAGGTGAGTCTCAGGGCGACCGATCCGAAAAAAGACGCCGCCGTAGGATCGTGAACGCCTGAGAAGAAATCTGTGGGCCATGCCTCACCACCACCGAACCACCCCAGGGTCGCCGAGACCGTCGCAACCACACCGAACGTCATCGCCCCACCGAGCGAATAACCGACTCGAGAGAGGTCCATGTCGGATGTAGCTGGACCACCCGGCCCGAGAGCAACCAATGTTGCCGAGCCTCCATTTCTTGCCCAGAGAAGTGCGGCGATCGCCTCAACGCCTCGAACGTCTTTACCGATCTCCACGCGAACGTTAGAGCCGCCGGGGTCGAAGACGAGCTGAGTGGGGTCGGTCCCACCACCCAGACTCAGGGTATTCTCACCGTGAAACCACCGCTCGAGGGAGACGGAGATCCCTGGGACGCGAAAACCCTCTCGGAGAAGACCGACCCGGGCCCCCAGACGGTACAAGCCGGAACTCCCCCCAAAGCCTCGATCGGCGGGCCAGAACATGCGACCGGCGGTGACGTAACCGTCGACCGAAAGAAAGCCGCCTACGGTGGGCATGATCCGAAACCCCTCGAACAGCCCCGCTCCGACTCCCGCTTCCAGCTCGGAGAGCCCAACTCCAACTTCCGTAGCTAGCTCGTCCGGGTACCGCACCCGGCTGACTCCGGCCCGCAACCAGAACGACCACCGCGGGCCGCCTTGTACACGAGTGCCGAGGGTCGTCGCAGTGCCAGGTACCCCGGCCGTAGAGCCGGCTACGATGGCTGCCGCGCTAGAGAGAGCTTCGGCGGCCGCCGACCCAATCGTGCATGCCCCTCCGGAAAGCGCACATGTCTGCGCCAGCATCTCCGCGGGACTCTGAGCATGAACCGCTGGCGCGTAGCAGATTGCCTGTACCGACATGGCGAGAGCGATCCGTCGCCCAGCAGTCCACCGATTCATCGATAAGCCACACCCTGGCCTTCTACCACCTCCCCGATCGTCCACGCCTCCACTCCCACCGCGCCCGCATCGGCGACCACGCTCGCCTCGTCTCCGGGCGCCACCGACACGATCATCCCGACGCCCATATTGAAGACCCGATCCATCTCCGGGGTGCTCACGCCTCCTGCCTCCTGGAGCGTCCGGAAGAGCGGTGGAACCGGCCAGGAGTCGCGGTCGACTCGGGCCCCGAGGCCGTCGGGTAACACTCTGGGCAAGTTCCCGGGGATCCCCCCACCCGTGACGTGCGCGAGCCCGCGCACCTCGCCCCTGCCCAAGGCCGGCGTGAGCGCTTTCAGATAGCTCCGATGCACCGCGAGCAACTCTTCTCCGACAGTCCGCCCAGTACCGGGGAAGTCGTCGCCCACATCCAGGCCGAGGACGTCGAACACGATCTTACGAGCCAGCGTATACCCATTCGTATGCAGCCCCGAAGAGGCGAGTCCGACCAGCGTGTCCCCGGTCCGGATTCTCGAACCGTCGATTAGCCTCTCGCGGGGCACGACCCCGACAATGAAGCCGGCGAGGTCGTACTCGTCGTCCGCGTAGAAGTCGGGCATCTGCGCCGTCTCGCCTCCGAGAAGCGCACAGCCATTGGCCTTGCACGCCTTCGCCACTCCCCGGACCACGTCCTGAACCACGCCCTCAACGAGCTCGCCCGTGGCAAGGTAGTCGAGGAAGAAGAGAGGGCGCGCACCCTGCACGAGGATGTCGTTCACGCAGTGATTGACCAGGCACTCCCCGACCGTGTCGTGAACACCGGTACGAAAGGCAACCTTCAGCTTCGTCCCCACTCCGTCGGCGCTGGAGACGAGAACAGGGCCATCTACGTCGTCGGGGACCTGGTACAAGCCTCCGAACTGGCCGAGCTCGGAAAGGGTGTGTCGGTCCCTCGTCGAGGCGATCAGCTCCCTGAGTCCCTCCTTCGTCCGCTCGGCGGCGTCGAGGTCGACCCCCGTATCCGCGTAGCTGAGTTGTTCTGACATCTACCCCTCTCCTCCCAGAGTCTCGAAGGAAGTGAGCTGCTTGAACTCCGCGACCCGGTCGTGAACTTCGGCCGGGGACAGCGACTTCAACCGCCCCACGCTGAACTCCTCACACGCGAAGGACCCCAGAGCCGACCCAAAGACCATCGCCTGGCGAAGCGTGGCGGGGGACAGCGTCCCGGCCGCGGCAAGGTGTCCCATGAAGCCGCCCGCGAACGAATCTCCCGCGCCGGTCGGGTCGAAAACCTCTTCCAGCGGGTATCCGGGGACGTAGAAAAGCCAATCGTCCATAAAGAGGACGGCACCGTGTTCACCCTTTTTGACCACCACGATCTCCGGCCCTCTCGCCTGCACCCAGCGGGCGGCCTTGAGCAGGTTCGCTTCACCCGCGAGTTGTCGGACTTCTTCGTCGTTCACGATCAGGATTCGCACCCGCCCAAGCAGCCGGAGTAGCTCGTCGAGATTGCCCTCGATCCAGAAATTCATCGTGTCGCACGCCACGACCTCTGGCTCAGCGACCTGGTCGAGTACGTCGTTCTGAAGCGCGGGGTCGATGTTGCCGAGAAAGACGAACCTCGAGTCTCTCGCCCCTTCGGGAATCTTGGGTTGGAATTCGGCGAAAACTCCCAACTGTGTGTCGAGGGTGTCTCGAGTGTTCAGGTCGTAGTGATACCGCCCTGCCCAGAAGAAACTCTTCCCCTCGGCGGCCTCGATGCCCGACAAGTCGACCCCCCTTGCCGCGAGGAAGTCGAGTTCTTGGGAGGGGTAGTCCGTCCCCACGACCCCGACGACCCGCACGGGGTGGAACACACTCGCGGCGGCCGAGAAGTACACGGCTGAGCCGCCGATGACCCGCTCGGCTTTCCCGAATGGGGTCTCTACCGAGTCGAGGGCGACGCTACCGACACAGAGAATCGACATTGCAAGATCTTAGAGTGAGAGTCAGCCGAGTCCTTCATCCACGTCGTCGCGAACCATTCGTTCCGGTGCAGTGATCCCGAGTAGGGTCAGCCCGTTCCGGAGCACAATGCGCGCGGCAGCGGTCAAAGCCGCTCGAGCCGCTCGGACATCATCGTCCTCGACCAACACAGCGAGTTCGGGATTCCGAGTCGGGTTCCCCGCGTGATACCACGAGTTCACCGCGCTCGCAGTGTGCTCCAGGTAGTCGCAAACGATGTGGGGTGCTGCGTGGTCCGTCGCTCGTTCGATCACCTTGGGGAAGTCACCAAGCTGCTGGATGAGCTCCCGTTCGAGCGGGTGTTCCAACCGGGTGAGGTGCGGTCCGGCGCCCGGGGACCCGTCCCCGCGGTCGGCGATGCGGCGTGCGATCGAGCACAGACGAGCGTGCGCATACTGAATCTTGTAGACGGGATTCTTGTCCGACTGGTCGAGCGCGACGTCGAGATCGAACAGAAGGTGCGCATCGGCCTTCCGCATCTGGAAGAAGAAGCGTGTCACATCTACCCCGACACGTTCATACAGCTCTCGAAGCGTCATGCCGGAGCCGGCACGTTTCGAGAACTTCACCTCTTCTCCGTCCTGGATGACGCGGACCATCTGATGCAGCACGTACTCGGGGTATCCCTCGGGGAGCCCCAGGGCCTGGAGCCCGGCCCGTACTCGGTCCACGGTCCCGTGATGGTCCGAACCTTGGACGTTCACGACGCGGCGGAAGCCGCGGGACCACTTGTTCATGTGGTAGGCGACGTCGGGCAGGAAGTACGTCGGCATCCCATTGCTACGCACCATGACCCGGTCTTTCTGGTCTCCGAAGCGCGTGGTTTCTAGCCAAGTCGCACCGTCTTTCTCATAGACGTGGCCCGCGGCTTTCAGGTCGTCGATCGTCGACGCTACGAGTCCGTCACGGTAGAGCGAACTCTCCAGAAAGTAGTGGTCGAAGCGGACGCCAAAGTCTCCGAGGTCGCGATCCTGCTCCGCCCTGAGCATCTCTACAGCGAAGTCGCGAACAGCATCGAGGGCTTCGCTGCCGGCTCCCTCCGCAAAGCGATCCCCCACAGCGTCGACGAGCGCCACCGCGACATCTCGAACGTACTCTCCGCGATATCCATCCTCGGGCAGCGACCCACTCAAGCCGAGAGCGTGTTGGTACCGTGCTCGCACACTCTGAGCCAGGAGGTCCATCTGGCGCCCGCTGTCGTTGTAGTAGTACTCGCGGTGCACCGACCATCCGGACCAGTCGAAGAGAGACGCGATCGCATCACCAAGGGCCGCCTGACGGCCATGGCCTAGATGAAGGGGGCCCGTGGGGTTCGCTGACACGTACTCGACCATCACCTTCCGGCCACTACCCGATGTTCCCCGACCCCAACTCTCGTCCGCCTCCAGGATCTCGCCGATGATCGCACTTACCACGTCCGACGCGAGGTGGAAGTTCAGGAAACCCGGTCCGGCGACCTCCACTCGGTCGATCCCGGCTGCCTCCAGATCGAGCGCGCCGGCAATCTCGTCGGCGATCGCTCGAGGTGGCCGCTTGAGCGTACGCGCGAGCGTCAGGGCAACGTTCGTCGCGAGGTCGCCGTGGGTTGGGTCTCGGGGACGCTCGAGCTGGATCTCGATATCAGGCGCGCCGATGTTGTCGAGCACCGCAGCGAGTGCAGCGCGGATCGCTGCTTGGCTCACGTCACTCATCGGAGGTCGTCGAGCCACCGGTAGACGATCCACCGGCAGAATCTCCCGACGACGTGCTGCCCTCCGAGGAAGTTCCGCCCCCCGCCGCCGACCCACTGTCCGAGACCGACTCACCTTTGTCGGCCGACGCTTTCTTCTTGTAGTCGTCCGACCGGTAGTCGGTGATGTAAAAACCGTCTCCCTTGAATAGGAATCCGGCTCCACCGGAGATCACACGGGATGCGGACCCACCGCATTCCGGGCACTCGGCGATGGGCTCGTCCGACATCTTTTGGAACCGCTCGAAGCGGTGCCCTTCGGTGCACTCGTAGTCGTACGTCGGCATGGGCGAACGGGCGCAGACGAACGCCGCTGGCGTTCAGGTCCAGGGAAGCACTAAAGACTAACGACGATGCCGAGGCGTCACTACCCGTCCCACTGCCCCCACTCGGCTCGAAGCGCGTCACTGATCTCGCCCAACGAGGCACCGATCTTGACCCCCTCGATGATCGCCGGCATGAGATTGTCCGTACTCCGCGCGACGGAACGCACGTTCTCGAGCGCTTGGGCGACCTGTCGAGAATCGCGGGCCTCCTTGAAGGACCGGAGCCGGGAGAGCTGTCCTTGTTCGAGCGCCGAGTAGTCGGGTTGGCCTATTCGGGGCGACGCGTCGTCCTCTTTGTGGACGTTCACCCCGACTACCAGCTGCTCTCCAGACTCCACATCCATCTGAAACCGATAGGCCGCCTGGTGCACCTCCTCCTGCATATAGTCGATGGACTTGGACGCTCCACCACGGTCGGCGATCACCTCCAAATACGCCCTACCCTCGGCCTCGATGCGGTCGGTCAGCTCTTCGATCCAATACGCTCCCCCTAGCGGGTCAGGCGTTTGGGTGATCCCCGACTCGGACGCGATGATCTGTTGGGTGCGCAGCGCGAGCTTCGCAGACTCCTCGGTCGGGAGCGCGAGCGCTTCGTCGTAACCGTTCGTATGAAGCGACTGAGTGCCGCCGAGGGTGGCGGCCAGCGCCTGGATCGCGACTCGCACCACATTGTTCAAAGGCTGTTGCGCCGTGAGTGTCGACCCACCGGTCTGCGTGTGGAATCGAAGTCGACACGCCCGGTCCGAAGCACCGTAGCGCTCTTTGAGCAGTGTGGCCCACAGTCGGCGAGCGGCCCGGAATTTAGCCACCTCTTCCAGCAGATCGTTGTGCGCCGCGAAGAAGAAGGAGAGGCGGGGAGCGAAGACCTCCAACGCCAATCCGCTTTCGAGCGCGCGTTCGACATATTCGAGGCCGTTGGCAAAGGTGAACGCGACCTCTTGGGCCGCCGTACTCCCAGCCTCTCGAATGTGGTACCCAGAGATCGAGACCGGATTCCACTTCGGGATCTCCCGAGCGCAGAACGCCATGAGGTCCGTGACGAGCCGAAGGCTCTCTTCGACGGGGTATATGTAGGTACCCCGCGCGATATACTCTTTGAGCACGTCGTTCTGGACCGTGCCCGCTAGCCGACTCCGTTCGACCCCCTGCTCATCGGCCAAAGCTACGTACAGGGCAAGCAGAATCGGCGCCGTCGCGTTGATGGTCATCGAGGTCGACACATCACCGAGTGGGATCCCAGTGAAGAGACGGCGCATGTCGTCGAGTGTGTCGATGGCCACACCTACACGTCCGACCTCGCCGTGGGACATCTCCGAGTCGGAATCGTAGCCCATCTGCGTGGGAAGGTCGAACGCCGTGGAGAGACCGGTTTGCCCTTGAGCGAGCAAGTATTGGAACCGCTCGTTCGTATCCTCGGCGGTCCCAAAGCCGGCGTACTGGCGCATCGTCCAGAGGCGGCCGCCGTACATCGTCTCGTGGATCCCGCGCGTGTAGGGGAAGTGCCCGGCCTTGTCGGTTGTCACGCTTCGTCCCCTTCCTCACTCAGCGGCGCGAGGTCGACGAGAACCTGGCCCTTGGTCACTGCGTCCCCCTGAGCGACGTGAACCGCCCGGACGACGGCATCGGAGTCGGCGACCAACTCGTTCTCCATCTTCATAGCTTCGACGATCACGATCCCCTGCCCCTCCTGCACCTGGTCTCCTTCCTCCACCTCCACCCGCACGATCAGTCCCGGCATCGGTGCCTTGATCGGAGCGGGGCCACGGCCGGCGGCGTCGACTCCCGCCATTTCACGAATGGCCTTGGTCCGCTCGTCCACGACCGTCGCGCGCACCGTCGCACCGTGCACTCCCAAGTGCCAGGTCGCGTCATCCTCCCGCTCGGCCCGAACACGATACGAAGCACCGTCCACGACCAGCGAGTGGGTCAGGCGAGGCGTCAATCGAGAAAAGTCGACCTCGACATCTCGACCGTCGATGCGGACTCCGTCGTCGAGCACATCGATGACAAAAGAATGGGAGCCAACGACAACATGATACTTCATGACGAGGACTCACTCCGGCGCGTCCATACGGAAACGCATTCGACGTGGGCGGTCTGGGGAAAGAGGTCGAAGGCGGCAAGCGAAGTGAGATCGAATCGTTCAGCGAGAGCCTTCCCGTCCCGGGCCAGTGTCGCCGGATCGCAACTCACGTAGACCAATTCCGACGGTGGATCAGCGAGCAGCGTCTGGACCACTTCGTCCGTCAGACCCCTCCGGGGCGGGTTCACGATGACCACCTCCGCCGGGAGAGATCCGGCCAGTTCTTCCTCCACTCGACCGGTTCGCAACGTGAGGTCGACGTCGGGCCTGTCTGCTTCATCCACGCTCCCCGGGAGCACATCGATCCCTACCGTGCTCCACCCGTTGAGCGCGAGGGCTGTCGCGAACGCTCCGCCGCCGCAGTACGCGTCGACGACGGTGCCGAGACCGTGGGGCGATCCAACTGCCCTTACCACATACTCGCGAAGCTCGTCGCCCGCTCGTCGATTGACCTGCTCGAAGTGGATTCCGCCGCCCTCCGTCGCCCTTCCCGCGATCAGCACGGGGAGAGACGCTTCCTTCGGTTGATGCCAAACCGCAGATAGGCCTGAGGCTCGCTCCAGGAGTGCCGACGCGTTCCACCCGCCCCTTCCACCCTCGACCGTCAGCTCTACGCCGCCTTCGGCCAATCGAAGAGACAGGCGTAACCGACCTCCCGCCGGCAAGTGTCGAGCCTCACCGCCCCAGGCCGACCGAAGAGACAACCAAGCTTCGGTCAAGTCCGGGGCCAAAAGGAGGCACTGCCCTCCCACATCGACAACGTGCGCAGGAGCATCAAGACCGTGAAACCCGGCGACTACCCGACCACCGGGTAGTCGTCGGAGGGTGAACGCCACGCGAGTCCGGTAGCGCGTCCTCGAGCGCGACTCGGTGACCACCGGAGGCTCCACGTCGTCGAACCCTCCGATGCGGCGGAAGGCGTCTGCAATGAACCGACCCTTCCATTCGAGCTGGTTGGAGTACGGTAGATGCTGGAGTTGGCACCCACCGCATCGGTCGTACAAGGAGCAAGGGGCCTCGCGCCGTGTGGGACCACGCTCTACCAAACGCTCCAACGACGCCCTCGCCCAGCGGCTCTTCTCCTTGGTGAGACGCACCTCCGCAACATCGCCAGGCACAGTCCGAGGGACGAAGACGACGCGGCCATCGGGGAGGTCTGCCACACCGGATCCTCCTGCTGCGATCGCCCGAACCGTCACGGAGGTCGGCGCTGCCTGCGACGGAGCACTCACCGAGTCCTGCCTCCCGGAAGCCCGGCTCGCCGCCACGGCGACATCCCCTCTTGGCCATCACTCTTCGCCTGAGGTACCCGGCGGCGCCGCATCTCATCTTCGAGGAGCGCGGCCGCAATCGCCGCAGCGGCTGCTGTGTCTTCGTCGACCTCGTCGCTGGTGAGCTCCGGATGTTCTTCCAGGTAGCGGATCGACAGATCGCCGGCTTGGAAGTCGGGCTCCTGCATCACTCGAATATGGAAAGGCACGCACGTCTCAATGCCTCCGATGTCGACCTCTGACAGGGCTCGGACCATACGCTGGATCGCGACCTCCCGACTCGCTCCAAAGGAGATCAGCTTGGCGACCAGCGGATCGTAGTACAGCGTGACTTCGCCTCCCTCGGTGACACCGCCGTCCCACCGCACACCAGGGCCCGAGGGGACCTCGAGCTGGGTGATGACCCCGGTGGACGGCAGGAAACCGTTCGCGGCGTCCTCCGCGGTGATACGACACTCGATCGAGTGCCCCTGTAGCGTGATATCATCCTGTCCGAAGGCGAGCTTCTTTCCCGCGGCGACCCTGAACTGCCACTCGACCAAGTCGATACCAGTGACGCATTCGGTGACGGGATGCTCGACTTGCAGCCGGGTATTCATCTCGAGAAAGAAGAACTCCCCATCCGACCACAGGAACTCGATCGTACCCGCCCCCCGATAGTCGACCGCCTGAGCCGCCCGCACCGCGGTCTCCCCCATCTCGGCTCGGTCGGCCGGGGTCAGAATCGTGGAGGGCGCCTCCTCGATCAGCTTCTGATGTCGTCGCTGGATCGAGCACTCTCGTTCGCCGAGGTGGACGACGTTGCCGTGTGCGTCGCCGAGCACCTGGATCTCGATGTGTCGCGGGTGAGCGAGATATCGTTCGAGGTACACGCTGCCATCTCCGAACGCAGCCTCGGCCTCACGGGCCGCAGCGTCGAAGGCACGCGGAAGCTCTTCCGGTCCTTCCACAACCCGCATCCCCTTACCTCCGCCGCCGGCGGCCGCCTTCAGAAGGACCGGGTATCCGATCTCGAGTGCAGCCTCAAGCGCGTCGTCCGTGCTCGAAACAGCTTCTGTAAGACCCGGCACGATCGGTACACCAGCGGCGGCCATGCGCCGGCGTGCCTCCGTCTTGTCACCCATCGCCGCGATCGTATCGGCCGTCGGCCCGACAAAGATGAGGCCAGCATCCTCGACGGCCCGCGCGAAGTCGGCGCGTTCGGCGAGAAAGCCATAGCCGGGGTGGATCGCAGAAGCCCCCGAGCGTAGTGCCACCTCCACCAAGGTGTCCGCTCGCAGATAGCTCTCACTCGATGGCGATGGGCCGATATAGTACGCCTCGTCCGCGAGAAGCACGTGCGGGGCACGGCGATCCGCATCTGAGTACACCGCAATCGTCCGCAGACCACAGTCGCGGGCGCCGCGGATAATTCGCACCGCGATCTCTCCGCGATTCGCAACCAGTACCGATTCGATCACGGGGGCTCAGGGTCGGGGGGAAAAGAGCCCCTCAATCTATCAGAAGGGCGGACACCGCGAAGATCCGCGACGCCCGCCCCACAGTCCTGCACTCCTGGGCTGGGCCCTTGGCGGCCAGCCCGAAGTCGATTTACCGGCTTCCAGTGACCCGCGTTTCGGAGCCGTCCCTCATCACCGTGAAGTTGACTGCCTCCCCTCCCCCGTAGCTCGCCAAGATGCGACGGAATCGATCCGGAGTGTCCACCGCTCGGTCACCGATCTCCAAGACCACATCTCCAGGGCGCAGCCCGAGCTCCGACTCAGCCTCGACATCCGTGACCAAGACGCCCGTGTCCGTCCCGAAATACGCTCCGAGGCCCGCATTCACTTCGGCGAGCTCCACCCCGTCGCCACTGAACATCCATGTCGCCCCAGGAAGTGCGAGGCGACCGAGGTCGGGACGGACGCGCATACGGAGCGGGCCATCCTCTCCGACGTTGCCCTCGAACCGCAACGCGCGTGCCCGGTCCGCCAGGTCACGTATCTGCTCGGGAAATGGCGCCATTCCCTGACCGAACGAGAAGCTCGAGCCATCCCCCCACCCCCATGCGGTATCGGACAGATCTTCGGCTTCCACAGTCGTCTGGCGACTGTCGCCATCGCGGAGGTACTCGACCTCGACCCGTTGACCCGGCTCGAGCTCACGGACCACCGCCAGCAGCCGTTGCACAGGGGCAGATTGGTCGAGGTCGAAGTCCCGTTCGACGGAGGCACCCATCGGCTCCGTGAGCGGCACGCCGTCCAGCCGCGTGATGATGTCTCCATCCCTGATTCCGGCTTCATGCGCGGGGCCGTCCTCCATGACCCGGGTCACCAGAGCCCCGAGCGCGTCCCGTCGCGCACTCTGGTCTGGGTCGATCGAGATACCCAACCGAGGCCGATCCGCGGTCGACGACAGCCCTCTGAAGAACACATTCACATCCGGCGCCACCACGCAGCTGCACCGCTCGATCTCTTCACCGCTCTGATCCACACATCGGCATGATCGGGCCTCGCCTTGCTGCGCCTCGAGCGGAGCCACCGTCACCCCGCCCACTAAAGCGACCGCTCCCAACGCACGCACGATTCTTCGTCGTCCCCTCGTCCAATCCATCACCACCCTCCTCGGGCCGTCAGTACTCTTTTCGGGTACGACGCCAATCGCTCGTCAGCGGGTTGCCGCCGGACCCGCCGGGAAAGAAGGATCCGGGGTCGGCGAAGGCGCTACGAGGGAGATAGGGCGCTACAGAGGGATATTGCCGTGCTTCTTCTCTGGGTTGCTGTCCCGCTTCGAAGTCAGCATGCCGAGGGCGGACACGAGTCGAGGACGCGTCTCGCGAGGATCGATCACGTCATCGACATAGCCACGAGCGGCAGCAACGTACGGGTGTGCAAACTTCTCGCGGTACTCTTCGATGCGGGCGTCTGTCGCTCCCTGAGGATCGTCGGACGCGGCGATCTCCTTCCTGAAGAGCACCTCGACCGCGCCCTTCGGCCCCATGACGGCGATCTCGGCTTGGGGCCACGCCAGGTTGACGTCCCCTCGGATGTGCTTGGAGTTCATCACGTCGTACGCGCCACCATATGCCTTCCGTGTAATCACGGTCACCTTGGGCACGGTCGCCTCGGCGAAGGCGTACAAGAGCTTCGCCCCATGGCGAATGATTCCGCCGTGTTCCTGCGCCACCCCCGGCAAGAAACCCGGGACGTCTTCGAAGACCACGATCGGGATGTTGAACGCGTCGCAGAATCGGACGAAGCGAGCACCCTTGTCCGACGAATCGATGTCGAGCACACCGGCCAGCACCGCTGGCTGGTTCGCGACGACGCCGACGGCCTGTCCTCCCAGATGCGCGAAGCCCACGAGCAGATTCCCTGCAAAGTTCTCGTGGACTTCATAGAACTCCCCGTCGTCGACCACGAGTCGGATGACTTCACGCATGTCGTACGGGTGATTGGGGTTCTCCGGCACCACAGTCAGTAGGGCCTCCTCCCGCCGGTCCGAGCTGTCCCCGCACTCGACCGTCGGAGGGAGCTCCAGGTTGTTCTGGGGGAGGTACCGAAGGAGGTCTCGTACAGCGGCGAGAGACTCCGCCTCCGAGTCGTGTGCGAAGTGCGCCACACCGGACACGGAAGTGTGAACGTCCGCACCTCCGAGGCCCTCCATATCGATCTCTTCGTGCGTCACGGTCTTCACCACGTTCGGCCCGGTCACGAACATGTAGCTCGTGCCACGGACCATGTACACGAAGTCGGTAATGGCCGGCGAGTACACGGCTCCACCGGCACACGGCCCGAGGATCACGCTGATTTGGGGGATGACCCCCGATGCCAACGTGTTGCGTAGAAAGATGTCCGCGTAACCGCCTAGACTCACGACACCCTCTTGGATTCTGGCACCGCCGGAATCGTTGAGGCCGATGATGGGCGCCCCGTTTCGGACGGCCATTTCTTGGAGCTTCACGATCTTCTCGGCGTGCGCCTCGGAGAGCGAGCCGCCGAAAACGGTGAAGTCCTGACTGAACGCGTACACGAGCCGGCCGTGGACGGTACCGTACCCGGTCACCACCCCGTCACCGAGGATCTTTCGATCCTCCAAACCGAAGTCCGTCGACCGGTGTGTCACGAAGCGATCGAGCTCGATGAAAGAGCCTTCGTCGAGCAACAGATCGAGACGTTCCCGCGCTGAAAGCTTCCCCCGCGCGTGCTGCGCCTCGATCCGTTCCGCGCCCCCGCCGAGCTCAGCCTGACGCCTCAGCTCCTCCAGCCGGGCGAGCTTTTCTTCGATGGACATCAGTTCATCGGTAGGCGGATGGTGAGTGGAACCGGGACCCGGTCCTCGATCCGAACGAGCTGAGTACTGCGTATCACTCGTCCGTCGATCACGGAGTAGACACCGCCGGCGCCCTCCACCTCCACAAGACTCCCCAGCATCGCGTCGACTTCGCCGTCGCCGACCTGCCCTGGGCGTAACGCCTCCAGGAGTAGCGCCGCTGCATCGTACCCGATCTCGGGAGCGATACCGACGAGCGACTTACGGAACCGCTCCTCATACTCAATACGGAACGTCTCTCGAATCGGGACCTCTTCCTCCGAGGCAACCGGAGCCGTGGCCACGACGCCTGTCGTGTGGCGCGGATCCACGGCCTGCAATGCCAGGGGGTCCGTCCAACCCGAGGTGCCCAGTAGCTCGATGGCGAGCGTGTCCAATCCGAAGTGCTGAAGTTGCGGAGCCAGCAGCTCTACATCCTCGGGGGGGAGCGGCAGAAATACCGCCACAGGCTCAAGCATATGAACGGGCAGCGGCTCCTCGTCGGCCAGGTTCAGCGCGGCCAACTCTGCCGCGCGTAGGACGCGACGCGCGCCTTCGATCTGCTCCTCAAAGAAGGTGGCGCCCACTTCGTAGGGGAAACGACCGACTACCGGGATCCCGTGTGCACCCACCGCCTGGGTGAACGCCTCGGCCTCGACCTCGGCTTGCGCCGAGAGCGGATACACGATCGCCACCCGTTGAAAACCGCGGCTTGCCGCATACTCACCCACACTCGCGGCCGCTCCTGGATCCGAGCTCTCAAGCGAATAGGTGGCAACCCCGGCTTCGGCGGCGCTCCGAGCTGTGGGAGATATCAGCGGGACTTGCTGCGTTCTCGCATCGGCCGCAGTCATGAGGGCCTCGTCGACGAGCATGCCCACGATTCCATGGACACCGTCAGCTTCGAGCTGACTCACTGCGGTGGCGGTAGAGGCAGAGTCAGCCTGATTGTCTCGGATCACGAGTTCGACGTCGAAGTCCTCGCCGAGCACCGTCGCCGCCGCAATCTCGATCCCCTCCGCAACTTGGGCGGCGAACTCGGCGAGAGACGGTGGACCCGAGAGAGGTAGGACGACGCCGATACGAAAGTTGGTCACCCGAACGCGTCCATCCGGAAACTCACCGGCCAACACTGCCTGAGCCCACTCCAGATCCACGCCGCTCGCCCCTGCCGAGACCGCTCTCGCGGCAAAGGCCTCGGCCTCCCCAAGCTGGCCCAGGGCCAGGAGGCGAACCGCCAGCCTCGCATCCGCGACCGGAAGGAGAGGGCTACCCACTTCAGCTGAATCGAGCGCGGCTTGGAGTTCGGCTAGAGCTGCCGAGTCTGCCGCGACACGCATGAGCTCCGACGCCCTCGCAACGTCATCGGTGGGCGCACCATCGTCGATCTCGAGGAGGTGGGTGACCTGTTCGAGTGGAGCCCCTTGGCTCGAGCGCGCCCTCGTGATCCGCATCTCCGTGGTTCTCGGATCATTCTGCGCGAGGAGAGCGAGATACTGAGTCGCCGCGGCGTCGGCTGCTGCGAAATCCCCGACTTCGACTGCGGAGAGAGCGGTGAGTCGAAGCCCTTCGCCGGAGACGTCGGACGCCGGGAAGTCCGCGAGGAGCTCTTCCGTGGTTCTCAGCACCTCGAAGTACCGTCTCGCGTCAAAGGATCGACGTGCATCCGCGAACAACGCAGCCGCTGCGCTCTGATCCGCTGCCGAGATCGGACCGGGCTCGACGATCACCGTCGGAAGCGTCGGGTCCAACCCGGCGTCTCCTGCCACCGACCCGAGTGTTTGGCACGCCCCGAGAGCGAAGAGGAGGCCGGCCGACGCACAGCTGCGAAGCACAGCTGTTCGCCGACCGGCCACCTTCGTCAGAGCGGCTTCAAACACAGTCGTCAAGACGTGATCACAGGGCTACTCGCCCCCGTCCGCCTCTTCGCCTCCCGCTTCATCCGCATCCCCTTCGGGCTCCCCTGCCGCCTCATCGCTACCGCCTTCTTCCCCAGAATCGCCGGTCTCCGCAGCTGCGGCGGCTGCCGCGGCTTCACCGGTGGCTTCCTCCGCTGCCTCGGCGGCGGACTTCAATTCACCATCCGGGCCCTGGATCGCTCCCTGACGAGCCCGCGGACGGATGAACTCATCGTCGTCGTCGGCCTCCGCCGCACTCGCACGCGCAGCAGCCTCCGCAGCAGCCTCCGCCGCCGCGATGCGTGCGGCCTCGATCTCTTCCTGACTCTTCCGGGCAGGCACCTCGCTCACCTCGAGCACGACGCGCCGATTCACCGCATCCGACTCGATCACCCGGAGTGGTACACCGTCACCCGCGCCGTAGAACTCTTCCAGCTTCTCGGGGTCGTCGACACCTGCATGGGTCGACGGCACGAAGCCCTCGAGTTCGTCTTCGAGTGCGACCACTACCCCGTTGTCCTGAAGGCGGAGTACCGAACCGTCCAACTCGACACCCGGTGCAAAGCGATCCGCGATCGCCGGCCATGGATCCTCCTCGAGCTGCTTGATACCGAGCGAGATCCGTTTGTTCTCGGCGTCGACATCGAGCACCATGACTTCGAGTTCGACGCCCTTGTTCACGATCTCCGAGGGGTGCTCAACCCGACGCGTCCAGCTCATGTCCGAGACGTGGACGAGGCCGTCGATGCCAGGCTCGATCTCTACGAAGGCACCGAAGGAGGTGAGGTTCCTCACCGCGCCCGAAAGCTTCGTTCCGGAGGGGTACTTCACCGGCAGGGCGAGCCACGGATCTTCTTCGATCTGCTTCATCCCGAGTGAGATCTTCTCGTCGTTCGGATCGACCTTGAGGACGACGGCTTCGATGTCCTCTCCGATCGACACAACCTTCGACGGGTGCCTCACGTTGCGCGTCCACGACATCTCGGAAATGTGGACGAGCCCCTCGACTCCCTTCTCGAGCTCGACGAACGAGCCGTAGTTCGTGATCGAGACGACCCGACCACGCACACGAGAACCGACGGGGTACTTCTTGTCGATGTCGGTCCACGGGTACGGCAGCAGCTGCTTGAGTCCGAGTGAGATCCTCTCACGGTTCCAATCGATGTCGAGCACCTTCACGTCGATCTTCATGCCGATATCGACGACTTCCGAGGGATGCCCAACCCGGCCCCACGACATATCTGTGATGTGGAGGAGTCCGTCCAACCCGCCCAGGTCGATGAAGGCGCCGAAGTCCGTGATGTTCTTGACCACACCTTCGCGCACCTGTCCGACGAGCAACTCCTTGACCAGGGTTTGACGCTTGGTCTCCCGCTCGGCCTCGAGGATCACGCGGCGGGATACCACGATGTTTCGCCGACGCTTGTTCAGCTTGATGATCTTGAACTTGTACACCTCGCCAATCAGGTCCTCGATGTTCGGGACCCGGCGCAGAGCGATCTGCGATCCAGGCAAGAAGGCGTCGACGCCCATCAGATCGACCGTCACGCCGCCTTTGATCTTGCGAACCAGCGTCCCCTTGACCGGCTTGTCTGCCTCGTGCGCCTCTCGGATCTTCTCCCAGACGCGCAGGAAGTCGGCCTTCTTTTTCGAGAGGACCACGACACCGTCGTCATCCTCCAAGCTCTCCAGCAAGACCTCGACTTCGTCCCCTTCTTCTGGGGCGTCCTTGAACTCGTCGAGCGCAACCGCGCCCTCCGACTTGAAGCCGAACTCGAGGATCACCGCCGCATCCGTAACTCGAAGGACACTCGCGTTGACGATCTCACCCTCGCGGAAGGCTTGGAATCCGCCGCTGAACTGCTCGAGCAGCGATTCGAACTCCTCCTTCGAGGTGTCGAGGATCTCCTCACCGTATGGATCGAAGATCAGCTCTGGAGAGATGCCCTCTGGAACGTCCAAGACGGCGACGCGGGCAGCCGCCGCTTCAGCGGCCTCCTCGGCCGCGATCTCTTCGGCGCTCAGCGTGGTGACCTCTCCGGTCAAAGCATCAACGACGACTTCCTCGCCGGCGGCAAGTGCGTCCGTGTTTGGAGCGCTCGTGTCCTCGGACGCGGACGGCGCTTCCTGGGTCTCGTTCTCGGTCATGCTGGTAGGGGGCTCACGCGGCGTGCCGCGGAGCGCGCTCTCCTAGTTTTTGCCGAGCCTGCCTGGTGTTCCACGGCAGTCACGGGTTCGAGTGGAAAAAAAAGAAAGGCCGAAGCCTTTCGACGACGCTCGGGCGTGGCGCTGACGCGCGATCCCTCCCAAGCCGAGGAAAGCTATGGACGCCTAGACAGGGCGTCAACGAGCTCCACGATCGCGTCCACCTGCTCTCGGAAATCGAGTCGGGTGGTATCGATCAAGTGCGCGTCATCCGGCTTGCGAAGAGGGGAATGCAATCGCTCGGAGTCCTTGCGATCCCGGGCCGCCATCGCCTGGCGTCGATCCTCCACGTCTTCGTCGGAAGGAGTGTCGATTCCCTCTTCGAGAAGTCGGCGGCGGGCCCGCTCGGTCAACTCGGCTACCAAGTAGATCTTCACCTCGGCGTCGGGAAAGACCACGCTCCCCATATCCCGACCGTCGGCCACGAGTCGTCCATGCTCTCCAGCTCGCCGCTGCAGCTGGAGAAGAGAAGCGCGCGACGGTCTGAGCGCAGCCACCACGGGTACGCACTCCGTGACGCGACGGCTCCGTAGCTCCTCCCCGACGACTCTTCCGCCGACCAGAACGTCAAAACCTCGCTCGCCGGCGACGATGGAGACATCGAGGGCCCTCATGTCTGCTTCGGTCAATCCCTCCCACTCCCGCTCGGGGACCGGCGACTCGAGCAAGGCAAGCGTCAGAGCTCGATACAGGGCGCCGGAGTCGAGGTGTCGATAGCCCAGTTCAGCAGCCACTGCCTTGGCGGTCGTGGATTTTCCGGAGCCCGCTGGCCCATCCAACGTGACGATCGGTCCCTCTCGCGGAATGCGACCCTCGTTCACACGGCGGCTCCCGCTGCTCTGAGGGCGGAACGAAAGTCCGGGAAGCTGACCCGAGCCACATCCGGGTCATCGACCTCGATCTCGTTTTGAGGAAGCGCGCCCAGCACTCCAAATGCCATTGCGACCCGGTGATCGTGGTGCACATGCACACGGCCCCGCAGGGGCCGTTCACTACCGTGTACGACGAGCCCATCGTCGAGTTCCTCGACCTGCGCCCCGACGCTCCGAAGGTTCTCGACTACAACCGAGATACGATCAGACTCCTTAGTTCGAAGCTCCTCGGCCCCTCGAATCACCGTGTCTCCGTGAGCAACGGCTCCCATGACAGCGATGAGCGGTAGCTCGTCGATCACGCTCGGGATATCGACGTCGGTCAGATCGACGCCCCGCAGCTCTCCGCCACGTACCGTCACGTCTCCGTAAGGTTCGGGGACATCACTCCCCGAAGAGTGCTCGACTCCCACCTGCACCCCCATCGACTCCAAAACACGAAGGAAACCCGTGCGAGTCGGGTTGAGCCCTACATCCGCTACCGTCAGCTCGCCCGGAACACCTCCCAGTGCACCGAACGCGAGAAGGAACGCGGCCGAGGACACGTCTCCGGGCACGTGCATGTACAAAGGGCGGATCTGCTCCGGGGGATCACGCATCTCGACCCGCCATCCCTGCCCTCGAGGGTGGGAGATGACCGAAACACCGACGTGTGCAAGCATGCGTTCCGTGTGATCCCGCGACTTCGACGGCTCTTCGAGGAGAACGAACGCCCCGCCGGTCAGCCCTGCGAGGAGAATCGAGCTCTTGACCTGGGCACTCGCGACCGGCGAGAACCATTCAATAGGATCCAGCGAAGCCTTCCCTTCGATCCGCATCGGGAGCCGGCCCTCTCCCTCGAGCCACTGGCTGCGGGCACCCATGGCGTGTAGAGGCTTGGCGATGCGCTCCATCGGTCTGGTCCGTAGTGACTCATCTCCGTCGAGCGTACTTCGGCCCACTCGGCTGGCCAGGACCCCGGCGAGTAGTCGCGCGCCGGTACCGCTGTTGCCTAGATCGAGTCGATCGACGGCCCCCAGTCCCTTGAGTCCGACCCCGACAATCCGAATCTCGTCTCCATCGGTGGGCAGCTCGGGTATCTGCGCGCCCATGGCGCGAAGTGCCTGCGCCGTCGACTCCACGTCTCCACCGTGCAATAGCCCTGTGAGGCGACTCTCCCCTGTGCCGAGCGAGGCGAGAATCAGCGCGCGCTGACTAATCGACTTGTCTCCCGGAACCCGAAGAGGGGCCCCCGCCCCAAGCCTTGTTCGCCTCAATCCGGCCCTCGTCCCATCGAGGGTGCCGGAACGTGATCTTCAGCCAAGAGCGGCACCTCGATCTCGAGGCCGTCTCGAGCCACCCTCGTTGCCGAGAAAATCTCACGGGCCTCTGCAAGGAGCTGTCCCGGGGTGTCCGAGTAGCGCGCCGACACGTGCGTGAGGACGAGTTCACGGACGCCGGCGGAGACCGCGACCCGCGCCGCTTCTTCGGCCGTGCTGTGCCCGGTGGCTCGAGCCCGCGCAGCTTCCTCGCGGCAGAAGGTCGCCTCGTGCACGAGAAGGTCGGCACCTTTCGCCCGCTCGACCGTCTCACGACAAGGACTGGTATCCCCCGTATACACGATCGTTCGGCCGGGCCGAGGTATGCCAACGAGGTCGGCTGCTCGAATGATGTTGCCGTCCACCTCAACGTCTTCACCTCGGTGAAGCCGTCCAAAGAGCGGGCCGTCGGGCACGCCCAACTCGCGTGCCCGGTCCACGTCGAAGCGACCCAACCGATCTTCCTCGACTAACGCCCAACCCACCGCATCGGTCCGGTGCTGCACGGCGAAAGGCTCGATCACGTATTCACCCTGGTCGATGTGCTCGCCCGGCCCGACCTCGACAACCTCGACTGGGAAGTTCGTCCGATGGGGTCCCAAATTCACTACCTGGTCGAGCACCGCTCGGGAGTTACGAGGTCCGTAAATCGTGATGGGCTCCGTCCGATCCTGAAGCGCCATCGTTCGAAGTAGCCCCGTGATTCCGAGGATGTGATCGGCGTGGGTATGGGTCACGAAAATCGCGCGGACCCCAAATCCACACTGGTACCGCATCATCTGGCGCTGCGTCCCTTCCCCGCAATCGAAGAGGAAAAGGTCCCCCTCACGCTGGACGGCAAGCCCGCTCACGTTGCGCCCCACGGTCGGGCGGGCCGCTGCGGTACCGAGGAAGGTGAGACGAATCATCGTCGCAGAAGAGGATCGTGGGACGCCCTTGCGACCCGAAATGGGGTGCACAGGGCAAGGTAGCCGGACGCTACCAGATGCGGAATTGAATCTGGAAGAGCCGTCCCGGCTGAGGGAGGCCGCATTGATCGAACACGGAGGCGTCCGTGACGTTCAAGAGAGCCACCGAAGCGTCGAGGCGACTCAACGTTCTCCCACCGCGGAGGCCGAACAGGCGGCGAGCCCGCAGATCCAAGATGCGGCTCGAAGCGAGGGGCTGAAGTCCGCCGGCCTCGGGATTCTCGCATAGCTGCTCCCCCATGTACCGGACCTCAGACCCGACATGAATACCGCCGTGCAACGGAATGTTCAGACCGAACTTCCCAGTGATCGTGGGCTCGTACTCCAGGGGGACTTCTTCGCCACTGGGCCCGACCCCGAAGGCATCCTGCACGGTCAGGTCGCCGCTTAGGGTGACCCCATGCACAGTGCCGACCACGAGCAGCTCGGCTCCGGTGCTCTGCACCTCGTCTTGATTCACCCGTTGGAATCTGCGCACCCCGTCGCTACCCGTCACCGATCGCCTTACGATGCCGTCCGTCAGTCGATGGTGGAAGCCAACGAGCTGCACCTCTCCGGGTGCGATCGATGCCGTGATTCCGGCCTCGGTCCCCACCAGCGTCTCGGGCCGGAGGCCCGGGTTGGGCTCGAACCGACCCAACGCGCCGGAGTAGAGCTCACGTAGAGACGGAAACCTCGAGCGTCGGCTCATTCCAGCGTGGACCAGTACCCCGTCGGCCACCAACGCGCTCGTACCCACACGCACACCATAGTCCGAGATCGGATCGAGAGCCGGCTTGTCTCCAGTCTCGGGTGTATCCGATCCGTCGTAGGATACACCGACGTTCAACGTGAGCGGAGCAAAGCGGAACTCCGTCTCGAGAGCTGCACTCCAGAGCCGTTGCCGATAGTCATTCTCTAGGGTCGATGGATCGGCGCCCACTTCGGCGATTACCTCTCCGTGGTGCACATCGGCATAGGTAAGGGCCGCCCGCACATCGCCGACCTCCCCCACCGTGTGTTCCGCGAGAGCCCGCAGCGTGACCGTCCGATCATCGCCGGCTTCCGTCTCCTCGACCTCCTCATACGTCTCGCTGGAGAACTGCTCGATGAAGGTCGACCCCACGTCGACGCCCACACTGCCCTCTACATCCCACTCCCCCGACTCGGTGTAACGCGGTCCGGTACCACCCGAGAGCGCCGCGATGAGTCGCCGCTGTTCGGGATACCTCCACAGGCGGGGGTCCGACTGATGCGCTTCCGGGGGCACCCCACGCGAGACGTCGTACCCGGACGCGGACAGCGCACCCCAGACGCCTTCGTCAGCCCGATAGCGCGCGTTGGCGAAGGCGTCGAAGCGCCGGACATCGCTGTTGAGCCTGAGATCGCCATCGGAGAGGAAGTTGGGTCGAAGCGCCTGATCGTTCTGAGCAGACCCGGAAACGGGCACACCGCTACGGTCCTCGAAGCCCATTCCGCCACGGAACACCCATTGATGATTACGCTCGTCGACCAAGTGTCCGCCGGAAAAAGAGAGGGTTGCCCCCCCTGTCTGATCCATCGACAAGCCGAAGGCAACGGGATCCACGGCGCCTACCCGAGACCGAGCCCGAGCGACGTCGACCTCCACGACGCCTCCGAGCGTGTTCGGTCCGTACAGAACCGAAGAGAGGCCCCGCACGAGAGTGACGTTCTGGGCAGCAGTCAGCGGAATGATCGACATGTCACTCCGGTGATCCCAGCCAATCGTAAGGGGCACCCCATCCATCAGGATGGCGATCTGGCGGTCCTCTGAGCCACGCAGAGCGGGTTGCATCTCGCCGCGACTGTTGCGGCGGATCTGGATGAGCGGCATCGCACGCAGTACCTGCTCCATCGTGGGAGCCGGGATCGGACCCAGCGAATCGAGCGATATCACGACGCTGCTCGAGCCTCCGCTCGTCAGTGCTGGCTTCGCCACATTGACGGTGAGCTCCGGGAGAATGCGGACGATGCTGTCCGGAGGAATCGAGTCCGGGTCCTGAGCAACGACGCCGGGGGCTAGCACGGACGCCAGCAACGTGGTCGCGAGCAGGAGGCCAGTGACGCGCACGTGGAAGGACCCTTCGCCGAAAGTATAAGTGACCGAGGACACTATCGGACCCACGGGGGCCCGAGCCTCATAGGACGACAAAGATCATATGTTCCCCCGGCTTTGGGGAGGTTGGACACCGACGTCGCGGCCCCGTATCCTGGCGTATCTCATACGCATTCGGAGGATGACATGCAGAGTCGCCGCTCCTTCCTTGGTACGGTCTCCCTTCCAGCGGCCGCCGCTGCAGCCGGCGTTTCCTTTCGACCTACGGAACTCCGTGCCGAGTCGATCGACATCGCCGCTCGCCTCGCCGCCCACCCTGCGTCTGCCCGCGAGGCCGCGTCGGACGAGGACTTCTGGTTCGAGGTCCAGGGCGCGTTCACCGTCGACCGTACCCTCGTCAATCTGAACAACGGCGGCGTCAGCCCAGCACCGAAGTTGGTGCAAGAGGCGATGAAGCGTCATCTGGACTACTCGAACCTCGCTCCCACCTACACGATGTGGCAGATCCTCGAGCCGCAGCGGGAAGCGACACGCGAGCGGATGGCGCGAGCGTGGGGCGTCGACGCGGAGGAGGTGGCTTTCACCCGCAACTCGTCCGAGAGCCTGCAGACGCTTCAACTCGGATACGATCTGCAGCCTGGCGACGAGGTCCTGACCACCACGCAAGACTACGGGCGGATGATCACGACTTTCAAACAGCGCGAGCGCCGCGAAGGCATCGTGCTGCGTCAAATCCAGATCCCGGTCCCGGCCGAGGATCCCGCTGAAGTCGTGCGCCTCTTCGAAGAAGCGATCACGCCCAAGACGAAGCTCATTCTCGCATGCCACATGATCAATCTGACCGGGCAGATCCTTCCCGTCTCAGAGCTTACCGCGATGGCCCGCCGGCACGGGATTCCGCTCATCATCGACGGTGCCCACGCCTTGGCACACTTCGACTTCGACATCGGCGAGCTCGACGTCGACAACTACTCCAGTAGCCTCCACAAGTGGCTCTTCGCTCCGCATGGAACGGGCTTTCTCTACGTGCGTCGCGAACTGATCCCCGACGTCTGGCCACTCATGGCGGCGCCGGAGGCTAAGGATGACGATATCCGGAAGTTCGAGGAGATCGGAACCCACCCGGAGGCACCCTACCTGTGCATCGGTGAAGCGCTCACCTTCCACGAAGGGCTGGGACCCGCACGAAAGGCGGCGCGTCTCGTGTACTTGCGAGACTATTGGGCGGAGCCGCTCCTAGAGCACGACAACGTACGTCTGCACACGAGCCTCGAGCCCGGCCTGGCGTGCGGGATCGCCAACGTCGAAGTCCTAGGCGTCGAACCGAATGACCTTCGCGACTATCTGTGGAATGTGCACCGGATCATTACCGTGAGCATCAACCACGCAGAGTTCCGCGGGCTACGCATTAGCCCGAGCGTGTACACGACGCTCCCGGAACTCGACCGATTTGTCGACGTAATGAGTCACGTCGCCCGCAAGGGCATCCCAGCCTAGTGCTCTGTTGAGCGGATGACCTCATGATCCAAGCCCTCGTCGTCTCACTTCTCGCGTTCGCACCCGCGTCTGGGCCTGACGCTGCATGCATGCCGGAACCCGCCACCGGTGACGAGACGCTCCAAGAGATCTATGAGTCCGGAAGCTCGTACCAGGAGTTCATCGACAATGCCACGCGCCGAGTCGAGCTATGGGAAGAGAACACGGCCTCGGCTCGTAGCATTCCGCCCGAGATCCTTGCTCGCGCTCGTGCCATCGGTGGAACGTGGCGATTCTTAGCCGTCGCGGTCGACTCGTGCTCGGATTCCGTGAGCACGATCCCGTACCTAGCGGGCTTGATCGACATGGTCGACGGCCTCGAGCTCCGCATCGTGGACTCGACGGTCGGTCGATCGATCATGGAGTCTCATCGTACGGCTGACGGACGAGCGGCGACCCCGACAGTTCTGCTCCTAGACGAGGAGTGGGGTGAGGCGGGGTGCTTCATCGAGCGCCCCCCGGCACTCAAGACTTGGCTGCTCGAAGGTGCCTTCACGGGCGAACAAGCCTATTCGGGCAAGATGGAGTGGTATGACGCAGACGGCGGAGTAGACACTCTCGAGGCGTTCGTCACGATGCTGGAAGCAGCCGCCACAGGTGCAGAGCCAGTCTGCAGTTGAGCGTTAGCGCGACACCCTGTTACGGCCGTTCTTCTTCGCGCGATAAAGCGCTTGGTCGGCCCGCTTCAGGATAATCTCGAGCGGATCCCGTCCTTCGGTACCCGCGGCCCCGAGGCTCACCGTCACTCGAAGCTGTTTCGCCGTGGGGTCAGACGCTTTGGATGCACCGTTCTTAAGTGTGCGCGGCCGTTTCCACGACCGAAGTGAGAACTCCGCCTCTTCTACGTTCGCCCGCACGGTTTCGAGGAAGGGGATGACATCCTCCCGACTTCGACCTGGGAAGAGGAGCGCAAACTCTTCACCTCCGTATCGATACGCCCTTCCGCCACCGGGCACGCGTGCGAGGTGTCCCGCCACGAGCCTCAACACCTGGTCTCCCACGTCGTGTCCATGCCGATCGTTGAACGACTTGAAGTGGTCGACGTCGACCATCGCGAGTGCGTAGCGGCCTTGGAGCCCCTCCAAGTACTCGATCAGGGCGCGACGACCTGGAAGGCCGGTCAGCTCATCTTGATACGCCAAGACGTACGACGTTTCCACGACCCCGAGTGTCAGAACAAGACCCGCCCCCATGAGGAATAGCACGGCACCCGGTTCGGTCATCTGGGGATGCATCGCAGCCATTACGAGCACCGCAGTCCAGACAAACGAACGCTCGATGGGCCCTCGGTATCGCCAGTACCCGTACCCGATACCGCACAGAGCCAAGAACAGGATGAGGAGGGTGGGCCACGGATAGGCCCCGAGAAGCCAACCCGCCTCTGCCGACGACGCCACCGGAGCAGCGTACCGCGCAGCCCGCTCGGGGGAAGCCATGTACGTCCCCCACAGCGCTGCCCCGGACGCGACCGAAAGCGCCTGGAGCGCCCCGACGTGCGACAGGACTCCTCGGTCCCGGATAATCCCGAGCGCACCGAGCATGAGGACCACCGCGGTACCCAAGCTCAATACGAGATCAGGCTGATTGGGACGTCCTGCGACCGCAATGCTCACCCACGCCAAGATCGCCAGCGCAATGAAAACTCGGCTCCGATGGAAGACCCACGCGAGCGCGAGACCGGCCCCGAACACGACAAGACCGTACGTGTTGGAAAGATCGGTGACCGTCTCCGGAGGAGTCCGAGCGAGCACGATGGCGGCGACGACGAGCACCGCTCCCCCGGGTAGGAACGCCTTCACGATCTCCTTCACGACAACCCGACTCACGAACCGGGGCATCTCAAGGGAGGGGGCAACAGCGGCTCCGAGCGGAGGAAATAGGGTCGCGACCTGCTGTCCGAGCGATTTCATCAGTACCGTCGAGTCCCGACAAGGTATGGCTGCGTGTGGAATGACAGTAGACCGGCCGCAAGCAGCTCGTACGCGGATTGATCGCTCTGGAAAATGGCGCTAGCGTTCTCGTCTTTTTCACGGCTTCCACAAGAGGAATCCGGTCAAGCATGGCCGATTTCGTGCTGTTCTTCGCTTCCTTGTTCTCGATCGTGAATCCCCTCTCGGCGATTCCAACGTTCGTGGGCATGACCGGGCCGATCTCCCCACGGGAGCGTCGTTCGATGACGATGCGCACCAGCCTCGCGGTCTTCGTGATTCTCGGCTTTTCGTATCTGACGGGCCAAGGACTTCTTCGCTTCTTCTCGATCAGCGTGCACTCGCTCCGCGTGGCGGGAGGCATCGTCATCTTCGGAATGGCGTGGTCGATGCTGCACGCGAAGATCAGCGCCGCGAAGCAAACGCCGGAGGAAGCGGAGGAAGCGGAGTCGGCGGCCGCCGAGGAACGATCGGCCCTCGCAGTGGTGCCTTTGGCGATGCCACTCCTCGCGGGGCCGGGGTCGATCAGTCTCATGATCATCGCGGCCGGAGAAGCCAGCGGCCCTAGGTCACACGTGATTGTGCTGGCCGCCACCGGCGCGCTCGCGGCGGCCGTCTGGATCATCCTGCAGGCCGCGGGCCCCATCGCGAAGGGGCTGGGAACCACCGGCATGAACGTCGCGACCCGCTTCATGGGGCTCATCCTCGCCGCGGTCGCCATCGAGTTCGTGACGAGTGGGCTCGTGGAGATCTTTCCGGCATGGGCAGCGCAATGACCCGAATCGTCGTTCTCGGCGTCGGCACGGCGATCGGCCTCCTGACCGCGATCCGAGGCGTCGCATCGGTGCAGCTCGGTGGCCTTGTGCCCCTTCTCGAGCTGCGCGCGCTTCCAGTGGAACGGCTCGGCTTGTCCTGGTCCGAGATCGCACGGTGGCCCGCCGACCTCGAAACCGAAGGTCTGCGGACACTCCTTGTGGCCGTAGCACTACTCGGGCTGGCGGCCGCTGGCGCATCCATCATGAACGCCTTGGTGAGCCTGGCCGAGGACGGTGCGCGGAAGGCGCGCCATGACGCCATCCGCCTCTCGGTCGGAGCCGCTCCGCGCACACTGTTCACGGACAAGATCGCCGAAGTGCGAACGCTCCTCTTCGCCGGAGGAACGCTGGGCTGTTTGGGTGGGATCGTGGTAGGCGCGATGGCCCGAGCTGTTTGGCCGGGAGCCACGATTCCGCTCCAACTCCCACCATTCGACCTTCTCCTTTCTTTCGTGCTCGTCGGCACGATCCTGATTGGGGCTCGACTCGCGACCCCCTGGGCCGTCACTCGGGGAGCGCGCGCGGCGACCCTTCTCCGGTCGGGGGCTCGATCTACCGAGGACCCGGAAGCCGTCTTCGTCCGAAAGGCGCTCGCAGCCTGGCACGTGACCGTCGCTTCTACCGTTGTCCTGGCTGGATGGGCTCTCGCGAGAGGAAGTCAGCCCGGAAGCAATCCCATGGGTGCCACGGATACCGGAGCGTGGGTGGTATCAGCTCGAGCGGAGAACCCTGAGGCGTGGCCGGCGATGCTTCGCGACATCTCGGAGATACCAGGGATCGAGGCCGAGACTCTCTCCACACCGGGCGCGCTCGTCGGGCTCGGGATCCGCGACATCGTCGTCACCGAGTGCGGTGCGTGCAGCCGGGGCATGATGCCGATGCCCCTTTGGAACGAAATCGCCGACATTCACGCCGTCGGACCGAAGTACTTCGAGTTGGCCGGTTTGGACCTCCTCGAGGGACGCGCCTTCGGGGCCCGCAACACGGTCGAGGGCGAAGGGGGTGGTGTCGCGCTCGTAAACGAAACGTTGGCGAACGTCGCCTTCGCCGGCGGAGAGCCCCTGGGTAGACGGCTCCGGATCGGAGACGACTTCGATCGGTGGTACACCGTCGTCGGCATTGTCGAGAATCACCAAGAGACCGGTCCTGGGGCGGATGGACTTCGGCATCCGGGCGTCTATCTCCATGCGTTTCAGCACTCGATGGCCGCGGCCTCACTCATATTGGACGGTGAGCCGGAATCGATCGAAGCCGCCACGCACCTCTTGAGCGGCGCAGGAGTATCGACCTCTCCGCCCAGAAGGCTGTCGGACTTCCGCGAGCAGGCGGCGGCAAGCCTCCGGTACGGGGGGCGTGTCAGCCTCACACTCGCCGTACTTACCATCCTGATCGCGGCGCTGGGAATCTGGATGACCAGCCTTCAGACCGTGCGACACCAGGCACGTGAGTTGTCGATTCGGCGTGCGCTGGGTGCGAGCGATCGGGCGATCACACACTTTGTCTTGTGGGGACGGCTGCGCGTGGCTGCGTGGGGTTGCGCGGGCTTCCTCTTCTTCGGCCTGCTCGTTGTGGGTGTCCTCCATCGCACGACCGGGATGCCCGTCGTTAGTATCGAGCCGTATCTGGCGATCGCGTTGTCGACGACCATCCTCTCCTGCGTGGCGTCGGGGACGGCTTTGCGAGAAGCGCTCGACGTCGAACCCGGGCGAGCGATCGACTAACCGATCACTCCCGGGGGAACCGGATCCGCTGGAAAGGGGTTCGAAAGCCGGATTCTCCCCGTAGTTTGGATCGTACCGAGTCGAATCTCCGGAGCTCCTCTTATGATCATCCGCCGACCCCCCGACATCCCCTCCTCCGAGATTACCCCGGAGGACGTCTACCTGAATCGTCGGACGTTCATCAAGGCCGCGGCCGCGGGGACGGCCGGACTCGCTCTGGGTCCGGGTGCGGCGTCGGCTTCGACCCGTCTGAGCCAATCTCAAGAAATCCCGCCGCGATTCGCGACGCTGAGATCGGAGCTGGACGAGGAGTTGAACTCGTACGAAGCCGTCACGACGTACAACAACTTCTACGAGTTCGGTCTGGACAAGAAGGACCCTGCACGCTATTCGGGGGACTTCCGTCCACGGCCGTGGACGGTCTCGATCGGTGGCGAGTGCAACAAGCCCGGAGAGTACCACCTGGAAGACATCCTTTCGGGCGTCACGCTGGAAGATCGGGTCTATCGGCTACGTTGTGTGGAAGCGTGGTCGATGGTCATTCCGTGGTACGGCTTTCAGCTCTCGACGCTCATCAACCGGGCGGAGCCGACCGGGAACGCCAACTACGTTGTCTTCAAGACGGTCGTTCGCCCGGAAGAGATGCCCGGGCAAGCCCGGGCTGTCCTCAACTGGCCGTACGTCGAAGGGCTTCGCATGGACGAAGCGATGCACCCACTAACGCTGATGGCGACGGGTCTCTACGGGATGGACCTCCCGAACCAGAATGGTGCGCCCCTCCGTTTGGTCGTGCCGTGGAAGTACGGCTTCAAGAGCATCAAGTCGATCGTCTCTATCGACTTCGTCGAAGAGATGCCCGTCAACACGTGGAAGCGCCAGAACTCGAACGAGTACGGCTTCTTCGCGAATGTGAACCCCAACGTGAGCCACCCTCGTTGGAGCCAGGCACGCGAGCGTCGGCTGCCTAGCCCCTTCAAGCGCTTCGAGACGATGATGTTCAACGGGTACACCGATCAGGTGCAGCACCTGTACGCTGGGATGGACCTGGAGCGTTGGAAGTAATCACGCCGACCTAGCGAGACACCTCAGGACGGATGAACACGAAACGCGCAGTCCTCGGGCTCAGGGTCGCGCTTTGGGTCGGCGCACTCTCTCCAGCGGCTTGGTTGGCGGCAGGGTTCGTGACGGGGTGGATCGGTGTGAACCCGATCGAGAAGCTCACGCGCGTCACGGGCATGACGACGATCGTGCTCCTGATGGTCACACTCGCGGTCACGCCTGCGCGTCGACTCACCGGGTGGAATCCTCTGATCAAACTGCGCCGCCCACTCGGGCTCTTCGCCTTCTTCTATGCCGTGCTCCACTTCAGCATCTGGTTCGTATTCGACATGGTCGGCAACGTCGAGTGGATGCTCGAAGACATTGCTGAGCGGCGATACATCACGGTGGGAATGGCCGCCCTCATCGTCATGATTCCCCTTGCCGTCACATCGACCCGTGGATGGATCCGAAGACTCGGAAAGCGTTGGGCGAAGCTGCACAAGGCCGCCTACCTCGCGGCCGGGCTCGGCGTGGTGCACTACCTCTGGCTCGTAAAAGCCGACACGAGGCTCCCCATCCTCTTCGGCGGGATTCTCGCCATCCTCTTGGCTTCGCGCCTTCCTGTATTCGCCCGCGGGAAGAAGGGCCCCAAACAGCGAACCGTCGACGCGGCAACCACCACGAGCTAAGACTCCTCCGCTACCGAACCCACGTGGTCATTCGTCGCGCCCGAGGGCGTGCCTTAGAAACCGAGTGAGGATCCCTTCGGTGTGGGGCGTTTCCGGCGTCTGGTCTCGCAGCTCTTCTAGCGAGCTCGCACCCGTCAGTGGGATGTACGACGGATAGCACGCCATCCGGCGCAGAAGTCCGTCGCGGTCCAACTCTGGATGGAATTGGGTGCAGTATATGGGCCGATCAGCGAAGGTGAACGCTTGGTTAGTGCATCCCACGCTCGAGGCGAGAAGGACCGCCCCCTTAGGCAAGTCGATCACGTGGTCTTCATGTCCACTGAGCGCGAGGAAATCGGCGCCCAACGGTGCGAAGACAGGGTCACGCAATCCGGCCCCGGTGAGATGCATCTCGGTGACCCCGACTTCGGCTCGCGCGCGGTCCGTAATGACCGTACCTCCCAGCGCCCGAGCCATTGCCTGAAAACCCCAGCACGATGCGAAGGTCGGCTTCCCGATCTCGTATAGATGCGCCATGGCATCGAGGGCTGCAGGAAGCCAGGGGCCTCCGCGGGCGACGGAGTAGTCGCCGCTCCCGCCAAGAAGCACGACATCGACGGTCGCGAGCTCCGCTGGAGTCGGTGCGCCGGTCAGCAGATCTTGGACTCGAATCCGACTCCGATCGACTGCGAAGCACCGTTCGAAACACTCCACCTCGTGATCCCGCATAGGATCGTCCGGATTCCTGACCTGCAGCAGGAGGAAGGATGTCTCATTCAGAGATGAGGGCACGGCAAGACCTGAGGTGACGGACACCGGACTGGCGCCCTGCGAACGAACAACCATCATAGACGGGTTCCACTTCGCCGATCAACCGCCGATGACCACGCTCAAGTCGCTTCTCCAACGCTTCGTGTGGTGGTTCGACACGACGTCCGGAGACCCGGCCTCCATGACGGACACCACCGTCGTGGACTGGTTCCGAGTCATCCCGTTCGCGCTACTCCACCTCGCGTGCGTGGGCGTGTTCTTCGTCGACTTCCGCTGGACGCTCGTCGGCCTCGCCGTCGCGTTGTACGTGATCCGAATGTTCGCGATCACCGGTTTCTACCACCGATACTTCTCCCACCGCACGTTCAAGACCAGCAGGCCGGCGCAGTTTGCCTTCGCCCTCTTGGGTGCGAGCGCGGCGCAAAGAGGTCCCCTCTGGTGGGCGGCCCACCATCGGCGCCACCACAGGCACTCCGACACGGAGCTGGATCCGCATTCTCCTCGGGAACACGGCTTTTGGTGGGCCCACATGGGATGGATCACTGCACCCGGGAACTTCCCCACCGCCTTCGAGGAGGTCCGGGATCTCGAAAAGTATCCCGAGCTCCGCTTCCTCGATCGCTTCGATCTACTCGTCCCACTTCTTCTCGCAACTGGGCTCTTCGTGGTGGGCGGGTTCGAGTGGCTCTTGTGGGGCTTCTTCGTGAGCACCGTGGTCCTCTTTCACTGCACGTGCTTCATCAATTCGCTCGCGCACCAGATGGGGAGTCGGCGGTTCGAGACCGATGACGACAGTAGGAATAGCCTGATCCTGGCCCTCCTCACCTTCGGCGAAGGATGGCACAACAACCACCACAAGTACCCTGGCTCCGTCCGACAGGGCTTCTACTGGTGGGAGGTAGACCTCACCTACTATGGGCTCCTCGTTCTACGAAGCCTCGGCATCATCTCCGATCTGCGGAAGCCGCCCCAACGCGTGTACGACTCAGCCTGAAGTTTAGACCTCGTCGAGCGTCGATACGGAGACCTCGGTCTGCCCTTCGGAGGTGAGTCGCACCGTGATCGAGCGCGGGTTACAGCAGACGTAGCAGTCCTCGATGTAGCGCTGAACCGCCCCGCCACTGGCATCGATCACGACTTCGCCAAGCTCACCGCAGTACGGGCAGTACACCTCGATGCGCTCTTCCACTACGGTGCGCTCTCTTCGGGAACCACAACTGTCCCCCCGTCGAGGCGTACTAACTCCCCAATCCGCTCCAGCGAACCGATCACCGCGGGGCGATGGGCCCGGCGTACGAAGTTCGCCGCAGCCTCGACCTTCGGTCCCATCGAGCCGTCGGGCACCTCGATCCCAAGTATTTCATCCGGCGTCACCCGATTCACCAGCTTCTGACGAGGTGTGCCGAAGTGCTCGAAGACGCCCTCGACGTCCGTGGCGAGGACCAGCAGGTCCGCCTCCAACTCGAATGCGAGGAGCGCACTGGCTCGGTCCTTGTCCACGACCACATCCACGCCCCGCAGGCGGCCGTCCTCCCCATACATCGTGGGAATTCCTCCGCCACCGCCACAGATCACCACAGCTCCCTTCTCCACCAGCCAACGGATCGGTCGGGTCTCGAAGATTCGGCGGGGAATCGGTGAAGCCACGACCCTTCTCCAGCCTGCCCCATCTTCGGTCACGGTCCAGCCATTTTTCGAAGCGAGCCAGTTAGCCTCCTCCCGAGTGTAGACCGGCCCAATCGGCTTCGTCGGGTGACGGAACGCGGGATCTTCGGGATCGACTTCGACCATCGTGAGTACCGTCGCGATCGGGAAGTCGAAAGGCAGCACGTTCCCGAGCTCTTGCTCGATCACATACCCGATCCACCCCTCGCTCTCAGCGCCCAACACGTCGAGGGACACCTCGGACGCAGGGTCATACGCCTGCGCCTGAAGCGAAAGCAGACCGACCTGAGGCCCGTTGCCGTGCGTGATAACGACTTCGTGCTCCATTGCCACCGGTGCGATCGCGGCCGCCGCCCGTCGCACGTTCGACCGTTGCGCTTCCGCCGTAAGTGGCTCTCCTCGACGCAACAGCGCGTTGCCCCCCAGAGCGATCACGACCCGCATGGCCTAACCGCGCTCGCTACCCGGCCAAGGTCGCAACAAGAATCGCCTTGATCGTGTGGAGGCGATTCTCAGCCTGGTCGAAGATGACCGAGCCCTCGGACTCGAAGACCTCCTCGGTAACCTCGAGTCCATCGAGTCCAAACTTTTGGAAGACCTCCTCTCCGACCTTCGTATCCCTGTTGTGGAACGCCGGGAGGCAGTGCATGAACTTCGGGTTCGAGTGACCCGTCGCGTCCATCGCCGCCTGGTTGACCTGGTAGGGGCGGAGCAGCTCGATCCGCTCGGCCCACACTGAGTCCGGCTCGCCCATCGAGACCCACACGTCCGTGTGGACAAACTCCGCCCCACCGACCCCGCTCACGACATCATCCGTGACAGTCACTCGCCCTCCGGTCTCCCCCGCGAGTCGCCGGCACTGGTCGACGAGCTCTTCATCCGGCCATAGCGCTCGGGGCGCTACGATCCTCACATCCATCCCGAAGAGCGCGCCCCCCACCATCAGCGAATTGCCCATGTTGAAACGGGCATCTCCCAGGTACGCGAACGAAGTACCGGTCAGCGATCCCGAGCCGTGCTCTCGCATCGTCATGACGTCGGCAAGAATCTGTGTCGGATGGTACTCGTCGGTGAGGCCATTCCACACGGGGACCCCGGCGTGGGCCGCGAGTTCTTCTACCGTCGTTTGAGCGAACCCGCGGTACTCGATTCCGTCGAACATCCGCCCCAAGACGCGAGCGGTATCCTTCATCGTCTCCTTGTGGCCGATCTGGGTACCCGAGGGCCCCAGGTAGACGGCGTGAGCGCCCTGGTCCAAGGCGGCAACTTCGAAGGCGCAGCGGGTGCGAGTCGACCCCTTCTCGAAGATCAACGCGAGGTTCAACCCGCCGAGTCGACGAGTCTCCCGCCCTTCCCTCTTCGCCCTCTTCAACTCGTCCGACAGGTCGAGCAGGTAGTGGGCTTCGGCCGGAGTGAAATCAAGGAGCTTGAGAAAGTGTCGACCCTTCAGATTCACCGACATGGTGCGGACCCTTTGAGTGTTGGACGCAGGAGCAACCCCCGAAGACCCTCGAGACTCATACAGGATCCCGTAGGAGGGGACACGTCATGCAGTGACCTCCTCCCCGACCACGACCCAGCTCGGATCCGTCGATCTCGAGGACCTCAATCCCGGCGTTTCGGAGCTTCCGGTTCGTGTATTCGTTCTTCGCGTACCCGACGACGACCCCGGGGGCTAGCGCCACCACGTTGTTCCCGTCATCCCACTGTTCACGCTCGGCCTGATACTCGTCACCACCGGTGGTTACGACTCGGAGCGACGTGAGTCCCAGGGCATCTTCGACGGCTCCGAGGAAGGACGGTTCTTTGCGAATATCGAGCGTGCCCGCCCGGTCTCCCGGACGGAGGCTGAACGCGGTAATCGCGTCGACGACTTGTGGGTACACCGTGACCGCGTCGCGGTCGAGGAAGGTGAAGACCGTGTCGAGGTGCATGTGCGCGCGATCCTTCGTCATCTCGCACGCGATGACTCGTGTGGCCGCCTCCCGACTGAACAGGGCCCTCGCGAGCTGCTCTACCATCACGGGTGTCGTGCGCTCGCTGCACCCGACGAGCACGGCTCCATTGCCGATAGGCATCACGTCTCCACCCTCGAGGGAGGAGTGACCGAAGTCCTCGAGATCGAACGATCCCTCTCGTCCTTCCGGCGGGTACCAGTAGTCGAAGGTAGCCTCCGCGAAGTCGGGGTGGTGCTTGTAGATCGCGCCGACGTTCACGACTTCGAGTTGCCGGACCTTGGAGTACATCGGGTTGAGAGAAACACCGCCGTAGATCCAACACGAAGAATCCCTCGTGAAGAGAGAGTTCGGCAGCGGTGGAAGGACGAAGTCCTGGCCACCGGACATCTGGCCACGAAGCGATCGACTCAGATCGAGATCTGGGAGCTCGCTCTTCGCTAGGCCGCCGATGAGGTGGCGAGCCAGAAGACGGGAGGTCATCTCCATGAGGTAAGCGCGTAACTCGTGGGCCAACGACACGCCCACGGTGAGTTCGTGCACGACCGCGTCTAGGATCTCTGCTCGGGCGGAGTCACTCCGTTCGATCGTCTCGGCCAGGAGCTCTTCGAGAAGGAGCACCTCGACATCTCTGTCCCGGAGTAAAGACACGAAGTCGTCGTGCTGCTCGCCCGCCCTCCGCACCCAGAGGACGTCGTCGAAGAGGAGCTCCTCGGCGTTGGAGGGAGTCAGCCGCTGAAGGCTCAATCCTGGGCGGTGGACGAGCACCTTCCGGAGGCGACCCACCTCCGAACCGACGTGGAATCCACTCATGATTGTCCGAGAGAAGAGAACGGGTGAGCACTCTCACCGACGGGGCTGATTCTACCCCACCACACCGGGTCGGGTCTACCGGGTGTCACTTCGTGCGGCTCCGCTGGAGGCGACCGTTTCGCGACGGCTCGTTCGCTCAGTAGGTTAGGGAGCGCGGCCTGCTGGAATCCAAAGGGAGCACGTGATGGCGGTAACCCGTAGATCCCACCTCTCCTGGGCGGTAGCCCTATTGGTCGCATGCACACCGCCGTCGGACGCTCGACAAGCCGACCGTGCGACAGAGTCCGTCGGTCCCGCCGATCTCCAATCGGTCGTCGAAGAACGTCTTGAACGACTCGACGCCATCTCTTCGCTCCATGCGGTCCACCTCCCGACCGGACGTGAGGTTGCCGTCCGAGCCGACCGGCCCATGAACACGCTCAGCGTGATCAAGATCCCGGTGATGGTCCAGGCGTATCGTGACCACGCGTCGGGTCGACTCGACCTGGACGAGAGAGTCGAAGTGCTGCCAGAAGATCTTCGTCGCGGGAGTGGCCTGGTGCAAACGTTCGCCCCCGGCCTCAACCCGACGCTACGCGATCTCGTCCGCCAGATGATCATCACCTCCGACAACACCGCGACCGATATGGTCATCCGCGCTGTGGGATTGCATCGGGTGAACGAACTATTGGTCTCCCAGGGGTACCGTGAGACGGCGCTTCGCATGACGACGGGTGACATCTTCAGAGAGGTGTGGGTTCGGGCCGACCCGGCGAACGCCTCCATGACCGATGTTCAGGTGTTCGAGCAGGGCTTCCCCAACGATGACGGCGCCGGCCAGCGCTCCTTCGCACTCGAGGGCGACTCGACAGCCTGGTTGGGGCGAACAACGGCTCGTGAGATGTCCCGACTCCTCCAGCAGATCATTTCGGACTCGCTCACAGCCCACGATCCCTCACAGGAGATGGTCGACGTCCTCAGGGGACAGCTCTACAGCAGTCGGTTGCCGCAACGCGTGCAGTGGGAGGGCGTCACCGTCGCGCACAAGACGGGCGACTGGCCCCCGATCGCTGGAAACGACGTCGGATTCCTCTTTTACGAAGGTGGGCCGACAATCATTTCCGTGTTCACCAATCAGAACACGGGCGACTTCTTCGAGTTAGAGGCGACGCTGGGGCTGATTGCACAAGACGTCGTGAACGCTTGGAGGTAGGTCGAATCTACGCTCTACTGCATCCGCTCCAGCGCCATCCGTACGGCTTCATAGGCGTTCACCACCCCACCGGTTACCGAGAGCGTGCCAAAGGGCACGACGATCTCCTCCAGCCCCGGCCGCGCCACCTGGTGCTCCCCGTAAGGCACCGCCGACTCGAGCAGAATGCGCCGCACGTCGGTCGCAGTGAGGTCGGGGAAGTACGCCATCAGGAGCGCCGCGACGCCTGAGACGACTGGCGAAGCCATGCTCGTGCCATCTTCTCGTCGGTACTCCTCGTCGCCGGTGTACGTAGAGAGCACGTCAACGCCCGGGGCGAAGATGTCGACACGGCTTCCGCTGTAGTTCGAGAACGTCGCGGCCAAGGAGTCGACCATCCAATTCGAGGCGCCGACCTCGATCCAGTTGGTCGCCCTCCCCCCGTCGGAGTACTCGGGGTTGGGGAAGTTCGAGCCGTCGTCGAGGTTCTCCCCGTCATTGCCCGCCGCATGAACCATTAGGACCCCTGCCTCATCGGCATACCGCACCGCAGCGTCTACTAGCGACTTCCTCGGAGAATGTGATTTACCGAACGACATGTTGATGATGTGCGCCCCGTGGTCGACGGCATACCGAATGGCGTTCGCAATGTCCTTGTCTCGTTCATCTCCGTTGGGTACCGCGCGCAGGGTCATCAGCTGCACGTTCGGACCAATGCCGTCGATCCCTTCACCGTTCCCCCTCACCGCGCCGATGATTCCGGCCACATGGGTCCCATGCGAGGCGTCGGGCCCCATGACATCCCGGTTCCCGTACAGACGCTCCATGCCGTTGGCGAGGTCGTCGCCGACGATCTCCCGGGCATCGAAGTCTGGATTCAGGCCGTAGTCCATGAGGCCCTGGTACGCCTCTCGGGCCTCGTCGATGATCTCGGGAGACAAGCCAGCCCCGTCGAGCTGCATGTAGATCTGCTGAGCCTGGCGGACGTCCTGCGCGAGGCTCCGGACTTCGGCCACCTTCTCAGGGGTCAGTTCATCAGCCCCGGTCGCATTCTGCAGCACTGGAACCGCGAAGTCGTACGCCGCCGAGATTTGATCGATCTGAGCCAGTGTCTCGGACGTCTCGGTCCGCTCCGCTTGATAGGCGGACTCGACCGCGTCACAGCCGGGCCCCTCCTGCGGCTCCACACCTTGTTGGCACGCCACGTAGAGCCTCGTGACCTCGAGCGTTTCATCGTCGACACTCCGCCCATCGGCCCCGCCCACGAAGTTCCAGCCGAAGACATCGTCGACGTACCCGTTTCCGTCATCGTCGAGTCCGTTCCCCGCGGTCTCCCCCGGGTTCCTCCACAGGGAGGCCTGAAGATCGATATGTGTGGTGTCGATTCCTCCGTCGATCACCGCCACTACCACCGTCCGCTGAGGCTGACGACCAGCCAAGAGTTCTCGATACGCTCGGTTCGCGCTCACACCAGGCACTCCGTCCTCGTCTAAGTCGAGTACCTGCCACGCGTCGGGGGCCTCCGTAAGAGGCGGCACCGGCTCCGTGGGTGTACTGGGTGCGGTCGGTTCGTCCGCCGGTGTGGACGCAGCGCGATCGGGGCTCTCCGGGACCGCCACCGGATCCATCTGAGGCTGAGGAGGCGTCGTCATCGTCGCCGACGAAGACGCACAAGCAGAGGATGCTAAGAGCGAGAGAACAAAGAGTGCGCGAGAGGTCGGCATGGTCATCGATGGCGGTATGGAAACGAGCCCAGGATCTCGACCTATCCTAATGGAGGACCCTGAACGAGGTCCAACGGCACCTCCGCCCACTTCAGGATCAAGTACCCGATCGCTCCACCCCCCGCCCCTCCTAAGACGGCCCCAGCGAAGCTGAGTACATGTTCGGGGCCTTCGAGCGAGCGACCTTCTCGGATCGAAGATTGCCACGCCCGCCCTCCAAGGAATCCGACCACGGCCCCCGCAGCCGCTCCGAGCTTCCAATGGTTACCGCGAGCTCGCCACATCCGCTCGATCGACTCTAGGGGGATGGGCGTAGGCTCAGGCGCCCCCCTCTCCTGGAGGAGCAAGACCCGGGCATCAGCCGATCGAAAGATACCGGCGATCTCGACTTGTCCCATCTGGACCCTCAGTCGAGTGCCGGGGGGAACGGAGAGGGATTGCCCCGCAGCCGGCCCGGCGGCGAGGATCAGGCTGATCACTGCGGCGACCTTGGCCCAGTGCATAGTCAGACACGAGAACCGAGGCCTATTTAGTTCGCGGGCTACAGTCACACCGATCGCGGCGGCGGGCGCTTCGTCGCGTGCTCCATCTTGATTGCCTTTGTCTGATGCCGAGGGCGGGACTTGAACCCGCAAGGGCCGAAGCCCGGGGGATTTTAAGTCCCCTGTGTTTACCAATTTCACCACCCCGGCGGTGTTACCAAAGCTACGGCCGAGCCGCCCCGTCCGGGAGCCATCTTCGACCCAAGAGCGCGGGTCCGACCGGAGTGTAGATTGTTGGACCACGCCGCTTGCCCCCTTATCGACCTGGAGTCCACGTGCCCCGACTTCGATCCCTTCTTGTAGCAACACTCCTCGGCTTGCTTCTACCAAGCCTCGGTTGGTCCGTCCGTCTGGCGGCACAAGAGATTCCGTCACCCGTTCCCGCTCCAGCAATCGTCTTACCCGGGGTCAACGTACTTGTCGGCCCCGCGTTGGAACCCCAGCTGAACGTCACGGTCGTGGTAGTCGATGGGCGTATCGACCGGATCCTTGAATCAGGCACACCCCGGATCGCCGGCGCCCAGGTACTCGACTTCGCCGGGTACTGGCTCGTGCCAGGGCTGATCGACGCTCATAGCCACGTGAACACGCTCGACGCAGCGAGTCGAGCACTCTCGTCGGGCGTCACCACGGTCCGAACAGCAGGCGTCGATGGCTTCGCGGATGTCGCGCTACGCGACGCCGTGCGCACAGGCTGGTTGCCGGGCCCCGATCGGGGATGGGGCGCTGGCAGACCCTGCACTAACTCCGTTCCTGACGGACAGCGTGAACACGGAGCAAGAGCTTCGGACGCTCGTGGCGACGAACGCCGCCCACGGGGTCGACTGGATCAAGACGCGCGCCACGGAACGAGCGGGGCGGCCTGATACCGATCCTCGCGAGCAAGTGTATTCGGAGGCCGAGCTGGCCGCCGTGGTGGAAGAGGCAGCCCGCCACGGGCTCTCAGTGGCGGCACACGCCCACGGGGACGAGGGCATCGCCGCGGCGGTCCGCGCGGGTGTGAAGAGCATCGAGCACGGCACCTACTCCTCCCCGGCCACGCTCCAGCTCATGAAGGATCGGGGCACATGGCTCGTGCCCACGCTCAGCTCGGTGTTGTCCTTCGGACAACCAGGCGACTACGCCGACCCACAGCTATTTCTGAGGGGGCAACACCTCGCTCCTCGGCGGGTTGAGATGGTGCGACAGGCCAACGCATTGGGGATCCCGATCGTCGTCGGCGTGGATACAGACTATGGGCCAGGTAGCACGGCTCGCGTGTCCCGAGCTGTCGCCTTTGCGGTCGAGGAACTCGACTTCGATCCCACCTACGCGTTGCAGGGAGCGACGAGCCGGGCCGCCGAACTCCTCGGAGTCGACGACAAGACGGGCAACCTAGCGCCCGGAATGGAGGCCGACTTTATCGTCGTCGACTCGAATCCTCTCGAGCGGATTCGGGCACTGCAAGATCCGCTGGCCATCGTCTCGAACGGCCACATTGTCGAGAACCGGCTACCCTTTGGGATTCGAGAGAGGTAGTCTCCGCACCCTATGCCGCGCGCCGCTGGTCCTGTCCCCCGTCCCTCACTACGCGGACGGGGGTGGGATTCACCTGCTGCACCACCGACCGACCGCTTCCCGCGAGTGCACTCATGAGTAGAACCGTCGCGATCGTGGTGAACGCGGCTGCGTATGCGATCAGAAATCCAGTCAAGCTTCCCATGTCGTCCTCCCCGTGCGCTGCAGGAACGAGGTCCTCACCTCATTCTCTTCCTTACCTACGAGAAGTCGTCTCGATTTGTTCTGGACTCGAACTGTGACACCTGAACGCTTCGCCAGGATCCGGGCCGCTCTAACGCGGCGCCAACCAGACCTAGCTGTCCTGATGGACCGGGTTCACAAGTCGCACAACTTCTCCGCGATCCTGAGGAATTGCGACGCGGCTGGGGTGCTACAGGCACACGTGGTTCCCCCTGAGGAAGGACTCGACCTGCACCACGGGACATCCGCCGGCACCGAGAAGTGGGTGGAGGTCGTACGGCACCCCTCGGTCGAGGTGGCAGCTTCACACCTTCGGGAGCGAGGCTTCACGCTCTTGGCCGCACACCCATCGGAGAGGGCAAGCGACTACCGCGAGATCGATTTCACGCGGCCCACCGCCATTGTGATGGGTGCTGAGCTTCACGGACTATCCGACGAGGCCCTCGGGTTGGCTGACGAGCTTGTCGTGATCCCGATGGCCGGCATGGTGCACTCGCTAAACGTATCGGTCGCGACGGCCCTACTGCTCTTCGAGGCAAGAAGGCAACGAGAGACTGCCGGCATGTACGACACCTCTCGGCTCGAGGCGGACGACTTCGAGCGACGACTCTTCGAGTGGAGTTGGCCTTCGATCGCTGCGTCGCGACGGGCCGAGGGACGACCATACCCGAAGCTCGATGAAGTAGGGAACCTCGTGCGAGGAAGCTGAGGAGTTCGGTGGACCTTCCGACTCTCGGTGTCGTACGACCGTGTCATACCTCGTTGCCGTACCCACTGAACTCGCCCGCCTGACCCTTCGCGCCGTGCCGAAGCGAACCCTCACCTCGCTCCTCCTCGTGATTGCCGGCCTTCTTTGCGCCAGCCTCGAAGCGTCAGGCCAAGCGGATACGGCGAGCACCTACTTCTTCCGGGATCTACCCGGTTCGGATCAGTACGGAGGCCCCTTCGATGCAGTCCTCAACAAGGGCTTCAACATGGCCCAAGCGAGCAACCGGGACCCGGCCATCTTCTCCGCGCCTTACGGCTTCGCTCACGTGCGCGAATCGCTCTTTCACCCAGTGCGATCCATTCAGCAATCGGGGGGTTGGGGCACGTTCTTCAAGGAGCAGATCTTCCCCATCCAGGCCTTCAACTGGATCAAGAGCGGCTTCGACTGGGGAGCGGCGGACAACATGACGTGGTACCCGAATTACTTCGGACACTTCGTCGAAGGGGGTATCACGAGCCGGCGCATGGCCGAACAACTTCGAGCTCGGGGAGTCCCCTTCGCGACCGAAATCGCCGGTGTGACGACGATGACCGCCGCCTTTCTCAACGAGGCGTACACCCACCCCGAGCTCACACAGGGCACGGGCGGCACGGTCGCTGACCTGTACGTTTTCGACCTCGGCGGCGTGCTCCTCTTTTCTGTCGACGGGGTGGCCGACTTCTTCGCGAACACGTTGCACGCCAACGTATGGCCCAGCCAAGCCGCCCTCGTTCTCCCATCGGGTGAGGTTGCGAACAACGCGAACAATCTCGTCTTCAAGATCCCGCTCCCGTGGGTCGAACGAGCCTCGGTTTTCTTCAGGACTGCGGTCGGTTCACACGTCGGTGGGACGATCCACCTCGCGGACGGCTACGACGTGAGTGTGGGCTTCGGTGCCGATACCGGTCGCCAGGTGATCGACCCGGTCACGGGTGAAGAATCGGTGGACATCCGCCTCTCATCGGCCATGTACCTCGACCGCCACGGATCCGTGCTCGCGTCGATCTACTGGAGTGAAAGCCACGAGCGGGCGCTTTCCGTCAACGTCTACCCAGGAGTCGTGCTCCCGGAGCTAGGGGCGTGGATCGTGGTCGACCGCGAAGGCTCGCTTCAGCTAGGTCTTTCCCACCGGTGGACCGGCGGTGTGGGTCTCGGGTGGGGCCGGTAGGGCGCCAACTACGCCATCTTCCCGAGTTGGAAGCGGAGGGATTCCTCGACTCCTTCGTAGAAGAAATCGAAGCCCGCCGCCCGTGCTTTGGTCGGAATGGCTCTCTGCCCCCAAAGGAGCGCTTCGGTACCGAGTTCGCCGAAGGCCGTCTTCACCGCCAAAGCCGGAACCGGAACGATTGTCGGCCTCCCCAACGCCCGACCTAGCGCCGACGTGAACGTCGAGTTCGGTACAGGATTTGGTGCCGTCGCATTGACCGGTCCCTTCATCGACTCGTCGTAGATCGCATGCAAGATCAGCGCAGTGAGGTCGTCCAAGTCGATCCAGCTCACATACTGTTTGCCAGAGCCCAACCGTCCGCCCGCGCCCATCTTGAACGGGAGTAGCATCTGCCCGATCGCTCCACCCTCTGGCGAAAGAACAACCCCGGTGCGGAGCGTCACCACACGCACGCCGGCGCGTTCGGCGGGCTTGGACGCACCTTCCCAGGCGCGGCACACTTCGGCCAAGAACCCTCGACCTGCCCGGTCACTCTCCGTGATCGTCTCTGCTCCACGATTCCCGTAGAATCCGACTGCCGAGGCAGAGATGAGCGTGCGCGGCCCGCCTTTCATCGTCGCGAGGGTACGAGCCATGAGTTCTGTGCCGCGAACCCTGCTCTGCTTGATCGAGCGTTTTCGTGCCTCCGTCCACCGTCCGTCCGCGATCGACGTACCCGCGAGGTGGACGACGGCATCGATCCCCACAAGCGACTCGGCGTCGAGAACGCCGGCGGCCGGATTCCAGAAGACGGACCCGTCGTCCAGCTTCCGAGAGTCCCTGACCAAGGCGACTACCTCGTGTCCGCCGGTGGTCAGGAAGTGACGGAGACTCCGTCCCACCATTCCGCTCGCGCCGGTAATCGCGATCTTGAGCCGAGGTCGATCCGCAAACGCTCGGTGGCGAGCGAGGTCGGTGAAGAGGCGTCGGTAGCGGAAGCGAAAGAGGCGATCCAACTCTCGTCGGATGAAGCCTGGGCCCACGGCCGCGCCCGCGGCACCCAAGGGTGGCTCCAATTCGATCTCATCCCGCGCGATCGTGCCCCCACCCTCTCGGGGCTCGAAGGTGTGCGTGTGCAGCCATCTTTTCATGGGACCCGACACCTGCTCATCGCGGAAGCGACGCCCATACTCGTAGTCGAGGTGTCGTAGGTCCCACCGGAACGTCTTGGGACCCCGCCGGATACGAAGGCTCACAGTGCCGCCGTCCTGGATGCCGCCCGTCCTATGGACGACCTCCACATCACCCCAGGGAGGAGTCAGCCGTTCGAGGGCGCCTGGCCGCTCGTGCCAATCAAACACCTCCTCCGGACCGTGATCCGGCAGCTCAGTGCGATATGAGTAGCGCATTCAGAGGGGGTGAGGGTTCAAGGACGCGCACGCGCGGGGCTGTGCCCGTACTGGTTCTACGGTTCTCATCCGAGAAGTAAGAAGGCTACCGCGGAGGGTACAACCTGGACAGTAAAGTTGTCCAAACCGTGATGACTCAGGGCTTCCGTCACCGCAGACACAGCCCCACAAAGTAGCGGGATCCACCACTCGGTGTGGCCCATCGCAGCCAACGCCAAGCCGCACCCCGCCGTGGATGCGAGGAACACCGCAAACGATCCCTCGAGCGTGCGTGTTGCAGGGACACCGAAGAGCGACGGAACCCGATAAGGGTGCCTGCCCCATCGCTTTCCGGCCGGCTCGCCCACCGCGTCTCCCCACCCTGCCGCCAAGTATCCGACCGACGCGAACGGACCCGTCCACAGAGAAGCGATCAACCCCCCGAGAGCGGTCGTCACCATCGGGATGAAGATGAACCGGCTTTGGTGCGGACTGTCCTTCTCTCGTGCCAAAGCGTCGTAGAGACCGTTGCCCGGACCCTTGAGAAGAGCCCATGAGACGAGCGCTGCTAGAACCCCCCCGTAAACCAACGTGCCCGGCAGCGCCCAATTGAAGTGCACCGCCGCCGCGACGGAGAAGACGATGAAGTGAAACACCTTGCGGGTGTACGCGACCGCAACCCCCGTTCTCCGGAGACGAGCCGAAACGGCGTACGCGACGGCACCGACCCCAACCCCCAGCAGCGCAGCCAGCGCGGCGATCTCTCCAAGCGCGGTCACTCGTCGCCCGCCAAGACCTCGGCGATCGGGAAGGTGGCATCGAGGAGACGCGTCAACTCCTGCTCCGCCTGCGACACCCCGCCATACACGGTGGACAGCTCCTTGACGATCTCGAGTTGTCGAGGATTAAACGACGTGGGAACGACCGTTAACAGTGGTATTCCGGTGTGCACTCGATCTTCTCGAAGCTCGAGAAGCCCAGCCACCCCCTGCGCGCTCGGCAGTCCCAGATCGAGCACCACAGCATCCGGCGCTTCGCGACCCACCGCAGCGAGTACGTCCTCACCTGGTGAATGGATGGTCTCGAGTCCACGAAGCGCGATGGTGGCGGCGAGATGCTCGCGCAGCTCGGGATTCCCGACCATAAGAAGGATCCGAGGGCGCCGCTTGCGGCTTAGGTGGCGCCAGAGAACACGAAGGAGGTCCTCCCGCTCGAACGGTTTTGCGATGAAGTCGACGGCCCCCAAGAGCCGTCCACGGCCCTCTTTGGATATCACACTCGCGATGACGACGGGAATGTGCCGAAGCGTCGGATGAGACTTTACCTCACGCAAGACGTCCCATCCACTCATACCAGGCATCAAGAGATCGAGCGTGATGAGATCCGGCCGTTCGCGTTCCGCTAGCGCGAGTGCTTCTTCACCGGTCCCTGCGGCGAGCACCCTACACCCGAAGTCTTTGAGATAGTGCGTGATCAGGACGCGAGCGCTCGCCTCGTCGTCCACGACCAGCACTTTGAAGTCGGACCAAGGTCCGCTGCCCGCTTCCTCGGAAGCAGCCGGCGGAGAGTCGGCCTTCGAGGGATCGTCAGGAGAAGGGTCAGTGGGCTGAGCGGGAGCCACTTCCTTCACCTCGGTATCACTCACAGCGGGCGGCGCAACGTCTCCAGATTCGACGTGATTGGGAGCGCCGGTTCGAGCGCCGACATCGAGGGGCGATGGTGCGGCGTCGGCGGAACTCAACGCTACCTCCGGAACGGGGTCCGGCACCTTGATTGCGATAGCCTCCTCCGGGTCATTCCGGAGGGTGGGGGTCGCCCGCTCACCCATCACGATTCTGAACGTCGACCCCTCTCCCATGACCGACTCGACGAGAAGGTCGTACCCCATGAGGAGGCAAATGGAGCGCGAGAGGGCCAACCCCAGCCCCGTTCCACCGTATTTGCGAGATGTCCCGACCTCGGCTTGCTTGAAGGCCTCGAAGATCGCACCCAAGCGATCCTCCGGAATACCGATTCCCGTGTCCTCCACGGCGATCGCCACCGGAGTCACACCGTCTGCAGACATCTCGAGGCGGACCGTAACCGACCCCGCCTCTGTGAACTTCAGAGCATTCCCAACGAGGTTGATAATGACCTGTTTGAGCTTGGCAGAATCAGTCTCGACGAGCTCGACACGCTCCGGCACATCGGCCACCAAGGCGACAGCCCCATCCTTCGCCTTGGCCTGACCCTCCAGCTGCTGCACGGTCTCGACGCAGAGCTCCGCAAGGTCGACCTCCTCGATAATGAGCTCCATGCGGCCGGCCTCGACCTTGGCGAGATCGAGCACCTCGTTGATGAGCGCGAGGAGGTGCTTCCCGTTCGAAAGAACGCGCTTTAGGAAACCCAGATCCTTTTCGGTGAGTCGGTCATCCTTGTTCTTGAGTAGGATGTTGGTGAAACCGATCACAGAGTTCAGGGGCGTCCTCAGCTCGTGACTCATGTTTGCTAAGAAGTCGCTCTTCGCCTTGTTGGCGGCTTCCGCCTCGTCTTTGGCAACCCGAATCGCTTCTTCCGAGAGTACCCGCTGCGTGACGTCCTTTCCGAAGAAGACCGCACCCGAGACCCCCTCGAGTGAGTGAATGGGGTTGGCGAATACCTCGAAGTGCCGAAGCTGCCCGTCTACGTAATCCGAACGAGCGGCGACGCTTCGCTCTCCACGTAGGGTTTTTGCATAGAGATCCTGGTACCACTCGACATCGTCGGGCTCGGTGAAGAGCTCGTGAGGTTGCTGACCGACTCGAGGCTCGCGGCCGATCCTCGCCTCGAGCGCGAGCTTGAACGCCGAGTTGAGCGTGATCATCCGGTGCTGCCGATCGACCGACCAGATCGAGTCGCCTGTGTTCTCTACAAGAGCCTCGAGATTGCGCTGCGACGCATCCAATCTCCGCTCGGCCAATCGCTGCTCCGTCACGTCGCGGAGAATGCTCTGAGTTGCAACGACCCGGCCGCGAATCGTCTGCGCCTGAGTGCTCCCCGAGAGAACGACGATCCGACCGTCCGCCGCGACGTACTCGGTATTGAATCGCCGGGGTTCTCCCCCGTTTGCGATCCTCTTCAACTCGGCGTCGAGCGCTCCGCGGTGACCCTTGTCGACGATGTCGAAGAGTTTGAGCCGCTCGAGTTCTGCGTCGGTGTAGCCCAACACGCGCTTCCACGAGCTGTTTACGTACAGGAAGCGCCCCTCCGAATTCACGCTCTGGATCAGGTCGTTCGCGTTATCCAAGAAGCGCTGGAGCCGCTCGCTGCTCTCCTTAACGGCCTGCTCCGTTTGCGTCCTGGACTCGACCTCCCGAGCCAAGGCGTCGTTCGTCTTCGTCAACGCCTCGAGTACTTCCGCTTCCCGGATGAACGTCGTGTAGACGCTGGATAGAAGACCCGTAAGAATCGCCCCGTAGCTCGCGACCTTGAGGAGGTGAGCCGCGTCGAAGAGGGCGCTCCAACGGTGCGGCGCGAACGCCATATACGCCCCGTGGAGCACAACCGCCATGAGAAGGGAGACCAGAATCCAGTGCTCGAGGAGGTCCCGCCTCCACGTTCCCTTCCGATAGAAGCCGATGAAGGTGAGGAGAAAGACGACGGCGGGCACGAACTCGAGAGGTCGGGGGATCCACCAGTCCGGAGACCCCACCGGCTGCAGCGGGATTACGTTGAAGAAGACGACATACGTGACAGTCACACCGATCGCTGTCAGATACGTCGAAGTCTCCTGAAACCACTCCGCACTCCCCTGCTTCATCTCCTGGCTCCAGGCGACGAAACTTGCCAGCAGGAAGAACGAGAGGAACGACCTACTTGCCATCCACCCCCACGAATCAAACGCGGAGGGGTCAATCCGAGGGTCTTCGGTGATTCGCCGCAGGAGGATGTCCGGCGCACTCCCGATGGCGTGGTTCAAGTCCAGTATTGCGGCGCCCAAGAAGCCGCACCCGACGAGGAGAAAGGTCACCTGCTTCCGACTGTAATACCGGACTAAGGCGAGGGAGCCGATGATGAACGCTAGGACCGTGGCCACGGACTCCATCACGGAGTGGGCTGTGGATCCGTCGCGAAGTCGGTCCTCGAGAGGCTCGAGGGGTGGCGCCGAGGCGGGAAGGCGACCCAGCACGACCGCCCCCAGAAGCAGAACCACGACGATGATCGCGTAGTACAGCGCGTGTTCAGAGCCCTCGTCGGGATTCCTTCGTTGACTCTCGGTCAGACTACTCGATAGAGAAACAACCTCGTTCGGGGATGCTTCGACCGACCGAGGGCGCGGAGCTAGGTCGTCGGGTGGAGGCACCGCTCGATCGCGTCGATGAGCACGTCCTCATCGATAATCGGTTTCGTGACGTACTCGTCGAAGCCTTGGGAGATGAACTTCTCACGGTCGCCCGCCATGGCATGTGCGGTCAGGGCGATCACCGGTACATCTCTGAGGTCCTCTCGGGTCTTGAGCCACGCCAAGACCTCGGTCCCATCCATCTCGGGCAACGAGATGTCGAGGAGAATCACCTCCGGTACGTTGTCCGGGAGCCCCTCAACGGCGGCTACACCCGTCTCATACTCGGATAGCTCGTACCGATCCTCTAGTAAGGCTTGCACCAACATCCGGTTGTCCGGGTTGTCTTCTACGACAGCAACTCTATGGCTCATCAGCCGGCATTTCCTTTTCGATAACCTGCAGTTCGTTCATCGCGGCGTCATACGCCGCTTCGAGATCGGGCAACTCGGAACGCATCGTATCGACGTCGCGCTCGAGGGCAGCCGATTCGATCTGTGTGGTGAGCGACCGGAGTTCTTCCGCCCCGATATTCGCGGCACTCGACTTGAGTGAGTGCGCGCCACGCTCGACCTCGTCCGGATCGGAGTTCGCAACCCCGCTTCGAATCTGATTCATGCGAACGCCCGAGTTCTTGAGAAAGAGCCGTACCATCTGACCGGCAAGCTTATCCCCACCCCATTCCTTGAGGCGCTCGAGCGCTTGGGTGTCAATCACCTGGGTTTCGTTCATGTCGGACCCATTCAGAGAGGCGACCACGCTGCGTGCAGTGTAATCCCACCAATCTTGAAAGGCCATGATTTTCAAGGGCCGACGGCCGGCCCTTCGGCACGCCTCAGCCCGACAGAGATCCTCGGATCGCCCGAACGCCCGCCTGGGGGCCAGCAGGGTGTCTGTAGACGGCTGACCCGGCGACGAGGACCGAGGCTCCCGCAGCTGCGATCTCTGCTGCGTTCATGGGACCTACGCCACCGTCGACTTCGAGTTCCGCATCGGAGTCTACGGCCTCGAGCATCGCTTTGGCTTTGGCCACACGAGACGTGCTGGATGGGATGAAGGACTGACCTCCAAATCCCGGATTCACGGACATAATCACGAGTAGATCCACGTCACACAGCACGTCTTCGACAAACGAGAGTGGTGTCCCCGGATTTACGGCTAGCCCCGGACGAGCGCCCAGCTCGCGGATCTGCTGAATCGTCCGGTGCACGTGGCCGCACGCCTCGACGTGTACGGTCACGAGATCGGCGCCAGCATCCACGAACGCCCCCACATAGCGATCAGGATTCTCGATCATGAGATGGACGTCGAGGGGGAGCTCAGTGGCCCGGCGGGCGCCCTCCACCACCACCGGCCCAATCGTGATATTGGGGACGAAGTGCCCGTCCATGACGTCCACATGGATCCAATCGGCGCCGCCCTCCTCGACCGCCTGGATTTGCTCGGCGAGCCGGCCGAAGTCGGCCGACAGGATCGAGGGCGCGATCTTCGTCACGGTGCCAGGGCCGCCTCACCCCGCCGAAGCACCTCCACTCCAGCTGCACCCGCCACGAAGGCGGTGTCTGCCATGCCCAAGAAGAGCCCCGTATCGACCACCCCGGCCCGATACTGGATCGTGCGCTCGACCGCCGCAGGGTCCGCAATTCCGTCCGGGTACGTGCAGTCGAGGAAGACGTTGCCGTTGTCACTCCGCACGGCCTCCCCGCTCTCGCCCATGCGCAGCTGTACCGTCGCTCCTGTCCCCTCGAGAAACGCCGCCTGCGCGTCGAGCGCCCAGTCGACGACCTCTACCGGGAGTGGAGCCTTCTCTCCGAGCGTCGAGACGAGCTTGGAGGAGTCCGAGATGATCACGAGTCTGCGTGACGCCTGGGCCACCATCTTTTCTCGGAGCAACGCCCCGCCCAGTCCCTTGATCAGGTCCAACTCAGGTGAAATCTCGTCCGCCCCGTCGATCGTGACGTCCAACCTGGCCGTCGCACCCAACTCGACCAGTGGAATGCCGAGCGCGCGGGCTTGGCGCTCGGTGCGCAGCGATGTAGGCACCCCTGCGACGTTGCTCAGTGCTCCCCGGCTCAACGCGTCGCCGAGTAGATCCACCAGAAAGCGGACCGTGCTCCCCGTACCGAGGCCTACCGTCATCCCCGACGATACCTCGTCGAGAGCCGCAGCAGCGGCGGCGCGCTTTAGATCGTCTTGAGTCACGACCGGAATCTAGAGACGGGGCACCCACGATTCCAGCCGGCGCGAGCGGTCTCTCACCCGACCCTGGCTCCAGACCGATCCCGAGCCAGGGCGATGCGTCCCCGGGCATCCGAGATCTGAGCGTCGACCGACGTCAGGGCCGTTCCGCCGAGCGTGGCCCGAGCATCAGCCGATGCAGTCCAATCGAAAACCTCGAAGACCGACGCATCGAAGGCCGGATGCTCCTCTTGGAAGTCCTCGAGAGAAAGCTCGGACAGCGGCGTTCCTGCGACCTCCGACCGGCGCACCAGGCGCCCAACCACTTCGTGCGTCGTCCGGAAGGGGACGCCTCGTCGCACGAGCCAGTCGGCGATGTCGGTGGCCAAGAGTTGGGCGTCGAGAGCTGCCTGCATGCGGGCGGGAACGAAGCGGGCGCTCCGGAGGGCACCGGCCAACGCCGGGAGCGTCAGCAGAAGGGTATCGACGCTGTCGAAGAGCGGCTCTTTATCTTCCTGGAGATCCCGGTTGTAGCTGGTTGGTAGTCCCTTCAAGAGGGTAAGTAGGGACATGAGATTCCCGACCAATCTGCCGGACTTCCCGCGAGCCAGTTCGGCGACATCCGGGTTCCGCTTCTGCGGCATCAGTGACGACCCGGTGCTGAAGCCGTCGGAAAGCCGAACGAAGCCGAATTCCAGGCTCGAAAAAAGGACCAAATCCTCGGCCAGCCGGGAGATGTGCACCCCCAACATCGCGCCGGCGTACAGAAGGTCCGCAATCCAATCCCGGTCGGAGACCGAGTCCATCGAGTTCTCACTGACCCGATCGAAGTCGAGCGTCGCGCGCAACCTCTCCCGGTCAACCGGAAAGGGGCAGCCAGCTATCGCACCCGACCCGAGAGGGAGGACCGACGCCGCAGACCTGGCTCGCTCGACGCGCTCGATGTCTCGCAGGAGTGGGAAGACGTGACTCAGCGCCCAGTGTGCGGCCCGTACCGGCTGAGCCTGTTGGAGGTGGGTGTACCCAGGCATCACGATCTCGCGCCCGCTCTCCGCTAGCGCCACGAGGCTCTCGGCTACGTCTGCGATCCCGGCGCTCACGTCGGCGCACGCCGCCATCCCGTAGAGGCGCACTCCCGTCGACGACTGGTCGTTCCTCGACCGCCCGGTGTGCAACTTCCCGGCGGTGTCACCGATCTCTTCTACGAGGAGCCGTTCAACTAAGGAGTGGATGTCTTCATCGGGAACGTCCCCAATTCCTTCGCGCTCGAGTCGCTCCCCGACCGCTTCCAGGCCGCGCTTGAGCTCGGCAGCCTCGTCCTCGGTGACGACACCCGCCAGAGCGATCGCGTCGGCCCAAGCGATGGAGCCGCGGACGTCCTCTCGCCAGAGCCGGCGGTCCACGCCGAGGCTGAGGTTCATGGGCACCATCGCAGGCGCCATTCCCTCCGCGAACCGACCTCCCCACAGAGGCGACGCGGAGTCCCCTCCTTCCTCGTGCTCGGTCAGACTGCCCCCGCCTTGGCCACCTCGGCGAGCAGACGTGAAACCTCCGGGTTCGTCGTGTTCTCCATCGCCGCGGCCGCGCGGATCGGGAGACCGAACAAACGAATGAAGCCCGCCGCGTCCGCGTGATCGTAGGTGACGGCGTGCCCGAAGCTCGCGAGGTCTTCCCGGTAGAGCGACGCCGGGCTCTGACGAGCCACGACCCGAGCCGAGCCCTTGTACAGCTTCACCGTCACGGACCCTGTCACATTCTTGGACAGGATCTCCGACATGGCCTGAAGCGCCTCGCGCTCGGGCGTCCACCAACGTCCCTCATAGAGCATGTCCGCCCAGCGAGCCGCCATCTCGTCCTTGAGCGCCTCCGACCGGCGATCGATCGTAATCGATTCCAAGTCCTTCAGCGCCGCGTAGAGGATCGTCCCTCCAGGAGTCTCGTAGACGCCCCGCGACTTCATCCCAACCAGTCGATTCTCGACCAGGTCGGCCCGACCGACCCCGTGTCGAGAGCCGATCTCGTTGAGGGTGCTGAGGAGCTCGACAGGGCCCATCGATTCACCGTTGACCGTAACAGGCACGCCAGCGTCGAAGCCGATCTCGATCCGCTCTGGAGTATCCGGCGCGAGCTCGGGGGCGAGGGTCCACAGGTACATTGCCTCTTCGGGCTCGTAGCCGGGATCCTCGAGCGGGCCACCCTCGTGTGAGATGTGCCAAAGGTTCTCATCGCGAGAGTAGAGTTTCGACTCATCGACACCGTCGAGCGGAATGCCACGAGCCCGCGCGTAAGCGAGGCACTCCTCACGTGACTGCATCTCCCACTCGCGCCACGGGGCGATCACATCGAAGTCGGGTCCCAACGCCGCATAGGAGAGCTCGAAGCGGACCTGGTCGTTCCCCTTCCCTGTGCATCCATGCGCCAGCGCATCGGCACCTACGGCCTGAGCTACCTCGACTTGCCGCCGACCGAGGAGGGGCCGCGCCATCGCAGTTCCTAGCAGATACTTGCGTCCGTATACCGCACCGATCTTGAGTGTGGGGAATACGAAATCCTCGACGAACTCCTTGCGGAGATCCTCCCCGAAGAACGCGCTCGCGCCGGTCCTAAAGGCCTTCTCTTCCAGGCCTTCCAACCCACCCGGCTGACCGACGTCACCGGCCATGCACACGACATCGGCCGAATACTTCTCTTTCAGCCATGGCACGATCACCGAAGTGTCGAGCCCGCCGGAGTATCCAAGAACCACCTTCATGAGCACCACCCCTCCACCAGGGCCTTTACTGTGCAAAAGAGGCCCGGGGGTCGAAGAGGCCGACGACTTCCCGCCAAAGCGCCGGAGGGCCGAACGCCCCGTACTCTCGCCCCCCGGTCCCCTAAAATGCGTGTACCGGTTGTGACGTGAGTATAAAAATGCATTGATGATGCATGATGTCAACCCTACCGACGGCTCGCCATGTCTTCCAGGCGCGCTTTCACCAACGAGAGAGTGCCAGGATCCCGCAAGATGAGTAGGATCGTGTCGTCGCCTGCTAGCGTCCCGAGTACCTCAGGCCACTCTTCCCAATCGATGGCGGCGGCGACCGTTTGGGCTCCCCCCTTCATCGTCCGGACCACGAGAAGGTGATCGACCCCTTCGGCGCTGTGGAAGAGTGCGGGCATCAAGGACTCCAACGAGGGAGTGCTGTCCCACTCTTCCGAAGACGAGTAGTAGCCGACTCCGTCCGCTCCGGGCGACTTGACGAGACGAAGCTCACGAATATCCCGGGAAAGCGTGGCTTGGGTCACATCGGTCCCACGCTCACGCAGCAGCTCGCGGAGCCGCTCTTGGCTCGTGACCCTCGATGTCGACACGAGGTCGAGGATGTCGCGGTGTCGATCGCGCTTACTCACCCCTGGCCTCCGAGACGAAAGCGTCGAGGCGCTCAGGCTCGAATCCCATGCTCCGGTCGACTTCCTCCCCGTCCTTGAACAGGACGATGGTAGGAATGCTTCGGATTTCGTAGCGCTGGGCTACCTCGGGGGCCGCGTCGGTGTCGACTTTGGCCACGAGAAGCGCACCCATATTCTGCCGAGCGATCTCGTCGATATGGGGAGCGACCATCTTGCACGGCGCGCACCAATCCGCGTAGAAGTCGACCAAGACGGGGGCCCCCGCCCCCAAAACCGTCTCGTCGAAGTCCTCCTGACCCACTTTCACAGGCCGATCCAACAAGGTCGGCCTATCGCAGTGCGAGCAGGCTGGTCGATCGGCAGCGTGCTCGAGAGCTACGGTGTAGAGCTCTGCACAGAAGCCACATCGTAGTGTGACCGACTTCGCGGGTTGTTCATCGTTCACGGAAAGTCGTTCGTTTCGCTCAGCTAGAGTGGGCTAGAAGATGTCGTACTTCAGACGCAGCATCGCGAACCGGCCGACAGCCGGGACCCCGACGAAGGAACGGTAAGCCGAGTCGAAGATGTTCGACACGCTCAGCTGAGCCGTGACTCCGCTGCCCGGGATCCGGTACCCCATGTTCACATCCACGAGCCCGTATCCGGCCACACACTCTTCGTCGAAGAGGCCGCCTCGGTCCCCTGTCACGCATTCGGTGCCCACGAAGCCAGCCGACTCCGCCGGGAACTGCTTTTGCAGACGGAGGAGCGCACCCGCGTTGAAGCCTTCGGCCGAATTCCGGTATTGCAGCCCGAGGGTTCCCTTCGCCTTGGGAGCGTTCAGGGCGATCGGGTATTCGACGGATGAGAAGTAGTCGTCGCTGACCCACGACATGGTGCCGGTCGCGGTCCACTCGTCGTTCAAGAACATCTGCAAGGCCACGTCGAAGCCGGTGAGGTCGATATCACCGACGTTCCGATACCCTAGCACGAGTTCCGGGCCGCGTTGGTTGACCTGATCCGATGCGGCGACACCGACCGGGAGCCCTCCCAACGCAGTGGCGATCTGCGGAATGGCGACACCCGCTTCCGCCGTCGCGGTCGCGAGCGCTGTACCCGGATCCATCCCCTGTCCCACGTAGAACGCGGTGAGCCCAGCCACGAAGTCGTTGGCGATAAAGCCGGGGATCGCCTCACCCTGGAGAACGAGCAGCGGGTTCTGCACCACGAGCGGGGAGACGAAGTTGTTCTTCTTCATGTAGTAGCCCGACGCGTCGATTCGGAATCGATCGTCGAAAACGCCGGTCCAGCCAAGCTCGAAGGACTCGGTGTTGCTCTCTTCCACCACCGGCAACGCCGGGAGCGAGCCTTGCGCGATCGCGAAGCGATTCCCGGTCGCGTCGAGTCCGAGGAGTGGTACATCGGAGGACGACGGCGAGAGTCCCGCCAAGATCGGGATGTAGTGAGCCGGCAGCGCCCCTTGAGCTGCGAGCACGCCTACCCCGAGCTGCCACGCCACCGCCGGGTCCGCCGGCAAGACTTGGTCGGCCCCACTGGGGTTGAAGGGCGAGAGCATTCCCATGAGGCTGCCGTCCGGATTCTGGAAGCCATACCCAGTCGAACCCGTGCCGTACGCTCTTGTGTTGTACCCCAAGGGCCCGATCGGCGGCGGAGCCGCACCACCACTGATGTCGAGGAAGAAGTTCAGCGACGACGGTGTCGAGAACGCTCGATTGTACGAGAAGCGGAGGCTTTGCTGCTCGGCGGGCTTGAAGACGAGCGACGCCCTCGGTGACCAGACCGACTCGGGGAGGAGGGAATGGCTGTCCGTCCTCAACGCCGCGATGAAGTCGAACTGGTCCGAGAGGATCGTCTTGGACTGCAGGTAAATCCCCCACTCGTTCATGTTGTCATTCGCCTCGTACGTCCCGTTGACCGTTCCCCCGGTCTCGGGACGTGTTGCGAAGTAATCGAAGCCGTAGGTGAAGTCCTGACGCCCATCGGCCATGCTGAAACCGTGCTGGATCTGCCCCACCGTAAGCGTCGATTGGTCGACGAGCGGGACACCATCTCGGAGAAGCCAACTCTGGCCGGCGTCACTCGTGTTGTAGTAGATCTGCGCGAAGAGTCGGTCGTACGTGGTCTTGAGCTGGAAGAACTGGTAAACCCAGTCGTCCGTCTGACCTGCGCCGAGCCCCGTGAGCTCTACGCCACTCGCATTCGTGTAGCCGTACGTCCCGACCATCGTGCCACGATCCGAGAAGCGCCAATCGGCCCGACCTTCGAAGCTGTATCGCTCAATGTCGAAATCGCGCAGTCCCACCCGCTCGCACGCGATCTGTGCGAGAGAGGTCGGGAGGCCCCGCAGCACCTTGTCATCGATGCACGCCTGCGGGTCGGCGATGGCCGCACTACGGGCGGCCGCCTCGGTCGGGTCGGTGTACTCCCACTCGTTCCCCGTGAGGTACTGCCCGGAAACTTTGACGCCGAAGTCGTCATCGAGGAGGAATGCGGACCGGAAGGCACCTTGGAAGACACTCCTCTCGCCCCCTCCCACCGATACCGAGGTTCCCTGCTCATCCAGCGGTGACTTCGTAATGATGTGGACGACACCGTTCGCGGTATTCGGCCCGTACAGAGCAGATCCCGGACCCAAGACGACCTCGATGCGATCCACATCCTCCTCAATGGTGGGGATGAAGTGCATCAGGTTCACCCGAAGAGAAGGCACCCCAGCCAGACGGTTGTCCGACAGCATGTGGAGGGCACCGGAGAAGATGTTGTTGAAGCCTCGCACGGTGACGTTCGTGGACTGCACCCCCTGAGTAATGATGTCCACACCAGGCGCGGGACGAAGCTGATCCGCGATGCTCGGCGCCGGTCGCTCCTCGATCTGGGCGGAGCTCAACGTGTAGGTCATGGGAGCCGCTTCACTCGCCCGCTCCTGGACCCCTCGTCGGGGAGTCACGACGAAGCCATCGATCTCCAGCGCCTTCGTCGGAAGTCGGATGTCGTACGTCGTGGTCTGGCCGGCCGACACGGTGATTCCGTAGTACGTCTCACCCCGAGAGGCCACGTGGGTCACGTGCAGGTCGTACGTGCCCGCCGGCAGCGAGAGCCGGTAGATACCACCGTTGTCGGCCAACGCGGAGCCACCCCCACCCTGCACAGCGACCGTCGCTTGCCCTAACGGCGCACCGGCTTGGTCGGTGATTCGGCCAGTCAACGTGCCTTGTTGGGCGGCAACGGCCTGACCGAGAAACAGAAGTCCGGCGACGAGTGGCAGCGCTCGAAGGAATCGAGTCATGATGGCGTCCTCGAACAGAGGTGTGTCCGGCGGGTGAACTCAGGCCCAACGTAGGACTGTAAAGCTAGCGGCCGCAATCGTTTTTGAAGCAAGAGCCGACCGCGATTCGATGCACTCCAGGGGTGCCGGTGGCGCCGAACAGCCGCACGCGCCAAGATCTCCAACCATGCCACCCGAAGCCTTCTCGACCGACCGCCTCGCGCAGGCGCGCGCGCGCATCGAAGGGTCCGTTCATCGCACGCCGCTGCTCCACTCCCGGACGCTATCCAACCGGACGGGCACCGAGATCTGGTTGAAGTGCGAAAACCTTCAAAAAACAGGGGCCTTCAAGGTGCGAGGCGCCCTCAATCGGATCTCTAGGTTGACTCCGGAAGAACGGAGGCGGGGCGTCTCGACGATCTCTGCTGGGAATCACGCGCAAGCCGTCGCGTGGGCTGCTTCCTCCCTGGGGGTCGCTAGCGTCGTCGTGATGCCGGAATCGGCATCTCCGACGAAGGTGAAGGCGTCTCGGGAGTACGGAGCGGAAGTCATCTTGCACGGCAACGCCGCACAAGCGTTCGAGAAGGTGGCGGAGATCACCGAGAAGCGAGGCCTGACGTTCCTACACCCCTTCGACGACGAAGACGTGGTAGCGGGACACGCTTCGTGTGGCACCGAGATCGTAGAAGACCTCCCCGACGTCGATCGGGTCATTGTCCCCGTAGGCGGGGGCGGTCTTTCGTCTGGGATCGCCGTCGCTCTCAGCGCGGCAAAGTCCACGGCCGAACTATGGGGCGTGGAGCCAGAGGGTGCGGGGGCCATGCACCTTAGCTTCGAGAGAGGAGCGCCTCAACGAATCGACCAGGTGGAGTCGGTGGCGGACGGTTTGGGAGCGCCGATGGCCGGACGGCTCAACTACGAGATCCTCCGCGAACGAGCGGAAGGAATCGCACTTGTGAACGACGAGTCGATCCTGCGTGCGATGAGGCTCATCTTGGAGCGGACGAAGCTTCTGGTGGAGCCGTCGGGGGCCGCCGGACTCGCGGCGCTCCTCACAGGAGTGATCCCCGTGGCCGGAGGCCGGACGGTTCTCGTCCTGAGCGGAGGGAATGTGGATCTCGACCGTCTTCCCACGTTGCTCGGCAGCGGCTGATGTGCCGCCTCGTCGCCTACGCGGGCCCCACTCTCTCGCTCGACACACTCGTCTTCGGCGGAGATCACTCTCTATACCGACAGAGCTGGGCGCCTCGAGAGCTCTTGTCAGGCTCGGTGAACGCTGACGGATACGGGGTCGCGTGGTACAACGCGGACCGGGTGTCCCGGCTCGTGGACCCGAGACCGATCTGGCACGAGGGCGAACTCGAAGGAACGCTGGGCGCGCTCGACTCCGAGATGGCCATCGCTTCCTTGCGCAACGGAACCCCGGGTCTGCCTGTCGACCGATCGTCCCTGATCCCGATGACGCACGATCGATGGACGTTCGTCCTCAACGGCTTCGTGCCGAGCTTCCGCTCGCGATACATGCGAAGGCTCAGAAGTCGTCTGCCCGACGAACTGTACGCGGAGTTGACGGGGGTCTCCGACACCGAGACGCTCTTCCTCCTAACCGTCGCGAAGCTCCGAGAGGGCGCCACCTCACTGGAGGCCCTGCAAAGCACGGTAGCGGCGGTCGCGGCTGAAGCGGTCGACGAAGAGGCTCAGCTGAACATGGTCCTGTCGGACGGAGCGACTGTGTGCGCACTTCGAACCGCAACCGCCACCCGGGAGGGCGCACCCACGAACTCGCTCTACCTCGCGGAGGCGCCGAAAGTCACTGCGAAAGGCGTGGTCCTCGCCTCGGAGCCACTGGACACGAGCGAGGCGTGGAGGACGGTACCGCCGCACAGTTGGGTCGATTTCGGACGAGATGGACAGGTCACGACGGGCACGCTCGGCCCCTGACCGGCCCTAGTCTACATCGATGAGCTGAAGCTCGAAGACCATCGTCGCTCCAGGAGGTACATCCCCGCTCCCGGTCGACCCGTACCCCAACCTCGGCGGAACGACGAGTCGACGCGTCCCTCCCCTCTTCATTCCCACGATCCCCTCATTCCACCCTCGAATTACCTCGCGGCCACCCAGCCTGAGGTGATACGGATCCCCGCCTAAGGAGGCGTCGAAGACTGTCCCGTCGGGCAGCCAACCGACGTAGTGCACCCACACCCGGCTAGTCCGCCGCGCCACGGGTCCTTCCCCGACGACTACGTCGAGGGTGTACAGTCCCGACTCACTCAACTCGAAGTCGGAGAGATCGATGCTCAGCTCAGGGGCATAGAAGAGCTTCGCGGGGTCGGACATTTCGGCTGCCGGAGGTGCGGGGGAGGATCCTCCCCCGCACCCGAGCGCAACCAGACAAATCGGTAAGAAACGGATGATCAACCCGCCGCCTCCAACTCCTTTAGCTTCGCCACGGTCGAGGTCACGTGATTCGCGCTCGTCGCCAGCGCTGCCTGTTCGTCGGCGTCGAGGTCGACTTCGAGAATCCGCTCGAGACCCGACTCGCCGAGAAGGCAGGGGACCCCGAGAAAGAGATCGTTGAAGCCGTACTCGCCCTGGAGCCACGCGGCGCACGGTAGGATGCGACGCTTGTCCTTCACGATCGCCTCTGCCATCTGCACCGCGGCGGCGGCGGGCGCGTAGTAGGCACTCCCCGTCTTCAAGTAAGCAACGATCTCACCGCCACCCTTCCTCGTACGCTCGACGAGGGCATCGATGCGGTCTTGATCCAAGAGCTGCGTGAGCGGGATTCCGCTTACGGATGTGTAGCTCGCGAGCGGGACCATCGTGTCTCCATGCCCACCGAGCACCAGCGCCTGAATGTCCTCGATCGACACATCGAGTTCGAGCCCGATGAACGAGCGATACCGAGCCGTGTCCAAGACGCCCGCCATTCCGATCACGCGCTCTCGGGGGAAGCCCGTTGTCTCGAGGGCGACCTGGGCCATCACATCGAGGGGGTTCGTCACCATGATGACGATCGAGTCCGGGGCCACGCGCTTGATCTCGGCGCTGACCGAGCGAATCACGTTGGCGTTCGTCTTCAGAAGATCGTCACGGCTCATGCCTGGCTTACGTGCGATGCCTGCTGTGACGATGAAGATCGAGGAGCCCGCTGCGGCCTCGTAGTCGTTCGTTCCAATGATCCGTGAGTCGAACCCTTCGATGGGAGCGCTTTCCCACTGGTCGAGGCCCTTCCCCTGCGGAATCCCGTCCGCGATGTCGACAAGCACGACCTCTCGGGCCAGCTCTTTCTGGGACAGCAGCTGCGAGCAGGTGGCACCGACGTGCCCAGCTCCGACCACCGTGATCTTCTTCACACTCATGAGAACAAATCCGCTCCGCGGGGGTGATGGTTACTCGGAATTTGCGCGACAAACGGGTCGCGCTTCAGGAGTATAACGAGGGGTGCCGAGAGGTCTACCCGCGGCACCCGGATCTCCCGAGGAGAGCCTCAGCCCCCGGTCTGGGAAAGCGCCACCAAGCCTCCGGAACCGGCGTCACTCCCCTGGATCAGGTAGTGCCGTTCCGGTTTGATACGCAGCGTCTCTTCGATCAGCGGTACGAGCGGCTCTCCGGCACGCAGCGGGTCGCGGAGATTCGTCTGGATACTCCCGAAGAGACACGGTCTCAGGAAGCCGTCGGCCGTAAGCCGCATCCGATTGCACCGTTCGCAGTAGTTGTGGCTCATGGGGGTGATCACCCCGATCGTGCCTGGCGCACCGGCGAACCGGTGGTATACCGCCGGACCGTTCCCGAACGGCCCGGGAACGGGCTCGAGCGCCTCGATACTCCTCAGCTTTCTCAGGACTTCGGCGCACGAGACGAAGTTCTTTGCGCTCAGATCGAGATTCGCCGTCGTCGGCATCATTTCGATGAACCGCACGTGCCACGGGCGTTCACGGGTGATCGCCGCGAATTCCTCGATCTCGTCGTCGTTCTGACCTCGAATCAGCACGACGTTGATCTTGATCGGTGAGAAGCCGGCTTCCTCGGCCGCGTCCAACCCTTCCATGATGCGCCCAAAAGAGTTCGGTCGGCGCGCGATCGCATCGACCCGATCGGGTTGGAGCGAATCGAGCGATACGTTCAGCCGCTCGACACCCGCGGCGCGCAGTGCGTCCGCTTGGTCGGCGAGGAGTACCGCGTTCGTGGATAGAGATAGATCGTCGATCCCCGGCACTGCCGAGATCTTTCGCACGAGTTCGGGGAGGTCCCGGCGCACGAGTGGCTCGCCGCCTGTGATCCGCACCCTCCGCAGGCCCATCCCTGCCATGGTACGGACAATGCTCTCGATCTCTTCGTACGAGAGCAGCTCGTCCCGACGGAGCCAATCCATCCCCTCCAACGGCATGCAGTAGACGCACCTGAGGTTGCACTTGTCTGTCACCGAAACGCGCAGGTACTCGACCCGCCTCCCGAAGGTGTCCTTCATCGGGGTGCGCCCACTCATCGGCCGGCTCCGGTGCGACCGGTCCCAGGCGGTACTCTCCCGGCAACCCAGTCACGTGCTCCGTCCGAATACCATTCCTTCTTCCAAACCGGCAGTCGCTTCTTGATCTCCTCGATCACGTAGCGGGCCGCGTCGAAAGATTCGGCCCTGTGAGGACTCGAAGCGCAGATGGCCACCGAAGCTTCACCGATCCTGAGGTCTCCGATGCGGTGGACTACGTGGATTCGGTCCGAACCGAGGCGCCGCGCCGCCTCTTCGGCGATCTCAGTCAAGACCGGCTGGGCCATCTCTTCGTAAGCTTCGTAGGTCATCCCTTCGACCGGACGCCCGTCGGCATGATTCCGCACGATACCGACGAAGAGCACCATGGCTCCATCACGAGGGTCTACCTCGGATCGCGCCATGGCCCCGATGTCGATCGGGTCCTTCGAGACCACCGCGGTCACCACGCTTACCCCCCGGCTACCGGCGGTATGAAAGCGACTTCATCGTTCTCGTGCAGCGGCTCATCAAGGAAGGCGTACGTGTGGTTCACCGCGATCGCAGGCTCTTCCGGGAGAGCGACAAAGGGGGCGCCTCGGCCCCTTAGCTCAGCCACCAGATCTCCGACTGTCGCGCCTTCCCCCACCTCGACGGTCAACTCTCCAAGCCCGAGCAGCTCGCGATACGACGCGAAGAAGCGGGTGTGTACTGAGAAGCTCACGAAGCGGTGCCTCCAAGGTGTGATACGTCCCGGTACATAGTGGAGCCCAAGGAAGCTCGTCAACGAGTCCGGAAGAATCGAGCTCGAATCAACTGCCTCCTCCGCGCCGACCTCCCCTTCGTCGGCGGGACCCCTCGCGGGGCGAATCCCCGCGAATCGAGCGGACTCTGCGTCCCATCTGCTCGCGCAGCGACTGCAGCTGCAAGATTTGTAGAGGAGACAACACCTGCGCCAGCGCCTCTTGCTCTTCGGCGAACATCGTCGCCTCGTTCATCCGCAGCTGCTGGAGTCGTTCCACGACGACCGAAGCTCGGGCTTCTGCATCGGCGTCCCTGGTCTCGACCAACGCTTCCACGGATCGCCGCAGCTCGGCTTCTTCCCGGCCTAGCTCCCGCCGACGGAGATCATAACTCTGAATGATCTCCGACAGCGCCTGTGACTCTTCTTCGGTCAATCCGAGGCGTTCCTTGGTCACGCGCGCCATCTGCGCACGGATCCGCTGCATCAACTCCTCTCGGTTCCGTTCCCCCCGCCGGCGCTCCTGCTGACCCTCGAGGGGAAGTGCAGCAATCGAGAGACAAGCCACGGTTAGCACGGCGACTCTGCGGCCGAGGGCCCACGACGGTGTCCACCAGCTGCGCGTCATGCCGCACCTCCAATTCCCTCTGCCGAGAGCTCGTCGAGCAATTCGACGAGCGCCTCGTCCGACAGCTCTTCAAGCGACGGCGCGCCGGCGAAAAGACCGTCGTCGCTGCTCCAGAGTTCGCCTTCGTCCAACTCCGTGGCAAAGCCAGGCGCAACGGGTGGCATAGCCGTCGGTTCAGAAGACATCCCGATCCCGAGCGCGAGCGCCGCGACAGCGGCCGCGGAGATGCCCCACCAAGGTCGGAGCCGTCGCCGCTCGCGATCCCGATCCTGGGTGCGCTCCCGGCCGCGAATGGCCTGGAGCACCCGGTGCTCTAAGCCTCCCGGAGCCGAGCGACGGCTCGAGTGGACGACTCGCGCCAGCTGCTCTTCGAGAGCGCAATCCGAGCAGCTCTTCAGGTGCTCGTCGAGCGCCTGCTCGTCTTCGGCGTCCAACCTGCCTGACACACGGTCCGGCAGGAGGGTCAGGACGTCCTCACATTTCCGATCCGTCATTCCATCAACTCCCTCAAACGTCGGATCCCGTGAAAGTAGTTCACACGCGCTGCTCCCTCACTCGACCCGATGACGTCGCCGATCTCACGAAAGCTCAAGCCTTCGTCGATTCTCAGGGCCACGGACAGACGCTGCTTTTCGGGCAGCGTCTCCAACACCTGTCGGGCTCGTTCACTCTCACTGCGGTCCACCACGGCTTGATCAATATCACGCCCCCGGGCCGGCAACGGCGAGCGTTCGTCGATCGGACTCTCGCGGCGTCGAGTCGACTTTCGGAGGGCGCCACGCGCTTCGTTCGCGGCAATCGTCATGAGCCAGGTCTTGAAGGAGGCATCGCCCCGAAACGAGTCGATCGCGCGCACCATTTTCAGAAAGGCTTCCTGCACCACGTCCTGCGCCACGTCGTCGTCGCGCGTGATCGAGACTGCCACTCGGAATACCCCATCCAGATGCCGGCTGACCAATAGCTCCACCGCGCGTTCGTCTCCCGCCTGTGCGCGGGCTACCAGCTCGCCGTCCGTGGCCGCATTGTCCCGCGTCGAGTCGCTCACTGAAGAGTAGACGCTGCGGAAGCCAAAGTGTTAGGTCGCGACGTTCGCGAGCTTCAGAAGCTGACCTCGTCGAGCCGCTCCACACGAGCTCGCAAATGCTTGGAGGGCTTGAAGACCGGAACGGATCGTGAAGGCACCTCGACCGCTTCTCCCGTACGTGGGTTGCGCGCCATCCGGGTCTTCCGCTTTCGGACCTTGAAGGTCCCAAAGCCACGGATCTCGATGTTGTCGCCGTTGGCGAGCGCGTGCTTCACGGCATTGAGAAAGCCGTCAACAATCAGCGCGCAGTCCTTCTTGGTAACCCCAGGGCCGATCGCGTCGGCTACCTGCTCGACCAAGTCTGCCTTCGTCATTGTCCTCTCCAGAGCCGTTGTCGGGCGCTCTTCTTCCGCGACTGGGCTGACACGCTAACGAGCACGAAGGTCACTCGCAAGCTTCGGAGTCGTTGCGGGATACCGACTTGCGACGACTCGCCAACCCCCTTAGCCCGCCTTTCGTTCTTCCATCATCTGGACGAAGGCATCGAAGAGATATCGGCTATCGTGGGGACCGGGAGCCGCTTCAGGATGATACTGGACCGAAAGCACCGGAAGTTCTTCGTGTCGAACTCCCTCGACCGTCCCGTCGTAGAGGTTCACATGCGTGAGCTTGAGCTCCTCTGCCCCGAGAATCACACCATCTTCATTCGCTCGCACAGCGAAACCGTGGTTCTGAGAGGTGATCTCGACTCGGTCCTTGTCGACGTTCCTGACCGGGTGATTTCCACCGTGGTGTCCGAAGGGCAGCTTGTACGTTGTTGCACCGAAGGCCCGGCAGATGAGCTGATGCCCCAGGCAGATTCCGAAGACCGGCACATCGGCCTGGGCGAGCGCCAGAATCGCCTCCTCGGCCGCTTGCACCACAGCGGGATCTCCGGGGCCGTTCGAGACAAAGAGCCCGTCGGGCTTCATCGCGAGAATGTCGGCGGCCGTCGTGGTTGCCGGAATTACGGTGACGCGGCACCCGCGCTCCGCCAACATCTTCGGTGAATGCGCCTTCACCCCGAAGTCGTACGCAACCACGTGGAATCGCTCCTCCGTGGGCGCCGGCACTTCGTACGCCTCTTCTGTCGAGACCCCGCACGCGAGGTCCAACCCTTCCATGAGCGGCTGCTCCAGGATCTCAGCCAAGACATCGTCTTGGCGCTCCGAGACCGGCGCGATCGCACCACGCATCGCTCCTCGCGCCCGGATGTGCCGGGTGAGTGCTCGCGTGTCGACGTCTTGAATGCCGGTGACCCCGTTGGCCCGCAGGTACTCCGTGAGCCCGCCTTCCGCGCGCCAGTTGGAGTGCAGCCGCGACGCCTCACGGACAATAAAGCCGGATACCTGCGGCCTGTCCGACTCCTCGTCCCGTGGCGAAACCCCGTAATTGCCGATGAGTGGGTACGTCATCGCCACGAGCTGCCCGGAGTACGACGGGTCCGTCAGGATCTCCTGATAGCCGGTCATGGAGGTGTTGAAGACGACCTCTCCGAACGTCACATCCTCGGCCCCGACAAGGTCACCGTCGAAGCGCCGTCCATCCTCGAGTAGTAGGTACCCAGTAGGCTCCATTCGATCACACCTCGGCTTCGCGATTGGCGTCGGAAGAACGTACCTCGACCCCACCTCCGGTCAAGACGACACCCACCTCCTCACGGACGTTACTTTTGCACATGGATACCGTCTACATTCACGCCGACGAGTCGTGTCTGGGAAACCAGAACAAGAAGGCGTCCCGACGCGGAGGCGCTGGCGGGCTGCTGGAAATCTGGCGCAAAGGGGAATGGGAGCGGCGAGACTACTGGCTCTCCGAGCCCGACACGACGAACAATCGCATGGCGATCCGGAGCATCATCGAGCCGCTCGGACAGCTCAAGAAGCGGTGCCGCGTTGTCTTCACCTCGGATAGCAAGTACCTCGTCGAGGGCATCCGCAGCTGGAGAAGCGGGTGGGAGCGCCGAGCCTACAAAGGCGTGAAGAATCCTGATCTGTGGAAGCGGGCCTTCGTCCTGGTCGACCGCCACGACGTCGAGGTGCGGTGGGTGCGGGGTCACGACGGGCACCCTGAGAACGAGTACGCCGACCGACTCGCGACCAAGGCAGCCGCAGAACAGACCGGCTCGTCCGGTTTCGTGCCGTCCGGCTTCACCGAGTGGCTCGACGCAGAGCGCGAGGAAGGCCGGTTTCTCGACTACATGGAGTTCGAAGCGCCTGCGGCACGGTACGGGGGCAGCGAAGCCTCACGGAGGTAGCGAGACGGCACGGAGGTAGCGCGCCTCGACCCACCTGCATGACCGCGCGATTCGTTACGCGACAAAAAAAGAGGCGACCCAGACTGTAGCAAGCTACAGCTGGGCCGCCTCGACTCGCGGTGTCGATCACCGGCTTCACGTGCCGAGTCGAACCACCGACCGCGCTGGCAGGATCAAGATCCCCGCTTGGGCCCACCTTCGTGAAGGTGGCTGGATCCAATCCTTTCCCTCTTTCAGTCGCGCGACAGCGACAGAGGGTGCCCCGAGCTCATCGTTTAGGGGCTTCTCGGCGAGGGCCAGCGAACTCCCTCGTCGGGCTCACCAGACTTCCCAAGTCCTGGATCGCCGTGCTACCGCTCCACCGTCGTGGCCGGAAGCTCACTCTTCGGAACTCATCAATGGGATGACCAACGCCATCGTCTCGATTAGTCGCACCCGAAGTGCGATGGATATATAGGAGGGTGAGAAGGTGGCCTCAAGGGGTTGTAGAACATTTGACGGCTGTGAGGGCAAATACGCCGTAAACCGTTGAATGACAACGCATCTAGTCGAAAACAAACGTTTATTTCAAAACAGTTGTGGTGGAGTGTAAACATCTGATTCTAGGCGGGAGTCTCATTGAAGCACGGGCATCGCACCCAAGGGTACTTGAAAAACCGCTACCGACCCGAGAACCGCGCCCCGCTTCAGATCACGCCTAGAACTGTCGCCTACCCAACCACAATCTGACGGTCGAAGGTCGCGCAGAAGTGCCGCACGAAGGCGTCATGGACCGAAGACATCGAGACTTCCCGCCCCAGTTCACGCTCCATCGTCGTCGTTCCCCCATCCGGAATCCCGCACGGGACGATGGTATCGAAGTAGGAAAGGTCGGACGAGACGTTCAGCGCGATGCCGTGGGAGGTGATCCAGCGTGACGACACTCGGACTCCGATCGCGGCGAGCTTACCCCGCGGAGTCCAAACACCTGTACCGGCCTCCGAACGCCGAGCCGGAATCCCGAACTCTTCGGCGACGTGCATCAGGACGGTTTCAAGGTCTCTCAGGTAGCGGTGGAGATCTTTTCGGTCCGGCTTCAGATCCAAGATCGGGTACCCCACGAGTTGGCCAGGCCCGTGATACGTCACGTCCCCGCCCCTCCCCGCGTCGAAGACATCCAACCCCAGCGCACTGCGCTCCTCTTCGTTCACGAGGATGTGGTCGGTGCTCGCGGATGATCCCATGGTGATGACGTGGGGATGCTCCAAGAGGACGAGCGTGTCAGGAATCTCTCCAGCTCGGCGCTTCACAACGAGCTCCTCTTGGAGCGTCAGCGCTTCTCCATAAGGGACCGTGCCCGGTTTCAGGAGCGCGAGTCCGCGGCCGGTCACAACCTCACTCAACGCGACGCCCCCACCACTCCTAGAGCAGTGAGGGCGGCCAGCGTCCAATCGCACACACCCAGGGTCATGCGTCCTCTGGGAAGCTCTCCAGCAACTCTTTGAGACGGGCCAAGAAGCGAGCAGCATCGGCCCCATCCACGACCCGATGGTCATACCCCAGGGAGAAGAGCGACCGCTTCCGAATCGCCATGGCGTCGGCCCCTGTCAGTGGATCGCTGACGACCACGACCCGCTTCTCGATCGCTCCTAGCCCTAGAATCGCCGACGTGCCCTTCGGAATGACCGGAAGTCCCACCAGGGTCCCGAGCACACCGGGATTCGTGATCGAGAAGGTCGCGCCCTGAATCTCATCGGGCATCAGCTTCCGGTCCCGAGCACGGGTCGCCAAGTCGACGATCTTGTTGCCGACCCCCACCAGGGAGAGGTGATCGGCGTCGTGTACGACCGGGACGATGAGCCCCGGGTTGAGGTCCACGGCCATCCCCAAATGCACATTGCCCCGGAAGATGATGTTGTTGCCAGAGACGGCGGCGTTCACGGTCGGGAACTCGTGGAGGAGCCGCGATACCGCCCACGCCACGAAGGCCGTGTAGCTCACCCGAGCGCCTTGTTGCGCCCACTTGGGCTTCATCTCCGTCCGTACCCGATCGACGGCGGAGAAGTCGATCTCGATGAACGAGTGAACGTGCGGGGCGACACGCTTGGCGAGCACCATGTGCTGCGCCGTGAGCCGACGAATCTTGTCCATCGGCTCGACCGTATCTGCATCGCGCACGGCGTACTCAGGATGTTGCACCTCGGAGTAGAATTTCTTCCACATGTCGCTGGGCGCAGAGGCCGCGGCGGGAGCTGCTGCTCTTTGAGGCGCCGGGGCGGCAGGCGGCGCGGCGGGCGCAGGCGTCGCAGCCGCCGGAGCCGATGCCCCACCTTGCTCGATGAAGTCGAGAATGTCCTGCTTCGTCACTCGACCCGCGTGCCCGGTGCCCGGGACAGAGGCGATCTCGATCCCGTGCTCCTCGGCAATCTTGCGTACCACGGGCGTCGATCGCGTGCGCAGACGATCCTCCGCCGTCATATCTGCGGAAGCTGCGGCCGGGACCGGAGCGCTGGCCACTGGGGCTGGCGCAGGGGCCGCCGGGGGAGTGGGCTCCGGCTCCGGAGCAGACGGGGCGGGCGCGGCGGCCTCTTGTGGAGCCGGGGTCGAGGCCCCGACACCCGCTTCCGTGTCGATATAGGCTACGATCGTGCCGACCTCGACGGTCTCTCCTTCCTGCACGGCGATCTCAACGAGCGTCCCGGAAGACGGCGCAGGGATCTCGGCGTCGACCTTGTCGGTCGAGATCTCCAGAATCGGTTCGTCGCGCTCCACCGCGTCGCCCACCTGCTTGAGCCACTGTGACACGGTGCCTTCGGCGATCGACTCCCCCATCTGGGGCATGGGAACTTCAATACGAGCCACGCTCGATCTCTCCGTTGTTGTCAGTACGCCGCGAGGTAGCGTGACGCTGTCACGACATCGTCGGTCTGCGGTAGAAAGTAATCCTCAAGGGATCCGGAGTAAGGCACCGGTGCGTCGATGGCCGTCACACGCAAGATCGGTCCGTCGAGCCACTCGAACGCCTTTTCGCTCACCCGAATCGCGATCTCACCGGCGATGCCGCCGGTTCGTGTGTCTTCGTGCACGATGAGCAGCTTCCCGGTCTTCTTCACACTCGCGACGATCGTGTCATCGTCGAGCGGTAGTAGGGTGCGAAGGTCGATCACCTCGACCGAGAGCCCGTCCTCGCGATCGAGTTGCTCCGCGGCCTCGACACTCTTGTGCACCATCGCGCCGTACGTCACGACGGTCAGGTCGGAGCCTTCTTGCACCACCCGTGCACTCCCCAGTGGGATCACGTAGTCCTCGTCGGGCAGCACTTCGCGGAGCGCGGGGGCTCGGTAGAGGCCCTTGTGCTCTTCGAATAGTACGGGGTTGTCGTCGCGGATGGCGGCCTTCAAGAGCCCCTTCGCGTCGTAGGCGGTGCTCGGGTACACGATCTTGAGCCCGGGGGTGTGGAAGAACGCCATCTCGACATTCTGAGAGTGGAACGGTCCTCCCCGGTTCCCGCCACCTACAGGGCCACGGATCACCAGCGGCATGGCACCAGCACCCCGGTAGAGCGAGGTTGCGATGTAGTTGGTGATCACGTCGTACGCGGGCGAGATGAAGTCCATGAACTGGATCTCGACGACCGGACGTAGCCCCATGTGGGCAGCACCAGCTGCGGCACCGGTGAAGCCACCCTCCGCGATCGGAGTATCGATCACTCGGCTCTCGCCAAAGTGGTCGAGGAAGTCACGTGTGACTTTGAAGGCCCCCCCGTATACCCCGATGTCCTCACCCATCAAGAACACGGAATCGTCCCGCGTCATCTCTTCGAAGAGGGCCTCACTGATCGCCTCCAGGAAGGTGACCGGCTCACCACGCTTCGTCTTCGACAGGTGTTCGGGGATTTCGCTCATCCGTTACGCGCTCACGAAGTGGCGGGGTCTGCGGGTGTAGAACGGGTCCAAGGTCGACCGATGTCGACGTCGGTGTAGACATCGAGGACGGCGTCTTCTGCATCCGGGTAGGGTTCACCGATCGCCTGCTCGGCTGCGATGCGGCACGCCTCGAAGGTCTCCTCCTCGATGGCGACCAACTCAGCTTCGTCCGCCCAATCGTTCCGTAACAGTCGCGCGCGGTAGAGATCGAGCGGATCTTTCTTCTCCCACTCCCTGATGTCGGCGGGATCCACGTAGTCCTGCGGATCGTGCTGTGCGTGCCCGCGACGACGGAAGTACTTCAACTCGACCATCCGGGCACCTTCACCGGCACGGGCGAGCGCTGCGGCTCGACGCACCGCGTCGAAGACGGCCAGCACATCCGTACCGTCCACTGACTCGGCACCGATTCCGTACCCCGGTCCCTTCTCGGTGAAACTCTTCACGCGGGTGTTCTTTCGAGTCGGGGTCGAGAAGGCCCACTGGTTGTTCTCGACCATGAGAATCAACGGACACTCTTGGACGGCGGCAAAATTCAATCCTTCGTGCCACGCACCCGTGGACGAAGCTCCGTCGCCGTAGAAGACCATCCCGACCCGCTCCTCCCCCCGCATGCGGAATGAGAGCGTGATCCCGGCCATGACCTCGATCATCGTACCGAGCGGAGAGACAGGCCCCACAAATCCCCGCTCGAAGTCGAACCAATGGACGTTGGCCTCCCTCCCTCGGGTCGGCCCCGTGCCCCTCGCCATGTACTGTCGGAAAAAGTCGACGAGCTCCCCCCCGAAAAGGAAGAGGGCCCCAGCAGCCCGGACGGTCGGCGCGAGAAAGTCTCCGGTTCCGTCCCGCTTTCGTCGAAGCGCGTACGCGGCCCCGACCGCACCGGCTTCCTGACCGAGCGAGCGGTAGAGTCCACCCGTGACATGTCCCTGCTTCTGAAGTGTCTCCAGTCGCTCTTCGGCGGCTCTCGTCAGGCAAAGCGCCCGATAGAGCTCTTGGAGGGAAGAGCGACCGAGTCCTTGGGCGTTACCGTCCGACTCGGTCAAGGGATCAGTTGCCCTCGTTCCCGCTGCCGCTCGGAGGCGCGTCGCCGCCCGCCGGCGTCGTCGACGCTCCAGGAAGTACCGGCGCAGGCGCCGTCTGTGCCGCAGGCGCATCCAACTGGATGATCGACTCGGGAGCACGGCTCCGCGACGAAAGGATCGACAGGATCAACGCCAGCACCATGAAGGCAGCTCCCGCACCCCAAGTGGCGCGCGTGAGAACGGTCGTCGCCTGGCGTCCGCCAAGGACGCCGTCGGCCATGGTGCCACCAGACCCTCCGACGGCTGCGAGGCCACCACCCTTCCCGGCCTGCAGGAGGATTACGACCGATAAGAAGATCCCGTCGAGCACGAGGATCGCGAGGAGTAGTCCGTACATTTCAGAGCCTGACCCAGTCTGTTGAGACGATAAACGTCGGAGAGCCCACAAAGGGTGTCAACGGCCTTGAATCGGCCCTCATCCCGCTCGTGCGGCGATCTGCGAAAACGAAGAGGCATCCAAGCTGGCGCCTCCGACCAATACCCCATCTACGTCCGGCGCAGCCAGAAGTTCGGCGGCGTTCGCTGGCTTGACCGAGCCTCCGTACAGAATGGGAACGTGACTTGCGACCTCGGCACCAAGTTGGGCGGACAAGCGAGCCCTTAGCGTGGCATGGGCCGCGGAGGCATCGCTCGCCGTCGCGGTCTCGCCCGTCCCGATCGCCCACACGGGTTCGTACGCGAGCATGAACCGCCCCTCCCCCTCGGAAAGAGGCGCAAGTGCGGCGTCGAGCTGACGGAGGATCACCTCGTCGACTCGTCCGGCCTTACGCTCATCGAGTGTCTCACCCAAGCACAAGACGGGAATGAGCCCCGCCCTACGCGCGGCGGTGACTTTCCTCGCTGTGTCGTCGTCGGACTCGCCGAAGACGTGCCGGCGCTCTGAATGTCCGATCAAGACAAAGTCGGCCCCGACTGCGGATGCGTGCTCCGCAGACGTCTCACCCGTGAAGGCGCCGGACGCCTCCCAGTAGATGTTCTGAGCCCCCAGACGCACGCGCGGGTCACGGTCGCGACACGACACGGCACTCGCCAGCGCCAGCGAGGACGGGAAGACGATCACTTCGTGCTCGCCATCAAGACCCTCGAGATCGAGTTCGCTGAAGAAGGCACACGCCTCGTTCGGCGTCTTATTGAGCTTCCAATTCCCAGCGATGACGGCCATCGTCTCCCTCAGCCCTTGGATGAGTTGGTTAAGGCTTCGACGCCCGGAAGCATGCTCCCGGCGAGGAGCTCCAACGAGGCACCGCCCCCGGTCGAAACGTGCGAGAGCCGATCGACGACCCCCGCCTGCTCAGCGGCCGCGGCCGAGTCGCCCCCGCCTAGCACGCCGAGCGCCCCGTCGTCACATGCGGCGGCCACGGCCTTCGCGACCTCGATCGTGCCACGGGCGAACGCATCCATCTCGAAGACTCCCATCGGGCCGTTCCACACAATCGATTTGGATCGGCTGATCATGTCGGCGTACATCTCGACCGACCGCGGACCGATGTCGAGGATCATGTCGTCGCCCCGCACCTCGCTCCGATCGACCGCGCGCGGCTCGGCATCTTCGCTGAGACGGTCGGCGACGAGGCAGTCAACAGGGAGCACGAGCGACTCGCCCGCCTCTGTCACCAGCGCTCGAGCCTCTTCAACACTCTCCTCCTCCACGAGGGAGGAGCCGGTGTCGAGGCCGAGCGCGCGGAAGAAGGTGTTGGCCATCGCCCCGCCGACGAGGAGTCGATCGACACGCGGGAGGAGAGCCGAGATCACGCCGATCTTCGTCGAAATTTTCGCTCCGCCGATAATCGCGATGAACGGTCGCTCCGGGAGGCGGAGCGCGTCTTCCAGGTACTCGAGCTCTTTCGCCATGAGGAGCCCGGCGACCGCCTCCCCACCCCGGTCTTGCATGGCTTTCGCGAGCCCGGCCGTCGAAGCGTGTGCTCGATGAGCGGTCCCGAACGCGTCGTTCACGAAGAGATCACCGAGCCCGGCCCATGCCGTCGAAAGGCTTGGGTCGTTCGCGGTCTCGCCGGCGTGGAACCTCGTATTCTCCAAGAGCGCCACCACGCCGTCCGGCAAGGCGGAGACCGCGTGGACGCTCGCCGCCGGATCGACGTCCGGGACGAGACTCACCGGGCGTCCTAGAAGTCGGCCGAGACGTTTGCTGACGGGTCGGAGGGAGAAGTCGTCGACCCTCTTGCCCTTCGGCCGACCGAGGTGCGAAAGCAACACGATCTTCGCACCGGCGTCCGAAAGGAGCTCGAGTGTGGGGAGAGAGGCCTCGATTCGCTGGTCATCCGTGATCTCCCCGTCCTCAATCGGGACGTTGAGATCGGCGCGCACGAGGACCGTGCGTCCACGGAGTGCCGTCGAATCGACATCCGCGAGAGTTTTCTTGATCACTGTGGAGGAAAAATTCTCCGCAGGTCGTCGACGTAGGCTCGCCCTTCGGGCGTCAGGTCCGTTCTCTTCGAGGAAGCCCAGCGAACGAACGTGATGTCCGGTCCACCACGACCGTAGTCCCAGAACTCGGTCAGGCGCCCGGATCCCTCATCTACGACGTGGATACGGTTGGGTCCCCCAAAACGTACCCACACCTCCCCCGCATCGCCAAAGACTTCTCCGAAGCGGAGTTTTGCGTACGCGGTCCGCGCCATGTGCTCAACCCACCGCTCATTGACCACCGTCGCGGGCACTCGATCACGCTCCCGCCAAAAAGAGATCTCCCACACGCGTCGTTCGCCGGGTGCGATCCCCTGGTACCATGCGGCCTCGTCACCGTCCAGAAGGAACGACACGTCGCTCAGTTCGTCCGCCAGTCCATCGCCGACACGCTCGAGTGCCGCGCGGAAGTGCTCTGCGGCTTCGACCGACTGATCGAGTCGGTGGAGCGCCAAACCGGCGAGCAACAACCCCGTCGGATGCCCGCCCGCGACCCGAGTGAAACGACGAGCTCCGGACAGGACGTCATCCCAACGTTCCCCGTCGGCGAGCGTCACGAGTAGGTCGGTGTTGGCCTCGACATGGGCTGGATACGCCTCAACCGCAGCGCGCAGCGACGCCATCATGAGTGTCAGGTCACCCGCGCTACCCCTACTGAGGGGCTCAAAGCCTTCATCAAGGACCCCGGCGAACGCTTCCGGGCAGAGGTAGTTCCACGCCAACAGCCGGTTTACCGAGGAATAGCCCGTCGCTGCCCCACCGCTCGAGTTCGCCTGTCGACATTCACTGCCCTCGAAAGAGGTCGCCAGGACCCTCCCGACCCCATCCGATGCGAGCCAGCGATCGCGAATGATCGAAGCGCGTTCATAGTGCAGCTCGGCGACGACCCAGGGTTCGGTGTGGATCTCCTTCGTCATCTGCAGGCCCTGCTCGAAGAGCGAGCGGGCTTCGGTGCGAAGGCCTTGGCGAAGTCGAATGCGACCGAAGGCTAGCATCGTGGCCGGATCAGCGGCGCCCTCTTCGACGGCCGTCTCGAAGAGATCACCCATCTCCGCGTGCCATGACCAAGGGGAGCTTCCCACGGGCGCCTCGCCCTCGAGCATCGCCGTCACCGGTCCGTACTCCGCTACGACGTCGGTTCCGGCGAAGACGGCCGCGAGGGACTGAGCCGCCGCATTCCGTGCACGGGTATCGTCGGTCAGGTGGGTACCCGATTCAGGCAACGTGCTCAACTCGAGCGGCTCCCGAAGCTGCCACCAATCGCCCTCGGCGACTGTAGGCAGGCTTAGCGGGTCTACGGCCGGTTGAAGCTCTCGTTCGATCAGCTCCGGATCCGGAACAAACTGGACCGGGAACTCGATCCACGTGCCAATGGGCTCGCCATTCTCGGTCGCCGGGGTAAAGTCCAGATCCGGCGCCGCGCGGACCGCGGCCCGGTCGAGCGCATCAACCCCGCTCGACTCCCTCAACTCGGCGGCGGAGGCACTCCCCGCCTCGTCGATCCAGAGACGCACGAGCACCGTTCCACCCACGCCACGCCGCTGCAAGTGGCTCGGGTAGACCGCTTCGAGGAGTCGACGCGAAGCATCTCGGTCCACGATGCTCGGCTTGATGATCAGAGCGGGCGCCACGACTTCAGGTGCGGCTGCGATCGCTACCATCTCGGGCTGCATGGCCGCGAGTACGACGTCCGACTCTTCGGCCATCGGCGCGCTCCGGCCGTCCGGCACCATCGCCTCCGCGGGCGTCATCACCACGACCGGTGCGACTGGCACCACCACCGGGTCTCCGTTCAGGGCCCCGATGAACCGGACGAAGGACGCCCGAGCCGAAGGCACCGAGGCACCCCCAACCAAGAGCGCGGCGATGCCGGCAGCCATGAGATGGCGCACGAACGGATACGAGCGTCGTGGAGGAGCTTCCGTCCAGGCTCGCGACAGCTCCGCGCGTAGTTCCGGCGCGAACGAAGGCCGTTCCTCGTATCGGATTGCGGAAAGCTCTGCATCCAGCTCGCGGAGCTCTTCCGGAATTGTGGGGTCCCCGAACGGGGTCTCTTCAGTCATCTACGATCTATTTCGACTCGGACACCTGTGCTTCCACAGACGCCTTTAGTCTTTTGAGTGCGCGGTGCAACCGGACGGCGACCGCGTTATTGCTGATGTTCAGATGCTCGGCGATCTCAGCGTTGTCGAGGCCGGCACCGTAGCGAAGGCTCAAGATCTCTTGATCTGCCTTGCGGAGCGTCTGACTCCCGTTCAGAAGCCTTTGAATGCGCTCCTGCTTCAAGACTCGCTCTTCGTGGGACGGCACATCCGCGACGAGGTCGGGAATGCGATCCAGCGACACGTGCAGCGATCCTCTACGCCGCAGAGAGCGCAGGTAGTCCGTCACGGCGTTTCGCGCGATCCGAAGCAACCACGTCTTCGGAGACGCCTTCGACTCGTCGTATCGATCGAAGGAACGAAGCGCCTTCATGAAGACCATCGATGTCACGTCTTCAGCCGCCTCACGCGTCGCCACGCGAAAGCGCACGTACCGAAACACGGCCGACTGGTACTCGACGTACCACGTCTCGAAGTCGCGCGGTAACGGCGCTTCGGGCATTGCGTCTCGAACCGTGCCCTGAAGGGCAACTTCGTGATCGATCGTCATCGTTGGGTAGTACGCCTCCGGCCCCGAGGGGTTACACCCCCGGAGCCGGTGGTCACCGGGAGTATGGGCGCCCCCCGATCTCGTTCGTACGGAGCGGGTTACAGGCGCTCTCCAATGTACCGCACCAGATCGACCACGCGCGACGAGTAACCCCACTCGTTGTCGTACCACGAGAGGACCTTCACGAGGCGGCCGTCCATGACGGCCGTCGACAACGCGTCCACCGTGGAGCTGTGTGGATTGCTCGTGTAGTCGATCGACACCAAAGGCTCGTCGGAGACGGCGATGATCCCCTTCAGCGGACCATTCGCAGCCGCGCGGAAGACCTCGTTCACCTCGTCCTCCGTTACATCCTTTTCGACCGTCGCGACGAGGTCGACCAGGGAGACATCAGGAGTCGGGACCCGAATGGCCATCCCATCGATCCGGCCCGCGACTTCGGGCAGGACGATCCCCGTCGCCTTGGCGGCCCCTGTCGTCGTCGGGATCATCGACATCGCTGCAGCGCGGGCACGCCGGAGGTCCTTGTGCGGGAGGTCGAGGATCCGCTGGTCGTTCGTGTACGCGTGGATCGTCGTCATGAGACCGTGCCGGAAGCCGAACTCCTCGAGGAGCACTTTGACGACCGGCGCCAGGCAGTTCGTCGTGCAGCTGGCGTTCGAAACCACGTGGTGGGACGCCGGATCGTACTGATCTTCGTTGACCCCGAGCACCACGGTCACGTCGTCGTTCTTTCCGGGTGCCGAGATGATGACCTTCTTGGCGCCCGCCTCGATGTGTTTCGCCGCGTCTTCGCGCTCGCGGAAGCGGCCGGTCGACTCGATGACGATGTCGACGCCCAACTCGTCCCACGGAAGCTTCGCCGGATCCCGTTCGCTCAACACCCTCATCTCGTCCCCATCGACCATGAGCCCCCGGTCCGATACTTCGACCGTACCCGGGTAGCGTCCGTGGACGGAGTCGTAGCGAAGGAGGTGTGCGAGCGTGGCTGAGTCGGTGAGGTCGTTGACGGCAACGAAATCGATGTCGCCACGGCCGGCTTGCTTGGCGCTTCTTAGAACGTTGCGGCCGATGCGACCGAATCCGTTGATCGCTGCGCGAATCGCCATCGTGGGTGTCTCCAAGAGTCTATATGGTGGCTATCGGGTGGAGTCCCGATCGAGCACTCAATGATAACTCTTCGCACGGCCCAATGGGGCTACGGAATGCCCCGAGTGTGCCGCCGGCCGAGGGGGTCGGGCATCGCTCGCGCGAAGGTGCCGAGCACGACCTCGATCGACGCGTCGCGAGCGAGGGTGCGAGCGGCCTCGCTCGCCGTCGATCCGGTGGTCAGCACATCGTCGACGAGAAGGATGAGCGTGCCATCGGCCACCGGTCGCTCGTCTCGAAGCGGCGTGAAGACGCCGCGGACGTTCGCGCCGCGATCGTGCGGCGAGAGCGATGTCTGAGACGGTCTCCGTCCCGTACGCGCGAGGAGGGGTCGAAGAGGGGCGCCGAGCAACTCGGCGACGACCTCCGCGAGGAGCGTCGCCTGGCAGTAGCCCCGCCGCTTTCGCCGACGCTGTGTCGTGGGGACTGGAACAACGACCGCTTCGGGCCGCCGTGCACCGCTCGTCGGGCCTCGCGTGACAGGCCTCAGCACCTCCGCGATCGCCGCGCCCATGAGTGGAGCCAGCTCGTGCCACCCCTCGTACTTGAGTCCGTGCACAAGGTCGTCGACCGGGGCAGCCAGTTCGTACGCGTACCGCGCCTTCGACAGTGCATCCGGCCACTCGGAACACTCGAGGCAATCGGGCTGAGTGGGGGCGCCGGACCCGGTCGGGGCGTGGCACCGCGGACATCTCGGCCAGCTCGGAGGGCGCATCCGCGTACGGCAACTCCCGCACAAGAGGCCTTCGCGCTCCGGATCTGGGATCCAACTCCGGCACGAAAGGCACCCGGCCGGGAGCAAGAAGTCGAGACAGCGCTCGAAGAGCGCCCTCACGACGTCGGCGCCGTCATCCTGCTAAGCACGGCTTCTTGCATGACATCCGTCGGTGCACTCGCGGCCCACCAGAGCTCGAACGCTGCCGCCGCTTGATGCACCAGCATTTGGAGTCCGTCGGTCGCGCGAATGCCCGCCCTGTCGGCCGCCTTCACGAACGCGGTCTCGTGGGTGCCGTAGACGAGATCCATCGCGGCTCCCACCCGATTCAGGAGGCTGAGATCGAGCGGGGTCGGGTCGTCCGGATGCAGACCGAGGTGTGTCGCATTGACCACGATGTCGAAGCTTTCTCCCTCGAGCTCGCGCAACACCGGCACCACACGGGTCGATGGCCCGCCGATCCGCCGCGCGACCTTGCGAGCCCGATCCTGCGTGCGGTTGTACAGGAGAACCTCATCGGCGCCCTCTTCGATGAGCCCGAGGAGCGCCGCGCGTGCCGCGCCACCAGCTCCGAGCAAGAGCGCTCGCGTACCCCGGGCGTGCCCGCCAAGGAAGTCACGGAGCGCCCGTCGGAAGCCCGCAACGTCCGTGTTGTCTCCGTGGAGCCTGCCGTCCTCTCCCCCCCAAAACGTGTTGCACGCCCCCGTGCGTCGGACCGCTTCGCTCCGCACGTCGAGGATCGTCGCGGCTCGCTCCTTATGAGGGAGCGTCACATTGCCGCCACCACCGGCGCGTGCGAGCCCACGCATGAGCCCTTCCAAGTCGTCGGGCGCGCTCTGGATCGCGACGTAGACTCCGTCGACGCCGGCCGCCTGCATTGCGGCGTTGTGGAGGAGCGGCGAAGCGCTGTGCGAAACAGGATCGCCAAGGATGCCGAGCACACGGGTACCTGCGGTGACCTTCATGAGGCGTCAGGGTCCTGGGCGGAGAAGAGCGGCTCGAGGCGTTGCAACGACGCGTCGATCAGCGCATCGAGCACTTGGAAGGTCCGTTCGTACTCGGCGTCCGGGGCACCGATCGGGTCAGGCACCCCGCCGGAAGCATCCCCCGCGAAGGTGGTGATCACCGCACCCTTCCCCGCACCACCGAGCTCCTCGACACGATAGAGGTGACTGGCAGACATCGTCAGGATGAGGTCGGCCCGCTCCACGGTGTCGGCCGTGAGTAGCGTCGCGCGGTGGTCCGACAGCTCCAGTCCGTGTTCCGCCGCCACACGAAGGGAACCACCGGACGGTCCGCTTCCCGCGAAGGCGCCCACTCCTGCGGACGAGACGGTGACCCCACTCCACCCACGCCGGCGGAGCTGCTCCCGGGCGATCACCTCGGCGAGGGGGCTCCGGCACGTGTTTCCGGTGCAGACGACGAGCAAGTGGAAGGCTGTGGAGTCACTCACGTGCGAGCCTCCATTCCGGGCAAGACACATCGAAGACGCCCGACCGGAATCGCGCCTTCTCGCACTACGTGCGGATGAGCGCCAGTGCAGTCGACCAACGTCGATGGGGGCGTCGTGGGAAGCGAGCCTGCGTCGAGGAGCCAGACGTCATCGGCTCCGAGGGAGGCCAACGCGTACCTGGCGTCTTCACCATTCTCGGCAGGTGTTTCCCCCGGCACGTTCAGACTGGTCGACGTCACCGGTGCGCCGACCGCCTCCAAGAGGCGTTCGACGACCCAAAATGGACTGTGACGGACGGCTACGGTTCCCTCGTCGCTGCGGACTCCCGGTGGGAAGACCCCGTCGGGATCGCGAACGATCACGGTGAGCGAGCCCGGCCAGAAGATCTCGGTCAACTCGCGAGCGCCATCCGTCCATGCGAGCCCTGCGACATCCTCCGCCCCGCGCACCAGTGCAATGAGCGGCTTACCCGCCTCCCGCGCCTTCGCTCGGCGGACGGTCTCGACCCCGCGCTCCGTACAGGCCGATCCGAGTCCATAGACGGTGTCGGTCGGGTACGCCACCACCCCTCCCGACCGTACATACTCCGCGACTTCGGTCAGGTCAGCGTCCGGGGTGGAGCGGAGATCCACGGTGCGACCGATCACGAATGCACCTGCTCGCGTCGGAGGAGCGCTTCGGCAACGGCCAGGTCTTTTGGGGTGGTCACCTTGAGGTTCGTCCCCCCGTCGTCGACGATGACGACCTCGCCCCCGACTTTCTCGACAAGAGCAGCATCGTCCGTGGCACTCCCCGTGCGATCCTGGCCGTATGCGCGCCGGAGCAGCTCCGCTGGAAAGACCTGAGGCGTGTGCGCATGTCGGAGCGTGGCTCGATCGGGTGTCCCGATGATGCGTCCGCGATCGTCGACGACCTTCATCGTGTCCGTCGCACGACTCCCGGCCACCGCCCCGACCCCCTTCACCGCCAGCTCGATGCACGAGCGAACCACCTCGGGCCTGACCAGAGGACGTGCGGCGTCGTGCACGGCGATGACGTCGACATCATCGGGGAGCGAGGCGAGCGCTGCCGTCACCGAGGCACCCCTAGACGCTCCACCCTCTACCACGACAACGCGCGGGTCGAGGTCGACGAGCCACCCCGGTGGATCGACCGCGAAATCGGAGGGGAGAGCCACCGCGACCGACACCACCCGCTCATCGGCGAGGAAGGGTCGCAACGCGTGCACGAGTAACGGTTCGCCCATGAGGTCGAGAAAGGGCTTCCGCGCCCCACCCATTCGCTGCCCGGAACCGGCTGCGGGCACCGCGACGCCGACCCGAGCCGACGCGGGATCGGTCACGGGCCGAACGATGGATCGCCGCCGTGGCCGTGCGATTGGGGGGCGTTGACCACGGAGTCGAAGCGTGTGTACGCCTTCTGGAAGTAGAGCGGGACCACTCCCGTGGGGCCGTTCCTCTGCTTGGACACGATGAGCTCCGCCTTGCCCTCCAGCTCCTCCCGATTCTCCATGGAAGCGTAGTATTCAGGCCGGAAGAGGAACATGACGACATCGGCATCTTGCTCGATCGAACCGGACTCTCGGAGATCGGAGAGCATAGGTCGCTTGTCGGTGCGCTGCTCCGGCCCACGGCTGAGCTGAGAGAGTGCGATAAGCGGCACTTCCAACTCCCGAGCGAGAGCCTTGAGTCCGCGCGAGATCTGACTGACCTCCTGGACCCGCGACTCCGACTGACCTGTGCCCGACATGAGCTGCATGTAGTCGATGACGATCATCCCCAACTCTTTAGAGTTCGAGCGGAGGTCCGACTGCATGCGTCGCGCCTTAGCCCGGATCTCCAACACGTTGCTCCCGGGCTGATCGTCGATCCAGATGGGTGCGGTGTTGAGGTGACCCGCCGCCGTGCTGAGTCGCTCGTATTCTTCCGGCGCCAACTTCCCTCGCCGCAGCTTTTGCGCGTCGATGCGGCCTTCGGCACATAAGAGTCGCTGCACCAGCTGGTTCGACGACATCTCGAGCGAGAAGATCCCGACCGGGAGTTGGTGCTGGATCGCCGCCGTTGCGGCGACGTTCAACGCGAAGGCGGTTTTTCCCATGGAGGGACGGGCCGCAATGATGCAGAGGTCTCCCTTCTGGAGCCCCGTCGTCATCCGGTCGAGGTCGGTGAATCCTGTGGGCACACCTGTAATCCCGGACGACGATTCTTGGAGGCGGTCGATGTGCTCGAACGTCTCCCACAGGATCTCCTTGATCCAAACGAACCCCTGTCGGTCGTGGCTCTGCGCGACCTGGAAGATGCGAGCCTCGGCTTGGTCGAGGATCTCCTCGACGGACCGCTCTCCCTGGTCGAAGGCGTCTTGTACGATCTCGGTCGCGTTCTGCACCAGGCGACGAAGTAGCGCTTTCTCCCGCACGATCTTGGCATGGAACTCGATGTTCGCAGCCGTGGGCACGGCATCGACGAGCTCACCCAGGTACTCGTAGCCACCCGATGCTCCGAGTTCATCGGTCTTCTTGAGCTCGTTCCCGATCGTGATGGGATCGATGACCGCGCTGTCATCGAAGATGCGGAGCATCGCCTGGAAGATCCGCCGATTTCCCTCCCGGTAGAACATCGAGGCATCGATGTGCTCGACGACCTTCGTGACCGCTTCCTTGTCGATGAGCATGCCCCCCAACACCGCCGTCTCCGCCTCGAGCGAGTACGGGGGCTTGCGATCGAAGACTGTGTTCGGGAAGAGCGGTGATGCTTCCATCTAGGCAGGCGCGCAGGGCGAGAAGGGAGCGGAGAGATCGAAGGGGGAACGCATTCTAGCTTCATGGGCCCCGACCGTCACCGGAGGGGCTCGATTCGATACGAAGGAGCGAGCCGTCTTACACGGCGTCCATCACGCTGCGCAAAAGCTGCAGGTCTTCCCAGAAGGCGCGTGTCCAATTCGGATTTCGGAGCAACGCCGCTGGGTGGTATGTGACGACGAGAGGGACGCCATGGTACGAGTGGACCTCTCCGCGAAGCTTTCCGAGGGGACTCTTCTCTCGACCTGTGAGCAGTCGTGCCGAAAACGAACCCACCGCCAAGAGCGCCTCTGGTTTCACGAGGTCGATCTGCTTCCGAAGGATTGGAGAGCACGTCTCGATCTCGACCGGCTGAGGATCGCGATTTCCGGGCGGCCGACACTTCAAGACGTTGGCGATATAGACCGAGTCGGACCGACTCAGGTCGACCATCGCCAAGAGTAGGTCGAGGTACTTCCCGGCGGCGCCCACAAAGGGGAGACCGGTGGCGTCCTCATTCGCGCCGGGCGCCTCTCCCACGACCATGAGGCGGGCGTTCGGGCTACCGTCCGAAAAGACGACCTGCGTCCGACTCTCCGAGAGCGCACACGCCGTGCACGACTGCGCAACGGTGAGTAGTGCGTCGTAGTCATCCGGAAGCGTCGGGAGGGGTGTGCGTTTCGACGGCGGCGGAGCGGCCGCGTTGGCGGTCGGCTTTGTAGCGGGAGTTTCAGACCGTCTCGGGGTAGGCGGGGCGGGAGGCGTCACAGGCGCCTCCGTCCGTGCGGCCCCCGCAGCCTCGAGTAGCTCGCCACGGGTCGCCCCCTTCAGGAAGAGCTCGGACCCGCCCATCTCGACCTGCTGGCGGAGGAGCCGCGCAGCTTCAGCCGCCCCGATCTTTCCCGGCCGATCCGTCATGAGATCAGGGTTCGCACTCGGTCGAGGAGCTCTTCGGCGACCGACTCTTTGGCCATGAGCGGGAGCGCCTCGGCTTCACCACCAGGCCGCACGAGCGTCACTCGATTCGTGGACACGCCGAAGCCGGCGCCTTCTTCCGTGGCGTCATTTGCCACGATGAGGTCGAAGCCCTTCCGCGCGATCTTGTCCGTCGCGTTCTGCACTACGTCATCGGTCTCCAACGCGAAGCCGACGACCACGCTCCCCTCTTTTCGTACTGGTCGGGTCCCTGCCGCGACGTCGGGGTTCTCCTCCAGATCCACGGTCCAACCCCCGTCGCGTTCGGTACGCTTCACCTTGCGGTCCGACGCTTGGCTCGGCCGGTAGTCGGCGACCGCTGCCGCGAAGATGGAGAGATCGACGTCGGGGAGCGCCCCCTCCACGGCGTCGAACATCTCGCGCGCGGTGGCGACAGGGACGACGTCCACGCCCCACGGCTGCTCCAGCGACGACGGGCCGCTCACGAGCGTGACCCGGGCTCCTCGGCGCCACGCGGCTTGGGCAATGGCGTACCCCATCTTCCCAGATGACCGGTTGCCGACGTAGCGCACCGCATCGATCGGTTCTTGTGTCGGGCCAGCCGTGACCAGAACGTGGCGCCCTATGAACGCCTCATCGACCCCGAGAGCTCGTCCGACGGCTTCCTCGATCTGCCACGGTTCGATCATCCGTCCGCGACCATCTGACTCTCCGACCGCAAGGGCACCGGAAGCAGGGCCTTCGATCCGGTAGCCGAGCACCCCTTCGAGATGGGCCAAATTCTGCTGCACCTGCGGATGTGCGAACATTCGGTCGTTCATCGCGGGGCAGACCACAACTGGAGCCTGGGTGGCGAGGAGGGTCGTGCAAAGAAGGTCGTCCGCCCGCCCCTGCGCCGCGCGCGCAAGAAAGTCGGCCGTGGCGGGGGCAACGAGCACCGCGTCGGCTTCGTGCCCGAGTCGGATGTGGAGCGCCGCCCCGTCGGCTGAAAAGAGATCGGAGAGCGCGGGCCGGCCGGTTACCCCCTCGAAGGAAAGAGGCGCGACGAACTTTTGGGCCGACGACGTGAGTACGACGTCGACGATCGCGCCGAGTCGGGTGAGGTCACGAGCGACTTGGATCGTCTTGTATGCCGCGATCCCGCCGGTGACTCCGAGGACGATCTTCTTGCCCGCCCACGGCCTCCGCGGCTCGAGATCGCGGGCCATCCTTCGCCCCTAGCTAATAGCGCCGGTCAGTCTTCGCGGCGGCGGCGCTTCACTAGCCGGAACTCGATCTGGCTCGTCGTGAGCGCCTCGAGGGAGCGCGTCGTGAGCTTCTTCTCTTCGCCCAGCGGCATCGCTTCGCGCGGGAGAGAGTTGAGTTCACGGGTGTATTTCGCGGCGACCAACACACCGAGGTACTTGCTCTCGGTACCGGTCGCGACTTCGTCGGGAGTGAAAACTCGCATTAGACGTTCCTATCGATCGTCGGCTTCTTCTCGAAGATACTCGGCGTACTCTTGGGAGAGTACCTCCGCGATTTCGGCACGGAGGGACTCGGCGTCGACAGAAACCTCTTCGGTCGACGCCCCTGACCCCGAGACGATGTTCCGGATCTCCGAGAGGCACTCTTCCAGATCATCGTTCACTACAACGTAGTCGAAGTCGGGTACGGTCTGAAGCTCGTCGAGCGCCGACCTCAGTCGGGTGGCTACGTGGTGGGGTGGCTCCGTCCCCCGTCCCGTCAGCCGCGCAAGCATCACATCGACGGACGGAGGCAGTACGAAGATGAGCACAGCGTCGGGGATCGCCTCTTTGATTTGCCGGGCTCCCTGCACGTCGATGTCGAGCACGACGTGTTCACCACGGTCGGCGGCCTTCTCGACTTCGGAGCGCGGCGTTCCGTACAAACAGCCGTGCACGTTGGCCCACTCCAAGAAGGCTCCTTCTTCGACGCGCCCCCGAAATACCCGACCGGTGAGGAAGTGGTAGTCGACGCCGTCTCTTTCGCCGGGCCTGGGGCGCCTTGTGGTTGCGGAGGTCGAGAAGACGAAGCTCCCCTCCCCCCCGACGAGTCGGCGAGCGAGGGTCGTCTTTCCCGTGCCGCTCGGCGCGGCGAGGACCACAGGTGGCGCCCGCTTCGTCATTCGACGTTCTCCACCTGCTCGCGTAAACGCTCGATCTCTTCCTTGAGGGCGACGGACGCCTGAGCGATCTCGGCGTCGTTGGCCTTCGAGCCGATCGTATTCGCCTCGCGGTGCATCTCTTGGATGAGGAAGCCCAACCGCTTCCCCACCGGCTCGTCGGCCGTCCCCCCGAGCGCCTCTCGGAAGAGTTCGACGTGGGAGTGAAAGCGGACGACCTCTTCGTTGAGGTCCCACTTCTCGGCCAGAAAGGCGATCTCGCGGGCGAGTCGCTCCTCATCGACGTCGACCTGACCGGAGAGCTCGACCACCGCCTCACGGAGCCGATCCCGACGCTCGACAAGGCGCTCGGGCGCCCTCGCCTCGACGACGGCCAGCTGCTCGACGATCGCCTCCAACCGGCCGCTCATATCTTCCTCGAGGCGGAGCCCCTCCGCCTCACGCATCGCCCTGCACGCTACCGCGGCTCGCGCGGTGAGTTCGGTGAGCGCCTCGACCTCGATTCCCGCTGTCTTGTCGATGTCGGGGGCCCGGAAGAGATCCGAGAAGCGAGTCATCAACTCGAGGTCCGCGGTCCCCGAGAGGTGGAACTCCGACTGTAGCGCCTCGAAGGCCGTCAGGTACGCGCGGGCGCGCTCCAAGTCGATGGCCGGCCCGGGCGGCTGCTCGGCCGTGGAACGATCGATCGACAGGAAGAAGCTCACATGCCCACGGGCGAGGTGGGTCTTGAGCACATCGGAAATCGCCTTCTCGAAACGATCGAAGCCGGACGGCGTCTTGATGTTGGCGTTGAAGAAGCGGTGGTTGACCGTCTTGACCTCGACCCGGAGGCGACCCGCCGGGGCGTCGGCCTCGGCGTCCCCGAACCCCGTCATGCTTCGGATCATCTGATTGCTCGTGTCCAAGAGTCGGGGGCCGGCGTCCCCAATACGTACCGGATCAATTCCACAGGTCCCATCGCAGCGCAAAGAAGGAGCGGGCGAAGGGGAGGCGACGCCCTGGGTACGCCTGGTTGTTGCGCCGGAGCGTCACGTTATCCATCCCCAGCCAGAGGCGCACGGTCACGACCCGAACCTGAATGTGGCCGTACCAGCTCTGATAAAACGGCACCTCCTGCAGCCCGGTCCCGTCGACCTCGATCAGATCATCGACGAAGGTGAGCATCGGATCGTGTCCACGCACCCCGACGGAGAACCAGACTTCGAGGTTCCCCGTCTCCTTGAAAATCTCGTGATACTCGAACGAGCCGCGGTAGATGTTCTTGGGCAGATACGGCCCCGCCTCGTCCCACCACTGAAGGGAGCCTTCGAGCGTCAATCCGTTCCACCAGAGGGGGAAGACGGCTCGCGCCTCGGCGCCGTTCCGGTGCACGCCGGGGACTGAGGGAGCGCCCTCATCGAGCTCGGTGCCCAGCGGGTGGACCGTGTCGGACCAAGCATAGAGGCCCGCCCCTTCGAGGGTGACTCCAAAGCCGCGCACGGAAAGTCCGCCTCGGGTGCCGCGGCGTTCGGCGCGGGACTCCACGCCGGGCACAATCCCGTCGGGGGCGACCCGAGGTGGAAGCGCCCCGTCGGCGACTCGGCCCGCGCGCGACGCGAAGTCACCGGCCGCGTACTCTCCGAAGAGCGTCGCCCACGAAGTAGGATGCACCCACGCTCGGGCCGCGTAGTTCACGATGCTGCTCCCATTCCACGACCCTATCGAGCCCCTCACCGTTGCCCCGCCTCTCTCGCCAAAGCGGGCACCCAAGAGGGCATCACCCTGGAACGACGGGAGGTCGCTCTCGAAGTGTCGATAGGAGAGGTCAGCCCAGATCGATTCGGTGTCGACAGCGGCCGACCCACCGATCTGCCACCGACTCCCTCCGAGGTTCACATTCGTGACGGCATCGGTCGAATAGCTCGAACGGCCCGCGTACGCCCCGACCGTCAGGGTTTCGGAGACGCGTACGCCGGCTCGCGCCATGAGGTCGCCTCGCGACAGGCTCGGTACGTACTCCACGACGCGGGTCTGGGATTTGTTGTTCCGGTAGTCGAGCCCTAGCGCGAAGCGCTCCCCGAGATGGAGTTGGTAGCGCAGCCACGTCCCGGTTCGGTTGCCGCCTTCGTCGCGCCCGGGCCCTCGACCCCGGGTGTCCAAGCGCTCCAACCCGAAGGCGAGGCTCCCTGAGAACGCCCACGGGTCCGTGTACATCCCGCGGAAGAGGTTGGTGTCGAGATCGCCCGTCCCGGCCTCGATCACCGAAAAGGCTCTCCCTTCGTCGTACTCGTGTGAACGCAGCTTGATGATCATCTGGCCGAGCGAACGCTCGAGCCGCACCGAGCTGACCCCAACCAACCCGACCCGCTGGACGTCGACGACCCCTCCGTCGACGGGGTACACCTCGAATCCGTCCCGAATGATGCGGTACGCACCACCGCCCACCCCAAACGCCGAGAGCGCCAGAGGCGTGCCGTAGTCGCCCCCCGGGAGTCCTATTACGCCGGGGACATCAGCCAGAAGGTCGGCGAGGGTGTTCGCCCCCGACGCCATGATCGCATGCCGATCCCACTCCCAGATCCCCGTGGCGAAGCCGGCCGGAACCTCCGTTCGACCCCGCGGCATGTTGTAGAAGATCGTGTCGCCGGAGATCGTGTCGGCGCCCGTCGTATCCGCGAGGAGGGAGTCGATGCCGAGCGTATCTAGCGCGAGGGTATCGAGGGGGATCGGCACCACGGTCGTGTCCGGAGGGTCCTGCGCCGAGATGGGATGAGCCAGGACGAGCGCAAAACCAACGCACGCGACGAGCGCCCCGCTGTACGACGACACCCGGGGCGCTCTCGGCCGGCGCCGGGGGGACGTCACCCCGCGCGGCTCCTCACCCACCGGACGAGCAAGCGCGTCGGGAAGCCCGCGGCCCCCTTCCTCTGATACGGGAGCTTGCCTTCACCCCACGACGTGCCTGCGACATCGAGGTGAGCCCAGCTGGCATCGCCGACGAACTCACGCAGAAAGCAGCCGGCGGTAATACTCCCCCCCGGCCGCCCCCCGATGTTCTTCAAATCGGCGATCGGGCTGTCGAGCTGTTTGCGATACTCATCCCACATGGGGAGGGGCCAGCACCTTTCGCCTGAAGCATCTCCGGCGGCGCGCAGCTCTTCCACCAGTTCGTCGTCGTTGCCCATGACGGCGGCGGCATGGTGACCGAGCGCGACGATCACGGAGCCCGTCAACGTCGCGCAGTCGACCATCGCAGCCGGGGAAAAGCGTGCGCCCCACGCCAGCGCATCGGCCAGAATCAGTCGACCCTCCGCGTCGGTGTTGATCACCTCGATCGTCTTGCCCGCGAGACTGTTGATGACATCGCCGGGCTTCGTCGCCGTCCCCGACGGGAGGTTCTCTGATGACGGCACGATCCCGATCACATTGGCCGGGACCCCGATCTCTGCGATCGCCTGCATTGCCCCGATTACCGCTGCTCCCCCGGACATGTCGTACTTCATCTCCTCCATGCCCGCGGAGGGCTTGATGGAGATCCCCCCGGCGTCGAAGGTGAGCCCTTTCCCGACCAAGATGAGCGGCGCGTCCCCTTCACCTCCGCCGCGATGCTCCAAGACGATGAAGCGGGCTTCCTCGGCGGAGCCGCGCGAGACCGAGAGGAGCGCGTGCATTCCCTCGTCGTGCATCCGGGCTTCGTCGAAGACCGTCGCCTCCAAACCTACGCTCCCCGCCATGCGGGTCGCGGCATCGGCCAGGTGTGTGGGCGTCGCCACATTGCCAGGACGCTCTTGCAGCGCTTTCGCGAAGTTGGCACCTCGCGCGATGGCGGCGCCGGTCACCGCCCCCGCGGCCCGTTGGTCGTCGTGACCGTCACCGAGGAGGTCGACCGATCGCACCTCGATCGACGGATCGTCTGGGTCCGGGGCTTTGAGCTCGGTGAAGCGCCACGCCGCGAGCCCCGCTCCCTCTGCAACGGCCTCGGCCGCGTCTCGCGGGTCGACGTTCGCGAGGCCGTCGAGCACGATGGAGAGCGACTCCAAACGGAGCCTCTCGGCCATCCGGACGGCACGCCCCGCGAATCGGCGCACGCCTTCGACGTCGAGTGATTCGGCAGAACCGACTCCGAGAAGGGCGATACGGATCGCGGCGTCGTCCGAGCCGGGCACGATGACTTCGTCTCCCGCCTTCCCGCGCATGTCCCCGTTACCCATCGCGCGTGCGACAGCCCCGCCGCTGGCGGCATCGAAGTCGGCGAGCACCGATTGGGATGCATCTACCCCTTCGGTGACGGGGAGCACGACCAGCGGAGTCGCGTGCTCGACAGGGTTCGTACCGATGTAGCGAAGCTGCATCGCGGTCCTCTAGACGTTTGTGTGTGGCAAGGCCCGCCCCTTTTCCCCGGCAGGATGGGGATGGTTCCACGGAGAGCTAAGCGACGACACCCTCGGCGGTCTCGTCGGCGAGGTGATCGACGACCGCCTTGAGGTCGCCTGTCTTTTCGAAGACGGCGAGCTGGCGATCTGCGCTCGTTCCGTGGTCGAGGATCTCGAGCGCGTACTCCACCTCCTTTCGACTCCCGAGGTCGTCGAGTACGTCGTCCAAGAACCAGCCCACGAGCTCTTCGATGAGATCTCGAGCTGGTCGCTCCTCTTCACGCCCGAGATCCAAGAGCATCCCGGACACCCCGTAGCGCACGGCGCGCCACTTGTTCTCCTCGATCAGCGTTTCCGGATACGTGCGGAACGTCACGTTGTCCCGGCGCATCTTCCAGAGCTTCGCGACGATCGCCTGAATGATCGCCGCGATGCAGACGGCCTCGTCGACGCGGGTGCAGATGTCGCAGAGCCGGAACTCGAGCGTCGGGTAGAGGTGATGGGGACGGAGGTCCCACCAGATCTTCGAGGCGTCGGGGATCGCGTTGGCCCGTACCAGCGATCCCACCATGTGCTCGTACTCGGAATGCGTGGCGAAGCTCGGCGGCACTCCGGTGCGCGGGAAGTTCCGCCACTGCACGGAGCGGTACGACTTGAGGCCAGTCTTTCGTCCGATCCAAAAGGGAGACGAGGTCGAGAGCGCGAGGAGATGAGGGAGGAAGTACCGCGACACCTTCATCGCATCGATCAAGAACTCCTTGTCTTCGATCCCGACGTGGACGTGCATCCCGAAGATGAGGTTCTTTCGCGCCAAATCCTGGAGGTCCTGCTCGACACCGAGATACCGCTCGAGTGGGGTAATCTCCTGGTCCATCCACGACGAAAACGGGTGCGTACCGGCCGCCACGATTCGGAGTCCGTCGTCCGCCGCGAGGTCACTGACCTCTCGACGGAGGCGCACAACCTCTGTCTTGATGTCGGCTGGGGTCTCGCACACCGTGCTCCCGACTTCGACGACCGACTGGTGCAACTCCGGCTTGATCCCTTCCACCGTGATCTGACCGTCGGCATCGAGAAGCTGGGTGATGTACGAGCTCAGCTCCCCTGTTTCAGGGTCGACGACCTGGTACTCCTCTTCGATCCCGAGGGTGAGCGACGGGTCGTTCATGCGAGTCTCACGTGGTTGAGCATGGGCGCCTCACACCCCGTCGATGATCTCGTTGAGCGTCGCGCTCGGCCGCATCGCCCTCTCGGCAAGCGCCGGGTCGGGGCGGTAGTAGGCACCCATATCGACCGGGTCTCCCTGTGCCTCGGTCAGCTCTCGGACGATCTGCTCCTCGGCCTCGGCGAGCGCCGTCGCCACCGGTCGGAAGCGTTCGGCGAGGGTTGGATCGAGATTCTGGGCGGCGAGTGCTTTCGCCCAATAGAGCGTCAAGTAGAAGGCCGAGCCCCGGTTGTCCAGCTCGTGCACCTTCCGCGAAGGGGATCGGGCGTTGCTGAGGTAGTCTGCGGTCGCGTCGTCGAGCGCTTCGCCAAGGACACGAGCGCCCGGATTGTCGAAGCTCTCACCGAGGTGCTGCAGCGACGCCGCGAGCGCCATGTACTCGCCCAAGGAATCCCAGCGGAGATGCCCTTCATGGGCAAACTGCTGGACATGCTTGGGAGCCGAGCCCCCTGCTCCCGTCTCGAAGAGACCGCCCCCATTCAGGAGGGGCACGATCGAAAGCATGCGGGCGCTCGTGCCGATCTCGAGAATCGGAAAGAGGTCGGTGAGGTAGTCGCGGAGCACGTTGCCCGTCACCGAGATCGTGTCTTCACCCCGCCGGATCCGCTCGAGCGAGTACTCCATCGCGGCACGGGGCGCCAAGATTTCGATCGTGAGTCCCTCAGTGTCTTCGTCGGCCAAATAGCGCTCGACCTTTCTGATGAGCTCCCGGTCGTGGGCTCGCGAGTCGCCGAGCCAGAATACAGCCGGGGCACCGGTCGCTCGCGCTCGACGTACCGCCAGGCTGACCCAGTCACGCACGGCGATGTCTTTCGTCTGACACGCGCGCCAGATATCGCCGGGCTCTACGGAGTGCTCGAGGAGAATCGCACCTTCGGCGTCGACGACCCGCACCATCCCAGCCGTCTCGATCTCGAACGTTTTGTCGTGCGATCCGTACTCCTCGGCCTTCTGCGCCATGAGCCCGACATTCGGGACGCTCCCCATCGTCGCCGGATCGAACGCCCCGTGCTTCTGGCAATCGCGCACGACGGCGTCGTAGATGCCGGCGTAGCTCGAATCGGGGATGACGGCTTTGGCGTCCTGCAGCTCACCGTCCGCGTTCCAAAGCTGCCCTCCGTCTCGGATCATCGGCGGCATGGAGGCGTCGATGATCACGTCGCTCGGGACATGTAGATTTGTGATTCCGCGGTCCGAATCGACCATCGCAACCCGGGGCCCCTCATCATACGCCGCCTGGATGTCCGCCTCGATCGCCGCACGGTCCTCGGCTGGAAGGGCAGCGATCTTCGACAGCAGATCTCCGAATCCGTTGTTGGGGTCGACTCCAAGCGCATCGAGGCGTTCACCGTGTGCCTCGAAGACCCGACCGAAGAAAACGCGGACCGCGTGCCCGAAGATGATGGGGTCGGACACCTTCATCATCGTCGCCTTCATGTGCAGCGAGAAGAGGACGCCCCGCTCCTTCGCGTCGCGCACCTGATGCGAGAGAAAGTCACGGAGGGCGGCGGCAGACATGTACGTCGCATCGACGATCTCACCCTCCTTCAGGGGAAGCTCCGGCATGAGCGTCGTCACATGGCCATCAGCATCGACATGCTCGATGCGTGCGACCGTCGCCGCCGCGAGGGTTACCGACCGCTCATTGCTGCGGAAGTCCCCGGACGACATCGACGCCACGTGGCTCGCCGAGTCTTCGCGCCAGGCCCGCATTCGCCCCGGGTTCGCCCGCGCGAAGTCCTTCACGGAACGGGGCGCCCGGCGGTCCGAGTTGCCCTGCCGGAGGACAGGGTTCACCGCGCTCCCCTTCACCGAATCGTACCGCCGCTTCGCCTCTCGCTCCTCGTCCGTCGTCGGCTCGTCCGGGTACTCCGGAAGTGAGTAGCCGAGGGCCTGTAGCTCCGCGATACACGCCTTCAGCTGAGGAATGGAGGCGGAGATGTTGGGCAGCTTGATGACATTGGCTTCGCGGAGCTCCACGAGACGCCCCAACTCGGCCAGGTCGTTGGGGACGGCCTGCTCTTCAGGTAATACGTCAGAGAAGACAGCCAGAACCCTTCCTGACAACGAGATATCCCGCGTCTCGACTGGGACGGACGCAGCTCCTGCGAAGGCCCTCACGACCGGAAGGAAGGCGTGGGTCGCGAGGTAAGGAGCCTCGTCCGTCCAGGTGTAGATGATCGAGGGAGCGCTCATGCAGTCCGCCGTGATGTGGGTCCGACCAGAAGCCGGATCGGGAAGGCGCGAAAGTATAGAGAAGTCGCGGTGGTAGGGCGAGCCGGCCTTGACCCCGGACACCGCTCGCCTAGCTTGTTGAGACTCATTCTCAATCAAGACGGGCGGTCATGCGCTACTCCCCTCTCCTGCTTTTCCTCGTGGGCTGCTCGGCAACGCCACAGATCACGCCGACCGCGACACCGCCGACGGCCGCGATCGCCTCCACGGCGGGGCCCGTGCAAGATGATCCACAGGTGGGTGTGCTGGTGATGGCGCACGGGGGCTCTGAAGCGTGGAACCTAGCGGTCCACGAGGCGATCGAGTCGATGGCCAGCACCATGCCGACCGAGATCGCCTTTGGGATGGCGAACCCGATCTCGCTCGGGGCCAGTGTCGCCTCCCTCGAAGAGGCAGGCGTGGAACGGATCGCGGTCGTCCGCATGTTCTTATCCGGGGAGTCGTTCGCAGATCAAACCCGGTACCTCCTCGGGCTGACCTCGACCCCGCCTGAGCACTTCCTGCTCATGGGTGAAGCCATGCGGCTGGGCCCTACCCCCGCACCGCTCGCGCATCAGTCGGAGATCGTGACGCACGACGAAGGGATCATGCTCTCGCCGGAGGCCACCGAAATCGTCACTGCACGAGCCGTCGCGCTGGCACATGACCCGTCTGAAGAGAGCGTCTTGCTACTCGCGCACGGGATGGGAGATGAGGGGGCGAACGAGCGAGTGATCGAGGCGATGAGCCGAGCCGCAGATCGGCTCTCGGACGAAGGTTTTGCCGCGGTCGAGGTCGAAACGCTCCGCGAAGATTGGGCTCAGAAGCGGGCGGAAGCCGAGACCCGCGTCCGCGCTTTCGTTCGTGACGAGTCGTCTAAAGGCCGTCGGGTCATCGTGGTCCCGTATCGACTCTCTGGCTTCGGTCCGTACGCGGAGGTGTTGAGCGGATTGAGCTACACCGCTGCGGAAGGGCTTTTGCCCCACCCTCGGATCACGGATTGGGTGGCCCGGACGGCGTCGACGCTGATTTGCGCGGAGGGGTGGGCGGCTGAGGGCGTATCGTGTGGTTTGGCAGCCGAGTCGGTGTTGGGGGCTTCTCGGTAGGGCTGGGGTCAGACGCTACGGCTCCGTGCGCCCCAATCCGTCAGCCAGGTAGCGGACGACGTACTGGACCTGGAAAGAGTCGACCGCAAGCGCCCAAACAGTGTCACCTCGAATCAATAGCGACTTCTCAGTTGGGAAACCGCTAAAGGGGACCTCATCCGGCACTTTCACCGTGGCGAGCCAACGGCCGTCGGGTCGGAACACGTCGAAGGCACCCTTCGTCGAGATCCGCATTCCGTGTGTTCGACCCGTCAGCTCTCGGCTCCGGGCATTGAGCTCGTACTCTTCGATCGGCTGGTTGGGCCAGACCCAGATCCGACCGTCGCCCGGCAAGATGATGCGTCCGTAGGCGGGCCGGCGTTTCGGCGGCGGGCTAAGGCCCGACTGCCGGTCCATCCGACGCTGGGCTTCATCGGTCATGAGGAGCGGCTCCCAGACGCGTTCGACACGCAAGACCGTTCCGTCCGTCCGGAGAACATCGAAGGAGTAGTCGACGGGACAACCCACCGCGAACGTACCGTCGGGGCCGAAGGACCAGGTGGTCTTCGGAAGAAACGGCTCCCGTCGGTCCTCCCAGTAACCGACCCGGTAGTCGGCTTCGGAGAGCGTCGTGCATGCGTCCCCAGAACCCGGCGGCGTGCGAAGGGAGTCCCCCGGGGTTCCATCCATCCGGTATTGGATGAACGCAAGCCGAGGGTGTGGGATGCCCCCCTGATCCGGCACATCCGGGTGCACACCCACCCAGATGGATCCGTCGTTGTGGATGCGGATACTCCCGTCTCCGTACCTTGGCCGGAGCCGCGGCCGGCGGAATGAGAAGACTTCATCGCTCCGGGTGTCGAAAACCGACACGCGCGCGTTTCCGAGGTCGAACGCCGCAAGGCGTCCCTCCCGATCGGCGTCTAGCCCGAGGAGATAACGAACCTCGGCGGGCCCTTGCCCCTCTCGCGCGAGATATCGGACGAACCGCCCGTCAGGGTCGAAGTGTCGAATCCCGTCGTCGTCGTCGTGAACGAAGAGACTCCCGTCGAATCCGGCTACGAAAGCATTCACTCTAGTGAATAGGTACACCGGATCCCCGTCGGGGCGGCCCACACGACTTATCTCCGACAGTTCGATCGTATCCGTGATCAGCGGTGCGGAGCTCACGACGACGATCGTGTCGCCGAGCTGATAGACACCGCTGGCTTCCGGCGCGGCCTCACATCCGGCCCATGCAGATGTGCAGACCGCGCCAGCGAACACCCCTATACGACGTCTCGATGCACCCATCGGTTTTTCAGCGGTCCACGGCCCGAAAACAGGCAAGTCCTTAGCCCTGCCCAGCATACCCGCGATGCGCAGTGTGCGCTAATCGGACACTCGGAGAGCGAGCTTACCGACGTCGCTTACCCGGAGAGCAGCTCGTGGACCTCTCGCTGCTCTTGAGCCAGGCCCCGGGCCGCCGCGTGGTCGAGTCGAAGCGCCTCCCGCCTCGCGATGAACACCGTCCCTCCGGCGGTCGCAGCCCCGAGGAAGAAGGGCATGACCGCTATGTAAGCCAGGACGCCGGCAGGAACGACACTACCTGTGACCGCCATCCAAACCAAATTCGTGACCACAGGGACTGCCGCAGCAACGACGCCTCCCATGAGGGCCGAGCGACCTACTGAGATTCCTAGAACGCCCCCCTCACGATGCGCGACCCCAAGATATGCGGAGAACACCAAGCCGGTAATGAGACCCGAGGTCGCGGCACCCCTCGACACCATCGCCAGTAGCGCCCAGGGATCCGATACCGGGACCGCCATCCCGCCGAACAAGATCCAAGCGCCCCAGAAGAGGAAGGACGCGCCGGCCCAAGCGGCGGACCACACGAGTGCGTTCCCGACTGCACCCTTGAGGCGGCGTAGGAAGGATTTCATTGGCACTCCTTCTGAAGGAGACTCAGCTCAGGACGACGTCTTCACCGTCCGGCCCGGTCACCGCGATGTGGAAGTGCACAAGCCCGTTACCTGCAGCGAGGTCAGATGACACTCGCCAACCGGCGGCTGACTGCCGAAGGACGACGACTGTCGGCCCCCAGTCCTGGGCGACCTGCGCCGGGTCAAGTGGCTCATCGAGAATGACGTAAGCTCTGCCGGTACTGATCACGTGGCCGGCGACCCTCCCGCTCCATTGGGATCGAGCCTCCGCCCGCTTTTGCATCAGCTGATCCCGATATTGCGGGTGGGCCTCGGCAAGCTCATCCAGGTGGGGCCGCAACCGCGTGCGCCAGTCGGCTGCTTGTATTCGACGGGCCAAAACCTCTCGCGATGTCAGTGCCTTCAACTCCTCGAGCGATTCGACGCCGTGGACCGAGCCGAAGAACCCTGTCATGGCGGGCTGCTTTCGGTACTGTGCGGCGTTCCACTCGGCCACTGCACGCGGCATGTCCGGGCTTCGCTCAAGCAACTCCTCCGCGGTCCGGGGCTTGTACACGCGAGGGGTCCCGTCCCGGATCGCATTAACGCGCGAATAATCTGCGAAACCCTCGGTGTGAAGCTCCGCCGCGCCGGCATAGTCCTCAGCGGCCAGGCGCCGCCACAGATCTGCGACCACTTCGCTCGGAGACTCGCCGGCCCGTCGACTCATGTGCGCCGAATCAGTCGGGGTCGATCGGTGCAGTCAGCACCGTGTGCTCGGTCACGATCCCACCGCGGTCTCCGACCTCGATCGATCCGTACCGCTGACGGAAGCAGTCGGGCAGCTCGCGATCCCCCACCGGTGAGAGCCACAGACGAAGGAGGTGCCTCCGCCTCCCCGGCTCGGGCCAGTCCACGAAGTCAGTCCGATCGTGAAGCTGCGAGTGGTTGTACACGAACTGAACGTCGCCGGGCTCGAGTCGCATGCGGACGTGTAGATCCGCGTCGTTCGAGAGCTGGTCGAACAAGTCGAGCGCCTCGATGTGCTGCGGCGTGAGCCGCGGAGCACCCGGGAATCGCTGCGACGACTCGATATACTGCCGTTGATAGAAGACCGTGAGATGCCCGTCGTGCCAGTTCAACACGGGGATGGTCATGAAAGGCTCCTCACCGGGCGGCACCTCACCACGTCGATCCGTGCCGATCGGATCGAAAAGGAGCTCCAGAAGATCCGGTCGCAGCTCACGCATCCGGTTGTAGATCGATAGCGCACTCACCAGGAGCGACTCGCCACCTTCCTTGGCATCCTGCAGACAAAGGAGCCCGACGATATCGGCGCTGTCTGTATGGAAGGTCTGCCGCTCCGCCGTGAGATAGACCCTCGTATTCGGATCCTTCGAGGTAGCGCCCGTGTCCCGGACATGACCGAGAATGTGGCCTTGAGCGTTCTGCGAACGGGCGGAGCCCAAGTGCGCGCCAATGCCGCAGAAAATCGTGGCGGAGAACCGCTGGTCGTACCTCGCGACGGGAAGTCCTCGCAACACTTCGAAGCCTCGTCCGTGGAGAAGCCTCTTCTTCAGATCCTGGAGTCGAGCGCCGAGGGTAGGAAGCGGAAAGTCCCGCGCGGAGATCTCCCCGACGTCGCGACCCGACGCGAGATAGTGACGGGCCGCGCCCTCGAGCTCCTCGAGCTCCGACTCCGACCATCGAACGATCCACTCGTCAGCGCGCGTGGCCATCGAAGGTCCAAGCCAGGCAGCCGGCCCTTCGAAGCGTTCCGGAAGCGGTGAGTTCGAATCAGCCACAGCGATTCCTCTGCCTGCGCAGGCGGTAGTCACCGCAATTGACGGCGCGGTGACACCTGCCGCAATCCGCTCGGGAGGGTCTCAGCCTGGCTCCCAAAGTCGAAGCCGGCGCCTCCGACCCAAGCGGTTAGGGCTAGCGTCCTTGCAAGGGCCCGTGAGCTTCCAAAAACCGATCCAAGAACGCACGCGCAAAGTCGGATGCCTCAATCGTCGCCTGGTCCAGGGGATTTCCCCAGTTGATCCCTTCCCCATTCGCGAGGAGCGCCACACCCGCGGCCCGATCAGGAAGCCAAAGCAACAACGCCGACGCACCGTTCTCCTCGTCCCAGCCGCCGTGCCAAGCCACCCGCTCGCCTTCGTACTCTTGTACGTACCATCCGTAGGCGTATGGGAGCGCAGTCCCGTCTCGCCTCGTCGGTGCCGTCAGGAGCCGATCCCTCATCGCCGGAGACAAGAGGACACCGCTCTGGAGTTGAGCGAGATACCGGGCCAGGTCGTCCACGGTCGACAGGATTCCGGCCCCAGCGGTAAGCGCGCGTTTGGGCGGGGGCCGCAGCACCCACCGCCGATTCTCACCCTCACCCTCGACGCCGTACCCACGGGCCTTGTCGTAAACGACGGCCATCTTCGAGCGATCCCACTGGCTCGCGACCGTCCGGTCCATCCTGGCCGGTGTGAGCACGACCGACTCGACGCGGCGCGCCAACTCGTTCGTCCCACCTTCGATCTCGATCGACCCGTGGACGACCCACTCGAGGTATCGGGCCAAGCGTGAGTACAGGAGGGGGTTGTAGAGGAATTCGCGCCCCACATCCCCGTTCGAGGTGTGTGTCAGGAGCGTGCGAACCGTGATCGGAGCCGAACAGTCGAGTCCACGGGAGAAGGGCAGCTCGGTGCCCGTAAGCCAGGAGCAGAAGTCGTCGAACTCCGGTACGCTCGACATCGGAGTGTCGAGATCGATGACGCCCTCGGATTCGAGGTGCAGGAATGTGAGCCCGATGAACGTCTTGGTGACCGAAGCGATCCAGAAGGGCGTGTCGGGGCCAACGGGGACGCCTTCGTCCACGTCGGCGACTCCGAAACCCTTCGACCATGCCGTCTCGCCGTCGATCATAACCGCGACGGCGAGACCTGGAATCATCTGGGCTCGGCGCAGCGAATCGAGCTCTGCCCCCAGCTCTTCGAAGTCGAATGACTGACCGCGCATGGGTGACGCCATCGTGAGGAGGAGGGCAAACGAGGAGACGAACTGCCCAACTCTCATCTTCGCGAACAGGCTACGCATGAGTGTAGCTCCCCGGGCTGGGCGTCGTCATTGACCTCGACAATATGACTACGCCTGCCGCTGCGCTGCCCTTCTGGGCTCCTTCGCAGGGCTGGTCTTAGGGAGTGCCGGCGACGGCACCGGGTGCGCACGCGTTGCGGACCGCCTCGGCGTCGGTCTCGGCGTGCGTATTTTCCGTGAACTGTAGGTGCGAGCCGCGAGCCTCGTCTGGGATCACCGTCGCGTAGATCTCGGCCTGGACGACTCCGTCCCACCGTTCGACCTGCCGTTGGGCGTGCAGCCATCCCGAGGCCCGATCCGCGCCGACGATCGCGTAGCCCGCTCGGCCAAGTTCGAGCTGAAGGCACCGATAGAGGTCTTCTGGGGGCTCGGGGGTCACCAGCAGTTGGTTCGTGACCCTGTAGCAAGCGCCTGTCGAGAGCGTGAGAGCCAGCACACCAACGTGAACAAGCGTTCGTTTCTTCATTCGCTTCCTCCTCGGACTCGTGTGCTGAGAGGAAGTGCAGACGTCGTGCCCGGTAAGAGGCGCGTGTTCGCGGCAGAAGCTCGGTGGGTCACGTCCTACGGGAGGGACAGAATGCGGCTGCGATCGGACACATAGGGAGGATCGCCAGTCATCTGGCCCATGCGGAAGAGAGACGGGACCAGCGACGAGCAGCGCTCCAAATCGCAAAGCCCGGTCAGTCTACCTCGATGCGATACCTCACCACGTAGGCTTCGTCGTACTCGCCCATACGTAGCGCCCACAGGTGCGTCTCGTTGGCATGCATGAACTGGACTCGGGTAGGCAGGCGGATTGTGCCCATGAACCGACCCTGGGCTTCATAGACATCGAATACCTGAGCCTCGCGCCAGCTGATCAACGGGCGCTCGCCCCGCTCCTCGACCTCCGACGCCGAGTAGTCGTAACGGTACCCTTTTGTGTACCGCTCAACCCAAATCCGCCCAACGGCGTCCACCAGGATCCTGCGGAAGAACGGCTTCACGCTCGGAACCGGTGGGTGGGACGAGTCATTCCTGCGTGCGAAGTAACTGGATATCTGCTCGAACTGCTGTCGCTCACCGTCTGTCGCGGACAGACGCTCAGCCGCCCGGGTCAGCTGAACGACACGACCATCGTCGAGTAGCCAGTGAATCGCATATCGGTCGTTTCGCCCCCACACTATGGAGCCGGACCACCCGATTGCCGATACGGTCTCCACCGTGTACGGAAAACGCGGCCCGTCGGGTGTGATGACGGTGTAGCGAGGCCCCTCGGGGTTCGCTTCCGGCACCGGTAGCGAGTCCATCAACTCCCCGTCCGTCGAGTACCGTACCCACGCATGTCGAGGATCCTCGTCGAACTGGACGGGAGGCTCAGACGGGTCTCGCACGGTCGTCCGCCCGTAGTACTGCCCCCTCCCGTCTGTCGAGAATGTCTCGAAGACGCTGTACAAGCCTGTCGGCATCCGAAAATCCGTCGATAGTGCGCCGGTCGGCTCATAAACGGACACCCTCCCGCCTCGCACGTCCTGCACTGCCACCCGGCTACCCGATACGGCAGCGAGTGAACTGATCCTTCCGAACTCGCCCGGCCCCTCTCCACTCCTGCCAAGCTGTCTCAAGAAGGTCCCGTCGGGCCCGAAGACGTACAATGCCGACGCCAGTTCGTCGGCAACGATCGTGGTCCCGTCCGCCAACCCGACAACCCCCGTGACGCGACCGAACACCTCGTGACGCTCGCCCTCGAGCGCGCCGAGCTCCACCTCTTCGACCAACCTCACGGAGTCCCCCCAAACGGGAGCGCGACCGACATCCACACGAAGGGTGTCCTGCGCAACAAGTGTGAACGGGGTGCCCGCGACGATGCATAGGACCAGGAGACGCATCGCCCCTCCCTTAGTGGACTACGGACAGGCCAACCCGACCCGATGCGAGGAAGGGTATCATCGTTGGCTCCGAGCCTCGACCGTTCCCCTCACCTCGAGCAAGGAAGCGGTCGACGACTGCGAAACCGCTCAGCAATGCGGCCGCCACGTTCAGGCCGACTGCCCACGATGGCTCGTGCTCATCCGAAGCGATCGCTACGCCAGCCATGGCCGAGTGGAATCCGAGGGATGCGACACCCAAGACCTCCGGAAGGTATCCACTCGTCTCATCCGCCCCGACCGCGAGCGAATAGCTCGCAACCGCTGCCGAGATGAGCGACGCACCGAGGGTGATCTCGGAATAGTTCGAGGCGTCCTCGGGAAAGGGGAGCGGGTCCCGCGGGCCGTACGTCGGCTGGATCGCGGCAGCCTCAGCCAGGGTGATACCACGCTCGGCGAGCCAGTTCACCAGCCGAGGTTCCGTAGCCAGGTCGGGGACTCGGACCAAGTTGTCCGCACGGACAACTTCCTCCACGAGCGCTGTCTCTCCCGACCGCAGGAGCAGGTAGCCGACCGCACAGGGGGTTCCATGAGGATCCACGAACACCGGGACACGGGCACCCCGTTCGACATGATTGTGGGGAAAGCGTCCAGCGATGCGGTAGTCCTCAAGCCATTGAAGCGTTTCTGAGCGTGCGCTCCGCTGCCGGTCCGTGAGACCCTGTGGCGAGGTCTCACGCATCTGCGTTTCCACCGCCGCAAGGTGCCGACGAATCCGATGGGTCTCGTCGACTTCGGTCGTCTTTTGACTGCATCCGGTTGCTGCGCCGAGCAGCATTGCCCACACAAGACAAAGTCTCACTGCATGACCTCCGTTTGGTAGCGAACGATCAGAGCGCAGCATATGTGACACGCCGGCACAGCCGCCCGGACGCCACCCCCCGGCGAGAATATGGAAGCTGGGAAAGCGCCTGCTTCAGCTCTTGAGAGCCTCCACCGGCCGTATCCGCAGCCCTCGACGGGTGGGCGATACGCACGCCAGCATTCCGACGACGACCATCCCCAGGGCGATGATGGTCATGACAACCGGCCATGTGCCCCATCTGAGCACGAACTCATCGTCGTTTGATCCTGCGGGGAACAGGAAGATGGTGGCCGCCACCCCAGCATCACGCCAGCCGAGAGCTGCATGAGGGCGCGCCTGGCAATCGTGGAGACGATTCTGGCCGGACGGGCTCCAAGAGCCGTCCGGATCCCGATCTCCCTTGTGCGTTGTGAGACCGTAAAGGACATCAGCGCATAGAGACCAGCAACGGACAGCACCACTGCGATAAGAGCGATCAAGGCGAACAGCAGGCCGATCCACTGGGTCAAGAAGCGATCGGCGTTAAAGACGTCGCTCAGCCGCGACGGGTCCTGAAGCATCGCACCCTGATCAACCTCAGCGAGGATCTCCCGGAGTCTCGGGACCGCCGATGTCGGATCCGGACCCACCTTGATCGCAAGCCGCACGGGGTTGATCTCCCCAGGCGCCGCAACCTCGTAGAGGCCCGCGTCGTTGGCCGGATTCAGCTCATTCATCCCCAACGGCCCTACAACCCCCACGATCTCAAGCCAGGGGCCTGGTGCCCCGCCCCCCAGTGTCGTCGTGTATCGGATACGACGGCCGATCGGATTGCCTCCACGGAGCACATGATCCGCGAAGTTGGTGTTCACGATGATCACGTGCTCATCGTCTCCGAGATCGGCTTGGGTGAAGTCGCGTCCGTCGAGGATCGACTGCTCGAACGCCTTGAAGTAGTCGATATCGACCGTGGCGTATCGCACGCGAATGCCCAGCGACCCTTCGGGTGGCGGTTCGCCTTCCACTTCTACCCAGCGGGTTGAGTGCTGCATCCCGGGCAGCGGCACACCGATCGCCAAGGGCCGGAGTCCAGGCTCTTCCGCGACCCGTTCACTGAACGCTAGTTGTATGGACGCCGCACGCTCGCTAAAGGGCGCGGAGCCCGGGTCGAAGCTCCGCACCGGGTTCTCGGTCGTCGGAAACCGAAGCGCGGCGAACAAGTACTGATCTGTGTCGATGCCGAGTCCCCCGGGTGCCGCCACCGCGGACGGGACGAGTCCGGCGCTCAGCGACAGAAACCACACAGCTACACCTACCTCGGCGACCACGAGCATGCTGGAGAGGGCTCCGAATCGAAGCCCCGCGGCTCCGCCAGCGGAGCGCTGCATGTTCAGCTGCACGTGCTTCCCGGTCGCCCGGAGTGCGGGGACCACGCCCGCGAGGACCGCGCTGAACACAGCAAGAATGAAAGCCAGCATCACGGTACGACCGGTGATGCGAAAGTCGATCCAGTATTCGGTGATCTGCTCGAGGGCTCCGAACCGCCCTGACAGATGATTGGCGACCATCAGCCCGACGCCGGCACCCAACACCGCAAGGAGCAACGACTCGATGAAGAGCTGACCGACGATACGGGTCCTGCTCGCTCCCAGAGCAGTGCGCACCGCCAACTCACCCACCCGTGTGGAAGTCCTGGCCAACACAAGAATCCCGACGTTCCCGCAGGCGAGAGCGAGTAGGAGCAGGGCCACAAGCCTCAGCATTACTATGTCCGGCTCGTCGTTCGGATCGCCGCCGACCAACCCTTCGGCGTACGGTAAGACGCGTGGCTGAAGGTCGGCGTGCGTCTCCGGGAATGCCGTAGCCAAGCGCTGACCCAAGAATTCGATCTCTCGGTTCGCTTGCTCGAGTGTGACCCCCTCGGCCAAGCGGGCGAGCACGCGTGCCCTGGGGCCAGAGCCCTCCGGATAGGCGCTTACCTCGTGCCGAAAGGGCACCCACAGGTCGTCACGGACCGGGTATTGGAACCCCTCCGGCATGACTCCGACGATGGTGTGCGGGGCCCCGCCGATCCTGACGGACTTGCCCACGACCTCGGGGTCGCTGGCCAACCGAGCACGCCAGGCGTCGTACCCGAGCACCACCACGTCCGGAGCACCGGGCACCTCGTCATCGATAATCAAAGGCCGACCCATGATCGGCTTCACCCGAAGGATCTCGAACACGGACGCGGTCACTTCGGCCCCGTGTACCGGGGCGGAACGCCCGTCATCCGCGATCAGATTCACCGGTTTGGTCGATGCGATCCCGATCGACGAAAAGGACGTGAGTTCGGCCCGCCATCGCACGAAGTCGTGCAGCGGTCGTCTCACCGGATTGGACGTCCGCACGTTCACATTGTCGATCATCAGCACCTCAGCCCCCTGCGGGACCGGGATCGGTGCCATGAGTGAGCCGATGATGTGCTGTGGCAGGAGACCCACCGGAATGCCGACCGCAAGCGCAAAGACCGCAACGAGCGTGAGCGCAGGCTGCTTGAGCAGCATACGAGCGGCGAGTTTCACGTCGAGCCACGAGGCGCCCAATCCGAAAGCGCGTCCGGTCACGAGCATCAGTCCTCCGGACACGAGGGCGTTGACCAGGTACCTCCGCCTGGCCCGGAAGGGCGTCATCCCTCGATCCAGGTCCCGAAGGTACCCCTCTTCGAGATCGGCGCGGATGTATGGCGAATCCGGCCCACGAACCAAGAGTCTGCTGAGGCGTTCGAGCCACCGGGGAGGGCTCGTCATCAGCGGTGTGGGTGTGCGTAGAGCAACCGCTCGCGTCGAAACACCCTACTGCTCCGCGACTTCATCGAGCCTCGGGATGAGTCCCGCGGCCGCGGCCTGTATCGTCGAGTAGCTCGCCCTGAGCGCCTTGGCACCATTCGGTCGCAAGGAGTAGAACTTCCGGGGGCGACCGGCTCTGCCGAGCACGGGACTCCCATGCCGGGACTCGACCAGCCCCTTCCGCTCCATTCGCCCCAGCGCAGTATAGATCGCACCGGAGGACACCGTGCGCCCCGTGCGATCTTCGATGTTCGCTCGGATCGAGCCGCCGTACGCGTCATCACCGAGGGCCAACACGGAGAACAGAATTAGCTGTTCGAATTCACCGAGATACGGCATACGGACTCCGCAGCGTGGGGTGTTCTGCCCCTATTTTACTACTGCGTAGTTATTTCTACAACGGGCCTGTCCATGCCCACGTGCTACACCCTCACCATTCGAGCGCGAGCGTCCCCCCGACCTCCAAGCCCCGCCACTCCGCCCCAAGTTCGGCCAATCGTCGGCACACCTGGCCAATGGAGGCCGGTGTCAGCCGTTCCTGGTCCTCCTCTGAGTAGTCTGCCAACGCCTCTTCCGTCTCACGTGTGACACCCGTCTCCGACGACGTGGGAAGTGATCTCCTCTTTCGCGCTTCACACTCGAGTTCACAGAGGCCGACCGCACGCTCTGAGAAGGAAGCGTCAGCCCGACCCGCGACTTCGAGCCTCCGACCTTTCGCCGTGATGCGGCGAGAGAGCCTGGAGCGTGTTCTCGAATCGACATCGGTCGGTCCCAAGTAGAAGGTGCCCGCGTCTCCGCCCGCGGCGAGCTGCCCGAAGACTACTCCGCGCTTTGCGGACGCGCATGGGATTTTCCGCGACGGTGATCGCGACCGTCGCTCTCGCGGTGGGCGCCACGACGTCGGTGTTCAGCGTCGTGAACGGGGTCCTCCTGCGGCCTCTCGACTATCCGGAGCCGGATCGCCTCGCCCTGGCGTGGCAGACGCGGCCCGAGTGGGAAGATCACGCGAACGCACAGCTTCGCGCATTCGCCGCGCAGTTCCCCCTCTCGAGTGGGAAGATCACGCGAACGCACAGCTTCGCGCATTCGCCGCGCAGTTCCCCCTCTCGGTCCCGACGTTCTTCGACTGGGAGGCCGAGCGCACCGGTTTCGAGTCGATGGGTATCTTCACCGGGACGAGGTGGGTGATGCAGGGGTCGGATCGCGCGGAGCTCGTGCGCGGGCTCGAGGTCACGTCCGGCGTATTCCGTGCCCTGGGCGTCGATCCTCTGCACGGCCGGTATCTGGTGCCGGAGGACGATCGCCTCGGTGCTCCGACAGTCGTGGTCTAGTCTCATGCGTGGTGGCGCGACCGCTTCGAGGCCGACCCGGGCATCGTGGGCCGCACGCTCTCCTTCGACGGCTCACCGAGTGTCGTCGTGGGCGTGATGCCCGAAGGCTTCACCTTCCCAGGACAAGGTGGTCAGGCGTGGGTGTCGCTGTCCGACTCAGAACAGATGACGGATCGCCGGTCGCAGTCGTACACCGTGCTCGGACGACTCCGTCCCGGGGCGACGCTCGAGAGCGCTCAACGCGACCTCTATGCCATTCAGGAGCGTCTCTCGGAAGCCTACCCGGTAGAACAAGTGGACATGCGGGCGACCGTCACGAGTCTGCTCGACGATCTCGTGGGTGGCATCCGCTCCACACTTCTCTTCCTCCTAGGGGCCGTCGGACTCGTCCTTACGGTCGCGTGCGTGAACATCGCCAACATGTTCTCGGTGAACGGGCTGGCTCGGGGTCGTGAACTCGCCGTGAAGGCCGCGCTCGGGGCGAGCCGTGGGCGGCTCGTGCGGGCACTGGTGACGGAGAGTGCAGTGCTCGCCGGCATCGGGGGCCTCCTCGGGATCGCGATCGCTGCCATGACTCTAGAGCTCCTGCTCGGCGTCCTGCCGGCGACCGTGCCGAGGACCGGCGACATCGGGATCGATGGGCGGGTCCTGGGCTTCGGCCTGCTCGTGACGGCAGGAACTGCAATACTCGTGGGTGTCCTGCCCGCGCTTCAGGCGGCGCGAGTGCAGCCCAAGCAAATGATGGACGCGACTTCGCGCGGGCTCTCCGGAGGCCGGAACGGACGCCGTGTCCGCTCGACACTCGTCGTAACCGAGATCGCGCTCGCCTTCGTGCTCCTCGTCGGAGCCGGTCTGCTCGGTACGAGCTTCACCAAACTGTGGAACGTCGATCGCGGCTTCCGGACCGAGGGGCTCATCGCGATGTCCGTCACCCCGAACTCCGTGGATTTCCCCGAGCGGGAGGATGAAGTCCGCTTCGTCGCAGATCTGGGGGAGCGGTTGCGTGCGATCCCAGGTGTGAGCGTCACGCGTACCAATCAGATCCCGCTCAGCGGCTCGGTATCCACGACGTCGTATTACATCGATCGAGATGGTGGGGAGCAAGAAGAGGCGAACGTCCTCATCTCTCTCGTCGACCCAGACTACTTCTCCGTCATGCAGATCGACCTGATCGAGGGTCGGCTCTTCGACGGCACAGAGCAGGCGAAGGACGAACGGATCGGAGTAGCGAACCAGGCGCTCATCGACCGTTTCTGGCCGGGCGAGTCCGGTATCGGAAAAGAGATGCGCGCCGACGAGGACGATCCACCAACCCGAATTGTGGGGGTCACTGCAGACGTGCGGCATCGGCAGCTGCACGAGGAGGTACAGCCCAAGCTGTACGTGCCCGTCGTCCAGAATCACCGGAGCGCCAACCAGTGGCTGCTGCGGGTGCAGGGCGACCCGGCGGCCGTCGTGGAGCTGGCGCGTCAGGCAGTCGCCACCACGTCCGGATCGACACCCGTTCGGAACATCGACGTGCTCGAGGAGCGCATCTCAGCGTCCGTCGCTGTTCCGCGCTTCCGTACGCTCTTCGTCGTCGGGCTGGCCGTCATAGCGACGGTGCTGGCTCTACTGGGCGTCTACGGGGTCGTGACCCACGCGGTCTCGCAGCGCGTTCGTGAGCTCGCCGTCCGAATGGCGATCGGGGCGCACCCGAGAGACGTCGTCGCCGGAACGATCGCCGGAGGGCTAAAGCTGGCGGGCGCAGGGATCGCGCTCGGGATGCTCATTGCGTGGCGGATCGCATCGCTCGACGTCATCGACGATTTCCTGTTCGAAGTCGAAGCCGTCGATCCCCTAACGTACGGTGGGGTGGCACTCGCGGTCGGAATGGTGGGCGTAGCAGCGTCATGGCTGCCGGCTCGACGGGCGTCGCGAGTGGACCCCGTGTCAGTGCTCAACGCGGAGTAGGGCGGCGGAGGGGCCACCGCACCTGACCGACTACTTTCGTCACGGTATCAGGAGACACTCAGGGCCGGCGAGGGGCGCGTACAGAAGTGCGGTCAGTTCTCCTCCAACGCGGACGCCACCACTTCGGGTGTGATTGGTGGAGCTCCCGCTCGGGCCGCGAAAACCGGAAAGTCCTTTGCGAAGGTGACTTGCGAATCCGGACTCAGGCCCCGCCGGACTAGGTCGGATACGACCGAGCCCAGGCTCTGTCCCCGTTCGGAGGCGAGACTGCGGATGGCACGGAGCACGTCGTCATCGATGTTCAGTGTGGTTCACATGGGCGTATCGTCGCATCACCACATCGCGATGTCCACGGTGTGAACCCGTTGCTCAGGGAACCCCATAGTACGTATAGTGTTCGATGTACCATACGTATCCGGGGAATGTGATGGCTAAGACAAAATTGACGCTCTCGGTCGATCCTGCAGTTGTCGCTAGGGCCAAGCGCTTCTCCCAGCGCAACGAGACGACCGTTTCCCGGCTCGTCGAGCAGTTCTTGGCCTCGTTGGAGGATTCCGTAGAGGCGGCAACGCCTATCGCACGGCGCCTCCGTGGTGTGCTCCCTTCATCCGTATCCCGCGATGAGCATCGCCAATATTTGGACGAGAAGCACGGGTGACTCGCATCCTCATCGACGTCAATGTGGTTCTCGACGTCCTGGCGGAGCGCGAACCGTTCGTGGAGGACTCTCAGGCAGTGCTTCAACTCGTTGAGGCAGGGATCGTCGAAGGAGTGCTCGCCGCGCATTCCGTGACCACCCTGCACTACCTGCTCCACAAGCATCTTTCCAAGGCCCGCGCGCGGAAGACTCTCGAGGACCTGATCCACATCCTTCGGGTGGAAGCCGTAGACGAGGATCGTCTACGACACGCGTTGGCCATGAATTGGACCGACTTCGAGGATGCGGTCCAGGCGGCGTGTGCCGAGAAGGCGGAGGCCGACTACCTCGTCACCCGTGACAAGAAAGGGTTCAAGCGATCTGTCGTGCGGTCGGTTACGCCGGCGGAGCTGGTGGCGATTGTGGGGTAGACCGACACGTTCGATGCAGCCGGGCCGTACTCATATCAACGCGCCTACGAGATCCACGAAACTTGGGGCGACAGCGGTCGGTTGGGGCTCGCTCGGTGGCTCGAGCGCCTGGGAGATCCATACTGACGGGATGCCGGCGTTCCACGCCCCTACGATGTCTCGTCGGTGGCTGTTTCCCACGTAGACCGTCTGTTCGGGCACTACATCCAGATCGCGGAACGCGACTTCGAAGATCTCGGCGGACGGCTTCGTCACGAGGTCCCCGACGAGCGCAAAGCGCACCCCAAGACGGTCTCTTACGGCTGTAGAAGTCCATGTTAGCTCGACCATCAGGCTCAGTGTCGACGACTTCGGGCTTCGCCCGTGTGCGGAAGCGAGACATCGGATCGTTCGGAGCACGTCGTCGACGAGTGTGGTTCGCATATCAACATTGTCTCATCACCACCTGACGGTGTCCACACAGTTTCGGAGGCTCCAGTCGTGCAACCAGGAGCCCGCTCGCATGGGTCGAATGACTCATGGTACGCTTGTGGTCCACCCCGACGAGAAAGTCCCGAAGAAGGTTTGGCCGGCTCGGGTTCGTCGGAACGATTGTGATTCACACGGTCGTCCTCGCGTGGCCGATGGCTGCACCGCGCGTCCCGTTGGGCCCGGGGAAAGCCTCGGACCAGCCTCTGCCTCTCACGGACGCATTGCGGGTGGTCACCTTGACCCCGGCGGCCCCCGACGAGGCTGACGAGGACCCTGTCGCCAGCATCGTCGAGGCAGATGGCCCCCCGCGCGAGGCGGAAGCCCTCGATCGTGATCCGCCGGAGCCTAAAGGGAAGTCCGCCACGCCCGAGCCCCAACCGGGCCCCGCGACGCTCCGACCCGGGTCAACAAATGCACGGCTGTGGCGTCCGTCTCTCGACGTGTCCGCTGCTGATCTTGCTACCGAGCGAGACGTACTCGAGTACCGACTCAGAGTCGCGAATGCGGAGGCCGACGACGCACAGCCGCCCACTCCAGGCACCGCGACGTGGGCTTCCGGGAGACCAGGCGAGACGCGTTGGGGTGCGTCACCAGGAGTGTTCCACCTCGGCAGCGTGGCCGTCCCGACGTGTGGAGGCTCCGGGTTGGATCTCGCCGACTGCGGATTCGGGATGCGGCCAGGTCAAAGACTCGACTACCGAGGATGGAGCTGGCAGTACTCCGAGATCGACAGGCAGGCTGCCCGAGCTGAGATCAGAGAGGTCTGGAGGGCTCGCGCTGCAGCGACTCGAAGCCGGCTGGAGAGCCAGCGAGACACGACAGGGGCTGATCGATAGAGTGCGACCTCAGCTCAGCCGACCCTGCGATAGGAGACTTCGTTCAGCCCGCTGACGACAACGAGCCGTTCGATGGCCCCATCCCTAGCTCGTTCGAACCGGAGCGCGCCGTCGAAGCCCCGGAGGAAGAAGTCGGTCTCGGATTCAGCGAAGATCGGGCGACCTCGCTGATCTCCGACGCGAAGGAAGAGCTGACCGTGTTCTAGGAAGATGGACATGCGGGCCCCGGCATCGCTCTCGAAGTCGCCGACGAGGCTGTCCAACGCAGAGGGCAACAGGTCAACCCCTTCCCTTGGCACCTCGGCGTCCAGCGCTCGACGGATCGTCCAAGCTACGAGGTCCGGGTCCTCGTTCTGGATGAAGTGACCGGAGTAGTTCACCACCGTCAGCGTTCCCGCCGGCACCTCATCCGCCAGCTTCGCGAGCCACGTCCTGCGAAAGGCGATTCGTCTGTCGTGGCACTCTCTGGGTTCGCAGTCACGCCCCGCAGCATCCGAGGGTTGAGGCTCGAAGCGCGCAGCCATCAGCACCGAGACGGGTACATTCGGCATCGGTGGAAGATCTTGGAGTTCGAGCCACCCTGCACTGCGGGTGTCGTACATCATCTCCGCTTCCGCACGGATCGAAGCGTTCGGAAGATCTCCGAAGGTCGCGCGGGCTGCAGCGCTCAACCGATTTCGACCCTCCTCCGAGATTCCCATGGCGCGGTCGTAATCGCGCGATACCTCCGCCGACATCCAATCGGCCGGATCGACATAGACGAGGCCCGCTACCTCATCCGGATAGAGGGCCGCGAACATCCGAATGAACGGGCCGCCTAGAGAGTGGCCAACCAGGAGGTACGGAGGTCGAGTCTCCAACGCTTCGAGCAGGCGACGGAGATTCTCGGCGACGTGACGCGGAGTAGGAACTTCTCCGTCTGGCTCTGACTCGCCGATCCCAGCGCGGTCATAGGCTATGACAGGAGCGAACTCCGCGACGAGACCGATGAGAGACGTCCACGCACTCAGGCCGTCGTACATGAAGCCGGCCTCGAAGACGACTACAGGCGTCGTGGTCGTTGAGGGGTCGAGGCCGGCGGTTTGAACCCGGACCTGTCGCCCGTCGACGTCGACGAACCGGACGTCCTGGGCGGCGGTTGGGGCAGCCACCAAGGCCACTATGGATGCCGTCAGAAGCATGAGTCGCATCATCCAACCTCTCCGCAGGTCTAACGAACTTCGCTAAGGACGCCAGGTCCACTCCATCTCGAGACCACCAACCGCTGGTGACACCCGAGGCTGCGCTGCGGGGATCACGAGCCCAATGATTCCGCCTAGCACCGCAGCCGCTCCGGGGAGCGCCAAGTACGCCACTGTACGAGACACCTCGCTAGCCGGAGTACAAATGTCCGGAAGAAGGCAGGTGGTTCCTCCTGAGCTCATGAGTCGGAGCACGTGCCCAGTCACAAGGCCTACGCCCAAACCGACCACGAGGCCGTGGTTGAGATGCGTCCCGGCCTTTGGCACCGAGTCGGTTGTTTGCGCCGCTCCAACAGGTGCGCCTAGCAGCAACATGAGTGTCGCGCAGGCAACCGAATGTCGTAGCGACATAGCCACCTCCCATTCCTCAGCCAGGCGCCTTAACGGCCCGGAGTTCTACTGCAGCGCCTGGCGGCTGACAAGCCGCAAGAGCTCATCTGAAGCAGATCCGGTCCACCTTGCCCCTCACCATATTCGGCATATCTTCGGTATTCTATTCGGTTTTTATTCGGTATCGGATCCGATCCACCTATGGCCACGCCTACCCCACCCGCCCAAAATCAAAGGGTTCCCACCCGCCAAGGCCGAGGGTGGGCTCAAGACACCCAAACCGACTGGCTCACCCAAGCCCACCCCGACACCGGCTGGGCCTCGGGGCCAGGCTCCGGAGCCGCCTTCCTCCCTGTATCCAAGCGGGTTTCCGCCGGGAGCCGCCAAGCCCTCTGCCTCTGGCTCCCCACCTTCGAGCTCCGGCTCGAACTCGTACGTACTCCTGAGCTCGACAGCACCTCGGTCGCCCTACTCTCACCCGGGGAGAGCACGCGTCGCACGATCTGGCAGGTCTCCGAGCGCGCTCACGAAGCCGGGGTCCGTCCCGGGCAGCTCGTATCGCAAGCGGTATCGCTCTGCACCTCGCTCACCCTCCTGGAGCCGGATCCGGCCCATTACGATGCGGCGGTCGAGACGATGCTTGAGGTGCTCCACGACCTGACCCCGATCGTCGAGCCGGCCGGTCGTGGGCGCGTCTTCTTGGGTATGGACGGTCTGGGTCGCCTCTTCGGATCGCCTTCTCGGCTCGTGAACCGAGCCCTGCGCTCCCTCTTTCGGGTCTTCCCCTCCCCCCTGGTCGCTGCGACTCGGGCGGGGATGGCTCCGGGCAAGTTCGGCGCTTGGGTCGCGGCCGCTTCGGCACGTTCGGGCAATCCGGTCATCATCGCGGAATCCGAACTCGCCGCCTTTTTCGCGAAGTGTCCGGTCGGGGCCCTACCGGTCGATCCTCTAGTCGTTCAGCGCCTCGAACGGCTCGGGATCCACACGCTCGGAGCCCTTCAACGCTTCCCGGAGCCGGCCCTGGTGGCGCAGTTCGGCGAAGACGGGAAGAACGCGCTCGCATGGGCGAGCGCTCGTCGGATCGACACGGTGCGACCCTGGCGGCGCCCGAAGCCAATCCGGGTCTCACTCGAGTTCTCCAACCCGGTCGGGCTGACGGATACACTCCACGGGGCACTCGATCGACTCGCCGAACGGGCACTCTCGAGGCCGGCCCGTCGAGGGCGAAGTGTGGTCGGGGTCCGTATGGGCGCACACCTCGAAGGGGGAGGCTCGTGGTTCGTCGAGACGATCCTGCGAGAGCCCACATCGGACCGGGCCCGCATTACGGATCCCCTCCGGGCGAAGATGGCGATCGCTCCACCTCCGAAAGCCGTAGAGACGCTCATTTTGGAGCTCACCGACTTCGGAGCACCCTCGGCCCAAACCGGGCTCTTCGATCGACGGGACGAAGCGGGGCGAGCGGTCTCCGGACACGACCTACACAACGGAGAAGTGCCTCTTGATCTTCGCGATGCGGTCAAAGAGTTAAAGCTGCGTCTAGGGCACTCTCCTCTGTATCGGGTCGTCGAAGTCGATCCCTGGTCGAGGATCCCCGAGCGCCGTCACGCACTCTTGAGCTTCGATCCATGAAGCCCACTGCGGGACGCCCGAGGCCGAGGCTCAAACCGTTGGGGCAACCCAAGTCGGTGGTGGTGTTCACCGATGACGATGGCGAGCCGGTACACGTCCGGCTCCGAGGAAAACCGGCTCGTCCGGTCGCCGTCGTACGGGAACAGTGGCGCATCGATGACGAGTGGTGGAGACGTGCGATCTCACGCGTCTATCGGACCGTCGTTCTCGACGACGGTAGGGTCCTCACCCTGTATCACGATCTCGTCGAAGACCGTTGGTACATCCAACCGGGATGAACGCCGCCCACTCCCATTCCGACAGCCCGACGCGGACACTATCGTCGTGCGTCCCGATCGTCTCACGCCCCCGCCCCATGGCTTCGGCACCCGTCATCCAGCGCGTCCAGCCGCTCCGCCCACGTGGGCTCAAAGTCCTCGTGCACCTCGACGACGGCGAACCGTTCGAAGTCATGCTCGAGGCGTTGGAGCGCAGCCGAATCGGCGTTGGCGATGAACTGACACCCCAACGCAAGCACAACCTCCTGAACCACGATCAGGATGTCCGGGTCCGTGACGCAGCCCTGAATCTGATCTCGTACCGGGCGCGCACCCGCACGGAGCTGCGACGACGCCTCGTCCAGAAGGACTTTCGGCCGGCCCGTGTCGATGTGTGCCTCGACCAGCTCGCCGAGAAAGGCCTCATCGACGACCGAGCGGTCGCCGCAGCCTTTACCCGAGACCGCCTTCGCCATCGTCCTCGCGGCACGCGCGCCATCGCGGCCGAGCTCCGCCGAAAGGGCGTGGACCCCGAGCTGGCGAAGCGCACGATCTCGGAAGTGTTCGAGACCGAAGAGGTCGACGACGACGCGCTCGCCCGCACGGTCGGCCGCCAATGGGTCGCCCGCCAAAACGCGGCGACACGCGCCGCACTCGCCTCCCCCGACGCCTCACCGGAGCGCATCAAGGCTCAGCGCCGGCTCATGGCCTACCTCTCGCGCCGAGGCTTCGGTGGGCCGGCGATGACGGCGGGAATCGAGAGCGCGAAGGAAGCCGCCGCGGAGTAGCGCCGCGACCGGCCAATCCACACCCGAGCACGACGGGGCTCAGGACTGCAACGCCGTTGAAACGCCTGATGAAACACCCGAGCGTTTCATGAAACACCGACCAAGGGACGCGCCCACACCCCCTCGACCCCGCGAAACCGTGATGGAACGGAGCCGAACGCGGTGAAATCGCCCCATGCCACGCGTCGGCATGCGCTTTGTACTCGACGTGGGCGGCTGAACGAGCTCCAAGGCTCGTCCTTCCCCTCACAAATGGAGTCATCCATGCGTCGTTTCTCTGTTCTTACCCTCGGACTTCTCGTCGCGGCAGCTGCTTGTGCCGACGAGAGCCCCATGGAGCTCGAGCCGCAGTTCGCGAGCTCTTCATCGACGGGTCAGGCCGGTCAGGCGTACTACCGCGTCACGGTCTACAACCTCTCCTCCGGCCAGCCGCTCACGCCTCCGGTTACGGCCGTACACCGCACATCGATCAGCCTTTTCGAAGTCGGCTCTCCGGCCAGCTTCGAGGTGCAGTCGATCGCCGAGAACGGGAACATCGGCCCCCTCGTGGACTTTGCCAGCACAAGCATGCACGTGAAGGACGCTTCGGTGACAACCGGCCCCACGATACCCCCGATTCTTCCGGGTGAGATGGTCGAATACGAAGTGATGGGCCAGCAGGGCGCCAAGTACATCTCCTTCGTCTCGATGTTGATTTGCACGAACGACGGCTTCACAGGAGCGAACTCGATCCGCCTGCCGAAGAGCATAGGCGACAACGCAACGTCGATGCTGTACGGCTACGACGCGGGAACGGAAGTGAACACCGAGATGTTCGAGGACCTCGTGCCTCCGTGCGGCATGCTCACGGGCGTGGACCAGATGGGCCTCGGTACCGGCATGTCGAATCCGGACCTCGCCGAGGGTGGTGTGATCACAATGCATCCGGGCATCTCCGGCGACGCCGATCTCCAAGTCGATCCGCACAACTTCGACGGGCCCGTAGCTCAGATCATGATCGAGCGCATCGGCTAACCGCCGGCGTCATTCGGGAATCTGCGGAGGTCGGCGCCGAGCGCCGGCCTCCGCTTTCTGTTGCCACCGGACTCGGGGCCCAACCGTCCGCCCCGTGCCCAGCGCTACCGACCCCGGCGCCAATACCAGATCACCGACGCCACGACAACGGCCATCATCACCCCCATCGCGACTCCCGGCGACCGTCTCCAGAGCGCGCTCAGCCCTACTCCAGACGTCGTAAAGAGGACCGCGCCGGGTAGGATTCCGACAGCCGTCGTCCACAGGAAGCGCTTCCGCTCGATTCGACACAGCCCGGCGCCCCAATTCAAGGCTGTGAAGGCGACGGCCGGGATGAGTCGGAGCACGAGCAGCCCCTTCCACCCCGCCCTACTCGCCACCTCGTCGACCCGTGTCAGCGTATCGGCGCGGAACCAGCGTTCGGCCAAGGGGCGCCCCCACCCCCGCGCCATCTCGTAGCTGGCCCACGCCCCGACCATCGCCCCGGTCCAAGTAATCGCCGTCCCCACCACGGGTCCGAAGAGGGCGCCATTCGCCATGGCCGGCGCTTCGGCCGGTACCGGAAGAATCGACACGGCCGCCATCACCGCGGGGGCCCAGAAGTACGCCCACGCGCCGAGGCCACTGAGCCACAGCTCGATGTCCGCCAACAGGGTCTCCAGCCCGCCTCCTCATCTCATCCGCCCCAATCGCGCATCCTGTAGATAGCGTCCCAGAACGGAGGATGCACCTACAACGCGAAGCGACCTGCCGCGATATTTAGTCGTCTCATGAAGGGGGTGTAGCGATGCGGTGGCTGCGAATTCCTCGCTGGTTCGGAATCGGCCTCGCGGCCGTGGTGTACACTCTGCCCACCGCCACCCCGACCTCGGGCCAATCCGCCCGGGAGATCCTGGATCGGGTCGATCAACTGCTCCGCGGCGAGTCGAGCCGTGGGCGTGTCTCCATGCAGATCACGACCGAGCATTGGTCGCGAGAGCTCGAGATGGAGGTCTGGTCGCTAGGGACCGACTACTCGATGGTCCGAGTATCGTCCCCAGCCCGCGAGGCCGGCACCGCCACGCTCAAAGCTGACCAGGAGGTTTGGAATTACCTCCCTCGGGTCGACCGCACGATCAAGGTTCCGCCCTCGCTCATGATGGGGTCGTGGATGGGATCCCACTTCACGAACGACGACCTCGTGCGCGAGAGCCGGATCGTCGACGACTACGACTTCGAGATCTCCTTCGAAGGGGTGCGGGACGGCGACGAGATCTGGGAGTTCACCCTGATCCCCAAGCCGGAAGCACCTGTCGTGTGGGGGAAGGTCGTGTACGTGGTCCGGACCGCTGACCTGATGCCGACGACAGTCGAGTACTTCGACGAGGACGGCGACCTCGAGCGTACGATGCTTTTCTCCGGATACGAGACCATGGGGGGCCGACTGGTCCCCGCCACCCTCGACGTCATCCCTACGGACAAGCCAGAGGAGCGGACACGCATCGTCTATCACGAACTCGACTTCGATATCGGGCTCGACGAAGACTTCTTCAGCCTCCGCAACCTCAGGTCTCGGCGCTGACATGAGTCGGGACGCCGTATGGTGGACCGTCGCCTGGCGTAACCTCTGGCGAAACCCGCACCGGACATGGATCACGGCGTCGGGCCTCGCTTTCGGCTACTTCGCCGCCGTGCTCATGGTCGGCCTGACCGACGGGATGTCGGCGGAGTTGGTGGAGAACGGGACACGGATGATGGTGGGCCAGGTGCAGATCCACGCCGACGACTTCCTCCCCGAGCGGAGCATGCACCGCACGATCGGGGGGCCGGACGGCACGAACGTCACCCAGCTGCTCGACCAGATCGAAGCACACCCGGAGATCACTGCTGCGTCCCCTCGGCTCTTCGGCGGCGGCCTCCTATCCTCAGGCGACCTCACGAAGGCCGGGTTACTCCTGGGCATCGACGCTGAGCGAGAGGCGCACGTGAGCACGCTCCTCTCGGAGATCGCTACAGGTCGACTGCCGAAAGCCGGAGCATTCGAAGTCGTGTTGGGCGTCGAGATGGCCAGGCAGCTGGAGGTGGAGGTCGGAGACGAGATCGTTGTCGTGGCTCCCGCTGCCGACGGGTCGATGGGCAACGATCTGTACACGATGGTCGGCACCTTCCGCACGGGTACGCCCGGGATCGATACCAACTACGCCGTGCTCCCGATCGTCGATCTCCAGTACCTGATGTCGCTCGCCCCGACGCGGATCCACGAAGTCGTGATGACCGTGACCGCGGCCCGTGAGACACCTCGCATCGCCAACTCCCTCGAGGGCCACCTGGCCGAGACGGGACTGCCGATCGACGTGAAGCCGTGGACCGAGCTACGCCCAGAGCTCGCCGAAGGTTTGGCGCTCATGGATTCTCTGAACTTCGTCATCGTCCTCATCATCTTCGCGATGGCCGTCTTCGGCGTCGCCAACACGATGCTCATCGGGACCTTCGAGCGCCGCCGTGAATTCGCCGTGGTGCGAGCGTTGGGGACGAGCCGGCGCGCGGTGAGTCGCACCGTGATCTACGAGGGGATGATCTTGGGTGCGATCGCCCTCGCGGTGGGTGCGGCCATCACTTGGCCGATCTTCTACTGGTGGCACCGAACACCGCCAGACCTGAGCGCGTGGATTGGCGGCTTCGATTGGAGCGGAGCGCGTTGGAAGCCGGTGCTGCGGGTCGAGTACTCGTTGGACGCTCCGGTGGTAAGCGCGATCGCGCTCCTCCTCACTGCCGTGCTCTCCGCGGCGTACCCGGCGTGGAAAGCGACCCGGGTCCCGCCCGCCGACGCTCTGGCCGACCGATGAGACGCGCCTGGATTCTCGCCCGCCTCTCGGCGCGCAGCGTGCTGCGCAACGTGCGCAGGAGTGCGCTAACCGCCGCGGCGATGGTCGTGGGCCTCGCGCTTCTCATCTTCTCGCGCTCCCTTGCGGAAGGAGGCCACGAACAGTGGATCGATGACGCCGTCCGACTGGCGGAGGGTCACGTCGCGATCCAAGCGCCCGAGTACCTGGAGACCGGCCAGCTGGAGCATCACCTCGATGCCGCGGCGCTCGCGGCTGCAGAGTCGGCGATGGAGTCGCTGACGTCGGAGAGGCTCGTACAGACGTCCGTTCGGCTCGTCGTCGATGGTCTAGCCAGCTCAGCTTCTTCGGCAATCCCGGTCCGTGTGGTCGGGGTCGACCCGGCGCGGGAGATCGCCTTCTCCGATCTGGATGCCAAGCTGATCGGAGGCCGGTATTTGGAAGACGGCGACCGCCTACATGCCTTCATAGGGACCGCGCTGGCCGCTCGTCTCGACTTGGATCTCGGTGACCGCTTCGTGCTCACCGCAGCGACGAGCTCAGGCGATGTGGAGGGACAGCTCGTGCGCGTGGTGGGCACCTTCCGCACCGGGATTCCGGAGATGGATGAAGGGCTCCTGCACATACCGATCGAGACGGCGCGCTCGTGGCTCGGAGTGCCGGGAGGCGCGACAACGCTCGCGGCGACGCTCCGCTCCGCCCGGGACACGGATCCCGCGGTGGAGCGCCTTCGTGAAGTGACGGACGGAGTGCCCGGCTTGCGAGTGCTCGGCTGGCCGGAGTCCGCGCCGGACCTCGACTCCGCCGTGCGCATCGATGACTACGGGGACTACGTCTTCCACACGATTCTCTTCGCCATCGTCGCGCTCGCGATCCTCAATGCGGTCCTGATCTCCGTGCTCGGTCGCCGTCGGGAGTTCGGTGTTCTCCAAGCGATGGGGCTCACTCCGGCCGAGACCGGTCTCGTCGTCTTCGGAGAGGGCCTCGTCCTCACGGCCGCCTCGGGGGTCGTAGGGATCGTACTCGGCTTCGCCTTCACCTGGACTTTTTTCCGAGACGGGTTGGACTTCAGCGGGCTCATGGAAGGAGAGATGACCTTCTCCGGAAGCATCGTCGAACCCGTGATCGTGCCCGTCTTCCACTCCTCCCAGGTCCTTCTGAGCGTCTACTTCATCCTTGTTATCGGCACGCTCGCCTCCCTCTACCCAGCGCTGCGGGCCGCGAGGTTGGACCCGGCCGAAGCGATGAAATTCGATCGATGACCGACACGGAACTGACCGCCGCCCCGACCGCCGACGCGGTTCGAACGGAGGATGTTTGGAAGATATTCCCTCAAGAGCCTGAACCCGTGGAAGCGGTGCGCGGCGTATCGCTCACCATCGAGTCGGGCGACTTCGTGGCGATGGCCGGCCCGTCCGGGTCCGGAAAGACGACGCTCCTGAACATGATCGGGGGTCTGACCGAAGTGACGCGCGGTCGCGTTTGGATCGGGGGAGAAGAGCTCTCGGCCATGGGGGCGCGGGAACGGGCCCAACTACGGCTCGAGCGCATCGGCTTCGTATTCCAGGCGTACAACCTGTTGCCGGTTTTGAGTGCGCTCGAGAACGCGGAGTTCACCCTCCTCCTGCGTGGAGTCCCCAAGGAGGAGCGACACCGGCGGGTGCATGAGCTCTTCCAGGAGATCGGGCTCGACGGACTCGCGGATCGCAGACCCGGAAAGCTCTCGGGCGGCCAACAACAACGGGTGGCCGTCGCCCGAGCGGTCGTGAGCAAGCCGGCCCTCGTGCTCGCCGACGAACCTACGGCCAACCTCGACTCCGCTTCCAGCGCTGCGCTCCTCGACACGATGGAACGGCTGAACAGGGACACGGGCACGACCTTCATTTTCTCCACCCACGATCCGCGCGTGATGGAGCGGTCCCGTCGGCTGATTCACCTTGTCGACGGCGAGATCGACACCGATGAACGCAACGGACCGGTGCGCCCCGACGGATGACCCATCCGCGCAGTGCCGGCCGCATTCCACGGATCACCCTTCTTTCGCTCGTGGTGATCGCCGCGGGGGTGACCCCCGGGGCGGCCCGCGCACAGAGTCTGACCGGCTACACGCTCGGGGTCGGCACGTACGCGAGTGCGTCGGACTTCGCGCCGCCCGGTTCGACGTGGCTGGGTCGGGGCCGGCTCATGCTCGCGTGGGATCCCACACCGATGATCTCCGTAGATGCCGCATACGAGCATATCGCGTCGCGGCACCCTGTGGGCGGCGGCTTCGGTCTGACCTCCCCTGGCGGCGTAGCATCCGCGACGGATTGGGCGCCGCTCGAGTGGCCGATCCACGAAGGCGCGCGATCCGATTGGCGCCACCGATTCGATCGACTCCATCTGAACGCTTCGCTCGGCGATGTCGACGTCATCGTGGGGCGCCAGGCGATCTCGTGGGCCACGACGCTCTTCCTGACGCCGGCGGATCCGTTCGCGCCCTTCGATCCCTCTGACCCCTTTCGTGAGTATCGAGGTGGGGTCGACGCCGTACGCCTGCGAATCTTCCCGGGGCCGTTCACGGAAGTCGAGGTCGTCGCGCGGGCCGCTGATCTCAGTCGCCGGGGCTCAAGCGGCTTGATCACCGAGACCGCCGTCACCGCGCTCGCTCGGGTGTCGACGTCCCGCGCCGGGTGGGCTGTCGGAGGGTGGGCCGGAGCAGTGCACGACACGCCCGGGGCGGCCCTCTTCGCCACAGGGAGCATCGGGAGCACGTCCCTGCGCACGGAAGCTGCGCTTCGCGAAGGAGTGGAAGGCGGCGCCGTAGTGCGCATGTCGCTCGGGGTCGACCGGATCGTTCAGGCGGGTGGGCGGGATGCCTCGCTTCTCGCGGAGGTGCAGTATGACGGCTACGGAGCGGCACGCGCGGACGAATTCGTGGCGATCGCCAACTCCGAGCCGTTCACCCGCGGCGACATGCAGCTGTTCGGTCGCTGGACGCTCGCGAGCCACGCACAATGGCAGTGGCATCCCCTCGTCTCGGTCGACGCGCTTGCGCTCCTGAATCTCGATGACGGGAGCGCCCTCCTAGCACCCGGCATCTCGTGGTCCGCCTCGAGCTCCACCTCGACCCGTCTCGGTCTCTTCGTCGGCGCCGGCGCCGACGCGGTATCGAGCTTCGAGCCCGGATCCGAGTACGGTTCCGTCCCAACGCTGGCCTACCTCTCCCTCTCCTTCTACTTCTGAGTGGGCGCGCCCCAATGAGCGCTGCACGGCCGGACCGATCGTACCATGAATCCCTACGTGGCAGACTCCGTAGGTAGAGATACAGGAGGCAGCCTCATGGCAAAGAAGAAAAAGACTCGAATTCGCGTGCCCGAGGGACCGTGTGATCCCAAGCCGCCCAAGCGCCCCCCCTTCCCGACCCCGTCGGGTCCATGGGACAAGCTGGGTGGTCCGGATCCGTTGAAGTGGCTGAAGCTGGGACGGAAGCCTAAGTAGCGGGCTGGGGTGTAGGCCGCACGTTGTAGTTGTAGCCCACCCAGATCAATGTCAGCCCCACCAGCTCGGTCACGTACAGCACCTCGGTGTACCCGAAGCGGGTCGCACTTCCCCCGATCCCGGGGAGCAGCGCCCCGAGTGCGATGAAGCAGTTCCCGATGAACCGGTGGCGCTGCGTGGGATCCCCGCGATAGCGCCATGCGGAAAGGGCCGCGCCTCCAATGAGGAAGATGGCCGCCCAGATGTTCACGAAGGGCGAGAAGAGTCGAGCCCAACTCCACGTCATGACCGACCCGGTAAGGCGGTGCTCCTCCACGAGTGCCATCTCGACCGGAGAGAGCGCGACGGCCACCGCCGCGACAGCGATGATCGCGCCGATGACGAAGGTCATGGCACGAGCCGTCGTCGGTTTCAAGAGTAGAAAGGCTGTCCCCACCGCGAGGGGTGCACCTCCGAGCAGGGCTCCCGAGATGTACCAGCTCTTGAAGACGACGATGTTCCACCCGAATAGCGTCGTGAAACCCTCGGTGAACGTCCCGACCCCGTACATAGCGATCCCGAACGCCCACCACCAGAGATGCGGGGCGGGCCGCTTCGACTGCCACCGTCGGTAGACGATGGGCGCGAAAATCGCGGCCAAGATCGTCGTCGCGATCGGGATGTAGTGGACCGGGGTCGCCATCTAAAAGCTCACCTGCCACGCGAGCGTGAGGTTTCGCTTCGGTTCTGGGCGGAAGAAGGCAGCGTTTCCAAATTCGGCATATAGCGCGTTCGTGATGTTGGTCAGCGCCACGACCAGGCGCTGCTCCACTCCAGCCTCATTCGCCCACACCGTCACGCCCGCCCGCACGTTGCCGGTCGTGAACGACGGGAGCACGTCCCCGATCGGGTTGTTCGGAGCGATGCGCACATCGGCCTGCTCACCATTCCGGCGCACGTCACCCGAGAGCCAGAAGCGTCCGGCCGGATCGTCATAACGCACCTCCACAGTCTGCCGACTCGAGTAGGCGTCCCCCACCGGATTCTCGACATCGTCCACATCCTCGGAGTCGAGCCACGTCGCGCCAGCCACGACAGACACGGATGAAGTGAGGTCGACGTCCGCCGTGACTTCCACACCCCGAATGAGGAGTTCGGCAACGTTGACATTCTCGAACGCTGGGAGCCCGCCGACCATCTGACTGCTCGGGGCGATTCGGATTCCATCACGGACCCGGTTCCGGAAGAGGAAGAGGTCGACGCCCCCCTTTCGGCCACGCAACCGCGCGCCGAGGTCGACGTTCAGGCTCGTCTCGGGCCTGAGCTCGGTGTTCCGTAACTGGTAGCCCCCACCCTCCGGCGTCGGACCGTCGAAGAAGCGTTCGATCAGATTCGGGGAGCGAAAACCCCGACCGATCGCGCCGATCACCGATAGCGAGGGCGTCACTCGAACGATCGAGTTGAGCGAAGCGACGAGCGTCCCGTCGGTGACCGAGACAGGATCCTGATCCTCGAGCCCCTGCGTTGCGAACGTTTCGGCGCCCACGCTCTGATACCGTGCACCGGCTACGAGGGACCACCGTTCGAATGCCTCGATCTCACTTTGCACGAAGAAGCCCGCGTTGAGGTACGTGGCTTCGGGGAGCTGAGGGCGCGTGCTCACATCGACGATGGGTGCCGGACCGAAGCCGGTCGTCGTCGTCGTGTTGGTGTCGCTCCCCAGTGCCCGATCTCGAAAGCCATCGACGCCGTACGTGAGGAGCAGATGGGAGGAGAACGCCTTTCGGGCCTCCACCCGCCATCCCCAGCTCCGAATGTCGGTCCGATTGACGTTGTCGACCTCGAGTGTCGCCGTCGGGCCGATCGGGAACGGGCCCACCCCGAATCGGAGCTCGCGTTCGTTGTCTTGTCCGTACACGCGTACGTCGACTTCGTCCGCTACACCTCCCTCGAAGCGACCGCGGTAGCCGGCGACGACCTTGGCGAAGTCCTGGTCGGGGTACGTGATCGCGATGGGGGTACCACCGGGGTCGTACGCGCTCGGGGCGACGCTCCCAAAGCCCGCGTCTTCGGCTCGGTAGCCTTCGAAAGACGCGAAGACCTCGTGGTCGTCGAAGTCCCGTCCGACTCGCACGTCTACTCCGCGGTCCGAGACACCCGACCCATCCACCGGGGTATCTTCAGCCAGCGAGATCGACCCGAAAGAACCCGCCGGCGCTACATAGGCATCCGCAGTGCGCCACGACGCCCCCGCCGCGAACGACCAAGAGCCGAACCGCGCGGCGGACCGAACATCACCGGCGTACTGCTCCTCTACTCCCCCGTATCGGAACGAAGCGTTCCCGTGGACCCCTTCTCGGGTTGGAGCAGCGGTGATGATGTTCACCACCCCACCAATGGCGTCGGAGCCATACAGGACTGACGAAGGTCCGCGGAGCACTTCGACGCGTTCGACTCGCTCGACGTCGACAAGCGCCGGAAGCTCCCCGAAGTCCGACTGGCGACGCGCGTTGTTGAGCCGGAGGCCGTCGGCCAGAAGGAGAATTCGCTGTCCTTTCATCCCTCGGATCTGCGGTCGCCCCTGGTTCGCTCCGACTCCGGCGACGTCGACGCCGGGGATGGTCCGTAGGAGGTCGGACACCGTGTTCGGCACTTTCCGCTGCACGTAGTCGCGCGTCACGACGGAGATCGGCTGAGGCACCCACGCCAGCCGACGAGGAGTACGGGTCGCCGTCACGACCACAGGCGTGAGCGTGTACGAGACCGAGTCAGGCGCCACCTGCCCGTGAGCGGGCGAAGGAAGTGCGACTCCTCCCGCTGCGACCATCATCGCTAGACCCACAGAATTCGCCCTTCGTGACCGCCACGACACAGTGTACCTCCGGTTCCGCCACCGACTGAGACATCGAGTGGGAAACGTGTCGTGAAGCGCCGAGCAGAGGTATTCGCAGAAGTACGGATTTGGGGTCCGGAAGACCCCCTACTCTACACGCTCTTTGTCGAGCCCATTCTCGACGACGAAGCGTGTGAGCCCGGCGATACTACGGATCCTGAGTTTTCCCATGACCCGCTCCCGATGCGTTTCCACGGTGCGCGGTGAGATGCCCAGGAGGTCCCCTGTTTCTCGGTTCGTCCTGCCATCCGCGATGTGGAGAAGCACCTCCAACTCACGCGGCGTAAGGGCCGACACGCGGCTCCGGACCTGTTCTTTGTCGATCTCGTTGCGAAGCCCGACACTCAGCTGTTGAGCGACACGTGCGGTGAAGTACTCCGTCCCCCGGTGCACCGACTGAACGGCCTTCCGTAGCTGTTCGGGGGCGACGTCCTTGAGCACGTAGCCGTCGGCGCCCGCCCGCACTGCTTGGAGGATGTACTCCGGGTCATCGTGCATCGAGAGAAAAAGGATTCGGACAGGACTCGCCTGTTCGCGGAGCGCTCGACTGACCTCGAGCCCGGTCTTGCCCGGCATGTTCAGGTCCAACACCAAGACGTCGGGCTCGAGCTCCGCGACAAGCTCGACCACCTCGTCGCCCCGTTCGGCCTCTCCTACCACCTCGAGGCCAGACACGCCTCCGAGGACGGCGCGCACTCCTTCCCGCACCACTCGGTGATCGTCGGCGATTACGACACGCATCCTTTTACGTCACTCTCCGGAAGGGCCCACGGCGCCAACGGGGTCGCCGCCTCCTAATGGAACGACGGCGGCTAGTGTGGCGCCACCTTCATCCCTGTTCGAGATCGTCAGAGCACCCCCGGCCTGAGTCACCCTCTCCCGGAGGCCGGCGAGTCCCCCCCGCTCACGGAGCCGGTCTTCGACGTCGGGCGGAAAGCCAGATCCGTCGTCCGTGACCGTCACGGAAGCCGTCGTCTTATCGAAGGACAACTCGACTCCGATCGCTCCACCCCCACCGTGGCGCACGGCGTTCGCCAACCCCTCCTGGGCCGTCCGATACAGGGCGGACTCGCCCTCAGGTGACAGCGCACCGCGATCGGTACCGACGACGTCGAAGGTGACACTCAGCTGTCCGGTCTCTTCGTAGTCGCGGGTAAGTCCACGGATGGCGCCCAATACCCCGAGGTCGTCGAGGACCGAGGGTCGGAGATCGCGTGTCACTCTTCGGATGCTCCCGATCCCCTCACCGAGGAGCCTCCGCGCTCGGTCGAGATCCGGCTCGACGGTCGAGTCGGTGTGCTCGGCGATGACGCCGAGCTGGAGGCTGAGCGCTGCCAACACCTGAGCGGTCTCGTCGTGCAGCTCGCGCCAGATGCGAGCCCGCTCGTCTTCGTGCTGTTGGACCATCCGCATCTGGAGACGCTCGAGGTCCGCGGTGCGAGCCTTCAGGTCTTCGTGCAACTCTTCATTCGACAGGGCAGCACCGACTTGCTGCCCGAACGCGAGAAGGAGTCGATTGTCGAGAACCGTGAACGGATCTCGCGTCTCACCGACGGCGACGATCGCCCCCACCACCCCGTCTTCGCCCACGACCGGAAGGGCCGCCGTATACGCGGACTCGTCGACCTCGCGCGTCGTGCGACCCCCGACGACGACCGGGACCTCCTCGGCCTCGACCAAGCGCACACCCTCGAGTGCGGCGGCCGGAGGCGGCTCGAAGGGCCATAACGCAGCCACGCCGGCTCCTTGCACGAAGCCACCCCCCTCTGGGGTGCTCAACCAGAGCGCCGAGCCCTGCACGCCTCGGAGCGAAAGCGCCCGCCGGAGGATCGCATCGGCAGTCGGTTCACCTCGTCGCGGGCCGCTTTGAAGCTCACCCGAGAGAGCCGTCAGGGTGTTGAGCCCGCGCTGCAGATCCTCGACGACGAGCAAGACGATGCCGAGCGCGACCAGAAGGGCGAGTAGCGTATCCAAATACGAATCCCACGGGAGCCCCGCGCCTTGTCCCCGCCAAAGGGGGTATGCGAGATGGTGCACCGCCCATACCGCGAGCACGACGGCGATGAACCGTGCGGCCACCGAACGGAGTGACCGATCGAAGCCGAGCAGTGTCCACGCAGCGAATCCCTTCGTGGCGGCGAGAAAGACGATCCCCGGTGCCGCGGCCACGTAGGGGTCGGCCATGAGGTAGACGGCAGCGAACGACCACACCACGGGAAAGAAGACGAGGAGCCGATATACCTTGCGTGGATCGTTCTGTTGGGCGAACGAGAATGCGGCGCCCAAAATCGAGAGCGAGCCCCACCCTTCGAAGACCAAGCTCCAGAAGAGCCAAAGTTGAGTGCCGCTCGACAAGAACCCGATCATCGAGCCTACCGCGGCGGCGAGCGCCCCCCACCCGATCGCCCAAAGCGCGAAGTATCGCCGGCCGTACCGGAAATCCAGCGCGACACAGAGCCCCACCAAGCCGACGAAGACGACGAGCTGAAGCCACAACGCGTGCCGAAAGGGTGCGGCCGCGGAGAGCAGGTCCAAGTTCATCCTCGAAGATCCCGAGGTCGGTCGCGCCCGGCAACGCTTGCCAGGATCTCGACCTCGAACGATGCTCTGTCGCCGCTCTGGACGGCCCCGTCACGGATCTGCCGTTTCCCCCGAACCCCGGCCCGATGACTCTAGCGTCTGCCCCTGCCCTATTCGCTGATCGCGTCCAACGCATCGGCACCGAGGCCGCCTTTTCATTCGGAGCGCTGATCCGTGAGGTCGAATCGTCGGGAGATCGGGTCATTCGGTGCAACATCGGGCAACCCGACTTTCCCCTGCCGAAGCACATTGCCGAGGCTGTGAAGCGAGCCATCGACGCGGGCCACACGACGTACTGCGACCCCCAGGGGATCCCAGAGCTGCGTCGCGCGATCGCGCAGTCGATCGGCGCATCGCACGGGCTGGAGATCGACCCCGAACGCGTCGTGGTCTACCCGGGTGGCCGACCTGCCATCGGCTTCGCCCACATGACGTACAACGAAGCCGGGAGCGAGGTGATCTACCCCTCCCCAGGGTACCCGCTCTTCGAGTCGTTCGTCCCGTACTTCCGGTGCACTCCACGACCTTTGGTCCTCCGGGAGAAAGAAGGGTTCGGGCTCACTGCGGACCGACTCGAGCCGCTACTCACCGAGAGAACCGGCCTGATCTTCCTGAACTTTCCGTCGAATCCCACCGGTGGGGTGGCGAGTCGAGCGCAGTTGGAGGATATCTCCCGTCTCATCCTCGATCGGACCGGACCGCATGTGCGGGTATTCTCCGACGAGTCGTACGAAGCGATCACCTTCGACGGGGATCGCCACGTCAGCATCGGCTCCATTCCGGGTATGGAAGCACGGACGATCATCGCCTCCGGGGTGTCGAAGACGTACTCGTGGACCGGTGGTCGGGTCGGGTGGGCGGTGTACCCGACGGTAGAAGAAGCGAAGGTGCATCGGCGCCTCAGTATCAACTTCTTCGCCTCCATTCCTCCGTACAACCAATGGGGAGCAATCGAGGCTCTTACATCCCCGGAGAGCGCGGGTGCGATCCAAGAGATGGTCGTCGCCTTCCAGAGACGGCGAGATCTCGTCGTCTCTGGCCTCAACGCCATCGATGGGGTGACGTGCCAGAACCCGAAGGGCGCGTTCTACGCCTTTCCGAATGTCGAAGACGCGCTGCGGGAGCTCGGTGCGATTACAGCGTATGAACAACTGCCGGAACCGCTCCGGGGTCGAACGAGTCCCGCGACCCTCTTTCAGCTATTCCTCTTGCACCGGTACCGGGTCGCCACAATGGACCGACGGTCATTCAACGAGCTGGGTAGCGAGGGGCAGCACTACCTCCGTCTTTCGACCGCGAACTCGGATGATGAGTTGGAGCGGGCGGTGGCGCGCATAGGAGACGCATGCCAGGACGTGGCAGGCTTCGAGTCGTTCCTCTCGTCCGGGGAGCACCTGGCGCTCACCTGATCCCTTCGTTCTTTCCACGCACCTAATCACCGCACCAGACATGAGCCGAAGCTTCGGGCCCCGCAGAGCAGAGTGGATCGAGGTCGACACGACCGACGACGCCGTAGCATCTGCCGACCAAGTGGCACTCCTGACACGGATCGATCAGATCTACCGGGCGCTCGTCGCCATCCAATTCAACTTCTCGCAGTCCGGGCACCCGGGTGGCTCCGTGTCCGCCGGCCACATCATGACGGCCGCGCTCTTCCACACACTCGAGTACGAGCTCGGCAACCCGCTGCGCGACGACCAAGATCTCCTCTCATTCGCGGCCGGACACAAGGCGACGGGCCTGTACGCGATGTGGGCGCTCCGCGACGAGTTGGCGAGAATCGCGGACCCTTCGCTCCTGCCCGAGGAAGACCACCTACGTCTCCGCTGGGAAGATCTTCTCGGCTTCCGGAAGAACCCGACGCAGCCGACCCCCCTCTTCAAAGCGTTCGGATCGAAGCCGCTCGACGGCCACCCCACGCCGATGACGCCCTTCGTCCGCATCGCGACCGGCCCGTCTGGCGTGGGGATGGGGTCATCGATCGGACTGGCCTTCGCGGCCGCCGACTACTTCGGCGCCGACGCACCCCGCATTCACATGGTCGAGGGTGAAGGCGGACTCACCCCAGGCCGCGTGTACGAAGCCGTCGCCTCCGCCGGGTCGTCGTCACTCCATAACGCGATCTGTCACCTCGATTGGAACCAGGCATCGATCGACTCGGATCGCGTTACCCGGGAAGGCACGGAGCCAGGCGACTACGTGCAGTGGGACCCCATGGAGTTCTTCTACCTCCACGACTGGAACGTCGTCCAAGTGCACGACGGCTTCGACATGGGTCAGGTACTGACGGGACAGCAGCGTGCACTCGCCTTCGATAACGGCCAGCCGACTGCCGTGGTCTACCGCACGGAGAAGGGGTGGGGCTACGGCATTACCGGTAAGAAGTCCCACGGTGGAGGACACAAACGGGGGAGTGATGCCTACAAGGACGCCCTCCGTCCCTTGCTGGGCTCTGCCGCCGATGACGTCCCGCAAGTCGAGGACCCCGGTGACGCTGCCTCCGTTGAGGCTTGTCATTGGGCGACTCTGGAGATGCTCCGTGACTTCCTCTCCGGACCGGACAGCTCCATATGCGCCGGTGCGGCCGACTGTCTCACGGACGCCAATGAGCGGCTCGACGCCCGTGGCCGCGCGGCGCGAGACGGCGCCCCTAACCTCGACGGCGTGTACGAGGCGTGCGCGGCAGACGGCACCCCGGATGCGCTGCGCCTCGAGATCGGGAGCAAGACCCCACTGAGGAAGCAGTTGGGCGCCGTCCTTGGATACCTAAACGAGGCATCGGACGGAGCCGTACTCCTCGGCGCGGCCGATCTGCTCGACTCTACGGCGATCTCGGGTGGCTCGAAGGCATTCCCTCCCGGCTTCTTCGATGCCCGAGCGAACCCAGGGAGTCGCACCCTCACCTTGGGCGGCATCTGCGAAGATGGGCTCGCGTGCATCCTGAGTGGAGTCTCGGGCTTCGGGCACCACTGTGGAGCGGGAGCGTCGTACGGGGCGTTTATCAGCCCACTCGGGCACATACCTGCACGCGTGCACGCAATCTCTCAGCAGATGAAGCAAGAGGTGTCCCCGGGTCGGTACGCGCCCTTCATCCTTCAGTGTGGTCACGCAGGGATGAAGACCGGTGAAGATGGGCCGACGCACGCCGACCCTCAGGCACTGCAGCTACATCTCGAGAACTACGCGCCCGGGACCGCGGCGACACTCACGCCATGGGAGCCGCAGGAGATCTGGCCACTCGTCGCGGCTGCGTTCAACGCCGAGGTCGCGGTCATCGTCCCCTTCGTGACCCGGCCCAACGAGCCGATTCTGGACCGGGTCGGACTCGGCCTCGCTCCGGCAGAGCGAGCCCAAGAAGGTGTGTATCGATTGAAGGAAGCCAACGGCACACCGGACATCACCCTCGTACTCCAGGGCTCGGGAGTGACGCTCGCCTTCGTCCAAGAAACATTGCCCCGGCTCGCGGACGACGGGGTCGACGCCGAGGTCGTATACGTCGCGTCCCCAGAGATTTTCGACCGCATGGACCCTGCCAACCGGTCTCAGCGCTTCAGTGAAGCGATGGCGAGTCGCGCGATGGGGATCACCGGCTTCACCCTCCCGACAATGTACCGGTGGATCCGGTCCGACGTCGGGCTACGGTACACGATGCACCCCTTCATGGCGGGGCACTACCTGGGAAGCGGTGCCGGCGACATGGTGATCCATGAAGCAGGACTCGACGGTGAGGGGCAGTATCGGCAGATCCGTGCCTTCCTCGAGGCTACGCGCTCCTAAGCGGTCCCAACCGGCTCGAGGCGCGGTCGTTGCCCTCCGGGAGCATCGGCTGGGTCCGTGAGGTCGCCTCCTCCTCGATCCCGCATCATGTGAAGTACGCGGCCACGAGCGAGCGTCTCGTAGTCGGGTTCGGGGTACCCGTCTTCGTCGAGGGGCTCGTCGAACGCGAACGCATGAATGAGTACTCGAATCCCGGGCACGTTGAAGATGTGGCGATCTTCGATCGGATCGACTCCCCAAACGTCGTAATGGTCGAAGATCTGTAGGAGCACGCGCTCTACCCCGTCGAGCGGGACCCCGTCTTCGATAAACACGAGATCGACTCGCACCGCACCGAACACCTCGAAGGCATGACCCCTTGCCTCCATCGAGAGGATGCGGTGGTACGGCTCCCCGACGGTTTGAGACATTTCTTCGTCGGTGTCGCGCGACATCGCGGGGACGTACCAGAGGTGAGGCGCGAACCAATAGCCGGTCCCGCTCTTGAACGTGCGCTTCCGAGCGGACGCGAGGAGCGTGCGCAGGGCCACCATGAGCTCGGAGCGCCGTAGCCACCGGTCGGCGGCGCGCAGCTCGGAGAGGACGTCCGGGTGCAAGAGGTCGGCGGGGTGCACGCTCCACTGCGCGACGACGGAGTCGGAATCGGAGTCAGCCCGGGGGTGGGCCTCCGCAAGCCGCCGAGACGCGCGACCCCGCGGGGCCGAGGAGTCCAACCAGACACGCACCCTCTGCACGGGCTCGGCACTCCCGCTCACGACTCGGAAGCCCCGACCTGTGAGCGTCTCGACCACCGATTCTGACGGGGGACTCCCCGCGAACTCGATCGCAGCGGGAACCCTCTGAGCCGGATCACGGCGCGCGAGCCGCAAAAGACGAACCGGTCCAGCCCACACCCACGTCCAGATCGCCATGGCGCCGCACCACGCGGCATACACGCCGATCACCGTGGTCGTGCCCGCACCCCCCGCGACACCGCGCATCGCCTCACCCGCCGTGAGAAGCACGGTCACCGTCACGACGGCCGAGAGTGCCAGATCTCCCCACGCCATAAGCCATCCACTGGGGAGTGCGTGGATCTCGCTCTTCCCACGGACTCTCCACAAGAATCGGATTTGGCTCTGGCGACCGCCCAAGAGAGCTACCATGCCCACGAGCACCCCCACGAAGAGCGCAGGGAGTGGCAACCACGGAGGAAGGGTCCAGGTAGCAACGGCCGGTAACAGGACCACCGTCGCCACGAGCCCGGCCTGCCACCTCGCCTGACGAGCCGCGAACCGTGCTCGATTCACGATGACATCGTTCGCGTGGAGCCCAACCACTCCACAGCACGTCATCGCGAGCAGGAGTGTCCACCCCCACAAGACCGCCGCATACGCCGCATAGACGAACGGATGGATCTCAATGAGGGCGGCCCGGACGGGTCCCGGGAAGGTGTCACGACTCAGAAATGCCAGCACCGTCGCACCAGCCAGCACGAACCCAATGCGGACAAGCGGAGGTGGCACTCTCGGCTCGTACTCCGGTGTGCCACCGAAGTCGATTCCCGTCTCGATCCGAAGACGACCCAGAGCCCGCTTGGCTGCACGCCCCGCGCTCCGGAGCCAGCCCGGGGGTGATGCTACGCCCGCCACGACGAGCGCCCACGTCAGCATCGCGACCGTCCAGACGCCCAACACCGTCGGGATGTCGATCCAGTCGCCCGCGCCCCTTCCATACCCGTACTGGGTCGCCGCAACGAGCCCGAGCCACGGTACGGCGACGGCTAAAGCGCCGGAGCCCGTGCGACTTGGGGAATGACCCTGGATTTGGCCCCGGATCTGGCCCCGGATCTGGCCGTCCGCGTCGCCGTTACCGTCGCCGTCTTGGTCATCTTTCGGGGCGTGCTCGTTCGACATGACCTCGGGTGTGGGATGGGAGCTCTGGGCTCACAGAAAGATGGCAAGGATGTCCACCGACCGGCAAAGAGTGCTCAGGAGAGCGAGCGGGACTGCGCTCCCATCCGGGCCCGCTCGTCCTCCTCAGAACGGCATGGTTTCTGCATTCGTCAAGGGTGGTTACGCGACGGAATCATGGGTCGCCCACGGCCACCAGCTCGGCGGGACTCGCTCCCTCGACGGTCGTGGGCGAGCCCCCCATCGCGGGCCAGTGTGAAGCCCCGAAGCCCCCCCGGAGCGCCTCCATGGAACCCTCGGCCGTTGATCACGATATCGTCTCGCCCGCACTCTCCCAGATCAGCCAGCAAGAGGCGATCGCGCCCCTAATCCGCTGGTTCGATGAGCTGGGCGCCAACGACGTCCCTTCCGTCGGCGGGAAAGCAGCGTCTCTCGGCGAGATGTTCGGTGCCCTGACCCAGAAGGGAGTCCGCATCCCTAATGGCTTTGCGACCACTGTCGCGGCATACGACACCTTCTTAGACGCCCGCGTCGACGCCGAATCCTGGGCCGAGCTCGAGGGAGACGCCCGAGAGCTCGGTAGCAAGGCGCTCAAAGCTGCGACGCTTCGAGATGCGCTGCACCGGATCTTCGACGAGGCGGACACCACCGACCAGGTCGACCTTCACTCCCACTCGGCCTTCGCACGTCGACTCGTGCGCGCGACACCGATACCCAAGGACGTGGAACAAGCCCTCCGTCTCGCCTACACACGGTTGAGCGACCTATACCCCGGCGAAGTCGACCTGGCGGTGCGGTCGTCCGCGACGTGTGAAGACTCCGAGATGGCGTCCTTCGCAGGGCAGTACGAATCCTACCTGAACGTCCGCGGGGCGGATGGTGTGCTCGACGCATGGCGCAAGTGCTGTGCTTCGGCATTCACCGAGCGAGCCATCGGGTATCAGCTCCAGCGCGAGATGGACCCCATGGAGTGCCGCCTTGCCGTGGTCGTGATGAAGATGGTTCGCTCCGACATCGCAACGTCGGGTGTGCTCTTCACGCTCGACCCCGACTCCGGGAACCGGAACGTGATTCACATCACGTCGGCGTATGGACTCGGCGAGCTCGTGGTTCAGGGAAGCGTCTCACCCGACACCTACGTGGTGTGGAAAGAAGGGGTCCGTCGCGGTCGCCCCTCCATCGTACATCAGCAGCTCGGCGCGAAGGATGTGAAGCTGGTGTACTCCACGCAGGGTGGTACGACCACCGAGAGTATGGACGTGAACTCCAGCCGGCAGCGGCAGTGGTCCCTCACCCGCACAGAGGCGTTGGAGCTGGCCAAGATGGCCCTCACGATCGAGGACCACTATGGCCGTCCCGTCGACGTGGAGTGGGCAAAGGACGGGTATAGCGGAGAGCTCTTCATCGTGCAGGCCCGCCCCGAGACGGTGCACGCAAATGCCGATCACACGGCCAAGTTACGCCGTGACCGTATGGATCCAGCGCTGGTCGAACGACTCATCGCCGACGGGAAGGTTCTCTTGCGAGGTCACGCGGTGGGAAGTCGCATCGGTTCGGGCCGCGTACGCCGGTACGAAGAGTACGAAGATGTGATCGTGAAGAAGCGGCAGGTGCGAAACCGGCTCGCAGCGGGCGAGCGCCTCGAGGACATCCCCGTTGAAGATCGGGTCTTCGACCCCGGCGATGTCTTGGTGACGGAACTCACCACGCCCGACTGGGAGCCTCTCATGAAAGAGGCGTCGCTCATTGTGACCGAGAAGGGCGGGCGCACCTCGCACGCCGCGATCGTTGCCCGAGAGTTCGGGATTCCGGCGATCGTAGGCTGTCACGATGCGACTAAGATCCTCAAACCCCTTTCCGAGGTGACCGGTACGTGTGCGGAGGGAGACGAGGGCCTGGTATTCGAGGGCGCACGACCCTTCGAGATCGAAGAGGTCGACATCGGGGACCTCGGGGAGACCCGGACCGGAGTGAAGCTGAACGTCGGCTTCCCCGGCAAGGCTCTTCAAGATGCGATGCTGCCCTCGGACGGCGTAGGGTTGGCGCGCCTCGAGTTTATTCTCACCGCCCAGGTCGGAATTCATCCGCTCGCGCTCGCGTTCTATGACGAGTTGAGAGACTTCACGGCAGACGGGGCGCTCTCGCCGGCCCTGGAGCCGTATCGTGAGCGTTTGGAAGCGGAGGACCCGCACGAGCTGATCACGCTCCTCGGGGCGATCGAGCGCCGCACACCCGGGTACGGCGACAAGCGCCAATTCTTCGTCGATCAGGTAGCCCACGGGGTAGGACTCATCTGTGCTGCGTTCTACCACCGTCCCGTGTTAGTCCGACTCTCCGACCTGAAATCCAACGAGTACAGGGAGCTCCTCGGCGGCCGCATCTTCGAGCCACATGAGGAGAACCCGATGATCGCGTGGCGTGGTGCCGCGCGCTACGTCGACCCCGATTTCATGCCTGCCTTCGAAATGGAGTTAGACGCGCTACGCATGGTGCGGCAGTCGATGGGGCTCGACAATCTTCAGCTCATGGTCCCCTTCTGCAGGACTCCTGAAGAAGGGGAGCGGGTCGTCGAACTCCTCGACGAACACGGGCTCTCGCCGCAGGCAGGCGTGCCCCTTTACCTCATGGTCGAGCTTCCGTCGAACGTCATCGAGGCGGGTCGCTTCATCGAGAAGATGCAGCTCTCAGGTGGGTCGATCGGCTCGAACGATTTGGTTCAGACGGTCTACGCTGTCTCGCGCGATGATCTGGAGAACTATCAGACTCCCGTCGACGCGCGGTCACCCGCTGTGAAGGCGATGATCGCCCACGCGGTGAGCGCCTTCAAAGCGCGCGACCTCGAGATCGGGATTTGCGGGCAGGCCCCATCCGACTATCCGGAAGAAGTGCCCCACTTCCTCGTGGGATGCGGAATCACCTCGATCTCGGTTACGCCGGACACGGTGGTTGAGGTGCGGCGCAACGTCGCCAACGCCGAGTCGGAATTCGGGTCAGACTGACCCCATACGTCATGGAGGAGTGGAGCCGGCGGCGACGCCGCCGGCTCCGTACCGCCTAGTCCACAAAGGCCCATAGCCATTTGCGACTCTTTGCGTCGAGCGCGGCCGGCTGCGGGACGTGGTACAGATCCCCGGCCACGTCTTTGATGACGATCCCACCGCCGGGCACCTCAGATGGCCAGTCGTCGAGCCGTGTCTGAAAAGCTCGAGGCCCCTGCCGGGTCTCGACGCTCCAACGGCGAATCTCGACCTCTTCATCGACCTCCAGAATCCGCGTCACCTCCATCACGAATCCCTCTTCGGCCAGCGCACCTTCGAGCGCGGCACGAGAAGGAGCATCGAGATCGCTGAGGCTGCGCACGAGCGCCACCTCGTCATGATCTGAGTCCCGTAGCGACAGGAAGCCATCAGGCTCCGACCACGGATAGCACCTGCGTACGGTCACAGGTGTCTCCGTATCGGCCGAGAGTACCCACAGCTGGCCGTCCGGTCGCTTCTCCACGCGGAGCTCGGTCGCCGTGGGGCTTTCTTCTCGCATGATCATGTCACCTCCTTTTCTCATCGTCGTCATCTCGAACCGCCCCATGCGGCCCGCTCACCCTACAGCTCCGACTTGGAGCTCCATCTGCAGCCCGTGTAGCCGCGCGTAAATCCCGTCCGGCCGTGCCAGCAACTCGTCGTGCGTTCCCGCCTCGGCGAGCCGACCGTCCTTCATCACGAAGAGCCGAGACGCCTTGTGCAGCGTCGACAGGCGGTGCGCGATCGCGAACACCGTGCGCCCCGCCACGAGGCGATCCATCGCTTCTTGAATCTTCCGCTCCGTCTCCGTGTCGACCGCCGAGGTAGCCTCGTCCAGGATGAGAATCCTGGGATCGTGCAGGATCGCCCGCGCAATCGAGATCCGTTGACGCTCCCCTCCCGACAAATTCTGGCCACGCTCCCCCACGATCGTGTCGTAGCCCTGGGGCGACTTCACGACGAAGTCGTGCGCGTTGGCTGCCTGAGCAGCCGCGATCACCTCTCCGGGGGACGCTTCCGGATGCCCGTATCGGATGTTGTCCATGATCGACCCGTGGAACAGATACGGATCTTGGAGCACGATCCCGATCTGGCGCCGGAAGTGTCCCGTATCGAGATCACGCACATCGACCCCGTCGATCAACACCCGTCCTGCGGTGACGTCATAGAACCTCGCAATGAGATTCGTGACCGTCGTTTTCCCTCCACCGGACGGACCGACGAGACCGATCATCTCCCCCGGCGTGACCTCGAATGAGACGCCCCGCAGAACCTGCCGGACACCATCGTAACCGAAGCTCACGTCCTCGAACGTCACCCTCCCCTGCACCGGCTCAAGCCGCACGGGCTCACTCCGGTCGACGATCTCGGGCTCGGTATCGAGAACCTCGAACACCCGGTGAGCGGACGTCGTCGCGCGCTGCACTGTCCGCGCCATCTGCCCCATCACTTCGATCGGGCCGATGAACATCGTGGCGTACAGCAGGAACGACACAAACGTCCCCTCCGTGAGTGTCGCCGTCCCCGGCTGACCCAAGAGTCTCGGCATCGCCAACGCCCACACGGCGACCGTCGTCCCATGCACGGCGAGCATCAACGCCGGCCAGAACGTCGTCCACGAATGGTGAATACGATTGAACTCATCCGTCACGTCGACGTTTCTGTGGTTGAACTTTCGTGACTCTCTCTCCTCTTGGTTGAACGCTTTCACGACCCTCATCCCCGGGATCGTGTCCGACAGCACATCGGTTACGCGAGACCACTTCCTCCATGCCCGGATGAAGAAGCGATTCATGTGTTCGCCGTGCTTCCATATGGACCAGCAGAAGAAGGGCACGGGAATCACCATCACGAGCCCCAACCGCCAGTCGGAGTGGATCAACACGACGCTGAGGCCCACGAGCATCACGGCCGAGAGCGATACATCGACAACGCCGAAGGCCAGAAAGTCCCAAAGGCGATCGGTGTCCGAGCTCACTCTCGTGATGAGGCTCCCCGTCTTCTTCCGAGAGTAGAAGCCGAGCGACAGCCGCTGCAGATGCTCGTACAACTCCGTGCGCAGGTCGCGGGCGACCCACTCGCCGAGCACGGCCATGAAGCGAAGCCGCACGAGCGCCGATGCCTGCCGAAGTAAGTACACGGCCGCCATCGCTCCCACGGCGATCCACCCGATCCGCGCAGCTTCATCGAGCGACAAGCTCCCTCCCTTCGCGGGTCCCACGACGCGATCGATGAGGAAGCCCGCCAGCGAAGGTGGCACGAGAGAGACGGCCGTGATCGTCGTGGCCGCCAAGAAACCGAGCACCACCTCCTTCCGGTACCGGCCCAAATAGCCGAGCAAGCGCCACAACACAGCCGACTCGCGGCCGGCCACCAACGCCTGAGCCTCGCGGATTGGAGCCGCAACACTCGACGCGTACTCGGCATCTGCGTCTGCACCCTCGATCGTGCGCCCTTCGATCGCCTGATCCAGCACGAAGCGGATGTTCTCGACCGCGCGCCTCTGTCGATGGGTGTACCGGATCACCGCGAGAGCCGGATCGCCCGGTTCACCGAGGAGCGTGAGGGTGCTCCCCGAGAGGCCGGGCGACTCTCTCAGCGCTTCGATCCGGTCGCGCTCTACGCTCTCGACGCTCCAACCAGACGGGCGCCTCCGTGCGACCGCGATAGCCTCTGGACCCAGGGCGAACCACGCCTCCGTGAGGTTGAGGTCCTGTGTGAGGTCGACCATCGCGTACAGCTGCACCGGTCGGCCGCCCCACTCCGACTCGATCGCTGTACGCACGTCGGCCGGCATAGCCTCGGGTTGATCGGTATACCGCCGGATGATCGTCCGGTCCGTCGAATGTTGTCCTGATTCGTTCATGATTCTTCTCAGATGGCCCCGGGGTCGGGTCGTCCGACCCCGAGAATGAGCGACAAAAAAATCCGGGCTTCCTGTCCGCTGGGGCGGTGGAAGACCGGTGAACCTGCCTCTACTATGTTTCTAGTTACGTCAGGTATCCGGCTCCCACCGATCGAAGATCGGCGCCTGGACCCACCGGCTCGCGAGGTATCCGACACCCGCGCGCACCCGTGCCGAGCCCGTCATCGAGACGGGTCGACCGGAGCCGGTCGCGCTGAAGGAGGTGCCTGCCATCTGCTCGCGTCCTGAGGATACTGCCCAATAAGAAAAAAGCGCCTACGTTCCGGCGCCTCGCCACGAATGGTGGCGTTGTAGATAGGTACGCCCGTGCCGAGCGTCAAGTTTCAGCACGACTCACCCCGGCGGACGACTCCTCATTCCCTCGAGCGCGGGTCGACCCTCGCCGTTCGCGACGTCCCAACTGGTTTGGTGCACGAGACGCACGATCCGGGTCATCTTCTCGTACTCGATGCGTTCTGGGTCGTCGTCCGGCGTGTGGTAATCCGGATGGAGGCCCGTGTGGAACCAGACGGCCGGAACCCCGCTCTGCAAGAAGGGCCAGTGGTCGGAGCGGCGGAGGAGATTCGAGGCGTTGTTGTCGTATCGGAAGCGGATCGTGAGCGCGCTCGCGATTCCGCCCTCCTCAGCCAAGCCTCCGTTCGCGGCGTCGACGATCGCCGCCAACTCAGGCGTACGGCTATAGCCTAAGATGTTGATCGCGTTCGCATTCGAGGCCGCCGATTGAGGCTCTAGTCCACGGAAGCGTCCGCCTCCGTCTGTCGGCACCTCTTCGTGGCGGCCAATCATGTCCAGGTTGAGATTCGCAAGTGTGCGTTCGAGGGGGATGGTGGGACGTAGGGTGTAGTACCAGGCTCCGAGCAACCCGCGCTCTTCTGCGTCCCAAATGGCGAACATCACACTCCTTCGCGGACGCATCCCTTCCTCTGCTGCCTGAGCGTACGCCCCCGCAAGAGCGAGGACACCGACCGTACCGGAACCGTCATCATCTGCCCCATTGAAGACGACGTCACCGTCCTGGCCATTGTGATCGTGGTGCGCACCCACGATGACCACCTCATCGGCTACATCGGGGTCACTACCCTCGATCATCGCTAGCACGTTGCGTCCCGGCACCGAATTCCGCGTAACGGAGGTCGCAAAGCCAGCCACGGAACCAGGGAGCTCCAACACCCCGAAACCGCCCCCCGCCAGCTCCATCTCGGCACCGAGCTCCTGGACGGTGCGACCTGCCGGCTCGAGAAGTCGATTCGCCAGCTCGACCGAGATCGTCGCCGCCGGGATGCTGATTTGCCCGTGCCACTCGCCTAGGGTGAAGCGCTCAACCCGCCGCTGCTCCGCCGGCCACGTCGATCGATGCGTCGCCCCCCAATCGGAAACCGGGGCACGGTTGTGGACGTCTCGCACGAAGAGAACGCCGACTGCCCCCCGCTCTTGAGCCGCGAGCACCTTTCGCCAGCCCCGGGAGGCTTCCGCCGTCACCACCCCGTCGAAGGGTGAGGCAGGATCGGACACGCCGGGCTCGCGCTCGACGACGAGCACGATCTTGTCCCGTACGTCACCGTCACCGTAGTCGTCGTAGGAGAGCCTCGGTTCGACGATCCCGAAGCCCGCAAAGACGACCTCGGCACGTGCTGCCCCGCCCGCTCCGGCGTTCGACGGTGTCCACCCTTCACCGGGAGCCAGTGGCGGTCCGCCGGCCAATGCGAACCGATCCCCCTCGCCGAGGGAGAACCAGGTGAGGTTGAAGTCTTGGTCGTAGCTGCCGCCGTCCCCGGCGGGCTCGAGGCCGAGCTCAGCGAAGCGATCCGCAATCCAATCGGATGTCCGCGCGATCGCCGGAGTCCCGACGAGTCGTCCCTGCATCGAGTCGTGAGAGATGGCGAAGAGATCGGCCCGAAGGCTCTCCTCGGTGATCGTCTCCAATCCAGGCGCCCACGGGTCTGGCTGAGAGCATGCAGCGAACGCGGCGGCGAGGAACAAGGCGACTCGGCGCATCCGGGCGACTCCTTCGAGGTGGAGCTACGAAGATGCGGACCCCGACCGATAGGCGCGAGCTGCCTTCTCCCATACCTTCTCGCCATGGACGGGATGACGGGAGCAATCTGGCCACACGTGATCGCGCTACTCGTCGGTGGCCTCGGGACCTCGCTCGGGCTCACTCTCTGGGGTCGCAGCGCGCGGGGGCGAAGCCGCTTGGAGCGCACCTCCGTGGCAGCGAGTGTCAGCGCTGCGGTCGCCGTGAGCGCGCTTCTCGGAGTCGGCGCCTTCTGGCTGGTCCGACGCTTCTTAGAAGACCCCACGGCAGCGCTGGACGGGGTCCACCCTGCCGGATGGCTCCTCGTCGGAGCAGCCGTTGGAGTGCCGATCGGCATCCCGGGGCTGGTCGCCGCACACGTGGAAGCGCTTCGGAGTGCGAAGAAGCGACGAAAGCTCAGAGACCATGTCCCGACCAAGGACGAGCGGAGAGCGTATGCCATCGACCTCGTGAAACAGATCCGCGAGGTGAGTCCCACGCCCCGTGAGCTCGCGGCCCGGATCGACGGGGACGGCGGTACGGTCCTCCTGCTCGAGGGGGAGATCGATGCGAAGGAAGGAGAAGCTCTCACAGCAGCGCTTCGGGCGGACCTTGCGGCCGTCGGATTCAAACGAGTGGAAGGAAAGCATGGATCGAAGAGCTGGTGGGCCCGTGTCTAAGACGGCGAGCATGCACTGGTTTGACCTGGAGGGGCGTCGCCTCACACGCCGCGACTTCGCGAGGGTGAGCGCGAGCCTTGGAGCGCTTCTCGCCTTGGGAAGCGCATCAGGGTGCGGTGGGCGCCGAATGCGCTTCGCCCACTACCCCTTCCCTCTCGGGGTCGCGTCTGGGGACCCTTCTCCGAGTGGCGTGGTCTTGTGGACTCGGCTCGGAGAGGATGCGATCGGCGAGGCGGGAGCCATCGAGACGCCGGTGTCGGTCGGGTGGGAGATCGCCGAGGACGAGGGCTTCGGTCGCATCGCGGCCTCCGGTCGCTCTGATGCGAGGCCCGAGCTCGGGCACTCCGTCCACGTCGAGGCCGAGGGGCTGTTGCCCGGCCGGGACTACTTCTACCGCTTCCACGCTGGGGGCCATGTAAGCCCGGTGGCCCGCACGAAAACGGCCCCGGCCTTCGGAGCTGACCTTACGCGCTTCGACTTCGCCTTCGCGTCGTGTCAGCACTACGAGCACGGGTACTACACCGCCCTGCGGCACCTCTCTGAGGAATCGGTCGATCTCATCGTCCACCTCGGAGACTACATCTACGAGACGAGGGCAGCGGAGGAGCGACCGCGTAGCCACGGGTCGACCGAGTGCACGGACCTCGCCGGTTATCGAGCCCGGTATGCGCTCTACAAGAGGGACCCCGACCTCCAAGCCGCGCACCACGCAGCGCCGTGGGTCGTGACGACGGACGACCACGAAGTTGACAACAACTACGCGGACCTCGTGCCCGAGGACGACCAGAGCCCCGAGGCGTTCGCCCTTCGCCGGGCGGCAGCCTACCAAGCCTTCTACGAGTTCATGCCGGTGCGAAGTCGGAGCGCTCCGACAGGCCCGAACATGCCCCTCTACCGCACGTTGGACTTCGGGTCACTCGTGCAGTTCAGGGTCCTGGACACACGTCAGTATCGGGACGATCAGCCGTGTGGAGATCGCATCAAGCCGTCGTGCCCGGAACACCTCGAGCTCGGCCGCTCGATCCTGGGTGCTGAACAACGATCTTGGCTTCTCGACGGGTGGAAAGAGTCGAGCGCGCGGTGGAACGTCATGGCGCAGCAGGTACTCTTCGCTCGCTCGCGTCGCATTGGAGATGACGGCGCGGAGCTCTGGTCGATGGACAAATGGGACGGCTACCCGCTCGAACGGGGTCAACTCCTCTCCGCGATGGCCGACCCGGGCGTCGCAAACCCGATCGTGCTGACGGGTGATATACACTCGAGCTGGGCCTCGGGGCTCCTCCGCGATTTCGACGACGCGCACTCGCCTCTCGTGGGGACGGAGTTCGCCTGCACGTCGCTCTCCTCGGGAGGGAACGGTGTACCCCAATCACCCTTCGGCGCGGCCGTGCTCCCCGAGAACCCCCATTTCGAGTATTACAACAGCCAACGGGGGTATGTGCACGTTTCGGTAACTCCGGAGCTCTGGAGCTCGACCTACCGGATCGTGCCCGAGGTCGAACGCCCCGGCGGAGGGGTCGAGACAGGAGCCGCCTTCGTGGTCGAGAACGGGCGACCCGGTGCCCAGCGAGTCTAGCACAAAGAGGCCGCCGGGGTTGCCGGCCTATGCACGGGCTCGGAGATTCGGCGTCCTGATCGTTCTGTACGCTAGGGCGCACGCCGCGCCAGGAGGCACGATGAAGACGAGGATTCTTACCGCGCTCGCGCTGATGACCGCAATTTCGGCGGCACCGACCGTCGCCCAAGACACGAAGATGAGCTTCTTCATCACGAGCGTAGGATCCGGCAATGGCGCCGACCTCGGCGGCCTTCGTGGCGCGGATCAACACTGCCAAGACCTCGCCTACGGCGTCGGCTTCGGCGACTTGGAGTGGCGCGCATACCTGAGCACGGTATCGATGGGCGGCGACGCCGCGGTGAACGCACGTGACCGCATCGGTGAGGGCCCGTGGTACAACCACGCCGGCGACATGATCGCGAGCGATGTGGACGACCTCCACTCCGACAACGCGAATCTCACGAAGGAGTCGATCCTCACCGAGAAGGGGTCGATGGTGAACGGACGCGGTGACGACCCGAACCAGCACGACATCATCACTGGTTCGAACCTCGACGGGACGTCGTACTCGACGGATTCCCCGATCGACATGCGCGACGGAACTTCTGTCGCGTACACGGCGTGCGACAACTGGACGAGTGGCGGGGCCGGGAGCACCCGCGTCGGCCACCACGATCGCCAGGGCGGCGGAGAAAATCCGACGTCATGGAACTCCGCACACAACTCGCGTGGATGCAGCCAGGCGAACCTGCAGGGCACGGGCGGGAACGGCTACTTTTTCTGCTTCGCGATCGACGCGAATCAGCAGGACGCGATGCGTCCCGAGTAAACGAGCCGGGCGGCGCTGCCGCCGAAGGATCTGACGTTGAATAGAAGGTCGTCATGGATCGGGGCCCTCGTCGCGGGGGCCCCGATTGCATTCGGGTGTGCCGCGGCCCAAGAGGCCGACCCCCAGGAGGCGAATCAGGTGACCACCCATGGCATTACGGCCGTGCAAGGCCTCGAGATCGGACACCACACGCTTTCCGAGCGCGCCACCGGATGCACCGTCGTGATCGCGCGCGATGGGGCGGTCGGGGGGGTCGACGTGCGGGGCGGATCGCCCGGGACACGCGAGATCGCGCTCCTCGACCCGGTGAACCGAATCAACGAGGTGTACGCCATCGTGCTCTCAGGGGGCTCGGCATTCGGTCTCTCCACCGCCGACGGAGTCATGAGCTACCTCGACGAGCAGAACGTCGGGTACGGGGCGAGTGGTGGCAGAAAGATCGTGCCGATCGTCGCGGGGGCGATTCTCTACGACCTAGGTCTGGAGGCCGATGACGAGAAGGTGCGCCCCGGTCCTGAGTGCGGTTATGCGGCCGCGGCGGCGGCTTCGACGGCGGCTCCTGCCGAGGGGTCGGTGGGAGCGGGCGCAGGCGCGACAGTCGGCAAGATGCGGGGGATGGAGTTCGCGACGAAGGGTGGCTTCGGAACCGCTTCGATCACGCTCGAGAGCGGGCTCACAGTTGCCGCAGCGGTGGCGGTGAACGCGGTCGGCGACATTGTCGACCCGGCGACCGGCCAGGTCGTCGCGGGGGCACGCACGCCGGATGGCACCGGGTGGATCGATATGCGCCGTGTGCTGCGGGGCGAGGTGCCCGAGCCCGGGGACGCCGGCTCCGATGAGCCCGACCCGGCAGCGGAAGCCGGCGGAAACACGACGATCGGGATCGTCGCGACGAACGCCGTGCTCACGAAGCCCGAAGCGACGAAGATGGCGCAGATGGCGCAGGACGGGCTCGGCCGAGCCATCTATCCCGCGCACACCCCCGGAGATGGAGACACGGTCTTCTCGCTTGCGACCGGAGTGTGGGATGGGGAAGCGAACACCTTCGTGATCGGGGCGCTCGCCGCCGACGTCATGGCCGAGGCGATTCTTCGGGCCGTGCGGATGGCGGAAGGGCTGGAGGGCGTGCCTTCGGCAGCGGAGATCGGGCGCTGAGCCTCCAACTCGGAGTCCTCGTCGCCTATACGCTCGTCCTCATCGCGGTCGGGCTCGCGGCCTCCCGTCGTGCCTCGGGGAGCAGCTCGTTCTTCGTAGCGGACCGATCGCTAGGCCCCGGCCTCCTCTTCTCGACCTTTCTCGCGGCCAACATCGGCGCCGGCTCGGTCATCGCGGCGTCGAGCGTCGCTTATCACCTCGGTGTATCGGCGTGGTGGTTCGTAGGGTCCGCAGGAATCGGCCAACTCGTCTTCGCCTTCTTCGTAGGCCCACGGATCTGGCGGATCGCCAAAGAGCACGACCTGTACACCGCCGGGGACTACCTGGAGCACCGGTACGGGAGCCCGGTGCGCGCGGTCGTCGTCTCCGTCCTTTGGCTCGGAACGTTGCCGATCCTCGCGACGCAGCTCATCGCGATGTCCGAGATCCTCGAATGGGTCCTCGACTCGCCTCGCTGGGTGGGGGCGACGTTGGGCGGTGTGGTCATGATCGTGTACTTCACCGCCGGGGGCCTCTTCTCCTCCGCGTGGGTGAACATGATCCAGCTGGTCGTTCTCGTGACCGGGCTCGTCGTCGCGATCCCGATCGCGATCTCGACGGCCGGGGGGCTCGAAGCCGTCCTCGCGGCAGTGCCAGACACTCCGGGGTACATGAATCCGGTGGCGGTCGGTGGGCTCCTATTCTTCACCCTGATCATGCCGTCGATGGTCGTGTCTCCCGGGCTGGTGCAGAAGGGTTTCGGGGCGCGAGACGAAGGCACCCTCCGCAAGGCGGTCGGCCTTCAGGCATGTGCGCTCCTCCTCTTCGCCTTCGTGCCTGTCTCGATGGGTCTCCTCGCGCACAGCTTCGACCCGGCGCTCGCCAACGGTGACTTCGCCGTGCCGACCGTACTCACACTCGGCCTTCCGGCGGCGCTCGGCGCACTCGGCCTCGCAGCGGTCTTTTCCGCCGAGGTGAGTAGCGCCGACGCCGTGCTCTTCATGCTCTCGACGTCGATGTCGAAAGACATCTACAAGCGCTACCTACGCCCTGAAGCGAGTGACGCCGATGTCTTGCGGGCTGCCCGCATCGCGGCGGTTGTGGGGGGAGTCGGGGGTATCGTTCTCACTCTGATGCTGGAGTCCGTGCTCGATTCCATCTCCATTGCGTACGCGATCTTGAGCGTCTGTCTCTTCGTACCCCTCGTCGCCGGGCTGTACACGCGGCGGCCCGGGACTCCCGAGGCTCTCTGGGCGATTGGGTGCGGCGTCACGACGCTGTGCGGCCTGGCAATCGGTGAGCATATGGGGCGCTTCGCGACGCCCGCGTGGCTGAACGCGACCGGCGCCGGGCTCCTCGTCTCGGGGGTGGTCTTCGCAGCCGTCACCGTCCTTAGACGGCCAACGGCCACGTGACGGACCGAGCCCGCGCGGCGGGCGATGCCGACGAGACTCCGACATACCCGCTAGAGCCAGGCCCCGAAGAGATGGCCGCCATGCTCGCCGCGGCGTCGGACCGGATCGTTCGTCACATCGAGAGCCTCGCCGAGCAACCGGCGTCGTACGACCTCGACGTCGGCCGCGAGGTGGGGAGAGGCCTCGCCGAGCCCCTCCCGCAGTCGGGAGAAGCATTCGAGACGCTCTTGGACACCGTCTTCGAGACTCTGCCCCACTCGTTCAACACGGCTGGCCCGGGCTACCTCGCCTACATCCCGGGCGGAGGGCTCTTCCCCTCCGCCGTCGCGGAGCTCATCGCCAACGCGGTCAATCGCTATGTCGGGGTATGGGTCGCTGCCCCCGGGTTGGTACAGCTGGAGCTGAACGTGATCCGCTGGTTCTGCGAGATCGTGGGGTACGGCAGCGGCTCCGGGGGCATCCTCACGAGTGGCGGATCGCTTTCGAACCTCACTGCGCTCGTGACAGCGAGACGGGTCCGGCTGGGCGAGGAATTTTCGAACGGTGTGATGTACACATCCGACCAGACGCACCATTCCGTGCGGAAGGCCGCGGTGCTCGCGGGCTTCCCGGAAGCCGCGGTGCGGGAGATCCCATCCGATGATCGGCAGAAGATCCAGGTCGGGGCGCTGATGGAGGCGATCACCGCCGATCGGAGGACGGGTCGAGAGCCCTTCCTCGTCGTCGGAAGCGCAGGGACGACGAACACGGGGGCTGTCGACGACCTCTCGGGCCTCGCAGACGTCGCCGCCCGAGAGGATCTTTGGCTCCACGTCGACGCGGCATACGGCGGCTTCTTCCATCTGACCGAGCGAGGACGGGCCGCGATGGCCGGGCTCGAACGAGCTGATTCGATCACGCTCGACCCGCACAAGGGGCTCTTTCTCCCCTATGGAACCGGGTGCCTTCTGATGCGGGAGGAAGAGGCGCTGCGGCGTGCGCATGCGACCTTCGCCGACTACATGCCTGTGATGCAGCACGATGCGGACTTCGTCGACTTCTGCGATCTCTCGCCCGAGCTCTCGCGCGACTTTCGAGGCCTACGGGTGTGGCTTCCGCTCAAGCTGTTCGGTATCGAGGCGTTCCGAGATGCCCTCGACGAGAAGCTCGACCTGGCACGATGGGCTGCCGAAGAGCTGCGCACGATTCCGGGGATGCGGATCGTATGTGAGCCAGAGCTGTCGCTGGTCTCGTTTCGCTTGGAACCGCCCGATCTCACCCCAGCTCAACTCGATGCATTGAATCGAGAGTTGATGCTGAGAATCAACACGAAGCAAAACGTTTATCTGACTGGTACGACAGTTGCTGGCGAGTTTGCGATCCGAATATGCGTGCTCTCCTTCCGCACGCACCGAGACCGAATGGAACAGTGCCTCACCGATATCCGGGCGGCCGTGCGTGACGTCATCGCAGCCGGTGGGCGCGAGGCGTAGCCCTCACTCAGTGAGCAGCACGACCTTGTTCCAGCCGGGGGCACGAGCAGCGAAGTGCCGGTACGCGGCGACCCCTTCGGCCAACGGTAGGCGATGGCTCACGAGGCTCGCGATTCGCTCTTGGTGGCGTGCCGCCAGCTCGAGTGCGGCCGGCATGAAGTGCCGCGCCGGGCATCGTCCTGCCGCGTAGGTGAGATTGCGGTCGTAGAGCTCTCCGGGGGAAAGGGCGAGGTGCGCCTCGGTATGGACGCCAACCGCCCCAATCCGGCCGCCGTACCGTAAGGCGTCCGCAGCGACCTTCGTTGCCGAAGCCGACCCTACGGCTTCGATCGCCGCATCCGCCCCCTGACCCTCGGTGCGCGACCGCACGGCGTCGACGAGGTCCACCCTATCCAGGTCGAGCGGGGTAGCGCCAAAGCTCGCGGCCGTCGCCAGCCGACTCTCGACGCGATCGACCGCGAGCACCTCCCGTGCTCCGCGCTCGAACGCCGTAAGTACAGAGAGGAGCCCCACAGGACCGCACCCCACAACGACGACCACGTCTCCCGACCCCACCCGCGCGAGTTCTGCCCCGAACGTTGCGGTCGAAAGGATGTCGCCCGCGAGGAGCGCCACGGCCGGATCGACTCCATCTGGCACGGCGACCAGAGAACTCCCTGCAAGCGGGACCCGAACGAAGTCGGCCTGGCCTCCGTGGAGTCCCTCTCCGCCCGCAACCCATCCGAAGAGCTGCCCCTCCGTACAGCGAGCCGTGAGCCCCCGGACGCAGTAGAAGCAGTCGCCGCATGATGTCGTGAACGGCGCAACCACACGGTCGCCAAGCCGGACCTCCTTCACCTCGTTGCCCACTTCGATTACTTCGCCGAGGAACTCGTGCCCCATCACCGTCCCCGGGTCTAGCCCTCGCTCCCGGCCGAAGTAGGGGTGCAGGTCCGACCCACAAATGCCCGCGACCTCGACCCGCACAATCGCATCGGTCGGCGCGATCAACTGAGGGTCCGGTACCTCGCCGTAGTCGAGGCTCTCGACATCCTGAAAGGTGATCGCCCGCATTCCGCTATGCGTGTCGCTAGAAAGGCAACTCGTCGTCGTCCGAATCACCGGGCGGCTCGGGCCACGGCTCGTCCCCTCCGACCGGTGGGCCATCTCCGGCACCGTCGACCGGGCGCTCGATCCGCCACGCCTTCACGTCCGTATACCAGCGCCCATTGTACTCGCGGCTCTGGATGTCGATATGCGCCGTCAGAGTCTCGCCGGTCTTCACCCCGAACTTGTCGATGTTCTCCCCCCACTGCACCACGCAGACCTGCTTCGGGTACTGACCCGGGATCTCGAGGATGAACTCCTGCTTCCGCCACTCCCCATTGCGACCGGTCCCAGACTGGAGGTCGAGGATCTCGATGACACGGCCCGTGATCTCTAAACTCATTGTTTCCAAATAGTTATGGCGACGATTGAGGCGCCCATTCGAGTGAACCGGGCGCACGGTAGGCCAAGGCTCGCCAATCAAGCTCATTTTCGCCACCCACGGCGTGCACGAAGTGCTTCACAAGCACGGTCTGAATGTTGAAGATTCCAAGTGTACGACGACTCAATCTCAATACAGGCAAGGCCGTGAGCTTCGACGCCCAACTAGAACGAATGAAGACCGCCCCCGGCTTCATCGCCGCCCTCGACCAGAGTGGCGGAAGTACCCCCAAGGCGCTCCGCATCTACGGGATCCCCGAGGACAGCTGGTCCGGCGAGGACGAGATGTTCGACATGGTCCACCAGATGCGGACCCGCATCGTGACGAGCCCGGCCTTCACCGGAGAGCGGATTCTTGGCGCCATCCTCTTCGAAGGCACCATGGACCGGGAGGTCGAAGGTGTAGGAACCGCACGCTACCTCTGGGAACAGAAGCAGATCGTGCCCTTCCTGAAGGTCGACAAAGGCCTCGCCGACGTTTCGGACGGCGTCCAGGTGATGAAGCCGATCCCGGGACTCGATGCGACCCTAGCGCGCGCCAAGGCAAAAGGTGTCTTCGGCACCAAGATGCGCTCGGTCGTGAAGGAAGCGAGCCCGTCGGGAATCTCGGCGATCGTCGCCCAACAGTTCGAGATCGGTCGGCAGATCAGCGCGGCCGGGCTCGTGCCGATCTTGGAGCCGGAGGTCGACATCCACTGCCCCGACAAGGCAGAAGCCGAGGCGCTACTCCGGGCGGAGATCCTGAATGGGTTGGACGCGCTCCCGGCGGGCGAGATGGTCATGCTCAAGCTGACCCTGCCGGAAGACGACGGGTTCTACGGCCCGGCCATTGCACACGACAATGTCCTCAAAGTCGTGGCACTTTCTGGCGGATACAGCCGCGATGAAGCGAACGCCCGCTTGAGCCGAAACCCGGGGATGATCGCGAGCTTCTCGCGCGCCCTCATGGAAGGGATGACCGCCCAGCACTCGGCCGAGGACTTTAACGCCGGCCTCGATCGCTCGATCGCCAGCATCTTCGAGGCGTCGATGAAGTAGCGGGCCCGAGGTGGAGCCTCAGGAGGCAGCCAACCGAGGTACAGGAGAAAGGGCCCGCCGGCGCGGAACGCGCCGGCGGGCCCTTCTACGGCTATGGCTGGAGAACTTCGCGCCTAGCGCTCGACCTCTCCGACCTTCCTGCGGGCCTCGAGAATGTCGAGCTCCGCCTCGTATACGCGGCGCTCACGCTCGGCCTCGCTCTCGAGCTTCCGCGCCCGGTTGCGGAGAGCCTCGAGGAGTTCGCGCTCCAGTGAGCTCACCTGACGTTGAACCCGAAGCGCCTCGCGCATCGAGCCGTCCGAAGTGGTTTCGCGTGCGTTGAGCTCCTCTTGAGCGTCGACGAACTCCAACTCCCGCTCATGGACCTCGGCGGTGGCCTCGGCCGTCTCGCGACGGGCTCTCGCGTACTCGACCTGCCGCTCGCGGAGGGTGACTGTGCGCTCCAACACCCGCTTCACAGCCTCTTCGTAATCCTTCTCGCGCTCCAAGGCACGCTTCTCGGCGTCGTCGTCACGATCGTCGGCGAGGTCCTTCTGCGTCTCGATGATGTCGATCTCGCTCTCTTTGACCTCCACGGCGGCTTTCGCCCGCCGAAGCATGTCTTCGAGCGTGTCGATCTCGGACTCGAGCTGGAACCCGAGCTCGTGCGCTGCCGAGAGGTCATCCCTGATTTCATCTATCTCGACCCCTTCCAGCGTCGAGATCGCCGACAGCGGCTCTCCAGCGCTAACCAGGGTGAGTTCCTGAGCCGTAAGGGCGGCGCCATGGCCGAAGGCCAGCATAGCGACTGCTGCCACACGGATCATCTGTAACTCCTTCGTAGGTGGTATACCTCGAACCTTTAGACCCGAACCAGGCCAAAAAGTCACGTTGGGGTGGGCGGGCGTACTACTTCACGTTACGCGCTCGAGGTAGTTGTCCGCCACCGTCAGCGGTCTAGCGTGAAGTATTTCCAATCATGGTTCGACTGAGAGGGTCTCGCCCCAACAAGCGACCAGATCGACCGGGTCACACCAACACCACCTCCGTCGTAATCTCGAACGCTGGCTTCAACGTCCGGTACACTGGGCAGAAGTCCGCATGGGCCTCATGCACCCGGTGTACAGCTTCGTGGTGCTCGGCATCGGCCTTGAGTCGATACGTCACGTGCACTTTTCGAATCACCAGCACGTTGCCGTCCTTCCCAACCTCTCCCCGCACATCGGCACTCAAGACACCCTCACCAGCCTCGATCCCGCGCGCCTCCAGCGCGCCTCCGAAGGTTCCGGTTAGTCAGCCGCCTGTCGCGGCCATGACATAGTCGATGGTCGTGGTCACTTCGCGCTCGGCATCGACTCCGTAGTGCTCCTGGATCGCTCCGTGCACGCCGAACTCGACGGGGCCGTCGTGCGCGGGGAGCCAGGCGTGGCGATACGGTCCTTTGATGCGGTCGATACGGATATCGGCGGTGTAAACAGTGTCGGACATAGGTTCCGAGGTCGAATGAACGCAGCCCGCGATGGCGGGGCGCCGATTGTACGTCGCCTAGCCCTGGCAAGCCAGGACGCCTCGGCGAGAATTCACCTTTGCGCACTCATGGCTTTCGGTTTATCTTCGGCTCCCTGTCCAACGAGCCCAAACACACGAACCCAGGAAGCGTTAGTGCGCGAAGTGAAAGCCGGGTGACGATCCCGTATGTCGAACTACACTGCCACTCCGGCTTCTCCTTCCTGGACGGTGCCTCACACCCCGAAGAGCTCGCGCTGCGCGCAGTCGAGCTCGGCTACCCCGCCCTGGCCCTCACCGACCACAACGGCTTGTATGGCTCGATGGAGTTCGCGCGGGCCGCCAAGGAGGTAAACCTCCAGCCGATCACCGGGGCAGAAGTCTCACTCCGTGAATGCTTTACAGGAGCCGACGAACCGGAAGACGGACACCATGTGACCCTCCTAGCTGAGACACCAAAGGGGTACGCGAACCTCTGTCGTCTCCTGACGGAGGCGCACATGGAGTCGGAGCGGGGACGCCCTCGGCTCCGGCTCGACGCCCTCCTCGAGCGTCCGGAGGGCCTCATCCTACTAACCGGGTGCAAGAAGAGTCCGGTCGCCGCCGCCTTGGACTCGTCGGTCGCGGACGGCGAAGCACTCACAGGGCGACTGCTCACGGCCTTCGGTCCCGGAAGTGTTTTCGTAGAGCTCCAGGACAATGCGGTGAAAGGCGATAGTGCACGGAACAAGGCGCTCGGGCGCCTTGCTGGTCGTTTGGGGCTAGGTGTGGTCGCCACGGGGAACGTCCACTATCACCGCCCCGAACGCCATCGGCTACAAGACGTACTCGTCTCCATCCGGAATCGGGCCACGCTCGACGCCGCACACGGCGCCAGGAGGGCCAACAGCCTCTTCCACCTCGCGGCACCCTGGGAGATGCGCCATCGCTTCGAGAGCCGCCCTGAGGCCCTCACGAACACCCTCTTGATCGCCGAGCGGTGCGCAAACTTCGACCTGACCGAAGACCTCGGCTACGAGTTCCCGGACTTCGAGGGATCGGAGCGTGGAGCGGCGATCGCTGCTTTGGCGGCGATGTGTCTGCAACGAATCTCTGAACTGTACGCACCGGGTAGCGCTGAAGCGCGAGACGCCGAGGAGCGCCTCCACACGGAGCTCTGCCTCGTCGACCTCCACGGGCTCGCCGGCTTCTTCCTCGTGTACCGCGATATCATGGACCTCGCGGCCATCGTGGCCCGAGAGGTCCGCGGGCAGGCGCCCCGCGCCTTCTCGGGCCTCCCGGCGGGTCGCGGTCGAGGCTCGTCTGTCTCGTCGATCATCTGTTATCTGATCGGCCTCTCGCACATCGATCCGGTCAAGAACAACCTCTTCCTCGGACGCTTCCTGAACGAGGCGCTCCGAAGTGTGCCCGATATCGATCTCGACTTCCCTCGCGATATCAGGGAAGAGTTGATCTTACGCGTGTATCAGAAGTATGGGCATGAGCATACGGGACTCGTATGCACCTTCCCGACGTACCGACTGAAGTCCGCGGTTCGTGAGATCGGCAAGTCGCTCGACCTCCCGATGGGCGAACTCGAGAAGCTGTCGAAGCTCGCCGAGCACCGCTCGGCTTCAGGGCTCGCCGACGAGATCGCGTCCCTACCCGAATTCCGAGATCGAGCGGACGGTCACCTCTGGAAGCTCCTCGGCGAACTGGCCGAAGACGTGGCGGGCCTCCCCAGGCACATCTCGCAACACGTCGGGGGCATGATCATTTCGAGTCGACCCCTCGTCGAGATCGTCCCCCTGGAACCTGCAGCGTGGGAAGGTCGAGTCCTCTGTCAGTGGGACAAGGACTCGTGCGAAGACGCCGGCTTCATCAAGATCGACTTCCTCGCTCTGGGCATGCTCTCGCTCGTCGAAGAGAGTATCGACCTCATCGCGGAGCGACACGGAGAACCTCCGGATCTCTCCCGGATCGACTTCGAGGACGAAACGATCTACGACGTGATCTGCACGGGGGATACGGTCGGGCTCTTCCAGATCGAGAGTCGGGCCCAAATCCAGATGCTGCGGCGCACTCGGCCACGCAACCTCGACGACCTCTCGGTGCAGGTCGCCATCGTGCGACCTGGGCCGATCGTCGGAGGTGCCGTGAACCCCTACGTACGCCGCCGCGAGATGCTGCGCGAGATCCCGGACTACGAAGTCCCCTACCCCCACCCGCTCCTCGAAGAAGCGCTCGGCGAAACGCTGGGGGTCATCATCTTCCAGGATCAGGTGCTGAAGGTCTGTCAGGCGCTCGCGAACTTCACGGACGGTCAAGCCGAATCTCTCCGCCGCGCCATGAGCCGAAAACGCTCGAAAGAGGCACTGCAGGCGCATTGGGAAGAGTTTCGCTCTGGGGCCGAAGCCAACGGGGTCGACGAGACGACGTCGAGGGAGATCTTCACGCAGGTCACCGCCTTCTCCGAGTTCGGCTTTCCGAAGTCCCACGCCGCGGCGTTCGGACTCTTGGCGTATCAGTCCGCTTGGCTTCGCTACTACTACCCAGTCGAGTTCTACGTCGGGCTCTTCAACAACCAGCCGATGGGCTTCTACTCTCTCGATGCACTGGGTAGAGACGCCCGCCGCAACGGCATCCAAACGCTCCTGCCCAGTGTGAATCGGAGCGACGTGACATGCTCGGCCGAAGACGACGATCTGCGCATCGGCTTAGGCTTCGTGCGCGGTTGGGGAAGCGAGATCGCCGAACGCGTCGTCGAGGAACGCAAGAATCGCGGGCCCTACCGCTCTCTTCTCGACTTTTTGCGAAGGACGCCGGCTGCACTCAAGCGTCCTGCCATCGAGAATCTCATCTGGGTTGGAGGATTCGAGGACTTCGGACTCACACGTAGAGAGCTGCTCTGGCAGGCGGGTTTGTGGCTCGGGCCAGAGTCCGACGACGAGCGCACCGGAGGGCGGGACGATCACGCGCAGACCGAGTTGGCACTCGACGACCCGTTTGCGGGCATCTCCTTTCCGGACCTGGAAGCACACGACCGGATGATCGCCGAGTATCGGATGCTGCGCTTCTCCGCCGAGCTCCATCCCCTCTCACTTCTTCAGGCCTCTCTACCCGAGGGCACGGTCACTTCCGACCGACTCCCTGACCTCGAGCAGGGCTCTACCGTCCGCGTGGCTGGCCTCGTCACGACCCGACAGCGGCCCGGGACAGCCAAGGGCTATGTGTTTGTCCTCATGGAAGATGAGCACGGCCCTATAAACGTGATTGTGAAGCCTGATATCTATCAACGCGACCGAACGGCCGTTCGTATGGAGCCCTTCCTCGCGGTCCGAGGACGCCTACAAAAAGACGGAGCTACGCTCAACGTGATCGCGCACGAAGTGCACGCCTTGAGAGTGCCCGGCACCCCTGTGCGCCGCCGTGGAATGTCTCAATCGTATCGGGAGCCCGACGAGCACGAACAAGCACCCGCAGACCCCTATCGATATCTGACCGCCTTGCGGCAGAGTCCACCCGGCATCAAAAGCTTCGGCTGATCATAGCCTGACTGACCATCCGGCCTCCGCCGACGCCCAACCCATTGGAGCCCCTCATGAAGAAAGTCACTCCTCTCATCTCGGTCGATGCGATCGAACCGTGCCTCGACTTCTGGACACGCCTCGGACTCGAGGTGACCGCGACGGTCCCGCACCGTGACGCGCACGGCTTCGCGATGCTCGCGAACGACGACGTCACGATCATGTACCAGACCCGCGCGAGCATCCTCGCCGACCTCGGCGCCTCGGGTGCTCCTCCCGAACTCCCGGACGAACTAGCGGCCGGCACCTCGACCCTCTTCATCGAAGTCGCCGATATCGATAGCACGATCGAGGCGCTCGGCGAGCCCGACCTGGTCGTGCCTCGACGCGAGACCTTCTACGGGATGGACGAGATCTTCGTGCGAGCCCCGTGTGGGACGCTGGTCGGCTTTGCGGCTCGTATCGGCTAAGCTCGGCGTCCTAACTCAGCGTCCTCGGGGCCACATGTTGTTGTCCCTATCCACATCTGGTGCTGAGCCGTCCGGGTCGACCTCGACCCGGGTCACGGAGCCGGCGCTGCTCGCGACATCGATCTCGTAGGTGTCGTTCCCTTCGAGCCAGTGCTCGACCGGAATCTGATGGACGAAGTCCATCCCGTTGGATGTGCGTACTCGGACAGACGCCGGGAAGATCGCGAGCCCGCGGTCCGCGATGGTGATGACGGCACCACCCGCGGACTTCGGCGTCACGTTGGCGACGGCATGGTCGAGCGTCCACGTGTTGAAGTAGAACGACGACCAGAACCAGTCGAGGTCTTCCTCGGCGAACCGTTCGAAGGTGTTGAAGAAGTCCCAAGGAGTCGGGTGTCGATATGCCCACTCATGGATGAAGCTCCGGTACGCCGCCCGAAACGCCTCTTCGCCCAGTACGGCCTTGAGAGCGACCAGAAGTGTCGCGGGTTTCGGGTACGAGGCGATGCCGTAACCGGGGCCCGGCTCATAGTAGTCGCCGTGCCGCATCATCGACTGCTCGACGCCGGCTGCAGCGGCCTGTAGGTACCCTCGGGCCTCGACACGATGGTGGTCGACGCCAGGCCAGAGCTCCATGCGGCTCTCGTCCTCGAGGAAGGTCGTCGCCCCCTCATCCATCCAGGCGTACCGCTTCTCGTCCGTCCCCACGATCATCGGGATCCACATGTGGCCGATCTCGTGGGACGTCACATTGAATAAATCGGTCGGCTCTCGGTCCCGGTACGGTCCGATAACCGTCATCATCGGCGACTCCATGCCCCCCGTGATGATGTCGTCGCCCTCGACGGACGTCATATGCGGCCACGGATACGGAAAGTCCGTGTACTCCGAGTGGTGTTCGATCGATTGCTTGGCGTACTCCCACTGCTCCGCCCAAAGCGGTGCACGATCCGATCGCCAGAAGGAATGGATCAGCACGCGGCGGTCACCGTCGGCCTCGGAGTCGGCGGTCCCAGAAACCGATTCCATCGGCGCCTCGCCTTCGGATTCGTCGTCATCGCCGTCCTCATCGTCCTCACCCTCCCCGTCGTCGGCCGCCACAAGCGGGAGAGCGTCCCGGATCGGGCCCACCAGGGCGGAGGTCGCGTACCACTGCTGGGTATTGGAAGTCGTCCAAGAGAAGTCCCGGACGTTCGGCGCCTCGAAGCGGTACGTGAGCCAGCCGTCCTCGCCATCCCGCGTCACGGTCTCGGCCCTCCGCCCGGCGTCATCCGCGATCACGACTAGGGTATCTGCCGTAGCTGCGGCTTCGAGTCGTTCCAACGTCACCGGAGCAAAGACCTCTTCCGGGTTCATCAACTCCCCGGTCGCCATGACGGTCCACCCCGTCGGGACCGTCAACTCGACTTTGTAGTCCCCGAATTCATCGTAGAACTCGGCGTTGCCTAGATACGGCTGGGCGCTCCACCCACGGAGATTGTCGAAGACGCCCATCTTCGGGAACCAGTACGCGACGAAGTACATCTCGCGGTCGGAGTGTCCCATGCGACCGGCACCGTTCTGAGGAAGGGTGACCTCCCAGTCGATGTCGAGCTGTAGAGTGTCGCCTCGTTCGACGGTAATCGACGGGCGAACCTGCATGAGCGCCCCGTCGATCTCGTATCCGGGACCATCCTCGACCGGACCTTCACTGAGCTCCTCACCGTCGGCCGCCAAACGGGTGATCGTTACCCCGCCTGTGATCTCCTGAGAGCTGTACCGAGGCGAACCTTCCTTATGGATGTTCTGATGTAGGTGCACGAAGACGGACCGAAGCGTCGCCGGCGCATCGTGGTGCCACAAGATCTGTGCACTCCCCTGCAGAAGCCCCGTCTCGGGGTCGAGGCGGGCGCGGATGTCATACCCTTCCCACTGCTGCCAGTACGAGTGACCTGGCGCGCCGTCCTCCCCTCTCCAACCTCGCTCGACGGACCTATCGTACTCCACCGGCGTCGTGACCGCGGGCGGAATCGCCCGTACCTCACGTTCTTGCGCACGGGACGTGATTGGAGTGAGTGCGATGAGGGCAACGAGTGCCCCGCCCGGAACGATCAGCCGATATGTCATCCTGAAGCCTCAGGGATTGCGTTTCAGATAGAAAGCGACGCCGACCCAGTCAGTCGCTGCCGGGAACATGTCGAAGTACCCGTTGACCCGATCCTCACCCATATACGGTCCGAGTTCCGCTCGGACTTCCGCTTCGAAGCGTTGCGAATCTGCTTCCTCCGCATCGATTCCCTCTCCGATCGCAGTACGGACTCGCGATTCAAGCGCGGTGAGCCGCTCGCGGAACTGAGCCACCCGACCCGGCACATCCCCGTGCAGACCGAAGTGGGTTGCCCCGAAGCGCTCGGGGCCGATCTGTTCGATCTCATCGAGGGTGTGGTGCCAGTCGGGCAAGTGGACGGCCGGAGGAGGTGTCGGAGGATGCGTGGGCCCTCCTTCCAAGACGATCCCCATGCTGTCTCCCGAGAGCAGTGTTCCATCGCGTTCGTCCAAGTACGCCAGGTGGTGCGATATGTGACCGGGTGTGTGCACAGCCCTCATACCCTTCCACGGTCCGGGCGCACCCGCCCGCCACGGACGTATCCGATCGGCGCTCACCTCTTTCACTTCCCCCCACAGTCGATCATGACGTTCCTGGAACGTACGGCGAGTGCTCGCGACCAGCCGCTCCGGGTCCACCAGATGAGACGCACCGTCCTCGTGGACGTGCACAACCGCGTTCGGGAAATGGTCCAGCAAGAAGCCCGTGGAGCCCGCGTGGTCGAGGTGAATGTGCGTGAGCAGAACGTGGCACAGGTCACCTGAGTCGACGCCTCTGCTTCGTAACTCGTCGATGAGTCGATCGAGCGTCGTGGTCGGTCCGGGATCGACGATCGTTGGTTCAGGAGAGTCGATTAAGTAACAGCATATGGCCCCGGAGAGTCCGAGGTGTTCTAGGTCGATGCAATCCGTACTCATCCTCTCAACCTCTTCTCAGCCATAGTCATGAACAGTCCACGATAGCGGGGGCTGTCGAATAAAAGGGGGGTGACCGGTCGCCACCGGTCACCCCCGTCATCCCAGAGTCGGGCGTTCGCCCGTACAGAATCAACCGCGGTCGTTCACCGCGACGTAATCCCGTTCGCCCGAACCGACGTAGACCTGTCTCGGACGGGCGATCCGCTGGTCCTTGTCCTCGAGCATCTCTTCCCACTGAGTCAGCCACCCCACGGTTCGCGGAATCGCGAAGAGCACGGGGAACATCTCGACCGGGAAGCCCATCGCCTGGTAGATGAGGCCGGAGTAGAAGTCGACGTTCGGGTACAGATTCCGCTCTACGAAGAAGTCCTCGTTGAGGGCGATCTTCTCCAGCTCCAGCGCGATGTCGAGGAGCGGGTTGCGGCCCGTGACCTCGAAGACCTCGTCGGCTGTGCGCTTGATGATCGCGGCTCTCGGGTCGTACGCCTTGTACACCCGATGCCCGAAACCCATGAGGCGCTCTTCGCGGCGCTTCACCCCTTCCATGAAGTCGGGGATGTTGTCGACACTCCCGATGCGCGTGAGCATCCGGAGCACGGCCTCGTTTGCACCGCCGTGCAGCGGCCCGTACAGGGCGCCCATCGCACCAGCGATCGCCGAGTAGGGGTCCGCATTCGCCGAACCGATCACTCGCATTGTCGTCGCCGAGCAGTTCTGCTCGTGGTCGGCGTGCAAGATGAAGAGGACGTCGAGTGCCTTCTCGAGCACCGGATTCGGCTTGTGCTCTTTCGTCCCGATACGGAAGAGCATGTTCAGGAAATTCGCCGTGTAGCTGAGCTCATTCTCCGGATAGACGTACGGGAGTCCGCGGTGGTGCCGATACGCGTACGCAGCGAGCGTCGGAATCTTCGCGATGAGCCGGATGATCTGAGCCCAGCGAGCCTCCGGATTGTGCACATCCTTCGCTTCGGGATAGAAGGTGGAGAGTGCAGCCACGCCGCTGATGACCTGCCCCATCGCATGGGCGTCGTAGCGGAAGCCCTCAAGCAGCTCCGTGATGTTCTCGTGCACGTAGGTGTGGAACGTGATGTCGTGCACGAAGGCGTCGAGCTCGGACTGCGTCGGGAGCTCACCCTTGAGGAGGAGATACGCGACCTCAAGATGCGAGCTGCGCTCCGCGAGCTGCTCGATCGGATACCCGCGATAGCGGAGGATCCCCTTCCCGCCGTCGATGAACGTCACCGTGCTGCGAGTGGAGGCGGTGTTCGTGTATCCGGGGTCGTACGTCATCATCCCGAAGTCGGTCTCATTCACCTTGATCTGGCGAAGATCCATCGCCCGGATCACATCACCCTCGTGAATGTCGACCTCGTAGTCACGTCCGGTCCGATTGTCCCGGATCGAGAGGGTGTTGCGGGCGTCTCCCCCGTTCTCAGCCATCGTAGCTCCGATACAGCTGATCGGTCGCGGGCCCGATCAGCAATGAAAAACCTGATTAGCCCTTAAGTATATCGGCGCGGGCACCGCGTGCGAAGACGCCGCGCGATTGTAATGCCGGGGGCGGGATTCGAACCCGCACGCCCTTGCGGACAGCGGCTTTTGAGGCCGCCGCGTCTACCGTTCCGCCACCCCGGCAACTCAAGCAGAGCAAAGTATAGCCCCGACTGGCCCGGATGTCCCGCGCGCGCCACAAGGGGGCTGCCTTCCGAGCTGACCACACTATCTTGGCCCAGACGGAAGTAGCGGTTACGACCCTATCGCGGAGCCACAACCTACATGACGCAGACTCGAAGAGGTCCACGGATCACCCGGCTCGGCCACGCATTGTTTCGTTTCGACATGGACGACGGTACCACGCTCGTCACCGACCCCTGGATCGAGGGTAACCCTGGTTGCCCGATGGCGTACCGAGACATGTCGATGTGGTCCGATATCGACGCCGTGCTCCTCACGCACGGACACTTCGACCATATCACGAGCGTCGCCGCGGTAGCGGAGGCAAGCCCGCACGCCCAAGTGATCGCTCCCTTTGAGCTCGCCATGCACTTCATCGGCTCAGGTTTGGACAACGTCGTGCCGATGAATAAGGGAGGGAGTATCCAGATCGGTGGCGCTGAAGTCTTCATGGTCGGGGCATCGCATTCGTCATCGACCACCGATCTAGAGACTGGAATCAGCACGTACTTGGGAGAGCCGGTGGGGTATGTAGTCAGAGTGCAGAGTGGCCATACGACGTACCTGGCCGGTGACACAGGCCTGTCTGCCGATATGGACTTCGTGATCCGTGGCTTCTTCGCGGCCGACGCCGCGATACTCCCCGTGGACGGTCTCTTGACGATGACCCCTGCCCAGGCGGCCTATGCAGCGCGCGCCATCGGTGTCCGGACGGTGGTGCCTTGCCATGACTTCCCCGAACCGGACGACGCGCCGATCGCCGAGGAGATGAGCGGCTTCATTGAGGCATTCCCATTCGTGGGCCACATGCTCGGGGGCACGGCTGCCCTCGCCGAGCTGCTCGAAGGAGACTCGGAAATCGAGGTACTCCCACTCGCCGTCGGCGAGTCCGGACAGCTCTAACGTGGCCGAAGGGACCCACCCCATGGAGTCGCCGCGGCTGTGGGATGCTGGCGGGGAAGCGTCGATCGACACTTTGATCGCTCATGCCATCAACCAACATGCAGCGACGATTGTCGAAGAGGCGACCGCAGCCGTGTACGGGAGTGCAGTCGACCTCCGAGGCGCCCGCCCGTTGGAAGAGACGAGGCGGCTGGTCCAAGAGCTGACGGACGCGTATTTGCACTTCCTGGACCGGGCAGACGCTAACCGGCTCAAAGAGTTCGTCCACCACGTCGTGGCCCTCCGAGCCCCGATGTCGTTCCACCTGTCGACGATCGAGCGAGGCTTCCTAGCGGTACGGGTCGCGATCGATCGGGCGGTTCGAGCCACAGCCGTGAACGATTCGGACCGCCTTTCGGCGACCGATCGACTGGGTGCAATCCACAACGAGTTGGTCCTTTCGATCTCGGACCTCTTTCAGGAGGTCGTGACCTCCGAGCTTCGCGCCCGTACGGACGAGCTGGAAGAGAGTGTGCGGGCCCGGACTGAAGAGCTCGAGCGGTCGAAGGTTTACGCGGAACGCCTCGTGGCGAATCTGGCGGAGAGCGTGCTCGTCGTATCGATCGACGGAACCATCAAGAGTGCGAACCAAGCGGCGCTCTTGCTCCTCGGCCGAACTGCCGAAGACGTCGTTGGGTCGCCGATCGCTCGACTCTCCGACGTCGTCGCCGCGATCGACGAGCCCCTGACCGAGATCGTACCGGGCGTCCTCGAGGGACGCGAACATCGAGGAGTCGGGCTCGAGATCAGCACGGGCGAGGGCGAAATCCGTCAGCTCTCCCTCGGAATCACGCGCCTCACGGAGGGTGATGACGATTCTGACCTGATCCTCGTCGCCTCGGACGTTACCGAGCGCGCTCGCGCAGAAGCCGAACTCAGTCGCGCGCAGCGGATGGAGTCGGTAGGAGTCCTGGCGGGTGGGATCGCCCACGACTTCAACAACATTCTCACGGCGATCCTCGGCAACATCTCGCTCACCCGGAACGCGGTGAAAGCTGTGCCTGAGGTCGATGAGCGGCTCGCCCAGGCAGAAGTGGCATGTCACCAAGCTACCCGACTCGCGCAGCAGCTGATGACGTTCGCGAAGGGCGGAGAACCGGTGAAGTCAGCGACTTCGGTGGCGTCCCTACTCGACCAGACTGTGCGCATCGCCTTAAGTGGTTCGAATACACAGGCCGTGCGCCACCTCGCGGAAGACACCTGGGACATCGACGTCGATCGGGGCCAGTTCGATCAAGTGCTGAGCAACCTGTTCATCAATGCAGATCAAGCGATGCCTGATGGCGGAACGATCGATGTAACGACCGCAAACGTGCACGTCATGGAAGCAGACGATACCCCCGTCGAGCCTGGTCGGTACGTGAAGGTCGTCGTGCGTGACGATGGTCCCGGGATGGCTCCTCACGTCGCGGCACGAGCCTTGGAGCCGTACTACACGACGAAGCCGAGCGGCACCGGGCTCGGCCTCGCGGTCGCCTATTCGGTCATGCAGAAGCACGGCGGATCCCTAGCTATCGACTCGGTCTGGCATGAGGGGACTACGGTCACCCTGCTCGTGCCCGCCTCTCACACTACGGGATCCGCAGACGAGGACCCGGTCGAGAAGAGCACCGCCACCGTAACTGGCAGTCGCATTCTAGTGATGGATGACGAGCCTTCGATCCGGACGCTCGTCGCCGCAATCTTGGGTCGATACGGACATACTGTCGACACCGTGCCCGATGGCGAGAGCGCGATCGTCAGGTACCGGGAGTCGCTCGAGAAGGACGAGCGATACGACCTGGTCGTCCTCGACCTCACGATCCCGGGCGGGATGGGCGGAAAGGAGTGCGTCGGGGAGCTGAGGGCACTCGATCCTAGCGTAGTGGCCGTGGTTTCGAGCGGGTACTCCGGCGACCCCATCATGTCGAACCCCGAGGACTTCGGCTTCGCAGGCGTCGTCCCGAAACCGTACACCGCGGCCGGCCTCAGCTCGGCGATCGACGAGGTGCTGTCGAGAACGGGGTGACCCTGACATCGGCCCACACTTTCGCGATGCTATAGCGCGTGGGGGCCTCCCCCTTCCCGTGAACGAGCTGACCCGGAGCTGACGTGGCCGACCTCTCTTTCGATCCATTCGGCGCCCTTCAATCCGTAGACCTCGCAGAGGGTCCGACCTCGTACTTCAAGCTCGACCGGCTGGTCCAAGAAGGGGTCTTGGATTCTCTGGATCGGCTCCCGTTCTCGATTCGGGTCCTACTCGAGAACACACTGCGACATGCGGGCGGTCCCTATGTCTCGACGGATCATGTTGCCTCGGTCGCGAAGTGGAGTCCGCGCAACGCCGGCGCCGATGTGCCGTTCATGCCCACGCGCGTCGTCCTCCAGGACTTCACCGGCGTTCCCGCCGTGGTGGATCTGGCCGCGATGCGGGACGGGTTGAAGGAGCTGGGAGGAGACCCTTCGAAGATCAATCCGGTCGTCCCGGCCGACCTCGTCATCGACCACTCCGTCCAGGTCGACTACTTCGGAACGTCGGACGCCTTCCGCCTCAACGTCGAGCGGGAGTTCGAACGCAACCGGGAGCGCTACGCGCTGCTTCGTTGGGCCCAGGAGGCGTTCAACAACTTTTCGGTCGTCCCTCCCGGCACGGGAATCGTCCACCAGGTGAACCTCGAATACCTCGCGTCGGTGATTCACCGCCGCGAGCACAACGGGTCGTTCCTGGCGTACCCGGACACCCTCGTCGGCACCGACTCTCACACTACGATGGTGAACGGCCTCGGCGTGGTGGGTTGGGGCGTCGGGGGTATCGAAGCCGAAGCGGTCGTTCTGGGACAGCCCTACTACATGCTGCTTCCGGAAGTGGTCGGAATGAAGCTCACCGGTGAACTGCCGGAAGGCGCGACGGCTACGGACCTCGTGCTCCGCGTCACGGAGATGCTCCGTGCGCACGGCTGCGTCGGTCGCTTCGTCGAGTACTACGGTGCGGGTCTCAGCAACTTGAGCCTGCCTGACATGGCGACGCTTGCCAACATGTCGCCCGAGTACGGAGCTACGATCGGCTTCTTCCCGGTCGATGACTCGACGCTCTCGTACTTGCGGGGCACGGGTCGTGACGAAGCGATGATCTCTCGGGTCGAGCGCATCACCAAGGACCTTGGCCTCTTCCGTACGGACGACACCCCGGATCCGGAATTCACCTCGACCATCGAGCTCGACCTTTCGACCGTGGAGCCGAGTCTTGCAGGCCCGAAAAGGCCGCAAGACCGCATCCGGATGGCCGACATGCGGACCCAGTTCGAGAAGGACCTCCCTGCCCTCGTACCGGCGGGATTCAGCCTACCGGACACCCCAGACACGGGGGACGCTCGCTCGGGTGAGAGCTGGAGCGGGGAGGGTGGACAAGAGACCGCGGCCGTAGCGGCGAGCGCCGACCCACGATGCGTCACCGTCGATTGCGACGGAGAAGAAGTCGAGATCACGGACGGCACGGTCGTGATCGCCTCGATTACCAGCTGCACGAACACGTCGAACCCGTCCGTCATGGTCGGCGCCGGCCTGCTGGCGAAGAAGGCAATCGAGAAAGGGCTCGACATAAAACCATGGGTCAAGACCGCGATGGCACCGGGGAGCCAGGTGGTTACTGACTACCTGACTCAGTCCGGCCTCTTGCCCTACCTAGAGCAGCTCCGCTTCCACGTGGTCGGATACGGGTGCATGACGTGTATCGGGAACTCGGGTCCCCTCCCGGAAGCGATCCACAACGCCGTGGAGGAGAATGGCCTCGTCGTGGCCTCGGTCCTCTCCGGGAATCGAAACTTCGAGGCGCGAATTCACCCCTTGGTGCGCGCGAACTACCTCGCTTCACCGGTCCTCGTCGTCGCATATGCTCTCGCCGGCCGGATGGATATCGATCTGTACAACGAGCCGATCGGACACGGATCCGACGGAGCGCCGGTCTTCTTGGCCGACATTTGGCCGTCGCCGAGCGAGATCGCTGAGACCGTGGCCACATCACTCGAGCCGAGGATGTTCACGGAGCGGTATTCGGTCGTCACCACGGGTGATGAAAACTGGCAGGCCCTCCCCCTCCCCGAAGAGAGCAGCCTGTACGAGTGGGCCGATTCGTCTACCTATGTGAGGCGCCCTCCCTTCTTCGAGGGGATGACGCTCGAGGTGCCGACCCCGAACGACATCTCCGGAGCTCGGGTGCTGGCTCTTCTCGGTCAGTCGGTGACGACCGATCACATCTCCCCGGCCGGTGCCATCCCGAAGGCCGAGCCCGCCGGCCAGTACCTCCGTGAGCACGACGTTTCGGTGCGCGACTTCAATACCTTCGGATCCCGCCGCGGCAACCACGAAGTCATGATGCGAGGGACGTTCGGAAACGTCCGTATCAAGAATCTCCTCCTAGACGGGCGGGAGGGTGGCTACACCCTGCACCTGCCGACCAACGAGGAGATGCCGATTTACGATGCCTCCATGAAGTACCAGGAGGCCGGCACTCCTTTAATCGTGCTCGCCGGGAATGAGTACGGAACAGGCTCTTCGCGTGACTGGGCGGCGAAGGGCACGATCCTCCTCGGAGTGAAAGCCGTCATCGCCGAAAGCTTCGAGCGCATTCACAGGAGCAATCTGGTCGGGATGGGAGTGCTGCCCCTGGAGTTCGTGAACGGGCAGACCCCTGAGTCGCTGGGGCTCAACGGGCACGAGACGTTCGACCTGACTGGGATAGCGGAGGGACTCGCGCCGCGGAGTACGGTTCACGTCGTTGCCACCGCAGCGGATGGCACGAAGACGGAGTTCGAGGCTCGCGCCCGACTCGATTCGGACGTCGACGTCGAGTACTACGTGAACGGAGGCATTTTGCAGACGGTGCTCAGGAAGATGGCACGCGGCGAGATGTAGCCAGTCCCCCCGCCCCGCACACACGCGGGACGGGGGCACTCACCTAGTCGTCCGTCTCGACCTTGATCGTGGTTGCGACGACTGATCCGTCTTCCATGGTGTCGCCGAACCCCTCGATGCGCACCGGCAAATCGCCGCGATCCAGGGCATCCAATAGTGCCACGAAAGTGAGGAGGTCTCCCTCCGCGTCGAAGACGGTGCTCGCTTCGAGCACATCGAGCTGTACAACGGCTCCGTTGGTATCGGTCAGGTCGATGCGGAGCGTCCTCGCAGGCTGCTCTCCTCCGACCGACACGAACGTCGCGACGCCGTGGAAGTCCTCGTCCTCGTCGTTGTCGTCGTCTTCCCCATCGGCGTCGTCTTCGCTCTCGGCGTCGTCTTCGGATTCATCCGCATCCTCGTCACTACCATCGTCGGCGCCATCGTCGGCGCCATCGTCGTCATTGGACTCATCCGCGTCCTCGTCGCTGTCGTCGTCTTCCCCATCGGCGTCGTCATCAGATTCATCCGCATCTTCGTCATCCGTCTCTGCCTTGAACGACACGGCATCGATCGCTCCGTCGTCCGCACGGTCACCTCGGCCCTCGGCCTCTACCTCGACTCCGGCTGCAAGCGCAGCGACGATCGCATCGAAAGTCACGAGGTCGCCGAGCGCATCGAGAGCTGTGGTCTCCTCGCGCACCCTGACCGCATCCGTACGACCGAGTCGTGAAACGACGATCGAGAGGAGCCGGGTCGGCGCCTCTCCGGATACTTCGAAAGTGGTAATGTGCCCCTCGAACTCACTGCCGCGGCTGTCGGAGGAAGACATCAGGGTCGCGCCATCCGGGCCCACCGCCACATCTACGTGAATGAGAGCAGTACCGGAGACTTGGACTGGAAGACGGCTGTCCATCGCCCCACGCTGCAAGTGTAAGACGACAGAGGCCGGCGGACCTCGGTGAACAAGTCGAAACGCGCCCGTCTCGTCGGTCACATCTCGACCGGTGGCACCATCCACGGACACGGTGATCCCTTCTACCGACGCCTCCGGCGCCGACAGCGAGACGACCTTCCCCAGGACGACTACCTCGCTCTCGACTTCGGTCATCGAGCCCTGGTCGCCGCACCCCGCGAACAGAGTCGCTGCGAATACCGCCGAGCACATTCGTACCACTCTTCTTCTCATCTGTCCCCCCTCGGACCGTGTAACAATCACGGTGCTGTAGAAGGGCAAACGCCGTACCGGAAACACTTGGCTCTCGGCTGCCGCCTAAAGCCCTACGCTAGTGTGACTTAGCAGCCCATGTGGACTCGGCCTTTTCCCGCCGGGCGCTCACGTGCACTGAAGTTGTGCGGAGATGCCTCAGTTCAGGTCACGGACGAATACGTTGATCAAATTAGCGAACACCTCCGGGCTCACCGAGCTCGTGGTTGGATCCACGGCCTGGAGCCAGTCGGCCGCGTTCAGATCCATCACCAGATCGACGACTTGTGCATCGGCGATCTCGACCGCAACAGACTTGTCCACGGTGAGAATCGTCTCGATCTCGACATCGATAGCGCCGGTCACCGGCTCGCCATTGATGATCAAGCCCGCGTCGATCTCGGCTTCGATCTCGACGAAGACGATCCGCAGTCCCACGTAGCGCCGAGCAGTGACAGCACGCGAGGCTGCCTCCCACTCCCGAGCTCCCTCGACATCGACTCGAACGCGGACCTCCCCGTCGGTGAGTTGGACGAGCGTGGAGTCCTCCGCGATCAGGAAGGGGAGGAACTCGACCTCGATCTCCCCTTCGGGTCGATCGTGCTCCGACTTCGCGAAGCGGAAGGGGGTCTCAGGTGATGCGTCTCCCGGCGACTCCGCTCCTCGAACCGATGTCGCCATCTGTGTCGGGAACGCCGTCAACGCATCCCCGGATACGAGCAGGTTGGCTGTGCCGATTCCACCGGCAGTGACGTTCCCGCATGCCACCACGAATATGCTGACGCCTGCTGCGAGCCACGGACGGACCGTGGCGATACGCCGGCTATGAACCGGCTGAGTTGTCTTCAAGTTCATCATCTGGTCGTAGAAGTTGTGATCCGTCTGTCGCGTATGTGTCAGCCCACTCGAGTCTCCGCAGCACTCCGGCTTCGCGGTATGCCTCGTCCGCCGATGCGCTCAACGCTTCCGCACGGTCGTGGTCGCCCAAGGCTCTAGAGCTTCGGGCGTAGGCGTGGAGAGTGAGCGCCCGCTCGAGTACCGGAAGAGCCCGCTCTGATTGGATCTCGAGAGCCCGTTCGAAGAGCACAAAGGCTTCCTGGTTCCCCTCCGCCGTCACGATTCGACCGAGAAGGCGGTACACCTCTGGAAGCTTGCCGTGAACCCGTCCCACAATGGCGTCCTTCTCGGCGCGCCGGGCCTCCTCCGCCGCTTCCAACGTCCTCCCGGAGGCGAGCAATGCCTCGGAGAGGTTCAAGCGGATCCCAACGGCGGCGAGAGCCGGGAGTGAGCCCATAGCCCCGACCGCGTCGCGTAGGTGTCGAACCGCGTCGTCGAAGGCGCCCTTCGCCATGAGCCATTGTCCCTCGGCATTCTCGATGAAGCTGCGGGCCAGTTCGTCATCGAGGATCTCCGCAATGCGTCTCGCCCGCTCCAGAGGCTTACGACTTTCCTCCAGCTTGCCCTCGGAGCGGAGGACCACGTGCAAGTTGAGCAGCGCGTGCCATGCTTCTGGGACGGCCTCAGCGTAGTCCGCACCCAATGCCCCGAGCGCCGCGAGCGCCCTTCGATACCAGTCCGCTGCCCGGCTCCATTCGCCCGTCGGTTCGGTTGCGTTGCCGGCTCCAATCGCCGCCTCAGCCGCGCCCTGTGGGTCTCCCGCCGCGAGTGCCAACTCATGGGCCTCTCCGTAGTCTCGTTCAGCCTCTGCGAGCTGCCCCCGCGTCCTCGCGGCTCGAGCTCGGCGCCTCAGAGCGAGCGATCTCATGGCGAGGTCTGGCGAACCCTCGAGAACCCGAAGCGCCGCATCCGAGAACGCCAGTGCCCGGTCAGGCCGGCCACGAGCTTCCTCGGCCGTGACTACCTCGAGGAGAGCGTCGGCCGCTTCCGTCGGGCTCCCTTCGCGGAGCGCGTCACACACTCGGGTCAACGCGCGCAAGACGAGAGCCAGATGCGCGTGCTCAGCCTCCAGCACAACCGACACGACGTCCTCGAGAGCGTCGCCGTCGACCACTCGGTCCAACACTGTCTGTAGCTCCCCCGAGCCTGTCCAGGATCGAGACGGATCGACACGGGATCCCGATACGACATGATCCATCCATGCCTCGATGTCGGGCACGTCGGGTACGATCCGCTTAAGTCGGTGGAGTGAGAGGCGACTCATGTCTCACTCGAAGCGCATACCACGTGCCAACATTGCCTACGTCCGAAACGCCTGTACCACAACGACATACGAGACATGCAGGGTGGCCTCGGTGCTCCGTGTGCACAGAAGTGCTGCACCGCTGCCCAATCCCGAGGCTTCACGACGCCGGCTCCTGGAGCTCTTCCTTCACCTTCTTCGCCAGTGTGTTGCGGTGGATCCCGAGGATCTCCGCGGCTTTTCCTAGCTGCCCGTCAACGGACCCGAGAACCCGCCGGATGTGGTCGGCTTCCACCTGAGCCAGAGTCGCGTTCACGGGATACCCGCGATCGATCTCGCCATCTCCGACCGACGAGGTCTTGGGCGCGGCGCGTCCCAATCGAAGAGCGCCGGGAAGAATCGTGCTACCCGCCGTGAGAAGCACGGCGCGGTCCATCACGTTCCTCAACTCTCGCACGTTTCCCGGCCACGGGGCGGCCCGCACGAGGGCGAGCGATGACTCAGAGATGCTCGTGACCCGCCGCCCGTGCCGCGCGGCGGCCTCCGCCGCGAAATGGAGGGCGAGCTGCTCGACATCGCTTCCCCGATCTCGCAGCGGCGGCACGTCGACCTCAACCCCGGCGAGCCTGAAATAGAGGTCCTCACGGAAGTCACCCGAGGCGATGCGGGACTGCAAGTCTCGATGCGTCGCGGCCACCACCCGAACGTTGACCGGCCGTTCGCGATCCGATCCTACCGGTTCGATGACACGCTCCTGAAGGGCGCGCAGCACCTTGGCTTGCAGCAGCAGATTCATGTCCCCGATCTCGTCGAGGAAGAGCGTTCCCCCGTCGGCACGCTCGAAGCGGCCCCTCCGCGAGCCGATCGCTCCGGTGAACGCCCCCTTCTCGTGGCCGAAGAGCTCGGATTCGAGAAGATGTTCCGGGATGGCAGCGCAATTGACGGGCACGAACGGCCCCTCGCTGCGGGAACTCTCCGCGTGGAGTGTGCGAGCCACTACCTCCTTGCCGGTACCCGAGCCTCCCCGAACCAGCACCGTTGTGTCAGAGCTCGCGACCTTCGCGATCGTCCTGAAGACGTCGAGCATGACAGGGCTGCTCCCCAGCAGGGCCCCTGCGGCCGCAGAATCCACCGAGGGAAGAGGCACCGCTTCCCCTACATCCCCTGAAGCGCGTATGAGCGCGGCGAGGCGATCGGGATCCACCGGCTCCGAGAGCGTCTCGAGCGCCCCGAGGCGCTCTCCGGACAGCACGCGGTCGAGCGTCACCATGGGAGCCGTGAGAACGAGCGCCCCCGCGCTCGCTTCGGAAGCGACCCGGCCGAGGAGACGGGCGTCCACATGCTCCGCCGTCCAAGAGACGACGGTGCAGCGGCGAGGCCGAAGCGTGATCGCCGACAAGAGCTCGGCGATAGAATCCGCGAAGTCCACCTCCGACCCGGCAGCGCTCGCTGCCACTCGGACCGCCCCCCTCTCCGCTCGTCTGACCAAAGCCACGATCGTCATGCACAAATTATGTGCATGAAGGTCACAAAATGCAAATATTAGCAGCACTCGCACAGGATCCGATCCTGCGGCGACGTGCTAACTCATTCCCCTATTGGGCTTTGGAGAAGCTGGCCCAGCCCTTGCTTTACTCGGCACCAAGAAGCTGTCACTACATCAACCCGAGTCCCGCCAAAATGCACTCTCCCCGAACCCTCCTTCGAACCGTCTCCGGAGTCGCCGCCACGATCGCCCTCGGAGCCTGCGGCGACAGCACCGGGGTCGATGGGCCTCGCCAGGTCTCGCTGAGCTTTCAAGTCGGATCATCGACCTCGCTGGCGGCGGTCAGCATGGTCACACCACCGGCCGACGGTCCCCAGCGTGTAGCTGGACCACCTCTGACGCTCGAAGGAACGAACGGCACGCTCCAGATCGACGAGATCCGAGTCATCGTCGCCGAGGTGGAGCTCGACGGTGAGGACGATGCGTGCGAGGACGGTACTCCGAGCACGGACGACTGCGCTGACTTCGAGGCCCCTCCTCGGTTTCTCGACCTACCCCTCGACGGACAGCCCGTCGCGGCGTTCACGAGCCTCGTTCCCGCGGGGACTTACGACGAGCTCGAGTTCGAGATCGAGGACCTCGAAGATGACGAAGAGGACACAGAGTTCGCGGCAGAGATCGCGGCGCTTCGCGAGGCAATCCTCGACGAATTCCCGGACTGGCCACGGGAGGCTACCGCCCTCGTTGTCGGATCCTTCACGTCACCGACCGAAACGACCTCATTCCGAGTCTACCTGGAAGCGGAGATCGAGGTCGAGCGGGACCTCGTCCCCCCCTTGGTGGTCGCTGATGACGGCTCGGATGGAATCGATCTCACCGTCGACATCCGACCCGACATCTGGTTCGGAAGCTCGGATGGAACGGTCCTCGACCTCTCCCAATACGACTACGACGCGACGGGCCAACTCCTTGAATTCGAGGTCGAGATGGAGGACGGGATCGTGGAGATCGAGATCGAACGGTAGGGACCGGGCCTCAACGCTGCCCGCTCTCGCCGTGCGTCGTACCCGCATCGCGTTCGACGTCCCGCGAGAGATGGGCAGCTCCCGACACACCGACGATCAAGATCGCGAGGAGCGCCGTCAGCCCAGAGAGTGCCACGATCCCACCCACCCCTCCGTTGCCGCTCACGTCGAAGTACCCTCCGATCCAGGCGTTCCCCGCACCGTGCGCCACGGCCACCAACAGGACACTCCCGCGGGTGTTGTTGAAGATCCAACTCAGATGGACAGCCCACGCGGTCACGAAGAGCGAGTACCCGAGAAGCGCCGTAACCAGCCCCAGCTCGCCCGCCCAACCGTTCTGAGCTGTTCCGTTGACGAAGAAGAGCGGGATGTGCCACGCGCTGTGACAGACTCCCACGATCAGACTCGCCCGGAGGGCTGAGTGACGGGCTTGTAGACGGGGCACGAGAAAGCCTCGCCAACCGAACTCCTCACCGAATCCGGCAAAGATGATGAGGACCACCATCATCGGGACCACGCGGGCGAGTGAACCGAAGTCCGAGGTGTCGATCCCGTCGCCGCGCACGGAAGAGGCCACAACGAGGGCCGCGATGGCGAGTCCTGCGGTGTACGAGATGGCGATGAACCACCACCGCCCCCCGACCCGCCAGATCAGTCCCCTCCGCAACAACTCCGTGACCCGACCTCGCCCACCCTCGACCGCGGCCAGTACGAGTCCCGCCATGCTCGCGCTCAACGCCCCTAGTTGAGAAAAGCCCGTGGGTAAAAGTCCGGCGACCACCAACCCGATCGGGGCCATCCCCAGGAGTGACGCAACGCCCAGGAGGGCGAGCGCAGGCCTCCGCTCGACGAAGTCGGAGATCATTCGGCGCAACGATGGGGGACGATCATCGAGCCGATCGACCGCGTCGAACTACTCTCGCAACGCTACAGGCGGTCCCATCACCTCTTGCAGCAGGACAGCCTGCCGGAGCGACACCCGGTCTCGCTTCATCAGCGCTTCGCGGACCCTACGTCCATCCTCGTCGAGGAACTCGGCCAGCGGGTCGAGTCCATCCTGCTCGGAAGGTGAGCGCTCCGAAGGATCCGTTCCGTACTCCGCATGTGCGAGATGAACGCGGTGCTCTGGCCGACGTGGCTGAGGCTCGAAGCGGCGGACGCGTTGGGTAGGTCGTCTCGCCGGAAGTCGCGAGGCCGACCGCCCCGATGAACCCGATCGGCTCGCCGACGTCGCTTCGCCCTCCTTCGGCAAGGTCGGAGATTGTTTCGGCAAACGGAGCGTCCGAGCTCCGCTCCGCTCGGCCTCGGCCATCCTACCCGCAGCGAGCGCAGCCAGCTCCTCCAATAGGTCGCCAGGGAGTAGCGTCTCCGACGAGGCGCGTCGACGGACCGGTGCAGGTTGCGACGGTCTTTCCTCTAACGCGTCTTCGTACGAAGGTAAGTCATCGTACGATGGATCGGCGTCGTAGGTGGGGAGGTCTTCGACGTCCTTTTGCGCCCACTCGAACCGTCGTTCGATCTCGTCGAGTTCTTCGGGAGTTCCTTCCCCCCCCCCACCCTGCTTTGCACGACGGCTCCGCACGATCGATTCGACGATCGAGAAAAAGATGATGATCGCGAAGAAGGCGAGCTCACCCATCGTTCGAGCCTACTGTCCTGGTGGGGCGGTCGGCCCACCGTCATCGGGGCCGGCGATCGCGGTGCGCATCTTCGTGTCGGCTTCCACGTTGCGGTACTTCACGAAGTCCATGACGCCGAGGTTGCCGTTGCGGAACGCTTCGGCCAACGCCAAAGGCACCTGAGCCTCCGCCTTCACGACCTCCGCCTTCATCTGCCCGACGAGCGCTTTCATCTCCTGCTCTTGGGCTACGGCCATCGCGCGCCGCTCTTCGGCCCTAGCCTGAGCGACCCGCTTGTCGGCTTCAGCCTGGTCGGTTTGGAGCTCGGCTCCGATGTTCTTTCCGACGTCGACGTCGGCGATGTCGATCGACAGAATCTCGAACGCCGTCCCCGAGTCGAGTCCCTTCCCCAGCACCGTTTGCGAGATGGCGTCCGGGTTCTCGAGCACCGCTTTATGCGAGTCGGCCGACCCGATCGTCGACACGATGCCCTCGCCGACGCGCGCCAAGATCGTGTCTTCTCCGGCTCCACCGACGAGCCGGTTGATGTTCGCCCGGACGGTCACCCTGGCAACCGCGATAAGCTGAATCCCGTCCTTGGCCATCGCGGCGACCTTCGGAGTGTTGATGACCTTCGGGTTCACCGAGACCTGAACCGCCTCGAAGACGTCCCGTCCCGCGAGGTCGATCGCAGCGGCCTGATTGAAGGTGAGCTCGATGTTCGCTTTGTCGGCTGAAATGAGCGCGCCCACAACCCGATCGACTCGGCCCCCGGCCAGGTAGTGGGCCTCGAGCGCATTGATGTCGAGGTCCAACCCCGCCTTAGTGGCGTTAATTAGGGGTCGGACTACGGCCGGCGGCGACACCTTCCTGAGGCGCATGCCGACGAGTGTCCCGATACCGACTCGCACCCGAGCCGAAAGGGCTTCGATCCACAGTCGAACAGGGATCGCCCAGGTGATCAAGAAGATCAGGAAGAAAGCGCCGACGAGAACGACGGCGTTGAAGGCCATTACTCCATCCATGACGGAGCCTCGATAGTATGGGGTAGGTCGATATTCGAGGTATTCACGCGCTCTGAGGCGCGTCTGCAGCCGAGATCGCCCGCACCACATGGCGGTATCCCTCGGCACTGATGATGCGGACTGGTGTGCCCTCGGTGATCCATTCGCTTTCCGAGACCACATCGATGCGCTCGTCGCCGAAGAGGGCTGTGCCCGCTGGGCGAAGGTCGGTAATGGCGGTGCCCCGCTCTCCGACGAGGTCTGGACGAGCCTCGGCGGATTCATACCCGATCGCCCGATCCATCCGGTCGCCCAGGAAGATTCCGCTTCGGGTAAGCCTCGAGCTACGCGGCAGCGTTCTCAGCATGACCCACGCCGACACCACAATGAGCAAGACGGTCGTGCTGAGCACCAAGCCGGCTCGGGTAAAGTCGGCGGATACGGGCAGCCCGCCGAGCAGGCTGAGGTAGAGGCCGGCCATGACACCGATTCCTCCCAACAACCCGAAGAGCCCGAAGCCGGGTATCAAGAAGACCTCGACGCCGATCAACACGAGCCCGATCCCGAATACCATGAGGTCTTCGAGCCCGGCTAGCCCGATGATCATGTGGGATCCGAAGAAGAGGCCGAGCGAGAGCAGCCCTGCGGCACCCGCCATGCCGAACGCCGGAGTCTTGATCTCGGTAATCAGGCCGAGGAAGCCCAGCGTCAGGAGAAAGGGAGCCACCACGGGGTTCGAAAAGAAGCGCACCACGCGCTCTGCCCAATTTGCCGTAACCGTGACCGTACTCGCTCCTGCCCCAGCGAGGTCTTGAGCCAGTGTTGCGTAGTCCTCCACCTCCACTGCGTAGGCGAGATCGACGGCCTCTTCGGTGGTGAGCGTGAGAAGCTTCCCAGACTCCGTCACGCCTTCGATCTCGATCTCCTCGTCGACCATCGCAGCCGCGACGTCGGGGTCGAGCTCCGCGGCCTCGGCGAGAGCGCGCATCTGGCTACGCATAGCCGACACGATCTTCTCGGGCGCCTTGGTACCGCTCCCGTCGACCGGCGTAGCCGCTCCGATGACGGACCCCGGACGCATATAGATCCGGTCCGTCGAGAGCGCGATGAGGGCGCCGGCCGAGTAAGCCCGTCGATTGACCAACGTGTAGACCGGAATGGTCGCGTCGGTGATCGCATCCGAGATCCGCTCAGCCGCGTCGACCCGCCCTCCAGGTGTGTCCATGTCGAGTACGACCGCGGTCGCGCCGACCTCCTGGGCCTCAGCGAGTCCACGTTCGATGAACGGGGCGAGCCCGAGCTCGACGACCCCGGTGACCGGCAGCCGATAAATCGACGCTTGCTGACCCTCGGCGGGCCTCGCGAGCCCGGCGAGAACGACGCCCGCGATCGCGAGGCGAAGTGTGGTAGTACGCATCATGACTCGAATCCTCCAACCGGTGCCCGGATGACACAAGGTACGGCGTCTCATACCCCGCACAACGTAGCTACGCATGCGAGCGGGAAACCCTTCGCGACCAGCTACACTCGTCCAGGCGGCCAGCACGACTGCCCAGTTGACCCCCGCCCAAGCCTTGAGGAGTTTTCGAGGCTATGCGATCGCACAGGAATACCGAGGTTTACCTAGATGTCTGATAAGGTCTTGGTCCACTACGATGTGAAGGACAAGGTCGCCGTCCTGACCCTCGATGACCCGCCGGCCAACACGTACACGCACGAGATGATGCGTCAGCTCGACGAGTGCATCATCAAGGCGCGCTTCGACGAGAGCGTCGAAGTCATCGTGCTGACCGGTGCTGGCGAGAAGTTCTTCTGCGCTGGGGCCAACATCGGGATGCTTTCAGAGTCCGATCCCGATTGGAAGTACTGCTTCTGTCTCCACGCGAACGAAACGCTCAACCGCCTGGAGCACACGCCGAAGTTGGTGATCGCCGCGCTGAACGGTCACACGGTTGGCGGCGGACTCGAGATCGCGATGGCGGCAGACATCCGCATTGCTCGAAAGGACTCCGGGAAGGTCGGCCTCCCCGAAGTCGCCCTCGGTGTCTTGCCCGGTACCGGCGGTACGCAGCGACTCGTGCGACTCGTAGGAAAGCCGGTCGCGATCCAGCTCATGGCGGAGGGTTCGACGTTCGGCTTCGACGAGGCCCATCGTCACGGACTCGTCAACGAGATCTACGAGCAGGACAACCGCGACGACTTCGTTGCGGCCGTCCTCGACTACGCCAAGCAGTTCACCACACCGAACAAGGCGACGAAGGCCGTCGGCTTGATCAAGCGTTCGGTCCAGACGGGATCGGAGCTGCCCTTCGAGCTGGCTCTAGCCCTCGAGCGCGAGTTGCAGGCCCAGCTTTTCGCCAGCAAGGACGCGAAGGAAGGCCTCAACGCCTATGTCGAGAAGCGGTCGGCAGAGTTCACGGGCAGCTGAGCAGCACTACGTAAGACACGCGTTGTCCTACCGGCAACCGAAGTAGAGAGCGGGGTCCGGAGAATCCGGGCCCCGCTGTTTTTTTGGGGAGGAGACAGATGGCGGAGCAGGAAATCCGGAACCGTCTTTGGATCGGCAATGAGTGGGTAGATGCCGATGACGGAAGTACGTTCGCGACGGTCAATCCGGCGACGGGTGAGACGATCACCGATGTAGCCTCGGCGCACGCCAGTGACATCGACAAGGCGGTCAGCGCCGCACGCGACGCCGCGCGCTCGGAGGTCTGGCGCGAGATGAACCCGCACAAGCGGTCACGACTGCTTTGGAAGCTCGCCGACGCGATTCAGGCCTCTGCGGACGAGCTGGGCGCCCTCGAGACCGCCGACAACGGGAAGCCGTACTTCGAGGCTCGGAAGGTCGACGTCCCCAGCGTCGTGGAAAACTTCCGCTACTTCGCCGGGATGGCCAACAAGATCCAGGGCAGCACGATCCCTGTGGCGGGGCCGTTCTTCAACTACACGCTCCGCGAGCCGGTCGGGGTCGTCGGGTGCATCACACCGTGGAACTTCCCTCTCTCGTTGGCCACATGGAAAATCGCGCCCGCCCTCGCATGCGGGAACACGGTGGTACTCAAGCCGGCCGAGCAGACCCCACTCACCGCGCTCCGCCTGGGTGAGCTCGCTGCAGAGGTGGGATTCCCCGAAGGCGTGCTGAACGTTGTCCCGGGCTACGGTGAGACCGCCGGTGCCGCTCTCGTGCGCCACCCCGACGTAGATGCAATCTCTTTCACGGGCTCGACCGACGTCGGTCGGATCGTGATGAGAGAGGCGGCCGAGACTCTGAAGAAGGTGTCGCTCGAGTTGGGTGGGAAGTCACCCAACATCATTCTCGCGGACGCCGACCCGAAGGCCGCGGTCCGTGGTGCCACCACCGGGATCTTTTACGGGAAGGGGGAGGTCTGCGCAGCCGGATCCCGCGTCATCGTCGAGCGGAGCGTGTACGACGACTTTGTGGAAGCGTTCGCGGCCCGTGCCGAGCGGATGACGGTAGGCGACCCGATGGACGCGAACACACGCCTCGGGGCGATCGTCTCCGAAGAGCAGCTCGATCGCGTCATGGGATACGTCGATGCCGGGAAGAGCGAGGGCGCTCGACTGGTCGCGGGCGGAGAACGGACCACCGTCGACGGGAAGGGCAACTTCGTGAAGGCGACCGTCTTCGCCGACGTCGACCCGGGCATGTCGATCGCTCAGGAAGAGATCTTCGGCCCCGTCGTCGCGGTCATCCCCGTCGATGATGTCGACGAGGCCATCCGAGTTGCCAATGACACGATGTACGGTCTGGCGGCCGGGGTCTGGACTCGCGACGTCGGGAAAGCTCACCGAATCGCCCGAGAGGTTCAGGCGGGTACCGTGTGGGTGAATACGTACAACCAGTACGACTCTGCCTCGCCCTTCGGTGGCTACAAGCAGAGCGGTTTCGGACGGGACTTGGGCTTCGAGGCGGCCATGGAGAAGTACACGCAAGTGAAGAGCGTGTGGGTGGCTCTCGATGGCTGAGGCGTGGATCGTCGATGGGGTTCGAACACCGATCGGGCGGCACGGCGGTTCGCTGTCGTCGATCCGGCCAGACGACTTGGCTGCGAAGACGATCGAAGGGCTCCTCGAGCGGACGGGCATAGAAGCCGACGCGGTCGACGACGTCCTCTTCGGTTGTATCAACCAGGCCGGTGAAGACAACCGCAACGTGGCGCGGATGGCCCTTCTCCGGGCGGGGCTTCCTGTGTCGGTCCCAGGCCAGACCGTGAACCGACTGTGCGGCTCCGGCATGCAAGCCATACTCTCCTCCTTCCACGCGATCCAGGCCGGTCAGGGCGACGTCTTCGTGGCGGGTGGCGTCGAGAGTATGAGCCGCGCGCCCTACGTCATGCTCAAGCCGTCCGTCGGCTTCCAACGAGGTCACCCAGATACCGCCGACACCGTGCTAGGGTGGCGTTTCCCGAATCCGGCCTTTGATCCGGAGTGGACCATCGGACTCGGGCAAACCGCAGAGGTCGTGGCCGAGGAGTTCGGCGTAACTCGAGAAGCTCAAGATGCCTTCGCTGCCGAGAGCCAACAGCGCGCGGAGCGAGCGATCGCCGCGGGTGTCTTCGATGACGAGATTGTTTCGGTCGATGTGCCGCAACGGAAGGGCGATCCCGTCGTCGTTTCTGCCGACGAACACCCGCGCCCCGGGACGACGTCAGAATCTCTCGGCCGCCTTCGCCCAGTGTTCAAGAAAGACGGAACGGTCACCGCGGGTAACTCTTCTGGGATCAACGACGGGGCAGCTGCCCTTCTGGTGGTCTCTGCCGATGCGGGTCGCCGCATGGGACTCGAGCCGATGGCGCGGGTCGTTGGAGGGGCGGTCGCGGGGGTAGAGCCGCAACGCATGGGCGTCGGGCCGATCCCGGCCACCGCCAAGGCGCTTGCCCGTGCCGGATGGTCGGCAAGCGACATCGAGGTCGCCGAAGTGAACGAGGCGTTTGCCGCCCAAGCCCTGCCGTGCATGAACGAGATCGGACTCGATCCAGAGATCGTGAACGTGAACGGAGGAGCCATCGCATTGGGCCACCCGGTCGGGTGCTCCGGCGCCCGGATCGTGGTCACGCTCCTGCACGAGATGCGCCGTCGCAAGGCGAAGAGGGCTCTCGCCTCGATGTGCATCGGAGTGGGTCAGGGCATCACCTCTCTATTCGAACGAGATTAGCTCCACGCCGGACGAGCCGATCGCAACTCGGGTGAATCACAGAATGAAGATCGACACAGTCGCGGTTCTCGGGGCCGGCACGATGGGGCACGGGATCGCCCAAGTGTGCGCGGCCGCCGGGTGCACCGTACGCTTGTTCGACGTCACGGATGAGGCTGCGGAAGCCGGCTTGGCACGTATCCGAGGCAACCTCGAGAAGGGAATCGAGCGGGGTAAGGTCACCCCAGAGGACCGGGACTCGACCCTTGGTCGCCTCTCCACTGTGACGACGATCGCCGCCGCGGTCGGTGCGGCAGACCTCGTAATCGAGGCGGCCCCGGAGTCGATGAAATTGAAGGAGTCGATCTTCGGTGAGGTCGACTCGCATGCACCGCCGACCGCGATCCTCGCCTCGAACACTTCGTCCCTCTCCATCGCCCAGATCGCCTCCGTTGTGAGCGATCCTAGCCGGTTCATCGGTCTCCACTTCTTTAATCCGGTGCACATCATGAAGCTGGTGGAGGTCGTGTGGGGAGCGGAAACGTCTCAGGAGACGCAGGCGTCTTGCCTGGACTTTTCTCGTCGGCTGGGCAAGGAACCGATTCTCGTCAAAGACGCGCCGGGCTTCGCCTCGTCACGACTAGGGATCGTGCTCGGGATGGAAGCGATCCGGATGGTCGAGCAAGGCGTCGCCTCGCCCGAGGACATCGACAAGGCGATGGAGCTGGGGTACCGACACCCGATGGGCCCACTTCGGCTCACGGACTTGGTCGGGCTCGACGTCCGACTCGGGATCGCCGAGTACTTGCACGAGACGCTCCAGTCGGACGCATTCGCGCCGCCGGAGCTCCTTCGGCAGATGGTCGCGGACGGGCGCTTAGGCAAGAAGAGCGGCCAGGGATTCTACGAATGGTAGGGGGCGAGGGTTCAATGGCTGATGCTCCGGTTCTCGTCGAACGACGCGACGATCATGTCGCGGTGGTGACGCTCAACCGCCCCGACAAACTCAATGCGCTGAACGCTGAGGTCCGCGCCACGCTTCGCGACCTGTTCGACGAACTTGCGACGGACGACGACGTCCGGGTGGTCGTCATTCACGGGATGGGCGACAAAGCCTTCGTGGCGGGTGCCGATATCACGGAGTTCGCCGCCCGCACGGCCGATGAGCAGCGCGAGGTCTATCGCCAACGCCGGGTGTATGAGACGGTGGCCGACTTCCCCAAGCCCGTCATCGCTGCGATCCACGGTTTCTGCATCGGCGGAGGGTCCGAGTTGGCTCTCGCGTGCGACGTTCGGGTCGCGGACCGTACCGCCCGCATCAGCCAGGCAGAGATCCGCATCGGGCTCATCCCCGGCGGCGGCGGCACGCAACGGTTGGCTCGATTGGTCGGCCGTGGGTGGGCGTCGATCATCAGCCTCACCGGTGACTTCCTCGAGGCTGATGAGGCGCACCGAATCGGGTACATCGACGTCCTCGTCGATGAGGGTGAACACCTCGACCGAGCGTTGCACCTCGCCGGACGGATGGCCCGGTGGAGTCCCGTCTCTCTCCGCCTCGCGAAGGACGCCATCCGTGCCGCCTTCGAGATGCCCCTCGAAGACGGGCTCGTCTACGAGAAAGAGCGCTTCCTCGACGCTTTCGGCTCGGACGATGGTCGCGAGGGTGTCGCCGCGTTCATGGAAAAGAGGAAGCCCGACTTCAAGGGAAAGTAGTACTCGAGCGAAGTAAGGTGGTGCGGGACGAGTCGCGGCCCCCTAGGATCCGGGGTCGATTCGCTTCCACCGACTCGCCCATGTCGCTCCGCCGCTCCCCTGACCGCCTTCGTGGCCGCCTTCGTGGCCGCCCGGTCGCCCTTCTCGCGTGCCTTGTCGCCTTCGCCACCCCCGCCGAGGCTGACGCCCAAGAGCAGCATCTCGAGATCATTGCCGAGAAGCTCCAGGCTGACTTCCAGCGCATTGTCGACGACTACGAAGGCGTCGCCGGGATCCACGCGATCGACCTGACCACCGGACAAACGTTCGCTGTCCGAGACGATCTCGTCTTTCCGCAAGCGAGCGCCATCAAGATTCCGATCCTGCTCGAACTCTTTCGACGCTCCGAAGGTGATCCGGGTCTCTTGCGGAAGCGCGTCGAGTTGACCGACGAGGTGCGCACCGCAGGGAGCGGAGTCCTACAAGTGCTTACCGACGGGGGCTCAGCGCTCTCTCTTGAGGACTACGCGATCTATATGATCATGGTCTCGGACAACACGGCCACGAACGTACTCATCGACGAGCTCGGGATGGACGCAATCAACGAGCTCTCCGCTGCGTTGGGCGCACCGAGTACGCTTCTCCAGCGGAAGATGATCCGGCCCGAAGCGTCGGCTCGAGGCGATGAAAATCTCTCGACTCCGAGGGACGCCGCACGCATCATGGAGCGGATCGCGACCTGCGACCTCCCGATGAGCGAGTCGTCGTGCCAACGCGTCCGGGAGATTCTCGAAATTCCGAAGGGCGGACCCATGCGAGCCCCCATCCCCTCGTCGGTCCCCGTCGCTTTCAAGCCTGGGGGGATCACCGGAGTCTCCACCGTGTGGGCCCTCGTCGACATCCCTGACCGACCGTACGTCCTCTCGGTCATGTCGAACTACGGTGGCAACGGAGGAGCGGTCGTCGAGGAGGCCTCCGCGGTGGCGTACGACTACTTCAGCCGCCTGTCAGGGATCACGGAGTACGGCACCCGCGTGCCACTCGACGTGAAGCGGCGCATTCGGGGAGGCTCACGATGAGCCTCCGCACGGCTCGAGCCCTCACGGGCGTCTACCTCTTCCTCATGCTCGTCTTCGTGACGTGGCCCGGCCTGACGCTGGTCGCCCGCATCGAGCCGTTCGTCTTGGGCATGCCGCTCTCCCTGGCGTGGATCGCTGCGTGGGTTGCCGGAGCCCTGTTCGTCCTTTGGGGCCTCGACCGGGTTGAAAGTCGGTATCGGCGGCAGGCGGATTCGGTGAGCGCTGCGACGGAGGAGAGCAACTGATGGAACAGTGGGTCGTCATCACGATCATCATCGCGGCGTACCTCGCGCTCACCCTGAGTGTCGGCCTCATGGCCGGGCGCAAGCAGTCCGACAGTGTCGCCGGCTATGTGGCGGCCGACAGGAGCTTCGGTCTGCTCGTGATGTACTTCGTGACAGGAGCTTCGGTCTTTTCTTCGTTCGCGTTTCTGGGCGGACCCGGATGGGCCTACTCTCGCGGTGCGGCGGCGTTGTACATCTTGGCCTATGGGGCTCTGGGTATCGCCCCCTTCTATTGGATCGGCCCGAGGGTCGCCTCTCTAGGGCGCAAGCACGGATATGTGACGCAGGCACAGCTCATCACGGGCCGCTTCCCTTCCAAGGGGCTCTCCGCGATGATCGCGACCTTGAGCCTCATCGCATTCGTCCCGTATGTGACCATTCAGATGCGGGGCGCCGGCATCGTGATCGAGGAGGTGACCGCCGGCCACGTGCCCCTATGGCTGGGGGCGCTTGTCGCGTACGGGATCGTGATCACCTACGTGCTCGCGGCAGGGGCCATGGCGGTCGGCTGGACGAACACCTTCCAGGGCATCTTCATGGTGGTCATCGCCTGGACGCTCGGCCTCTACCTTCCGTACCGACTGTATGGGGGGATCGGCGAGATGTTCTCCCAGATCGCGGACGCCCGCCCAGAGCTCCTGATCCCGCCGGGACTCAACGCGGCCGGGGATCCTTGGACTTGGGGAGCGTTCTCGACGTTCATTCTCGTCAGTGCCGCGGGAATCATGATGTGGCCCCACCTTTTCATGAAGGCGTTCACGGCAAAGGATGACGACACACTGCGGCGGACGGTCATTCTCTTCCCGACCTTCCAGCTCTTTCTGATCCCGGTCTTCCTCATCGGTTTCTCCGGCGTCCTCTTTGCGGGTACCCCCAAGGCCCCCGACTACATCCTCCCGTTCATGATCCTGGAGACGGGACTGCCGGCCATTGTGGTCGGACTCTTCTGTGCCGGAGCCCTTTCGGCCTCGATGTCGACGGGAGATGCCTTGCTCCACGCATCAGCGTCCGTAACGGTCGAGGACGGCGTCGCTCAATTCGTCGAGCTGACCGAGCGACAGAAGCGCCGACTCATGCGAGGACTCGTGCTCCTTACCGGCGCGGTAGCGTACTACTTTGCGCTCGACCCTGATTCGTCGCTGGTCCAGCTTCTCGCTTCGGCGTACGGGATCGTCTCGCAGTTCGCGCCACCCATCGTGGCCGCTCTCTATTGGAAGAGGGCGACCACGACGGGCGTAATCAGTGGCCTCGTCGCGGGTGCGCTCACTGCGCTCTTCTTCTGGCAGAATCCCGGCCTGAAGCCTTTCGACATGCACGAAGGCATCATCGGCCTCCTGGTCCACGTGCCGGTCCTGATCGGTGTGAGCCTCGCAACCGCCAAACAGCACGAGGCTCACCTCGCGCGCTTCTTCGACTAACGGAACTCCGCTATTCGCTCATCGCCATGACCGTCGAGACACTCGTACCCACCGGCACACGAACGCCGTAGATCTCACCGGGTGGAGTCACGCCTCGCACAAGGTGGGGGTTGAGGGTCCAAAGGACGTTGGCCTCGAGTCCAGCCTTTCGCGCCACAGTCCGCAACGAAGTCCGCCCCGGAAGGAAGACGTGCTCGAATTGGTAAGGGGCGACATCCGATGCATCGAAGCCGGCCGAATCTGCCTCGTTCGCGAGGATCGTCACCGCGATCATCTTCGGCACGTAGTCGCGGGTCTCACGAGGCAGATAGTTGATCACCCTCCAATACGCGTCTCCGGAGCTCAAACGCCCCTCAGCGTGCCGGTTGAGAATCCGCTCCATGCGACCCGGTCCGGCGTTGAAGGCGGCAGCGGCGAGATACCAGGATCCACCGAAGCGCTCATGTAGCCATGCCAGGTAGTCGAGGGCCGCATCCGTCGCCGCGATGGGATCACGACGCTCATCGACGTACGTGTCGACTCGAAGACCGTACTGGAGCGCCGTCGGGCCCATGAACTGCCACATGCCGACCGCTGCTACGGGCGATACGGCGAAGGGCGACAACCCTGACTCGATCATCGCAATGTAGATGAGCTCTTCCGGCATCGACCGTTCCCGCAGCTTCGCGCGAATCATGTCGGCATACACTTCGCGCTGGCGAAGCAGCTCCTCGAACTCGGCCCGCCGCGTCGTTTGGAAGGCTTGAAGCCAGCGCTCGACCCGGGGGTTCACTTCGAGGGGAAGTGCTTCCGGCAAGACGGGTTCAGCGGCGGCGATCGCATCGAGCCGCGGTGTGGGGTCGACGGATTCGTGATCTACCCAACCCACGAGGACCCCGACTAAGAGCCCGACCATCCCGACCCCAGTTCCACGGAGTCGCCAAGACCGGACCCTCCGGACCTGCAAGGATTCCGCAAGGGAATCCCATCTATCGACACGGGCATGAAGCCCGCGAAGGTCAACGGCAGACATCGTCCACCTCCTTCTATTGTCGCCCTGCACTCTCCGTACGTAATACCGGAGAATCAGGATTCCAGGATCAAAGAACCCATGAACGTGCCTGGCGTTCCACCCGCGCACGGACTGCACAGGTATAAAAAAGAGGCCCGCCTCGGCGGGTCACCCGCCGGTCGGACCTCTGTAAGCGTAGGGAACTACTCGCCGGCGTAGACCGAAACGACCTTGCGCGCACGAATGCGCTCGAAGGTCACGACTCCGTCGATGAGAGAGAAAAGCGTGTCATCCTTCCCGCGCCCGACATTCCGGCCAGGATGGATCTTCGTGCCGCGCTGGCGGACGATGATCCCGCCAGCCCGAATCGGCTGTCCACCAGCTCGCTTCACACCAAGACGGTTCGGGTTGCTGTCCCGTCCGTTCCGGCTGGAGCCGACACCTTTCTTATGAGCCATGGGTTACCCCTCTATTGAGAACGGCCGCGGTCGCTATCCCAGCGCGACTTCGTCGACCCGGATCTCCGTATAGTTTTGTCGATGACCCTGCTTCTTGCGGTACCCCTTCCTGCGCTTCCGCTTGAACACGATCACCTTGTCCCCCCGCCCGTGCCGAAGCACTTCGGCCTTGACCGACGCTCCCTCCACCATGGGCGTCCCGACTTGCACTGCTTCGTCCCCATCTCCGGCCAAGAGCACATGGTCGAAGGTGACGGAATCCCCAGGCTCGGCCTCGAGCGAAGGAATGCGTAGGCGGGTGCCGGGCTCGGCCCGGAATTGCTTGCCGCCAGTCTGAAATACCGCGTACATGGTCGTCTTCGTGGATCGAAGGTCGCTGTAGAGCCTGTAAATGTCGAAAGGACCCCCCGGAGGGTCAAGTCGGCCCAGCTCCAGGCGCTCGCATGGGTACGCGCGCCTTACGCCGCGTACTTGTCGGTCACATCGTTCTCGGCAGGCCCGGAGAGGAGTCGGAACTCGTCCAATCGCATTAGCGGGTCGTCACGCAACCGTAGCTCGAGACTGGTTCGATCTCGGAGCCGGTTGAGCAATCCGGGCTCCTCTTCGATGACACGCAGCGCCACCTCCGGATGAACCCGAACGACGATACTCTTCTCTTCCTTGGAGGCGCCCGCACGCCGGAGCGTACGCTCGATCTGTCTCACGACGGTCGCCGGGGTGTACACCCTCCCGATGCCGCCGCACGACTGACAAATCGAAGTGAGCGCGTTGAACACAGACGGCCGCACCCGCTGTCGAGTCATCTCCACGAGTCCAAGGTCCGAGATCTCGAACGCTTTGGTACGCGCCCGGTCCCGGCCGAGGTGAGTCCGTAACTCGCGAAGCACCTTGTCCCGATTCCCCTGAGCCTCCATGTCGATAAAGTCGACGACAATGATCCCGCCGACGTCTCGGAGTCGAAGCTGATTCGCAATCTCTCGCGCAGCTTCGAGGTTGGTCCGGAGAATGGTTTGTTCCGGGTCTTTCTTTCCCTTCCCCGTGAATCGACCCGTGTTCACATCAATCGACACCAGTGCCTCGGTCGGTTCGATCACGAGACTTCCGCCCGACTTGAGCGGCACCGTGCGCCGGAATGCCTTTTGGACGTCCTCCTCTACTCCGTATTGATCGAAGAGCGGCGTCGTGCCGTTGTGTAAGTGCACACGATCCAAGAGATCGGGGTCGACCCCGGTCACGTACTCGACGATCTCGTCGTAGGTGTGCTTCGAGTCGACCCGTAGCGCCTCGAACTTGTCACTGAAGAGGTCCCGGATGACGCCACTAATGAGCGTCGCTTCCCGATGAACAGGGGCCGGAGCCTCCAGGGTCTTGGCGGCCTGGTCGATCGTCTTCCATCGCTCGTGTAGGCGCTGGAACTCTCGATCGAGCTTCTCGGCGGTGACCTCCTCTCCGACCGTCCTTACGATGATCCCACCCGAGTTCTTTGGGAGGATCTTCTGGGCCATCTTCCGCAGCTTCGAACGGTGATCGCGGCCGTCGATCTTGCGACTGACGCCCACCCGCGACGCGTGCGGCATATACACGAGGAAGCGGCCAGGCAGGCTGATCTGAGCGGTGAGTCGCGGCCCCTTGGTGCTGATCGCTTCCTTGGTGACCTGCACAAGGATCGTCTGACCCTTACGCACGTGGTCCTGGATTGGCGGCAGCTTTCGGTGCCGCCGCGATTGCCTGCGCCCACCACCACGGCGCCCGTTACCACCGCCACTCTTCCCGTTGCCGTTCTTCTCGCCGCCGTTCTTTCCGCCGCCACTACCCTTCCCGTCGTCCGCTTCTTCAGGGAGGTTCAGGTCGGAGACGTGGAGGAAGCCGGCTTTCCCGGTTCCGATGTCCACGAACGCCGCCTGGATCCCCGGGAGGACGGCCTCCACACGGCCTAAGAAGATGTCGCCCAATACCCGATTCTGATCGGGTCGGTCGAACATGATTTCAGCGAGTCTTTTGTCTTCACGAAGCGCGACCCACGACTCTTGTGCGGTCGAGCTTACGAGGATTTCTCTCCTCAAAGCATTCTCCAATTGTGCGGTCAATCCGCTTGACCCGAGCCGCACCGAAACGCGTCTCTCACCTCCGCTCCCAAGCCGGGTAGGCAGATGAGACCACCGTCTGGCAATCAGCTCGTTCCGGGTGCGGCGACATGGCGTCGTCCAGTTCTATTCGGACGCCCTGTCCGCCGCTCGCAGACCGACTCTCTTGTATTTCTTTAACTAGTTGGCGCGCCCGCAGTCGGAACCGCAGCGCCCCGAGCCGTCGAAGCCTCAAACGGCGTGTTCAGCTCGCTCAGCATTTTCCTCGCGATCACGAGCTTTTGAATCTCATTCGTCCCTTCACCGATCTCGCAGATTTTCGCGTCACGCATCATCCGCTCGACTGGGTAGTCGTTTGTATACCCGGCTCCGCCCATCACTTGGATGGCACCCAAGCTGGCACGCATCGCTAGCTCAGAGCAGAACAGCTTCGCCATCGCCGCCTGCTTGCCGAACGGTTGGCCCTGATCCTTTAGCCAAGCCGCGTGGTACGTGAGATGTCGACCTGCTTCGATATCCGTTGCGATCTCCGCAAGCTTGAACTGCACCTGTTGGAAATCCCACACCGGGCGCCCGAACTGCTCACGCCGACTCGTATACTCGACCGCCGTCTCCAGTGCTCCCTCGGCAAGTCCCAAGGATAAAGCCGCGACGCCGATCCGGCCGGCATCGAGGGTCTTCATGAAGTTGGTGAAGCCCTGCCCTTCGTCTCCGAGACGTTGTGTCTCCGGAACGAAGGCATCTTCGAAGTGGAGTTCGCGCGTATCCGAGGCGCGCCAACCCATCTTGTCTTCCTTCTCTCCAGCACGGACGCCGTCCGTGAAGGGGAGCGTCTCATCGTGTCCCCAACCCACCGCCGCAGCACGGTCGGGGTCCACCGTCGGCTTGCAGACGATGAAGCTACTGATCCCCTTTGCACCCCTACCGGGAGTCGTCACCGCCGTGGCGACGAAAATCTCGCCGACGCCAGCGTTGGTGATGAAGATTTTGGATCCGTTGATCCGGTAGCCGTCTCCCTCTCGCTCGGCCTTCGTACGTGTTCCCGATGCGTCCGACCCGGCACCGGGCTCCGTCAAGCCGAAGCCCCCGATGACCTTCCCGGTCGCAAGGGGCGGGACGAAGCGCTCGCGCTGTGCCTCGGTTCCGAACGATAGGATCGGGGACATCCCCAAGGTCGTGTGCGCGGACACCGTGATCGAGTGGCTCGCGTCGAATTTGGCGAGCTCTTCGACGACGAGGATGTAGCTCAGATAGTCGAGGCCCAGGCCTCCCAACTCTTTCGGGACGGGGACTCCGAAGAGTCCCATCTCCGCCATGAGCTTCGCATTCTCCCACGGGAAGTCGCAGCTCTCATCCAACTCTTTTGCGACCGGGGCGATCGCCTCACGACCGAAGTCGTGTACACGGGCCCGGAGCGCAAGATGCTCCGATGTCAGATATCTATCGATCAATGCGGTATTCCAGCTCTATAGTCCCATCCACAACGGTCACACCGACCGCACCCTTCCCCCCTGACCTCTCCAAAATAGCGTAGAACAGCTGTAACGCGGCATTTTCTCGTTCGGGCAAATCGGTGCACGGCATCGAGTTTGGAGCGAGTGGCCGCACGCTGGGCTTCGAGAGGGGCGAAGCTCGGGTCGCCGGGAGGTGTCGCACGATAAGGTACAGACCCCGCCGAGCGGTCGACGGTTCCCTGCGAAACGGTCTCCCCCCCTCCCTCGCGGTCGAGCAGACGTCGCGCGAACGCTCGATCCGACCGGTGCGCGAATGCGATGCAGCGAGCCGGCGCACCGTCTCGCCCGGCTCGGCCCGCCTCCTGGTAGTACGCCTCCAGAGTGCCTGGGAGGTGCGTGTGTACCACGGTGCGCACATCGGCCTTGTCGATCCCCATCCCGAACGCGTTGGTGGCCACCACAGTGCGGACCCTACCCGTCATGAACCGCTCCTGAGTTTCGGAACGGATGACGGGGTCGAGACCGGCGTGGTACGCGACGGTGGGCACGCCATGACCCGCTAGGTCGCGTCGCACCGCCTCGACGAGGCGACGGGTCGGAGCATAAACAATGGCCGAACCCGCCCCCTCGCGAAGCAACGCCCGAAGGTGGGCCACCCGGTCTCGAACCAGGCGCACGTGGGGCACCGCCCACCACAGATTGCGCCGGTCGAAGGAGCGAACCACGGTCACGGGATTCGAGAGGTGAAGGTTCGTCACGATGTCGCCCCGCACCTCGGGCGTCGCACTCGCGGTGAGTGCCAACGTCGGACACCCCAGATGCCGAGTGCGCGAGCCGACTAGCCTGTACGCGGGCCGAAAGTCGTGTCCCCACTGGCTGATACAATGAGCTTCGTCCACCGCCACAAGCGAGATCTGGGTTTGATCCAAGAGTTGTCGGAACCCCGCGATCCCGAGTCGCTCCGGCGAAACGAAGAGCACGTCCAGCGCTCCGGACTTCGTACCCGTCACGACCTCCCGACGCTCACTCGAGGGCTGGCCCGCACACCACTTTGCTGCCACGAGTCCTATGCCCCGGGCACGTGCCACCTGATCGTCCATGAGCGAGATCAGCGGTGTCACAACGAGTGTGAGGCCCGGGAGAAGCACGGCAGGGACCTGGTAGCACACGCTCTTGCCCCCGCCCGTCGGGAGGACCCCAAGGGCGTCCTCTCCTCGCAGCACCGCTTCGACCAGGGTCAGTTGTCCAGGCCGGAAGTCCCGGAAACCGAAGCGCTCTCGCAGCACCTCCCGAGGATGTCTCGCCATGCCAAGAGAGTCTTGTCACGGAGCGGGCCCCGGGATGGCCATTCGAGTCAGCTATTCGCGACCCGTGGAGCCGAGGTCGCGATCATCCGCGGAGTCAGACTCGGTCCCGACATCATCGTCTTCATCGTCCGCGTAGAGAGAACCGCGCGGCCGCATGGCGATGCGTAGCACTACGCCACCCAGAAGGAGCACCAACGCCGCGGTCGTGAGCCATCGCTCCTGCAGATACATCCCCGCGAGCGTGAGTACAGCCGCCACCGAGAAGAGCACCACATTCAACTCGAGGGCCGAGTCCGCCCTCCGCGTGCGATCGAGAAAGATCGGCACGCTATCGCTTCGAGCGCTCCAGGAATCCCCGCACTCCCGCCCGACACTCTTCGGTAAGGCGGGCCTCCGCGTTCACTTCCGCCGCCCGGGCGATCCCCGCACTGTAGGAGAGGTCATCCAGCTCGTAGAGCAGCCGTTTCGTGGTGGCGACCGCCGAGGCAGGACGGCTTGCGACCGCATTCGCCACCGCGTCTACGGTAGCCTCGAACGCTTCCCTCGGGACGAGCCGTTGCACGAGTCCGAGCGCAGCTGCGCGACTGGCATCAAACCGTTCGCCGAGCACGACGAGTTCGAACGCGTGCCCCTCACCAACCTTTCTTCGTAGAGCGTTCATCACGAGAGCCGGCACGAACCCAAGGTGCACCTCCGGATACCCGAAGATCGCTGCCTCTTCCGCAACCACTAGATCACACGCCGTTGCGAGGCCACACCCACCCGCTAACGCGCGACCGTGAACCGCCCCGATAATCGGCTTGGAACATGCCCGCATGGCTTCAAAGAGCGCTCCCAGTGAGCGGGCATCGACCAGATTCTCCTCCAAGCTCATCTCGGCGATCTTTTCCAGTTCGGCGAGGTCTGCACCTGAACAAAAATCCTTCCCTGCCCCTCGAAGCACGACGACCCGTACGGTCGGATCCGCATCGGCGTCGCGTAGGCTCTCTTTGAGTGCCGCGACCAACGTCCCGTTCAGCGCATTCCGTTTCTCGGGTCGATTCAACGTCAGGGTGGCCACGCCCTGTCGGATATCGGTCAGAAGAACATCACTCACCCTGGCCGCTCCGGGCTCCATCCTGCAGGCACTCGCCCTCTCCCGGCAGCCGCGCGTGCTACCTCGTCGGGCACCTCGATCTTCATGCGTAACAACGCCGTGCTGAACACCTTGCCTTGAGCGTCGTTCATGAGCGACATCGTCCCTCCACCGCCCAACGCACCGTGCAGCAAGAAGTTCAAAGCAGACAGATTAGGGAGCTCGAAGCGTTCGACGTCACCGCGTACCAGCTCTCCGAAGTGTGCCTTCACGGCGGCGGCCGTCAGCTGCTCGCGAAGGAGCTCGTAGTGGGACTCGTCGTACGCGATCACACCGACGTTCGCGGTATCGCCTTTGTCCCCGGAACGCGCGTGGGCTAGGTGTACGAGCTGAAGCTCCGTCATGTCGCCTTCACCTCCACCGTGAGCGCCTCCTCGACCGCCTCCCGCCGGATGAGCGCGGGCCAGTAGGCCATGATCTCTTGCACGCGGGGACGTCCACCCGCAAAGCCGGTCACCGATGGAGGGCCGGTCAGAACGAGGGGAGCGATCTCGCGACTGAACCGTTCGACTGCCGCGCGATCCGCCGCTCGGACCCCCACCCGCAGCTGCACCTCCGGATGATCCGCGGGGGGCGGCCCCACCAGAGGGCCGTGGGTGGAATCCCACCCCACGAGCTCCGTACGGATCTCGTCGAAGTGGAGGCCGAGACGGTCGAGGCGCGTTCTCAAGATCGCATCGGCGGCCCGGGCCTTGGCGGCGGCATCGGGCCACGAGTAGGTGAGTGTGCCGGTCGCCTTCCACCCTGATGAGTAGGCAATCGACACCTTCAGGAAGTCCGTCCTCGGAGCGCCCCTCACTCCGTACACTTTCACACGGTCTTCCCCAACCTCTTCGAGCCGGATGCTTGTAAAGTCCGCGATGACGTCCGGAGTGATGTACACCTCGGGGTCACCCATCTCGTAGACGATCTGCTCGGCTACCGTCGCACGGCTCACCCGCCCTCCGGTGCCGGAATGCTTCGTCACCACGAACGATCCATCTGCGCCCACCTCGACGATCGGAAAGCCGACATTCGCCACATCGGGAATCTCCCACCAATCGATCAGACAGTTCCCGCCCGTGCACTGCGCTCCGCACTCGTTGATGTGGCCGGCTACGACTCCGGCCGCGATGCGATCATGATCGTTCGGGTCCCATCCGAACTCGTGAATCAACGGCCCGTAGGTAAGCGCGGTATCTGTGCTCCGTCCCGTGACCACCACGTCGGCCCCTTGTTCGAGCGCCTCGACGATCGGGGCTGACCCGATGTAGGCGTTCGCGCTCTGGACGTGGTCACGGATCGAAGCGAGCGGCTCGCCGGTTTCCATGTTCGCGAGTTCATGCCCGTCTCGAAGGAGCCCGTCGAGTCGATCCATCAGATCGTCTCCTCGAACGAGGCCTACCCGAGCACGCCCACCGACCCCGGCGCGCTTCGCCGCCTCGACCAAGGCCTCCGCGCAGCCCTCCGGGTTCACTCCCCCCGCGTTCGTGACAACCCGGACGCCCCCTTCGATGCATTGCGGAAAGATCCGCTCCATAAGGGGCACGAAATCTCGAGCGAAGCCCGCCTCCGGATCGCGAGCACGCTGTTTCTGCATGATCGACATGGTGACTTCGGCCAGGTAGTCGAGCATCAGGTAGTCGATGGGTCCGCCTTCGACCTGACGAACGGGCGCCTCCAAGTCGTCGCCCCAGAACCCCTGTCCGCTCGCGATCCGGACTACTCGATTGTCGTGTGCGTTCATGTGTGGTCGAGCACGGCTCCAGTCTGAAACGCCCCAATGTGTGGCCCCGGGTTCTGGATCGCCGCCCGGAGTAAGAGTCCTAAAGCCGGCCGAAGCTCTTCGGGCAGGACGACTTCGTCGACGAAGCCACGGGCTGCAGCGAAGCGTGCGTCGAGTTGACGGTCGTACTCGGCCCGAACCTCATCCATCTTCGTGGTTAGATCTTCGTCGGGCACCTTCCCTTCAGCTTTCAACCGGTCTAGCTGGCCGCTGAAGAGTGCCATGACCGCGCTCGCCCCCTCCATCACCCCCATTCGGCCAGTGGGAAGCGACACGATGAAGTCGGGGTCGAAACCCTGCCCCGCCATCGCATAATATCCCGCTCCAGACGCGTGGTTGAGGGTCAAGACGAGCTTGGGAACGACGGCGGTCGCCATCGCTTCCACGAATTCTGCTCCCGCCCGAATGATCCCCGAGTGCTCAGCCTCGGTCCCGACCATGAAGCCCGACACGTCTTGGATGAAGAGGAGCGGCGTTCCGCGTCGATTCATGGTCTCGATGAAAAACGCGGTCTTCCGGGCACTCTCCGTGTAAATGATGCCGCCGAAGTGGGGGGCTCCCCCACCCTCGGGTTTGAACATCCCTCGCGCGTTCATGATCACCCCGATCGGAACCCCGTCGAGGAAGCCGGTCCCGCAGATGATCTCTTGCGCGTGTCCCGGCTGGAATTCCTCCAGCCCTTCGCCGTCGAGAATGCAATCCAATACATCGCGCACGTTGTATGGCTGGCGGTGATCGTCGGGGAGCAGATCGTACAGGTCGTACGCCAACCGCTTCGCCGGGGTCGCCGCCCGATCTGTCGTCACGGGAGGTGGGGGCAACTCGGATACCATTTCCCGGAGACGTTCGAGACACGACGCATCGTCCGGAACCATGTAGTGCGCGACACCGCTGACCTCGGTGTGAACTCGCGCTCCACCCAACTCCTCTGCTTCAACGCTCTGCCCCGTTGCTCCTTTTACGAGGTTCGGACCACCGAGTCCCATGAAGGAGGACCCCTCGACCATCAAGATCACGTCGGAGAGCGCAGGAAGGTACGCGCCCCCCGCGATGCAGGGACCCATGACCGCCGCGAGCTGCGGGATCCGCAGGTAGCGGCGCATCACGGAGTTGTAATAGAAGATCCGGGCCGCACCGTACTGCCCGGGAAACACGCCCCCCTGGTACGGCAAGTTCACACCTGCCGAATCGACCAGGTAGATGATCGGAATGCGACATCGCATCGCGATCTCTTGGGCGCGGAGGATCTTCGTAATCGTCTCGGGCCACCACGACCCTGCTTTGACCGTGGCATCGTTTGCGACCACGACGACCTCGCGCCCGTGGACGCGCCCTACGGTGGTCACGACACCGGCTCCCGGCGCTTGTCCGTCGTACAGGTCGTGTGCCACGAGCATGCCGACCTCGACACTGGCTTCGTCCGAGTCGAGAAGGAGGTCGATACGCTCGCGAGCGGTCAGCTTTCCTTGCGCATGCTGACGTTCCACCCGCTTGGCACCCCCACCCTCCCTCAGCCTCTCCCGCAACTCCGTAAGTTCCCGGGAAAGGTCACTCAATCGCCCGCCCGACACGTCTCCCTCTTCCACGCTCATGCTGTCACCAGCCCCGAAGAAGGCTCGGATCGCTTCGCCACACCGCTCAAGGTTGGGATTGCGCGGTGAACCACTCGTTCACGTAGGCGATCGCATCCGTCGTCGGGGTCCCGGGCCCGAAGAGGCGCCCGATACCGCGTGCTTCGAGTTCGACCACGTCGTCCTCGGGAATGATCCCTCCGCCGGTTAGAAGAACGTGCGAGGCGCCCGCTTCGTCCAAGAGGTCCTTCACCCGTGGGAAGAGCGTCATGTGCGCCCCAGACAGAACCGACATGGCCACGACATCGACGTCTTCCTGCACCGCGGCAGCGACGATCATCTCCGGTGTCTGATGGAGCCCCGTATAAATGACCTCGAAGCCGGCGTCTCGAAACGCGCTCGCGATCACTTTGGCACCGCGATCGTGTCCGTCCAAGCCAGGTTTGGCGACGAGGATTCGAACCTTTCTTTCTTCGGACATGCGTTATCCGCTTGGGGTATGAAAAACGAGAGAGGTGAAGTCCACCTAGAAGAAGACCGGCTCTTTGTAGGCGCCGAAGACTTCTTCCATGGCCGCCCGGATCTCGAAGAGCGTGCAATAAGCCCGAGCGCAATCGAGAATCCGAGGGACGAGATTTTCTTCCGACCGACAAGCTTCGCGGAGTGCGGACAGTGCAGCCTCCACCGCTTCGTCATCTCGCTCGGCTCGCATCGCGGCCATCTTGGCCACCTGCCGCTCCTCGACCTCGGAATCGATCCGTAGGGTGTCGATCTCGATGTCGCCGGAGCCGTCGGTAAAGTGATTCACGCCCACGATCACACGATCGCCAGACTCGAACTCCCGCTGTTGGCGCATCGCCGAAGCAGCGATCTCCTGCTGGAACCACCCCTGCTCGATCCCCGGGACCACCCCGCCCATGGCGTCGATCTCCTCGAAGAGAGCGAGGGCATCACGCTCCAACTCGTCGGTGAGAGACTCGACGTAGAATGACCCCGCAAGCGGATCGATCGTGTTCGCGACGCCCGACTCGTACGCGAGCACTTGTTGCGTCCGCAGTGCGATTCGAACCGCCTTCTCCGTCGGTAACGCGAGCGTCTCATCCATCGAGTTGGTGTGCAGCGACTGAGTACCGCCGAGAGCAGCCGCCATCGCTTGATAGGCGACCCTTACGATGTTGTTCTCGGGCTGTTGAGCCGTCAGGGACACACCCGCTGTCTGGCAGTGCGTCCTCAGCCGCCACGAGTCGGGATTCTTTGCTCCATACCTCTCTTTCATCCCCCGCGCCCAAATGCGCCGGGCGGCTCGTAGCTTCGCAATCTCCTCGAAGAAGTCGTTGTGAACATCGAAGAAGAAGGAGAGGCGGGGAGCAAACGAGTCGACATCGAGTCCCCGCGCGATGCCTCGCTCGACATACTCGAAGCCGTTGCGCAGCGTAAAAGCAAGCTCTTCCGCAGCCGTGGCTCCGGCTTCGCGGATATGATACCCCGAGATCGAAATCGGATTGTACTTCGGTGTGTGCTCGCTACACCATTCGAACATGTCGACGATGCATCTCAGGGCCGGCTCCGGTGGAAACACCCACGCGTGCTGGGCCTGGTACTCCTTGAGGATGTCGTTCTGAGCGGTGCCCCTGAGGACGCTCACATCGACGCCCTGCCGCTCGGCAGCGGCCACGTAGAAGCAGAAGAGGATGATCGCCGGACCGTTGATCGTCATCGAGACCGAGACCTGGTCGAGCGGAATGTCCTGAAAGAGCCGCTCCATGTCGGCAAGCGATGAAATAGCGACCCCACATACCCCCACCTCACCGAGTGATCGAGGATGGTCGGAGTCGTAGCCCATCAACGTCGGGAAGTCGAACGCGACGCTGAGTCCGGTTTGCCCGTGAGCGAGCAGATACTTGTACCGCTCATTCGTCTCTTCAGCAGTCGCGAAGCCCGCGAACTGGCGCATCGTCCATAAGCGGGTCCGGTACATGGTCGCATACGGCCCACGTGTAAACGGGTACGATCCGGGGAGGCCTAGTCCGTCCTCCGATGGTCGATCTTCCTCAGTGTACAGAGGGCGGACGTCGCGGCCCGAGACCGTCGTGAAAAGACCTTCCCGCTTCGGTGTTCCGGCGTACGTGGCCTCCCACTCAGCGAGACGCGCCCTCAGTTCCGCGATCTCCTGCTCTTGCTCCGCCAGCTTGTGCTCGACGTTGCTCCTCTCGAGAACCTCTTTTTCGATCGTCGACATTCCTCACCCCCAATGTCTAGGCCGCACTTCGAGCACCCACTGCCAAGCTACTAAGATACCGCCGAACGTTTCTGGGGCGCAGGGTTCCCTTCAGGTCGTCACGATTCAGCCCGTCACGAACGGGCCGAGTGGGCGGCTCAACGCAGCACCGATCTCAAGATCGCATCCGCTGCGGAATACGGCGTGCCTTCGCCCACCGCAATCCGCTCGACACCCTCATCCAGTAGCTCCTGGACAAGCGCAGACCGCCACGACACGCGCCGAAGCTCACGGTCGACCACATCGCGGATCCGGATGGCCGCACGGGCCCTCCGCCGGGCTTCCAAAGCTCCGGCTTCGCGCAGCCACCGTTCGTGTGCCTCGACAGCTTCGAGCAGAGCGTCCACGCCGTCTCCGGTAAGCGCGTTCGTCTTGAGCACCGGCACCTCCCACCCGTTCGGCTCCGAAGCCGGCGCGTCGGTGGTCCGTTCGCGCTTCACCACCTGCCCCAAGTCGACTCCGTGATGCGCGGGAATGTCCTTCATCGCATGGCCCGCCCTGAGATGCATCGCTTGGCGAAGCTCTTTCACGAGACGATCTGCCCCCGGTCGGTCGGCTTTGTTCACGACGAACACGTCGGCGATCTCCATCAATCCCGCCTTCATCGCCTGGATCGCATCACCCGACTCCGGGACAAGGGCGACGACAACGGTATCCGCGGCCGCCGTGATCTCCAGCTCCGTTTGGCCAACTCCTACGGTCTCGACCAGAACTCGGGCAAAGCCGAAACCGTCCATCAGGTCCACGACTTCCTTCGTCGTCGTCGCCAACCCGCCGAGCGAGCCCCGCGTTGCCATAGACCGAATGAAGATCCCCGGATCGGTCGCGATGTCGTTCATCCGGATGCGATCGCCCAGCAGGGCGCCGCCCGAGTACGGCGAGGTGGGGTCGACAGCCACGATCCCCACGTGCTCCTCCGCACTGCGGTACTTCATGGCAACCGCAGCGACCAACGAGGATTTCCCCGCCCCTGGTGGCCCTGTGAACCCAACCCTCCGTGCTGCGGGGCCATCGGACATCACGTCGTGCAAGAGGGCTTGGAAGCCCTCACGCTCTCCTTCGACCACCGAGATCGCGCGTGCGAGGGCGGGAACCGCCCCATTGCGGAAGCGCGCGAGCGTGTCGTGGAGTCGCGGCGGTACTTCTGTGACTTCACTCATCTTCGATCCCTCAACGGCGAGAGTCGGGGCGGATCCCACGTGCGTGGCGGAGCGGGTTCTCGAGCAGATGGGTTGGAATGAAGAGGACGACCACGAACATGATCAAGGCCGCCAGGAGTCCCACTCCCAGAAGCCACCAATTTCGCAAAGCGATGAAGAGAATCGAGGTGATCACCGCGGTCACCGAAGCGAAGATGCTCAAGAGAAGCCGACGGGCTTGAAGGTGGAGGAACCTCTCTTGTGACTGGATGTCCCGTGGATGGACTCGGACACGTAGCTCTTCCCTCTCCGCCCTCGTAACGAGGTCGCGGACTGACCGGACGACCGCCTGGGATTCCTCCATGAAGCTCTTCGCGATCTGAGCGGGCTGTTGGTGGGTCGTCTTCAGCAGCTCGACACGGTGCTCCATCACCACGCCGCGAATGAAGTCGAGCCCGTCGAACCGGTGGTCGTAGTGGAACGCCAACCCCTCGATCAGCGCCGAGGCGCGGAAGAAGTAGACGAGCTCCTGGGGTAGCACCAGCGGCCAGGTGTAGAAGGTGTCGAGGAGTTCGGCGATGACGTCCTCGACAATGAGTTGGCGGTTCGTCGTCTTCGCTCTCTCGACAATACGAACGATCTCGGTCGCGGCCTCGCGGATCTCACCACGAGACACCTCGGGGCTGATCATGCCGAGTCGATACATCTCGTTGATCACACCGTCGATGTCTTCACGGCCCAACGCCAGCGCCCCCCCGAGGATCGACTCCCGGGTCCAGCGGGGGACTTCGAGCACAGCTCCCCAGTCGAGTACGACGAGCGTCCCGTTGTCCTGCACCAGAAGATTCCCAGGGTGGGGATCGGCATGCATGAACCCGTCGACCATCATCATCCGCAAGTAGACGGTCGTGAGCGTCTCCATGACTCGGCGAAAAGACAACCGCCCCGATTCGAATAACGGCTGCAGCCGGTCGATCTTGGTACCCTCGATGTACTCCATGACGAGAACCCGCTTGCTCGTGAACTCGTCGAGCACTTCGGGGGCGTGCACCTTCTTCTCCCCAGAGAAGACCGAGCGGAAGCGCGCGAGATGGGCGGCTTCCTGTACGAAGTCGAGCTCGTCGCGCACCCGGACGGAGAACTCCCGAACGACGTTCGTGAGTGCACGCACATGGTGATTCGGAAAGAGGATATTCACCCAAAAGAGGAGCCGGAATGAGATGTCGAGATCGAGGGCGACCGACTCTTCCACCCCGGGCCGGAGCACCTTCACGGCGACGTCCCGCCCTCGCACTGTCGCTCTGTGGACCTGACCCAGGCTCGCTGCTGCGAGAGGGTCCTCGCGGAAGTCGTCAAAGAGCTCTTCGACCGGCGCGCCGAGCTCGGCCTCGATCACTCCCTTGATCGCAAGCGTATCGTGCGGAGGCACACGATCTTGCAGCTTGCCGATCTCCGAGAGGTAGGGCTCCGGGAGGATGTCGGCTCGCGCGCTCAGAAGCTGGGCAATCTTGACGAAGGTCGGCCCCAGCAAGGCAAGTCGAGACGTGAGCTTTTCGGCCCGGGCCTGATGAACCTCGGGAGCACGGACCGCAGGGCGACCGAAGAGAATCCACCGACGGCGATCCCTCATGAAGGATACGGCGAAGGGCGCGAGCTTCCGTAAGACAGAGGCAGATCGGGCGAGTCTCTTCACCTGTGCGTCTCCTCGAAGCTCAGTCGGGTCGGCAACATGCCACCTAGAGGAGGATCCGGGACGCTAATCCCAGAAGGAGAAAGAACCCGCAAAGATCTGTGAGCGTATGCACGAAGACCGACGAGGCAACGGACGGATCTACCCCGAGTCGGTCGAGCGTTGCGGGGACGAAGGCCCCTGCCACACCCGCTACCACCTGGTTACCCCACATCGCGAGCATGACGACCAACCCCAGCCGCGGCGGAGCTCCCGGGATCAGGTACGCGATCCCGGCGATCCCCACGCCCAAAATCGCGCCGATCACCAAGCCGACCAGTAGCTCCTTGAGGACAAAGCCTCGTGCACTTCCCGACCCCTCGATCGTCAGCCTCCGAATGGTGATCGCAAGCGACTGCGTTCCCGATGAGCCGCCGAGGGCTGCGATGATCGGAGCGAGGAATGCCAACGTCACGACCTCGGCCACGACCTCTTCGTAGTAGAGGATGACCCCGGCGGCGAGCGCGGCCGTGACGAGGTTGAGGAGGAGCCACGGCAGCCTAGTACGCACCGACTCCGTCCAGGAATGGCGTAGTTCCTCCTCGTCGGTGACTCCCGCCAAGCGGAGGATATCTTCGGTCTGCTCGGCCTCGATTACGTCGATCACATCGTCGAACGTGATGCGCCCGAGTAACACCCCGGCTCGGGAAACGACCGGGATCGCGGCGAGGTTGTACCGAGCGATGAGCCGTCCGACCTCCTCCTGGTCCTCATGGGGCTCGACCGTCGCCACGGCGTCCGTGACCAGCGCTTCGATCGAAGAGGTGGGTTCAGCGATCACGAGGTCGTCGAGTCGGAGGGTTCCCACGAGCCGTCGATCCGGGCCTACGACGAACACCGTGTAGAACTCCTCCACTCCCTGCCCCTGACGACGCACCTCCCCGAGCGCCTGATCCGCGCTCAAGGCGAGATCGACCGCTACGACCTCGGTCGTCATCAAGCCGCCCGCCGTGTCCTCTTCATACTTGAGCAGGTCGCGTAGGTCGTCCGCGGTTTCGTCCGGGAGGACCTCGAGGATCGCCTCCTGCTCGACGGGCTGCAGCTCCCCCATGAGGTCTGCGGCGTCGTCGTCGGCCAGATCCTCGAGGAGGGCCGCGCTCCGCTCGGGGGCCATCGCTGCGAGGAGGTGGCCTCGGTCTGGGCCGCCCTCCATTTCGGCGAGCGCTTCGGAGGCCACCTGGGTCGGAAGGGCCGAAAGAAGCTGTATCTGGTCCGCTTCCTCGAGTCGTTCGATGACGTCTGCGATGTCGGACGGGTGCAATTCGCGCACCTCGCCTACGAGCGCGAGGATGTCGCGCCCATCGATCAGCGCAGCGAGACGTACCTCGGTAGCGTCGTGACTCTCCTCGGGCCCACTCATGTCGGATCGGAGGGCATCAACAAGCCCGACACGATGCGTTCTTGGAGTGTGAACATCGGCCCGTCGACCCGCTCCGCTCCTTCCACGTGGTCATGTCCCAACAGATGGAGCACCCCATGAACAGCGAGTCGCATCAGCTCGACCTCGATTCGCTCGCCCCACTCAGAGGCCTGACGGCACGCTTGATCGAAGCCGATGTACACGTCTCCGGCAAGAGCCTCTCCGTCACCCAATGCGAAGGCGATCACGTCCGTGGGGCGGTCGTGTCCCAGGTAGGCGCGATTGATCTCCTGGATCTTCGCGTCGTCCACGAGCGTGACCGAGATCTCGCCCACACGCGGGGCGGTCGCCCCTGCCTCGACCCGACCCTCCGTCACGGCCGCGCGCACCGCCCTTACGACGTCCGCCACAGGTGCGGGGACCGAGCAGGTGCTCTGAACCGTGACCTCGAGGCCGTGTGCGCCGTCAGCCACGCGCGCTCGACGCACCTCCACTCGACGGCACCTCGGGGTCGGGCGACTTGCTCTCTCCCGCCGCATCGGGGTCAGCACCGTGTTCCGCCTCGCCGTTGCCTTCCGTGAGGTGCTTCGTCTCGGGGTACTCGATGCGTCGGTGAACAACTCCGCCCAAGATCGTCACGAACTGCTCCTTGACCCGCGCGACCTCCCCGAGCGTGAGGGGAGCCTCGTCGAGCTGTCCGTCCGCAACCTTTCCGTCGACGACCGTATTGATCAGCTCGCGGAAACGCTCGGGTGTCGGGTCGCGCATCGCCCGCGCCGCCGACTCGCACGAATCGGCGAGCATGACGATCGCAGACTCCTTCGACTGAGGGCGAGGCCCGGGGTACGTGAATCGCTTGGGGTCGACCTCTCCCTCGGCCTCTTCGAGCGCCTTCTGGTAGAAAAAGCCGATCCGCTGCGTCCCATGATGCTCGAGGATGAATTGGGACACCACGGCGGGCACGCCCTCTTCCTTCGCCAGCCGCACCCCCTCGGTCACGTGCTCACGTACGATCGTCGCCGACGTATCGGGCTTGAGCTTGTCGTGCGGATTTCGTCCGTCCGGTTGATTCTCCACGAAGTAGTGCGGCTTCAGCATCTTACCGACGTCGTGGTACAGAACCCCAACCCGACAAAGGAGACCGTTCGCACCGATCTCGGACGCGGCGGCCTCAGCGAGGTTGGCCACGTTGATCGTGTGCGCGTACGTGCCAGGGGCTTCCATCGAAAGACGGCGCAAGAGGGGGCGAGTCGGGTCAGCCCACTCCAAGAGTGTCTGGTCTGTCGTGATGCCTGTGAAGAGCTCGAAAACCCATAGAAAGCCCACCGCCAACAGAGCAGAGACGGTGGCATTTCCTACGATCGCCCCGGTGCTCTGCGCCACGTCGAGGAGCGGTCGCCCGGTCGAAAGGCCCCACGCCAGAGCAAGAGTCGACGCAGACGCGGCGATGATGGCGATTGAGACCCACGTCTCAGACCTCCGCCGAATCGCTCGCACGCTCATCGCGGCGGCGGCTCCCCCGCCCATCACGATGAGCACAGTCCCGTAGTCGGAGAAGTAGGGAAGGACTCCGGTGATACTCGCGAGAACGAGCACCAAGAGGAGCGAGATACGCGTATCCCAGAGAACCGCGACCGGAAGGGCGACGAAGGCAATGGGAAGCCAGCCCGGGTCGAATTGCGCCCGTTGGATGAAGTACGCAGCGACGAAGTACGTCGCGGCGAGCAAGGTTAGCAGCATCAGCCAACGATAGTTCGCGTACACGTTCGGCCGACTGAAGTAGACCAATAGCCCGAAGATGGAGAGGAGTAAGACGTGCACGAGCCATGTGCCCATCACTGCGGCCGCCATTGGCTCTTCGGTCTCTAACTCGCCGATGTCGCGAAGGGCACCTTCATATGCGGCGAGTCTCGCCGCTGTCTCCGGGCCAATCGGATCGGCCGCGCGGACAATCGCTTCACCCTGTAGCACCGTACCCGCCGAGAGGGGCACCGAAGACCGGGCCGCGTCTCGATCGCGCTCCGTCGCTACGACGTTGGGGACGAGGCTGTACTCCAGATGTGAAATGAGGATCAGTCTCAGGAGTTCCTGCTGATCCGGGGAAGGCCCGTCGGGGAGATACCGCACCGCTTGCGCATAGAAGTCGCGCGACGTGAGGAGTCCATCTACCTGACGGGTTTCTTCTTGGAGGTCGGGCCCCCGCCGAACGTACACCACATCCGTGGTGATCTCGGAAAGCTCGGCCGGGTCGAGCATCCCGCGCGGGATGAGTTCTCGGGACGCCGATTGCGCGGCCACACCGATCGCTCGGCGCGACGTCGTGTTCCAGATATCTCCCATCTGGGCTGGGCTCACGTTCACCCGAGCCTGGCGCAGGAGCCCCGCAACGGCGGTGGTGTCGCCGTCCGAGATCGCGGCATCGAGCCGCTCGAAAAACCGTCCCAACCGCGAAGCCACGGAGTCTCCCGCGGTCGATCGCTCGTCGAAGGTGGGTGGCACCGCTTCGGCCGCCTCCCGGCGGTCCCTTTCCAGATCGGCAGCACTTTTCGGAACGTCGAAGCCGATGGCCGCGATGACATCTTCGGAGGCTACCTCGCCCTCTGCGAAGCGGGTCACACCCGTGCCCTCGCGCGGCGGAAAGAGGAAGGTGATGAGCCCGGCCAGCGCGAGCAGCATCGCGATGCGAGCGCCGTGATGGCGCACCCGGGCTTCGAACGACGTGCCAGGCTCGCCGGAGAGTCGGACGAGTACCGAGTCACCACCCCCGTCCTTCCCTCTGCGTACTCCAGAGAACCGGCTCAAAGCCCGGCCTCCTCACCGTCGACCACGCCGGCAACCTCGCCGTCATCCTCACTGTACGCCCGGATGATGTCTTTCACGAGGCGGTGCCGGATGACATCGCGTGGATCGAGGTAGACAACCTCGATCCCGTCGATGTTCCCAAGAATTCGCTCCACCTCCAACAAGCCAGAGTCAGACTTGTGTGGTAGATCGATCTGGGTCTTGTCTCCTGTAATGACGACCCTCGAGTTCAAGCCCAACCGGGTCAGGAACATCTTCATTTGGGCCCGTGTGGCGTTCTGCGCCTCGTCCAAGATCACGAAGGCATCGGACAACGTGCGCCCTCTCATGTACGCGAGGGGAGCGATCTCGATCGTCGAGTCCTCGAGCGCCCGTCGCACGCGATCGTGCGGCATCATGTCTTCCAGGGCGTCGTACAGCGGTCGAAGATACGGGTCGACCTTCTCCTGAAGGTCACCCGGGAGAAAGCCGAGATTCTCGCCGGCCTCTACGGCAGGCCGAGCGAGAATGATGCGCTTCACGCGCTTCTTGTAGAGCTCGTCGACCGCGGCCGCGACCGCGAGATACGTCTTCCCGGTGCCCGCCGGTCCGATCCCGATCACGACGTCGTTGCTTTGGATCGCGCGAATATACGTCCGCTGCCCATCCGACTTGGGCACGATCACTTTCCGGCTACCCGGTAGCGCGATCCGAACCTCGTCGTCGGGGTGGATGATCCCGTCCGGCCCCAGCGCCTCGACCCCGTCGGCAAACCGAGCGATGTCCGGGGTGTCGAAGGGAGCGCGGAGGCGGGAGAGCTCAATCATGTGTTGGACCACCGGCACCGCGCGCTCAACCGCAGACAGGTCGCCCTTGAGAAGCAAGTGGGAACCACGTAGAACGGCCCGCACGGAAAAGAGTCGGTGGATCTCATGCATGTTGCGGTCATTTACGCCCGCCAGCATGAGGGGATCTACTCCCTCCGTATCCAGTCGGTGCTCCACCATCGTGTCACCGTTCGTCACGCACGCTCCTCGAAGCGGTTCGCCTCGCTAAGGACCCTCGTTCCCGACGATAAGGCTCAACCCCAACTCCTCGAGTTCCTTCCCACCCGGAGGTGTCGGCGCACCCTCGAAGAGCGCCCGCGCCGCCGTCGTCTTTGGGAAGGCGACCACGTCGCGAAGGCTCGCCGAGCGGGTGAATCGCTGCACGATACGGTCCATGCCCAAGGCGATGCCACCATGGGGTGGTGCCCCCGCGCCTAAAGCGTGAAGCAAGAAGCCAAACTTCTCTTCAATCTCTGCGTCGGCCAGCCCGAGCACGCGCAAGACCCTTCGCTGAAGCTCGGGGTCGTGAATCCGGATACTACCCGATCCGAACTCGGTGCCATTGTACACGAGGTCGTAGGCCGTCCCTCGAACCCGCGCGGGATCTTCTTCCAATAGATCGACGTCGTCAGGATGGGGCATGACGAAGGGGTGATGGCTGGCCGCGAGTCCCCCACCGTCGACCTCGTCGAACACGGGGAAGTCGGTCACCCAGAGCCAGGCGTCCTGGCGCTCAGCGGGTATGCCGAGAGCCTCGATTGCGGCACTGCGGACCGCATCCAACGTCGGAGACGTGAGGCCGTCCGGGCCTGCAGCGACGAGGGCCAAGTCCCCCGGTTCGAGCCCCATCGCCTGTGCGTTCTCCGGAGCCAAGAACTTCCCAAGAGGACCGGACGTGCCCTCATCCGAGCACTTCGCCCACAGAAGGCCGGGCGAACCAGCGGCTTTGGCGACCTTCTCGATACCGTCGATGAGCCGCCGCGACAGTGACGATCCACCCGGGAACCGGAAGCCGCGCACTCTCCCGCCGGATTCCACGAGTGAGCGGATGACCCGAAAGTCGACGTCCGCCGTCGCTTCGGTCCAATCCTCGATCTCGACGCTCCATCGGAGATCCGGACGGTCCGAGCCGTACCGCTCCATCGCTTCTGCCCACGTCAACCGAGGAAAGGGCAGCGGAGCGTCCACTCCCGCCACAGCGGCCAGGCTCGCCATGAGCCCCTGCATCCAGGAAAGCACATCATCGACCTCGACGAACGAAGCCTCGACGTCGATCTGGGTGAATTCGGGCTGTCGGTCGGCTCGAAGATCTTCGTCCCGAAAGCAACGTGCGATCTGGAAGTACCGATCGAACCCCGCGACCATCAGAATCTGCTTGTAGATCTGTGGGCTCTGAGGGAGTGCGTAGAACTCCCCCTTGTGGACCCGACTTGGGACCAAATAGTCGCGTGCACCCTCGGGCGTCGCCTTCGTGAGAATCGGTGTCTCGACTTCCACGAAACCGAGTCGATCCATGTAGTTCCGCGTCTCCAACACCAACTTGTGCCGAAGCACGAGGTTACTCTGAAGCTCCGACCGGCGAAGGTCCAAGGCCCGGTGTTGAAGCCTCAGCTCCTCCGAGGGTAACTCCTCTTCCGGAGCCCGATATACGGGGATCTCCGGGGTGCGCGCATCGGACAGAATCGTGACCGTGTGCGCCCGCAGCTCGACATCACCGGTGGGCATGTCCGGATTGCGGGCGCCGTCGGGGCGGTATCCGATCTCCCCCTCGACTTGGATGACGTCTTCGTGACCGATTCCTTGCGCGATCTCGAACGAGGCGGCCTCGGTCCAGTCGGGGCCGAAGGAGATCTGAACCGTCCCACTGCGATCACGCAGGTCCACGAACAATAGTCCTCCGAGATCCCGTCGCCGGTGGACCCACCCCGCCAGCACCTGAGTCGAGCCGGCCGCCTCACTTGTGAGGCCGCCCACCATGCGGGTCCGCAGGCCTGTCTGTTCCGTCGCTTCCATGGACGTCCGGTCTTCATAGGGAACAAAAAAAGGGCCCCGGCCCGCTCGTCAGCCGGTCCCCACGCAGTGGCTACGTGCTCCATCGATCGGCGGCTAAGTTAGTGGGCTCCATAGCGGGGCTCAAGAAACCCACGGACCGCAGGCCCGCCCCCAGACACGGACGGATGATGCAAGAGGGCCCCCCTCTCGATCTGATCTCGATGACGCCCGAAGAGTTGCGTACCCATCTAGGTGCCCACTTCTCTGCGCGCAGTCAGCCCGGGTATCGAAGCGGCCAAGTCGAGCGATGGCTCTACGAACGACTCGTCACCTCCTTTGACGAGATGACCGACCTCCCGTCGGGCGAACGTCTTGCTCTCGCCGAGAGCTACCAAATCTGTGCACCGGTCCCACACAAGGTGCAGCGCAGTCGCGACGGGACCGTGAAGCACCTGTGGCGACTAGACGATGGAGCCCTAGTCGAGTCGGTCCTGATCCCCACTGCAAAGCGGATGACGCTGTGCATCTCCTCTCAAGTGGGTTGCGCGATGGGGTGTACGTTTTGCGCCACCGGGTGGGGAGGGTTCGACCGGCAGCTTACGGCCGGAGAGATCGCGGCCCAATACGTCGGCTCGCGTGTGTGGCTTGCGGCCCACGATCTGCCCGCGGTAACGAACATCGTGTACATGGGTATGGGCGAGCCCTTCGCGAACCGAAAGTGGCTTCAGCCGTCGCTCAGCATCTTGAACCAGGGCTTCGGCGTCGGGGCTCGACGCATCACGGTCTCTACCGTTGGCGTCGTTCCGGGCATTCTCGAGTTGGCGTCTCGACCAGAGCAGTTCCGGTTAGCTCTTTCTCTTCATGCCCCTACGTCGGAGCTGCGTAGCGAATTGATCCCTCTGGAGAAGCGGCACCCCCTTCCGGAAGTCATGTCGGCGCTCCGGCGGTTCGATGAAGGCGGTGGGAAGCGGATCACCTTCGAGTACACGATGATCGACGGCGTGAACGACGACCCATCCCTCGTCCCGGAGTTGGCAAAGCTCGCGACCGAGGTTCGAGCATTCGTGAACCTGATTCCGTTCAACCCGATCCCATACAAAGAGTGGCGGCCATCTCCCCCCGGGCGGATTCAGCGGTTCGCCAACGAGCTAGAGGCTGCCGGCCTCGCCGTGGCGGTACGGGAGACGCGGGGCCGCGACATCGACGCGGCATGCGGTCAGCTCCGAGGGCACACACTCGCGCAGATCGAACACAAGAACGGAGAGCGCGCTACGACGCTAAGAGATGCCTCTCCCGATGCGACCCCAGCGGACCTCACGTAACGCTGGGAAGGGCCGGTAGGAGTCCTTGTTGTACGAGTAGTACGTGAAGACGGCGCGTCCCTCTAGACGCCATCCTTCCAGGAGACCCCAATAGCGAGAGTCTAGAGAGTGCTCTCGGTTATCGCCCAACATGAAGTATCGATCTTCGGGTATGGCGATCGGGCCCCAGTTGTCCCGCGTGGGTGCATAGCTCGACGGATCGCCCGATCCTACGAGGTGGTCGCGCTGCCACGTCATCCATGGGTGCACGTCGTCCCCTGGCACGTCGTGGACGACATACGGCTCATTCTGAGCTTCGCCGTTGATGTAGAGGATTCGGTCCCTCATCTCCAAGGTGTCACCGGGCATCCCGATCAGGCGTTTGATGAGCATGAGGTCCTGCTCATGGGGCGGATCGAAGACGAGCACGTCGCCGCGGCGAGGGCTCGAGTACCCGGGGATCCGCACGCTTGTGCCCGGAATCCGCGATCCGATCGCGACTCGGTTCACGAGGAGCATATCGCCCACGAGTAGCGTTTCCTCCATCGAGCCCGACGTAATCACGAAGGTCTGGACGAGGAACGTCCGGAGAAAGAGGAACAAAGCGACCGCAAAAACGATCGACTTGGTCCACTCCATCGCGGCGTTGCCGGCTTCTTCCGGTTTCTTCCTGGCAGCGCGCCGGGCGCGTCTCGACTCGGAGGCGTCCGGGGACTCCCCCGACGACGCGCTCCCATCCCCCGCCCCTTCCCGCTTCCTCCGCCCGCTCTCTTTTTTAGCCATTGGATTCCGTTCGAGGCCTGGTCCGATCAGCGCCTGAGTTTCTCGGCCCAGGAGCGAGGATCCCACGAGGACCAATCTGTAGAGAGGTCGGCGTCCGAGGGACCCTCCGCGCTCCACTCCTGCCCGAGTACTACGGTGACTTCGACGAAAAGGTTCGGGTCGGGATCGGTGGTCACGTTATCGATTCCGAGTGCGTTCGCAACGGCACGGGCCATATCGGGGCGCCCCACACGATCGACGACCGTCGAGACCCTCTCGGTGTCGAAGGGGCGCAGATTACCATAGTCCACGACGTCAAAGCCTCGGGTCCGAAGATGCCCCAAGGCGTCCCGGGCCATTCCTGGCACGCCCCCGGCGTTGAGCACCTCGACCCGGACCCGGCCCTCGGTCCAGACCGTCGACGTCGCCACCTCCGGCTCCGTATAGGCGGGAGCGGGTCCTTGAGTGGCGGAGAACCAGCCCAACGCGGCGAGCGCGACGCAACCCACACCCACGCCGGATCGAGCGAGGGGACTCATCGGCTCGGTCCTTCCCTTTGCGCGCCCGCGTCCCTTTCTCTTCTTGGCCCGGGTCACGGTTGCTCTCCGACTAGCTCGTTCCAAAAGGCCAGAGTACGCCTCTGCAGCGCCGCGCCGCGTTCGATCAGATGGCCGATGCGAGCGCGAAGGACCTCGAAGGCGACCCGATCTAGCTCGTCTGGCATCCGTCCCCTCAGCTCGGCCCTCCATTCGGTTCCGAATGGACGGCCCGGCTCCAAAAAGTCCGCTGCATACAAGGCCCGCCCGAGCGCTCCGAATCCCGAATCTCCCACGGTGTGCCACGCGACCGCGCTGAGTAGCTCACCGTCACTAACGCCACCGACCCTCAGTCGCTCGGCTGCAGCCGGCCCGTGGAGGGCGTCGGGGGGAAGCTCTCGCAGCGATGGAGGAAGCCGCGGGGCGAGTGCACCGGGATCGGCGTCTCGAAGTGCGTCGTGGAGGTATGCGGCCGCCCGCCATCGGAGTTGGGCGCCCTCACTGAGTCCGAGCTCCTTCGACCACTCCGCCATGAGGTCGTGTACGCGCTCCATGTGCTCCTTCCGTCGGTCAGAGGCCACGGACCACGAGGGCAAAACACCGTCAGCAGCGGATCGGACGAGCGGATTCAAGGAGCCGGAGCCAGGGGGCAGGTAAACATTTGAAGCTGGCCGATAGAATAGCTCGCACTCGGCTCCCGAAGCCAAGGTTTTTTCACTGCCCTTTCTCCCTCGATTAGCTTCAATCATGAGCATCCGGTGGGACTCTCTCATGGTGCGACGGCTGGCGATCGAGCTGGATGGCTCGTTGAAAGGCGCTCGGCTGCGCGCACTCCGCTTCGACGGACGGACTCGGGACGCATTCCTCTTCTTCCGAGACCGCACGCTGGTTTGGAGATTGCACCCGGAACGCCTCGGAGTGCGCCTGCACTCGGTCGTCGAGCCCGATGCGAAGGATCACCGGCTACGGGCTCGGGTGCGAGATGTCTTCGCGCCACCCGACGAGCGCATCCTTCTGTTCGAGCTGGTGCCCGAGCGGACAGGGCCGGTCGCGACGTTCATTGTGGAGCTCCTCGGCACTCAGCTCAACGCCTACCTGACGGAAGGGTCCTCTCACACGATTCGGCACGTCCTCGTCAGCCGGCACGGGAAACGGCCAGCTCACGTCGGACACGTTTGGAGTCCACCAACCCCGACCGCACGAGCCGGGGCCGACGGGGCGATAACGCGCGAGGAGTGGGACGCGATCGTCGAAGCATCACCACCACCCCTTCGAGCCCGCGAATTGGTACGGCAGATCGCGTGGACGTCTCCCATCTCATCCGAAGCGTTGCAAGACTCCACCGGCCACGCACGTTGGTTAGAGTGGACCGATTGGGGTGCTCCGCCCGACCCTACCATCGTCGATCTCCCCCACGGTCCCCAGCCCTATCCCTTCCCGCTGCCCGGCTTTCCGGGCACCCCGGCCCCGACATTGATCGAGGCGATCAAGGCCGTGGTCGAGTTGGGAGCCGGAGAGAGCGACGGAGCAGAGCCCGCATCCCTTGGCCTCGCTCCGGGTCTCCTCGCCCGACTCGAGGACGCGGTCGAACGCGCAGAGAGACGCACCGTTCGGCTCATCGCGCAGCGGGATGCGCAGGCAGACCCTACGGCACTTCGAGCCGTCGGAGACCTGATTCTCGCTCGCTATAGAGAGATCCCGCCCGGAGTCAGTGAGGTCGAGCTTCAGGACTTCGCGGGGGACTTCGTGCGCGTCCAGCTCGACCCCTCGAAAGCGCCGCACGATAACGCAGAAGGGTACTATGCGGAGGCATCTCGATCAGAGCGTGCCGCCGTACGCCTACCAGCCCTGATTGCTTCCGCCCGAGCGGAGGCCCTCGCCCTCGCTCGGCTCTTGGCGGCCGCCCGAACCGGCGAATCGAGCGCCGAAGAAGTGGAGGCGGCCCTCCCCCGCCGCACCACGGTCCAACGCTCCGATGCGCCCGCTGCCCTCCCCTACCACAGCTACCGCACGAGTGGCGGACTCGACATCCGTGTGGGGCGCGGAGCTCGACACAACGACGACCTCACGTTTCGGCACTCGGCGCCCGGGGACATTTGGCTCCACGCGCGACATGCTGCGGGAGCGCACGTCATCCTTCGATGGTCGGGCCAGGGAAACCCGCCCGCCAAAGACCTCCACGAAGCCGGCACCTTGGCGGCCTTACACTCCAAGGCTCGCCACTCGGGAAGTGTCCCGGTGGATTGGACCGAACGGAAGTACGTGCGGAAGCCTCGAAAGTCCCCACCGGGCAGCGTAGTTCCCGAACGAGTCCGCACGATCTTCGTAGAGCCCGACGAGGCGGTCGCCCAGCGGCTCCGGGTAGACGACGGCTAAACGGCCGGTCCCTCATGGGAGCCGAGTCCAGCTTTGAGCTCTCCGACGAATCGAGCCCCGGCCCCGATCCCCCCCTCCCCGAGGACTCGGACCAGAGCGCTGCCCACGACGACACCGTCGGCAAGACCGCCCACCTCGGCGACCTGTTCCGGAGTGGAAATGCCGAAGCCGACCGCGACCGGAAGATCCACAGCGGACTTCACCGCCGCCACCTCGTCTGCGAGACCACCGCTCAACTGCGCTCGGGCTCCAGTCACGCCCGTCCGTGAGATGTAGTACAAGAAGCCCGAGCCGCCGAGCGCGACCTCTGGGACACGCTCGATCGTGGTGGTGGGAGCCACCAGCCGTATGAGGTCCAGGGGAGACGCAGTGAAGTCGTCCTCGATCGATGGATCGGCCCCGGTGGGCAGGTCGGTGAGTAGGACGCCGGCCGCACCCGACGCGACCGCCTCCTGAATGAAGCGCCCCACGCCGTACCGAAGGATTGGGTTCAGGTAGGAGAAGAGCACGACCGGAGTCTCCGACCCGGCTCGGAACGTTGCCAGATCATCGAGGACCCTTTGCACCGTCGTACCGTTCTGCAGAGAACGGAACGAGGACGCCTGGATGGTTGGTCCGTCCGCCAGCGGATCCGAGAAGGGGATCCCCAGCTCCACAATGTCCGCACCAGCGTCCGTAAGAGCTGAGAGCACCTCTACCGTATCGTCACGTCCCGGGAAGCCCGCGGTCACGTAAGGGATCAGGGCGGCGCGGCCCTCGCCTCGGCACGCCGCGAATGTGGAGTCGATCACGAGATCAGGTAGTCGCTCACACGGATTCCGTACTTTTGTGGATCCGTTGTCTTGATGATCTGATGAACGGCTCGGCCCGTGCTCGGGTTGATCTGGGACAAGTCGATCGTCTTGGGCTCAGAGAGCGGCATCCCTACGGGATCGGAGATCACACGGACAATCGGCCGATGCAGCAGATCCGGATTCGGATTCACTTTGGCGACCACGGCCAACTCGTGCGAATCCAAGATGACGAGTGTGCCCACCGGGTACACACCGGTCGCCGTGATCAGCACCTTCACCAAGAGTGGGTCGAACCCACGCTTCGGGTTGTCACGCATCTCCTGAAGAACGGCGTCCGGGGGCCAGGGTTCGTACTGATAGCTCCGAACCGATGTACCGGCGTCGAAGGCGTCCGCCACTGCGACGATCCGAGAGTACAACGTCGGCTCTCGTTCCCGCTTGTTCTGCGGGTACCCGGTCAGATCGACCTTCATGTGGTGCTCGTACGCGATCAACATCTGTCGGTACGGGGCATCCGTGAAGCCGTGCATCTTGAAGAGGAGAAGCAATCCTTCCGTCGGATGCTCCTTGAGCATCGCCCACTCTTCGTCGGTAAGAGCCTCGGCCTTGTTGATGACTTCCGACGGGAGGGCCTGCTTCCCGATGTCGTGAAACAGCGCGCCCAACCCGAGGTCGTAAAGTTGCAGCCGATCGAGTCCGAGGCGTTGCCCGATGATCACGGAGAAGATCGAGACGTTCACGGAGTGCGTGAACGTGTACTCGTCGAAGTCGCGGAGCGTCGTCATCGTCACCATCGACGACTCGTTCGATAGGACTTGGTCGACGATCCCTTGAACGGTGCGCTTGACCTTTCGGACATTGACCGCCTTGCCGAGTCGCATATCTCCCATGACTTCTTGGGCAACCTTCACCGATTGGGCATACGTCCGTTTCGCGGCGGTCAGCGTCTCTTCGTCGTCCGGGAGTTCGTCCTGATCGGAGGCCGGCCGAAGGGTGATGTTGTGAACGGGTGCCTGTTCGAAGCGATCGAGGAAGCCCTCGTAAGGAGCTTCCTCGACAGGCGGCCGCAAAAGCATCGAGATGAAGGGCGCCCACTCGGACCTCTCCACTCCCTTCACGATCTCGACCGCCCCGATCCCATGCGTATTGAGCGCCTTCGCGAACGCACCGAACGTCGCAAAGTTGCTCAGGTCGAGGCGAAGACGGGTCTCGTTGAGGAAGAAGAAATCTCCCACCACTCGGATCTCTGCTGCTCCCTCGAATTCCACGATCCGAGTAACAAGCGTGTGGAGTTCGGTGATCGCGTGCTGCACCGTCTCGTTCTCGACCGGATAGAGGCGGAGCGCGCTCAGCGTACCGAACAAGGTCGCCAAGAGCTGGCGACCCATCTCCTGGTAGTTCGGACTCTGACTCATGACTCGCCGGCCTCGTCTCGGAGGGCGCGATTTACATTGCTTCGGACCACTGGGTCATCGTCGTTCGCAGCGGCCTCGAGGGCAGCCCTCGCCTCCGGGCCATCGATCCGACCGAGGCCGAGGGCCGCAGCAGCGCGCACATCCGTCGCCTCTCTCTTCCCCAAGAGTCCTTTCTTCGTAAGCAGTCCCTTGAGCAGCTTGACCCCGGCTCCTTGAGTTACGGCGCCATAAGCCTCGAACACCGCAACCTTCTCGGTGATGTCCGCGTTACGAATCCGGCGTCCGTTGATGACCGAGGCCAACGCCTCCCCGGCGGGGCCATACCGGAGCTCGCCCAGGGCTCGCGCGGCGGCGATCCGTACCTCTCGTTCATCGTCCTCGAGGGTGTGGATCAGCTCACCGGCGACCATCGACGCCTTCAGTGCGATGGCGGCCTCTACGGCAACCAACCGCACGGCCGGATCTTCGTGGGCCAGTAGCCGCTGAAGCTTCGGTCCTGCTTCGGCGATCTGCATCTCACCGGCGAGACGAGCCGCCGCCGATAGAATGACCGAGTCATCGACGTCGAGTAGTCGCAAAAGTGCCGGCTGGTGTCGTCCCGCAATGCCTTGCACCGCCTTCCGCAGCACCGCCTGGAGCTCTTTGTGTTGTACGGTCTCGGACTCGCGGAGGAGCGGGGCTAAGGCGCCACCCAGGAGCAGCTCGAGGAAGGTCCCCAGCTGGGCGGGCGAGGCCCGAATGGTTCCCAGGTAGAGGGCTTGAATGAGCTCCTCCACTGCATCCGACGTGCTGATCTCTTCGAGGATCGCCCGAGACTCTTCTAGCCTCTGGGGATCAAAGACACCCTCGACGTGTTCGAGTCTCCTCAGTTCGCGCAGAACGTTGGTAGCAGCAACCAATCCGCCACGGCTCAAGAAGTTCGGCAGGAGCGTCGAGAGGATGCCGAGGATCTCGCTCTGTCGCTCCCGGTTCTGGGGCTCCTCCAGGCGATCGAAGAGAGCCTTTAGCACCTCGGTTCGAACGTCTCGCTTCAGCTCTTTCTGCAGCTCGGCCCGCAACGTCTCCATTTCGCGCGGATCCAGCGCGTAAAGAGTGGGATTGAAGTCATCCTGACTCACCGTTTGAGGTGCATCGGGGCCGGCCGCGCCAGGCTGACCTTCTTCGGCTTCGTCTTCCGCGTCCTCAGCCTCCAACGCCGCCTGCAACTCCTCGGCACTGTTGCCCGGGCCGGCCTCCGGCAACGCAACCCCTTCTGCGAGAAGGTCCACGTATTGGTACGTGAAGTAGTTGAGTTCGGCCTCCCACAAGACAGTTAGAAGATCGTCCCCCTCGGGAACCAGCTTCCTCGCTTTCTGAAGCACTCCGAGGAACTGATCGAGTTCATCTCTCTCGACTCCCGGAAGGAAGGTGATCTCGCGGATTCCGTCTTTGAAGAAGAGGAAGGCTAAAGAGTCATTCCTCGACTCGGAGGCATAGACCTCCTTTCCGGAGAGGTAGATGTGGTCCTCGTCCATGGTGACGACGAGTTTGTCCATCTCGTCCCAAAGCGCGGCGAGCTCGCTCCGGAGTGTCTCCACGAAGCGGTGCCGCACGGGGTTGTTCTCGTCATACAGTTGAAAGGCTCGAAAGGCCTTGCCCAGGGTGACGAAAAGAGAGCGTACCTGGTCGACCGGGAGGGTCTCCTCCTCCCAATCGAGCCCGGGATCGGGCTGGGGCGCAGGGGGGGTCGGATCGGTCACGTATCGATCACATCAGGTCGCCCTGCCCCTCGATCCGCGCCACATGCGCCACGTCTTTGTCTCCTCTTCCCGAGAGACACACGACAATAGGCCCGTCGTACCGGTGGGCTTCGGAGCAAATGTAGGCGATCGCATGGGACGACTCGAGGGCGGGAATAATCCCCTCCAGCTCCGAGAGTCGGTGGAACGCAGTCAAGGCCTCTTGGTCGGTCACGTGAGTGTAGTGGGCGCGGCCGGTGTCCTTAAGGTACGAATGCTCGGGCCCGACGCCCGGATAGTCCAGCCCTGCAGATACGGAGTGCGCCGGAGCCACCTGACCATCGGAATCCTGCAGAAGATAGCTGAGTGAGCCGTGCAGGACACCGGGGGATCCCGCAACGAGGGACGCCGAGTGTCGACCGCTGTCCACCCCTTCCCCCGCAGCCTCCACTCCGATCAGGGCTACGTCTTCGTCCGACACGAAGGCATGGAAGACGCCCATCGCATTCGAACCCCCTCCCACGCAAGCAACGACCGCGGATGGGAGGCGGCCCACGGCCTCGAGGAGCTGGGCGCGCGCCTCGATACCGATTACGGATTGAAAGTCCCGTACCATCCGGGGAAATGGATCCGGGCCGACGACCGAGCCGATGATGTAATGCGTGCTCTCGACGTGCGTCACCCAATCTCGGATCGCCTCGTTCGTCGCATCCTTGAGCGTTCGTGTCCCGGAGGAGACCGGTCGCACCTCGGCACCCAAAAGACGCATCCGATAGACGTTCAAGGATTGGCGAGCGATGTCCTCCTCGCCCATGTACACCACGCACTCCATGCCGAAGAGGACACAGGCCGTCGCCGTCGCCACCCCGTGCTGCCCGGCGCCTGTCTCGGCGATGATCCGAGACTTCCCCATTCGCCTCGCGAGTAGAGCCTGACCGATCGTGTTGTTGACCTTGTGCGCGCCGGTGTGGTTCAGGTCCTCGCGCTTGAGCCACACCTCATCGTGACCGATCGCCGAACCCAGGCGGCGAGCGTGATACAACGGCGTCGGACGTCCGATGAAGCTTCGGCTCAGCTCTTCTAAGTCACGCCGAAAATCGGCATCGGCACAAGCTTCTTCATAGGCCTGACCGACCTCGTCGAGCGCTTGCATGAGCGTCTCTGGCACATATCGACCACCGAAAACGCCGAAGCGCCCCAGAGTCGGGTCGGAGGAGGTACGCGGAGGGGTCAAAGCGGATCTCGGGCCGAAGCGATGAACGCCGATACGAGCTTAGGGTCCTTCTCCCCCAACGCCAACTCGATCCCCGACGAAGTGTCCACGATGGTCGGCGCGAAGGTCGAGACCACCGACGCCACATTCCCCGGATCGAGTCCCCCCGCCAGGATCAGCTCAACCTCCGAGGGTATGGCGGCCCGCACGTCCTCACCGGCCAGAGAAACCCGGACCCCGCCACCCCCGACGACCCCGCGTCGGTATCCTTCGACCAGAATTCCGTCGACGTGTCGGCCGAATCGATCGACTGCGCGACTGAGCTCGTCCACGCTTTGCGGTCGCACGGCCTTCCAAATCTGCCACTGGCCGAGCAGCCGGAGCGCTGCCACGTCGTCGGGCGACTCGGCCCCGTGGAGTTGTACGATGTCTGCCCCGCTGCCTTCCGCAATCGTAGACGCCTCGGATGGGGACGCGTCGACGAGGACCGCCACCTTCTTCGGGGTCAAGCCACGCCAAAACTCCCTCGCGTCGACGACTCTCGCGCTCCGACTAAAGCCCGGGGAGAGAACGACTCCGAGGTAGTCGGCGCCCGCATGGGCAGCGTGTACGGCGTCTTCACGGCGCGTGAGGCCACAGATCTTGACCTGGGGAGCTCTCGCCTCCGTCACCGCGGGGCCTTCGGTACGCCCGACAGCTCCGCCGCCATGCGCGACGGGTCGTGCGCCCGCAGCAAGGACTCCCCGACAAGGATCGCGTCCACACCGACCGAGCCGAGGATCGCTACATCGTGACGGGATCGGATCCCCGACTCTGACACCACCGTCACCTCAGGAGGCACCTCCCCGATCAACCCCAAGGTGGTGTCGAGATCGGTGGTAAAAGTCGCCAGATCGCGGTTGTTGATCCCTATTAGCTGAGCGCCCGCGGAGAGAGCCCGTTCCACTTCCAAAGCATCATGGGCTTCAACGAGAGCGGCCATGCCCAGTGCGAGCGCGGTTTCGAGTAGCGCAGTCAATCTGCGGTCATCCAAGATCCGGACGATGAGGAGAATTGCGTCTGCCCCGGCCGCTCGCGCCTCGAAGAGTTGCACCGGCTCCAGTACGAAGTCCTTCCGAAGCACGGGAACTCCGGCACCCCGCGAGATCGCTAGCAGATCATCGAGCGTGCCACCGAAGTACTCTTCGTCCGTGAGGCAACTCAGGGCAGACGCCCCCGCCTCCCCGTACCCGAGAGCAAGAGAGAGCGGATCGAGATCTGGCCGAATCGGACCCGCACCAGGGGATCGACGCTTGCACTCGGCGATAAGGTGAACGGAGTGCCCTCCCGACAGCGCGGCCCGAAAGTCGCGCGGTGGAGGCGTTCTCTCAGCCGCCTCCCTTATGTCGGTCTCGGACGGGAGTAGGCGCTCCACCTCATGACGCTTGGATTCCACGATGCGTGCAAGCACCCCGGGAAGCTCGTCGAATCCTTGCGTTTCGGGCAACGTTCGGGTAACCTTGTTTCGGTTCCTATTCGGGTTCAACCGAGTGCGGAGGTAAGCATGCCGCTGACGAAGCGTCAGAAGGAGATTCTGGATTACATCGAGTCGTTCATCGACGAGCAGGGCTACGCGCCGAGCTTCGAAGAAATCGCGGAATCCTTCGGTTACTCGTCACTCGCGACAGTTCACGAGCACCTGAGCAATCTGGAGCGCAAAGGCTACATCCGGAAGTCGTACAACGAGAGTCGATCGATCGAGTTGGTGGGACGAGAAGTCGGGCTCCCTTCGGTCGAGCTTCCACTACTGGGTGCGGTCGCGGCGGGTCTACCCATCGAAGCCATCCACCAAACCGAGACGCTCGCGGTCCCCCCGGACATGGTCAGTCGGCGCCGCGACAATTACGTCTTACGAGTCGAGGGCAACTCGATGATCGAAGAGCAGATTCGCGACGGCGACTACATCGTCGTACAGGCTCAAGACCGAGCGGAGGATGGCCAAATGGTCGTCGCTCTCGTCGGAGGTGAGTCGGCGACCGTCAAGAAGCTCTACCGGGAGCGTGGGAACCAGGTGCGATTGCAACCTGCCAACCCGACGATGGAGCCGATCTTCGCAGATGCGAGCGACGTGCGGATCCAAGGAATCGTCGTGGGAGTCATCCGGAAGTACTGACTCGCCTGGCCACGCACGTCCGACTATCGGTTGGTCGCACTCCGAAGCAGCTCCAGCGCATCGGCTGCTCCGCCGCTATCAATCGTGCGGCGCGCTAGCTCGGCTGCCTCCGGCCAAGACTCGGCACGGTCGGCTACCAGGAGCGCTGCCGCCGCATTCGCGACGACCGCCGAGCGAGGCGCTCCGGCGGCGCCGGCGAGAACGGACTCGATGATCTGAGCGTTGTCGTCAGGCTCGCCTCCCCGAAGACCCTCTGGCGTCACGGCTTCAAGCCCCAGCTCGGAGACTTCGAGCTCGTACCGGGTCACTGATTCCCCGCGGACCTCTGCGACATAGGTGACTCCTAACGGGCTCACTTCGTCGATACCTGGGGCGCCATGAACGACTAACGCTCGGAGGTGACCCAACTCGGAGAGGGCAAGCGGGAGCAAGTCGAGAAGGGCTGGATCCGATACCCCCACGACCTGCCGTCGTGCACCTGCCGGGTTCGTCAGCGGCCCGAGGAGGTTCATGACGGTGTGCACACCGAGGCCTCTCCGCACCGGGCCCACGTGCCTCATCGCCGGATGCAGAAGGGGGGCGAACATGAAGACGATGCCGACCTCCTCCAAGACCGCAGCCATTCGTTCTGGAGTCAGATCGATTCGTACGCCCAATGCCTCCAGGACATCGGCACTCCCACTGCGCGAGGTGAAGGAGCGATTTCCATGTTTCGCAATCCGGACGCCCGCGCCCGCGGCGACCAGCGCTGCCGCCGTAGAGATGTTGAAGGTCGTGAGCGAGCCGCCCCCTGTCCCAGCCGTGTCGACGAGTGCATCGCGATCCGACGCAGCCACTGGAACCATGGCGGACCGAAGAGCCCGCACCCCCCCGGCCACCTCGGCGGGTGCGACGCCTTTGGTCTTGAGCGCCATCAGGAAGCCCGCCATCTCGATCTCGGTCGCGGTACCGTCCATGAAGCTCGAGAAGGCTCGTTCCGCGTCGTTCACGGAGAGATCCGAGCCGCTGGAAGCTGCTTCCAGGTAGTCTGTGAACATGGCGCACTCTGACAGCGTGATCCGTGTCGGTCGGCCAAGATCGTAGCGTGAGATACCGGGAGTTGACACCCCTGGTCCCCGATCTACCTTTTCGCCTTGAACGCCCTGACGACGTCCCGTTTTCGCCTCACCGTCCACTACGACGGCTCGGCCTTTCACGGCTGGCAGGTGCAACCCGATCAACGCACTGTCCAGGGCGAGCTAGAGGCTTCTCTTTCTCGTCTGGCGGACCGAGCAGTCGCCGTGATCGGATCTGGGCGCACGGACACAGGTGTCCACGCCACCGGCCAGGTCGCCGCGGTGGATATGCCGGCGAAGTGGGACGCCCCCACCCTCCGTCGGTCCTTGAACGCGATCCTCACGGATGACGTCTGGGTGGAATCGTGCGCTGCCACCCGCAGCGACTTCCACCCGCGTTTCGACGCGACGCGCAGGACGTACCGATATGAGGTGGGGCTGGATCCCACTGCTGCATCGCCCTTCTTCCGAAGACAGTGTTGGCCACTGTGCGAAGAAGTGGATCGAGCCCTCCTCGAGGAGGCGGCCGACGCATTCGTGGGCGAGCACTCCTTCGAACGCTTCGCGAAAGCGGGTCAACCCGAGAGAGGGACGCGGTGCCGGGTCTTCTCGACGCGCTGGGAGTCGACACCCTTGGGAGTGCGACTCTTCATTTCTGCCGACCGCTTCCTCCACCACATGGTGCGCTATCTGACCGGGACCATGATCGACATAGCTCGGGGTCGGCGCCCCCTTTCGGATATGACTAGATTACTCGCCTGTGAATCGGATGTAGTGACCTCTCCCCCGGCCCCGGCCGAGGGTCTGTTCCTTCATAGGGTCGAGTACCCGGACGATCGGAGCCCCCACTCAGCATGAAGATTTTTCTAGACACCGCCGACCTCGCCGAGATCCGACGAGCTGCCGACGCCGGTCTCATCGATGGGATCACGACGAATCCCTCGCTCGTCGCCAAAGTGGCCGACGGCGACGTCACTTCGATGTACCGCGAGATCTGCGAGGCGGTAGACGGTCCGGTCAGCTTGGAGGTCGTCGGGGTCACGAAAGAGACCATGGTCGCTGAGGGCGAGAAGCTGGCCGCCATCCACCCGAATGCCGTCGTGAAAGTGCCGCTCACCGAAGCGGGACTGGGTGCGTGCCGGGCGTTGGTCGACCAAGGGCACAAGGTCAACGTGACCCTCTGCTTTTCCGTGTCTCAGGCCCTTCTCGCCGCCAAAGCGGGGGCGACCTACGTGTCGCCGTTCATTGGTAGAATCGACGACATCTCCGGAGAGGGGATGACGTTGATCCACCAGATTCGACAGGTGTACGACAACTACGGGTACGACACGGAGATCCTGGCCGCATCGATCCGCAGCCCTATGCACGTGGTCGAGTCGATGCTGATTGGGGCGGACTGCTGCACGATTCCGCCCAAGGTGCTTTGGCAGCTTTCGAAGCACCCGCTCACCGACAAGGGACTCGACGCCTTCCTCAGTGATTGGAATGCAGCCGGCACCGCCATTTAGCACCACTGCCTCTCGGCTCGCTCTAGCGAGCGCAATCGCGCTCCTCGGGTGTGCGCCACCCGATGCGGACGCCCAGGCCGCCCAGAAGCCGCTCTCGGTAGAACGCGAGGGGCTGAGCCTAGAGCGCGACGAATCTCAGCAGGTGCTCGATGCGAGCCGCACTACCGCGATCGTCCGAGCCACATCGCGCGTAGCTCCGGCAGTAGTCAGCGTGAACGTCCTCAGAACGCGAAGCGCCCGTCCGCGGTCCCTTTGGGAGAGCATGTACCTCCCGCCCGGGGCTCAGCAACGGAGCGCCGGATTCGGCTCGGGGGTGATTGTGAGCTCCGATGGAATCGTAATCACCAACGACCACGTGATCTCGGGCGCTTCGAGGATCCAAGTCACCCTCCCTGGCGGTCTCGACGCCGACGCCGAGCTGATCGGGACCGATCCACTAGCCGATATCGCAGTTCTGCGCATCAACGTCGCGGACGCGCCGGTAGCCCCGGTCGGCTCCGCGGATGGGTTGATGATCGGAGAGTGGGCCATCGCGATTGGTAACCCGCTGGGCAACTACGTCGGGGACAGCGAGCCCACGGTAACGGCTGGTGTCATCTCGGCGCTGAATCGGAACATCGCTCCTTCGTCTGATGACGAAGGCTTCTACTTCGGAATGATCCAAACGGACGCCGCCATCAATCCGGGCAACTCCGGCGGCGCGCTCGTCAATGCCTCCGGAGAGGTCATCGGCATCAATGCGTCCATCATCTCGCGGAGCGGCGGTAGTGAGGGTCTAGGATTCGCGATCCCGATCGATCGGGCGCTCCAGATTGCCGATGACTTCATCCGGTACGGGGAAGTCCGACGTGCGTACGTGGGGCTCGACGTGGAGCCCGTCGAGGCAGACGAGTGGGGGCGCCGGCGCGGAGTTCGCGTCAATCGGGTCGCCGACGGCTCCCCTGCCGCCCAGGCCTCTTTGGCTCCCGGCGATATGCTGTTGAGGGCCAACGGACGCGCCCTGACAGGACCGCTGGACTGGGAAGGCGTTCTTCTCGATCTGCGGGCGGGCGACCCTCTTACGATCCATGCGATGGGTCGCTCGAGCCCGATCTCGATGCAGGCGATCCCGTTTCCTTCCGCTACGGCCGCCCGCGTTACGCTTTTTCAGGACATTGAGCTGATCTCCGTCGACCCTCAGGTGCAGGTCGAACGCGGCCTCGTCACGGAGTACGGTGCGCTCGTCGACGACATCTCGAGCGAAGCGTCGAGTCGAACCGGACTCGAGCGTGGTGATGTCATAGTGCAGATGAACCGCATCCGAATCCGAAGTGCAGAGGACGCGGCGGACTTCTTTGACGCTCTCCGGGAAAGTCGATACACGAGTGGCCGGATCACCGTGTTGGTAGAGCGAAACGGCGACTACGGAACGACCAACCTTTACTGGAGGGGTGGCTGAGTGGCTTCCTCGGATGCCCTAGACCGGTATACGCACCCGCTCACGGACCGGTACGCGTCTCGTGAGATGCAGTCCATCTTCGCGCCCCGTCGGCGCTTCGGGACGTGGCGAAGGATCTGGGTAGCCCTAGCCGAGGCCGAAGCCGAACTCGGTATTGAGATCGATGCCGAGGCGCTCGAACAGATGAAGGCCTCGGTCGACGAGCTCGACCTCGTGAAGGCAGCAGAGTACGAGCGTCGCTTCCGTCACGATGTGATGGCTCACGTGCACCTCTTTGGAGATGATGCGCCTGCGGCGCGCGGGATCATCCACCTCGGTGCTACCAGCGCCTTCATCGGGGACAACACGGACCTGATTCTCCACCGTGCCGCACTCGAGCTCGTGCGTACGCGCGTCGTGCGTTGCGTCGAGGCACTGTCCCGCTTCGCCCGCGAGTACGCGAAGCTCCCGACGCTCGGCTACACCCATTTTCAGCCCGCCCAGCCTACCACGGTCGGCAAGCGCGCCACCCTCTGGATCCAGGACCTGATGCTCGATCTGGAAGAGCTCGACTTCCGGATCGACACCCTCCGTTTTCGTGGGGTGCGAGGCACGACAGGTACGCAGGCATCCTTCTTGGAGCTCTTCGACGGAGATGGCGACAAGGTCGACCGGCTCGACCAACTCGTCGGCGAAAAGATGGGCTTCGCCTCGACCTACCCGGTGAGCGGTCAGACGTACGCCCGTAAGGTCGATTACTCTCTGCAGGCCACACTAGCCGGGGTCGCGGCGTCGGTGTCGAAGATTGCGCACGATCTACGGATCCTCGCGCACCTTCGCGAGGTCGAAGAGCCGTTCGAGAAGGAACAGATCGGCTCCTCGGCGATGCCGTACAAGCGCAACCCGATGCGGGCCGAACGGATGTGTGCACTCGCCAGACACGTCATCGTTCTGTCTCAAAACCCCGCGTTCACGGCAGCGACCCAGTGGCTCGAGCGTACGCTCGACGACTCCGCAAACCGGCGGGTCTCGATCCCGGACGCCTTCTTAGCGCTGGACGGGTGCCTCGTGCTCATGGAGAACGTCTCGAAGGGGTTGATCGTGAACCCGGAGGTCGTGCGCCGAAATCTCGCCGAGCACCTTCCGTTCATGGCTACGGAGGTGATCTTGATGCACGCCGTCTCCCGTGGGGGCGATCGACAGGAGCTCCACGAACGGATTCGGCAACATTCGATGGCCGCCGCCGGAAGGATGAAAAACGAAGGCGCCGACGCAGACCTTCTCGAACGTATCGCGAGCGACGCGGCATTTGGACTGTCCGCTGATGAGCTACAAGGGATGGTCGACCCGCTACGCTTCGTGGGTCGGGCTCCCGATCAGGTAGATCGATTCCTCACAGAGTCTGTCGAGCCCACACTCGATCGACTGAAGACGCTGACCCTCAACCTGGACGAACCCGACATCCATGTCTGACACGAACACCGTCCACCGATCCGATCTCGACCTGAATCTCCTCCATCGGGGAAAGGTCCGAGACGTCTACGAGGTCGATGCCGACACACTCCTCATGGTCGCGAGCGACCGAGTGAGTGCCTTCGACGTCGTCCTACCCCAACCCGTTCCGCACAAGGGAGAAGTCCTCACGTTGATCACCGCGTGGTGGCTCGAGCAGCTCGACGGAGATGTCGACCATCACCTGATCGCCGTCGACCCCGATCGGATCATCGCTCGGTACCCCCACCTCGCCGCTTCGCGCGATTCGTGGGCACGCCGGGCCATGCTCGTGCACCGTACCGACCCTGTTCTCGTCGAGTGTGTGGTCCGGGGGTACATCTCGGGCTCGGCGTGGAAGGAGTACAAGGCTAGCGGCACACTCGCCGGTGAAGCGCTTCCTGTGGGTCTTCAAGAGAGTCAGCGCTTGGATCCAGCGATCTTCTCTCCTGCCACCAAGGCCCAGGAAGGAGAACACGACGAGAACATCACCTTCGGGCAGACCCGAGAGATCTTGGGCGAGGATCTGGCAGACACACTCCGAGATCTTTCCCTCCGGATCTACGGCCATGGGCGAGATGTCGCGGAAAAGAGCGACATCATCCTGGCCGACACGAAGTTCGAGTTCGGACACAAGGATGGCCGCCTTCTCCTCATTGACGAAGTGCTCACACCGGACTCGTCTCGCTTCTGGCCCAAGGAGAGCTACGGCGTAGGACGGGGACAGCCCTCCCTCGACAAGCAACCGGTGCGGGACTGGCTCGACACCCTAGACTGGGACAAGAGTCCGCCTCCGCCGGATCTACCGGGCGAGGTGGTCGACGCAGCGTCGAGTCGGTATCGGGAGGTCTTCAAGAGGCTGACTGGCGCGAGCCTTACCGACTATTCGCCTCCGTTGTTCGGAGACGATCGGTGAGAATCGCCCGTGAGGGGTATCCGTTCGCAGCAGCGGGCGCCCTCCTCGCGGGCATATTGTGGATGGGGGTGTACACCGTAGGGTCGGGCGCCCAGGACGCGGATCCCACGCCCGCGACCCTTGCCCTTGAGGTCGCAGCGTGGGTCGCGTCACTCCTCGCGATGTTCGTCCTCTGGTTTTTCCGCGACCCCGAGCCATCGCCTCCGGAAGACTCGACCCTGGTGGTCGCTCCTGGTCAGGGTAAAGTGATCGGGATCGAGGAGATCGATGAACCGACCTTCATGGGTGGGCCCGCCACGAAGATCTCGATCTTTTTGAGCGTCTTCGACGTACACGTTCAACGAGCGCCGGTGACGGGCGTCGTTGAGCAGCGCCTTTACCGGCCGGGCGCGTACGCCGTGGCGTGGGCAGACAAAGCCTCCGAGGACAACGAAATGGCGTCCCTCGGAATCTCGAGTGGGCATGGCCCGGTTCTCGTGCGCCAGATCGCCGGCTTGGTGGCTAGACGCATCATTACGGACCCTGAGGAGGGCTCCACCGTCGAACGCGCCGAGCGGTTCGGGTTGATCCGCTTTGGATCACGAGTCGACCTCTTCATTCCGACTCATTGGGAAGTCCTCTGCCGCGAGGGGGATCGTGTACGGGTGGGGACGTCGGTTCTCGCCCGCCAACTCCCCGAGGCCGTGTGAACACGAGCCGCCCGCCCCGTCGTGAAGCGCTACAGCGCGGCATCATCATTCTGCCGTCTGCCTTCACCCTGGGGAATCTCTTCTTCGGCATGTACGCCATGGTGTCAGCGGCCCGTGGCGACCTCATGTGGGCTGGGTGGTGCATCATCTTCGCGGGCGCACTCGACCTCTTGGACGGGAGTGTTGCCCGCTTCACCCGGACGGGGTCGACGTTCGGGGCCGAGCTGGATTCGCTCGTCGATGCGATCTCCTTCGGGGTCGCGCCGGGCTACATCATGTTCGAGCTCTTCTTCGGTGCCACACCGTGGAGTTGGACGATCTCGTTCGTGTATGTGACGGCTGTGGTCGTACGCCTCGCTCGCTTCAACATCGAGCAGGTCGGTGAGACGAAGCGCTACTTCCACGGCCTCCCCTCCCCTGCGGCCGGGATGCTGCTCGCTTCCTACTATCCGTTCAGCCAAACGTCATTCTTCGCGACGTACCTCGCGGATCAATCGTGGCAGCAGATCGTGGGCATCGGGATGGTCCTCCTTGGCGTTCTCCTCGTGAGCCACGTCCCGTACGCGAAGATGCCGAAGATCGGCATCCGCACCCGGCGAGGCATCTTCAACACGGTCGTCATCTTCGGCGGCCTCTTTCTCGCTCTTACCGTACCTCAGTACTACTTCTTCACCTCGCTCCTCCTGTACGTGATGTGGGGGCTGGTGAAGTCCGTCGTGCTCGGACTCTTCGACCGCTTGCCCGGTGGTGATCCACTTCTGGACGAAGACGAAGACATGCAAGACCACCGCGCCGAAGTGCGCGACATGGACTACCGAGAGCTCGGGCCGCGCGGCGGCCCTCGGCTCCACCTCGACTCTGACCCCGACATCATCGACCCGAACACGGGTCGGGAGGACCACGCGTGAGCACGCACCGTCTCGAGATCCTCGTCAAGCCTCGTCCTGGCTTGCTCGACCCCCAAGGCAAAGCGATCCACCACTCGCTCAACTCGCTCGGGTGGAGTGGCGTGGCGGATGTGCGCGTCGGGAAAGCGATCTACATCGATGTAGAAGCCGACTCTGAAGCAGAAGCGGTCGCTGCCGGCGAAGCGATGTGCCGCAAGCTGCTCGCGAATCCCGTCACGGAGGACTTCGATGTCGCGATCGCCGCGGCGACCGGAGCGACTCAGTGAACGTCGCGGTAGTCACCTTCCCCGGATCCAACTGCGACTACGACCTCTACAAGGCGATCCAACAAGTTGGTGGTTCGCCAACCTTCGTCTGGCACCGAGATAGAGGCCTCGACTCGTACGATGCCGTGCTACTCCCGGGCGGCTTCTCGTACGGGGACTACCTACGCGCGGGTGCCATCGCTCGCATGAGCCCGATCATGGAAGACGTGATCCCGTTCGCTAAAAGTGGTGGTCCGGTCTTGGGGATCTGCAACGGATTTCAGATTCTTTGTGAAGCTGGCCTTCTACCCGGCGCCCTCGTCCGGAACGCGTCGCTCAGATTCGCGAGTCACGATGTGCGACTCCGCGTCGAGCGGACCGACACGCTCTTCACCGCCGACTACGAGGTGGGCCAGGTGCTGCGTGTGCCGATTGCCCACGGGGAAGGCAACTACGAAGCCGATGAGGCGACTCTCGCCGCGTTGGAAGGCGAAGGGCGCATTGTGTTCCGGTACGTCGACGCCAACGGCGAGGCCACGGAGGCGGCCAACCCTAACGGCTCATGGCATAACATCGCGGGGATCACCAACTCGGAGGGCAACGTCCTCGGGATGATGCCCCATCCTGAGCGGGCCATGGAGGAGCTTCTTGGCTCCACAGATGGAGTCGGCCTCTTCACCTCGCTCGTGTCTGGCCTAGCCGCAGCATCGTGATCGATGCATCACCATCCTTATAACTCCTCGAGCTGACAACGTGAGCCAAGCCGAAGGGACCGCCACGGCCATCCCGGTCGACCCCCGCGACGGTGACCCCGAAATCACCGATGAAGTCGTAGCCGACCACGGACTCTCACCCGAGGAGTACGAGCGGGTTCGAAAGATCATGGGACGGACACCTACTTTCACCGAGTTGGGTGTATTCAGCGCCATGTGGTCCGAGCACTGCGGGTACAAGAACTCGAAACGTCTTCTGCGCCTGCTTCCGACGAAGGCTCCCTGGGTTATTCAGGGACCGGGTGAGAACGCCGGTGTGATCGACGTCGGCGACGGGTACGCGCTGGCCTTCAAGGTCGAGTCGCATAACCACCCTTCGGCCGTCGAACCGTATCAGGGCGCTGCGACCGGAGTCGGCGGGATTTTGCGCGACATTTTCACGATGGGCGCGAGACCCGTGGCCGTCCTCGACTCACTCCGTTTCGGCGACCTCGATAGCCCCCGCGTCCGCTACCTGTTCGGCGGCGTCGTGAGCGGAGTGGGCGACTACGGCAACTGCGTCGGCATTCCCAACGTCGGGGGCGAGGTCCAGTTCGATCGAGGCTACGAAGGCAACCCGATTGTAAACGCCATGTGCTTGGGCCTCATGAAGCATGACGAGCTGATTACGGCAGTCGCCTCCGGCGATGGGGCTCCGCTCATGGCCGTCGGAGCTCGGACAGGTCGGGATGGGATCCATGGCGCGACCTTCGCTTCCGAGGAGCTGAGCGAAGATTCTGACGAGTCGAGTCGACCACAGGTGCAGGTGGGCGACCCCTTCACGGAGAAGCTTCTTCTCGAAGCGAGCCTCGAGCTCATCGCAAGCGGAGCGATCAGTGGCATCCAGGACATGGGAGCTGCCGGGATCACCTCCTCTGCCTCCGAGATGGCAGGCCGAGGAGGGGCCGGCGTCGAGATGGAGATGACGGACGTGCCGGTGCGGGAAGACGGAATGACGCCGTACGAGATCCTCCTCTCCGAGTCCCAGGAGCGCATGCTGGTCGTCGCCGAACCCGGCCGTGAAGATGAGGTGCGGTCGATCTTGGAGAAGTGGGAGCTCGAGGCCGCCGTGATCGGGCGAGTCACGGACGACGGGATGTTCCGCGTCCTGGAGGATGGCAAGGTCGTCGCGAACATCCCTGCCCTGCCCCTCACCGAGGGATGTCCTACCTACGAGCGAGAAGGTGTCGAAGCCGAAGAAGTCCGCGCGTTGCGCGAGATGGATCTCAGCGAACATCTCATCCCGGAGGGAGATCTCACGAAGAGCTTCTTGCTCCTCCTGGGATCACCCAACGTCGCTTCGAAGCAGTGGATCTATCACCAGTACGACACCACCGTCCGTACGGGTACGGCGGTGAGGCCGGGGGGCGATGCCGGCGTAGTGCGCATTCGCGGAACGAACCGCGCCGTGGCAGCCACCACCGATTGCAACGGTCGCTTCGTGTACCTCGAGCCGAAGACCGGAGCGATGGCGGCCGTGTCCGAAGCTGCACGCAATCTCGTGTGTGTGGGTGCCACTCCCACCGCGATCACGAACAACCTCAACTTCGGCAATCCGCTGAAGGCACACATCTACTACCAACTCCGTGAAGCCGTGCTCGGTATGCGAGACGCGTGTGGCGCCTTCGAGACTCCTGTGACAGGCGGCAACGTCTCTCTCTTCAACGAGACCGACGGTCGCGCGATCTACCCGACCCCGGTGATCGGAATGGTGGGCGTCATCGACGATGTCACGAAGATCACCAAGCAGCACTTCCAGGTGGTCGGGGACGATATCGTGTTGCTAGGTGAGAATTCGGGCGAGATCGGAGGCTCGGAGTATCTCTATGTGACCGCAGACTTGGTGGCAGGCAGCCCGCCGTCCGTGGACCTGGACGGAGAGCGCATGCTGCAGCAAGCGGTTCTCATGATGAATCACAATCGGCTGCTTCGCTCCGCTCACGACTGCGCCGAAGGCGGCCTTGTCTGCACGCTCGCCGAGGGAGCCCTCGGGTCCGGGGACTCGCCCGTGGGTGTAGACGCCCGGGTCGACGAAGATCTTCGTCCTGTCGTTTCCCTCTTCGGAGAGTCACAGGGACGGATCGTGGTGTCGTGTGACCCCGCTCAGACGCCGGAAGTTCTACGGGTCGCGGAGCAACACGGCGTGCCAGCTCAGCGACTCGGCTCAGTAACTAGTGCCGAGGAAGGGTTTCGGGTGACGGTGAGAGACGGCTCGGTCGACGTCCCGATAGACGAGATGTCGAAGGCATATTTTGGAGCCCTTCCTTCGATCATGAACGCTCCCGCGTCGGCCGACACGTGACGGCCAGCCGCTGCACCTCGCTTCCCGTCGTGTCCGCGGAGGAAACGACGTGGTACGACCTCGATGATCGTCCCCGCGAGGAGTGCGGCGTTGTCGGTGTGAGTGGGGTCGAGCATGCGGCTCAACAAGCGTACCTCGCGATGTACGCCCTTCAGCACCGCGGCCAGGAAGCCGGAGGGATCGTCGCCTTCGACGACGATGGGGCGCGTGTCCACAAGGGGGCAGGCCTCGTATCGGAGATCTTCGGCCCTGACTCGATCAGCCGACTGAGCGGGAACGCGGCTGTCGGGCACGTGCGGTACTCGACGGCGGGTGGAAACAACCCCGCCAACATTCAACCGATCACGGCCCGGTATCAACACGGCGAGCTCGCGCTCGCCCACAACGGGAACCTCACGAACCAGCTCGACCTCCGCACACGGCTCGTCGAAGAAGGCGCAATCTTCCGGTCGTCCTCGGACTCCGAAACCCTTATCCACCTGATCGCGAAGTCCCGGGCCGACTCCGTGGACGAGCAGGTGCTCGACGCCCTCTCGCATCTGGTAGGGGCGTTTTCCATGGCGCTAGCCGTGAATGGAACCATTTACGCGGCGCGCGACCCACGCGGCTTCCGCCCTTTGATTCTCGGAAGAAAGGGGGGAGGTCATGTCGTGGTCTCCGAGACGTGCGCCCTCGACATCTTGGGAGCCGAGTATGTGCGAGATCTCGAGCCCGGCGAGGTGCTGCGTATCGACGGGTCCCAGGTCGAGGAGATCGGGAGGCTCGAGGCGGTGGAGAGACCCTCGCCGTGCATCTTCGAGTTGGTGTACTTCGCCCGTCCCGACTCAAGATTGTGGGGGGGTTTCTGTGGATCGAGCTCGACGGGCCTTCGGACGACGGCTCGCCATCGAGAATCCGGTGGAAGCCGACGCGGTGATCGCCGTACCGGACAGCGCGAACTCCGCAGCTCTTGGCTACGCCGAGGAGAGTCATATTCCGTTCGAGCTAGGGCTACTCCGGAATCACTACGTCGGTCGCACCTTCATCAAGCCCGACCAGAAAGATCGAGATTTTGGTGCTCGCATGAAGTACAACCCGGTGCGAGAGGTACTGGCCGGCAAACGCGTGGTGGTGGTAGACGACTCGTTGGTTCGAGGGACCACCAGCAGAAGTCTCGTACGCATGCTAAAGGGGGCGGGGGCTGCCGAGGTACACTTCCGAATCGGGAGCCCTCCAGTACGCTTCCCCTGTTTCTACGGGATCGACATGCCTACCAAGGGCGAGCTCATCGGGTCACGACTCGAGATCCCCGAGATTGCAGAGAGACTCGGCGTCGACTCGCTCGGGTACCTGTCGCTGGAAGGCATGGTCGAGGCGGTCGCGGAAGCGGGTCCGTATTGCACCGCATGCTTCTCCGGTGAGTATCCCGCGCCACTCGTCGATGTCGACCGAGGCTACGTGTCGGCAGACGGACCCCGAGCGAAGGCTTAGCCCCTCCTCTAGCGGCCCTCGCCGAGGAGTCCACTCTGGTCCGTTGGCGGGACGATCTCAGCACCAGATTCCGCGGGTCCAATCTGGTGGTCGTCCTTGACCCGCTTAGCCAAGGTGAGCGCCCCACCGGCCGATACGGCGCCGGCGGCACCGAACACGGGGCCGAGCACTAGGATATTCGAGAAGAAGGCCGGGCCCTCGATCAAGGACACGAGGGATACGAAGCCAGCAGCGAGTATGACACCTCCGACCGCGCCCCAGAGGCAGAAGCGGGGAGTCGATAGCTTGTCGAAGCTTCTCCGACCTTCGACGAGACCGAGAATGCCGGAGAACGCCACACCTGCCACAAACCCGAACGCCCCGAAACCGACCGGGTACGGCACATCCGCCCCGGTACTTCCGGTCACGAGAAGAGAGGTGACTAGGATGAGCATACCCACTCCAAACCACGCGAGTGCGAAGGTGAGGCCCATCCCGATAGCCCCTCGAATTCGCCTCATCCATCTTCCCACCTGATCACCCCGCGTCTCCGTGTCACACTACTTTGTGCCACAAAGTACACTCGGCGAGGCGCTCACCTCAAGTCCCTCGCTCGCGAAACGGGGACGTTCTTTCGTAGACTGCCCTATGCACTGCACGCTCGCCCCCGCACACCAGCCCACGAGAGGCGCGAAGAGGCAAGACCTTCATCTCTTGCTTCTCTTGAGCGGCTTCTGGATGGCGGGTTGCCAAACGGAAAGCTCCCCCGCGGTCGAGCGGGCCTCCCCCCTCTCCGCTCAGCACGACTCGGTGTTCGGGATCCCTCTCGTGGACTTGAGCTCGGATCCGCACCGACACGTGGTCGTTGACCGAGATTCCTCCCAGTACCTCGGGCATCCTACCACAGCACTCCTCGACGACGGAACCGTGCTCGCGGTATATCCGGAGGGACACGGGGAAGGGCCAATCGTGTACAAGCGGAGTGACGACGGTGGGCGCACCTGGTCCGACCGTCTCCCCGTGCCCGAGAGTTGGGCGACGTCAAAAGAGGTCCCCACACTATACAGAATCGACCGTCCGTCGGATCGTGAACGACTCATCCTGTTCTCCGGGCTTTTCCCCATCCGGCGGGCCCTCTCCGATGACGGTGGCGAGACGTGGAGCGAGCTCGAGGCGATCGGAGATTTCGGGGGGATCGTGGCCATGGCGTCCCTCCATCATCAGAGGAATGGCGACCTTCTGGCGTTCTTCCACGACGACGGTCGATTCCTGCGGGGGAGCGGTGAAGGCGGCGCCTTCCATGTGTTCGCAACACGCTCGACTGATGCAGGCTCCACCTGGTCGGAGCCGTGGATCGTTGCGGAGCATCCGTCCGCAGATCTGTGTGAGCCGGGGCTGGTCTCGTCACCGGACGGTGCGCGCCTGGCCCTACTACTGCGAGAGAACTCTCGTTCAAGAGAATCGTTCATCGTGTTCTCGGAGGATGACGGAGTTACCTGGTCGACACCTCGAGAGCTGCCCAAGGCGTTGACGGGTGACCGCCACACAGCTCGATATGCGCCGGACGGACGGCTCGTAGTCACCTTCCGCGACATGGCGGAAGCCAGCCCGACACGGGGAGATTGGGTCGCCTGGATCGGGAGCTGGGACGATCTCGTCGAAGGCGGTGCCGGGGCGTACCGTGTACGGCTTATGGACAACCAGGACAGCTGGGACGCCGCCTACCCGGGGCTCGAGCTCCTCGACGACGGAACCTTCCTCACGACGACGTACGGCCACTGGTCCGAAGGTGATCCCCCCTTCGTGGTGAGCATCCGCTTCCAGATGAGCGAGCTCGATGCAGCGCTGTCAGCACGAGGCACGACGCCTGTCCCAGCCGATTCGGAGACGCCCGACCCCGGGGGTGAAGTCGCCCCCCAAGAAGAGCTCGATCTCGTAACCGCCGACGCCGTCGGACCAGTCAAGCTGAGCGCCGGCATGGCCGAGCTGGAATCGTCCCTCGGATCGAGTGTGGTGCGGGCGAGTCACGCCTCCATTGGAGAGGGGTTCTGCGCTCCGGGGAGCCTGATTTTCCCGGAGACGGATCGGGAGATGGAGGTCATATGGGCGGACTCGTCCCGAACGACGCTTGCGCACATCGTGATCACTGGCGGGGGCTCCCGCTGGCGGACCCCCGAGGGCGTGGGGGTCGGCACAACGCTCGCCGAGCTCGAGTTCATCGCGGGCGGACCGATCGAGTTCGGTGGGTTCGGTTGGGACTACGGTGGCGGGTTGGCGTGGACCGAGGAAGAGCTGGATGTGGTCCTCCGTCTCACCACCGATCCAGCCCTCGAGGCCGAGGTTGCGAACGACCCCCGCTATGTCGAGGTCCTGGGCGAAGGTATGGTCCGCTCGGACCACCCGATTGCTCGCCGCCTCGGGATCACCGTCGACCGCCTCGTCGTGTCCGGTGCGGGAAGAGCCGATGTGCAGTACGAGTGCCCCACAGGTCGGGGAGATCCATGACGGAACCGACCAGCCTTGGTTTCACCGATGGCGTCGTGAGCGCACTAGCCTCGGCGCGTGACATAGCCTCCAACGCCGAAAGCGACGAGGTGACCGCTCGCCACATCCTCCTGGGTGTTCTCGCCAACCCGGAGAATTCGGCCCACGCCCTCCTCGAAGGGATGGGCGTATCACCTGAGGCGCTGTTAGGCGCCCTGTCCCCGACGTCGGCGCCGGGTCGGGCCGCTGGTACTCCTCGGGAAATGCCCGTCGCTCCTAGCGGAGTCGCTACCCTGGAGGGGGCCATGCGCGAAGCGCGGGACCTCAGGAGCACGGCGGTGGCCACGCGCCACCTACTCGTCGCCGCAATCACAAACGGAGTCACCGGTGAGCTGGGGACCGACGCGCTCGACCACAACCGACTGCGCGAAGCGCTGCGGGCCTGGGGAGCGTGACTCGAAGCGCTCGGTGGTCGATCGTGGTGGTGCTCATGCTCCTCGGCTCCGCCTGTGTGACGACCGTGTTGCAGATGCCCGAACCCGCATTCGTCGAGCTGGACTGGGTCGTGTACGAGCTTCCCGAGTCGGCGTTGGTGTTCTCCGCACCACCCAACGCCGTTGCGAGCGACCGACCCGGGTGCTACCTGAACGACCCCCAGCGCACTCCTGCGAGTGGGCACGCGCCGCCATGGGAGTCGTTCTGCCTCTGGCTCCACCCCCCCGGCCAACCCATCCCGATCTTCACGGCCGCCAACCGATCCGTGTGCCAGAACGACTGCCTGACCTACGACAAAGTCTCGACCGAGCGCCTTACCCTCGCCGGGAAGGACGTGATCGTGCAGGCAGCCCTGGTCACCGGCGGGCCGGAGAACAAAGTGCGATCGCCGGAGCTGCTCGTGCAGATCCCCGTGCCCCAAGGACTCGCCCTCCTCCAAGCCGTCTTCGTTGATGGTGACGGTGCAGCGCAAATCCTAGGGATCGCACAAACGGTGTCCGGCGCCAGCCAAACGTCGGAGCCTGCAGCTTAGGATCCGGCCTCCCGCTGTTGGCCAATCATCCCGGATCGCCCTAACTCCTCCATCGCCCTTTGTAACGTCCGTCCGACCTTGCGGACCTTGAGGTCAGCCGAGTTGATCAGGCTCACCGCAGCGATCCACTCTTCGTCGCTCTTGTCGACGGTGATCACGGTTGTCGGCTCACCCTGGTCGTTGAGCAACTGGACTCGGACCGCCGGTCGCGCCGCGTCCTGAGCGATGCGAATTGCAAAGTCTGCGAAGGTCACGCGGAAGGAATCCGGGCCACCGTTGGCCTCCCAGTTGATCTCGGCCTTCCGGCTCTTCTCCACGAGCCCGGAGAAAAATGGTTTGAGTTCCGTTGGTACAGGCATCGTACTCCTCCTCGCGAAAGCGGCCCACCCCGGGGAGCCATACCCAGAGGCTTCGGTCGTGCACGTGTGATATCCCTACGGAAATCCGGGGAAGGTGGTCGAGCCGGAGCATCCTTCTTGGATCCATGATCATCCAAGAGACAGCATTGGAGGTCGGCTCGATCCAAGGGGTACTATGTCGCAGATGGGCGAACAGAGCAGCTTCGTGCGATGTGTGGCGGTCTTGACCGCTGTGATTGTCTCGTCCAGCTGCCAAACGCCGGATACGTCTCGCGGGACCGCTGACGCACCCACGGTCGGCCAGGAGGTCCACCCTGCCATCGACTCCGTATTCGCAGACGTTGCCACAGGCGCATCGCCGGGCTACGCGCTCGGAATCTTTCGGGATGGTGAGGTTTCCTACGCGCGTGGCTACGGGATGGCGAACCTGGACCATGGAGTGCCGATCTCATCGTCCTCCGTGTTCAACGTCGCATCCCTTTCGAAACAGTTCACGGCAGCGGCGGTAGCCCTCCTCGTTCTGCGGGGCGAAGTAGCGCTCGACGAAGAGGTGCGGACGTACGTCCCCGAACTCCCAGCTGCGTTCGGCCCAATCGAGGTGCGTCACCTGGTATATATGACGAGTGGCCTGCCGGAGTACTATCGGCTGCCCCGCCCGGGGAACCGTGACTGGAATTCGGACCACTTCACCGTCGCGGACGCCTTGGACGCCGTGATGGCGTCCCCGGAAGCCGACTTCGAGCCGGGAACCGAGTGGGCCTACAGCAACACGAACTTCCAGCTCCTGGCGGAAATCGTCGCGCGAGTCTCGGGAAGCTCCTTCGCCGACTTCCTGGACGACCACGTGTTCGCGCCACTGGAGATGCACTCTACCCATGTGAACAGTGATCTCGGACGAGTCATTCCAAATCGGGTGACCGGATACAACCACCGAGACGAAGGCGGATTTCGGCAGGAGATCCGCCGCTCGCCTCACTACGGGGGTAGCGGGGTATTCACCACGATCGACGATCTAGCGAAGTGGGACCGCGCGCTTCGTACAGATGGGTTGGCCGGGCCCGCTTTCACCGAGCTGATGCTTTCCACTCAGCGCTTCGAGCACGACAAGGACAACGACGCGTTCGGGCTCGTTTGGGGTGACTTCAATGGACGCCGGACGCTCTGGTACGAGGGGGGCGACCTCGGCTTTAGTAGCTACTTCGTTCTCTTTCCCGACGAAGATCTCACTGTGGTCGTGCTCTCGAACCTCGGCACCGGGCGATCGTTCGAGCGGGCCAATCGGGTCATCGACGTCTTGTCTCGGCCCTAGTACCTGGTCAACGACTACCTCACGGACTCGACGCGACCCTGGACTCCGAGCCACACCGGATAGACATCAGCTACGAGCCGTCGCCCCGCCTCGGTGAGCTCGAGCCCCGAGTCGGCCCGTGCCGACTGAGCCCCCTCAACCCAGCCACTCGATCGTAGTCGAACGACGTTCCGACTGACGGTAGACTTCTCCATCTCCAACACTCTGGCGAGTTCATGAGCTCGGACGGGATGCAGCCTGTGAATCGCCACCAACATGGCCAGCTGCGGCGCGGTCACTCCCCAAGGCCGAAGTGCGTCGTTGTAGAGACGGGTCAAGGCGCGATCCAGTCGCCGGGCCTGGGTCGCGTGGCACTTGTCCGCGATCTCTGCGGTAATGGCATCGATCTCCACTCATCCCTCCTGTCTTGCGAGTCCGCGGTAGTGCTCCCCGCGGAACGACCCGATGGCCCGGGCGAACCAGGGCCGCTCAAGGAGACGCACCATAGCGTCGCCCAAATTTGGCGAGACAGCGTCCAGGAGCATGAGCACCTTCGGCTGAGACGGCACCACGATTCGAGCGCGTCCCCGGGCCACACCTCGTACCGCCGCCACAGCTACCTCCTCGGGAGTGATGGGGCTCATGTTTCGGAACGTTCTCGGCATCTCGGAGCTGGGCACCTCTGAAAAGAGTTCTGTCTGGGTAAGGGCCGGATGTATCGTCGAGACGCCGACCCCGGTCCCCCGGAGTTCTTGACGAAGCGCCGCGGAGAATCCGGTGAGCGCGTGCATCATCGAAGAGTACCCGCCGAAGCCCGGGAACGCTTTGCGGCCCACCACGGAGGACATGTTGAGGATGTGGCCGCTTCCCCTTTCCAGCATGGACGGCAGCACCGCGCGGGTCGTATGTACCGTCCCCATGACGTCCACACGGAACATCGACTCCAGCCCTCGTTCGAAGTGCCTCGCCGTCACGGCCCCGGTGACGGCATGTCCCGCGTTGTTGAATAAGATGTCGATTCTGCCATGGCGCTCGATCACCGCCTCGATCGCCCGGCGCACCTGAAGCAGATCTGCGACGTCCATCGCGACCCAAGAGGCCTCGGGCGCGACCGCTCCCACCTCGGTGGTCGCCGCCGCAAGGAGTGACTCTCGCCTCGCTGCCAGCACTGGTGTCGCACCCGCAGCTGCAAACGCATCTGCAGTAGCCCTTCCGATACCGCTCGATGCCCCGGTAATGAGCACCACCTTCTCCGCCAGCTGGTCACGAACTGCTTTGCTCCAAGTCATGATCTCGCCGTCCCATTTGAGTTGTATATACAACTCCATAACTAGATCTGACCCACTGGGGTTCCCTGGCTTGCTCGGAGCCTTCCGACATCCTCGATTGAATGGAGCAATGGCACCAGCCGACGCACCCACCTCGGAGAGGCTCACGATGAGTATCGAAGCATCCGCATTCCGAGGTGCCAAGATTGGAGCTGGGATTGGGTTGGCTCTGGGCGTGGTCTATTCTTTCGGGGGGCTAGTGGTCGACTTGGTCACGACCGGCTTGAATTGGGGCACTGCCATGGCCTTCATGGCGCTCATCGGGATGCCGGCCCTCTTCGGTGTGATCGGTCTTGTACTAGGCGTCGCACACGGGATCTTGCGGCGCGCGCTCTAAGCGGGCGCGGCTACCCGTCGATCTCGGCCAAAAGGTCCGCAAGGAGTTCCATACCGGCTCCCCATCCCTTGTCCAAGCCAGCGAGCGCCCCTCGGAAGGCCTCCACCTCAGCATCAGATGCCTCGTGTGGCTCCCACGTCAGCCGGAGCCGGGTTCCGCTCCCCTCTTCATCGAAGGTGACCACGGTGTGAAGCACCTGCGGCCAATCCTTCATCATGGGAGACGGAACGACGTTCCAATCCTCGTCTGTCGACGAGTGCAGCCATTCGAGTTGATTGGGCGCTTCGACCCTGGTGTACTCGGCCTTCTGAAAGTGTGAGCCACCTCCGAAGCGCATCTCCACAAGCCACCGTCCCCCTGGCCGCACGTCCATCTCGTGTACGACAGTCTCCACGTTGGGCCCGTACCACCGCGCAACCAGCTCCGGGTCCGTCCAACACCTCCAAACGAGCGGCTTCGGGGCTTTGAAGTGGCGGTCGAGCACGTATACGGGTCGATCAATCATCAGTCAGCTTCCGTAGGGTTCGTGGGGGTCAGTTCGTCGAGAAGGTCGTCCAGTTGATCGAAGCTCGAAGACCAAAAGCCTCGAAAGTCCTCGAGCCACTTCACCGCTTCGGCCATCGGTGCTGCCGCGAGCCGCGCGGGACGCCGCACACCATCGACGCCTCGTTCTACCAGCCGAGCCCTCTCCAACACCTTCAGGTGCTTCGATATGGCCGGCTGGCTAATGGTGAACGGTTCAGATAGCTCTTGAACCGAGCTTTCCCCAGCCGCAAGGCGAGAAAGGATCGCTCGCCTCGTAGGGTCTGCGAGGGCGAAGAAAATCGCGTCGAGATCCCTTCCCGGGGTCTCCGGGAGGGTCAATTTATCCATAACCATATGGTTATGGATAACGACAAGCCAGAGTAGGCGCAACTAGCATAGGAATGAGCGGACGTGGCGAGCGTCGCCGGACTAGGCTTCGTCCCTCAGCATCCGGTCAGCGAGGTCGACGAAGTCCGCGGACCCCATGTATAGGGGCACCCTTTGGTGTAGTGACGTCGGGACGACGTCCATGACCGCCCCCGTCCCCGTGCTCGCTTTTCCACCTGCCTGCTCTACAATCATCGCCATGGGAGCCGCTTCATAGAGGAGGCGAAGCTTCCCCTCGGGATTCTTCTTATCCCCTGGGTACATGAAGAGCCCCCCCTGAAGGAGGGTGCGGTGGATGTCCGCGACGAAGGAGCCGATGTAGCGGGACCCGAAGCCGCCATCGGTCTTGAGGTGACTCACTAGTCGCTGCTGGCCTCGGGTCCACCGGGCGTAGTACGCCTCATTGATCGAGTACACCTTCTTCGGGGGCGTCGGCATCTTCATGTCGGGGTGGCTCAACACGAACTCACCGATCGATGGGTCGAGGGTGAAGCCGTGCACGCCGGCGCCCGCGGTGTACACCAACATCGTCGAGGATCCGTAGAGTACGTATCCCGCCGCGACTTGCTCCGACCCCGCCTGAAGGCAGTCGTCGAGTGTGCCACGCCCACCGTCCGAAATCTTCCGATGAATCGAGAAGATCGTCCCGATCGACACATTGACGTCGATGTTCGAGGAGCCATCGAGAGGATCGTAGATCACGACGTATTCGCCCGAGGGGAACTTGTCGGGAATCGGGATAAACGTCTCGTTCTCCTCGGACGCGAGGCATGCGACAAGGCCCGTATGGTCGAGTGCCCTGTACATCACATTGTTCGCAAACACGTCGAGCTTCTGCTGATGCTCACCGTGCACGTTCTCGTCGCCCGCTCCGCCCAGAATGTCGACGAGCCCAGCCTTGTTGACCTCACGGCCGATGACCTTCGCGGCCAGCGCAATGTCGTGAAGCAGACTGGTGAAGGCCCCAGTTGCCTCGGGATAGAGGCGTTCTTGGTCCACCAAGAAGCGGGAGATCGTTACGACGTGACTCTCTGCAGGCATGGCAATGCTGGCGTAGTGCGACGCACGCTCGGCGCGCGCTCGGAACGAGAAAAGGTAACACTCACCCGCACCATTCTCGTGCTATTTCAGCGCCTGAGAGAGGTGGGGAACGTCACTCCGCCATCCCCTCTGACGATGGCGCGGACGTCTCCTGCCTCGTCCGTGCGGAGCACGTGCACACCCGCACGCTTCAAGCGAATGAGAACCTCCGGAGTAGGGTGTCCGTACCGGTTGCCCCGCCCCACCGAGATCCAAGCCCATTCGGGGCGTAGCACTTCGAGCGCGGCCGCGTCGGTGGAGGTGTTACTCCCGTGGTGTCCGACCTTGAGCAGGTCGATGTCCCCAACGGACGGAGCGAGGCGGCGCTCAACGTCCACGTACGCATCGCCGGTGAGCAACGCGCGGAAGCCACGCCACTCGACCAAGAGGACCAACGAAGTCGCGTTCGCCTCGGAGGCTTCAGCGGACGCCTTCACATCGTCCGGCGTCGGATACAGGACCGAAATCTCCACGCCATCGAACGGGATCGTGGTGCCTGCCCGCGCGATACTCCATGGCACCCGGGCGCCCACAGCACTCCGCAGGAGGTCTCGATACTCCTTCTTCGGAGCCGCGTAGCCTGGGTCGAAGACCCGGGAGACTTCGAAGTTACGGAGTACCTCGGAAGCCCCGCCGGTGTGATCGGCATCGGCGTGAGTGAGCACCAAGGCATCGAGTCGCTGCACACCCCGCGAACGAAGGGCGCGGACGACCGGATGACCGCGTCCATCCGCCCCTCTAGGTGGCCGCCCGGCGTCGACGAGTATCCAGCGGCCACGGGGGCTACGGAGTGCAACGGCGTCGCCCTGGCCTACATCGATCATCCACAACTCCAAGGTGTCACGACCAGACCAGTGCAGTAGGGCGGGCCACGCCAAGACCGCGGTGGTCACGTACGCAACCGTCAGAGAGCGGCGCGCTCCCCTACCGATCCCCGGGTGAGTGGAGACCCACCGGGCGCCGACGACCCCGATCGCCCCCGCGATCACGGTCGGCTGAGAGATCCAGGTGGTGGCGCCTGGGAGTTCGGCGGCCACAACTGCGAGACGCTCGAGCGCGAATAGAAAGAGGTCGACCCCGCCCGCAAGAAAAGCTCCCGCTCGCGGGTGAAGCAGGTCCGCGAGGAGCGCCAGGAGCGCTCCGGGCAACGCCACCGCGACGAGCGGGGTCGCGATCCACGTCGCCGGCAGGCCAATCAGGGAGACGCGTCCAAAGTGCCACGCCGCGATCGGTAGCGTCGACAGAGTGGCTGCTGCTCCAGCAGCAATCGGGCTCGCCATCCAGGCGGGTAAGTAGCGAGAGAGCGAGCGACGCCACGCCCCTGCCCATGCCACCAAGCCAGCTACCCCCGCAAACGAGAGCTGGAATCCCACCTGTCGGACCCGAGAGGGGTCGCCGGCGAGTAGGACGAGACCCGCGGCGGCAACGGCGCCCCATCGACTCCCCTGACGCCCCCGTGCTCGCGAAGCTGCCGCGAAGGAGAGCATTGCCGCCGCCCGCGCGGCCGCTGCTGGGATTCCAATCAGGAGTACGTAGCCCCACGCTCCCAAAGCGGCACCGAGAGCAGCTCGACGTGGTGGTACGCCTGCGCCGCGGAGGAGCGCGTGCATGAGTCCGGCGAGCAAGCCGACGTGAAAGCCGGAGATCGCGAGTAGGTGGGCGATCCCTGCAGCCGCGAACCCGTCGCGGAGCCTCGGATCCAATCCCTCACGACGAGCAACGACCAACGCGGCCACGAGGGGAGCTCGCTCGCCGAACAAGTCGTACACGTGGTCGACGCGGCGCGAGCGCCAACGCACGACCATCCTGCGGATGGGTCCAACGACCCCTCGTCCGTGATCGTGCGGGCGAAGGACGATTTCCTCCACGCGTCCGGCGGCGAGCCACGGCGTCGTCCGCCCGCTTCTCCACTCTCCGTGGACCCGTACCAGCGTACCGACTGGCGGGCTCTCACCCCGCCCCGTCCACACCGTGGACTGCACGCCACACCCATCGGTGCGCTGAAGCGGAGTCGAAGCTCCTCGAGATCGAGCCAGAAACCATCCCTCGATCACCACATCTGAACCGGGAGTGCCGAGGCAGGCAGCCGACGAGCTATTCGACTCGATCGTCCCCACTGCCCCAGCCAGAACGGCCAGGACCGTCGCGGTGCGATGCGATGGTCGGATCGGCCACGCCACCGCCAGCAAGCCTACCAGCGGCGCGACCAACATCCATCCGCCGAGCTGTCCGAGGCCGACACCCACCGCAAACGCGAGCGTCAGCCGAAGGACGGGTTCCGCCTCTAGCCCCCGGGATCTCCCGTGGGGAAGAGGTCTTGCTGATCACGATCGACGAAGCGCTCCCGCTCCTGTCGATCCTCTTCCGCCAGCCGTGCTCTCAAGATTCTACGGACCTTCAGGTCGGAACGGACGCCCGCCACGAGCATCACGACCATCCCGGCCACGACGCTGCCGAAGGCCACAACGGTGAGCGGGACCCCGTAGAGGGTAAAGGCCCCGAAACGGAGCGTTACCCGTTGCCCTGAGTTCAGCGAGGCGAAGAGGAGCGAGAGGCCGACCAATACCACCAGACCGAACGCTCCGAGAAGGCGGCTCAAACCCCAACGGTCTCGACGGCGGGGCTTCCTACCTCGTGCCCGGCGAACGTCGCTCCCGTGGTGTGATCCAGCGCGACGTGTGTGTACTCTCCAACCCGCTCGGTGCCACCGTCGAAGACAACCACCTTGTTCCGTCTCGTCCGACCCCGAATCTGTCCAGCGTCCCTCCCTGCACCTTCGATCAACACTTCTTCAACTCGACCGACTTCCGAGTGATTGATCTCGGATTGAACAGCACGAGCCACTTGGATCAGACCCTCGAGTCTCGCTTGTGCCTCAACGGGATCGATAAAATCGCCACTCGGGAGCCGAGTCGCGGGAGTGCCTTCGCGGGCCGAGTACTTATACGTATACGCCTCGTCGAATCGCGCGGTGCGCATGAGGTCTAACGTGTCGTGGTACTCGTCATCCGTTTCCCCGGGAAAGGCCACGATAATGTCCGTCGAGATCGCGATGTCCGGGATCGCCTGGCGGAGACGCTCCATCTTCTCGAGGAGGCTCTCCACCGTGTAGCGCCGGAGCATGCGCTTCAGAGTACGATTATTCCCCGACTGAGCCGGAAGGTGAAGGTGCTCGCACACCGCTCCCTCCGTCGCCATCACTTCGACAAGCTCGTGAGTGACGTCATTCGGATGCGGCGACGTGTACCGAACACGGCGGATGCCGTCGACACGCGCAACCGACCGGAGGAGCTCCGGGAAGGCCACGCCATCCCACACGTAGGAGTTCACCGTCTGGCCGAGGAGAGTGACTTCCGTCACCCCCTGCTCCGCCAGCGATCGCACCTCCGTTAGGATCTCCGTGGCAGCGCGGTTCTTCTCCCCTCCACGCACGTACGGGACAATGCAATACGTGCATCGGTGGTCGCACCCCCGCTGGATCGGCACCCAAGCGGTGGGGCCGTCGGCACGCCGTTGCTCGAGCCCCTGGTAGTTCTCGTCCAGATCCAAGGTGAGGACGGCGAGCTGCGGCCCCCGCCGTTTCCCTCCGCGAGATGCCGGCACGATCGTTTGGCGGTCGGAGGGCTTGCCTTCCGGTGCCGAAAGAGTGCTCAGCGCGGCTGGAAGCTCTCGATAACCGTCCGGCCCCATGACCAGGTCGACGTAGGGGGCCTGCTCCAAGAGCGTCGCACCCAGCCGTTGGGCCATGCAGCCGGTCACACCGATCACCATATCGGGGCGCTCACGCTTCAACCCATTTAACTGCGACACCCGACCGAGGACCCTCTTCTCGGCGTGTTCCCGGATGGCACACGTGTTTACGAGGACCACGTCTGCGTCCTCAGGCTGACCTACGATGCGGTACCCGCCCTCCTCCAAGATCCCCTCCATCAGCTCGCCATCGCTGATGTTCATCTGGCACCCGTATGTCTCGACATACGCACTGCGCCGTTCGGAAGATCTCTTCATGCTGAAATACCGGGGGTCAGGTCGGGCGCTTCAATATAGAGCTGTGACGAATCCCCCAGCAGGGTTCCCGTGAGCAAGCCGGCCGAGAGGCTCCTCTCGGCCACCCCTCTGACCCCCACGCGAAGATAGTCCTCGGTCAGTCCGGTCCCCCCTCTTCCCTCGACCGCGACCGTCGCGCGCATTCCCACGCGCCCTTCCCGGTACGCTGATCCCTTCTCAATGGCCAGGGTACGGAGCTCCCGAGCTCGCTCGCCGGCTACCCGTTGGGGTACGGGGTTCGGTAAGGACGCGGCAACCGTATCGGACCGAGGCGAAAAGGGGAACACGTGGAGGTACGTGAACGGGAGCTCCTCAACGAGCGCTCGTGTCGACTCGTGATCCGCATCAGTCTCGCCAGGGAAACCGGTGATCACGTCGGCTCCGAGCCCGAGGGGGGAGATCCGCTCCGCGATCTCAATCGTCCGCCTTCGGTACTGCTCTCTCGAGTGCCACCGCCGCATCGCTCTCAATACCGGGTCGGCGCCACTCTGCAACGGCATATGCAGGTGAGGGGCGAGTCGATCTCCCGCCGTCTCGAGAAGCTCGACCAGAAGGTCGTCCACTTCCGTGGCTTCTACACTCCCGAGCCTGAAACGAGCATTCGGGACTCGCTCCAGAAGCTCCGCGCACAGTCGGGAAAGTGTCGTTTCCTGGATGAGATCCCGGCCGTAGTGCCCAATGTGAATGCCGGTGATCACAAGCTCTGCGTGGACCTCTGCGAGCAGCTGCGCCTCCGCCACCACCTCGTCCATCGGTCTCGAGCGCGAGCTTCCCCTCGCGAGACGAGTCGCACAAAAAGAGCACTTGCGATCGCACCCGTCCTGCACCTTCAGCCAGCCGCGGGACGCCCCGGCGCGTCGTCGAAGGAGTTCGCCCCCAATCGGCTCGTGGTGCATGCGGTCCAGCGGACTCCTGACATCGATCTTGGTGAGCGGCCCAAGCACCTCCGCCGTCACCTGCGTGGCGTCGTGCCCAGACACCACGCCGGTCACCCCGGGCATCGCCCGGTATTCGGCATCCTTTAGTGCGGCCGAACAACCTGCGACCACGATCCTGGCTTCCGGCGTCTCGCGGTGCACTCGCCGAATGAACCGACGCGCCTCCGCATCGGCTTGGTTCGTCACCGTGCACGTGTTCACCACCACCACGTCGGCGCCCGCGCGATCCGTGACGCTCTCGGCACCCCGAGCCTCGCTCTCCTGCCGCATTCGCTCGGTGTCGTACTGGTTGGCTTTACACCCAAAGGTGTGGAAGTGGACACGCATACCGACTCGCGGCTGAAACAGGCCTGCGGGTGACCTCGCGGCTACAAGCCGGAGGCAAGCAGAGAGAGCGTCGCGCGCCAGAAGTTCTCGGTCAAGCCACCTCCGGACCGAAGGCCTCGCTCAATCGCGATATCCACTCCGGCCAAGACGATGTCGCCCGACGAGCTCAGCTCGAGCCCGAGTCCGGCGGCAAACGCCCGCTCAGATCCTCTGTCATCGGGGTCAAAGCCGAAAGGGATTCCCGTACGCCGAAAACCGAAACGGAGCGGAGCATCCCTGCCCCACAGCCGGGCCCGCGAGAGTTCGACCCCGAGTCCGAATCCGTTCGCATCGTCCGCCAAGCCACTTCCACCCAGGTCGTCGTCGGCGACGGACCAATCGACGAGCTGGGCCGACCCAACGACCAACAAACCAGGCTGGAGCTCCAACGTCGCTCCTGCGCGGTACTGCACCGGGAGGTCGTACCCTTGATCGGCCCCGTTCGTCTCCTCGCTGGCACTCGCGTCGAGCCTGGTCGGAATCTGCACACTGACCGACGTCCGCACTCGCTCTCCAAGGTCAACGGCGACGCCCGCGGTCAACGAATGGCCCGTGTACGACCACTCGCCACGCTCGACGTACTCATCGACGTTCGTGGTCTCGTCGTCGCCGAAAGTCCTCGAGAACGTCCGTACGACAGATCCAGCGTAGCGGCCGACGGTGAGGCCCACCGACACACGCTCGCCGAGCATTCGGGCGTACCCGAGGTTGATGTTCGAGATCGAGCCGTCCTGCTCGAAGTCGTCCGTAGCCTCGAGCGGTCCCTCTCCGAAATCGATTACGCCGGTTGCCGCGGTCCGATAGTGCTGATCCAGATACGCTCCGACCTGTACAAACATCATCCCGTCGATGAGCGGGTACGCGATCCCGAGTAGCGGAAAGCGATTCCCTTGCACTCTCCCGCTCGGGCCCGCATCCGATTCGTAGTCGACCCAGCTCGGCTGAGCAGCCATCACGCCGGTCGAGACAGCGAGTCTTCCGAGGGAAGCCGGGTCGGTCGGCATGAAGGACGCACCATCGAGCCCGATTCCGAGGTTACCCAAAGCCCTGGCCCGCCCGTCTAACGCCTCGACCGGCACTCCGAGTCCGGCCGCGTTGAAGAGCGATTGCGCCTCTGTCGTGGTTGCGGTGGTCGCCGCGACGGCGATGGCGACGAGAAGTCCTCTCGAGATCTTCATGGCAGTTCGACCGGGGGGCCAATCGTCAACACGAGCTTCAGATACGGCTCGGCCGCACTCCCGGGCCCCTCGAAGGAAGCGTAGGAAATCGAGAACGGTTCGATGACGGACAAGAGAGCGAGTGTACCGGGAGCTTCATTCCCGGCGAGGTCCGTTCCTCTCAACACATCTCGAGCAAACGTCGTGAAGGGGATCTCGATTGGAAGTCCGGCGGCGACACCGAACGCCTCGGGAGGTACCGGTCGACCGAAGAGTTCGTCCAAGAGAGTATTTCCGAGCGGCGATTTGGGCATCGACGGCCTATCGAACACGGGTCGCACGTCCAGCCTGATCGAATCGGTCGGCTGGAATGCCGGAACCGGGGCCCGACTCGTGAGCACGAGTGCCCCGAAGCTGATCTGAACCGGATCGAGCTGATGCGGGCAGGAAACGACCGCGCACAGTTCGGGGATCCCATCGAGGACCTCCGGGATCGCGATATCCATGACCGTTCGCCACGAAGGCGTTCCCCCAATCCGGACACCGTCGGGCGGAGGGTCGGGGAATGGAGCGTAAATGAACGTTACCCCGCGGGTCCCCGCAGATAGCTCGACAATGGTATCCGGCCTCGAGCTAGGGCGAGCGTCGAGCCGGAGCGCGACACTTCGAATCGACAATCGCTCGCCGGGGTCGAGCAGATCGAGTCGAGCACCCACCGACAGATCTGTCGAATCTCTCCACGCTGCGACCGTCGCCGAGTCCAGCGCAAAGACCGCCGAGTCCCCCGTGGTCGGGTCCCACGTCGAAGTTCCGGCCGCAGTGACCAATCCACCACCGACTTCACTCCAGGGACGCTCGTCGTTGATCGTGTCAATCGCGAGAGTCCACGAGGCCGTCGAGGCGTCCCACTCTTCGGTGGTCGCCCCCAACGATAGGTTTACCACCCCGCTATTCGTGCTCGCGATGGTGTCGAAGAAGGTGACCAGCCGCCCACTGACGAATGTCAACGACGAGTCCGGACGGTTGGTCCCGGACGTGTCCCGCACCGTTGCTACACTCGGATACGTCGCGAATCGGATCAGCGTGCGCGCGTCGAGTGAACCCTCGAACTGGTTCGCGAGCACTCCCTCGCCCAAATCTTCGGCGGAACCGTACCCGCCGAACACCTCGAGATTCGACGCGAACTGGCTCCACGGGAGGGTCACCTGAACCGTGACCGGTGTGCCCGGCAGGGGGCCGTCTGCAATCCCGACGGGCAACTCTTCCTGGCATGCCGAAACGGCCAGCGATCCTCCGATCGCGACCACGAACGCCGCGACCCCACGTCGCCATCCAACTCGAGCACTCACCTGTGTCTCTCGTCCTCTCAGATCGCGGTTCATGCCTCGCTTCCACTCCAGACGCGGGGAAGGCGCGGCGTCATGCGGGTGAGCACCTCGTAACTAATGGTGCCCGCCTGGCTTGCTACGTCGTCGATCCCGATGTGTTGCTCCCCCGACTGGCCGACCAGAGTCGCGACACAACCGCATGCCACGTCAGGCACGCCGGTGATGTCTACCACCGTGACGTCCATGGAGATCCGCCCGATGATCGGAACGGCGTGGTCGGCGATCAATGCAGCTCCTCGATTCCCCAGCGCCCTCGGTAGACCGTCACCGTATCCGATCGATAAGGTGGCCCACCGTTGGTCGAGGGTTGCCGTATGCGTCGATCCGTACCCCAACGTGCTCCCGCTGGGCGCATCACGAACATGGGCTACCCGCGCGTGGAGTGAGACAACCGGTTCCGGATCTGGCGCGTTGCTTCCGACGGACCCGCCGTACAGAAAGATACCTGGTCGCACCAACGCGTGCGCGTACTCCGGCGTGTGCATCGAGCCCGCGCTGTTAAGGATGTGGATGGCGACACCCGGCTTCGAGCGCGCCAGCTGACGCGTCACCGTACCGAGTCGTTCCCACTGGAGGTGGATCGTGTCGGGATCCTCGTCCGCCGAATGGAGGTGCGTGGTGATCCCCACGAGCTCCAAGGCGGCTCCTGCATCGGCGATCACCGGCAGCCACTGTTCTCTCGAGCGCCAGTCGAAGCCACTCCGGCCCATCCCCGTGTCGACCTCCAAGTGCCAGCGACCCACAGCGGCCTCTTCCTCGGCCGCGGCCCGCAACCGATCAAGCGCCTCGACGGACGAGACGAAGACGTCGAGTCCGTGGTGCACAGCGTCACGAGTGTGGTCGGGGGGCACTGGTCCGCATACGACGATGGCCCGCTCTACGCCCAGCTCTCGGAGGGTGACCCCCTCGTCCACGGTCGCGACACCGTAGCCCCAAGGATCCATCGGCTCGAGGGCGCGGACGACCCCTTCGATGCCGAGCCCGTACCCATCGGCCTTCACCATGGGCAGAACACCGGCAGACGGGCCCACACGCTCGGCCACAGCGGTATAGTTGGCGCGCAGAGCATCGGCCCGCACCTGGATCCAAGCACGGGCCTTCGGATTCGTTGACATAGATGGTGAAAGATGCCAGAAACACAGCTACAGCACGACCCCCCTGCAGAGCGATCGATCGACTCGCCAACGTCATGACCAACGACCCTTTCCACTTCCCCGGACCCGGGACGCTCGATCGCGCTCTGGCTCTGGTCCGGTACCTCCGACTCGAGTGTGAGTGGGACGCGGCTCAAACAGCGGAATCGTTGATCCCGCACCTCCTGGAAGAGACGCACGAGGTCGTCGACGCGATCCGCGAGGGAAGCACCGAAGATTTGGAGGGTGAGCTCGGTGACCTTCTCCTCAACCTCGCCTTTCAAGTCGTCGTCGCGGAGGAAGAGGGACAGTTGGACGCTGAATCCGTCTATGGTCGACTCGAAAAAAAGATGATTGCTCGCCATCCGCACGTCTTCGGAGAGGGAGAGCGCCGGCCTTGGGAGGAGGTGAAGCGGAGTCGACAGAGTGGCGACGGGTCGATCCTGGCGAGCCTCGCGAAGGGGCTCGACCCAGTCACGAAGGCGTACCGGATACAAGAGAAAGTCGCCTCGGTCGGCTTCGACTGGCAGGACACGGCTGGCCCCCTGGAGAAGGTCGGCGAAGAGCTCCGCGAAGTAGCAGAAGCACTCGAATCCGAAGACGAAGGAGCGATTCTCGAAGAGGTCGGGGATCTGCTCTTCGCGGCGGTGAATTTGGCCCGCCTCGCCGGAGCCCACCCGACGAACGCACTCGCGAAGGCGAACTCCAAATTCACAGCAAGATTCCAAGGCGTGGAGCGACTCGCGACGGAACGCGGCATCGACATGAGTAAGGCGGACTTGGCCGTTCTCGACGCGCTCTGGGACGAGGTAAAGAGGGAAGGCGCCTAGGAAGGCTCAGAGCAGGAAGCGCGGTGATTCGGCCTCAGTACCCGGCGACCTTGTCCACGACATTCTCCCACTCTTCGACGGGCGCGTCGTCCACGAAGCGCGTGAGGTTTCGCAGAATCAACCGACACTCTCGCTTCCAAAAGCCTCTCGTCACGGCCGAGACGTGCGGTGTCACGAGGACGTTGGGCAGCTCCCACAGCGGAGAAGCGGAAGAGAGGGGCTCCTTGGCGAAGACATCCAGCCCCGCGCCGCGCACTCGGCCCGACGCGAGGGCATCGGCTAAGGCGTCTTCGTCTACGAGCTTGCCCCGTGCGACGTTAATCAAGACGCACCCCACGCGCATACGGTCGAGGGCTTCAGCGTCGATCATACCCCTGGTTTCCGCCGTCTCAGGGGCGGCGAGGACGATGACATCGCTCTCGGCGTACAAGGCATTCAACCCCTCCACCCCGGAGAGCACACGAGCCTTCAGCGAGCCGCCGCCAGCGACAGGCGTCAACTCGGGCTCCTCCTCGAGGGGGAGCGTTCGGGCAACCGCCACGACGTTGGCACCGAGCGGGAGAAGTCGTCGCGCGACTTCCCGTCCGATCCCACCGAATCCGATGATCCCGATGGTGGTGTCGGAGAGCTCTCGGAGCGGCGCTTCGGCGGCGTAGAAAGGGGACGTATCCCAGCGGCTTTGCATTTGGTTGAGTCGCGCGAAGTCCAACCCCCTCCCGAAGTAGAGGATCATACCGAGCACAGTCTCGGCCATGGGCGGCGCATGGATGCCTGCCGAGTTCGTAAACACGACATCCCGACTCAACATCTGAGGTGTGAGGGAGCTGCCGACACCTGCCGCCCCCGAGTGGACCCAGCGGAGCGACGATCCCGACTCCAGGACCTCGGTCGGGATCCCGTAGCCGAAGTACGCGTCGGCATCTCGCACCAACTCGAGAACGTGAGTCGAGACACGGGCGGATCCATCGCCGGACCCATCGGTCTCGTCGGTGACGACCGAGAGCTCGCAACCATCCGGAAGGAGGCTACGAATCCGCTCGGGAACCCAGGTAGGCATCGCCCAGATCGGACGACGGTCCATCATGTCGAGAACGATTCGGCGCACGAATCAGGCTAGGGGTAAAGACGGTTCATGAGCCGGGGGAACGGGATCATCTCCCGGATGTGGTGCCGCCCGGTGATCCACGCCACAGTCCGCTCCACCCCGAGTCCGAAGCCTGAATGGGGGAAGGTTCCGTAGCGCCTGAGGTCGAGGTACCACGTGTAGGCTTCTGCAGGGAGTCCTTCCTCACGAATCCGTGCTTCAAGGAGATCTAGATCGTCCTCGCGTTGGCTTCCGCCGATGATCTCGCCGTAACCCTCGGGGGCGAGGAGGTCGTCGCAGAGCACCGTCCTAGGGTCTTCAGGATTCTCCTTCATGTAGAAGGCCTTGGCCTCCTTGGGGTAGTCATGAACAAAGAGGGGAAGATCACGACTCTCCATGAGCTTCGCCTCGTCCGCTGCCCCGAGGTCTTCACCCCACTCGATGCCGCTTCCACCCGCTTGTAACTCGGCAACGGCGTCGCTGTAGCTGATTCGGGGGAACGGCGCCTTGACCGCCTCTAGGGGACGAGTATCGCGCTCCAGGACCTCCAGCTCGTGGCCGCACCGCTCGAGGGCCCTTTCTACGATGTACGACACGAAAGACTCCTGGAGCCGCATGTTTTCGTCGGAGTCCGCAAAGGCGACCTCGGGCTCGACCATCCAGAACTCGGTGAGATGCCGCCGGGTCTTGGACTTCTCGGCACGAAAGACCGGTCCGAAGCAGTACACACGTCGAAACGCCGGGCAAGCCGCCTCTACGTAGAGCTGGCCGGTCTGGGCCATATACGCTGGCGAACCGAAATAGTCCGTCTCGAATAGCGTCCCGGCGTGCTCTCCAATCGCTCCCGTGAGAATCGGCGTGTCGATACGCACGAAGTCGTTCTGGTACAAGAAGTCGTGAATCGCTTGCTCCACCTCGGCCCGGACCCTGAGCCCCGCGCGCTGCAGAGACGATCGCAACCAGAGGTGGCGATGATCCAGAAGGAAGTCGACGCCGTGTTCCTTCGGCTGTATCGGGTACTCCTCGGCCTGGGCCAGGAGGCGGAGCGCTGTGACCCCCAACTCGTACCCTCCCGGGGCCCTGGCATCCTCCTTCACCTCGCCGCGCAACTCGATGACCGACTCCTGGGTGAGCGACTGTTGGAGGTCCCATACGTCGGCCGCCACCGCACTCTTTACGAGGACGCCTTGCAGCGTCCCGGTTCCGTCGCGTAGCACAGTAAAGGCGACCTTGCCGTGCCCACGGGTGGCTTCCACCCATCCCCTGACGACGACTTCTTCGCCTGCGTGCGCGCCCAAATCCTTGATCTCAACCATCTGCCCCTCGACTCGGATAACCCTCCGCCGCCGTCGCTCGGCGCCGGGCAAGAATCTACACCATCCGACCTGGCAAAACGCTACCCTACCCGACCCCGTACATCTTCAGCCGGTGGTGGTACCGACTGACCAGATGCTGCCGAGCACCTCGGTGCTCCGGCCGACGCATCTCCGGATCGCTTGCGATCAACTCTCGAGCTCTCCTCTGAGCCTCTACCAACAAGTCCTCGTCGGCGAGAAGATCTGCGAAACGGAGCATTTGATCCCGGCCGTGCTGCTGACTCCCGAAGAGATCCCCTTGGCCTCGGATCTCGAGGTCGGCTCTGGCAATCTCGAAGCCGTCCGTCGTGTTCACGAAGACCTGGAGACGCTCCCTGGACTCCCCGCCCGTGTCCGCAACGAGCACGCAGTACGATTCTTCCGCACCGCGTCCGACTCGACCCCGTAGCTGGTGAAGCTGTGAAAGTCCGAATCTCTCAGCGTGCTCGATCACCATCACGGTAGCGTTGGGGACATCGATCCCGACCTCGATGACGCTTGTGGCCACGAGCACATCGATGTCAGCCCTCGCGAAGCTCCGCATGACCTCGTCCTTCTGAGCGGGAGGCAGCTGGCCATGCAAGAGGCCCACTCGCACCTCCGCGAACGGTCCCGCGGAGAGACGTTCGAACTCCTTCGAAGCGGAGAGGAGATCGATCTTCTCCGACTCCTCAACCAAGGGGTACACGATGTACGCCTGCCTCCCCTTGCCAACCTCCCTGAGAATAAGATCGTGGGCGTGGTGCCGCTGTTTCGACGAACGGAGTTCGCTACGAATCGGAGTCCGGCCTGGTGGCAGCTCATCGAGAACACTGATATCGAGATCTCCGTATAGGGCGAGCGCGAGAGATCGAGGAATCGGCGTTGCGGACATGACGAGTACGTCGGGTCGGTGATCCGTGCGTTCAACGAGCGCCATCCGCTGCCGTACTCCGAAGCGATGCTGTTCGTCGACAACGACAAGTCCGAGTTCACGATAGAGGACGGACTCTTGGATCAAGGCGTGCGTGCCCACTACCACCTGGCACGTCCCATCTCCGATGGCAGCCAACATCTCACGCCTCGCCGCCGCCGATAAGGAGCCCGTAAGAAGGCCGACTTTCACTCCGAGCGACTCCATCCACTGGTCGACGCCTCTGAAGTGTTGTTCGGCAAGGATCTCCGTAGGCGCCATTAGAACCGCCTGCCTCCCACTCTCCACGGCGAGCAACATGGCGAACACGGCGACCGCGGTCTTTCCCGACCCGACATCCCCTTGGAGCATCCGATTCATTCGGCGAGCCGACTGCATGTCGTCATAGATCTCGCGGAGCGCTCGGGCTTGAGCCGAGGTGAGTTCGAATGGAAGACTCTCATGCAGCGGACGAATCAACGCGTTCGTCCGAGTCGAGACGGTCCCCGGTGCGGCCTCCGTCGCCTTCCGGCGTGCCAACGCCTGAACCAACTGAAGAAAGAAGAGCTCGTCGAAGGCGAGCCGCCGTCTACCCTTCTCAGCTTCTGCGAGAGAAGAGGGCCGGTGCACCCATTCCAACGCCTTATCCAGAGGTGGAAGCTCCAGATCGGATCGAACCCCAGCCGGCAGGTACTCGTCCGCAGCCGACCATTCCAGCAAGGCGTCGAGGTTCTTCTCGAAGATGCCACGAACGACCCACTGAGGAAGTTCCTCACTCGCAGGATAGGTCACGAAGACGACGCCGGAGGCGATGGTCGAGCTCTCGTCGTCCGCTCTGGCGAGCACCGTGTGCTCGCGAGGTTGTAGCTGACGTCCGTGGTAGAACTTCACGGGCCCCGTAACGAGCAAGGTGTCACCCTCTCGAAGCTTCCGATCGAGCCAGGGCTGGCCGGGCCAGGCGACCGTGATCATCCCAGAGTCGTCCTCGAGGACAGCCTGAAAGATCCGCAGTCGACGTCGAGTCGGGATCACCCCTTTGCTCCGCACCCGACCCACCAAGGTCACCTCCATCCCGACCTCGGCCCCGGAGATGGGGTGCACCGTGGAGGCATCGTCGTACCGGCGAGGCACATGGTACACCATGTCGCGTGCGGTGGAGATGCCGAGCTTACCCAGCGACTGAGCTCGCTTCGGGCCGACGCCCTTCAGGTACTGGACCGGGCGCTCCAGATGCGAGTAGCTCACGAGCCGAAGATGGATTCGACGAAGTCCCCCGGGTCGAATGCCGCGAGATCGTCAATCCCCTCCCCTGTGCCGATCAGCTTTACCGGGAGACCGTGCTCCTCTCGCAACGCGAGCACGATCCCACCACGCGCCGACGAGTCCATTTTCGCCATCACGATGCCAGTGAGGGAGACAGCCTTGGCAAACGCCTCGACCTGGCGGAGCGCGTTCTGCCCGACCGTCGCGTCGAGAACGATCAACGTCTCGTGAGGAGCGCCCTCCAAGCGGCGTCGTACCACCCGGTCGACCTTCGCCAACTCCTCCATGAGGCCGCGATTCGTGTGTAGCCGACCGGCCGTGTCGATCAACACCACGTCGGTTCCCCGAGCCTCGGCCGCTTCCAAGGCATCGAACGCGACCGCTGCCGGGTCACCGCCCTGTTGGCCACGGAGGAAGTCTGCTCCAACGACAGAAGCCCACCGTTCGAGTTGAGCGACCGCACCCGCGCGGAAGGTGTCCGCCGCGGCAACCATGACCGTCTTACCCTCGGAAATCAGGTGATGGGCGATCTTGGCGACGGACGTCGTCTTGCCTACTCCGTTCACCCCGACTATCAGGTAGACAGTGGGCCCCTCTTCGGCCGCCCGGAGGGCGACTTCGTCGCCGCCACCGAGCATCTCCTCAACCTCGGCAACGAGAGCAGCCGTCAGATCCTCTGAGGTGCGGGCCTTGCCACGCCTCAACGTCTCTTCCGCGCGATCTGTGAGCCGCATCGTCACACGGACCCCCATGTCGGCCGCAAGAAGCCTCTCTTCCAGCTCTTCGAGGCTCGAGTGGTCGATCCCTCCGGCGACCACACGTACGTCGGTGAGCGCGAGGTCGACCACGCGCTTCCACAGTCCCTTCTTCCGTTCCGGATCCCTCTTGAAGAGTCGCGCCATGCTCTCGGGTCAGCGAAGACCGGTTCGGCGACGGATGACCCACTCCGTGCACAAGAGAAAAATCATGAGCAGGTAAGGGAGCGGGTGGGTCCGTAGAGGACGTCCGAAGCCCTCGTTTCCTGCTTCGGTCGAGGGCAAGCCGACTACGGTTGGGACGAAAACCGGAGGTGACATCTCATCCGTGGTGCCCGCGACATCAAACCGGCCTCGCTGCACAGTGTCTCCATCCGTCGTCATGGCCCGCCATTCGTACATGCCGGGCTCTAGGACCTCGGTCGTCACCTCTCCACTACCCCGGAGGAGAGACTCCACGACTTCTCCTGCCTCACTCTCCATCTCGAGTCGCACCTCCGTGGAATCGGCAGGAAGCACCCATCGGGGAGCTGCTCCCCTATCCACCACCTGTGCCATCGGGCGCACGACCGAGGAAGACACTCCGTCCTCCTGCAGAAGCCATCCCGCGACGGCCGACCATAGCCGTCGATACGGTTCTCGGCCCTCCTCCCGCATCGCCCATCGCCACCAATCGGAGGCGAGCGCGACCGCGACCCGGCCCTGGCGGGTACGATGGAGCTCGATCACCCCCTCACCCGCCCCTGCGCCCCTCAGTTGCCCGACAAGGGGTACACTCCCTGAGCCGGACTCCGGGATCAGGAGATTCGACAGTGGCGGGAGCCCCTGAAGCGACAGACCGACGAATGCCCCGGCGACAGGTGATACCGGTACATCCGCGGAGGCATACCACTCCCCGTCACGAACGTCCTGGATCTCGATCCCCGCCCGCTCTGCGCCTCCGCGGCCGTCCGGAAAGACGAGGCGCCGCGGCGAAGAGGCGAGTACTGGGTCGATCCACGACCCAGCGTCCGGCCCGAGTCCATGGACGACGAGGAGGGTCGCACGGGAAGCGGCCCGACGGACGGACGCGGAGTCGGCAGGAGCACCGCGATCCGCTGCCCTCCCGACCCGCACCCACCTGTCTTCGCCAGCTCGCAGAAAGCCGGATGCGGGCAAACCGGTGGTCTCCTCTAGTACAGGGAGGAGGTACCTCGGCTCCCAATCTGCCCGAAAAGAAACGAGGACGACCGCTCCGGCCTCGAAGCCAATGTTCGCGTACGAGGCAGCTCGTTGATCGTCGAGAAACGGATCCGCGTCTGTGCCTACGACCGCGGTGTACCGAACCTCCCCAGCTCGCTGTACTGCAGGTAGTTCGATCGTCTCGACACTTCTCCTGCCCTCCGACGGAAGAGGCAGTCGTACGGCAGCGACCTCCACTCCCTCAGCGTGGATCGTGACCAGGGTCGAATCGCCGGGTGTGCCGCCGAACACCTCGATCTCCGCGACGGGCAGGACTCCAGGCGCCGGGACATCCGGTACGTGGAAGCGACCAAGACCCACGTTCGATCCGGGGGTCGAGAGCGACTCGAAGTCCACCGAAAGCGGCAGGTCGCGCAGCTCCGCCTCGACGGCGATCGCGTCATGGAGGCGCATATCGGAGAGCACGCGAACGTCGCGAACTCCCGCTTCAGCGGCCGTACGAAGCGCGGGAGCCAGCTCCGTCGCCAACTCGCGGGGTTGGTTCGGGATGGAATCGAGAACGCCGGAGATCGCCGACCCGAAGGTCAGAACGGCCCATCCGTCATCACGGAGTTCGCGCGCGCGAGCCACCGCGTCCTCCCACGCCGGAGCTCCAGCCGAGCCACCCGAACTCATGCTGAGCGAGGCATCCAGCAAGACCCACCTCGGAGCCCCTTCGTCGAGTCCCGGCGGCAGTCGCGGGTCGAAGAGGAGCAAGAGAAGCGTCACGACGACCGAGGCTCGGATTGCGGCAAGCCACCGGGTATGGGGGACTGCAAGCTCCACCCGCAGGTAGATCCAGAATGTGTACCACACAGCGGCCGCCGCGAGCGCCGCGAAGAGGAGCCATTTCATCACGAGGGGTCAGCCTTCAAGCGTCCCCTATCCCCCTCCACCCTGCTGAGTGGGGGCCGGGTCGGGGTCCGCCACAGCCTCGAAGGTGCGGATGGGTCCTGAACGGGGGATCGTCTCCAAGAGGGCGACCCGACCGGTGAGGTCGGTCCGCCACCGCTCCTGGTCGTCTTCGGGAACGGGGTCACCGGCCGGGAGATCGACGCTGAGCGGGTCGAACTGACGCCCGTTTTGCAACATCTCGTAGTGGAGATGAGGCCCGCTCGCGAGTCCAGTCATACCCACGAATCCGATCACGTCACTCTGCCGGACTGTGCTCCCCACTCTCACGTCGGCAGGAAACCGACTGAGGTGGGCGTACCGAGTGACCCATCCGTTGCGGTGCCGGATCTCGACGGTATTCCCGAAGCTGCCCTTCGGCCCTCGGTGAATGACCACACCGTCCGAGGTCGCCATCACAGGAGTGCCGGTGTCGGCGGCGTAATCGATGCCCCGGTGCGCTCGGATCGTGTTGAGGACAGGGTGGCGGCGCGCGTTGACGAAGCGGCCCGAGATGCGGCGGAACGAAAGAGGCTTGAGCAGAAATGACCGTCGTACCGACTGGCCATCCAGGTCGAAGTAGGAGCCTTCGCCATCACCATTCGGATCGAAGTACACGGCGTGGAAAGGCGTCCCGTTGTTTACGTACTCGGCGGCCAACAACCGGCCGGCCCGCATCGAACCATCGGGCCGGACCTCCTGCTCGAAGGCAAAGCGGTACGTGTCCCCCACGCGAAGCTGACGATAGAAATCGATTTGCCATTGGAACACCGCATCCAGGTGGTCAATGAGTCGATTCCTGTCCTCGAAGGGGACCCGTTCGAGAGCGGTGTTCCCTACGACCGACCCCCAGAGTCCTCCCTCACCCTGGACCTCTCCAGACGCGTACACGGTGTCGACGAAGACAGGCGTTTCGATGAGCTCGGATTCCCACCCGGCGAGCCCCCGGTCGAGCCGCACCGTGGTATCGGGACTGAGCGTCACGTCGACCCCTCGTACATCGCGGCCGCCCGCCAAGTAGCGGAATGTGACCTCGGTCCGGTCGCTCATCCGACGCGGATCTGCGTGCTCTTGGAACGCGAGGAGAAGACTCGCCTGGTCGTTGGCGTCCATCATCTGGTTGAGCATGCCCCCGAAGGTCTGGCCACTGCTCAGTGCGAAGATCCGTACGTCCTCGGCCGCGGGCACGCTCAAGGCATCGAGTCGTCCTGCGTCAGGGGTGTCGAGACACCCCGCGGTCGCCATGGCGAGCACCACGAGCGTACGTCGAGATCCAGATGCGTTCATACCGTCGAATGTGTGCGTTCGTACCGCAGGTGAGCGACCACCCGGCGGAAGTCCGCCGGGCAGTCGCACGCCCGAAAGATGCTGGGGCTAGGGACACACAGCACCCCCCGGGCGGTCTTCGACCTGCTCGAGGGAGATGGCGTGCTCACCGCACGCCTGCGTCCCTTAGTCCATCTGGCGTCGGATAAACGTCGGGATATCCAACCCCTCAATCTGCTCACGAGACACCGTCCGCTCGGGGAACCTGCTGAGCGGGAGGATCGGCTCCGCCGACCCACCACCCACAGCCACCCGAACACCCACGTTGTCGGCCTGCGCGACGTGGGGTGGCGGCTCGAGTACCGGCTGGTCCACTGCCTCCGGCACCTCGATCGTCGGAGCCGCCACTACCGGCTCCGCCGCCACCTGAGCACGCGCACGGGGGGCTCGACCGAAATCGCCCTGAATCACCTTGTCGTCATTCTCCGAATCGAACCCCGTCGCGATCACAGTCACGCGCACCTGGTTCTCAAGCTCCGGGTCGTGTACGGCGCCAAAGATGATCTCGGCCTCGTCTCCCGCCTCTTCCTGGATAATCGAGGAGATCGTGGTGACCTCGTCAATGGCGAGATCCATCCCTCCGGTGATGTTGATCAGGACCCCCTGTGCGCCGGAGATCGACACGTCGTCGAGGAGCGGGGAAGAGATCGCTTCCTGCGCCGCCTCCTGAGCGCGGTTGTCGCCCTCCCCGAAGCCGGAGCCCATAAGGGCCGGTCCCCGCGACGCCATGACTGTGCGTACATCCGCGAAGTCGACGTTGACCTCGCCCGTCACGCGGATGAGGTCCGAGATGCCCTTGGTCGCGTTCAACAACACTTCGTCGGCCTTCTTCAAGGCGTGCTTGAACGACGTTCCCTTCGGGACGACGGCGAGTAGTCGATCGTTCGGTACGAGAATCATCGTGTCCACCGCACGCCTGAGCTCTGCTAGCCCCTGCATGGCCTGGCGACCCCGCTTCTTCCCCTCGAACGAGAACGGCTTCGTCACGACACCGATCGTGAGCGCACCCATGTCTCTGGCGATATCGGCGACCATCGGAGCAGCACCCGTACCCGTTCCGCCACCCATACCGGCGGTTACGAACACCAGGTCGGCTCCCTCGAGCGCACGCCGGACTTCCTCCTCGCTCTCGGCCAGCGCCTGCCGGCCAACCTCCGGCCGAGCGCCGGCTCCTAGCCCTCGGGTCAGCTTCTTCCCGATCTGCAGCGTGATTTGAGCCTTTGAGCTCTTAAGCGCTTGACCGTCGGTGTTCATCGAAATGAACTCGACGCCCTCCAGCTCTTCGTCGATCATGCGATTCACCGCGTTGCCGCCGGCTCCTCCAACACCCACAACCTTCATGCGGGCGTTCGCGATTGGAGTTTCTTCGAACTCGAAGATCATCATGACTCTCCTCCCTAGCGGAGATTTTGATGTGGTACGACTAAAAGAATTCCTTGAGCCACGTCCCGAGCTTCGTGACGAGACCCGATGTGCGTGTCGACGCGCCACGACCGGTCTCCATGAACCGGTCGGCGCCCCACTGAGTAAGACCCACCCCGACGGCGAAGCGCGGTCGCGCGACGCGGTCAGCGAGCTGCCCGAGTCCGTCGCCGGGCACACCAAGGCGCACCGGGGACGCGAAGATCTGTTGAGCTAGCTCCACGATGCCGGGGATCGCCGCGGTGCCACCGGTGAGGACGATGCCGGCACCCAGTCGGTCCAAGGTGCCCCGCTCGCGAAGCTCTTCTTGGACGATGCCGAAGAGCTCGTCGAGCCTTTGCTCCACGATGTGAGCGATGAGCTCGCACGCGACCGATCGCACCTGCCCAGGACCGGGCCCGGGGAGTTCGATCGTCTCGCGAGGATCCACCATCTGTGTGATTGCGCGCGCGTGGCGCTCTTTCGCCAAGCGCGCCTCGCGATACGGGACCGCCAAGCCACGCATCAGATCGGTGGTCAACGTTGCCCCTCCGAAGGGGAGTATCGCCACGTGCTGCACCTTGCCCTCGACATATGCAGCGACGTCGGTCGTGTTGGCGCCGATCTCGACGACGGCGACGCCAACTTCTTTCTCGTCCTCCGTGAGCACCGCTCGGGCACCCGCGAGAGGCTCTAACACTAGATCTTGTACGCGGTAACCCGCACGGTTCACCGCCTTCTTGATGTTGGCCGAATTCGTGACCTGGCAAGTCACGAGGAAGACCTCAGACTCCAACCGAACCCCACACATGCCTATGGGATCCTTAATTCCTCGCTGATTGTCCACGACGTATTCCTGAGGAATCGCGTGGACCATCTCTCGGTCGGGCGGAAGAGCCACCGCGCGGGCCACGATGTGGACCCTTTCGACGTCATCCGCAGTCACCTCGTCCTCCGCCACGGCGACGACGCCCATCGAGGTGCGGGCGCTCACGTGACTGCCCCCGATCCCTGCGTAGACGCGGTCCACGCTTACACCTGCCATCAATTCGGCTTCGGACATGGCCATCCGAACAGACTCGGTCATCTCGTCGATATTGGTCACGAGATCACCCCGCAGGCCGCCAGTCACCGCTTGCCCAACCCCCCGGATCGATACCCCCGGGCGCCGGATGTCTTCGGAGATCTCGCCGATCACGGCCACCGTATGTGCGGTTCCGATGTCCAGGCCGGCGATGAGGTTAGAGCGCATGAGACTTCCTTACTAGCGGTTGTGGCGAACTACGACTTGGCCTGAGTACCTCAGGTCCACTACGACAGGGGCTTCCCCCGGTCGGATGGCGAGTGCGTGCGCGAGCGCCGCCTCTGCCTGCCGGAGGCGCCCGACGGGAGTTCCCGGGTGGGCGAGCACATCCACTCGCGGCTCGATGAGGCGGAAGAGAAGCGCGCCGTCCTCCGAGAAGCCGATCGTCGAAACACGCTCGACGAAGGTGGGATCGACCTCGGTAAGCCGCTCCAACTCCGAAGCGAGAGCCCTCACTTCCCCAGGAAACACCGACGCGTCCGGGGGCGGGTACGCGCTCGCCGAGATCACAGGGAGGTCGAGTCGGAAGTGGGTTGGGTCCAGTGGCAACCGATGGCCTTCCGAGTCTACCGGCTCGAGCGTGGGGGTCGGGGCCAAGGCGACTGGTGTCCGCTCCACCACCTCGACCCGCAGACCACCCGGGAGTCGCCGTTCAATCGACGCGTGACTAATGAGAGGGTGTGCGGACAACCGGTCCTCCCAATGCTCCCGGTCTCCCCACACAGAGGCGAACTGTCCCAAGTCGAGCTGGGCAACGACGCGCGCTTCGGTGAGGTAGGTGAGGCCCGTCACACGGACATCCCGGATTCGGAACGTCTCCATCTCGGCAATCGTGGTCGAGATCACCGGCCCCCATGCAGCGACCGCTCCAACGATGAGGGTGCCTACGAGAATTCGAAGCTGACTACGCATGAACCGGCTCCCCAAGCAGCGCCACGAGCTCGGCTCCTGACTTTTCGATCGATCCCGCTCCCAAGGTGACCACAACGTCCCCGCCTTCGGCACTGCGGAGGATGGCCGCCGGGAGTAAATCGAGATCAGCCTCGTAGTGAACGCGGGAGGCACCCGCCTCACGGACCGCTTCAACGATCGTCTCTCCCGTCACACCTGCGATCGGGGCCTCCCGCGCAGGGAACACGTCGGTCACCCAGACGACGTCCGCTGACGCGAGGGCTTCGCCGAACTGGCGGGCGAAGTCTCGGGTGCGGCTAAAGAGGTGAGGCTGGAACGCCGCCACGATTCGACGACCTGGGAAAGAGGCTCGGGCGGCTTGAAGGGCGGCACAGATCTCGGTGGGATGGTGGGCATAGTCATCCACGACCGTTACCCCACCCGCCTCACCTACGACCTCGAACCGTCTTCCTACCCCGCGAAAAGCGGCAAGCGCATTCAGAATCGGCTCCCACGGTGCCGACAGAGCCCGGGCAGCAGCCGCAGCGCCGAGGGCGTTGAGCAGGTTGTGCCTCCCGCCCATCGGCAAACGAAGCTTGCCAACCTCCCGTCCCTCTTCCCAGAGAGTGGCGGTCGATCCATTGGGGCCCGATGCGACGTCGGTGGCCCGGACCATCGAGCCCGCCGAGGTCCCATAGCTGACACCGGCCTGGCCCACTCCCCGCAGGAGGGATGATGCCCCGTGGTCGTCGGCACACACGACGACGCGCCCACCTCCGCGGACCCCCGCGAGGAAGTCTCTGAAGCTCCGACGCACGCCCTCCAAGTCCCCGTAGATCTCGAGATGATCTGCCTCGAGATTCGTGACCACAGCCACATCGGGGGCAAGAGTCAAGAAGGAGCGGTCGTACTCGTCCGCCTCGACCACAAAGAGGTCGTCGCCGCCGTGTCGGAGGTTGCCGTCCCAACCCGACACTCGCCCGCCGACAACGCCGGTGGGGTCCTGCCCGGCCGCTGCGAGAATCTCTGTCGCCATCGCGGTCGTCGTCGTCTTCCCATGCGTGCCCGCAATACCCAAGACGCGCCCTGCCGAGACCCAAGATCCCAAGGCTTCCGCTCGCTTGAACACGGGGATACCCGCCGCCCGGGCGGCCGCGATCTCGACGTGGTCGCTCGGTATCGCGGCAGTCACCACCAGCGCCGCTGCATCGCGTGCGTGGTCTGCCCCGTGCCCTACGGAGATCGCGCACCCGCGGTGCTTCAGGCCCTCCAACGCGTCACTGGCCTTCATGTCACAGCCGCTGACCGTCGCACCACTCCGCGCCACGAGCTCAGCTAGCGGGAACATGCCTGCGCCGCCGACCCCCATGAAGTGGATCACTCCACGCTTGGCAAGCGCTCGGAAGTCCGGTCGACTCACGCGGCCCTCCCGGTCGGGAGGATCGTTTCGAGGTCACGCGCGATGTCCCTCGCCGCATGCGGACGAGCGCGGGATCGCGCCCGCGACTTCATCTCATCCATTACGACCGGCCCGTCTGCCAGACGGGCCACCTCATCGGCCAGCCGCTCAGGCGACAGCTCGTCCTGCGGGATCAGCCGTGACGCTCCCGCAGAGGCCAGCGCGCGGGCGTTGTGCATCTGATGGTCTTCGGCCGAGGTCGGAAGCGGCACGAGGAGCGCGGGGAGGCCTTCGTTCAAGAACTCGGCAATCGTCATGGCCCCTGCCCGACTGAGGGCGAGGTCGGCCGCGACGAGAGCAGAAGGCATGTCCTCCAGATAGGGAGTCGCGTGCACCCACGAAGGCTCTCCAATGTCCTCTAATGCCCGCGTAATTCCGGTGAAGTGTTTCGGCCCCGTAGCCCACAAGAGATGTAGAGCATCAGGGCGGCCGACGGAGCGACTCACCATCGCAGCCACCCAGGCAACGACCCCTTCGTTCAACGCCAATGAACCCTGACTCCCGCCGGTGATCAGCGTCAGAAATGCGTCCTTCGGCACACCGAACCCACGGCGTGCATCCGCTTGGCGCACGGGGGCGCGGTCTCGAACCGGGTTGCCGGAGATCACCAAGCGGGCGGGTGTACCCGCCAGCCGGTCCACTGCCTCGGGGTACGCCAGATGGATCCGGGTCGCGAAACGGCGAAGGAGCCTCGTGACCAGACCCGGATACGAGTTCTGATCCTGAAGCACCAAGGGAATCCCCGCGATCGCCGCCGCGAAGCCGGCAGGAGCCGCGGCATATCCCCCCGTCACGACCACCAATCGAGGCCGCAGCTCGCTAAAGATGCGCAGAGTGCGTGCAATCCCCTTCAACAACTCGAACACCGGGCGCCACGCAGAAGACAAGCGAGCTCTGTCGATCCCACTCAGGCGCAATAGCACGTGATCTTCTCCCCGTTCGGGGAGAACCCTCGCCTCCAGGCCTCGCTCCGCGCCCACAAACACGCAGTGGACATCCGACCGTACGGCACGCAGCTCGTCAGCAATCGCGAGAGCGGGATACAGGTGTCCACCCGTCCCACCTCCCGACACGACTACGATCATCCGATCAGGCACGCGCCACTCTCCCCCCGGGGGCCGCGCGAGCCACCGAAATGAGAATGCCGAGCGCTACGAGCGTAACCACGAGGTTCGAGCGGCCATACGAGACGAGGGGGAGCGCCAGCCCAGTGGTCGGGGCCAACGCCAACCCCACGGCCATATGGAGAAGGGCTTGCACGGCGATCAGGCTCGTGAATCCGATCGCCAACAATTCACCGAAGAGATCGGGCGCCCGGCTCGCGATACGGAAGCCCACCATCACGAGCGCTACGTACAGCACGACCAAGATCGTCACGCCCACGAGTCCCCATTCTTCGCCGATCATCGCGAAGATGAAGTCGTTGTGAGACTCCGGAAGGAAGCCGTACTTCTGCTGACCCTGGCCATGGCCCACACCGCTGATGCCTCCAGACCCGAACCCGATCAACGACTGCACGACCTGATACCCGCTTCCCGTCGCATCGGATAGTGGGTCCAGGAACGCACGGATCCGGGCGACGCGGAAGTCCGCGCTGAGCTGCAGCCAGAGGACCGGCGCCGAGAGTGCTCCGATGAAGACGAAGTGGGCCACTCGTGCCCCGGCCGAAAAGACGACAATGAGACCCAGGAGGGTCAGGACGGCTGCGGTCGAAAGGTCCGGCTCGAGCAACACGAGCCCAACAATGACCGACCAGACGACGAAGAATGGGAGAAGCCCCCGCCGAAGGGAGTGAAACTCGGAACTCTTCCGTACTGCGAGCGCGGCGCTCCACACGACGAGAGCGATCTTGGCCAACTCTGATGGCTGGAACGACACACCGAGCGTAAGCCACCGTCGTGCACCGTTGTTCACTGGTGCGATCGAGTGCGTCCACGGGAGGACGCAAAGGAGCAACAGGACGCCTACCCCTGCCAGCATCGGCCAAGCGAGTCGTCGCCACACTCCGTAGGGCAGCAGCGCACATACGACCAACGCGCCGAGGCCAACGATCGCGCCAGCCCCCTGCCGGATCACGAAGTACGTGTCCGATACGTCCAGCCGCGTGGCGTATACCGACGAGGCGCTGTACAGAGCGACCAGCCCTATCGAGAGAATGAGTAGGGTCAGGGTCATCACTGCAGCGGACTCCCACCCACGCCCCAGACCGGAGTCGGGGAGCGTCGCGGGAGCGAAGGGCGCGATGTCGATCGGACGCGCAGTCACGACGCCATCCTCACGAGCCGGGCGAAGTCCTGTCCGCGGCGCTCGTAGTTGTCGTACATGTCGAAGCTTGAGCACGCCGGCGAAAGGAGGACGGTATCGCCGGGACGGGCCACTTCGCGTGCACGCTCGACCACTCGCGCCAACGACCCCGGCACCCGCTCGATCGGTGGACCGTCGCGATCGGCCAGGGCGACCGTCAGCTCTTCGTAGAGACGAGGGCCTACCTCACCGTAGACGAGAACCGCGCGGTCAGTGGCACGCACCGCCTCCGCGAGTTCGCGGAAGGGCTCTCCCTTGTCCGTACCACCTACAAGCAGGACGATCGGGGCGTCGATGCTCTCCAGCGCGCTCGCCGCCGCGGCCACGTTCGTGGCCTTCGAATCGTTGACCCAGAGCACCTCGGAGAAGGTACCCAACGCCTCCAATCGATGTGGAAGGGGGCGCGCGGAGCGCAGCCCCTCCGCGATCGCATCGGACTCGATTCCAGCCAGACCGGCCACCAAAGCGGCGGTGAGTGCGTTGGTAACGTTGTGGGCACCGAGGAGTGGTAATTCCTCTTTGCGCACGAGGGGCTCGGCCGCGCCATCGAGCGAAAGGGTGAGCCACTCGTCGGCCACGAACGCATGCTTGGATCCGTGACCGAAGTAGAAGCGCTCCCCGGCCGCATCCCCGGCCAGTTCCTCGACCTCACGATCCCCCGAGGGAAGAACCCAACGGCTCCGCTCATCCGCGGATTCGAAGAGTCGCGCCTTGTCCGCGTAGTATGAATCGACCCCGTCGTACCGATCGAGATGATCCGGCGAGAGGTTCGTGACCACACCGATGTCCGGCTGAAAAGTCTCCACACCCGCGAGCTGAAACGAGCTCATCTCCAGCACGACCCAGTCGTACGGATCTTCGGCAAGAGCGAGTTCAGACGCGGGGGGTGCTAAGCCGCCCCCGACATTGCCACCGGCCGCCGCGTGAAGGCCGCCAGTCTTCAGCAGGTGTTCCACGAGCATCGTGGTCGTCGTCTTGCCGTTCGTGCCGGTGATCGCGACTAGTGAAGCCGCGTAGAACCGTGAGGCGAACTCAGGCTCTGACACCCAGCTGACTCCGCGTGCCGCGAGTTCGCGGAGCACTGGAGCGTCCGGCGGGATACCTGGGCTCGCGATGACGACGTCCGACCGTGTGATCCGGTCGATGTCGTGTCTTCCCAGCTCCACATCGACCCCATCTCCGAGGTTGGCTCCACGAGCTGCAGCTGCATCATTTTCGCACGAATCCGAGACATAGACATCTCCTCCTTGTTCAGCGGCCAAGCGGGCGGCAGCGACGCCGCTCGCACCTAGCCCAATGACTGACACCGATTGTCCGATCAAACCGTTTCGCTCTTTGCGGGATCTCATCACGCATCCTACCCGCTACCGCACCTTCAACGTGCTGAACGCGAGCATCGCGCAAAGCACGCCAAGGATCCAAAACCGATTCACCACCTGAGTCTCAGCCCAACCGAGCTTCTCGAAGTGGTGGTGGATGGGCGCCATCCTGAAGACTCTCCGCCCTTCTCCGAAGCGCCTCTTCGTGTACTTGAACCAACCCCGCTGCACGATCACTGAGACGGTCTCGAGTACGAAGACGCCCCCCACGATCACCAAGAGGAATTCCGCCTTCAGCAGAATGGCGAGCACGCCTAATGCGCCCCCGAGTGCGAGGGAGCCCGTGTCGCCCATGAAGACTTCGGCCGGGTGCGAGTTGAACCAGAGGAAGCCCAGCGCGGCGCCCGCGAGTGCCAGGGCGAAGATGGTCAACTCCCCCGCACCCTCCAGATAGAAGAAGCCGAGGTATGCCGACGTATCGGTCCGACCCGCGATGTACGCGAACATGCCGAGCGTCGCAGCCGAGATCGACGTGAGGCCTGCGGCTAGTCCGTCCAGGCCGTCCGTCAGATTCACGGCGTTCGAGGTGCCGGATACGACGAAGCCTGTGAAGAGGATGTAGACCGGAACCGAGAAGGCGGCCGCGACGTCGGCAAAGAAGGGGACCGAAGTCCACGTCGTCGGGTGTGCAGAGATCGGGTTTGCGACCAGGAAGGCGCCGAGGCCGAGCCCGAACGTCCACTGCCCGATCATCTTGTACCGAGCGACTAGTCCACGGGTCTTTCCCTGCACCACTTTCAGGTAGTCGTCCAGGAAGCCAATCCCACCCATCCAAAGGAGGGATACGACAGCGAGGACCGTGTACCAGTTGTCGAGGCGGGCCCACATCACGGTGGAGAGAGACGCCGCGGCGATGATGATCAACCCGCCCATCGTCGGGGTCCCAGACTTGGTCAGGTGACTCTCCGGGCCTACCTCACGCACCACCTGGCCCACGCCAGCGGTGCGTAGCTTCCGGATTACCCACGGCCCTAGCGCGAAGGCGATCACCAGCGATGTCACCACCGCTCCGGCGGTCCGAAACGAGATGTACTGCAACACGTTGAAGACGCCGTGCACCTCTGCGAGCCGAGGCCAGAGATAGTGCAGCATTAGGCCTCCACTCCTCCGGCCAACCCGGGCACGGGTTGAGCGAAGTCGTCCGCGAGGTACTCGAGCATGCCCTCGAGTGCGATCCCGCGAGATGCTTTGAGGAGCACGATCTCGTCACCGGCGAGTCGCGCCCTTAGCCGCGGATACACTTGCGTCCAGTCGTCGTCGAGCAGGGTCCGCTCTCCGTCCTCACGAATCCCACTCCGGGCAGCGGCAGCGGCGAAGCCACCCGTCAGAACGAAGAGGTCGATATCGCGTTGGAGCGCGAAGTCGAGGACGTCGTCGTGCAGTCGATCGGCGTGGTCTCCCAACTCCAACATCGATCCGAGCACCACCACACGGCGCGTTGCCGTTCCTTGATGTTCGAGAACGTCGAGAGCCGCTCGGACGCTCTGCGGGTTGGCATTGTAGCAGTCGACGATGACGCTCAGGTCTCCGTAGCGACGCGTTTCACCGCGTAGCGACCCACCCTCGGCCCCGGCCAGACCCCGAACGGCCTCACGCGGCGACACGCCGAGCGTATCGGCCACAGCCAAGGCGAGTAGAGCGTTCGCGACGCCGTGGCGCCCCGCGATCGGCGTGGTCACCTGCTGACCACGCCAGACGAATGTGTACACGCCGAACACGTCGACATCCGCATCGACCGGCCGATCCAGCTCAGACGCTCGCTCACCCCACCCTACGACACGGACACGGGAGCAGATCGCCTCGGCCCGCTGCGCCAGATGGGGCGGCTCGTCACCGACCAAGCACTTGCCGCCATCGGACATGTGTCGGAGGAGGTCGAGTTTCTCCTGTAAGACGCCGTCGAGAGAGCCGAGCTTTTCGAGATGGCTTTCGCCAACCGTGGTGATGACGCCAACATCGGGGCGTGCAATCTGGGCGAGCGTGGCGATCTCTCCCGGCTCGTTCGTCCCCAGCTCCAAGACAACGGCCTCTGCGTCTTCCGGGGTGGATAGAAGCGTGAGCGGCATGCCGATGCGGTTGTTCAGATTCCCGGCTGTGGCATGCACGCGCTGCACCGCCCCGAGGGCAGCCGCGGTCATGTTCTTGGTCGAGGTCTTCCCGGAAGAGCCGGTGATCGCGACGACCGGAGCTTCGATCGAACGACGCCGCCACGCAGCCAACGCCCCCAGTGCCGCGAGGGTGTCCGATACGGGATAGAGGGGCGCTACCGGGGCCCCCGGAGCCGGACGGGATACCACGGCCCCACGGGCGCCCTTGGCGAGTGCCTCGGCCACGAAGTCGTGTCCGTCGAAGTGCTCACCGACCAGCGCAACGTAGAGGTCACCTTCACCGACCCTCCGAGAGTCGGTCGATACCCGGGCGTACTCCAGATCGGGACGGGCAAGGTCAACCCTCAACCCCAGCGCCTTCCTCACCCGTTCATCGGTCCACACGTAGGCGCTCACGACTCCTCCTCACCCGCGAGGAGGGCTCGAACGATCTCACGCTCGTCGAAGGGGATCTTCTGCTCCCCGACGACTTGATAGGTCTCGTGTCCCTTTCCGGCGAGGACGACCGTGTCGCCCTCTTCGGCGATGTGGAGCGCTCGGCGAATCGCCGCCTTTCGGTCGGTCACCCGTTGGTAATCGGCGCCGACCATCCCCGCGACGACGCCATCGATAATTACATCGGGATCTTCGGTGCGTGGGTTGTCGGACGTGACGATCGCGATGTCAGCGTGACGAGCCACCGCCTCCCCCATGGGGCGGCGTTTCGTCGGATCACGGTCTCCACCCGCCCCGAACACCACAATCAGCTTTCCAGAGGTGAGGGGGCGGACCGCGGCCAACGCCCCTTCGAGCGCCGCCGGAGTGTGCGCGAAGTCAATCAACACCGCGTACGGCTGGGTCTGGATCGCTTCGAGGCGGCCGGAGACTTGGGGAACGGTGGCCAGATGGGCAGCCACGACATCGAGCGGAAGTCCAGCAGCCAGCGCACCCCCGACTGCCGCGAGTGCATTGGCCACGTTGTACTCGCCCACCAATGGCAACTCGATTCGGTGGCGCTCCCCTCCGACGTCGAGGGTGAATCTGCTTCCGCGAGCTCCCAGCTCGATCTCCGTGGCGCGGACATCGGCTGTCGCGGCGGTGATTCCGAACGTGCGGAAGTCTCGGCCTTGGAGGTCGAGGCCGGACCACGCCGCTTCATCGGCATTCACAACGACTGAGCCGTCGGGAGCGACGAGAGAGACCAACATCGTCTTGGCCTCCCGGTAGGCGTCCATGTCTCCGTGGTAATCGAGATGGTCTTGAGACAGGTTGGTGAAGACCCCGACGTCGAATGCGGTCCCGTCCAGCCGGTGCTGTGCGAGGGCGTGAGACGAGGCCTCCATGACGACGGCTCCGACCCCTCCGTCGACGAGCTCACGAAGCCAGATGGCGATCTGCACCGGGTCGGGCGTGGTGAGTCCTTCGCTTTGGGGGCGAACCCCGCGCTCGTCTACGAGACCGAGCGTCCCGATCACAGCCGCCGGCATTTCAGCCGCCAGGAGGTGGCGGAGGATGAGGGCCGTGGTCGTCTTCCCGTTCGTACCGGTCACGCCGACCGTCTTCAACTCTCGGCTCGGGCTTCCCATGACCGAACTACTGGCGAGTGCGGCGGCTCGTCGCCCATTCGTTACGACGAGCTGGGGCAGATCGATATCGAGGGGGCGCTCCACGACTGCGGCGACGGCTCCAGCAGCCGCGGCCGCAGGTACGAAGTCGTGCGCATCGAAGCGACTCCCCCTCCAAGCGAGAAAGAGGTCGCCGGGGCGAACCGCACGAGAGTCGAGTGCGAGGCCACGAACGGCGATGTCCTCCGACCCGCGCACCTCGGTCAAGAGGTCAGCGGAGCGGAGGACGTCTCCCACCCGACGCAGCGGGGCCGCACTATTCATAGGTGTGGCCCCGATACCGCAGGCGCACCGTGTCGCCCGGCATCAGCCAGGAACCTGCGGGCGGTGTGCTGCCGTTGACTTCGCCTAACCCGACCTGGGCGACCCGCAGTCCGAAGCGGTGAAGATGCCGGATGGCTTCGCGAGCTGAATAGCCGGACAGGTCCGGCACTGGAACGCGGCCGTCAGCCCGCTCACTGGGCGAGTCCCCGAGATCTTGACCGACGGGGGGCAACACCGGACCGGGCCGACTTGCGAAGGCCGGGCTCAACGGAGCGGGTCGAACCGGAGGAGCGTCTTGTACGGCAAGGATCCCACTCAACGACAGCGAAGACGGGACCGCGGCTAGCGCCGCTTCCATTGTGGCGCGAGTAACGGGGGCTGCAATGGCCCCACCGTAGTAGTCGTCGCCCCGTGGACGATCGAGCTTCACGAAGACCACGAGCTGGGGAGCCCCCGCCGGGAAGTACCCCACGAAGGACGAGCTGTACTCGCCAGCCACGTAACCGCCGCCACTGCTGAATCGGGCGGTGCCGCTCTTACCCGCCACTCTGTGTGCCCCGACCCGCGCCAGCGAGCCGGTCCCCTCGGTTACGACACTCTCCAACGCCTTGCCTACATCGCGAGCCGTCTCTTCGGAGATCACCTGGCGAACCACGCGAGGCTCGAAGCGTTCCAACACCGAACCGTCGGCTTCACGGATCTCGCGGACGAGTCGCGGCTCCATCAGGACGCCACCATTCGCCAGTGCCCCGTAGGCCATCACCATCTGGAGCGGCGTGACGGCGATCTCGTATCCGTACGCGAGCGAGGCCGCAGACAGCGCAGACCACTCCGAGGGGCGGCGCAGCACGCCCGACGCCTCTCCTGGAAGACCCGAGCCGGTCGACACACCCAGACCGAAGTCCCGTAGGGCTTCATACTGCTGACCGGGGCTCATCCGCGCGCCGAGCTTGGCAATGCCGATGTTCGACGACTCCTGAAGCGCTTCGCGGAGCGTCAGGACCCCCTTCGTCTGGATGTCGGTGATCACGCGACCGGTTTCGGTCACCCAACGTCCGTCACCCACATCGACGGTATCGGACATCGTGGCGAGGTCATTCTCCAAGAGTGCCGCGACCGTGAAAGGCTTGAGCGTCGACCCGGGCTCGAAGGACGTCGTCACGGCGGACAGGGCGCCGTGGTACCCGTCTTGGGTCGAGAACAGAGCGAGGATCTCGCCGGTATACGGGTCGGTGATCACGACGTCACCACCATGAGCGTCGTGGGTTGCGACCGCCTCGAGCAACGCCGCTTGGGCGATCTCTTGGAGCTCAGTATCCAGGGTTAGGACGACCTCTCCCCCAGACCGGGGAGCCTCGACCGTGTACTGCTCGCCTGGAATCGCATTGCCTTCGTGGTCGCGCGCCACGATCTGACGCCCGGGAAGGCCACGGAGATGCTCGTCGAAGATCTGTTCGATGCCCCCCCTCCCCTCGCCTTCGAGGACCACCCCGAGCGCCCCGCGCGCCAGATCGAGGTGTGGGCTGTACCGCTCGAACTCGAACTCGAGGTGGACCCCGCGGAGACCGTCGAGCTGCTCCCGGACCGAGGGAGCGTGCAGCCCAGCTCCGTTCCACCCGCGGCCCCGGGTTGCGAGGGCCCGCGCACGCGCCTTCGTCACGCCGAGCGAAGCAACGAGCGCTTCCTGTACCTCGTCGAGGTCCGCGACCTCGGTGGGAGCGACGTAAACCCGCACTCGCTCTCGGGTTACGGAAAGAGGCCGCCCTTCACGATCGAGCACCGATCCGCGGGCGGCAGGAATGAGGCTGCTCTCTTGGTGCTGCTGCCGCGCGCGTTCACTCCACTCGACGGACTGAACCACTTGGATCTGGCCCGCGCGAGCGAGAATCCCCACGCTGCCGAGGAGCCAAAGGGTGAGGAGGGCCCGGCGGCGCCAGGGACGGGGCCGAGCGTCGACGGTCGCGCGCGCCCTCAATGGTCCTCCACGAGCGCCAAGATGACCTGCTCGGTGGCACTCGGAGTGTGAAGCCCGATCTCGCCCGCAGCCTCGACCATGCGGGCGCGGCTCCGGAGGTGCTGGATCTCACGATCGAGCTCGACCCTTTCACCCCGGGCCACCGATACGTGACGTCTGAGTTCATCGAGGTGACGGTTGGCTTCGAGCGCACGACTCTGGCGCCACGTTACGAGCCCCAAGGAGCACATCAGGAGTACGAAGGTGAGAACCGCACGTCCGACGGTCGCGCCGCCCATCAGGCCGCCCTCCGCCATGCGCGTAGTCGAGCGCTACGAGCACGGGGGTTACGCTCGACCTCTTCGGCCGAAGGCTTCACGGCCCCGCGCGTCACGACGTCACCGAGCGACACAGCCCCGCATGCACACATCGGAAGGTCCGGGGGGCAGACGCACGAACCACTCCAATCTCGGAACGCACGCTTCACGATCCGGTCTTCGACCGAGTGATACGCGATGACCACCAACACTCCCCCCGCCCTCAACACATCCCGAATCCCCGGCAGCGCAGCCTCGAGCGCGTCCATCTCTTCGTTTACGGCAATGCGTACACTCTGAAAGATCCGTGCCTTGTCACTGGTCGACGGAGACCGACCGAGGGCGACGGCGATCGCCGCCACCAAGTCATCACTTGTCTGAAGTGGGGCGGAGCGTCGCCTCTTCGTCACTTCCTTTGCCAATCGCCGAGCCCGCGGCTCCTCGCCGTAGTCGCGGAAGACCCGGTGGAGCTCGGCCTCTGAAGCGTCCGCCAGAAAGGTCTTCGCATCGGAGGGTGCGGAGGCTGACATCCGCATGTCGAGCGGGCTCCCGCGCCGAAAGGTGAAGCCGCGCGCATCGTCGTCGAGTTGGTGCGAAGACACGCCCAGGTCGAGGAGGGCGCCGTGCAGCCCCAGATCGCGCACCTCAGGGTCCCTGCAAGCGCGATCGAATCGATCGAGAAGAAAGCGGACCCGAGGGCGATGTGCTCCGACGGCTTCCGAAGCCTCCTGCAGTGCTTCAGCGTCCTGATCGACCGCGAGCACCCGACAGGTGGCACACGCTTCGAGCAGGAGCCGCGTGTGCCCACCCCCGCCGACCGTACCGTCGAGATAGAAGCCCCCTTCGACCGGCGAGAGCAGCTCGAGAACTTCGGACGCGAGCACCGGGATGTGGTATGCCGACATGTCGCCTACCCGAACAGCTTGTGGGCCACGTCGTCCAGATCGCCGGCAGGCTCTTCGACCTGTGCCCGATACGTCTCCGGGTCCCAGAGCTCGATCCGATCCAGGTTGCCGCAGAGCAGAACCGTCCCGGAGAGTCCGGCCGCATCCTTCAATAGGGCCGGCACCAAGATCCTCCCCTGCTTGTCCGGTACCACTTCCACAGCGTTGGCGATGATCACCCGGACCTGATTCCATCCTTCCGGATTCGAACGCCGGAAGTCGAGAAGGTTCCTCTGCACCTGATCCCAGCGCTGTTCGGTGAATAGCGTCAGATAGCCGTCCTCCCACTTGAGGAGGACGAAGCGGCTTTCGTCAGCGTCTCGGCGAAACGCCGAGGGGAGGCTGACGCGCCCCTTCTGGTCCATCTGATGCTCGTACTGCCCTACGAATGCGTTCACCGAATAAAGCCGTGTGGTACAGAGTGGGGGCAAGTGGGGATGATTGGAGCAAAGTACGATGAGATGGCAGAACAGCGCAAGAGGTGGTTTTTAGCAATTTCTTAAGTCGAGCAGGCGGGTCGATTTCGGGCGTAAGTGACTGAGGTGAAGGCACAAAGGGCATAGGGAGAGAAAACCAATTCCGCGAAAATCCGAACGAAAACCGAAAGTCTGGAGTCGCAGAACGGAGGTGAGGTGGGACGAAGTGGGGTGGCCCCGCGGTGTGAGGGCAAAAAAAAAGGCGCCGCAGGGAAGTGAATCCCTGCGGCGCCCGATCCCGGCGAGGTGCCGGGTTACATCATCCTACCGCCCGCGACGGATAATCGCGTCCTGGATCTCGATGTACGTCGTGGTGGCGTCGAGCAGCTGCTGCAGATCAACATTCACCGACGACGGATAGTTGCCGGACCGCTGTAGGAGGTCCAACGCTTGCTGGAACTGAGGCAACGAAGAACGGGCGCTGTCCAGCGTCTGAGGCTCTTGGCGAGCCATCCCGATCTGATACAGGCTGTATCCGTGCCAGAAGTTCAGCTGGTTGGTCATCTCAGCAGACAGGCCAGGGAGATTCTTCGCCGCTGCCACGGCCGACGCCGCGTACGAGTAGTTGCCCGCATCGACGCCGTTCTGGTACGCATTCGCGAAGATCATCTGAGCCGCCTGCTGTGCCTGCTGCGGATTCCCTTCCGCGGCGCGTGAGAGGACCGCTACAGCATCCTCGATACGCCCAGCTTCGATCAGCCAATTCCCCTGACGCAGTGCTGCGCTCGGGTGCTCTGGGTTGATTTCCATCACGCGATCGAGTGCGGTGATCGCCTCATCGAGACGACCGTCGGCTTGCAGCGCCTCGGCGTACAACGTCCAGATGCGATCTTCCGTACCGTGGGTCTCGAGCACACGCTCACTCATTTCCAGAGCATTGGCGGTCTCGCCAAGCTGGATGTAGGCCGAAATCACGTTGGAGAGGTGGCGGACATCGGTCTCTTCCCCGCGCGCCGCGAAGACCTTCTCATACGACGCGATCGCCATGCGGTAGTACTCGACAGCCTCCGGAACTACGGCGTCTCCGCCGTTCTCGCTATCGAGCGCCGCCTCTTGTTGGACGTTCGCCGCGGCCCGGAAGGCGAATCCGCCATATTGCTCGTGGAGATCAACGTTCTCAGGGTCCACATCCAGTCCAACCTGGATGAACTCCATCGCGCCGACCGGGTCACCGGCATTGCCCAGCTCGTATGCGATGCGCATCCGGATCGCGGCGTTGCCCGGGTTGATCTCCAGGTACCGGCGGTAGTAGTCGCGAGCTTTGTCGTCTTGATCGGTAACTGCGGCGATGTACCCGGCGCGCTGCAAAGCATCCTCATGGAAACCGTTCGCGGCTAGCACCGTCTCGAATTCCTCGAGCGCTTCGTCGTGCCGCTCCATCTCGAACAGTACGAGCCCACGGAGGTAGCGTGTGCCGATCCCGTTGGGGTTCAGCGCGAGCGACTCGTCGCAGTTCCGCAGCGCGTTGTCGTACTGCTGACTCGCGTAGTAATCGTTGCAGATGGCAGCGGAGCGGACCGTCGTGCTGTAACGCTCGAACGCCTCGAAGATGTGCATCGCCGCGCCCTCTTTGTCCTTCTCACCTGCCGGGAAGGCCTCAATCGGGAACGACTCCGAACCCTGAATGTCCCACACCTCGGCGGACACCATCCAGCTCTTGTCGGGCTGCTCGGTGTAGCTCGCGCAGATCGCGACAGGCACGTTGATCTGAGCTGCCAGTTGGCGTGTCCGAATGCAATCGAGGTCTTCGATCTTCATGTCGAAGCGCTTGACCTCGTCCTTGATATCGCCCTCCTCCATGGCCACGTGGGTCGCCATGTTCTCCATGAGCTCACGAAGCTCCTTCGACGTGTCCTTGCCGAAGTCGTCATCCGCGTCTTGGAGGGGGGTGAAGTACGGGATGAGGACCCGGAACCGGCCCCCGTCCTGAGCCGAAATCTGCGCCGGAACGAACATGGCGGCAGCGGCGGCAATCACGAGTGTCAGCTTGAGCCGTCCAAGCATGGCATTGTCTCCCTGGGGTTTCCCCACGTGTGTCGAAGCCCTTTCGAGCCGTCGTTCGGACCGGTACCGAACGATTCTTCTACAACAAACAGAAAGCCGAGGATCCCTCCGCGCACGGAAAAGCGCCCCGACACCACAAGCTTGAGAAGTTATTCACAAAGTACGAGCACGGTCAAACGCGTCGCCACCGCTCGTGTGTGCGTCTCCCCGCAATGCTTCACCAGGGGGGTACGAATGCCCGCCTCCGCAATTACAGCGGGGACCCGTGACCCGGCTTCATCTCTCATCGTCGAAGGGACCATCGAAGGCGGTGAGCAGTGAGCGCAGCTCTTCGGGGACGCGCTTCGACGCTCCGGCCTCATAGTCATACATCACTTGGACGGTGCGGCCACTCTGTAACCTCAAACCCTCGTTCGATCGGGTCTCGTACTCCATTTCGAAGTGCTTTCTCCCGATCCGACTCACGCGGACCCCGACGGAGACATCCTGCGGCCAGAGCACGCGGGCATGCCACCGCACTGTGGCCTCCGCTAGGACGTAGTCGAGATCGGCCAGGCCTTTCCCGACAACCTCCATCCAATACGCCCACCTGGCCTCTTCGAAGTAGATGAGAGCATCGGCGTGGTGCGCGTGTCCGGCCACGTCGACGTCTCGGAAGCGCACGGGTACCCGATGGACGAACCGGAAGCGATCCTCGAGCGGTGTGTCTCGAGCCATAGAGGGTCGGGGTGGAGTTGGGAGTGACGGCCACACTACTTTGGGGCAGCAGGTGGATCTCGTCACCCACCTGCTCACTGCGGAGGGCGAAGAGCGTGCGAGTCATCGTTGCGAACGGAGGAAGCTGGCTCTGGTGTAGCGCCGTGATCCTTACCGGCTGTGCTTCCGCACCGGCTCCGTCTGCGGAGCTTCCGGGTCCCGACATCGCAACCGAAGCCGAATGGCGCGCGCTCGCGCTCCCACGCGCCGAAGCTCTAGGGGGCGCTCCCACCGTTACCATCACCGAGTTCGACTTTGCAGGCCCCTTTCCACAGAGTTGGGACGGAGACCTCACCCCCTCGGTACTCCTCACGGAGCTCGCCGCCGCTGGGCTGACTGGAGAACGGTCAATCCGTTTCCTCGAACGGCGCAGGTTCACTCCTGCCGCCGAGGCGGAGAGGCGCGGCATCCCACCTCCCCCTGGTCAGCCCCGCGTCGGTGTGTCACCGGCGCTCGACTACCACGTCTTCCCTACATGGATCCCCCTGTCGGATAGTGCCCGGATAGACGTTCGCTTGGTCGAGCCCGGGACAGGCTCGATCGTCCTTTCAGGAGCCGGAATGGTTGCCGCGAAGGAAGACGTCGTTGCCGTCGCCCGCGTGACCGTCGCGGTTGCGATCTCTCTGCTGGCCGAAGAGGGCCTTCTGCCTGGTGCGGAGGGAGCCGCTGCATCACCGGGAATGAACGGAAGCGTGCCACACGGTGTACGCGCGACTGATATCCAGTCCTTCGTACGCGGCTTGAGCGCAGAAGAACGCTGGGATTGGGAAGAGGCACGGAGAGGCTTCGGCGGTGCGGCTCGCGACGGGGTCTTCTATGAAGCGGTACAGCACCTGGCGAGGACCGCACGCCTCAGGATGGGCGGCACACTGGCGGAGAACTGACCGATGAGGATCACAACTCGTCTTGTACAGAGTACGTTGTTCGTCTTCGTCGCCCTCACCGCCACCGACGCGGTCGCGCAATCCCCGTCGTGTCACTATCGCGGAGAGCCCGCGGCCCTTTCAGAGCGTCCGAGCCCGTTGGATTCGGTCGCGATTACGCTCGGCGCAGAAGCGGCCAAGCTGTGCTATGGGCGCCCGTCCGCCCGAGGGCGAGTCATGGTCGGGGAAGTCGAGCCGTACGGAACGCCGTGGCGGATGGGAGCGAACGAGCCCACCACACTCCACCTTCCCTTCCCCGCCGAAGTCGGCAGCCTCGCGCTCGAGCCAGGCACATACAGCCTATACGCGATCCCGGAAGCGGAAAGCTGGACGATCGTCGTGAATAGCAACAGCAATCGTTGGGGCGTCCCGATTAGTCCTGCGGTCCGTCGAGACGACGTCGGGAGTTTTTCGGTGCCGACGACCCAGACGGGCAGCCACGTCGAGATGCTCACGCTCCGGTATACGGGGTCCGGGATGAGTGGAGTCATCGTGTACGAGTGGGAGCAAACCCGTTTCGAGATCCCCATACGACGCCGTTAGCGCTCGAGGGTCGCAGAAAAAGTGACGCGACCTACGATCCCAAACCGAGCGGTACGACGAGGGGGCGACACCGATCGCGGCGCCACCCCCTCCCCTCCACCTCCGCGCTGGGCCGTTGGCCAAGCGCTCAGCGTGCCCGGTTAGTTGTTGGAACGAATCAGCCGGATCGACCCTGACCCAGTGTCGATGCTGATCTGTCCGCGGCCGTCACCGATCGTGCCGCGCACGTGATCCCGTCTTACCGAACGGACTTCGAGGGGAAAGTCGAGATCGATCCCACCGCTGCCCGTCTCGACATCGACCTCCGCCCCCAATCCCGCGGGCGCCCGTACGGTCACCGAGCCTGATCCCGTGTCGGCTTCGAGACGGTCCACGTCGGTAAGCAACTCGACGTCGATACCGCCACTACCCGTGTCGAGTAGTACGACTTCCGCGGAAACCTGCCCGAGTTCGATCCGTCCGCTACCGGTGTCGACCGTCACCTCTTCACCCGACAACCCATAGCCCTCGACGCTACCCGAGCCCGTATCGATCTCGATCACCGACCCCGCCAGCTCAGCGACCTCGACACCACCTGAACCCGTGTCGATCATCACCTCGCCGTCGACGCCTCGCGCTACAACGCTTCCCGAGCCCGTGTCGATGGACAGGGTGCCTCGGATGTCGACCGCCGAGACGCTCCCCGACCCCGTGTCAATCGACAGGTTGCCTTGGATCTCCTCGGCCCGGACGCTACCGACGGCTTGGTACACGTCGAGCTCATGGCCGGCTGGCACCTCGATTCGAAGATCCGCCCACGCTTCCAGCCCGTTGCCACGGCCGCTGATGTGGACCCGGTCGTCACGACCTCTCCCGCCATCCGAGAATGTCCCGTTGGCGCGGACCGAGATGTTGGTGTTCGAGCCTCGGCCCATCTCCGGATACACGATGTCATCGTCTGGGTAGATGACTCGCAGGGTTTCTCTTCCCCGGAGCTCACCGGTCTCGATCGACAAAGACGCCGCGTCCCGCCCGCCGCGGGTGATCCGTACGACCACCTCACTTCCACTCCCGCGCACGATATCCACCTCTCCGGCGAGGTTGTATACCGCAACCTCCCCCCCACCGAGACGCTCGACGTCTTGCGCGCTCGCCGGCACCGCAATCCACAGCGCCGCCACCCACAACATCCTCTTCATCGTACTAGCTCCTCCCGCACGCAGCGGGCAGTGATGCTCTGCGTCGATCACCGGATGTGGATCGACCCGTTGACAGTCTTCAATTCCAGAAGTGGCCCGCCATCGCCCAGCGTGCCGCGGGCAGAACGGCGGTTCACCTTCCCGTTCACCATGAAGGAGAGGTCGCTCTCGAACCGGCCGTTCAGCCAAGACGCGTCGATGTCGGCGTCGACGCCATCGAACACGTCGAGGGTGATGCTACCGTTGACGGTCGAGAACTTCGCACCCGACTGCAGCTCCGCCGCGCCCATCGAAACATCAATGGATCCGTTCACGGTCTCCGCTCGCGCAAAACCGCGCGTCGAGATATCGACGTCACCGTTCACGGTTACTGCGCGCACGTCCCCGTCGAGCTCCATCGCTTCGATTCCACCGTTCACCGTCCGGCCCACGAAGTGCACCCCATCGGGGACACGCACCTCGAAGCGCACCTGAACGTCGTTGTTCTGGGTGCTCATGCGTCCCTCGGAACCCGCCCCGCAGTAGTTCTCGTCCTTGCCCCGGGGGGTCGGGTAGACTGCACAGAAGGTGAGCCCGTCGCCGTGCTCGACGATCTCGATCCGGACTTCATCCGGGTCGCTTCGCCGGGCCGTCAGCTCGGCGACCACCTCGACGTTCGGTCCGTCGGTGCCACGCACCTCAATCGGCCCATTCACACCTTTGATCTCCACGGTCTCTCCGGCCGCCACTCGGCCCGACCACTCGAAGTCTTCGGCCAGACTCGACCGTACCGTCGTCGCCCGATTCCCCAGAGCCGAAGACTCCGACTCCGCCCCGAAGAGTTCGGCCACGGATGCGAAACCACCCATCTGGCCTACTGCGAACGTCGCCGTGGTCGCGAAGACCGCCATTCCCAAAACCACCCACCGTACCGACTTCATCGTCCCTTCCTCCCTGAGTAAGTCATTCGACTCTACGAGCTATTGCCGCTCCAAGAGTCGGATCTCTCCGTCGAACACTTGTATCTCGATCCGGGCACCACCCCGGCCCATCGTGAACTCGAACTCACGCCCTCCGGTGAAGCGCTCCAACCGGACGGGGAATTCAGACTGGAACTCCCCATCGAACGTCGACACCGAAATGCGCGCGTCGGCGTCACTCGGAATCGCTACGAAGGCGTCGCCACTGTGCACGAAGAACCGGTACTCACCGCGATCCGAAATCGTACCGGAGAACGCGATATCACCATCCTGTGTCTCGGCGCGTACTCGCTCTGAATCGATGTTGTCCAGGACGAGGTCCCCGCTCCCACTATGGGCCACTACTGGGCCGGCCACCTCTCGAAGGCGCACCTCGTCCGACTGTGACGATGCCCTCACACCTGCGTACGCTCGCGAGACATCGATCTCCCCTTCGACAGTCCTCACCTCGACGGGTCCGCGGACATCCTCGATCCAGACATCGCCACTCACATTGCGGACCTCGATCGATCCTTCGATCCCTGAGAGCGCGACGTCGAGGGAGCGTCCACCGATTTCCACGTCGATCCAAGCCGGGACCCGTATGAGCGCTTCGACCGATCGTCGTCTCCCTTTCCGATCACCGCCACCGACGCGTAGAGCCGCGCCGTCTCGCCGAAGAGAAATGCTCCCGGGACCTCCATCCGACCGCACCTCGACCTGATCACGATCCCACGCTTGGATCAACACCTCGCCTGAGACGTTGTTCAGGGAGAGTCGATCACCCGGCCGGGCCTCGACAATCGTATCCGCGCTCGAGACAACGGTGGCCAGAATGAGAGCACCGAGGACGGTCATGCCTAGCTCTCCCACTCCGCGAACTGGCTCGCGTCGCGCAGGTAGGTCAGCTTCCGCTCGTAGACCCGGTCTAGGTGTTCGACCAGATAGGCGTTCCCGGGATCGAGTGCCAATGCGCGTTCGGAATCGGCGATCGCGGCCTCGACGACGGCAAGGTTCCGTTCGAGCACCCGGATGGTGTTCGGATCGAGGATCGAGCGGGCTTCCTGTAGCGCGACCTCGAGCCGTGCGATCTCGTCGGCCATCGTCTGAGGCGGGGTTGATCCGGTCGACGCCATCTGCACGATGTCACCACCGCCCGGTGAGGCCGTCACATCCGACACGCTGGATTGACCCACCGACCACGTGAAGACCGACGAGGCCGCGACCAAAGCGATCCCTGCGGCAATCGCCTGGGGTGGGGACACGGAGATTCGTCGCCTGGATGACCCGGGTTCGGACCCTGCCGCCGGACGAGCTGCGGTCGGCAGCTCGATGACGAGCGGATCGCTTGCCGCAGTGGCCCGAATCGTCGACTCGATCCCTGCCCACAAATCCCTCGACGGTTCCCGAGGTCCAAGCTCTCCTGCACGACGGGTAAGCGCGGTCAAATCCTCGAGCACGGAACGACAAGATCCGCATACGGACAGATGCGCGTCGACGCGCTCGAATGCTGGCGCATCCAACTCCCCGTCCATGTACGCGGACAGCTGATCGATGCAGTGCTCCTGATCATTACGAGTCATAGGGTCCGCCTACCGATTCAAGTGCTCACGCATGAGCATGCGCGCGCGGTGCAACTGTGACTTCGAAGTGCCGACCGACACCCCGAGCGAATCTGCGATCTCGTCGTGGCTGTACCCCTCGACGTCGTAGAGCACGAAGACGTCCCGAGCTCGCGATGGAAGCCGTCCCATCGCGTCCTCGATGTCTAGGGCGGCCCCCGATGATCGGCGCCGGGGCGCAGACAACTTCGCGAAGAGACCCTCGCCACTCGCGGTCCGTGCACGCCGCTTCTTCAGAGTCTCGCGCCGACTGAGCACGTAGTTGACGGCGAGCCGATGGAGCCACGTCCCGAAACGAGCCTGCCCTTTGAAGGTGTGCAGCTTGCTCCACGCCCGGATGAACACTTCCTGGGTCAGGTCGTCGGCGGACTGTTCGTCGACCATGCGGACGCAAAGCGCGTGGATGCGCCCCACGTGTTCGCGATAGAGGCGTTCGAACGCGGCGTGGTCTCCCTCCGCCGCTCGGCGGACGTCATCCGCTTCGTAGTACGCTGGCACCGGCTGGCCCAAGGTTGCTCCGAGTTTCCGTGGTCGTGCGGTTCATGTGACGAGTTGGACGGATGAAGTGCCCTTCGGGTTGGAAGCGGGATTCGATCTAGACCTCTGCAACATTGCGCGCACTCCAGCAGTCGGACACCATGTTCCGAACATCGACTACGGAGTGGTTCCCATGGAAGTTCTGCCCATCGACCTGACGGGCCTCGTCGCCGTCGTCTTGGGAATATCGATCGTACTCGTTCCAGTGATCGGTCTCACAGCCCGCTACGCCCTGAGCCCGACCGTTGAAGCGCTCAGCCGGCTGTTCGAGACCCGTGGCGCAGACGAGACGATGCGACTACTCGAACGCCGGCTCGAGCTCCAGGAGCAAGAGCTCTCGATGCTGCACCAAACCGTGCGTCATCTCTCGGACGGAAGGGAGTTCGATCGACAACTCAATCCGCCGGCGGCCGACCCCGAAGACGTAGCGGACTGAGCGAGCTTCGGTCGTGTCGAAACACCCTTTCTCGATCGATGGACCGGTGGAGATCATCGCCCACCGGGGGTATTCGGCTCGGGCTCCGGAGAACACCCTCATCGCGCTGAAGTTGGGCTTGATCGCAGGAGCAGATGCCCTCGAGTTCGACCTCCACACGGCCAAAGACGGCACCCCCGTCCTCATGCACGACGAGACGCTGGATCGGACCACGGACTCTACGGGCCCCGTCGCGAGCCGGTTGCCGGCCGCTCTGCGGACGATGGACGCCGGACGCTGGTTCGAGCCGGTTTTCGCGGCAGAGCCCGTCCCCACGCTGGCCGAAGCCTTCGAGGGCGTGGCAGCGCGAAGTCGTCGGCTATACCCGGAAGTGAAGCGCACCGGACGCCCCGAGGACCTGTTCGAAGTCGTACGGGTCGCGAAAGCAGCCGATGCGTTTGACCACTCGGTCTTCATCTCGATGGATTGGACCGCACTCGACACGATCCGCGAGGCTGACGCGCGAGCCGCAATCGGCTACATCGTTGAAGACGCCCGGCGCGCTGCCGGAGCGATCGAGCGAGCGACTGGTGACGCCAGAGCGTTGATCGACTTCGACGCGCGGATCCTCCAGGCCGACCCGTCGCTCGCCGCGACATGTCGCGACCAGGGGATCGAACTCGCATGCTGGACCGTGAACTCGGTCCCTCAGGCCCAAGAGCTCCTCGACCTGGGGGTACCGAGGATCACCACAAACGAAGTCTCTGCCCTCGCCGCCTGGAAGCGAGCACTAAGCGCATGAGTGAATCGACCGCAGGACACGGTGGACTCCCGATCGATTTCTCTCCGCAGGGGAGGCTATCGGCACTGCAAGCGATGGAGACCGAACCCATCGATGTGCTCGTTATAGGAGGCGGGATCACGGGCGCGGGGATCGCCCGCGACGCAGCCCTCCGAGGGTGGTCCGTCGCGCTGGTCGAGCAACACGACTTCGCCTTCGGCACCTCGAGTCGCTCTTCCAAGATCGTCCACGGCGGGGTGCGGTATCTCGAGTACGGACACTTCCTGTTGGTCCGTGAATCGGCCAGAGAGCGGGCAGCCGTCCGCGCGATCGCACCGCACTTGGTGCACAAGTTGGACTTCCTCTACCCTGTGTTCGCCCCAGACTCACTCCTCAAGATCAGGGCTGGTCTCTCGGTCTTCGATTGGTTGGCGTCCACCGAGTATCCTGACCGACACCAGATGTTGGAGCCGGACGAGGTGAGAACCTTCTTGCCCGGCTTGCGAGACCCGCTCCGCGGCGCGGTCCAGTACGTCGAGTTCATCACGGACGATGCGCGACTCGTGTTGGAGAACGTACAGTCGGCTGCCCAGCACGGCGCTCGAGTCGCGAACCATGCCCGCTGCGACCGTTTCTTCACGGACTCGGACGGGCGCGTTCGGGGGGCACGCGTCGTCGATGAGCTGACCGGGGCCGGGTACGAGGTGCAAGCGCGGATCGTCGTCAATGCGGGCGGGCCCTGGGCCCAGAAGATCCTCGAAGCGTCCGACCTCCCGGTGGAAAAGCCGCTGCGCCCCAGCAAGGGGATCCACCTGCTCCTGTCCGCAGACCGGCTCCCCATCGAGGGAGCGGCGTTCTTGAAGTCACGCTCGGGGCGCAGGGGGTTGGCTATGCGCCGTCTCGACTTCGTATACGTGGGAACGAGCGATGCGGAGTACACGGGTCCACTGGAGGCGCCTAGGGCGACCCGAGACGAGGTCGTGGACCTCCTGGCGATGGTGCAAGACTGCTTCCCCGAGGCGCAGCTCACGATCGAGGATGTCCTGGCGACTTGGGCCGGAGTACGCCCCCTCATCGCGGAAGAAGGAAAGTCCACGCGGGACACCTCGCGTGAAGACGAGGTCTGGACTGGGCCGGAAGGCTTGGTCACGGTCGCCGGCGGGAAGCTCACCACGTACCGACGGATGGCTGGCCGCGTCGTGGAGAAGTTGCTCGATGCGTTAGGGGAGTCTCCCATCCCGCACGACCGCACCGCCGACGTTCCACTCCCTGGTACTCCCCCCGGAGACAGTACGAGTTGGAAACAACGCCAACTCGACACGCTCGCCGGATTTGGTGTCACCAACGAGGTATGCCAGCGACTCGACTTCCTATACGGCTCGCAACTCGAGCGATTCTGCGCCTACGGTGAAGAAGATCCCCGGTGGGTCGAGCCCCTCGGAGATGGCGTCCCGGCCCTACGAGGGGAGGTCCGAAGTGCCGTGGAAGAGGAGATGGCCGCCACCCTCATCGACGTCATGGATCGCCGACTCGCGCTCCTACTCTTCTCCCGCAATCACGGACTGGGGGGAGCCGAGGCCGCGGCCGATATCATGGCCGAGCTTTTGGGGTGGGACGAGGAGCGACGAGAAGAAGAGCTTCGATCGTACGACGCGCTCGCCGCCGAACATCGGGTGCCTCCGGCCTAGAGCGTTACAGTCAAGCCGTAGTATCCAGACTCCGTTCGGCGTGACTCGGCCCCGCCTCCGGGATCCTGATCGTGAACATACTTCCCTCGCCGGGGACTGAAACCACGGATACGTCCCCCTCGTGTGCCGAGGCGACACCCTTCACGATCGTGAGCCCCAGGCCGGCGCTTCCGCGCTGAGTCTCCGAGCCTTGGGCGAAGCGATCGAAGAGTGTCTCGACCAGCTCGTGCTCGATCCCCGGCCCTGTGTCCGTCACGGAGATCGCCACGTCATCCCCTTCTGTCTCGGCACTCAGGGTGACCGTTCCCCCTTCGGGGGTTAGGCGGATCGCGTTGTCGAGCAAGTTCGCCAACCCTTGGAGCAGTCGATCCCTATCGAGACGAGCGCTCACGTCGTGAGCGTCCGTGACGACCAGCTTGAGTCCCTTCTCCTGCGCCTGCGGGTGAAAGAGCTCCCACGCCTCCTCCAGAATCGGCGCAATCTCCTCCCGACTGGGGCGAACGACGAGCGCCCCGGCCTCCATCCGAGATACATCCAGGAGGTCTTCGATGAGCCGCTGCATCCGCTTCCCCGACCGACGAATGATCTCGGCTTGTCTGCGACGCTGGGCCTCATCTAAGGGGAGATCCAGAAGGAGGTCGGCCGACGCGAGAGCAACACCGAGTGGATTCCGCAGATCGTGGGACACGATGGATACCACATCTTCCCTCTGGCGGACCGCTCTACGGAGCGCCTCCTCTTTGTCCCGGATCTCGGTCATGTCCGTAAAGGTGAGGACGGCACCCCTGAGCTCGACTCCGTCGATGAGAGGCTGCAACGACCAACGCGCCGGGAACGACTCCTCCCGCCTTCTCCAAAGGACCGCTCCCGGCTCGGACTCTAACGCTTCACCAGCGCGCACGGCGGCAAGCAGCTCGGAGTCGGCGGGGTCGAGAGGATTCCCCGAGGGGTCCGAGTGCATGATCGTTCGGTGCACGTCGCGACCGCGGATCTCCCGCTCCGAGAATCCGAGGAGTCGCACACCCGCTCGGTTGAGACTGGTGCATCTGCCCACGAGATCGATTCCCAAAACCCCGTCATCGGTCGCTTCCAACAATGCATCGACCTCGCGACGCGCCTGAACCGCCTCACGTCGGCGCGTCTCCCGCTCGATAACGAGCCCTCGGTACCGGTATCCCACACGCCCTACAACTGCCGTGGCGGCAAGCGCGAGCAGCGCCAGAGCCAGCGTCGTGGTGGCCTGGCGACGCTGTTCGTTCACGACTCGGCGACGACTCGCATCGACCTCGACCGCGATCGCTGACTCCAACTCGGCGGTCAGCCGCTCGATCGTTTCGTATCGATCGACCACTCCGGCCCGGGTGCGGTCGGTGACCCCGAACTCAGAGACCTGTTGGTTGAGAAGTCTCCACGTAACAGACGCGGCGCTGAGCGCGCTCAAGCGATCGGAGAAGGACTCTCCTTCGATGACCGGCGGTACGGCGTCGAGCTCCACGACCAACTCCTGCAGTTGATCGAGGACTTCGTCCTCTTCGGCCAGCGACGAGACATACGGATCCAGGAAGGTCCGCTCGTCCTCGTTGGTCGTGGGGTCCCAAGTCGCGAGGTATCCCTCCATACGGGCGAACTGGCGCGCCTTTAGCAGCCGGAGTTCTGCGGCGAGGCGTTCGGCCGGCTCGAGCACCTCGGCCGTACGTGTCCGCACCTCCGCAACCCGAACACCGAACCAGGTCGGAACACCGACCAACGCGATCAGGGCCACTATCACGAACCCGAGTGCCCACAGACCTCGGCCAGAATCGGTTGAGGGTCGCGGTTCCCTTCCGCCAGGGGTGGCCGAGTCAGTCAGTGTGCCACCTAGTCGAGGTCTAGGTCTTCGTCCCCTTCTTCGAAGACCGCGTCCGTGAGACGAAAGCTCTCGTTCAGCTCCTCGTCGGTTTCCGTACCGAAGACTCGCCCTGCAATGTAGTCGCCAAGTACGGGGCCCTGCTTGAACGCTTCGGCCTGCCCCCCGCCGGCGAGCCAAACGTTGTCGAGGCCAGGATGTGTGTCGATGATGAAGTTCCGAGTCGCGGTCGAGCTGTAGTGGCAGGCCCGCGTTTCGTTGATGATTCCGTCGGCGAGCGCGGGGAAGTACTTCGCCAAAATCTCACGGGGCCGCGCGTGATTCTCCTCGGGCACCCAGCGCCGACTCGTGTCAGGGTCACCACCACGCGCACCCCCGGTTCGAATCCGGAAGCCCCTAGAGTCGTGCGGGAGAGCCGGCCAGCCGGTACAACCCGGGACGCCGTAACTCGGGCAGTTCGGCCACCGATACGACTCGTCACCGGACGGGGTCGCGAAGTAGTAGACGTGGCCCACTGCGCGAGCCGAGTACCGGTTACCCAGGAGCTCCGGGAGGAAGAGATGGAACCATGCACCGGTCGCATAGACGAACGTGCCCGCCTCCAAGCTCTCCCCGGTAGAGAGGTGCACATTCTTCAGCGTGCGCCCGTCCTCATTTCCGTGGGCGACCTTCGCGATTCGGATCTCGCCACCCTCCTGCTCGAAGACCCGGGCGACCGACTCGATCGCCCTCCGTGCGCGCACCACCCCAGCCATGGGCTCGTACATGACCGCTTCCACTTCGGGCGTCTCGATCATCGGCCACCGATAACGCACTTCGTCTGTGGTAAGCACCTCGTAGGGATGCCCCAGGATGTCCCAGTTCGCCATCGACTGCTCCATCGACGGCGTCATCTCCTCCCTCATCATGAGGTCGCCGGTCTCGTAGTAGAGCCGCGGGAGCAACGTGCCTTCATGCTCCGCGTCCCACTCTTTCCACTTCGCCATCGATTGGATTGCCCAACGGGCCCACTGTAGCCCGACCTGGACACCACCATAGCTACTGCGCACGCCACGGGTCTCACCCCCCGAAGCCGACTTCGAATTCCCCGGACCGTACTGATCGATGAGCGTGACCTTGGCCCCACGCCGCTGAAGGTTCAGGGCAGTCCATGCGCCGAAGTTGCCTGCACCGACGACGATGATGTCAGGAGTTTGCCGCGTGTGTACTGCCGGCGCCCGGGAGACCGTCTCGGATGGTTGCCCTGACGCCGGCGAACCGGTCGCGGCCAACCCTGCTCCGGCAGTGGCGACCTTGAGAAACTCTCGCCTATCGATCGACATGGGTCCGTCAGTTCCGGATGGATGCGAGCGTCCATGCATCCAACGCTTCGCGGTCGGGAAGCAATTCGGCGCTCCCTGCCTCGAAGCCGTTCATCCGCAGGATGTACGAGACGAGATCGACGGACTCTTCCGGCAAGAGCGAACCTGGAGCGGTCTCGGGCATCGAGGTGTGGATGAGTTGGTAGAGGTCCCCGACACTCCGTCGGCTCCACTTGAACTGGAACTGGGCATCGGAGAACTCGGACGAATAGTGGCACTCGGTACACATCGCGCGGAACGTATCCCGACCGCGATCCGCCTGGTCATCCGTGAACGACGCGTTCGTCGCTGCCACCGCATCGGTCGCCGCGCTCGTGACTTCCGCCACTGGTTCCGTCGTCGCCACGTTCTCGGCCGCTTCCGGAGAGGGCGCGACTTCCGGTCCACCAGACGCCGCGCACGCGGCCACAGCCAAGAGAAGCGGGAGTGCCGAGATCTGGGAGGATCGGGTCATCATCAAGTCCAGGAGAGTACGGGGAAAGATCGGACGTAGAGAAAGGTGCGTAGGCACGAAGGAGTGCAGCAAGGAAGACCGCAACCCGATCGATCGAAGGATCCCAAGCCGAACCGAGCGTTACACCTTCAGGTACAACATCCGCCGATGCAGGATCCACGCAAAGCCAAGCCACAAGGCAACGTAGGTGATCGCAAAAGCGAGCGATCCGTTCAGCGGCCCTGCCCACGATCGAAAGAGCTCCTCGTACAACCACCCGTACAGCGACGTCCCGTCGGATCCCCCGACCCGAATTCGTGTGAGCGACTTCGAGACCATACCCGACCCGACGAAAAGGAAGATCGCATTCATCCCAAACGCGATCATCGATTCGACGATCGGGCCGCGCCGTCCTGCGACATCGACCCACTTGTAGAGCGACCACAGGAGGAGGAGTGCTGTGCCTGCGGTAAAGACGACGTAAGAAGACGTCCATAGGTTCTTGTTGATGGGAAAGACCCATCCCCAACACAGCCCTACCACCGCACATCCGAAGCCGGCGCGAAGCAGCCCCTTGGCCTTCTCCTCTTCCGCGCGCTCTGAACGCAACCATTCGCCGGTGTGGATCCCCAGGAGCGACGTCGCGATGGCGGGAAGTGTCGAAAGCAGCCCTTCCGGGTCCCAGCTCCCCTGCCAGAGGTGACCGCCGAGCAGGAGCCGGTCGATCCAAGCCGCGAGATTTCCGTCCGGAGTCAGGTCTCCGGGACCGTAGCCCGGGACCGGCACCCACGACATTAGCGCCCAGTATCCGAGCAAGAGGGCGCCCGTGGTGATCAAACGGGTCCGGGCGCGCCCGAAGAGAAAGAGACCGGCCGCGAAGAAGTACACGAGACCGATCCGCTGCAAGACCCCGTAGTATCGCATCGTCCCGATATCGAAGTCGGGGATCGCTCGCATGGCGAGGCCCAGCAAGATCAAGATCGCGGAGCGACGCGCCACGTGCGCCATCATGCGGCTCCGATCGGCCCCCTCATCCAGTCGGCGGGCGAAAGAGAACGGGATCGCGACGCCGACAATAAAGAGGAAGTACGGAAAGATCAGGTCGGTCGGGGTCCAGCCGTGCCATTCCGCATGCCGTAGAGGCGGGTAGACGTGAGCCCAACTCCCCGGATTGTTGACCAAAATCATCCCGGCAATGGTCAGTCCTCGAAACGCATCGAGCGACGCGAGTCGCGCGGACGGAAGCACCGCATTCACGAGGTAGCCCTCCTGACCCGGGCCAAATCGGCCTCCGTATTCACATTCGTGAGCGCCTCTGCCGGTCCGTGCGGCTCGAGGTCGACGATGACAGAGTCGAGAGCCCGCGCGAGCAGGTGAGCAGCCCGCTCGCCATTGTCCAGCAACTTGGCTACCACCCGGTACGCACTCTGAGGGTAGACTCCGCAAAGCGGTTCCAAGGGCGGATCCCCTTCCCGCCGAGCCACGGCGCAATGGAAGCCGGCTTCGCGTCGAGCGGCTTCCACGATCGCCTCGAGCGGAGCCGACCCGATTAGCGGCATGTCGGCGGCAAGCACGAAGACCCCGTGTAGCCCCCGAGACTTCGACTCGGCTAGGGCAGCCTCTATGCCACCTAGGGGGCCGACCGGCGGCGTCCGTAGGTCGGGGATGCGCACGTACTCTCCCGCGGTCGTTTCGGGGCGTGAGGAGACGATCACGACGTGTTCGCAGAGGCGTTCGAGCGCTCGTGCCGCGTGGAGAACCATGGGGACGCCTCCAACCACTTCCCGAGTCTTATCGCGCCCCAGCCGCGAAGAGCTACCCCCTGCTAGGACCGCACCCAGGAGGGTCGGATCGGAAGTCACAACACCCGGTGAGGCGCAGAGTAGACGTTAAAGCCCCCTTCGCGTGTAAACCCGAGGAGGGTCTGGTCGAAGCGACGGGCCAGATCCACTGCGAGTGACGAGGGAGCCCCCACCGCTACGAGCATTGGGATCCCGGCCGAAACCGCTTTCTGCACGACTTCGAACGACGCCCTCCCGCTCACCACCATGACGTGCTCACTGGCGGGGAGCTGTCCGGCTAGAAAACGACCCCCGATGACCTTGTCGACCGCATTGTGCCGACCCACATCCTCCATGACGAGGAGAGACCGCCCCTCTGCATCGAAGAGGCCCGCTGCGTGGAGTCCCCCGGTGCGAGCGAAGACGCCTTGACTCGTGCGCAGCAAATCCGGAAGGTCGGCGAGCTTTTCGGCAGGCACCTCGGGACCGGGCGCAAGTACCGCACAGCCGCGAGCCTCCACCGCATCTAGCGATGCTTTCCCGCATACCCCGCAACTCGATGTCGCGTAGAAATTCCGCCGCACGCTCTCGAGATCGAAGACGGTCCCCGGCGCCAACTTCGCTTCGACGACGTTGTACTCCTGCTCCTCTGGCCCCGTGCAATAGGTGAGCTCATGAATCTCTTCCCGCCTCGTTACGATTCCCTCGCTGTGGAGGAAGCCGGCAACGAGCTCGAAGTCCTGCACCGGCGTGCGCATGGTCACCGCGACCGACTCCGTGTGCCGAGACCCACTCTCGATCCACGAAACGCGCATCTCGAGAGGCTCTTCTACTGCGAGATGGTCACGCGCGCCGCGTCGACCCCCGCCTCGGTAGCGGGTAACTCGAACGGAGCGGGCGCCGGAACGTGACCCGATCACGGCTTCATCGAGCGCACGATCAGAGCGCCAAGCCTGGGATCGGCAAGAGTCCGGAGAGCGCGGAGTAGATGGCGAAGCCGATGAGCCAGGTGAGAGCGGTCTGGCCGTTCCCGATGTCGAGCGCCTGACGAATCGCGACGAAGCTCGTGGCCAGAATCCACAACCAGACCGCCGTTCCGACCATGCCTCCCAGAAGCGGCAACACCCCGAGGAGGTACAGAACCGCAGGAGCCTGCGCAAAGCCGAGGGTTCGTAGAAGCTCACCCCAGGTTGCCTCTCCCTTGAAGACGTGGTGCCCGACCAAATAGGTCACCCCCGCCCACACCAGCCAAGAAAGGAGTTTGACGCCAGCGAACACCGACGCGGCTACCAGCCCTTCCCCGTACCGACCCACTCCGGCACAAAGGGCTCCGATCCCCACGACCGTGGCGGCTTGGAAGGTCGCGTTGAGGTCGTGCTCGACCTCCTCGTACGTATCGATGCGCAGTAGGGCTGCTCCGATCATCCGGGCAGTGAGGTTGCCGTGGGAGCCAGCGTTTGAGTCAGTCATGGATGTGGTCGGGAACAAGGTGGTGCCCAGAGTGCACATGCGGCGTCAGGGGCTATCGAAGTAGGGAGCCAGGGCGTGTTCCGGTGGAGGCGGGGTTAGCAGGCTCACCACGATGAAAAGTACGGCCGAAACGGAAAATCCGCAGAGGACAGGCTCGACATCGGTACGCCCGAACACCTCCCACACGAAGGTACCGGCGACCCCACCGACCATGGCCGCCATGGCCCCCTCCTTGGTGGCCCGGGGCCAGAGGACGCCCCCGACCACTGGGAGAACGAAGGCGGCCGCCATGAGCGCCGTGAAAAGAAGAACGATGAATTGCACGAGCTCTCCTCTCCCCACGCCGAAGAGAAGAAGGACGAGCGGGGCTGCGCCGACCAGGACGATCCCCGATCGGTCGATCCACATCCGCTTCCGGGCAGATAGGGCGCCACCCGACAGTTGCTGGTAGATGTCGACCGAGAGCGCCGAACCCGCCACGATCAAGAGAGAGTCCACGGTCGACATCATCGCGGCCGTGATCGCCGCGAGCATCACCGAACCGAGGACCGGTGGTAGGACAGACGCTGCCACCAGCGGCATGGCGAGGTCACCGGTGGGCAAGGTCGGGAAGAGGGCAATCGCCGAGAGCGCCAGCACGAAGACGAGGAGGTTGATTCCTAGAACGACGAGGATGGCGAACAGAACTCCCCGCCTTATGGTTCGCATGTCCTTCATGGCGTACAGCCGAATCAACTTCTCGGGCGTCGCGATGCCCCCGAGAAAGAAGGAGAGCCCCATCGTAAAGAGTGCGACGCCGGGGAGTGTATCCCATGTGAAGACGAGCGGGTGCGCGGATTCGGCCAACTCGAGCAACGGCTCCAGTCCCCCGACCTGACGGAGTGCGAGGGGTACAGCCATCACCGCGCCCACGGTCATCACCACGAGTTGGAAGGCATCGGTGTACACGACCGCGACCATGCCACCCACGACCGTGTACACGACCAGGATCATCGCAAAAATGATCATGCCGGTCGTTGTCGGAATCCCGAAGATCGTATTGGCGATGAGGCCCCCGGCCACGATCTGAGCCTGGATATACACCACGGTGGCTACAAGGATGATCCCGGCCGCGAGTCCACGAGCACCTTTCCCGTAGTATCGGGTCTCCATGAAGGCGGGAATCGTGAGTTCCTTTTGCTTCGTGAATCGCGGGGCCAGCACCGCGACCATGAACCAGTACGCCAACGGGATCGCGAGGAGCACCCACCCGAACGACCACCCCGCCGTATACATCACACCGATCGTGCCCATGAACGTACCGGCTGACGTGTGGGTCGCGGCCATCGTCGCTCCCCCTACGAACCAGCCGAGCTGGCCCCCAGCGATCCAGTAGTCCGTTTCGTCACGTGTAGCGCGTAAACTGTACCATCCGATGGCGAAGACAACAGTGAAGTACGCCAGGAACACCGCCGCGCGCGTACTCACTCGTCGTCGCCTCGCTCAACCCATGACATCCATGCGACGTAGGCCAAGGCCACGATCGCGCACGCGGCGAAGAGGCCCCAGAAGATCGGTCGACCGCTGATCACGTAGCGCGTGGGGTGGAGGCCCCACGAGTAAGGCGCCACCAGCCGAAGAGACTGAGCAGCCCAATGAGGGCGATCGTAACGCCATCCACCAAGATTGGGAGTGGCACTCCCCGGTCCCCCCCGGTACGCGCGCGGAGCGAGACAACGGACGGCGTCACCGACAACGAACCCGTCACGCCACCCGCCGCGTCAGGTCGAAGTAGGGACGGAAAGCCATCGCGGAAGGTCCAGTCGAGCGGCAATGACACCTCAATCTGGAAGGCGTCTCCCTCCCCTCCTCCACGGGGCGCAGGTCCCGCGAGCACGGGGAGTCGTACCGTGACATCCTTTCCATTCACTTCCACCGCTCGCCGAACCACGTAGCTGAAGTGGAGGTCGAGGGTGTCACCGTGCACGACCCCGCTGGGCACCATCGCCGCTCGTCGGCTTCCGCTCGTCGGCCAAAGAACGATCGTCTCTTCCCCGTCTAGCACGGCGTGGTATGCTGTCGCCTCACCGACTCCGAGAAGAGTGAACGGGATCGGGGCCACCGACCCTGTACGGGATCGAGGAGGAAGCAACGAATACGAGATAGAGACGACCGCGCTGTCTCCATCGGGGGCGACCCGCGCCTCGAAAACCGCCGAGGACATCGCCCACTCGCCTCCCGCATCCGGGGACTCCTGGCCTCCGACGTGTCCGATACAAGCCAAGAGCGAGAGGATCGCTACGGCGGTCGCGTACCACCTTCGAATCCCCTTTCCTAGGGCCATCTAGGACCACGCCTGCGCCATGACCCGCATGGCGTTCCCCCCCATCGCCTTCGCGATGTCCTCGTCGGAATACCCGGCCTTCACCAGCCACCGGACGATGTTCGAGGACCCCTCGATCGGATTCTCCAGCCCTTCGACGTACTCGACCTCCTCGTAGTGCTGATCGGGCTTCCCAGCCCCGCGCGAGTCTTTCAAGGAGAGGTTCGCCGCGTACGTCCGGTGCAGGCCGACGTGGTCACCGAAAACGGTATCCGGGCCGAAGCCCACATGGTCGATTCCGACGAGGCTCTTCACGTACTCGAAGTGCTCCATGACGGACTCGAGAGTGTGCACCCGGTGTTGTTTCGTAAGGGTCGTGTGAGGCGCGGCTTCGATCCCGATCACCCCGCCCTTCGCGGCCACCGCCTCGAGGACCGAGTCCGGAGCGAGTCGGTTCGAGTCCCAGAGCGCACGCGCTCCGATATGGGAGAGGACAATGGGCTTCTCGCTCCACTCAACCGTATCGAGGGTGGTTTGATCTCCACAGTGAGAGCAGTCGATAAGCAACCCCACCTTGTTCATGCGGTCGACGGCGCGCCGGCCGAACTTGGTCAGCCCACCATCCCGGTCTTCCTTGAGCCCATTCCCTAGAGCATTGGACTCGGAGTACGTGATTCCCAGCGACCGGAGGCCAAAGCCGTGGAGCAGATCGATGCGATCGAGGTCGTGCTCGATCATCGCCGCACCCTCCATCGTCGCGACCCATGCGATGCGCCCTTCATCGTGTGCTTGCTGGACATCCTCGATGCGCCGGCAATGGATCAGAAAGTCTTGGTGGGCCAAGTCACAAAGACGCATACCCAGGTCGTGGAGCACGTCATCCCACTGCCATCCAGAGGACGAATGGATCGTGCAGATCCCATCCATGAGATTGTCGAAGACCGCATCCCAATGCGCATGGGACAGTCCTTCGAATGCGGTGCTCATCCGCCCGTGGCGGACGTACTCGGGCGTTTCGCTAATGTCAGCCGGGAACGCTCCCAAGTGCTCGTGCATCGAGACCAGGATGCAGCTCTCTAGCAAACTCCGCGTGCGCTCCTCCTCCGCGTCCGAGAGGGGAAGCTTAAACGGGGGGACCCGACACACCTCGTCCACCAACTCGAAGACCCGATAGTCCGAGCCGGCTTCGAGGTACGAAAAAGAGGTATAGCCAGCGGACCGCTTTCGAAGGCTCATGACACGTGGGGGTGAGAAGCGCGACGAGGAGTAACCTGTCGCGCAGCATCCCCGAGTGCCAATCCGGTCGCTTACCCTCCCCCTAGGACGAGCCCGACACTTACTGCCTGACGGTCGCCAAGCGAGACGTTGGCGCTGAGGATGACGTTCCGTGAAGCATCGAACGCCAACTCCAGACCGAGACCGGCGAGCGCCCCAGCCCCAAACTCTTCGTCCTCGGGCGCCTCGTCTCCACGCCGGTAGTCGAGCACTGTCCCCGCGTACACGAACGGTGCAAACGAAACCGAACCGGACGACCAATTCCGTCCCGCGCTCAACGCGAGGGGGACGGACGCTAGCCAGTAGTCACCGTACGAGAGTCCAGCTCCAGCCGTCCAACCGATGTCCAGCGGTTGGCTTGCAGAGTGCGTGGCGATCTGGGCCGACAGATCCACGCCGCCGAAGTAGGATCGATTTCCGTTGAATCCGTCTCCGATGCCTCCTCTCACCGCTACACCACCGTTGGTTCCAGGTAGCGCGAGACGACCGAAGACCGCGTGGTCGTCTCCTGGGAGCGTACCGCCCCGCATCCAATACGCTCCTATACCACCGAGGGGTGTCGGGCCTGAGATGCGAGGTGTGTCCCATACGATCTGGCCCGACGCGGAAGTCGAGGCGACCGCGGAGAGAACCGCCACGAGTAGTGCCGGGATCCGATACGTACGCATGCGGCGCCCCATCAGTTCGGCGCCCTCACACCGGGGGCGTCGTAATCCCGATCCTTACCGATGATCCCGCCTCGAATATCCAGCCCCTTGTTGTCTCGGTTCGCCACCCACTGACGTATCGAACCGGGGAACGGCTCGGTCCGCCCGTTGCGACCGAAGGAGTCCGTGTACCACACATTCGGTCCGTCTTCGTTGTGTACCCGGTTCGAGTTCACGTCGACGAAGCGGCGGACCCCCTTGAACGGCGACCTCGGGTCATCCCAGGCGACCGAATCGAGCCCGACGATGCTTTCGCATTGATCCACGCCATTGAGCTCCGGCAGCGAGCAGAGGTCGATGGGGCGCGCAAGCGCCCGGTCCACTGCCGGATCGAAGAAGCGACTCGGGTCGGTGACCTGAAAGTATGGATTGAAGGCGACCAAGGTGCGTCCTTCGGCGGTCCGCAACGAGGCACTGATTTCCCAACTCTCCCTCAACGCCCGATCGAAACGAGGGCGCCCATCCTCCGGAGCAAGCACGCGCTCGGTGATGCATGAGGCATCCGGAATCGCGCGCTTGCCACCTCCGTCCGGGGAGATCGACGGATTCGCCGTACCGGCCTCGATATGGATCTCGCGGTCACACGATACGACCAGCTCCCCCGCATCGCCGATGGGCGTCAGCATCGTCGCGCTGAAGCCTGTACCGTCGCTGCAGCGGATATGGTACGCCACCTCGTGCAGGTTGTTGGTGAACGCGTCCGGCGAGTGTGTGCCCTGGTGCATCTTGGTCATCACATCGCACGTCACCGAGAAGATCTCCGCGCCGGTGTTCTGCACGTTCATGCGGATGTCGTTCTCCCACTCGACCTTGTGCCCGACGTGGTCCTCATTCCGTGGCGCGCCAAAGCCCCCCGCTTCCAGGTGCTGGTTAGCGTACCCGAACGGGATGGGGCCGACCTCCTCGAAAAGGTCGGAGCCGGCAGGATCTCGACCGTGCTCGTGACCGAAGGTGCATCCGCTGGGGTCGACCGGAGGGTGCCACGTCGGATAGCGGAGGCCGTCCGGCCCGACCGCGAAGTACTGGTCGTGCACAGCAGGCGAACAGGTGTCGGTTCCAGCCGGCGCCCAAATCCCGAACGCAACCGCGTCCCCGACGACATCCGGCGTTTCGGCGATGAAGGGGTCCTCCGCCTGTTCGCAAGCAGCGACGGTAGCGAACAACAGCAGTGCAAATGGCTTCTTCATGATGTTTCCCAGGGTACGACGGAAATGCTCGAGGAGATCAGCTCACCAATCACGCCGAAGAACCAGCGCGATTCGGACGACACTCAAACCCATCGAGTCGACGACGCGCGTGTCTTCTTCGAAGAGAGAACCAAAGGACGACGCATCGACCGTGACTCGGTTCCCCATTACCCAACCCGCCATCAGAGGGAGATCCCACCCCGCTCCCAACCGGAGCAGCGCAGAGTCGTAGTGGAGGTCATCTGCACGGTAGCCCGCCCAGCCAAGCCCTCCGATCAGATGGAATCCCGAAGCGCTCGGGTACACGGCCGCGAAGACGTTGGCGTGGAAGACGTCCTCCCGGAGGTCGTCGACCTTTCGCGTCCAACCACCCCCTTCGACACCAACCCGCACATTCGGTCGGGACCACGCCCCCACCGCTAACTCGACCGCTCCTCCCAAGTCGCGCGACGTATCACATAGATCACACGTGAGACGAAGCCCGCCGGCGGCAATGGATCCGCCGAGGAAGCCGCCGGTGACCCCACGTTCCGCCGATGACGCTTGGGCAGATAGTGGAGGCGCACACGCGAGCGCGAGCAGGAAAAGAGGTACGGCCGCGGCGATTCGTCGGTCGCGGAAGGACATTGGATTCACGGGCATGTTCGGGTTTGCGTGAATCCCCGGGGGGGCACGGCTCATGGCACGATGCAAGCACCGTGCCTTCAGCTCTCGAGGTAGTCCGCCCTAATCGTTTGGATCTCGCCGCGAATCCCCATGAAGACGTCGACCACGGCTGGATCAAACGCCTTCCCCGACTCCGCCAGGATCATCTGCACGACCTCATCGGCGGGCATGGCGCCCCGGTACGGGCGATCCGAGGTAAGGGCGTCAAAAAAGTCCACCACACTGCAGATGCGTGCCTCGATCGGTATCTCCTCGCCACTCAGCCCCTTCGGGTACCCTTGACCATCCCACCGTTCGTGATGGGTCAGCGCGACCATCTGACCCATCTGGATCACCGGTGATGTGGACTTAGCCAGAATCTCGGCCCCGATCGTCGTGTGGCGATTCATGATCTTCCGCTCTTCCGGCGTGAGCGGGCCCGGCTTGAGCAAGATTCTGTCGGGGATCCCCAGCTTGCCCACGTCGTGCATCGGGGCGGCGTATAGGAGTAGGTCTATCGTCCCCGGCGCCATGTGCATCGCCATCGCCATCGCCCGGGCAAAGAGCCCGATCCGCTCGATGTGTCCGTGCGTGTCGTGGTCCTTGTATTCGGCGGCGAGGGTCAGTCTCCGAATGGTGTCCAAGTGCCCCGCTTGGATCTCACGTTGCGCCTTCGTGATCTCTTCGAGGGCGTAGCGCAGCTCCTTCGTCCTGCGGTCTACCGTAGTTTCGAGCTCTTCCTTATGGCGCCGCAGCTCGTCTTGCGCCGTCTTGAGCTCGAGCAGCCACTTCAGCCGAAGCTTGAGCTCGGTGTGGTCGACTGGCTTGTTGATGAAGTCGTTGATCCCGACCTCGTACGCCCGCAAGCGGTCCTCCCGAGCCTCCAGCGACGTTGCCATCACGATCGGCAGCTCTTGAGACGACTTCGTCTCGCGCAACCGTCGTGCGACCTCGAAGCCGTCCATGTTGGGCATGTGGGCATCGGTCAGGACCAGGTCGACACCCAATCCCACCTTCGCGATGGCTTCCAAACCATCGGACGCGACCTCGACCTCGTACCCGAAGCCCTTGATGAACTCCGCGTGGAGCGTCCGCACCATCTCGTCGTCGTCTGCGACGAGGATCTTATAGGTAGGATCGGCCATGAAATGGGGCGCGGTATCCGTGGGGTGCCGAGTGGCTACCCAAGGTTACGGAGCTGACCAGCACAAGCAAGGAGAAAATGGGGTCCAACCGGGCCAAGGCGTCTTGCCACATCCGTTCCGTCGGCCCCTCTTGGGGCTCTTCAAATCCCCCGTACGGAGACCTCGCATGCGCCTGCCCCGGTCTTGCCCGTCCTTCCCGAATCCTCTTCTCGGTGCCACGCTCCTCGCGCTCGTACTCGCCGGCCCCCTCCGTGGGCAGGACGCAGACAATGCGAACTTCGACCTAGCAGCACGATGGGCGCCGTACAACATCCGCGATATGGTCCACTCGACCACCGTCGCGCCCCGCTGGATCGAGGGTTCGGAGCGCTTCTGGTACGAGTGGGAAACCTCGGACGGGACGTTCTACTACCTCGTTGACCCCGAGCGTCGCACTCGTAGTCAGCTCTTCGACAACGATCGCATGGCGGCCGAGCTGACGAGAATTACGCGAGATCCGTGGGATGGGCAGCACCTCCCGATCCGGAACATCCGCTTCCTCGACGAAGACACGTTCCAGTTCGATGTGGAGTCTTCGCAAGACGAAGAAAGTCAGGAAACCGATAGCGATGGGGAGGAAGAAGAAGAGCGACAAGAAGAGGAGGAGGAGAGCGGTCGCACCTCGGCGCAGAAGCGGGTACACCACTTCGAGTACACCGTCTCTTCCCAGACTCTTCGCGAACTGGACGCCTATGAGGAACCGGACGACCACCCCTCTTGGGCCAGTGTCTCGCCAGACGGCGAGACGGTCGTCTTCGTGCGAGACGAGAACCTCTGGATGATTTCGGGCGCCGACTACCGTCGGATTCTCGATGCTCGCCGTGGGAAGGAGGGTGACGAAGCAGAAGAAGCAGAGAACGAGGTCGACGTCGATGAGGTTCAGCTCACGACCGACGGCGAGCGGTACTACACCTATGCGGCCAACGGAACCGGGCGTGGCGAAACCAACGTGTCCCGCGAGGAGAACAAGGACGATCGAAAGCGGGCCGCCCTCTCGTGGTCTCAAGACTCGAGGCGGTTTGCAATGGTCCGAACCGACTACCGCGAGGTAGGGAAGCTGTGGGTGATCCACGCCACGGGGAACGACCGACCCGAACTCGAGACGTACGCGTACGAGATGCCCGGCGAGGAGCACGTCGACCAACATGAGCTGGTCATCTACACCCTAGACTCCCGCAGCCAAGTCACGGTCCAGGACGATACGGAAACCGACCCAGACCTGACCATCGTGAACGCACCGCAATTCCTCTACCCGGACTCCGATGACCCACGCACGTCGCAGTGGGTCTCAGAGAGTTCGGACGAGTTGTACTACATACGGATCTCGAGGGATCGACACCGTGCGGCGTTGAGTGTGGCCGATCCCTCCACAGGCACGTTTCGGGACATCTTCGTCGATAGTCTGAACACCTATATGGAGACCCGAACGCCTAGGCGCCTCAGCAACGGCGACTGGCTGTGGTGGTCAGAGCAAGACGGGTGGGCGCACGTCTATCGGTACGGATCGGACGGGCAACTCCGGAACCGGCTCACCGAGGGTCCGTGGCACGTCGACGGGATCGTCGGAGTCGATGAAGCTCGGGGCTTCGCCTTCTTGTCCGGGCAAGGGCGAGAAGCGGGCGAAGACCCGTACTATACGCACCTCTATCGAGTCGGCCTCGATGGCTCAGGTCTCACCCTGCTGAACCCTGGCGACTACGATCACCGCTTCAGCATGGGCGAGTCGCGACGCTTCTTCGTGGACTCGTACTCCCGGGTCAACACGGTCCCGGCGTCGGCGCTCTACGATGCATCGGGGGCCAAGATCATGGACCTCGAAGTCGCCGACTTCACCGCTTTGGAACACGCGGGATACGGATTCCCCGAACCTTTCGTGGCGGAAGCTGCCGACGGTGTGACCGACATCTACGGAGTCATGTACAAGCCGTACGACTTCGACCCAGACAAGTCGTATCCCATTGTCGCGTATGTCTACCCCGGACCTCAAACCGAATCGGTCTCGAAGTTCTGGTCGACCAACCCGTACGAGCAGGCGCTGGCACAGTTCGGGATGATCGTAGTCACCCTCGGGAATCGGGGTGGTCATCCGGATCGCTCCAAGTGGTACCACAACTACGGGTACGGCGACCTGCGTGACTACGGATTGGCCGATAAGAAAGCCGTAATCGAGCAGCTTGCAGATCGTCATGACTTCGTCGATCTCGACCGCGTGGGGATCTACGGACACTCCGGCGGAGGCTTCATGTCCACCGCTGCGATGCTCGTATACCCCGACTTTTTCCACGTCGCTGTGTCGTCCTCCGGAAACCACAACAACGATGTGTACAACCGCTGGTGGTCCGAGACACATCACGGAGTTGAAGAGATCGTCGACGACGACGGGGAGGTGACGTTCAAATACGATATCGAAGCCAATTCGGATCTGGCCGCGAACTTAAAGGGGCAGCTCCTACTCACCACGGGCGACATCGACAACAACGTGCACCACGCCGGGACCTTCCGGATGGCCGAAGCCCTCATTCGCGCAAACAAGCGCTTCGACTTCTTCGTGTTCCCGGGGCAACGCCATGGGTACGGGAACATGAGTGACTACTGGTTCTGGCTCCGGGCCGAGTACTTCGTCGAACACCTCCTCGGCGTCGAGATCGACGCAGCCGATATCACTCCGCTCCAAAACGAACGCCCACGCACACGCTAAGGCGCCTCGTGTTACCTCGATCCCCCTGGCGATGGATCGCCGCCTGCGTAGGGCTCCTGATCCATCCCTCCGGGGGTGTGGCTCAGAGCGAAGAGATCCTCCGGTATGACGTCGCCATCGAAGTCTTGGATGGTGGATCGATGCTGGTGGTCGAAACGATCGAGGTACGAGCACTGGGGGAGCAGATTCGTCGTGGGATCTATAGAGACATCCCTACCACCTTCCCCCGCTGGGCACAGCTAGGCCGGATCGAAGCCCCCTTCTCGGTCCGATCCGTGCGACGCGACGGCCGTGAGGAGCCATACTCCCTAGAGGCGACCGGCGGGCCGGCGCGCCGAGGAGGAGTGCGGGTTCGGATCGGTGAGGCGGATACCCTGCTCGATCCAGGCGTATACGTCTACGAGATCATCTACGACACGGATCGATGGGTGTCCTTCGGAGATGCCGAAGACCAGCTGTACTGGAACGCGACCGGCCACGGCTGGGCGTTTCCCATTCTCGAAGCGACGGCACGAGTGAAGTTGCGTCCGACGACCACTCGCCCGAGGCTCGAGGGAGGGGTCGGACGCGAAGGCTCTCCTCAGGGCGGAGTCACGATGTCCTGGGACGCGTCCGAGTCAGTGGCGACGTTCCGGTCGGACCGGCCGCTCGCGCCAGGAGAGGGCCTGACCCTCCGAGTCACACTTCCTGTTGGGGTGATCACTCCTCCCACGGAGGATCAACGGAGTGAGTGGCGGCGCCTGGACTGGGGCGGCTATATCGACGCCGGATACATCGTGCTCATGGTGATCGGCGTGTACTTGCTCATGTGGCGTCGCGTTGGCATGGACCCGGCCGCGGCGCCCCTGCGAATTCGGCAAGACCCACCCCCTGGCTACTCACCAGCCGCAATCGGCTACATCGAGCGGCGTGGGTATCACGACAGTCAACTCTCCGCCGCGCTGGTCAACCTCGCGATGAAAGGGGTTCTCACGATCGAAGAGCGAGACGGCGACTGGACGCTACACCGGGCCGGAGAAGACGCGGTGGAGCTCCCGCACGAAGAGGCACGGCTGGCGCGGATGCTCTTCTCAGGACGTGAGTCGATTGAGTTGGACCCCAGCCGTCAAGCGACGTTGGGTCCAGTGGTCGACGGGTTCAGGCGCTCTCTGCGGGAAAGACTCGAGACAGAGTACTTCGTGCACAACCGAAGGTGGTTCGCCGCCGGCGCGGTGGTCAGCGTGGCAGGACTCCTCATCCTCGCGTGGCGATGGCGTTTCCTAATCGACCCGACTGCGCTCTTTCTCTGTGTTTGGCTGACAGGATGGACGCTGGGGGTCGGTACTCTCGCATGGCGTCTCGGCCAGATGTTGAAGTCCGCGCTCGGTGGCGGGGGTCCCGGGGCCTGGGTCGGCCTCGGCGCCGTCGCACTCTTCGCGACGCCGTTCTTCGGAGCCGAGATCGGGGTCGCCTTCATCTTATCCAAGATGATTCCCTTCCATCTGATGGCCGCGGGCATCGCCACTGCCCTGGTCAACGTCGTGTTCTACCACTTGCTCGAGCGACCGACTTTGAAGGGCCGGGGAGTGCTAGACCACGTGTCAGGCTTTCGGGCGTACATGGATGGCCCCAGCCGCGGCCGCGACGGCGAGGCGACCGCGCACTTCGAGAGGTTCCTCCCCTACGCGATCGCACTGGGCGTGGAGAAACGGTGGACCGACTCCTTCGGCGATGCTCTACACCCGGCGCCTGGAGTCGACCGGGGTTCCGAGCCCATGCCATGGTATCGTCACGACCGAAGCTCGTTCGCGGTTGGCGGGCTCTCCTCTGCCTTGGGCAGGGGGCTCTCGTCGTCCTTTTCTACTGCTTCGGCCCCGCCCTCCAGCAGCTCTTCAGGGAGCAGCAGTGGCGGCTTCTCGGGTGGAGGAGGCGGGGGCGGTGGTGGCGGCGGGGGCTGGTGACGAACTACGCCTTGGGTTCATCGCTCCCGAGCAGCGCTTCTCGCACGCGCGCTCCGGCCCTCTTTCGCACGATTCCCTTCACCTGACCCAACACAAAGACGCCGCTCAAAACCAGGTACGCGGATAGCATCCCGAAAACGGAGGCGAGCAACAGCCCACCCAGCCAGGCAGTGAAGTACATCCACCGCCTGAACTCGGCGCTACCGCGTAGCGCCTCGCGCCGCGATGGCTCGGCCAAGAATGTCCACCAATTGGTCACCTGTGAACGGCTTGCGGATTACGTAGTCCGCCCCACTAACTCCACCCGACAAAATCGGATCGATCTCGGCAAAGCCCGTCGTGTACACGACGGCCATCTCTGGCCGCGCCGTCCGAAGCCGCTGGGCGACCTTGGCCCCCCACCCGTCCGGTAGATTGATGTCCATGAGGAGTGCATCGATCTCACCCTCGTACGATCCGATGACCTCCTCCGCTTCAGCCGCGGTCGACGCTGAAATCATGTCGAAGCCCCGCTTCCTGAGGAGACGATGAGCGACCATTCGTATCGCTTCGTCGTCGTCCACAAAGAAGACCACGCGTCTCGCCACCACGTCCTCAGGGACGCCTACGGGGGCCGACTGGTCGGATCTCAACGGTTCGTTCTCGGATCAGGTCAGGGGTACGGGGTTACACAGTCGAAGCTGGCAACCTGTGCTCCAATCTACAACGTCTCGCCCCACCGTCGGTACATTTCCCGGAACAGGAACGCTCATGCGCAGAAGAAAACCACGCCAACTAGCCTCAGCCGCTACGCTACTCGCCGGCCTACTTGCTACCTCCGTGGGAGCGCAGGCGACCGAGGTGCAAGACACGGTGGCCCCGGTCGACGGCGAATCGCTGCGCGTCTGGCTCCTGACGGCCGGCCCGGGAGGTGAAGTGTGGGAGCGTTATGGGCACAACGCGCTTCGCGTGCTCGACACCGCTACAGGTCGAGACGTCGCCTACAACTGGGGCATCTTCGATTTCGAACAGGTCGACTTCATCCCGCGCTTCTTGCAAGGCCGGATGCTCTATCGCATGGAAGCGTACCCTACGTCGGCAATGATTGAGGCGTACCGACGGACCGATCGCGAAGTCGTCCAGCAGGAACTCAACCTCACAGCCGCGCAAAAGGCTCTCTTGCGTCAGTTGGCGGACGAGAACGCGAAGCCCGAGAACGCGTCGTACATCTACCAGTACTTTCTGAACAATTGCTCCACACAGGTCCGCGATCTCCTCGACCGCGTGCTCGGAGGAACACTGAGAGCCCGTTTCGAGGGCGTCGAGAGTGGGACATCCTTTCGCGACAATACCCGCCGCTACACGCAAGTCGATCCGCTCGTGTACACGGGCATGGATCTCGCTCTGGGCGCCCCGACAGACGAAGCGATCTCGATGTGGGAGCTGATGTTCCTGCCGCCCGTCCTCCGGGACGAAGTCCGCGACATCTCCGTCCGCACCCCGTCGGGCGCCGATGCTCCGCTCGTGCTCGCGGAGGACACGCTCGTCGCCTCTGCGTCGTTCCCGGAGCCAAGCCAAGCACCTCGATGGTTCTTTTTCTATCTCGTCGTAGGTCTCGCAGTGGGATTGGCGCTCGCAGCTAGGGCGAGTGAGCGAGTTCATCGGTCGCGGGGTCTCCGCGCAGCGACCACGACGCTCGGAGTAGCGTGGTACCTACTCGGCGGAGTGCTCGGGTTGATCTTGGTCGGACTGTTGTTCACCGACCATACCTTCGCCCACTGGAACGAGAACCTCTTCCTCTTCCAGCCGATCTCGCTCGTTGCCGCCGCGATCATCCTTCTTGGAGGGCTGCAGCCTCGGTGGAAGCGCCTCGCTGGGCTGGCCGCGGTGGGCGTCGCCGGTATCGCGTGCGTCGGAGTGATCGTCCAATTGCTTCCCGTGGCCGAGCACGCAAACGCGATGTTCTTCGCTCTAGCCGTTCCAGCCCATATCGGCGGAGCCATCGGATTCAGTCACCGCTCGACCTGAGCACGGGGACTGGCGGCACCCGGTTGCACGCCAACTCGAGTCACGATGGTCGAGCCGGTTGTGTCTCGTGCATCCCATCGCAATTGTGCGACGTTCCCGATGCACACTCGTGACGAAAGGGCCGGGATGTCGCCCGACAACGAAACCCTTATCGAACAAGCGAAGCGCCTCCCGGCGCCGCTCTTGCCGCTACTCCATCGATTCCACGAACGAGATGGATATCTGAGCGAAGACGCCCTTCGAGCCGTCTCGACAGGGCTTCGTATTCCGATCGCCGATCTATTCGGCACGGTCACCTTTTATCACCACTTCTCGAGAGAGCCAGGGGGCCAAATGGCTCCCCGCATCTGCACCGGGCCAATCTGTGCACTCCGGGGGTCCGAGGAGTTGCTCGCCCAACTCGACGGCGCGACAGCGATGGCGTGCAGTGGGCGGTGCGACGAGCCGATCCCGGTGCTTCGGGGCAACCAGACCTTCGTTGGGCAAGACGCTGCGTCGCTCGAGGTCAGACCGACCCTGCTCCCCCCGGCCCCTCCCCCTGGAACAGAGGAGTGTGTCTTCGAACATATCCGGTCTCCCGGCCGAGCAACGCTCGCAGGGTACGAAGCTACGGGGGGGTACGCGGCGCTCCGCAGCGCACTGTCCGAGCCACCCGAATCGATCATCGAGACGGTGGATGCGAGCGGCCTCGCGGGACGGGGCGGCGCTGGATTTCCGACCGGGCGGAAGTGGCGAGCGGTCGCCGAAGCTTCCGGTGGCCCCAAGACCGTGGTGTGTAACGCCGACGAAGGCGAGCCTGGCTGTTTCAAGGATCGGGCGCTCATGGACCACGACCCCCACGCCGTCCTCGAAGGCATGGCCCTCGCGTGTGTCGCCACTGGCGCGACACGTGCCTTCCTGTATCTCCGGTACGAATACCCGGAAACCGCCGACGTCCTCGACCACGCCATTCGGGAGGCGGAGGACGCCGGCCTTCTCGGCTCAGACGTGCTCGGTTCCGGGCGGACGATCCAGATCCATCTCGTCCGGGGCGCAGGAGCGTACATCTGTGGAGAAGAAACCTCGCTCCTGAATTCGCTCGAGGGCGAGCATCCGTTCCCGAGGAACCGCCCCCCCTACCCTGTCACCCACGGCTTCGAGGGTACTCCGACGGCGGTGAACAACGTCGAGACGCTGGCATCGATCCCCCCGATCATCCGACGGGGCGCCGAGTGGTATCGCGGCTTGGGCCTCGGCGACCACGCCGGGACGAAGGTCATCTCTCTCTCCGGTGACGTGGCCCGGCCCGGGAACTATGAGGTGCCACTCGGCCTACCTCTCCGCACCCTCCTCGAGGAGTGGGCTGGCGGCTGTTCGATGGACGGGCGCACGGTCCAGGCTGTGACGATGGCCGGGCTGTCCGGTGGTTTCTTGGCGGGCGACGACCTCGATGTCACGCTCGACGAACCGTCGATCCGCTCCAAGGGATCGTTCCTTGGCGCGGGCGGGATCATGGTCTTCGATAACAGCCGTGACATGGTCGAGATCACACGTCGGTCGATGGCGTTCTTCGCTGAGGAGTCGTGCGGGAAGTGTTTCCCTTGCCGCATCGGGACCGAACGACTCACAGAACGGTTGTCCGGGAGTGCTGGTCCGACGGATCTTTCCAAGTGGCTCGACGAGGTGCGTGACCTCGGGTCCACGATGAAAGAGACGTCGGCATGTGGGCTCGGTCAGGCAGCCCCGCTGCTCACGGAGAGTCTGGTAAGGTACTTCCCGAACGAGGTCCAGCAGCACGTGCGAAGCATGGAGCAGAACCACCACGGAGAGGGCTCATGAGCGAAGACGGCCGGAGCATAGTCTTGGACGGTGTCGCCGTCCCTTTCGAGCGTGGTGAAACCATCTTCGAGGTGTCCGAGAGGCACAACAAGGAAATCCCCACCCTCTGCTACGACAGCCGACTCGACCCTTTCGGGGGTTGTCGTCTCTGTGTGGTCGAGATCGAGGGGTACCGAAATCCGGTTGCGTCGTGCACGACTAAGGCCGAACCGGGCATGCGCGTCACCACCAAGAGTGGGCGCCTCGAAATGCATCGCCGGGTGCTCTTGGAGATGGTCACCTCGGAGAACCGAGAGGTCGATGTAGACGAGCTGTCCGGATACGCGTCCCAGGAGATGGCCACACTCGTCGACCGGTACGACGCACGAAGCGGCCGGTTCGAGGGGCACAAGTCCGGCACCTCGCGGCCTGACGACCCGAATCCCTTCATCTTGCGGGACTACGAGAACTGCATCTCGTGCTACCGATGCGTACGTGTCTGTGCCGAGCAGGAAGGGGACTACGCGATCTCGGTGATGAACCGCGGCTTCGAGACACAGATCACAACGGAGTTCGGTGGGCTTCTCAAGGACTCCTCGTGCACGTTCTGTGGACAGTGCGTCCACACGTGTCCGACCGGCGCCCTCGCAGACATCAAGGCACTCCGGGCGAAAGACCGACCCGAGCCTGTCGAGAAAACACGTTCGATTTGCCCGTACTGCGGCGTCGGATGCGCCGTCGACATCTTGACCAAGGGCGACAAAGTGGTCGGCATCCACCCGGCCATGGATGGACCGGCCAACGAAGGGGCCCTATGCGTGAAGGGCCAATTCGCCTTCGACTTTGTGCACCACCCTGATCGGTTGAGTACCCCCTTCGTGCGAGACGATCACGGACAGCTGGTGCCCGCTTCGTGGGACGAAGCCTTGGACAAGGCCGCCGCGGGACTCTTGGAGGCAGTGAACCAACACGGGAGGCATTCGCTCTACGCGGTGGCGTCTGGGCGAGCTCCCAACGAAGCCGGGTACCTCATGCAGAAGTTCGTCAGGGCCGGCCTGGGAACTTCGTATATCGACAACTGCAGTCGTGCCTGACACGCTCCTACAGTCGCCGGTCTGGCGGCAACGATTGGGCGCGGGGCCATGTCGAACCCACTCCGGGACATGGAGAAACCCGATGTGATCTTCTGCATCGGAACGAACATGACGGAGTGTCACCCGGTCGCGGCCACTCGCCTCAAGAAGGCCATCGCGAACGGCGCAAAGATGGTGGTCGCCGACCCGCGTGAGATCGGGCTAGTCGCGTACTCTGATCTGCACTTGCCGCTCCGCGTCGGCTCGGATGCAGCGCTTCTCCTGGCGATGGCTCACGTAATCGAGCGGGAAGGACTTACCGACCCCGCCTTCATCGAGGACCGAACCACGGAAGCCGAGGCCTTCCTCGAACACATTCGGGAATTCACGCCGGAGTGGGCATCGACCATCACGGGTATCGACCCGGCGGCAATCGAGGAGGCGGCGCTCCTGTATGGTCGCGCCGAGCGGGGTGCGATCTACTACACCTTGGGTATCACGGAGCATATCTGCGGGGTCGACAACGTCCAATCGTTGTGCAACCTCGCCCTCATGACCGGAAACATCGGTCGCGAGGGTACGGGGATTAATCCGATGCGCGGCCAGAACAACATCCAAGGTGCGGGCGACGTTGGAGCGATTCCGAACAACTTCCCGGGCTTCCAGCCGGTCACCGACCCAGACCACCGAGCGAAGTTCGAGAAGGCGTACGGACGGCCAATCGACCCGGAGAAAGGAATCACGAAGGTCCGTGCGCTCGACCTCGCGGGGGAACAGATCAAGGCGATGTTCATCGACGGGGAGAACACCGTCGTGACCGACCCTGACCGTTTGCACTGTGAGCAGCAGCTGAAGGCGCTCGACTTCTTAGTGGTGTGCGACCTCTTCATGACGGAAACGGCGGAGCTCGCCGACGTGGTCTTCCCCGCAACTGGCTTCGGCGAGACCGACGGGACTCAGACGAACACCGAACGCCGGGTGCAACGGCTACGAAGGGCAGTACCTCCTCCCGGCGAGGCGAAGCCCGATTGGTGGGTCATCTCGAGATTGGCGCAGCGAATGGGCTTTGAGGGCTTCGAGTACAACGATGCCAAAGAAGTGTTCAACGAACTCTGCTCGCTATCCGGCACCTACCGAGGAATCAATTGGGACAAGGTCGAGTTCGGTGAATACCAGTGGCCGATCCCAGAAGAGGGGCACCCGGGCACTCCACGGCTCCACGAAGACGGCTTCATCAATGGTCGCGGTATCTTCAAGTTGATCCGGTACCGGGATCCGGCCGAGACGGTGGATGATGACTTCCCGGTATGGCTGACCACGGGCCGACGCCTCGAGTCGTACCACTCCCGCACACAAACCGGTCGCTCGGAGGGCATCGACTACCTGCTTTCCGAAGAGGTGCTCGAGGTACACCCAGACGACCTTACCTCATGGGGCCTCGAAGACGGCGGGTGGGCGGAGATGTCGAGCCGCCGAGGGTCGGTCACGATCAAGGTCCAAGGCACGACCCGGTCACCGCGCGGCACCGTATTCAGCTCCTTCTCGTTCAACGATGTGCCCGTGAACATCCTCACCGGGGCCGGATACGACCCGATCACCGACACGGCCGAGCTCAAAGTCTGCCCGGTCCGTCTCGCCCCCTGCCCTACCAAGGGGAGTGTCGCCGCCGACTAGTATGGCCAACCTCAGCGACCACGACGAAGAGGGCATCTCCCTCTTTCCGATGTTCAACATCCTCGCCTGCACCTTAGGCGTGATGGTGTTCATCCTTGCTACGATCGCCACGGTGTCGTTGGGTGCCGATCGAGCGGTCGAACTCGTAGCGGTCGTCAACCCAGGCACCCCCGAGGAGCGTACCCCCTTGTGGCTCGAGTGGGATGGCCAAGAGTTGGGCATGTTGCCCGACGGCGAGCGGGTCAGCTTCGATTTGGCGCTCGACTCGATCGCGACGTGGGATGAGACGTACAGCTACATGTCCGAGGTGCTCACGGCGTCTCGGGTAGGTCAGCTCGTGGGACAGGCTGCCTTGGATACGGAGAACCAGTACATCGTGTTGTTGGTCCGGCCGAGCGGCTTTCGGACCTTCCTCGAGGTGCGCAGCTACTTCGAGTTTCTCGGCGTCGATGTTGGTTACGAGCCGATTCCACAGAACTGGCAACGCGTAGGGGTACGCTGAGTGTACCGTCGATCGCGGGGAAGCGAGAGCGCGTCCGTCCTGAACCTCGATTCACTCATGGACATCCTTTCGTGCCTCGTCGGCGTAATGCTCTTCCTCGTCATTTACACCGTGTTGGAGCTCGGATCGACCTCCTTCGAGGTGTCGGTACCTACGCCCAAAGACCGACCCGCTGGGAGCGAGCGGATCGTGGTGATCGTGAACGACCACGCTGTGCGTTTGATGGATACCGGGCAGCCGGTCTTGGATCTCCTCGCCAACGTCGCCGGGGTTCCCCTGCTCGAGGTGCCCGATCGGGTGCGCCAAGCCAACCTCAGCCCGCCGACAGACGCCCACTTCAGCTACCGACTCGACCTGCTCGAGGAAGCGTCGGTTCTCGACCCGACCGTCCGTGAGTACGACGTCATCGTCGATCAACTCCCCGGCGAGGTCGGCGACAGTATGCAGCATCTCGACGGCAGCTCCAGATTCGAGATGACATTGTCCGATCTAGATCCCGAGTCGAACTGGATCGACTTTGCCGTCGATAGCCAGAGTGTCGACGTTTTCCGCAGAGCCCGCGACATCGCCGAGTCACTGGGATTCGCGACTCGCTGGGGTCCGCTCGACCTCTCCTTCCCGACGAGATACTCTCTCCGAGATGACCCCGGAGGTCCCTCGGCCCGAAACAGCCGCTCCAAACCGCAGAGGTAATTCGCGCGTGACACCCCCAGACGAGCAACCAACCTTCAGCGAAGCCGACGTCGAGGCCGCCAACGCTGCAGCAGAAGCCGCCGCCGCAGCCGAAGCCAACCCGTCGACCGGACGGACCAAGCCCAAACGAAAGAGGCGGAGCCCGCTCGAGGCGGCCCTCCCTTTTCTCACGGGCCTGATCCTCTCTCTGGCGTTGCAGTTCTTCATCGCGAATGCTGTCCCCCCGGAGGCGTACCTCTACCGACTCTTCCGTCCGCCGGGAGGGTGGGTCATGAGCCTGGTCCCGGGGCTCATCGTCTTCGTGCTCATATGGACGCTGGTCGACTTGGCTCTCAAGTACAGAGACGGAGTCCTCAACGAGGGCGACCTCGATCGTCGAGAGATCCGACAACTACCGCGCTTTGTTGCCCAAGAACCGATGACCGCGGTCCAGCGGCGCATCCTCTCTCTCGACGGACGGGACCGACCCGTTGCCCGCCGCCTCCTGTGGCTCCTTCACTACCTCGAGAACCACGACGACGCACAGCGGACGCATGAGCTGCTCCGACACCAGGCGGACCTGGACGCAGACACGGCTGCCGCAAGCTACCGAACCGCGAAGCTCTTCATCTGGGCGATGCCGATCCTCGGTTTTGTGGGCACCGTACTCGGCATCTCTCTCGCTGTAGGAGGATTCTCCGAGTTCTTGACCACGAACCTCAACATCGACGATGTGAGCCGGGTAACTGCGGAGCTAGGGAATGTGGCTTCGGGCCTCTCTTTCGCTTTCGACACGACGCTCCTTGGGCTGTTGGCCGGACTCGTGGCCAACGTCTTCTCCTCGATCGTGCAGAAACGGGACGAGCGGTTCTTCACCCGACTGGATGAACTCGGGCTCGGTATCGTCGCCAACCGCCAGGATGCCGGAACGGGAGCGCGCGTGGGCGCCGGCGTCGTCTCGACGACGAGGTCCGACTACGAGACCGTCATGCACCAGCAGATCGAAGAGATCAGTACGATCGTCGACCGGACTCGGCACGTGATGCAGGGGCTTAGCGAGACATCAGCACGCATGAACAATGGGCTCGGTGAGTCGATGGCCTCGGTCCGCAGAACGGTGGACGACCTTGGGCGGAGTCTGGAATCGATGTCGGAGTCCGCTGCAGCGGACGCCCGAGCTCAAGAGTCGGTCGAGAAGGCTGTGGGTAGACTCTCCGAGGCGATCGGCACTTTTGGAGAGGGCCTCGCGGAGCTGCGGGCAGAGCAAGCCATGCTCGGGCCAGTGCTCGAACAGTTGGCGGGTCCACTGGAGCTTCGGCTCGTGCCTGGGAAAGCGAAGACGCCGGCCGGCGAATGACGGCTCCGAGGCTGCTCGCTCCGCTCTTGCTCGGTACACTTTGCGGGTGTGCAGGTGAGGGCGCAGCCGACGCGTCGAGCGAACGAGCGGAATCGCCGTCTGTCGAGAGTTGGGTCGACCTGTTCGACGGAGCGTCACTCGTGGGATGGACCCCCAAGATCCGTGGGCTCCCCTTGGGGGACGACCCAAGAAACACGTTTCGCGTGCAAGACGGGTTACTCACGGTGGGGTACGAGGGATACGACTCCTTCGATGACACGTTCGGGCACCTCTTCTACGAAGTACCCTTCGATGCGTATGAACTGCGGGTCGAGTACCGTTTTGTCGGAGAGCAGATGCCAAACGGTCCGGGATGGGCGAGGAGGAACAGCGGCATCATGTTTCACTCGCAGGCCCCGGCCACCATGGGGCTGGACCAAGACTTCCCCATTTCACTCGAGCTTCAGTTTCTTGGCGGTTCGGGGGACGAAGTGCGCCCCACGGCGAACCTTTGTACGCCGGGTACCCACGTCGACATCGGGGGCGAGCTAGAGACGGCGCACTGTATCTCGGCCGACGCTCCTACCTTCCCCGACAGCAGCTGGGTCGACATTACGCTCTTGGTGCGCGCGAACGGATCGATCACTCATCTCGTGGGGGGCGACACGGTGCTGGCGTACACCAATCCAGTCGTGGGCGGTGGAGAGGTCCACGGCATCGTGAGCGACTCTCCGGAGGTCGGTACCCCGCTTCGACAAGGGTACATCGCGCTCCAGAGTGAGAGTCACCCAATCCAGTTCCGCACCGTTTCCCTACGTCCGCTCGAGCACTGATATGGATCGCCGAAGCGCGCTGCGCACCCTCGCGACAGCAACCGTACTCCCGGTCGTCGCACCCCTCGACCTCTCCACCATGCTCGACGCACGCCGGCTCGTAGACGGGGGCCCGGGGGCGCTCGGTTCCCAGGAAGCTCTGACTCCGCACGAGCTGTCGATGGTGCGCGAGGTCGCCGACGTCATTCTCCCTCGCACCGATACGCCGAGCGCTTCGGATTTGGGGGTGGCATCGTTCATCGACCGAATCGTCACCGAATGGATGGAGCCAGAGGAACGAGAGCGGTTCCGAGCAGGGCTGGCTGAGCTCGACAGTGTCGCACGCTCACGGTTCGGATCCGACTTCGCTGTTTTGGCCGAGGATGAGAAGGGGGACCTCGTCGCAGAGCTGGATTCACAGCTCCCGCGAGAGGCCGGAGGGGCTTTCGACCGTGATGCTTTCTACCCTGTGCTGAAGCGCCTCACACTCACGGGGTACTTCACTACGCGAGAGGGTGCCGGGCTGGCGGGCTACAGGCTACTACCTGGCACCTTCCAAGGCTGTGTCACGGGAGTCCCACGATGAACGACTACGACGCGATCGTCATCGGCTCCGGAATCACCGGGGGGTGGGCCGCGAAGGAGCTGACGGAAGCAGGACTTCGGACCCTCGTGCTCGAGGCTGGCCCGAATGTCGTGCCCGAGCGTGACTACACCGAGCACGTCCCCGTTTGGGAGATGCGCTATCGGGGCATGGGGGATCGGAAGAAGCTCGCGGCACGACAGGCGGTTCAGCGCGAGTGCTACGCGTGTGACGAGCTGGGCTCGGCCTTCTTCGTCGATGACGTGGACAACCCCTACACCACGCCTGAAGACGCCCCGTTTCTCTTCCTTCGTGGTCGGCAGGTTGGCGGACGCTCCATCATGTGGGGTCGGCAGGTGTACCGGTTGAGCGACTTGGACTTCGAAGCGAACGCACGGGACGGAGTCGGGGTCGATTGGCCGATCCGCTACGCCGACATCGAGTCGTGGTACGAGTATGTCGAGCGCTTCATCGGAGTCTCGGGCGAGGCCTTGGGCCTGCCCCATCTCCCGGACAGCCACTTCCTGCCCCCTATGCAGATGACCTGCGCGGAAGCACATGTACGGGACGGGATCGCCCGAGCGTATGGCTCCGAGCGGGTCATGACGATCGGCCGCTGCGCTGTGCTCACGCAGGACCACCTGGGCCGCAGTGCATGTCACTATTGTGGTCCGTGCGAGCGCGGGTGCCGGAGTCGTTCCTACTTCAGCAGCTTGAATTCGACGCTCCCGGCGGCTCAAGCCACCGGACGGATGACGCTGCGCCCGAATAGCGTCGTCCATCACCTCTCCCACCGAGACGGAAAGGTCTCCACCGTCCACGTCATTGATCGCGAGTCGCACGAATCACTCGAATTCTCCGCGCGGGTCGTATTTCTAGCCGCATCCACGCTCGAGTCCACACGTATCCTCCTGAACTCACGCTCGACCGACTTTCCCGACGGACTCGCCAATTCGAGCGGAGTACTCGGGAAGTATTTGATGGACCACACGATGGGTCACGGCGCCTCGGGAGACCTCCCGGGCTACGAGGACCAGGCGAACCAGGTACGGAGACTCAACGGGATCTACCTACCCCGCTTCCGAAACGTGGTAGACAGTCACCCGGATTTCGTACGTGGCTTTGCGTACCAGGGGGGCGGATCGCGTGCTGGGTGGGGGCGTGGGTCCGGCGTGCAGGGCTACGGCGGCGCCTTCAAGGACTCGCTAATGGAGTTGGCACCATGGCGTATGCAGCTCTACGGCTTCGGAGAGTGCCTACCTAGCGCCGACAACCGAGTCGAGCTCGACCCCGAGGTTGTCGATGCCTGGGGCATTCCGGTGTTGCGGATTGACTGTCGATGGGGCGAGAACGAGCGGGCGATGTTCGACGATATGGCGGTCAGCGCTGCGGAGATGTTGGAAGCCGGCGGGGTTCGCAACGTCGAAATCTTCCACGAAGACAATCCCCCCGGAAAGACGATCCACGAGATGGGAACCGCGCGTATGGGACGTGATCCGAAGACGTCGGTCCTCAACGGTTTCAACCAGGCGCACGACCTCAAGAATCTGTTCGTCGTCGACGGATCGTGCATGGCTTCGTCTGCCAACCAGAATCCTTCGCTGACGTACATGGCGCTCACGGCCCGAGCGTGTGCCTACGCCGTGGACGCTATGAACCGATTCGAGCTCTAGCGGCTACCCCTCGTCGTCGAGCACGCCACGAATCGTCTCTGCCACGGTCGAGATCCGGAACGGCTTGTCAATCATCGCAACCGGACCTTGCCCGTCCCCGAAGTCTCGGTCGAACCGTCCCCACCCCGACTGCAAAATCGCCGGCAGCCCGGGGCGTTCACTTTGCACCTTGGAGATGAACTCAGTCCCGGTGAGATCGGGCATCGTCTGGTCCACGATGACGAGGTCGAAGTCGTGAGGGCGACGCTGGAACGCCTCTAGCCCTTCCACAGGACTCGTGTACGCGTCGACGTCGTAACCCAGCTTCTCGAGCGAGTTGGTCATCATCGTCACAATCATCTCCTCGTCATCGACTAGGAGAATCCGCTCTGAGCCACGCTCGACAGGGGGAGCGATCACCGGGGCGGTCGCCGGAATATTTTCTGCCAACGGCAGGTAGATCTCGAACTCGGTACCCGAGCCAGGTTCACTCCGCAAACGGAGCGCTCCTCCGTGGCTCTGTACGATCCGATGCGACACGGAGAGTCCCAGGCCCGACCCTCGGCCCGGAGCCTTCGTGGTGAAGAACGGGTCGAAGACCAAGCCCACCACCTCTTCGCTCATACCGCACCCGGTGTCCGCTACCCGGAGGCAGACACACGCCCTGCCCTCCAGTCCGGGTTCTCCGACGAGGCGGAACGTCTCGTCCGACTCGAAAGGAGCCATCGATAGCGAGAGACTCAGGACGCCGCCTTCATCCTCCATCGCCTGGCAGGCGTTGGTGCAAAGGTTCATCACCAACTGGTGGATCTGAGTGGGGTCCCCGACCACGGCAGCGCAGTCGTCGTCAACGTCGAGTCGAATCTTCACCGTGGAGGGCACAGAGGGGCGAAGGAGCCCGAGCGCCTCACCGACGATGTCCTGGACCAGGAACGGTTCGCGGTCCGTACGTGCTTGTCCGCTGAACGCCAGGATCTGCTGAACGAGGTCGCGTGCACGCGTACCACCTTGGGCGATCCTGTCCAGGTACGACGACCAGCTCGCATCCTCGGGCCCGGCCTCCCGAGCCAGCTCGGTGTAGCCGAGGAGGGCGGTGAGAATGTTGTTGAAGTCGTGAGCGATCCCGCCGGCCAGACGCCCGACGGTGTCCAAGCGCTGCGCCTGCTCCAGTTCGGCACTCAAGAGCCTCTGGGAGGTTACGTCTCGAATCACCGCCACCACCTCTCGCTCGCCATTGGGAGCGAAGCGACCTTCGAAGGCCCGCCCGGTTCCGTCGAGCTGAACGCGACACTCACCGCGTTGGATCGACTCCGACCCGATCGCCGAGTCGATCGCCTCGCGGCACATCTTGGCAAAGCTCGGTGGGGCGACCTCTTCAATCGGTCGGCCGGCGGCCTCGGAAACGTCGAGGAAGTCGACCTCGGTCGGGAGCGCGTAACTCAGTAGTTCACCCTTCGCGTTGAAACGAAGAACGATGTCGGGAAGCGCGTCGAGGATGGCTCTCATCTCCTCCGCGATCGACCGAAGCTCAGACTCTACAGTCTGACGCCGGCCCAGCTCTTCCCTCAGCCGCTCCGAGGTCGCCTCGACCTCTGCAATCCGGACCGACACCTCATGCTCCAACTCCGACCGCAGTTCGTCGAGCGCCGTGATGTTCTCGCCCGCGACCACAACTCGCGTCCCCTCGCTCCCCTCCACTTTGGCTGCGGAGTACTTCCACACCCGGCGTCCACCATCTGCGTGTCGAACCTCGACCTCTCCGCTCGCTCTCCCCTGTTCCCGCAAGTCGCGGATGTACTCGTGCGACTCCGGGCTGTCCGGTGTCCACAGGAAGTCAAAGAAGCTCTGACCGAGCAGGTACTCCGCAGGAATCCCGATCGCGGAAGCCGCGGACTGGCTCACCGAGGTTAGAGTTCCGTTGAGGTCGTGAATGCCGAGGAGGCCCGGAGTGACTTCGAAAAGCTTCTCGGGCCAGGCGGCATCCAGCTCCGCGGCTGCCCGCTCCGTACGCTCGGAGTGTAGCGCCGTCGCCAGCGCTGAGATGAGACGGCTGCGACCCCATATGATCACGGTGGCCAGCACCGTCGCGCTCACCAATGCGAACGCCATGTGCGACCACTCGGGGCTCGCCAGATGCTGCCATGCGATCCCCCACCACCCGACGATTTGGACCACAAGCAGGGATACGGCCCACCGCATCGAGTAGATCAGGAGCGCCGTGCCGAGGATCGTGAACAGAAGATTGGTCGTCTGAAGTGGCTCCATGGAGAGCCCCAGATGAGCCAACGAATTCACGATCGCCACAGCGGCGATTCCCCCTGCCGCAGCATTGACCTTGCGTGGTGGTGCGGCGGCCAAAGGCAACCGAGCGATCCCGAACAGAAGGCCCGCAGACACGACGGCGAGCGCCGCCATCACGGTACGAATGGTACCCTCGAGGACGAGGATGTGACCCACCGTGAAGATCGCATACAGAATGCTGAGACTCAGAGCGGCGGGACGAACGGCCACACGCGCCCACTGGTCTACGATCTCACCCTCTAGCGCTCGTGGATGCGCGGTATCGGTCACGAAGACTCGCCTACTCTGAAAATCGACAGCGGGGTGCGCCCCCGGGTGCCCATCCGGTTGATGGACGAACGCAGATCCCTCACTCATAGATAGTTTCGGTCGGTGCGCCTCGGAACCTTAGCATGTGCGTCACTCCTGGGTGCCAGCATAAGGTACGTTCTATAGCTTCTGGTCTGTCCCTCCAAGGAGATGCCAAATGAGACGACTCGTCTATCTTTTCGCGGCCGCTGCCTTCGTAGCGCCGCTCGGACTACACGGTCAGGAGAGCACGGCGACGACCGCCGAGCAGGTACTAGGTACCATTCTAGGCGCGATCAATCTTCCTCAGATCGCACAGGAGGCGAGAGACGCCGGGGTAGCAGATTCGACGCTTACCACCGTATTGGACGAGATGCGCGACCGCGAAGTCCCTGCGGGGGAAGCCGAGGATATTCTCGAGCAGGAAGTCGAGGCCGTGAGAGCCGGCGGTCCTGTGGACAATTTCGGCGCGTTTGTGCAAAGCCAACTCGCGGCCGGACTGCGAGGGCGTGACCTCGCCCAGGCGATCCGCGCCGAGCATCGCGCTCGCGGAATCGGGATTCCGGAAGGGCGGCCGGAGCGGATGCGCGGACCCGGCATGCGCGGGAACGGCAATGAAATGCGGGGCGGACCGCCCGAAGGACGCGGTCGTCCGGATGGCGCGGGCCGGGCGAATGAGGGGAGACCCGGACAAAACGGTCGCCGCGGACCAGGAGGTACACGATGAAGCGCGTGTTGACGACGTTGGCGCTCGTGGGACTCCTCGGCTGTGACCAGGAGCAGGTCGAGTCCGCTGTCCAGCAGGTCGGGGAGGCTGTCGCCGAGATGACGGTCGAACAGCTCGGATCGATCGCGTCTCGGATTCTTGAAGACCCCTCATCAGCCGATGACGTATTGGCGGAGAACGGAATCGATGTGGCACAGCTCGATTCCGCGATGTACGAGATCGCAACGAATCCAGAAGAGCGAGAGAGGTATCTGGCTGCGTTAGCTAACTGAGGCTCTGGTCGTGCGAACGTCGGGACGGAGGTCGTACGGAACCCGGAGGTAGTCACGGAGAGTTCGTAAGCCGGGACCCCGATCAAGCTCAAGGTGGGAATCGCTCGTGCGTCGTCGAAGCTCAAAGGCTTGGACTGTCTCGCTCGCATCGCTGACGTTCGCGACAGCGTGCGGTGATTCCGGGGTCGACCCTCCGCGGAACCTCGTCTGCGACCTTCCCGGCGAACTCTTTTCATCGAGCTTGCCCCCGGACGCGATCCCGGCGCTGAGCGATCCAGTCGTCGTGGGTCCGAACGACCCGGGCGCAGCGTACCTAACCGACGACGCTCGTGTCCTCGGCGTCGTCGTCGAGGGGATGGCCCGCGCGTACCCTCACAACATCTTGTGGCACCACGAGATCGTGAACGACGTCGTGGGCGAAGCGGCGATCGCCGTGACGTTCTGCCCGCTCACCGGATCGGGGCTCGCTTTCGACCGAGTCATCGATGGGCGAGAGCTGGATCTCGGGGTCTCCGGCTTGCTCTTCGCGAACAATCTCGTCCTCTACGACCGTACCACGGACGAGGTGTATGGTCCGCAGCTATCGGTCGAGGGGCGGTGTGGAGTCTTCCGGGACACTTCTCTCTCCCTATTCCCCGTGCAAGAGATGAGCTGGGGACGATGGAAAGAACTGTACCCGGAGACGACTGTGCTCAGCGACGATCAAGGGCATATACGGAACTACGGACATTACCCGTACGGTGACTACGACGAGATCACCGACAACTCGCTACTCTTTCCGATGGATGCAGACCGCACCCGGGCAATCAAGGAGCGCGTACTCGCGGTTCGTAGTGGGGCTGGTGGCGTCGGCTTCCCCTTCGGTGCCCTACGTGACCTAGGAAGCTCGAGCGCGGTTCATCGCACCATCGGGGGCGTACCGACGGTCGTCCTGTACGAAGAGCGTGAAGGAGAGACGGCGGTCGCCTACCGGGCCCAGATGGGGAGTACTCCCCTGACCTTCGAGCCCTCGGGCCCCGGCACTTGGACGGACCGAGAAACGGGCTCGACGTGGACGCTATCGGGTGAAGCCATCGAGGGAGCCTTGGTCGGATCCCGGCTCGAGCCCCGCTCGAATGCGTACACGCTCTTCTGGTTTGCGTGGCGACACTTTCAACCCGATGGAGAGATCGGCCTGACTCCTTGAGCCGGAGCTCTCAACTCCGCTCAGCTCCCCACTTTCGAGGTACTCCGGGGCGCCGTAGGTTGCCGTTGGGATGCGCAGTTCGCGACTGCGCTCGGGTGGGGAAGAGACTCCAAATAAGGAGGAAGGCAATGAGATCGCGACTCTTGTTTGTCCTGGCCACAGCGTTCGCTCTGGCCCCTGCGGCCACCGCTGCACAATCGGTCACCGGAATCGTCCGGGACCAGGCGACGGGTGGCCCCGTTGCATCGGCTCAGGTTTTCCTCGAGGGACTGGAGCTGGGAGCGCTAACCCAGACGAACGGTCAGTTCCTCTTGCTCAACGTGCCGAGCGGAAGCCACACCCTCGTCGTTCAGTCGCTCGGGTATCGCACCGAGTCGGTGACGATCACGGTGGGCTCAGGCGCCACCGTGGTACAGAACTTCTTCTTGAGCCAGCAAGCACTGCAGCTCGATGAGGTGGTCGTCACCGGTACCGCGTCTGCGAGTCGGGTCCGTGAGATCGGCAACTCCGTAGCGGTCATCGACGCCGCTGTCGCCGAGGTTCAGCCGATCGTCAACGTGTCCGACCTACTCCGTGGCCGCGTGGCTGGAGTCGTGGTGCAGCAGGGATCCGGAGATGCGGGTACCGCATCGACGATCAAGATCCGAGGCAGCTCGACGATGCGACTCGTCAACGATGGGCCGTTGGTCTACATCGACGGCGTGCGGGTCAGCAACCGGATGGAGAGCGGCGGGCGGGACGTCTCCCGCATCGACGACTTGGATCCGGCGATGATCGAGAGCATGGAGATCATCAAGGGACCGGCGGCTGCGACCCTGTACGGCACGGAAGCCGCGAACGGCGTCATCAACATCAAGACGAAGGGTGGTGGCGTTGGGGAAGCCCAGTGGAACTTCACGATGCGGCAAGGCGCGCAGTGGTTCCGGGATCCGGCTGGACACACACCCACGAACTGGGGTGTGAATCCGAACAACGGCCAGATCGAATCACTCAACATTTTGGAGAACCAGGCTGAGTCGGACCTGATTTTCCGGAACGGACACACCCAGTACTACGGGGTCGATGTCTCGGGTGGTACGGATGCCTTCCAATACTTCATCGCAGGCTCCGCATCGGCCGACGACGGCGTGACGCAGAACTCTTGGGCCAAGAAGTACAATGGGCGTGTGAACGTCCGCGCTCAGCCCAACGACGAGCTCACGCTCTCGGCCAACGCAGGGTTGGGTCTCACCCGTCTGCGGATCCCAGACGATTACCCTTACGAAGAGGCGGTCTACGCGGACCCCACTCGCTTGGGTGATGGCGATGCGCGTCGGGGCTACCGGCGTGCCACGCCGGAGTCACGCATCGAGAAGGATCTCGATCTACACAACGCCAATCGCTTCACCGGCGGGTTTACGGCAACGCACACGCCGTTCGATTGGTTCACGCATCGCCTGACCTTCGGTGTCGATGCAACGGACCAGCTCGAGGACAATCTGGACAACTTCCTCAGCCCGGAGTCGGCCCAATTCTACGGCACGAACACGGCGCTGGGCGGCAAACGGGTCAACCGTGAGTCGGTGTTGTACACCACGTTCGACTACGCGGCGACCGGCACCCGACAGCTCTCGGAGACGCTCTCTTCGTCGACGTCTGCCGGGTTCCAGGTATACACGCGGCGAATCGAGGACGTCACAGCAGACGGTGATCGCTTCCCAGCGATCGGGTTGGCGAGTGTCAGTGCAGCCGGAATCATCACGGCCGGTGACGCATTGATCGAGAACAACACGGTCGGCGTGTATCTGCAGCAGCAGCTCGGTTGGAGGGACCGTCTCTTCATTACCGGTGCGGTCCGAGCGGACGACAACAGCTCCTTCGGTGAGGACTTCGACCTCGTCTACTATCCGAAGGTGAGTGGTTCCTGGGTGGTCAGTGAAGAGGACTTCTGGGGACTCGACTTCGTCAACTCGATGCGCTTCCGCGCGGCGTACGGAGAATCCGGCCAGCAGCCGGATGCCTTCGACGCGCTTCGGTCCTTCTCGACCCGGGCTTCGCCGTCCGGGACGGCTACACTGAGGCCGGATTCACCGGGTAACTCCTCGCTCGGCCCAGAGCGTGGTGTGGAGATCGAGGCAGGCTTCGACGCCGCCATGTTCGGCGGCCGCCTCTCGGTCGACTTCACGTACTACGACCAGACGACGAAGGACGCGATTGTCGGTCGTAACGTCGCACCGTCGACCGGCTTCACGGAGCAGCAGTTCGTGAACATCGGTCAGATCAACAACCGCGGTATCGAGCTGGGTGTGAATGCGCGGGTCATCGAGTCACAGTCGTTCGACTGGGACTTCAACGTGAACGCCAGCACGAACAGGAACCGGATCGAAGAGCTCGGGCTGGACGGATTTCTCCAGCTCGGCTGGACAACCAGGCATCAGGAAGGCTACCCCGTCGGGTCGATGTTTGCCCCGGAGGTGATCTTCGCTGAATTCGTCCCCGGAACGGACCAGATCAACCGTGACACGATGCTGTGCGACAACGGTGAAGGCGTAGGCGTCGAGTGCAATCCAGACGCATGGATCTATCAGGGTCACCCTGATCCGAACCTCGAACTGTCGATCGGATCGTCCTTCAACATCGGCGACCGCCTGACGATCGAGGCGTTGATTCAGGGCAAGATGGGTCAGACGAAGTACGACCTACAGGGCTGGTGGCGTTACGCGGCGTTCCAGCAGACCGAGGTGAACCTCTTCCCGCAGCAGCACAACATCAACGAGGTCGCAGAGGCTCAGTTCGGTGCGAGCGGCGAGTTCGCCCTCTGGGTGAACGAAGCTTCGTTCATTCGTTTCCGCGAGCTCTCCGCGACCTACCAGTTACCGGACAACATCGTCCAACGGCTGGGGTCGAGCCGAGGCAGCTTGAGCCTTTCGACGCGTAACCTCGGCATGCTGTGGACCAACTGGCAGGAATGGCCGCACCACGACCCAGAAGTCGTGGATCCGAGCAATACGTTCAGCGGTAACCGGGAGCCTCAAGAGGACTCTGGGATCCCGCCGCTCACGTCGATCACGCTTACCGTCCGTTTGGGCATGTAAGGGGGAGAGACCATGACTAGAAAAAAGACACTACCCGTCGCTACCCTGGCCCTTACTGCACTCCTAGCTGGGTGCGGCTTGGATAGCCTTCTGAGTGTGGACGCACCGTCGCGCGTGGTCGCGAGCGATCTGGAGGACCCAGCGGCAGCGGGCCTCCTCGTCGCGAGCGTCGCGAACGAATTCCGGTGCACGCTCACCTACTTCGCCACTGCGAGCGCTCTCACGGGCAACGAGTGGCGTGACGCGTCGAACAACTCCGTACTCAACATCTGGGACCAGCGCGTGCACGACACGAGCGGGTACGGTTCCCAGTACGCGAGTGCAGACTGTGGGAGTAACCAACCGGCGATTTACCAGCCGCTCTCCCGGACGCGTTGGATGGCCGACCTGTCGTTGAATCTCCTCGACGGGTGGGACGTTTCGGAGGTGCCGGACAAGGCGGCGCTCCAAGTCGAAGCCGGGATGTATGCCGGTTACACCTATGTGCTCTTCGGTGAAGCGATGTGTTCCGTCGCCTTCGACGACGGCCCCGAGCAGACACCTGCGGACGCGTTCAACCTCGCGATCCAGCGCTTTGATGCTGCGATCGCAGCAGGTGCCTCTGGTGACCTGCTGAACACGATCCAGGTAGGGAAAGCGAGGGCCCAGCTGAATCTCGGCATGACGCAAGCTGCGGCGACCACTGCGGCAAGCGTACCCAGTGGGTTCTCCTTCGCGCTGAACTACTCGAACACCGAAGCGGTGACGCGAAACAAGCAGTGGGAGTTCAACATCGATGATGAGAACGTCACCGTCGCCGAGCCGTACCGCGACGTCCTCCACGAGGGAGTCCCAGAGCCGCGAATTGCGGTCGTAGACGAAGGGACGACGAACCCTCAGACGGGGATCGCGATCTGGACGTCGGACAAGTATCCAGACGCATCGTCGCCCATCGAGATGGCGAGCTGGGAGGAAGCACAGCTTATCATCGCTGAGGCCGAGATCGAGTCCGGAAACTATGGAGATGCAGCGGCGATCTTCGATGCACTGCACGCCGCCCAGGGCCTACCCGCGTACAGCGGGGCCCTCGACGAGCCATCCTTGATGGCCGAGCTCATCCATGAGCGGGCAGCCGAGATGTATTTGGAAGGGCATCATCTTCAGGATCTCAAGCGGTTGGGCATCACGCTCTTCCCCGCTACGGGAACGGATGATGGATTCGGTGGCGCGTACGGAGATCAGATCTGCTTCGATCTTCCGGCTACCGAGTTCCAGAACAACTCGACGATTACAGGCGGCTAGGGCGAGCGCTTAGAACCAGCAGGACTCGGGGGCGGGCCGACCATCGGCCCGCCCCCTTTTTCGTATCTGTCGCCCTGACCGACCGCGGAACGCCCACACCGCCCCTCGTTCGACGATCTCTTGCGGAGTACGTTGACCTTCTCGACATCCAGATAGGAGGGACGACCGTGCGTGCTCGTTCGTATCGAACCATCGTCGTCATGCTCGCGATCTTGGCCGCAGCCGCGACCGGCGACCCGGTGACCGCTCAGAGTGCCGTGGAGGGCATCCCGGGACCGGCGGGTGGGCCGCGCGCTGCGCTCGGCGCCCCAGTCAACCCTTCGGATGATCCGCTCTTACGTGGCCTGAGATGGCGCTCGATCGGGCCGATCACGATGGGCGGCCGCGTGGACGAGGTCGCGGTGGTCGAAAGCGATCCGAAGACGTTCTACGTCGGATACGCGACCGGGGGTCTTTGGAAAACGACAAACGGGGGGACGACGTTCCATCCCATTTTCGATGAGTACTCCACCCACTCGATCGGCTCCGTCGCGGTTTCCCAATCCGACCCGGATGTCGTTTGGGTCGGCACGGGGGAGGCGAACAACCGGCAAAGCTCTTCGTTCGGCAATGGCGTCTTCCGGTCGACGGACGGCGGCGCCTCCTTCGAACATGTCGGATTGGGCCCGACAGAGAGTATCCACCGAATCATCGTGCACCCGACCGACCCACACACGGCGTACGTCGCCGCGGTAGGTCGGCTCTTCGGCCCCAATTCGGAACGAGGCGTCTTCAAGACCACCGATGGCGGGTATTCGTGGCAGCACGTGCTCAGAATCGATGACGATACGGGCGCCACCGACGTCGTGATGGACCCATCGAACCCGGACGTGCTCTACGCAGCGACGTACCAACGTCGCAGGACTCGTTTCGGCTTTCACGGCGGCGGCCCAGGGAGCGGCATCTGGAAGACCACGGACGCCGGCGCGACGTGGGAGCGACTCGAAGGGAGAGGGCTCCCTGCTGGCACCATGGGCCGGATCGGGCTGGATGTGTCCCGTTCGAACCCAGAGGTCGTATACGCTCAGATCGAAGTCGCCGACGACCAGAGTCAGACCGGGCTCGCCGATCCCGACCGTGATCCCCGATCGAGCGGGGTGTGGCGGTCGACCAACGGCGGCCTCGACTGGGAGTTCCGAAGCAACGAGAACAACCGACCCATGTACTACAGCATTATCCGAGTCGACCCGAACGACCCGGACGTGGTCTACACCGGGGGGAGTACCGTCTCACGATCCGAAGACGGAGGCCGAACGTTCGAGCCCCTTCCCGGCGTGTCCTTTGTGCACGTCGACCACCACCACATCTGGATCAACCCCGCCGACAGCGAACACCTCCTGCTCGGCAACGATGGGTCGGTCGATGTCAGCTACGATCGCGGCGACACCTTCGAGTCTTTCCGCACGATATCAGCGGGTCAGTTCTACCACATCTCCGTCGACATGAGAACGCCGTACTACGTGTGCGGAGGCCTCCAGGACAACGGAAGCTGGTGCGGGCCCAGTCGGGTACGCGGACTCTACATCGGTGCTGAAGCGTGGTATCGGGTCGGGGGTGGAGACGGCACCTACTCCGCCGTCGATCCGACCGACTACACGGTGGTCTACAGCCAAAGTCAGAACGGAAACGTGCGACGCTCCAACCTCGCGGAGAGCGAACCACTCGCCGACGCCGCCACGCGGATCGACGCAGTGTACATCGGTGGGACACCGATTCGCCCGACACCACCGTCCGACGACGGCCCTGGGAATGTTCGCCCCGCCCCTGCGAGCAACGAGACGTACCGCTGGAACTGGTCGACCCCCTTCATTCTCTCCGAGCACAATCCGCGGACGTTGTACATCGGTGGAAATCGACTTTTCAAGTCGGTGGACCGCGGGGACCACTGGAGCGCCGGTCCGGACCTCACGAAACAGATCGATCGCGACTCACTCGAGATCATGGGTGCCCCCAACGGCCTCCCGGCGTGCACAGCCGTGCGTGGCACGCCCTGTATCCTGTCGAAGAACGATGGCGTTTCCTTCTACGGGACCATTACCACGCTCGATGAGTCGCCTGTGCAGCCCGGGGTCCTATGGGTCGGTACCGACGACGGCAATATCCAAGTCAGTCGTGACGACAATCGAACGTGGACCGAGGTGTCGGAGAACATCGTGGACAACGGCGCCGGCTGTTGGGTGTCCCGCGTGGAGGCGTCGCACGTCGATGTGGCGACCGCGTACGTGTCGCTCGATTGCCACCGAAGCGGCGATCTCCGACCTCACGTTTTCGTGACCCGCGACTACGGGTCGACGTGGACATCGATCGCGGGGAATCTTCCGGCGTTCGGGAATGTGAACGTCGTGAAGCAAGATCCGCGGAACCCCCACCTCCTCTACGCGGGCACCGAGTTCGGATTCTATCTCTCGATCGACGAAGGCACCTCGTGGCGTGAAATGATGACCGATCTCCCGACCGTGCGAGTGGACGACGTCGTGGTGCATCCGAGGGAGGGAGACCTCGTCCTCGCTACGCACGGTCGAGGTGCGTTGATCTTGGATGACGTGACCGCGCTGCAGCAGATGACGAACGCCGTCCTCGAGAGAGACGTTCACCTCTTCGAACCGAGGCGGGCCGTGCGATGGCGCGTCGACCCGCGCCTCGCCGTAGGTGCCACGGGCGTCCAGAAGTTCTTCGGGCGCAACGCGGAGTCCGGCACTGCAATCCAGTACTACCTCGCGGAGCCCGCCGGCGCATCGGTCGCCTTGCGCGTGGAAGACCCTGTAACAGGCGCACTCTTCCGGGCTCTGGACGCGACCGCGCACCGCGGACTCAACCGAGTGCAATGGGATCTACGCGGTGATCCCCCGTTACCTGTTCCAGGAGAGGCGGGCCGAGGGCGGCCTCCACGAGGCCCGCTCGCCCCCGCCGGTGCGTACCGGGTCGTCCTCACCGTGAACGGACAAGAGCACTCCACCATCGTCGATGTCGTCGAGGATGTGTGGATGCACGAGCGCTGAGACGCTTATCGTGTCACGAACGCCCTGTCACGACGTTGATCACTCCCGCGGGGTGTCCAGTCCCCCAGCGCGTCGTCGCGTCGGAAGTCCCGAAGAACTCCACCCGCGCGATTTGGCTCACCGGGATCTCGTATAGGGTGCCTAGCGGACCGTGCCGAATTTCGTCGATGTAGACGACCGGATACTTCGCGGATGGGTCGGTGAAGGAGTTGTCGCCCCTAGCCCGGAGCCAACCTGGCCGAAGGCGCCTGAGGAGGCGCATCGCATCTTGGTCGCTGGCAGCCCGCTCGACGATCTCCGACCGCTCGATCGCATCCGGGGACCACGCATCGCTTTCGCCGGTGGTCGTAGCGGCCCTCGGGGTGAATGGGCTCGGCACCGGCGCGGCGCCACATCCCGCAGAGACCACAATGCCACCCACCACGACGACTCGGACCACGAGCGGGAGTGCGGAGTGATGAGACATTCTGACCTCCGGGGTGCAACAAGAACGCCGTGCCTGTAACGTATCCTCTCGACGGTCGGATGGACACGTGGGACCCATGGGTCCCTTACTGAGGTACGGCGGTGAAGCGAAATGGTGTCAGGAGGGGATGATGACTAGAGTCAGCCAACTAGCGTGCGTTACGTGCGGCGTGCTCCTTTTGGGCGGATGCCGTTCTTGGGAGACGGTCACGATTAGCCCTCGAGAGGCCATCGAAGCCGAGCGTCCCTCAGCTGTTCGCTTGACCGACGAGGGCGGCAACAAGCTCACCATCCGCAACCCGACCGTGCGGAACGACTCCGTCGTCACCGCCGATGCCTCACCGTTCGGCGGCCCTACACCCTTTAGCGGCCTACACCAGGACCAGGTCGCCCAATTCGAGATCGCCCGATTCGACCCCGTAAAGTCGGCCGGGGCAGCGGCAATCATCATCGGGACCTCGGTCCTCTGGACCCGGGTGTCGGGGTCGGGCTCCGGAGGCAATCCGGAACCACCGGACAATCCCACCAAGCTCATCAGTATCGACATATGGGGCGCCCTCGGAGCGCTCTTGGGCCGGTGATGCGCGGGCGTGCGATCCTCGTGGGCGCCACTCTGGCACTCGCGGCGTGCGACACGCCGACGGGACCCGAGCTCGGCCCATCGGAATTGTGCGGCTCCCAAGACAACGCCGTCCCGTCCTTCGCCGACGCGGCCCTGGAGAGCGGAGTCCGAGACGCACTTGGCCTCGAAGTCGGAGATCCCCTTATCTGTCGCGAGGTCCAAGGCCTGACTCAGTTGGGCTTGAGCTTCGCAGGAGTGGAGGACCTCACCGGGCTGCAAAACCTCACCGGCCTCACCGACCTCCTTTTGCCGGGCAATCAGATTTCGGAACTCGGCCCGATTGCGGGGCTCGCACAGTTGGAGTTCTTGGACCTGCGCGAGAACGAAGTCACCGACCTCAGTCAGCTCGCTGGACTCACGAGCCTCCTCGGTCTCAGCCTGAGTCGGAATCAGATCTCCGACGTGTCGCCGCTAAGCGGAATGGTGGAGCTCACTCTTCTCGGTCTCGAGTTCAACACGGTCACCGACCTGTCTCCCCTCACCACTCTCACCGCGCTCTCGAGGCTCGTGCTCTTCGAGAACGGCCTCACGGATATCGGCCCGTTGGCGGGTTTGGCCGACCTGGATCTCCTCGACCTCGGTGCGAACGAGATCAGTGACCTGACTCCCTTGGCGGACCTGGTCAACCTGAGGGTACTCGGGCTGGAAGCGAACTCGATCACCGATCTCACACCGCTGAACGATCTGCCCCTCATCAGCGACCTCATCCTGACCGACAATACCCAGCTTACCGACATCCAGCCGCTCATCGACAACCCCGGCGTCGGTCGGAACGACTTCGTGCACTTGCAGGGCACGAACGTCACGTGTGAAGAAGTGGCACGGCTGGAGGTGACCGGCGCCACGGTTGTGTCCGAGTGCTGAGCGCGGGCTAAGGCGAGCAGGGGTCTAGTAACGACCTAGCTAACCACGCTATCGGCCGCGGGTAGATCACCTTCCAAATGGCGGGACCCCATCAAAAAGGCCGCGGTGGCGCCCAAGAAGCCGACCATGGACAGTCCCATCGCGTAACGGATCGCGTGATCTCCGAGCGAGGGTGTGAGCGCGTCACTCAGCATGCCGGTCGCGAGTGGCCCCAATCCGATTCCGATTAAGCTGTATAGTAGTGTCAGGATGGCAGCCGCCATCGCCCTCATGCGGACCTTCGCCAGCCCTTGAGTGAGGGTGAGCACCGGACCATACATGGCGGGGCCGAAGAACATCACCCCAAAGAAGAAATACGGTGCGTACTGGCCGGGCATCGTGAGAAAGAGGAAGGCGCACGGCGCTGCCAACGCGCAGGTGAGTGCGGGTGCCTTGAGGAGCCATCGGAGATCCGTCCGTCCCATCCGCTGCGCGAACGCGCCCCCGAGAAACGTCCCGGCGATACCGCCCACGCCGGACGCCGTACCGAGCCAGGCTCCGGCTTCGGCCGGTCCCATCCCGTGCACGCGCATAAGGTACGACGGGCTCCAAACCAAGAGCACATAGCCGGCAAATACGTCGAGGGAGGCCCCCAGCACGATCCAGCGGAACGATCGCAGGCTCCATAGGTCGCTCAACGTCTCACTGAGCCCATACGAACGGACTTCAGCGTGCGAGTGCTCCGAGGCGCCTCGAGCGGGTTCTCGCACCGTGAGGCCAACGACGGCGCCGAGCACGAGTCCCGGTGCGCCAACCCAGAAGAGTGTGGCTCGCCACCCGACCGATTCGACGAGATACCCCCCGACGAAGAAAGACACCATCAGTCCGATCGGGACACTCGCCGCGATGAACGCCATGGGTAGCGCCCGTTCCTCTGGCCCAAAATAGTCGGCCACGATGGATTGGCTCGCGGGGCCACTTCCGGCCTCTCCAATCCCCAACCCAAAGCGGGCAAGCGCGAGCTGACCGAAGTTCGCCACCCTCCCTGCCAGAATGGTGAAGCTGCTCCAGACCGCCACGCAGGTCGTGATAAGGGTGACACGTCTCCTCTGGTCGGCCACCCGAGCAAGCGGCAGACTGGCCAATGAGTAGAAAAGCACGAACGCGAATCCGGTCAGGAACCCCATCTGGGTGTCCGACGCCCCCAGCTCTTCCTTGATCGGCTCGAGAAGAATGGCCAGGATCTGGCGATCGACGACGTTTAGGACGCCCACCAAGGTGAGGACGACCACGACATACCAGCGGTAACCGCGGCCGTTCAACGCCGGCGGGCCACTGGATCAGCCACGGATATCGGTCCGCTCTCGGAATTCGGCCCGGGATGATCGAGTCGCGGTAACGGGCATCCCCTTCTCGTCCGTGACGACCCCGATCTCTCGCATGAAGTCGGACCATGCGCCCAGCGAATGAGCGTTTCGCCAGAACGGGTATCGGTACACTAAGGCCGCAGCAGGTCCATGGCTCCTGTGAGCCTCCCGGAGCTTGTCGATGGCTTCTTCGTCTCGCCCTACCGCCGCCAGCGCAATCGCCATCGGGACTGGGGCCGTCGGTCCGCCTTCACCCGGCCGAAGGAGTACGTTTGCATGGTCCGCCGCGGCATCGGCTCCTCCGTCGATGGATTCGATCCAAGCCGCGAGCGCCCGTGGAAGCGCTCCCCCGCCCGTTAGAGCCAGTGCCTTCCGGATCGCGGCCCTCGCCTCTTGGACGTGCCCCTGACCCCCATGGGCGATCGATAGCACCGAGAGGGCGATCACAGACTCGGGATTCTCCTCCAACAAGGGCGCAACCATCGTCTGCGCCTCGTAGAACCACCCCAGCCAGAGGCATCCGTATCCGATGAGACCGGGCACGTATTTGGAGTGCGGTTCTACCTCGAACGCCTCCCCCAGCGACTTGGCGCCCTCAGAGGGCCGACCGTATGCGACCTGGCAAAGCCCGAGCCATCCCCACGCCTCGCCAAAGTTCGGGCGTCGTACCACGGCCGCCTCGAAGGCGCGCTCTGCTTCGACCCACGCTCCGTCGAAGACCATTCGCGCCAATCCGTCCGAGAAGAACACTTCCGCGCGCTCTGGGGCGAGCGTCTGCGCTCGCTCCACCGCTCGCATCGCGAGCTCCCGGACGTCCGGGCTCGTCGGAAAGCCGTACATCGCCATGATGCTATGCGTGTCCGCAACCCCGGCCAACGGCAGCGCAAAGCTCGCGTCCGCCTTCGCGGCCTTCTCGAAATACTCGAGCGCCGTACCGAGGCCAACCGCGTATCTGCGATTCCAATAGTGGCGCCCTCGCAGATAGAGATCATAGGCCTCAGAGCTCTCCGTTCCTCGGTCGGCACCGCCGTCGGCTCCTAGGAGCTCCATGCGCAACGCCTTGGCGAGCAGGCCGCTGATCTCGTCTTGGATCGCGAAGATATCATCGTCGGCACTGTCGAAGGACTCCGAAAAAATCGTGTAGCCGGTCCCAACTTCAACCAGGCGAGCCGAAGTGCGCAACCTACGAGCCGACTTGCGGACGCTGCCCTCGACCACCGTACCGACCCCGAGCCTCTTCCCGATCTCCACGGCATCGTCGAGACCTTCCGCCCAGTGGGTAGCCGAGGACTGCGCCACGACACGCAGTCCTTTAGTACCACCCAAGGCGTTCGCGAGCTCTTCGGGGAGTCCGTGGGCAAGGTGCTCTTGGTCCTTGTCGGGGCTTAGATCGCGAAAGGGTAGAATCGCGATAGAGGTACGGTCCCCCAGAGGTTTCGGAGGCGTGGGAGCCGGGTCAGCGGCAAGGGGCCCGGAGGGGCCATGGTCTCGGACCAACCCCAGACCCTGAAGGTCGAACATCCATGACACGACCAGGACCACTGGGAATCCGATCGAGAGGGCAACGAGAATGACCGAGATCGCCTGGTCGGGCAGACCCATCGCCGGAACCACGACATCGGCTACCTGCATGCCGACCCACGCAAGCACCAGATAGCCGCCCGCAGCCCGCAAGACACCGCGGCGACGCAGAGCCTCGAGAGAGCGGCGTACCAGACCCGGGGGGGGAGGGGTTAGGTCACCCACGTGAACACGTCGAAGTCCTTCCTGTGAAAGGCGTTGATCGGCGGGACGCCCGTAAAGAATGTGCGCCTCTCGGCGTGATTGCGCACCCCCGCTCCGGCCTGTCACTTTCGACCGACACAAGCCCCCCAGGCATGAAGGAGCCCCCTTGGCTGAGCTACAACTCTACCCGCCGTTCGCCGGCAGTCACCTGCAGCCATGTCACAACCCGGCGAAGGTCATCATCGTGGGGGGTGGCCTCGCGGGGATGGCGGCCGGCCTACGCCTGAAGCAAGCCGGACACGAAGTGAAGGTGCTCGAGAAGGGGTCAAGACCGGGCGGTCGGCTGCTCACGTTCCGAGATCTCTTCGCCGATGGGCTCCACGTGGAGGTCGGCGCCGCCTTCCTCATGAGCCAGCATACGTACACGCAAGGGTTCATCAAGGAGCTGGGACTCGCACATCAGCTACGCCACTTGAACCACGAGGGAGAATCTGTCGTTCTCAGTCATCTCATCGATGACCCGGTGAGCATGACCCGCAACGAAGACATCCCCGGGTTGAACCCGTGGGAGAAGAAGCACGGCCCCGAGGAGTGGTTCCAAAACGCGCTCGGCGCAGCAGCCGAAATCTTCGCGGCGGCAGGAGACCCACGCGCACCCGGCTGGCCGCCGCGGAGCCTGGACACACTCGACAATCAGTCGCTCGAAGCCGTGATGCGGGCCGGCAAATCGCTGAGTGGGATGCCCTGTTCAGACGTCGCTTACTCTGTCATGAGGAGGGGATACGTAGACCTGATGGGAGACGGCGCACCCAAGACGGCCGCCTTGGAGATGGTGCGAGATCTCTTCTTGAACGAGCTCATCACCGCCGATGGCTCGACGGCCCCCATGCACCACGCCCGGGTGAGGCACCTGAGCAGCGGCTACACCGCCCTTGCCAACCCCCTGGGCGCGTCGAACTCGCCGGCTCCCGATGAGGCCGGGGCCAAGACTTCGCCGGAGGATTACAACCTTCAGGGAGGCAACGATCAGATCGCTTGGGCGTTCGCCATGAAGCTCGCGGAGTCCCTAGAGCTCTACACAGAGGTACGCTCGGTCACCGATCTCGGTGAGCGAGTCTCAATCGAGTGCGTTCGCCCACAGGGGCCACTCACGATGGAGGCCGACTACGTCATCTGTGCCGTTCCGACGTCAGCGCTCCGACGGATGCACTTCCTTCCGGGTCCGCCCAAGGAGCAAGCTGAAGCTTGGGAGCTCTACCTCCCGACGCACGTCTCTCGCATCTACCTGGAGTTCGATGAGCGCTTTTGGCGCACGGTGCCACCCAAGGGACTTTCCGGGGTCGCGAGTACGAATCTCCCTCACGTGACAGGTCAGTCACTGCTGACTCCGGGCATTTGGGTCAACAACCAGACCGCCAACCAACCGGGGCGGGCCGGGGTGTTGGAGTGCTACGTGGCCGGCCTGTGGGCCGAGCGCTTCGGGGCCATGGATCCGAAGAAGAGAGCCGAAGTCGCGATTAGTCAGATCGACAAGGTATTCCCGGGCGCTCAGTTGCATTGGACGGGTGCGTACACTTCAAAGCACTGGCACCACGCCTACTCTTGGTTCCGTCCGGGGACGATGGCGCGTGCTCTCCACGCGGGTCCGCGCCCCTTCGGACGGGTGCATCTTGCGGGGGATGAGTACTCGGTGCTCCCCGGGTGGACGCAGGGCGCGTTGGAGTCGGGAGTCGCTGCTGCCAGGGCTGTGAACGAAGCGTGCGGCGCCTAACGGGACTCTGGGGTTCCGAGAAGAAACTCGCCCACCGTAGGCTCTTCGTGCTGGGAGATTCCGGTCACTGACTCGAACGCTGAAGGGTCCCCTGCCCCCCAAGCACACGGTGCGAGGCCGAGCTCGGTAGCTGTCAGATACAACGTCTGGTAGAGCGCTCCCACCTCTTTCAAGACAAGGGAGTACGCGATCCTCGAATACTTCCACGCCACCCGCCTAAAGCGCGATGTCACGAGCAAGAGAACCGGTGGCGCCATGTCGGCTCGAGATGCGAGCCCGTGTGCTTGGAAGAGGATCTCCGCGGCATCCCACCCGAGTCGCACGGACTCTAGGGCATGTTGATCGGGATCGTACCGATACACGCCTGCGAGTAAACCCTCAACCGACAAAACCACCGGGTATAGCTCCAGAGAGTGTAGTGCCCCCCCACTCGGATAGCTCCTGATCCGGGTCTCGTAACCGCGAGGCCCAGCAGAGAGAGATGTCCCGTGAACGGATGCGGACACGTAAAGGACCTCGGCGAGCTGCTCGATTCGCAACGGACTTCGCCCATAGCCAAGGATCGAGCGGCGACGCCTTAAGACATCGCGTAGGGAGGCAGGTTGTACCGGCATTCGGCCGAGAGGAAGGAACGCTCCCTCCGTCTGCGGAGTCCTCGCGGCCGGTTCGGGCGAGGCCCAGTCAGCTCCGGGAAACGTGGCTCCAATCGGATCCTCACCCCTCCCGAGTCGTGAAGACGCGTGGAAGAGCAAATCAGCGAACTCCCAGCAATCCAGTCCGGAGCCGTTACCCTCTAGCATACCGGCCGCGTAGAGCAGCTCGAGTGTCAGAGCCTCACGACTCCCCACCGGGACGTCCCCTGAGAAGCCGTGTATGAGGGAGGCGATGAATCGCGTAACTCGCGGATCGAACAAGTGCATTCGATACGGCGAGTCAGGCGCCTCCAGCAACGCGTACCCGTCGAGTCGACGCATATACGCAAAACGGCTCAAGCGAGCCCCCTCCGGGGGAGGACGGGCGTCGAGACGTTGAGGGTCGTGTGTGAGCGGCTCGAGGCTCGCCAACGGACCCGATGCGTCCGCTAGCACTCCTTGAATCAGCCCAGCTCGCTTGAGTCGGTCGAGTAGCTCCCGCCATCGACCCGCGCCACGCGTCGGGTCCACACCCTCGAACGCTACACGCCATTGAGGTGCAGGCCGAACCTGCACCGTCATTCGGGTGATGATCTCCCCGAACGGACGCCACTCTTCCCCAAGTTCGACGGTCCGCTGGCCTATCCCCACCTGCCACCCTGAAAGGGTTGGGGAGACGGCGCACCCGGGTGTGAGCCCTAGACCAATCTCGTCCATCGGAACTCAACCCGGAGGAGGGGCGAAGCACACCCCCCCCCCGGTTGCCGCGCAATCACATGCAGAAGTTGGCCCTCGGCGCGCAGAAGTTGGCGCGAGGGGCACAGAAGTTGGCCGAGGCACGCCCGTGACCACCACCGCCGTGGAAGCAGAAGTTCGCGGTGGGCTGACAGAAGTCTGCACCGCCCTGGAAGCAAAAGTTGGCGCTCGGCTGGCAGAACTGTCGATCACAGAAGTTCGCATGCGGACCGCAGAAGTTTGCGTGCGGGCCACAGAAGTTTGCGCTGGGCTCACAGAAGTTCGCGCCACTTCGAAAGCAGAAATTCGCGCTCGGTTGGCAAAACTGTCGATCACAGAAATTCGCCTGCGGGCCGCAGAAGTTGGCGCCCGTCTCACAGAAGTTGGCCCCACCCTGAAAGCAGAAATTCGCGCTGGGCTGGCAGAACTGTCGATCACAGAAATTCGCTCGTGGGCCACAGAAATTTGCCGTCGGCTCACAGAAGTTTGCACTTCCACGAAAGCAAAAGTTTGCGCTCGGTTGGCAAAACCGATCGCAGAAGTTCGCGCTTGGCTCGCAGAACCGGTCGCAGAAGTTGGCTTGAGGCATACAAAAATTCGCCTGTGCGCCCCCCTTGCACTGGCACCCGCACTGACACGATCCGCTCGCTTCGGTCTCGGGTTCGTTCGCGGTTTCGGGTTGAGAGGGGTGGGGGTGGTCAGCATGGGTGTTCATGACTCGGTCCTCTTTCATCTGGGGAGACTGGGGAACGACAAAGTGAAGGTGGGTGTGCGAGTTCTCGTGAATGGAGACCTCGACGGAGGGAGGCAAGCGGAAGCCGTACTCTTCAAGAGTACGTCGCGGGGCACGGGCAAGGCGAGCCCGGAAGTCCGGGTCACGCCACGATCGAGCGAGCAAAGCGGATCTTGCCAGATCGAAGTCGTACGCCCCGAAAGAGCTCCCCCACACTTCTTCGCCCGGATGCCTCATTACAGCATAAACGGAACGGGGTTCAATTCCGACTCCTCGGTAGGAGACGACCGCCAATCCATCGCGACCGGGACGTCGTACAAGCGACCAGGAGCAAAACGTGGCCGGAAGTGACGAAGGCCAGGCGCGACCACCTTGACGACGGGAAGGCCGATATCGGGTCGCGTCTGGTCCGTGACCAATAGGTCGGACCCCACACTCCGAAGTCGGCGTGCGACCCATCGCACGTCTTCGATGAGCAGGTCGTGAGCCGGAGTCCGTCGGGTCGACAACGGAAGCGGGGTGCCCCGGGGGGCCAGATATCTGCACTCCTCGAGTGTCGCCGTCGCCATCCAATGACCGAGCGGGCCAGCTGACCTAGAACCGAGTGGCCTCTGAAGATCCTGGGCCACCATCTGGTTGAGCTCGGTGAGCGCGCGTCCCACCGCGACCTGCGAGTCGAGGTGGGCACCGAAGCCGAACAGAATCTCTTCGGCCGGCTTGTTGAACCGGCGACTTATCGCCGCGTACACGGGAATCCCGAGATCCGTGGTGATATCAAGGACCCAGAACTCTCGACCAATCCTCTCATACTCGAAGTGAAGCCGCTCGAGGTACGGGTCGGCTATGTGGGACAGATCGACGGCGGGTCGCTCGAGTCGGTTGTACCACCAGATCGCGACGGCGTCCCGCTCCACAAGCTCCATGGCACCTTGGAGTACAGCCTCTTCGACCGTAGAACCGGCCGAGGTGCCATTGGAGTCGCCCATGCAGAACGCGCCCGCAGGTGGAACGGGCATGGCCCGATACAGAAACATGGTCGGGACAAGCAGGGGCTCGTCTCCATCGATGGGCCACGCCGGGGACCAATCGATCTGCGCGTGCGGGTCGAACGATGGGGGAATCCATTCGAGCATGGCATCGCCGCGTCGGCCTACCTGAGCATTGATCTCGTCACGGGACTCGATCTGTCGCTCGCTGAAGTGCACGAGCGTCCGCGGATTCACCGCGCGTGTACCGAGCGTCGCGAGGCTTCCGGGCATGCGAGCTTCGTCACCTTGGAACACGGCGCTACGACGCTCGATCGCTTCGGCGAGTGCGCTCGCCCGCGCCTGCGCGTCGCTCTTCCCCTTCCCGCAGCTCCGTGAGCGAAGGCCTGCACCGAGGTCGGCGAGTGAGTAGGCTGGTTGGCCTGGATTTCCACCGGCGAGATAGACGTGGAAGTCGGGTGTCTCCTGCACTTCGACCTTCTCTAGCTCGCGTACAACGCCAAGAATCGGATCCACCCAGCGGTGGAGATCGAGAGCGACCGATGCAGCGTCCCGCGTCCGATGCCCACCATCGTCCATCGACACCTTTCGCCCCTCGCGGAGGTTGGGTCGTCTCGAGCCCATTCGGCTCACGAGCGTCGGATCTCCGCAGTCGGGACACTGGGGGCGCGGGGCAAAGTCGTGTTCGGTGCGGACGCCGCCGTCGAGCGTGGTCAATGAGCCACGAGCTGCGCTCCACGCGCTCTCGACTACAAGGCCCTCGGCGGTCGCCTCGATCGCGGCCAATGCGTCCCGGAAACCGACCTCGTCTGTCGGTTGCGGGGGCCGCGGCAACTCCTGCATCCCCTCCTGACGCCCGACCCACGCCTCGATCTCGCGATTGCAGCGGAGCCGTGCCGCCATGCACGCCCAGCATCCCGCCTCACCCGGCTGGAATAGCGGTCCGATCCAAACCACTCTGCCGACCGGCTTCGCGAGGAGCCATGGGTTCATCCGGCCCCGAATCGCTTGTGCGTTCATGCTGGCGAGCACGGGGCGGAGGTAGTCATCCACGAGAACGACCTGAACCTCTCGCCCCCCCACACGAACGACGTGAGGGCTCACCCCTGATGCGTTCAGGTTACTCCACGCCGTGGAAGGGTCGATCGCCAGGGGGGCACGATTCGTCGTCTCGGGTTGCGCCACAGCTGTCGCGTCGGTCGACGCTCCAGCGGTCTCTACGATCCCATCCGCCGCAAGCTCATCGATCGCGTAGAGAACCGCCGCAGCATCCCATCGAGCGTCCAAGTACTGCGCGACCTCTGCAGCGGAGCCGCGACCGTCGAGTAGAGGGAAGAGCTCAGGGTAAAGAGCTCCGTAAAGCACGCGATTCTCGCGTTCGGAGAGGAGCACCACCCCTTCACCTGGGTACCGCCAGACGCCCAACGATCGATCCACGCGGATCCGAGCATCCAAGGAACCCTCCACCAACTTCAGTCGGCGCCGCACCATCCCGAGGAACGCACTCCCATCCGGAACGCCGAGGCCCGTGCACGGGTCCCAGCCTTCGGACGCCTCGTACCCGCCGATCCCCGTTACGTCATTCGACCCGGACGTGACATCCGAGACGCCAGGCGCTGGGTCAGAGTATAGGAGCCGGTGGATCGGTCCGAGGCGCCGACCGACAATTCCAGAAACCCGCGCAATCAGGGCGGCCCAGATCGGCGTTGCCGCGCTCGTCCCGCCTCCGGGGAGCTCGACTCCACCCACGACGGTCTTGAGTTGAAAGCCGGCGAGCGCGGCCACATCAGGCACCCACCGACCCGTGCCGGATGCGCCTCCCGGAGCTCGCCACGTGCCCGGCAGGGGGCGAGCGGTCACACCGGCTTGGAAGTGAGGTCTCACGAAGAAGCCGCTCATTCCGCCGCTGGTCGCCATCTTGAGAGCCTCGTCCTTCCACGCTACTTCGCTCGAGCGCTGGGGGTCTGTCAGGTCTGTAAGCATGCTGCCCCCGACCGCCATTGCGTGCGGACTCGAAGCCGGGAAGTGGGTGGCTGCCTCTGGAGCCTTCTCGCCGCCACTGGATCCGTCGTCGCCCGAAGAACAACACACGGTTACGCCACACACAGACAGTGCGTGGATCGCGTGATCGAGCACGCCCAATCCTTCGCTCCCGAACTCTCGCTCGGCCTCGGACCAGCTAATGGAGAGCACCGATGGGGGTTCGCGTCCCCCTTCTCCCCCAAGAGGGTGTCCAAGCACGGCCCAGAGCCCCCGCCACCACCCGTCTGCACCGGGGGGCGCGAAGAACACGTCGATAGGGACCGTCGGGGCGAGGCCTCCGAGCAACTCGATGTCCATAGTGACTTCCACCGTGTTCACGAAGTTGGTGAAGTCACTCGCCGATGCACCTGAGGGGCGCCGGCCCTCCTTCCACGCTGTGGCGAAGGCCGCCAGCTCATCGTACGGCATCGGTCGGTTGCTCTTCACCCCCACGGCGCCCGGAACCCGATGGACACGGACCCGCTCCGCAAGCCCAGGCTGAAACGCCTCCAAGTCGGAAGGGTGGAAGCCCCCCCCGAACTCCAAGACAGCAATTCCGCCGGGCAAAACCTCGCCCATTGCCGGGAAACGGTATCGGCTCGCAATGTCGTCAGCATCGACCAGCGAGTCAGCGGGGTGAGAGACTCTTCGTCGTCTGTGCGGGACTCCGTTCAGTCCGAGCACCGACGAGACTCCGGACACCAGCTCCTGTGGTATTCGCGCGGTCTCGTCGTGCCCGTGGTAGCCCACACCATCGTGCGCGTAGCGTCGCAGTTGAACCTGGAAGGCCTCGTTCACAGCACCCACCGGCCCCCGCACGACGAAATCACCTCGAACCGACGACTGCTCCAGGATCTCGAAGCCGTGCCGAGCGGCAAAGGTGTGAGCCGCAGCCACGTGTGCCTCGTTCGGTGTGCGCCACGCGGCGACATGGCGCGCGGAAAGCGGCCGCCGCAGCACCCCTCGTCGGTGCAGCGAGTCGAGCTCCGCATGGAGTGCGGCGCCCGGCGGAGGAGCGCTCGACGGGAACACAAGGACGAGCTCGTGGAGCTGCTCGTCGTTCATCAATCCGCCGCGTGCATGCCCCTCTGGATGACGAGGGTGGTGCAACACGGGACGGGGCAGAACCGGTCGGTGCATGCGGGGGGCGGGCCGGCGACATAATCTGGAGAGCTTTTCTTTTCGCCGGTCGAACGTAATCCCGTTATTTCAAGCGCGAAAGAACAGGAGTGTGTTTTAAGACAAGTCGGAAGATGAAGACTTCCTCATCTTCGCTTCATGGGAGGTTCATCGAGCCCGGATGACCTTCAGGACATGTCAGACTCCTCGCTGCAGCGTTTCCACCCACTCCCCCCCGAGTCGGGCGGACGGCGAATCACGCGCCGTGACTTCGTCCGGGTCGCGACCGGTGTCAGCGTGGGAGCGGGACTCGCCTCGAAACCCGCAGAATTGCTCGCCTCATTCGAGGAGGATGGCGCAACTCTTCCAGATGTAGCCGAGGTCCACCTCGCGATTGGGCGGAGTGGCTTCACGGTGGACGACCGCTCGAGCGACGCCCCGATGATCGGAGGCTCGATTCCGGGGCCGCTTCTGCGCCTCCGGGAGGGGCAAGATGCGATCATCCACGTCACGAACAACCTCGAAGAAACCACCTCGATTCACTGGCACGGCCTACTGCTCCCCTTCGACCAAGACGGAGTGCCGGGCTTCTCGTTCGACGGCATCGCACCCGGGGAAACGTTTACGTACCGGTTCCCTGTCCGTCAGGCCGGATCGTACTGGTATCACAGTCATTCCGGCACGCAGGAGCAGGAGGGGATGTACGCGCCCCTCGTGATCGACCCGGCTGAACCCGACCCTGTCGCGTACGACCGCGACTACTCGATCGTCCTGTCCGACTGGACCGACGAAGATGCGATGACCGTGCTCCGCAATCTCAAGGGGAACGGCGCCTACTACAACTACTCGAAACGGACCCTGCCAGGCTTTATCGGAGGGCTCTTCGACGACGCCGGCGCGACGTTGCGGGACCGGTCGATGTGGGGCCAAATGCGGATGGATCCCACGGACATCGCCGACGTCACGGGAGCGACGTATAGCTACCTCCTGAACGGCACCTCCACAGCCGCAAACTGGACCGGCACCTTCGAGCCCGGGGAGCGGGTCCGTCTTCGGTTCGTGAACGCCGCGGCCATGTCGTTCTTCGACGTGAAGATCCCCGGTCTGACGATGACCGTGGTCCAAGCCGATGGTCAGGATGTCGAGCCGGTGCAGGTCGACGAGTTCAGGATGGGGGTCGCGGAGACATACGACGTGATCGTCGAGCCCGAAGCGGGTTCCGTGTACACGATCTTCGCACAGTCTATGGATCGCTCCGGCTTCGCCCGGGGAACACTCGCCGAGAGCGTGGGGGCCGAAGGCGTGATCCCAGAGATGGATCCGAGACCCGTGCGGACGATGGCGGACATGCCAGGTATGGAGGATCACTCTGGACACGATATGGGCGATCCGACCGGTGGTGAGATGGCCGGCGAGATGGAAATGCCCCCGGCGATGGACCATGCCGCTATGGACCACGCCGCCATGGGTCACGGAGCAAGAGGTTCCGAAGCGATGAGACCCCGAGTGCTCTCCTACGAGGATCTGCGCGCGCTGCACCCGAACGCGGACACCCGTGAGCCCACGCGGGATGTCGAGTTCCGTTTGACGGGCGACATGGAGCGCTACTTCTGGACGCTCAATGACAAGAAGCTGTCGGAATCCGATCCGGTCCGACTCACGGTCGGGGAGCGCGTCCGTATCCGCATGACAAACGAGACGATGATGGAGCACCCGATGCACCTCCACGGCGTGTTCATGGAGCTTCAAAATGGTGCACCCGCGGCGCTCGCACCCCGCAAGCACACGATCATCGTCCCTCCCAATCAGAGTGTCGAAGCCCACGTCACATATGAGGAGCCGGGGCCGTGGGCGTTCCACTGCCACCTTCTCTTCCACATGATGACGGGGATGTTCGCGCGCTTCGAGGTAGCTCCCTCTCCGACCGCGGACACACGGTGACCCTCGGGAGAACGACGGGGAACCCCCTACTCCTCTGCGCCGGCCTCGCGGTGGTGTTCTCGAACGCCGTGTCGGCGCAGCACTCGGACAACTTGGTCTTCCACTGGTCCGAGCTCGAAGTGGAGGCCGCTCGTTTCGACGGAGTCTCGCACGGAGGGTGGGACGGCTCTGGCTGGATAGGTACGGACTTCGACCGCTTCTGGTGGAGCACGGAGGGGTCTGCCACCCAAGACGCCGTCGGCTCGGCCGAGGCGATTGTGCTTTACGGGCACTACGTCCGGCGCTTCTGGGACCTGGTCGTGGGGTATCGGCAGGACATCGAACCGGTCCGCCAAGGCTACCTCACGTTCGGCATGGCCGGCCTGGCGCCGTACTGGTTCGAGGTGGAGGCACTCGGCTTCATCAGTCATCGGGGTCAGCCGTCGGCCCGCTTCGAAGTCGAAAGCGACCTCCTTTTGACTCAACGGGTGATCATGACGCTCGGCGGAGAAGTCGATTGGTTGTTCACCGACGACGAACGACTCGGACTCGGCTCTGGGATCTCGGATCTCGAGTTGGGTGTCCGGACGCGGTTCGAGATCCGCCGGAAGTTTGCGCCCTACGTCGAGGCGCTCTGGGTCCGCGAGAAGGTTGCGCTGCCGGGTATCCCTACGACGGCTGTGGAGTCGGGTCCTCAGCTTGCTGTGGGGCTCCGACTCATATACTGAGTCGATGCCACTTCGGCGATCCGGACCGTAAAGACGCTTCCTCCCTCGGGGTGGTCCCGGGCCGAGGCGTCCCCACCGTGCGCCCGAGCCAGGGCGTCGACGATTGCGAGACCGAGGCCCGTCCCCCCGTCGCCGCTAGGATGTGTACGGGCAGGGTCGGCCCGGTAAAATCGGCGGAAGAGGTCTTCCGCATTCGAGTCCCCGAGACCCGGACCGTCGTCCCGAACGACGACTCGGACTCCGTCAGACTCAGCCTCGACGTCCACCCCAACCCTTGTCGTGGCGTGGCGGATGGCGTTGTCGACAAGGTTCCAAGTAATGCGACCGAGGATCCCGGGATCAACGTACGCAGGGGCGTGGTCCGTGCTCCGGAGCTCGAGCGCGACTCCGTGCTCTCCAGCCTTCCCCTGCAACCGCTCCACCACGTTCCCTACGACCTCGACTGCATCGACACGTTCGGGCGCGGGCACGAGCGTTCGCGAGTCGGAACGAGCCAGGGTAAGCAGCTCCTCGGATGTGCGTGAAAGGCGGCCCACCTCTTCCAGGGTGCTGCGCAGCACCTCACGATACTCAGCGGGGTCGCGGTCTCGACGCAACGCGAGCTCGATCTCCCCACGCATCACAGTGAGCGGGGAGCGGAGTTCGTGACTCGCGTCCGCAGTAAAGCGCCGCTGCGCATCGAAGCCGGTCTGAAGACGGCCCAGCATCGTATTGAGCACTCCGACGAGGCGACGGTACTCGGTGGCATCGGCGTACGCTTCGATGCGCGTATCCAGCGAGCGAGCCTCGATCACCTCCGCTTGGTCGATCACTTCGTGAATGGGGCGAACGGCTCGATCCGCTAGCCACCACCCTCCTCCGAACGCTGCCGCTCCGAGGAGTGCCGTAAGCAGCAAGAGGAAGAGACCGGCGCGGCGAAGCATCTCGTCTCTGCGCTCGAGCGGAGCGGCAACTTGGAGCACATGCGATTGATGGGCGGCCCCGAGTCGTTCCAACGGATAGAACACCGTTCGCACAGGTGCGCCGTCGAAGTCTTGCCGTTCCCAGACCACCTCGCCCGTCGAGGCGCGGGTCAACGCCTCGGGGTCGACGGGCAAATCCGCGGTCATGTACCGGCTCCTGAGGAGGCTGGTACCGTCGTCACCCCAGACCTGCGCGTACTGCACGAGATCTCGCACCGATGCAGCTTCTTCCGCTGTAAGCTCCCACTCGTGGAACCGCATGTCCCCCGATGGGCCGTCGGCTAGAGAGGCCGCTTGGATCGAAGCGACGCTGAGGATCCCCGAGTCCAACTCTCGATCAAGAACCACCTTTAGTGTGAAGAGCGTTCCCGCCGAGAAAAGGAGGAGTCCTAGCACCGTCACGGCTGCGGCCCGCGCGGCGAGCAAAGAACGGAAGGAGCGGGTCACGACGGCACCTCCCGATGAAGGATATACCCCACCCCTCGAACCGTGTGCAGGAGCTCACGCCCACCCGACTCCCGCAGCTTCTTGCGGAGATTCCCGACGTGCACATCCACCACATTGCTCATCGGGTCGAAGCTCAGGTCCCAAACCTTCTCCAACAGCTCGGTCCTGCGGACGACCCGTTCCGCGTTCAGAAGGAAGAACTCGAGTAGCTGAAACTCCTTCGCAGTGAGCACCAGCCGAGCCCCGCCACGGGAGGCACTGTGCCCAACACGGTCCAACTGCACGTCGTCGTAGAGCAGCCGATCCGGGCGAGCCGCCCCACCCCGGCGCAGCAACGCGCGCACGCGAGCCAGGAGCTCGTCCAATCCGAACGGCTTCGTTAGGTAGTCATCCGCTCCCGCATCGAGCCCCATCACGATGTCCTCCCGACCATCCCTCGCCGACAGCAACAGGATGGGGACCTGAGACTCGCGGGCACGGAGCTCACGCACAGTCTCGAGGCCTGTCTTACCGGGGAGCATCACATCCAACAGAAGTAGGTCGTACTCATGCACGTTGGCCTTCAGTGCACCCTCGGTACCATCGGTCGCAACATCGACCGAGTACCCTTCCTCTCTCAGTCCTCGGGCGAGGAAGTTCGCGACCTTGCGGTCGTCTTCGACGACGAGGATTCGCATGGTGATTCGCCTAGCTCCGTGGGCGCAGGTCGTGAAGGTCCGGAAATGGCTGCATCGACGGCCAAATAGCAATGTCGTCCGGGCGCAGAAGCGCCCCGAATCGAAGAACGATGCGCCCTTCTGGTGAGTGGTGCATATTGGTTTGTCCGGCCTAAGGTGCCCTGCCCCCAGATGTTCGAGGCTGTCTTGGTCATCGAAGCATCAGATCAGAGTGCGAACGTCGATCGCCCAGCGCCCGAGACCGATGGCGAGTCCGGCCGCTCCCCCCGCTCGAATAGGTCCGTTCTGTTCACAGCGATCGAGGCGCTCCGGCCCCAACAGTGGCTCAAGAACACGCTGATCTTCTTGCCGATCCTCGCGGCGCAAGAGCTTACGAGGCCGGCCACGGTGTTGGCTGCGGGAATCGCCTTCCTCAGCTTCTCGCTCATCGCGTCCGCATCGTATGTTCTCAACGACCGACTCGATGTTGAGCGTGACCGAGCTCACCCCTCGAAGAGGTTGCGACCGTTTGCGTCAGGCCGTCTCCCGTTGGCCGCGGCGCCACTGATCTCGATATCACTGCTCGCACTCGGGTTCGGAATCGCCGGAGCCTTCCTGCCCCGTCAGTTCGTGGCTGTGCTGTTCTTGTACCTGCTCCTCACGGTCGCGTACTCGGTCAAACTGAAGGGTGCTGTACTCATCGACGTATTTGTGCTCGCTACTCTGTATACCCTCCGCATAGTAGCAGGCGCGGCGGCCACCAATATCCCTCTCTCGGTATGGTTGGTCGGCTTCTCGCTTTTCCTCTTCCTCAGCCTGGCGATGGTCAAGCGGTACGCGGAACTGCACCTTCTCGCACGGGACACCGACACGGGATCGATGTTGCCCACCGGGAGAAGCTATCGGGCAGGTGACCTCCCGGTCCTCATCTCGCTGGGGTGTGTTTCGGGGTACATCTCGGCGCTGGTACTCGCCTTGTACATCATCAGTGACGAGGTGTCGCGGCACTACGCAGACACGGTCTGGACGTGGGGGTTGGTGCCCCTACTTCTGTATTGGATCAGCCGCGCCTGGCTCGTTGTTGCCCGATCCGAGATGACGGACGACCCGCTCGTTTGGGCGCTGAAGGATCAACTGAGCCGCTGGGTTCTGTTGGCGGCCTTCGCCATCCTCGTGATCGCGGCCTGACGACCTCGACATGACCGCCTACGAATCCTGGGGCCGTGTTCGCGCTGTAACCCCCGAGGCAGCCAGCGTCGCGCTCGGGCCCGCACCGAGGACCCTACCCACAAATGGTCCGATCTTGCCGTTTGGGAACGGGAGAAGTTACGGAGACTGCTGCTTGAACGCGGGTGGGGTTCTCTTGGACTGTCGAGGCATGAATGGCATCCATGCGTTCGACGACTCTACCGGAGTCATCGAGGTTGAGGGCGGCGTCCTACTCGCGGATCTGTTGGACGTAGTCGTACCCCGAGGGTGGTTTCCACCGGTCACGCCGGGGACGCAGTTCGTGACCGTGGGTGGCGCCATCGCCAATGACGTCCACGGAAAGAATCACCATCGGGCCGGCACTTTCGGAAGACACGTTACGGAGCTAGAGCTGCTGCGATCGGATCGAGGCCTGGTACGCTGCTCGCAGAAGGTCGAAGCCGACCTGTTCGCAGCTACTGTGGGTGGTCTCGGGTTGACCGGACTGATCACACGGGCATGGATCCAGTTGGCTCCCGTCCGAGGACCGCAGATTACCGTCGAACGGCTTCGGTTCTCGTCGCTCTCCGACTTCTTTACGCTCTCCCAAGAATCCGACACCACCCACGACTATACGGTCGCATGGGTCGACTGCTTGGCTCGCGGTCCCTCGCTGGGGCGAGGCTGGCTCTATCGGGGGAACCATAGCCCGGAGCCCGCTCCCCACCGGTCCCGGGGACGTTCGGTGAGAATCCCGGTGACACCGCCATTTAGTCTGATCGGGGGCCTCCCGGCTCGTGTGTTCAACTCTCTCTACTACCACCGGCGGCAGCAGCAGCACGGCGTCGTCGACTACCGCCCCTTCTTCTACCCGTTGGATCGCATCCAACAGTGGAATCGACTATACGGCCCGCGGGGTTTCTTCCAGTTCCAGTGCGTGGTACCAGCCGGCGATGGACCGGACATCGTTAAAGAGCTGCTCACGACCACGTCAGCCAACGGGTTAGGCTCTTTCTTGGCGGTGTTGAAGGTGTTCGGGCCCGCACGGTCGCCCGGGATCATGTCATTCCCTAGGCCGGGCCCGACCTTGGCGCTGGATTTCGCGAACCGTGGCTCGAGCACGCAAAGGCTGCTCGGAAGACTGGAGGAAATCGTTCGAGACGCCGACGGAGCTCTCTACCCCGCGAAGGACTCCACCATGCTCCCTAGTACCTTCGAGGCTGCGTTCCCTCGGTGGCGAGAGGTCGAAGCGCTCCGAGACCCGATCTTCTCGTCGAGCTTGTGGCGACGGGTAACGGGCACACCCTGACGATTAGCCCCTTAGGCAGCGTCGGACCTCGACGTGATAAAAGGTCGACGTCTCGACCTGGGCACATCGCTGACTGTCGAACCAAGCATGTCGCTCCGCTTCGGCAGGATACGTCACCAGCCAAAAATCACGTCCTTCGACATCTTGTTGTAGCGGGTACGATACCGGTAGATAGCTGATTGGTCTCGGCAAACGTTCGTTCGATAGACGATTCCCGATCTTGTAGTCATTCGGAAAGATGTACTCGTCATCTCGCCCCTCGTGCTCCGCTACGAAGTCGTCCCACTCTGGGGATCCGATCCTGGGATAGAAGTCGCGGTAGTAGTATGCGAAGGTGCGGATCCCATTGCCCACCAGAATCGGCTCGTTGTTTTGCTGCTCAAGTATGAAGTGGGCAGCTTCGTCGAGCGCGGGGCGATCGAAATTCAAGTAGTACTTCGGAAGCTCGTACGCGGGAATGGCAACAAGAAGGACGATCACAGCAAGACGCGCCGCCGGCGACCGTAGAGCCGCCGCCCCACCCGCGAACAGGACAGCTAGGCCAGGAAGAATCGTGAGGTGGTACCGCCAGGCCCCTAAAGAGTCCAAGGCGGTCAGTGCCGTGACAGCCACTGAACAGAGCACGGGCACCGTCACCCATAAAATCCCGAAAAGGGCACCACGCCTGATCCCGGCGGCGAGCCAATCTGCTCGGCTTTGTTCGTCGCCCGTCGTTTCGGCATGCTGAGTGGGCCAAGCGACCTCACGCACGAGGAGCAGCGCCAAAGCCATCTGGAAGAGAATCGCGGCTACCGATCGGACGGACATGCTGGCATATGTGTCCAGCAAGATATGCGCCCCGGCGAACGCTTCGTCAGACCCAGTTGCCCACTCGAGCGGTACTTCGATCTGCCCCGTGAGTCGTGCATGCACGAACGCTAGGCCCAGCGGCACTTGAAGGACGAGCACCAAGATCTGATTGATGAGGGCCGGGCGCAGGAGTCGCCGGTACCCGAAAACCATGGTGACGATTGCCACGTAGGCCCACATCGCGGCCACGAAGTACCAAGACACAAAGGAATGTGCGTACGTCAGTAGCACCGTCGCGAGAATGACTCGCCAGTCGACCCGGCCCGACCAGAACGCCTCATAGAACACGTACGCCGACATCGTGGCGAGCATGACTACCAGCGCGTAGACCCGAGCTTCCTGCGAGTAGAAGACGTGCGCCGTCCAGCCGGCTGTTAGGGCGACACTCATCAACCCGGCTCGACGGGTCCCCATGAGCTGTCTTCCGACGAGAAACATCATGCCCAACGTCACAACCCCGAACGCAACAGAAGGGAGTCGGAGGTTCGTGATCCCTATTCCCCCAAGCCTCGCTACCACGTCGAGACCCAAGTAGTAGAGCGGCGGCCAGAAGTCGTCGAACGCTACATTGAGGATGTTGGCCCAGTCACCCGGCCAGGTGTTACGGAGCGTCCACATCTCGTCGTCCCAAGCCGGTCGCGACGACAACGTCAACAAGCGTAGGACGAGCCCCACGACAAGCAGAGCGAACAGCGCCACGTAGTCTCGAGTTGGGCTGGTCGACTCCTCCGCGTCGGTCGTACCACCTGCCGTCCTCTCACCCGCGAGCCGCGCCCACAGCGCGAGCGCGACCGCCACGCCAGCTGCCCCCGCTACCCATGGAGAGAGTGGAGTCCACGCGGTGGCGGCCTGAAACACGGTCGAACCGGCCAATCCTGCGAGCCCGACACCGACCACGGTGTCCAGCGGACCCGAGGCTTGGGCTTCGCGCGAAGGAGGCATTGCAGCTACCGTCGTTTTGGGCGGCCGGGTACGTCGTGCTTACCGGAAGCCATGGGGGGAAAGGAGTCGCCAGTACAGCAAACCCCGTACCACAATGAAGACGCCGTGACCGGCCGTAACGCAAGGTTTTACGTCACCAGATCCTGCCCTCGCGAGAGGGACACCTCGAGTGAGAAGCTCGCGAGGTGGTGTCCGCAGGCAGGGATTTGGCGGACCTTCCCGCCTCACTCCGTTCGCAAGGACCGCATTGGATCCACGGCCGACGCCCGTCGGGCCGGGAGGTAGCTCGCCAATAGCGCCACGGCGACCATGACGGCGCCCATCGCTCCGAAGATCCACGGGTCGAGCGTCTCCACACCAAAGAGCAGTGAAGACAGAAAGCGCGTGACGCCCAGGGAGATGACCATCCCGACCACAACCCCCAGCAGCGCGACCCGTCCTCCCTGCAACACGAACATCCGGCGCAGACTCGCTCGCTGGGCGCCCAACGCCATTCGCACCGCGATCTCTCGACCTCGTTGCGTGACGATGTACGAGAGAACGCCGTAAAGGCCGACTGCGCCAAGAAGCGTCGCAAGCGCCGCTGCAATACCTAACATCAGCATCGTGAACGACAAGCTCGCCATCGTGTTCGCCGCCAGCGTCTCCATGGTGAAGATCCGATACATGGGTGACTCGGGAATGACCTCTTGGATCAGAGCGCGAACCTCGGCAGCGATCTGATTGGCTCTTGTGGTTCTGAGTACGTAAGCCGGCGATCCGGAGACCGCAGGTAGGTACACCATCGCCTGAGGTGGCTGCCGGAAGTCGTCGATACGAACGTCCTCGACGACCCCCACCACGGTGAACCAAGGGCTGTTGGGGTTATCGGACGGTCTCACCTCTTGGTCGATCGCGCTCGAACCCGCAAAGAGCAACTCTGCAGCTGATTCACTGATGATCACGTTGGGTATCCCCTGCTCTTCCTCGACCCGATCGAAGAAGCGCCCCTCGAGGAGATCGATGCCCATCGCCTGGAAGTAGGCTCCCCCCGCCCCGGCGTTTCGAACCCGAGGCGGTTCGCCACCGCTCGCCTCGATCTGTCGGGACGTGACAGCGGTCGACCCGGCACCTTCGTCGAGGGGGAGGGTGGTGATGAAGCCGACCGACTCCACGCTGGGTAGTGCCGCCAGCCGGTCCATGAACTCGTACTGGAATTGAGACAACGCGGCACGTTCTCTCAGGTCGTCTCGGCGCACCGCAACTTGAAAGGTGAAAATATCTTCCTTGTCGTAGCCCGGATCGACGCTGTTCAGCTCCCAGAAGCTCCGAGCCAACAGGGCCGCGCCAACGAGGAGCACCACGGCGGAGGCGGTCTGCACGACGACGAGCACGTCCCGGGTCACGTCGCCGCGACCGACAACGCCTCGCCCAGCCTCGCGGAGCCCACCCAAGACCCCAGCGCCCGTCAATCGCAGAGCCGGCAAGAGTCCGAAGGCGCACGCGGCGAGTACGGACACACCTCCCGTAAAGAGGAGCGCTGTCCCATTCAGCGTCGCGGTAGCCAACCCCGGCACGGGCGCTCCGCCAAAACCGGCCGATACCCCGTCCGGTGCCGCGCGGATGAGCAAAGGTACCCCGATCCAAGCAATGAGAGCGCCCGCGCCCCCACCCAGCGCAGCAAGTAGGAGCGCCTCCGACATCTGTCCGCGAATCAACCCCGATCGGCCAGCTCCTAGTGCTCGACGTACAGCCACATCACGTCGATGACTCTCCGCTCGCACCATGAAGAGGTTGGCCACGTTCGTGCACGCGACTAAAAAGATGATCGCGACCGCGCCAAGCAGAATCCAAAGGGGGGTAGATACGCTCCCGACCATGTGCTCTCTGAGCGGGGTGACCACGGGACGATACTGCTGCATTGCCTGCGCATATGACGCGGGACCTCCCAACCTCTCCTGGACCTGTCGCGCTAACGGCTGCATCTGAGCCACCAGCGCCTCTCGATCTCCCTCGGGGGTCATCCGGGCGATCATCCTCGCGCCGAAGCCTCCTGGAGTTACGTCGGCCGGCCGGATCACCAGCGGAATCCAGAACGCCGTTCGTTCGTCCGGGAAGCGGAAGTCGGGGGGAAGCACACCGATCACCGTGCGGTCCACCTGCGCGAACTGGTAACTGCGACCGACGACCTCTGAGTCTCCCTCGAACCAATCGAGCCAAAGCCAATGGCTCAAGACCACTACGTTGTCGTCGTCCTGGTCCGTGGGGAGCCGCCCGAGAATTGGTTGCACTCCAAGCGTGCTGAAGAAGGACGGTGTCGCTCCTGTGAGGAAGAGCTGTTCGGTGCGTCCCTCGGCGCGAGTGGTCGACGACCCCGTTGTGAAGAGTCCGAGGTCCTGCAGGGACGGCACCACCTCGGCGTACTGGACGTAGAGCTCGTCCGGTACACCAAGGGACTCCGGCAAGTCCGTTCCCGGCGCCGTGCCTCCCACGACCACCAAGCGATCTGCATCCGCGAAGGGCAGCGGCTGCATGAGGACCGCGTTGACCACGCTGAAAATCGCCGCGTTGGCGCCGATCGCTAATGCCAGCGTGACGACGGTCACGGCCGTGAAACTGGGGGCTCGCGACAGTGATCGCGCCGCCTGGGTCAGATCTCTGAGCCAATTCTCGATCACAGTGCCCATCTCCTCTCTCCTGGTTGCGATCCCCGCATGGGGAACGAAGTACGGTTCCTGTCGACGCGGCCCACGACGTCGGCGCCCGATCCGTTGTTGCGCGAGGGCCCACCCCATGTCCACGGCGCCCACGACCGTGATCCCGGTCGCCACCACTCGACCGTACCGCAGCATACGTCTCGCATGCAGCTCGTTGAGGTCACCAATCGCGTCCTCTGCCCTGCCCGGGGGCGCCACGCGCCGAAGCAGCCACGCTACCCACCGGGGGATCGTCACACCGCGCCTCCAAGCGCGTCTTCGAGTCCCACCGATAGCTCACGCACCGCTCGAGTGGTCGTCCGCACCGCGTCGACCCCCTCCGGGAGCACCGTGACGAGACGGCGCGGCTTCCCTCCCCGTTCGGGGCGGGACTCTCCGAGTCGGGTGGAGACGAGTCCCTTGCTCTCGAGGCGCTGCACCGCCGTGTACACGTTCGCAGTCCGGACTCGCCGACGGCCCCGGGCCTCAATCACGTCGGCAATCGAGACCGTGTACGCTTCGTCAGGGCCTAGGTGAAGGGATGCGAGCATCACCAACAACTCGAATTCCCCTAACGAATGACGAGCCATCTCGTATCCTATTTAACACATATTGTGAGTATATATACTGTACGTCACCGTCAGCACGGAGTTTCACGCCGTCGCGCAACAGGCGCGGCTCACCGCCAAAGCTCAGCTAAGGCACAACCACCTCGAAGGTGTTCGAGATGAGAGCCTCGACCGGGAGACGTGTGCCCCATGTCTTCGTATCGGGGTCGTAGTCGTGGAACTCAGCCCACAACCGACCCCAATGTAGGCGGTAGACCCCGGCCAACTCCGCCGGAGTTGGCGATCCCTCCCACCACAAGCGAGCCACACCGTTGAAGAGCTCACCGGGCTGAACATGAGTCAGCGCGAGGCAGCTCAGCTCAGGGCCTCCAGGCAGGATCTCCCACTGATCCCCTTCCAGCCGTGAGAAGTCGGGCTCTTCCTTCCCGCAATGGACCATGGTAAGGACCCGGTCCGAGACGTTCGTAAGGGTGAACGGTACCTCGAGAACGATTTGGTTCGACGATGAATCGACGTCCAGCACATACGTGTCAGCATCCGTGACCGTCATGGGCAGATCCTGATCGTCGATATCAAACGGGAGCCCACACCCAATGGCGGGAAGGATGATTAGCAGGAGCACCGGTCTCATCTCGAGCCTCTCGGTCGGCTGGCCTATGCCTCTAGTACGTTCGGCCAGATGAGATCATGACCACCATAGGGCATGACCGGGCGATAGTTGCTGAACTAGCTGAGCTACCGGAGCGGGCATCCCATCGTCTCGGTTTGCAACAAACGGACGATCGCTTCAGCCCTCAGCAGGTCGGCGGATTCATTAGGGAGATCTCCGGATACGATCCTGAAGTTCGGCAAGACCACCGAGACCACTCCACCGTACGACTCGAACAGCGACGCCAAGGAATCGGTGTCCTCGATATAGTGGGGCAAAGCCAGAATCTCAGCATCTGTGCGATCTCGGAACGGGACGGCCCGAAAGTGGTCGACCGCGCCCGACTCATACAGCGTTGGCACAGCCGCTGTGGGAAGGTCTACCCGTGTGATCGGAAAATTGAAGCGCTCGAGCACGATGCCGCCGGCAGCCTCGATCTCTTGGACCCACTCAACGGGCGCGTGAGTAATCGACCGACTGTCGGCGTCGTGGTTACCATGGTAGGCGTCAACCCAAAGGCGGTCGGGCAGAGTGTCGAAGCCCACCCACCACCCACACTGGAATACCACTCGACCTGCGGCAACGGTGTCCCCCGGAGCCAAAGGGGGCACCACTGCCGGTTCCAGCTCAACCTCCCTCGGCTCGACCACACCGCACGCGACCAAGCTCAGGAGGCCGAAGGCCAGTTCGCGTCGGCCCACCCCGGATCGAGAAAGCCCTTGCATCAGGCTAGCCAACGGAGCGACACAGCTCACTGCCGTCGAGCCGTGTCCGGCCTCTGACCGTCGGACCAAGCCACACGGAATCCAATGCTCGCCATTTCGGGAACCATTTCAGGGGCGTTGTACTCTGCCCAACTCGTACGAGTGACACCCTTGAGATAGGTGGAGTCATGCAACCAGCCACCACCCCTCAACACACGCCGGTCCCCAGTATCTGGTCCGACAGGGTCGGTCGTTGGGTCGCCGCCATATCGACCGTACCGATCTGCCACCCATTCGGCGACGTTTCCCCCCAAGTCGTACACCCCGCTCGGCGTTGCCCCGTCAGGTAGCGACATGACTGAAACCGTGCCACGCGGTCGACACTCGAAGTACCAGGCGAGCGCGCACGTTGGGGCGGCGTCGCCCCAAGGATACGCTCGCCCCTCGGTTCCGCGGGCGGCGTATTCCCATTGCGCTTCGGTCGGCAACGCGCCACCGACCCAAGCAGCATACGCCACCGCGTCTGCCCACTGCACGTACTCTACAGGGTGGTCATCCGGCCCGTCCGCCGAAGGATGTTCAGGACGAAATCGACGGAACTCCGCGTTCGTCACTTCATGTTGCTGGATCCAAAAACCCGCCACCGTGACGCGATGGGCAGGGCCGAGGGCCGGGTAGCTGCTGTCTGTCCCCATCGTGAACGTTCCACCCTCCAACCACACGGGTTCGTTGCCGACGGGGGTAACCGCCAGGCCATTGGGTTGAGCGTGTGTGACGGGACGAGGACTCCTCACTACCTCTCCTACGGAGTCATCGGCCTCCTCATAGCCCTCCGCCCTCGATGGTGGATCTCGATCCGCCCCAGGGGATGGCTCGCACGCAGCCCCTGCCAACAGAATGGCAAAGAGCTGCAGGAGCCGTGTCCACCGGGTTCGGGACGGCACCTCGACCCCAAGGCCTTCACACAAGGGCCGACGGAGCACCGTGCTGACGCTCACTCTTAGTTCACGTGCTCTAAGACGTCGACCGTAGCCACCAGCTGGCCCTCATGTAGCCGCACCTCGACCCGTAGCGAATACAACGGGGAAGGAGCCCAATCGGTCTCGACGTAGTTCGCCCACGCGGTATACGCTCCGGCTGCCTCGACGACCTCGGAGAAGGCAACCCAAGAGCTGTGGTGTCGGGCGCACCACGGTTCGCCTTCGGCGAGCTCGCAGACGGCGATGTCGGCCAGATCAGCTGCGTCAACGATCTCGCGGCTTGGGCCGAGGAAGTGGTCAGGTTCATCCGCATACTCTGCGGGATGATGCGCACGGTCCTCAACCAGGATGAGGTGAGGGTGAACTGCGGGTCGAGTGCCCCGATGCTGAACAATGGCCTCGTGCATAGCCGCATATACCTCCGCCTCAGACGGCGAGAAGTCGAGCGGCGGTGAGCAGCTCAGCGCGGAAGCCACGATCGAGACCGCCAGCCCACAAACGCCCGCACGGTTGCCGCTTCGCTTCATTCTCGAATCCGTGACATCGATCGTCAGATCTGGCCTACGCTCCCGACCAGGATACAACCACAATGGTCGAAGGTGCGACGTGGCTGCCATCGAACGCGGGTTTGAGACCAGACATGATGGGCACGCGTGATACCGCCCCGGACTTTCGCGCAGGCCAGTGCGTCCTGGCGCGTGACCTTAGGCTTTATGCGGCCTAACGAAACCCCGCATGGGCGCTGAGGGACTCGAACCCCCGACCCCCTGCTTGTAAGGCAGGTGCTCTAACCAAGCTGAGCTAAGCGCCCGAAGTGTGAAAACCTAAGGCAAGACACCCCGTATCGGTACGCCGCTCTAACACCTCGGGGATGATGGGCGCGGTCCTCAGACCTGCCCCACCGTGGTGTCTCAGGTGCAGGCCGCCCCTCCTCAACATCCTGAGAGCACCGACACCCCCTTCGCCTCCAGGGCGGCGACATCCACACACGCTACTGATGTGTCGACGAGGTCGACCGTAGCGCCCGAGCCGAGTAGCGCGTTGGACACCAGAGGTGACACGTCGGAGAAAGTCGCGTTGTCCTGGAGAGAGACGAAGGTGAGAGCCCCGGAGGAGCCCAAGGCGGACACGTCCGTGATCTGGTTGGACGCGGCCGAAATCCAACGCAGGGCGCTGACCGACCCGAGTCCGTCCAGGCTCGTGAGCGCGTTTCCGTCGAGCCACAACACCTCGAGCCCGACGAGCGCCGCCAGGGGTGACAAGCTCGTGATTCCGTTTGTCCGAGCGCGAAGGGTGCTCAGGCCGGCGAGGCCCGAGATCGGACTCAGGTCAGCAACGCCCACCTCGTCGAGCAACAAGATCTCGAGTCCCGAAAGCCCTGAGAGCGCGGTCAGCGTGGTCAACGGATTCCACGACAGGTAGAGGGACTCCAACGCCGTCAAGCCATCGAGAGGGGTGATGTCCGTGATGTTATTGCTCGCAAGCGACAGGAACGTCAGAGACGTCAGCCCTGCAAGCGAAGACACGTCCGAGATCTGATTCTGTCCGAGTGCGAGCCGCTGTAGTGCCGTGAGTCCCGCGAACGAGACGATGCTCGTGAGTTGGTTGTCCCTCAGGCTCAACTCTCGGAGCACCGGCATCGCCGACACTACGCTCGCGTCCGTGAGGCCAAGCTGATCGAGTTCGAGTACCTCCATAGCGGTCATGCCGGCCAGGGCCGACAACTCCGCGTCGCCGACCTGAGTTTGTGTGAGGCTGAGATTGACGAGCCCGGTCAGGCCCGTCAGGGCATCAATGTTGGCGATCGGGTTGTTCTCGAGCCAAAGCGTCCGAAGCGACCCGAGCGCTACGAGCGGAGCGACGTCGCTGATCTGATTCTCACGGGCATCGAGACGCACGAGCTCGCTCATTCCGGCCACCGGTGAAAGATCGGCGACGGCGTTGTTGAAGAACTCCAACGTCCAGAGTCCGGGGAAGTTCTGTAACCCGGCGATGCTTGCGATGCCGGTCTGACTCGGTCTCAGCTCACGTACCGACGAAGCGACCTCACAGGTGAGCGACTCCTCCGCGAGGCCCAACAGGTCCAGTACATAAGCACTGAGAAGCGCATCGTCGAAGCTGACTTGCGCGTATTTGGAGTAGTCCTCGCACGACGCTCCGGGAGGGACCACCGCCTGAGGGGCAACGACCAGCGTTACCGCACCGGTCGCGGTCTGGCCATCCGAGCTGGTCGCCTGGACCGTGAACGTGCTGTGCAACGTGTCGGACGGGAGGCCGGTGATGACCCCGAGCTCGCTCAAGGAAAACCCCGACGGGAGCGGGTCGGAGCCGGCGGCGAGTGCCCACGTAGTTTGTCCGCTGCCGCCCTCGGCAGCCAACGCGTCGGAGAGGTACTCGAATCCCGGAACCCCGTCGTCGAGCTCCGTCGTGACCACGACCAGAGTCGGATTCACGACCACGTTGATCTCTACCATGACGGTGGTGCCCCCGTACGAGGCCTCCACCGTGACTGTGGCGGACCCGTCGGTGACGGCCGTCACCAGTCCGTCGACGACGGTAACGACGGCCGGATCTGCAGACACCCACGATAGTGTTGCGCCTGCGACCAAGGAGCCGAGCGCATCCTCGGCCGCCGCTACTAGGGTGGTGTCCGCCCCATCTCCCCCGAGAACCAGCGTGGTCGGTACGGTGATCGTGTCGAGCGCCTGCGCGACCGTGACCGAAGCCGTGGCAGAGAGTCCGCGGAACGTGGCGCTCACCGAGGTGGTTCCATCCGCGATCGCGGTGACTCGGCCGGAGGAGTTGACCTCAGCCACGGATGCATCATCGCTGGTCCAAGCCACCGTGGCACCGGGCATTGCGGTCCCGTTCTGGTCCAACACCGTCGCAGTGAGCGTCGAGGTATCGCTCAACGCGGTGAAGTCGAGGGCTCCCACCGAAAGCCTGACGGACGTAGCCACCGGCGGGTCGACCGGTGTGGAGTCCCCACAACCGAGGGTGAGCGCGCAAGAGAGCGCGGCAAGAGCTGCACGGGTGACGAGGGCGCGGGACTGCGGGCAGGCGTTCGGCATGAGCGTGGAAAGTCGTGGTGGGGGGACCCTACAGAGACTACATCAACTCTGCACGACGACAGGGCCCCGTTGCAAGTATGCTCCGCCCCCTATCCCACCCCACCCCCCTCCGCCAGTGTCCTGATGACTCCTGTGCGTCCTTCGATCAACCTCACGCGCGCATTCCCGGCATCGGAGAAGACTAGGTCCCCGTTCGGTCGTCGCACGATCCCGTACGGCACATTGATCGCAGCCTCGGTCGCGGGTCCACCGTCCCCGGAGAATCCGGCATTCCCCGTCCCTGCCAGGTGCCGCACAGTCCCGTCCGTCCGGTCGATCTCGTAGATCCGGTGATCAAGGCTAGTGAACACCAGGTCCCCCTCGTCATCGAAGAGCATGCCGCCGAAGTAGGTGAATGCGGCCTCTCGTGCTGGTGCTCCGATGACGGGCGATCCTTGCTCTCCTCGTCCGTACAGCGTCTCGATCTCACCCGTGCGCGGGTCCCACCGGCGGATACGCTGATTAAAGCTGTCGCCGAAGACGAGAGCACCGTCCTGCGCAAACACCCCATTGTGTGGGCGGTACATCGTTGCGCTTGTCGCGGGGCCGCCGTCACCGGAGAAGCCCTGTTCCCCGGTTCCGACCACGGTAGTAATGATTCCGTTACGATCGACACGGCGAATCCGGTGGGTCTCCGTATCGAAGATCACGAACCCGCCATCCGGGGCGAGATGGAGTCCGAAGGGGTTCGTAATGGAGGCGTCCAGAGCAGGACCTCCGTCCCCATCGCTCTCATACACGCCGTCGCCTACGATCGTCCGGATCGTGCCGTCCGGAGCAATGAGTCGAATTCGGTGGTTGTTCCGGTCTGCCAGATAGAGATTGCCCTCGTGGTCGTACTCGACCCACTCAGGCGCGGACAAGTCGGCTTCGATCGCCGCGCCCCCGTCCCCCGAGAACCCGTCCACGCCCGTGCCAGCGATGATCGACACGTCACCGGACTCGACGTCGATGCGGAAGACGTAGTCCGCACCTCGATCGGCCATAGTGATCGAACCGTCGGGTGCGATCGCGAGGCCACTAGGAAAGACGAAGTCCTGGGCCATCACCGGCGCAGGTGTCGTCACGCATAAGAGGCCAACGAGGACGCGGGCAATGCGAAGGGGGCAGCCGGATTCTCTGACGTGCATGGGCTCGGTACGTGGGCGGAGGGGACAACCGGAGTACGTACGAAATCCAGCCGAGTCACATTTCGCCTTCGAGGGCAAAGCCAAGAGGCTCAAGGCGTCGCAGGCTACAAGGGCTTGCATCACATACTATGGTTCACATAGTATGTGATGCGCAGTGACACCTCGGAGAAGGAAGAAACACCGACCATGACCCTCGAGCGCGAATGGATGCGAGGTGCGGCGCCCCTAGCCGTACTCACCCTTCTCGAACGCCGTGAGATGTACGGGTACGAATTGGTGGAGGCGCTCGAGCGTGACTCAGGCGGGCTCCTCGCCATGGGACAGTCAACGGTGTATCCCCTCCTCTACAACCTCGAAGCCAAGGGTCACGTCGCGGCGGTAGCGCGTAAGGCACCGAGCGGTCGGAAACGGAAGTACTACCAGGCTACGGCCGAGGGGCGCAGGTGGCTGGAGGCCCAGCGATCGCAATGGGCGACGCTGGTGGCAGCTATGAAGCATCTCGGAGTCGAGCCCGGCGGGAGAGGTCCATGACCGGACCGGCTCTCCCTCCGGAGATCGAACGTCTCATCGAGGTGGTCCTCAGCGCTGCCAACCTCGACTTCGTCGATGGTCGCGCCGAGGTGGAACACGAGCTCCGCGCGCACTTCGAGGACGGACTACACACCGGCGCAACACCGGATGAGTTGATCACACGCTTCGGCGACCCAGTCGAGGCGGGTCGAAGGATTGCACGTACGCGACCGAGGGCGGCCGCGCGAAATCGGGGAGAACAAGGGAGGTGGTGGATGTCTGGAGCAGAGTGGTGGGACGAGGTTCGAAAAGCGGGTCGGCGTCTACGACGGGCACCGGGGTTCGCAGTGATCGTGATCGTGACCCTCGCCCTCGGCATCGGGGCCAATACCGCGATCTTCACCGTCCTCGATGCGGTCCTCTTGGACGAGCTCCCCTACGAGGAGCCGGACCGCCTCGTACGCCTTCATGAGGCGGACCAGGACGCCATCATCGGCGAGTATCTCCGCGTGCCGATGGTGACCGAGTGGCGCAGCTGGGACGAGATCTTCGAGAACGTCTCCGCACTGTACACCTATCGGGAGATGGGGGCGGACATCACCTCAGGCGACCGACCGGAGCGAGTCCACGTACTCTGGGTGTCCGCGGACTACTTCGAGACACTCGGCATTGCGCCCGAACGTGGGCGCACCTTCCTGGAAGGCGAGAGCTACGGGCCCGGTGAGGCGACGTCCCGGGAGGTGCCGATCGCACGGACGGCGATCGTGAGCCATCGACTCTGGACGGATTTCTTCGGAGGAGTCGATCCGGTCGGGGAGTCGCTGCAACTCGATGGGTCGACGTACGAGGTCGTAGGCGTCATGCCTCGAGGCTTTCAGAACCCGTTCGGGACCGACGCCGACGTGTGGCTCCCCTACGACATGCGTATGGGTGGATCCAACCACTACTCCAACTGGTTCATCTCGGGCATCGCGCGGCTCCGCGACGGCATCACCCTCGAACAGGCCCGCGAGCGCGCACGCGCTCTGGGTGAGGCACACTACCAAGCCGAGCCGAACAGCTTCGAGGCCTTTCCGCTCCTTCTGCCGCTTCAAGAAGACGTCGTCGGCTCGACCCGTGCACTCATGCTCTGGATCTTGGCGGGCGCGGCGGGCATGGTCCTACTCGCGGCGTGCCTTAACGTGACAAACCTCCTCGTGGCACGAGGACTCTCACGAGAACGTGATGTGGCGCTCCGGGCGGCATTGGGATCGGCGCGGAGTCGCATTGTCACCGCAGCGCTCGTCGAGAACGGAATCTTGGCGATCGCTGGCGGTGTGGCTGGGCTGATACTCGGGGCAGTTGGAGTGCGAGTGCTCCTTTCCATCGCGCCCGACGTGATTCCGATGGTCACGGAGGTGCGGTTGGGCGCGAGAGTTCTGCTCTTCACCACCACGGTCACCGTGGGAGCACTCCTGATCTTCGGAGTACTTCCGGCTCTCCGCACCGCCCGAAGCGCACCCGCAGAGGTCCTTCGGTCGGGTGATCGGGCGGCGACCGCGGGGAGAAGCGGACGGAGAGTCCGGCGAGGCCTGGTCGTCGCTCAGGTCGGGGTAGCCTTGGCCCTCGTAGCCGGAGCGGCTCTGTTCGCACGGTCGTTTCACGCGCTGGTGAACGTGCCGAGCGGATTCGACCCGCAGGACGTGCTCACCTTCGAGGTCCACCTTCCGAGCGCTCGCTACCCGGACGGCGCCTCCCGAGATGCCTTTCACGAAGAGTTCCACCGACGCGTCACGGAGCTGCCGGGCGTGGAGTCGGTTGGCGCCATATCGTGGCTTCCCCTGAGCGAGCGCTATCACACCTGGAGCTTCTACTGGGATCCGGCGAACCCGGACGGGTCGAATGAAGACGGATGGTACAGAACAGACGTGCGGGTGGTCGCCGGCGACTACTTCGACGCGATGGGAATCGAAGTTCTCTACGGTGCCGATGTCGGAGATGTGGATTTCGAGAGTGGGGCAGTGGCGTGGGTGAGCCAAACGATCGCGGACCAGGTATTCCACGACGTCGAACCGCTCGGGCAACAGGTGTACCTCGGTGATACACTTCGTACGATCGTGGGCGTGGTGGCGGACGTCGCGCACAACTCGCGCGGAGAGATGATCCGCACCTCCTACATTCCCCACCCCCAATTCGCCGACAACCGCAACTGGGCCCTGACTCAGGTGGTGCGCACGCACGCGGGGACAGATCCTCCCTTGGGGGAGATCCGAGAGGCGATACACGGAGTCGACGGACAGCTCGTCCTCTTCCAGCCTAGCACGGCGGAAGATCTGGTGGCGTCCGTTCGAGAACAGGATCGCTTCGCTGCATCCCTCATGGCGTCGTTCGCCGTACTCGCGCTGATCCTCTCGCTGGTGGGGACGTATGGCGTGCTCGCGGGTGCGGTAGCGGCACGTTCTCGAGAGATCGGGATCCGCATGGCGCTCGGGGCCTCGCTGACCAACGTCCGGCGGATGGTCCTCGAGGACGCCGCGCGGCTGGTTGTCCCGGGGATCGTCGCTGGGTTGATCGTCGCGTACGTCGGAGCACAGTGGGTCCGTGCGCTCCTCTTTCAGATCGAGGCCCGAGACCCGCTCTCCCTCACAGGAGCCGCACTGGTCTTCCTAGTGGTCGGTTTCCTCGCAGCATGGATACCGGCCCGTCGCGCCACGCGGGTGAATACAACAGAAGTGCTCGCGAGAGAGTGACCCGGGCAGGAATGCCACACTTGACGGGTCTACGGTGTAGTGTCATTCCTGTACGCATATTCCCGCGATTCCGAGGGGCGCGGTTGTGACGTTTCGATCGACTTCAAGAGGGCTACGCCGTTCCGCGGCTGCGCTCCTCGCGCTGGTGCAGTTCGGCGTGTCGACCGCGGTCGTCGTAGCAGATGCTTCTCTGGATGGTGAGCAGGTCGGCCAAACCGCTCATGTCGAGTCGCTCGGGAATGAGGAGTGCGCGACCCACCATGACCATCTGTTCTGTCAGGTGGTGCGCTCCCTCGCGGCGGCCACACGTGGTCACGGGGCCCCGACGCTTCAGGCCGACGGTGCTTTCGTCTCATTGGAGGCTCTTCCGGCCGAGCACGATGTTCGGGCGGTAGCGACCTTCTCCGGCGCATCGGGTCCGAGAGCTCCACCTCTCGTCTGACCCTTCGGGAGCTCCCTCCCGGCCCCACTTCTTAGCCCGCTGGGCCCGGCGCGCTCTTTGCCGCCGGTAATCGTGCGCTGATTGGCTACCACAACTCCGTCGCACGCGCCGCCGAGCCTCCATTGGGCCAACCCACGAGCCGTCCATGCGTTTTCATACCTACCTATCGCGAAGCCGCACCCTCCGATCGTGCGCGATCATGGCGCTGCCCATGGTACTCATCCATGTGCCTGCCCTCGCACAAGAGCCCGAGCACGACGGCGAGATCGAAGGGCTCGTACGTGACGCCGAAACGGGGCAGCCGCTTGCCGGATCGAGGGTAGGCCTGGCCGATGGCCAGAACGCAGCAATCACCCACGGCGATGGCTCCTTCCACCTTATCCGCATCTCCCCCGGGCTCCACACGATCCTGGTCGAGCGACTCGGGTACGCTTCGGTCAATGTGGAGGTCGAGGTCGGAGAGAGCTCCGCGTTCGTGATCATCGAACTCGAGCCGACCCCGCTCGACCTAGGGGGCTTGGTCGTGACGGGCGCTGTTTCTTCACGTGGGGCAGAAGAGTCCCTCCGTCCGGTCAGTGTGATGACGGGCCAAGACCTTCAAAGGCGACTCCAAGGCACGGTCGCCGAAACCCTAGCGTCTGAGCCGGGGCTCGCCGCTACGACGATGGGTCCCGCCACAGCCCGCCCTGTCATCCGAGGGATGAGTGGCGATCGCGTCCTCATGCTCGAGGACGGCAACCGGGTCGGGGACGTCTCGGGCTCCGGATCGGACCACGCTACCGCCCTGAACCCCGGATCCGCGCGCCGAATCGAGGTGGTGAGAGGCCCGGCAGCTCTTCTATATGGTAGCAATGCTCTGGGTGGGGTCATCAACGTCATCCGCGACGAGGTCCCTTCCGCGGTCCCGCATCACGTGACCGGCTCGGCCACCGTTCAGGGGCAGAGCGTGGCGAACGCGTTGAGTGGAAACACGGTCATCGAGGCACCACTAACCTCGAGCGTCCCCCTCCGCTTCGAGCTCTCGGGCCGTACCTCGAACGACCTCGCGACTCCGATCGGTCCCCTACGCAACACACAAGCAGATACGTGGAGCGCGAGCGCCGGATCGGCGATTGTCGGCGACTGGGGCCACGTGGGCGGAGCGTTTCGCGCCTATTCGAATGAGTACGGGATCCCTGGTGGCTTCGTCGGCGGTCACGTCGACGGTGTTCGGGTCGAAATGGAGCGGACCTCATCCAAGCTCCGGGCTCAACTGCGTGATCCCTTCGGACCCTTCGCCTCGGTGGAGCTCAACACTGTGTACACGTGGTATCGACACAGAGAGATCGAACCACCAGGCATCTTGGGCACGCTCTTCAAGTTGCAGACGGTGAGTGGTGACGTTCTCGCTCGACACGAGGAATGGGGCCCCTTCTCCGCCGGTGCGATGGGTGTGCGCACCTCCTTCGAGGACTTCGAGTTCGGCGGCGGCCTCTTCACCCCCGACTCGCGCCGCTACACCGCCGCCGCGTACCTCTTCGAGGAGATCGACCTCGATCCGATCCGGATCGAAACCGGACTTCGATACGATTGGGTCCGCGCGGACCCGCGGGCCGCAAGCCCGAGCTCGACCATCGGCGAGATCCGGGAGCGCACCTTCAGCGCCGCCTCCGGTTCCCTCGGGGTGCTGTACCAGGCGAGCTCGGCGGTCATCTTCGGCGCCAGCGTCGCGAGGGCATTCCGCACTCCTGACATCAACGAGCTGTACTCGGAAGGCCCCCACCTCGCGGCGTACAGCTTCGAAGTCGGGAATCCGTCACTCGGGACGGAGGTCGGGACGGGGGTCGATGTCTTCGTACGACTTGGGTCCGAGCGTCTTCGCGCCGAACTCACTGGCTTCTTCAACGACATCAGCGGGTACGTGTACGGCGAGGAGACAGGTGAGATCAGTCGAGTCCAGCTCCCGATTTACCAGTTCCAAGGCAACGATGCCCGCCTCACCGGATTCGAGGCCGGTCTAGAGTGGCAGGTCACAGGCCCCCTGACGCTCGAAGGCACCGCGTCACGGGTCCGAGGCTCCCTGCAAGAAACCGACGAGCCACTCCCCCTGATTCCCCCCCTCAGCGGCCGGATCGCTCTCGAATACGACCGCCCCCTCTGGTTCGCACGCGGCGAGAGTGTGGTCGCCGCCCGCCAAGACCGGATCGGGGACTTCGAGACGGAGACCGACGGCTACTCGGTCTTCCACGCCTCCGCTGGCGTGCGACTAACGGTGGGCGGACGTCTGAACGTCCTGACGCTGAGCGTGGAGAACGTCACCGATCAGGAATACCGCAATCACCTCTCCCGAGTGAAGGAGATCATGCCAGAAGCTGGGCGAGGGGTGAGCATCACCTATCGGGTCGTGTTTTGAGCTCCCGAGCGAGGGTTGGACCCGGCCCTCAACGAACTCGGTGCAAACTCAGGAGAAAACCGTGAAGAAGCAGCGCTACAGAAGAGTCGCTTTGGCCTTGTCGATGGCGGGTGCCATCGCGCTCGTGGGATGCGGCGACGACCCAGTCGGGCCCGACGAGCACGGCGACGCCGCCGCGGTGAACCTCGTCATGAACGGCACGATGATCGCGTCGTTCTCCTTCGCGACGAACGCGTGGACGGGTGAAATGGACGTCGACGTGGGAACGGAAACACCGCATATCTCGGTGGACTTCGTCGACGCCGACGGAGACGTCATCGTCTACGACTCGGACTTCTACCTCGAGGTCGTGGTTTCAGACGAGGCGATCGCCGAGTTCGAGCAAGACACGCCGGGAGAGTTCGGGGGACACCTGCATGGGAACGCCGTCGGCGAGACGGATGTCGTCTTCCAACTGATGCATGGGGCCATCGGATCGGGGCATGCTGACCTGGTCACTACCGCCGTGCATGCGCACGTGAACTAGCGGCAGTACAGCCCGGGCCGGTACGGGGCGGCCGAGAACCGTCGGCCGCCCCTGCGCGGACTGGCGGCCGCGATGTCGAGCGTCGACTTTCTCGCCTTCTCCATTGGCTTCGAGGGTGACTATGGCTCGACTCCGCACCTCGGTGTTCCTCCTGTGCGCCGCAGTGGCCGCGTCGTGTACCATAGACTCGTCCGGTCACGACCTCGTCATCCTCGGGGGTTCCGTTCTCGACGGCTCCGGCGACCCGGCCCAGCGAATCGACGTCGCGATCCACGAAGGTCGCATCTCGTTCATGGGAGAAGCGGAAGCGAGTCGTGTGTCCGCACGCGACACGGTCGATGCAGCGGGTTTGCTCGTGACACCTGGCTTCATCGACATGCACTCACACGCCGAGCTCGACTCCGATCACGGTCGTGACGCTCGGGCGTTCTTGTACCAAGGGATCACCTCCGTCGCACTCGGCCTCGACGGGGGCGGAGCGAAGGACGTTGACGGACGCTTGAACCAGTGGGCGACGGACGGCATAGGCGTGAACGCATTCCTCTTTGTGGGCCACAACGCCGCGCGCCGTGAGGTGATGGGCATGGAGGATCGGGCACCCTCCGGCGCCGAGCTCGAAGAGATGCGTACCTATGTGCGCGAAGGGATGGAAGGCGGCGCCTATGGGCTCTCCTCAGGCCTCTTCTACCTCCCTGGCAACTACGCGACGACCGAAGAGGTCATCGAGCTCAACAAGGTCGCGGCGGAGTACCCGGGCGCCATCTACGACACCCATGATCGAGATCTGGGTGCCGCGTACCCACCCTTCGGGTATCTCGAATCGATCCGCGAGGGCATCCGGATCGGGGAGGAGGCCGGCACGAAGGTCATCTTCAGTCACTTCAACGCGCAGGGCGCACAGAACTACGGACGCGCCCCCGAAGGCGCCGCGCTGATCGAGGCCGCCCGCGAGCGCGGTCTCGAGGTCGTCGGTGCTCACCATTCGTACACGGCCACGCAGTCGAACCTACGTTCGTACACATTGCCGGGCTGGGCAGCCGCCGGAGGCCATGAGGAGATGACCCGACGGTTCGACCATCCGGACACACTCGCCATGATCGATGCCCAGACACGTGAGATGCTCGCGATCCGAGGAGGGGCGGAGCGGATCCTCCTGGTGGACGAGCGTCCCGACCTCAATGGGAAGACCCTCGCCCAAGTTGCTGCCGAGTGGTCGATGACCGCACCGGAAGCGTCGCGCCGCATCCTCCGCGAGGGGAACGCCGCCGTGATGAACCTCGGCCTCTACGACGACGAGAACACCCGCTATCTCGCGGGCCTCGACTGGATGATGACGTGCACGGACGGACGGGACCCCGGGCCGACTCGACCGATCACGCACCCGCGGGCCTTCGGCTCGTTCACAAAGAAGTTGAAAGAGCTGGTAATCGACGATCAGCTTATCACCTTCCCATTCGCCGTCCGCTCGATGACGGGCCTCGCGGCTGACTTTCTTGGCTGGACAGAACGTGGCTACTTGCGCGAAGGGATGATCGCGGACATCACGATTCTGGACCCAACCACCGTCGAGGACATGGCGACGTACGAGGATCCCCATCAGTACGCCCGTGGCACCGAGCACGTCTTGGTGAACGGGACATTCGCGATCCGAGACGGATCCGCTACCGGAGCGTTGGCCGGGCTCCCGCTCGTCCGAGGGGGTGCTCCTTTCGAGCGTGATGACCGATGAGCGTACGCAACATCGACGTGGTCCGTAGCGCAGACCTCGTCGTCCGGCGCCTACTCGCGGTACAGCCCGGCGAGCAGGTTGCCCTGGTGTGCGACCCGCACTCCGAGATGCAGATGGTCCACGCACTCGCCGGGGTCGTAGAGAGTGTTGGGGGCGAGTACACGATTCTGACGATGCCGACCCGGACGTTCGAGCGGAAAAACGACCTGACTCCCCCGATCGAGCTCGCCTTGGGTGCGGCCGACTGCCTAATCGGGCTCACAGGGTCATGCGGTGCCCCCACCTACTCGAAGGCGGTCAAGGAGCGGTTCGAGAAGAAGAAGCTGCGCGCCATCTCTATGGTGATGCGCACTTTGGACAACTTCACTGAAGGAGGTGCGCGCGCCGACTACGACGCTCTCTCGGAAGATGGCCACCGCCTCGCAGCCATCTGGCGAGAGTCCGACGAGATTCACGTCACGACCCCAGCGGGTACCGACCTACGAGCGCCGATCGCCGGCGAAGAAGTCTTCATCGAATGCGGATTTGCCACGGATCCAGGTCAGGAGGCTGCCTTCTCGGACGGTGAAGTGTCCCAAATGCCCCGCCAAGACTCCGCCGCAGGCGTCGTAGTGGTCGATGGGCCCATCGCCCACATCGGTACGCCGGAGAGTCCCATTTCTCTCCTGATCGAAAAAGGGCGTGTCGTCGACGTGAAAGGTGATACGCCTCAGGCGGCAGAGCTTCGACGCCTCATCGAAACGATCCCCGACGCGGACAACATCGCCGAGATCGGGATCGGCCTGAATCCGGCGTGTCGCCGAAACGGTGACTTCGAGGAGGAGAAGAAGGCACGGGGCCTCGTCCACGTGGCCATCGGGGACAACATCTTCTACGGCGGCGGCGTCGAGTGCGCCGTGCACATGGATATGGTGATGTACCAGCCGACGGTGCGACTCGACGACGTTGTGGTGGTCGACGCGGGGGAGGTGCAACTTGAGAGATGACAACAGACGACAAGTATGAGGTAAGGCTAGCCGGTGATGCCGACCGACAAGACGTCGTTCGCCTCGTATCGGAGTGGATCGGACACGATGCGACGGATCGGTTCGAGTGGCTGTACCGGAGTAATCCACACGGCGTAGCCCTTTCGTGGGTCGCGGCGGATCGTACTACGGGAGCGATCGATGCCGTCACGTCGGTATTCCCCCGCCACGTCCTCGTAGACGGTCAGCGTCGAATCGGATCGATCGGTGGAGACGCCTACGTAGCCCCGGCGGCACGCCGGAGAGGGCTCGCCACCCGAATGCATGAATCATGTCGAAGCGACATGGGCCTCGAGACGGTCGAGTTCATGTACGGCGTACCCTTGGTCCACAATCTGCGAGCCCTGCTCAAGGCCGGCACGACGGAGGTCGGGACGTTCCATCTCTACGTGCGTACGCTGTCCGCCAGCCACCTTGCGGAGCGGTTCGCAGCCAAAGCCCAAGACCGGTTTCGCGTCCGCCTCCCGCCTGTAGCCGTCCGACCTGTGGCCACGGCGGCGCAGGCATTCACGAACCGAAACCTTCCGTCCGGCGATTCGCTCGTGGCGCGACCAACTCGGCTGTTCGGGGAAGCGTGGGATCGATGGTTCAGCGATCACGCTCCTGAGATCGGGGTTTGCTGCGTCCGAGACTCGGCCTACCTCAACTTCAGGTACTCGCCAGGCTCGAAGACAAGTCTCGAGCCCTATATCGTCGAGGAGGGAGAGCAGATTCGCGGGATGTTCACGCTCGACCGTGAAGGAAACACAGCCCGCGTCTACGACTTTTTCGCGGGCACCGACGTCAGGAACATGCGAGCAGTCATTGGGACGCTGGTCCGAACCGCAACCGAATCCGGCTACGAACGCCTCGAGTTCGAGACGACCGCCTTTGCCGGGCTAACCGCGGAACTGGTGCGCGCCGGGTTCATCGAACGACCACCGGGAGAGTCGTCGACCTTCCAGGTCTTGGCTGGCGATGCCGTCGCGAGAGCTGGATCACTCTTCGCCGCGAATGGGTGGTACTTCCTGCACGGGGATCAGGACCTGTAGACGTGGCGAGCCGAGTTGCTACGACCTCTTCTTCGCCACCAACTCGATCTCGACGTCTGCACCCATCGGTAGACCGGCGACGGCTACCGTCGTCCGCGCCGGCGGAGGAGCGTTGAAGCGTGTCACGTACGCCTCGTTCATGGCAGAGAAATCCGCCATGTCGGTGAGGTAGACGTTCACCTTTACGACGTCGTCAGAGGAGAGCCCTCCATCCGCCAACACGGCGAAGAGATTGTCGAAGCACTGATGCGTCTGGGCACCGATGCCACCCTCCTTGAGTGCCCCGGTCTCTGGATCAATCGGGGTTTGCCCAGAGCAGAATACGTGGGTCCCGTCGTCGATGGCGTGCGAATACGGACCGATCGCCGAGGCGGTCGCACTCGACAGGGGTCTACGCGTCACTTGATAATGGCCATCGGAAGCAAGACCACGTAGGCGAGCACCAAGAGCAATGGCGCCGCGGTGATCGACCCGTTGCTGAGGAGCCAGTATCCGATCGCGAGGCACGCAATTCCGGCGACCCCGAGGATCGCGTTGACCCGCGTGAACTGAAGGGGGGTCCCCACGCTGTTCGCAGCTTCGTTCTTTGCCATGGTCCGAATGCTATGAGTAGCCGCCGAGAGGGTCAATCGCCCAAGTGGGCCTTCAATTCCTTCTTCGTGATGCCCAAGAGCTTCGACGCCGTTGCCTCGTCCCCTCCGACAGAATCGAGGACGGTCCGAATGTGGCGTACGATCGCCGCCGACAGCGTCACATCTTCTTCGGCGTCGTCGGAGTCTTCCAGAATCAAATGGTCGGCCCCGATTACGGTGCCCCGCGCAACGATCGCGCCTCTCAGCAACGCGTTCTCCAACTCGCGGACGTTCCCGGGCCACTCGTACGCCGTGAGCCGCGCGACTGCCTCGTCGGAGATCCGGCGCACGTCTCTCCCTGTCTCTTCGCGGATCCGGCCGAGCAAGGCGGTCGCCACCAATTCGATATCGCCAGGACGCTCCCGGAGGGGTGGCACATCGATCTCGACGACTTTGAGGCGAAAGTAGAGGTCCTCGCGGAAGCGCCCCTCTTCAATGAGTGCCTCGATCGGTTGGTGCGTGGCCGCGATCACCCGGGCTTCGGTCGCCTTGGGTTGTTCGCCCCCGACAGGGTAGAAGCGCCGTTCCTGGAGAACTCTGAGGAGCTTGGTTTGGAAGTCGGGGGAGGTGTCACCGATCTCGTCGAGGAAGATCGTACCCCGCCCTGCTAGCTCGAAGTACCCCTTCCGGGCCCCGGTCGCGCCCGTGAACGCACCCTTTACGTGTCCAAAGAGCTCAGACTCGAGTAGGGTATCGGTCAACGCCGTACAATTGACGGCGATGAACGGCTCGGCGGAAAACTCGGAGTTCTCGTGAATCCCGCGAGCGATGACCTCTTTTCCGGTCCCCGTCTCGCCACGAATCAAGACGGTGGCCCGATTCGCCGCTAAGACGCCGATCGTCTTGTAGATATCGATCATCCGCGGATTGCGACCAACCAAGCGTCCCCTGGGCAAAGCCGCTACCGCATCGGGTGTCTCGGTCGTCTCGACGAGCTCACGCTCTCGGAAGCATCGGTCGGCGAGCGCCTGCACGGCCTTGGGGTCGACCGGCTTCACAAGGAAGTCGAACGCTCCCGACTTCATGGCCGACACGGCCGTCTCCATGTCGTCGTGAGCCGTCATCACGACGACCTCGACACCATCCATCGCCCCGCGGACCTTCTCGAGGAGTTCCAGGCCGGTCATACCGGACATACGCACATCGGTGACGATCATCCCTGGATCGAACGCCTTCACGCGTGCCAACGCCTTCTCCGCGCTCTCCGCAGTCTCGACTTCATATCCGGCGTGCGCGAGGCGCATCGACAGCACCTCGAGGCCGTCTGTATCGTCGTCGACGACCAGAATCCGCGCGCTCGTTGACTCACTCATGATTCGTCTCCTACCCCGGGAGCCCCCCGCGCAGGTCCAGGGCCGGCTCCATTCTCTTCGATCCACCACGCCGGCGCATCGGGTCCTTCCCCCGCTCTGAGCTTCGCCAGCTTCTGACGGTTGTACGCGCGACGGCCGCGCAGCATGAAGAGCAAGAGGAGTGCCAAGAAGGCCCAAAACACGACAGAGTGGCTCAGCACGAAGAGCCAACCATACCTGCGACGCACATGCCGCTTCCATTGTCCCTCGAACTGGCCGGTCGTGAGACCGAACGTTTCGCGGAATGCACTCTCGAACGAACCAGAGCCGCGCCATCGGTCCAGGAAGAGTCGGAGCCCCTCTTGTCCTCCGGGCTCGAGAAGCCACGTGACGGCACTGGCCGAAAGGAGATAGGCGACGTCGGCCTGAGCCCTCGACGTCGGCCACCCCAGCTCCAAGGAATCGAGCGGAGGTGTCCGGCCCGCTGCAATCGCAATCCGCAGCCGCCATGCCTCCGAAGCGTCGAAGCCCGCCGAGGCCCACTGCGCATACCCTTCGTTGAACCAACGAGGGATCCTGAGTCCTTCGAGATGCATCGATAAGCCGAGGTGTGCCCACTCGTGTCGAAGAGTCCTCAACCCTTCCCCATCCACCACCCGCACACCCTCGCCTGTCGGCATGACCAGCATGTTCAGCGACGGAATCGCCACCCCCGCCCGCCACTCTGGAACGACACCTCCTGTAAGCTCATCGAAGGCCGCAGGCGTGTGTGCGAGCACCGCCTCGACGTCACGAGGCACGCCATCCTCCAGACCCGGGAGCGACGCCTGTCCATCGAGGAGTAAACGCACCCGTCTCGCGACCAACGAGTCCTGAGGCGCGAACCAGACCCGCGCCCGTTCCCCTGTCGTCGATTGGTACGAGACCCCGTCTACGAGCTCTGGGATCACCGAGTCGGTCGTAACCTGGGCTCGGACGGGACCGACCATCGCGACCAACGTCACGCTTGAAGCGACGACGGCGATCCCTAGCCAGCGGGGCTTGGGCGGCACGCTAGTCGGTCGCGAGCAACTCCAGGTTCGCCTTTACCGCCTCATTGTACGGATTCAGGTCGAGCGCCCGGCGCCACAGAAGAAGAGCGACGTCGCGATCGTTGTCGCGATACGCCATGGTTCCCAACCTCAAGTACACGTCGTCTCCGAGGCGGGGTTGGAGCTTGACCGCTTTCTCGTATTGCGCCCGAGCGACCTCGTGGTCGCCGTGCGCGTACGCCTGATCGCCGAGGCTCTTGTGGGCCTGCGGCAGCGGTTGGGACCCGTGCGTGGCGCGCTTGTACAGCGCCGCGGCCGCATCGACCTCACCTCGCCGCTCCAACACCTGCCCCGTATTCACGAGGAGAGGACCGGAGTGGGGATAGTGGCCGAGGCCCTCCCGACCTACCGCCACCGCGTAGTCCAGATCGCCGCTCACTGCCGCGGCGAGCACCGTGTAGGCGTAGTAGCGCGGGTTCGGGCGCTTCACTTCACCCGAAGTGCGGTACAGTCTCAGGGCATCGAGCGCCTTGGTCACATCTCCTCGTTTCACATGGATCACGGCACGGGCGAGGTGGATCTCTGGATCGGTCGGCTTGCTGACGAGCGCTTCGTCGAGGGCCCCGAGAGCCTCGTCATACCTGCCCAAGAGCTCGAGAATCAGCGCCGTATTCCGGTGAACGGCGTAGTTGCCAGCGCCGGGGGGCATCGTTCCGAAGTGGTTCAACGCCGCGTCGAGGTCCCCGCGCCGAAACGCGATCAAACCCATCATGAAGTTCGCACGGCTCTGAGTGGGCTCGATCTGGATCGCCTGCTCGAACTCTCGAGACGCATCTTCCAGCATCCCCGAACGGTAGAATGCGGTTCCTACGTTCAGATGCTGTTGGAGCGATTCGTCCCCGCCGGTCTCCTCGGTGGTACTCCGCTCTCCCGCGCGGGACACGAAGCCGGCCTGAATCAGCCCGAAGAGGGCCTTTCCCGTGTCGAACTCCACTAGGCCGGCTTCGTCCATGATCTCGTGGGCCGTGCGCTGCCCATCGATAAACGGCAAAACCTTCCGCTGATCCTTCGTCAGTTCGACTTCTTCATCGGACTCGTCCGGATTCTTGTCGAGCTGAAAGACGATGTCGAAGGAGGGGATCTTCTTCTCGATCTGACTCCACTCGTCCACCCGGCGGGCCCCTTCCATGAGGAGCGCCTCTGGAGGGACGTTCACGAGATAGATGCCATCTTCGTCAGGGCTCTGCCCCGGATCGAAGTGGAACGAGCCCTGAGTCCACGCGAAGAGGTGATACACAGCCTCTTCGATTTGGAGCTTGATGTACTGGTGGAGCGCCTCTTCGCTGAGTGCTTCCATCTCGACCAGGATCTCGCCGAGGCGCCTTCCCTTGTCGCGCTCCTGCACTTCGGCGGCCTGCTGCAGGTCCGAACGGGTGATGATGTGATTCCGCACCAAGAGCTCTCCGAGCCGATCGCGGCGGTTCAGCACCGATGCGTGTATCACCCTCCCTTTCTTGAAGTACACGTAGCCGAAGTTTGACCGATCCGTGATGCTCAGGCAGCCAGTCTTTTGGCCCATCGCGAGTAACTGACAGATATCGGCCAGACTGACGTCTTGGAGCGCTCCCTCGATCGCCACTAGCTCCCCTCCCCTGCGGAGGCCATCAGTCGAGTTCCTCGATGAGCAGGTCCTCGACGTGCGGCCAATGGATCACCGCGTTTTCGGGGCCAGGAAACCAAATGCCGGTGGACTTGCCACCCTCGATCGGAGCCAACTGCGGCTGGGTCTCCGCGGTGTCTTCACTCCGCAGAGCCGCCACGAAGGTCGAACCCTCCGTGGAGTCCTCTTCGCCGGCCTCGACCAAGTCGAACGGCTCGACCCTCCCGTTGGTCAGCTCGAGCACGAGCCCGCCTCCGAAGCGAGACGTGAGTCGATCGTCGATTTCCCCGATCGAGCCCGGAGCACAGTTGGCCGCGAACATCATTCGGGCTCCACGCCGCTTGAGCGCTTCGAAGAGGTGGAAGAACTCATCTTGGGCTCGTTCGGTCTCCGCCAACTCCTGCATCCCATACATCAAGAGGAGGTCGGCCGTCCACCACCGCTCCCTCCAAGCTCCCGCAACGCCCTCACCGAGAGCCCGGATAAAGTCGGCCGAAAACGACTGAACCGACCCAACCGCCATCTTTAGCTCCGGGTACGCCTCGTCGTATGAACGTCCCACTGCCCCGAGCATCGTGTTCGCGAGCTCTTCGTCAGGCGCCCACACGTACAGCGGGTTGTAGTCCGGCTTCTCCGCGCCGACGAGCTGCGCCGCCGCCTTGAGTGCGATTCCCTCGAAGTCGTCCAGGTCATGAAGCTGGGGGCCGCGACCGATCACCGGAAACGGGCGTTGGCGCTCCCGCACCGAGGTGAGGAGAGCCTCCGCCTCCTCCAACCGCTCTGGATCATCGAGGAGTCCCTGAGCCGCCTCGGGCCACGGGTTTCCAAGCCGCTGTAGCTCGTTGTCGATCTCTTGGAGACGTAGGAGGTCGGCCTTGAATCGGGCCAGGTGCTCCTTCCAGTTGCGGGGCTCCGCCGCGTGTTCCAGTAGCTGTTCGAGCCGATGCGCGGTGAAGCCCTGTCGGTCGGCAGATTCGATAGCTTCAAGGAGAGCCTTTCGCCACGGCTCTTCTCGCTGCTCGACCACACCCGCAACGGTCGAGGTGAGGTCGCTCAGAAACGAGCCGAACTCGTCGGAGCCCTGGCTCAGGGCGGCTGCCTTGTCCTGCTCTTCGAGGAGGCCCACAACCTCGTCGACCGTGACGCGTCGCCCCTCTAGATCCTGGGTCGCAAAGATCTTGTTTAGCACGCCACCGAGCTCGCGGACGTTCTTGAGCGGGGCTTTGGCCACGGCCTCGGCTACACCCTCCTCCAGCGTCTGGCTCTTTTCGCTCGCCTTCTTCCGGATAATGGCGACCCGGGTTTCGTACTGAGGGATGCCCAAGTCGACGATCAGTCCGCCCGAGAACCGGGAAAGAAGCCGGGCGTCCAAGCCATCGATCTCCGCCGGCGGACGGTCGCTGGCCAGCACGATCTGTCCCTCGGAAGCCGTCAGCTGGTCGAGAGTCTTGAGGAGCATCTCTTGAGCTTCCTGCTGCCCGGTCAAGAACTGCACGTCATCAAGGAGTAGGATATCCAGCTCGCCAAACGCGGTGGAGGCTCCATCGCCGGTCTGTAGAATCGTCTCGAGGCGCTCCAAGTAGACCTCGAGCGCCATGTACTCCACCGAGAGCCCTTGATCTGCGCGGTGCGCGATCGCCGAGAGGATATGGGTCTTGCCTAGCCCAGGCGCCGAGTACAAGAAGAGTGGATTGTAGCTCGTCCCAGGTGACTCAGCGGCACGTCTCGCAGCAGCCGACGCCAATCGATTGGCGGGGCCGACTACGAACGTCTCAAAGGTGAGTTTCGGGTCGAGTTCGGACATCGAGCGCCGAGGAGCGATCGTTCGGACGAGCTGGGCGGCCCCAGCCGCGTCGAGCCGCTAAGTATCGGCGGTTAAAGGCGATTGCAAAAGGGCTGACTCGCAGATGGGCTTCCTGAAGCCATGGCTCGGTCATCGTTCGCCTCGAGCCCACTCTGCCACGGTTGCCAGATCGGGCGGTAGGGGAGCCGAGAAGTGCATGGTGCCACGACCGTCCGGATGCTCGAAGAGTAGTTCTGACGCATGCAAGAACTGACGACGGACTCGGCGCGCCAACTCCTGCACCCATCGCCTCGTGGGACCCCCCAACCCTCGCTCCCATTTGGCCCCGTAGGTGGCATCGCCTACGACCGGATGACCCAAGTAGGCGAGGTGCACTCGAATCTGGTGGGTACGCCCGGTACGAAGGGCGACACGAAGCAGGTCCGCCCTCAGCCAACGCTCAGCAACCTCGAAGCGGGTGAGTGCGTTGCGCCCGTCCGGTACGACGGCCATCCGCTTCCGGTCTCTGGGGTCACGCCCAATGGGAGCGTCCACGAGGCACGGGCTTTCCGCGAGGTGACCCCACGCCACCGCGGTGTAGAAGCGTTTGACCTCACGCCGGCGCAGAGCATCCGAAAGCGCCTGGTGGGCGTGGTCCGTTTTGGCCACCACGAGTAGGCCCGAGGTGTCTCGATCGAGTCGATGTACGATGCCCGGCCTTGCTCTGCCACCCACACCCTCGAGCGTCGGACAGTGCCAGAGCAGAGCATTGACCAGAGTGCCTCGCGGGTGCCCCGGAGCCGGATGAACGACCATCCCCGCCGCCTTGTTCACGACCAGAAGTGATTCGTCCTCGTGCACCACATCGATTTCGATCTGCTCAGCTACCATGTCCACGGCTTCCGCCGGTGGAACGGTCACCTCGATGCGAGCACCCTCGTCGACTCGCTCGGACTTCTTCGCTGGTCTGCCATCTACCTGAATGCGCCCCTCGGCGAGGAGCTTCTGAACCCTCGCTCGCGAGAGATCGAGTCGCTCCGAGACGAACGTGTCCAGCCGCGAGCCCTGCCCGGCCTCGACAGTGAGTTGGTAGAGTTCGGGCTCCATGGGACCCTTAGGCCGGGCGCAGGCCTACCCAGGCTGCTGTCCCATCCAGATCGACATCCATCCCGAAGGGGAAGCCTTCCTCGGTAGCACCCTGAACGACATCTACCGCCAACGCGAGCGTTTCACTCGCGATAAAGCCTCCGAAGGCATCGACCGCCGCCACGACCTCCGCAGGCCCGCCGACTCTGACCTCGATCCGGTCGGTGATCTCCAGCCCCGACTCCTTCCTGAGTCTCTGGATGCGGTTGACCAACTCTCGAGCGACTCCCTCCGCACGAAGTTCGTCGTCGAGCTCTGGATCGAGCGCCACGGTGAATGCGCCCTCCCCTTTCACAACGAGGTCTCCGGCCGATTCTTGTAGCACCTCGACCTCGCCCTCTTGCAGCGAGTACGTCTCTCCGTCCACCTCGATCTCGACGACCTCACCCGCCCGATACCTCGCCAGATCGCCCTGATCGAGCTTCCGGATGACTTGGGCTGCGTCGTTGGTCTTCTTTCCGAAGCGCTGTCCGAGCGCACGATAGTTCGGTTTTCCCGAGAGAGTTGCGATCCCTTCCATCTTCGTAAGGAAGTCGAACTCCTTCACGTTCAGTTCTTCACGCACGATCGCTACGACCGCATCGGACAACACCCGACCGCCGGGCAGAATCGCTTGAGCCCGCCGCAAGGGTTGGCGCACTCTGATACGAACCTCCTCTCTCGCGGCCCGACCGAGCGAGACGAGGTGTCGCGCGGCGTCCATGTCCGCTTCGAGTTCAGCTTCGTCCCCGGCGACCGCGTGGCGTACAGTCTCCCCGGACGGTAGCGGGAAGTCTTGGAGGTGCACGCTTTCGCCAGTTAGCGCGCGATGCAGCCAGTCAGCGACGAACGGGACGACGGGCGCCGCAAGTAGAGCCACGGTGCGCAGCGCCTCATGCAGCGTCCGAAACGCCGCAGCTTGGTCCTCCCGGTCGTCACCGCCCCAAAACCGCGAACGTCCTCGGCGCACGTACCAGTTGGAGAGGTCCTCCACTACGAAATCACCCAACGCACGGTACGCCCTCGTCAGCTGATACTCATCAAGCTCTTCAGCCACCTTGGTCACGACACTGTCGAGGCGGAGCAGGAGCCACCGATCGAGAAGGGGGCGATCTGCAGGCGCGGGGTCGGATTCCGCGGGGCGCCACCCTTCCACGCCAGCGTACAGGGCAAAGAACTTGTAGCTGTTGAACAGCGTGTCGAAGAACTTTCTCGCCGCTTCACCGACTCCCTCAGTGTCGTACCGCTTCGGTAGCCAAGGGCTCGAGGCGGTGATGAAGTACCAACGTACCGCGTCCGCTCCATGCTCTTGGATCGCGTCCCAGGGGTTCACCACGTTCCCCTTCGACTTCGACATCTTTCGACCCTCGGCATCCAGCACGAGATCGTTTACGAGGCAGTTCTTGAACGAAGGACCGCGCCCGAGCATCGTCGAGATGGCGAGGAGCGAGTAGAACCAACCACGGGTCTGATCCAGACCCTCACAGATGAAGTCCGCTGGAAAGTGCTCGTCGAATTCCTCCTCGTGTTCGAACGGATAGTGCCACTGCGCGTACGGCATCGCTCCCGAGTCGAACCAAACGTCGACGACCTCGGGCGTCCTCTTCATCGTTCCGGCGCAATCGGCGCACGGCCACACTACCTCATCGATGTATGGACGATGGGGATCGAAGTCGTCTGCTAGTCCTCCGGCCAGCGTAGACAGCTCACCCAGCGATCCGACCCAATGCCGGTGTTCGTCGTTCTCGTCGCAGAGCCAAACCGGAAGCGGGGTGCCCCAGTAACGGTCGCGAGACAGCGCCCAATCCACGTTGCCGCGCAGCCACTCACCGAAGCGCTTCTCACCGACCTCTGGAGGGTGCCAACGGATCTGGGCGTTGTTCTCGAGCAGTTCCTCCTTGAGCGTAGACGTCGCCGCAAACCACGAGTCGATAGCGACGTAGAGGAGCGGCGAGTCGCAGCGCCAGCAGTGGGGATAGCTGTGTTCGACCCGGTCGATCGAGAAGAGTAGACCGCGCTCTCGAAGCGCCTCCACCAAGGTAGCGTCAGCGTCCTTCACGAACACTCCGCCCACCTGCTCGACTTCGGGGACGAAGTTCCCCGCTCGATCGATCGGGTTGAGCATGGGGAGGTTGTGGCGTTGCCCCGCCGCGTAATCGTCGGCTCCGAAAGCGGGCGCCATGTGGACGATGCCCGTCCCGTCGTCGGCGCTCACGAAGTCCTCCACGACGACGGTCCATCCATTCCCGACGTCGTCGGGCGCGGGCACCAGATCCAGGGGTCGGCGGTAGCGCGTTCCGGCTAGATCCGCTCCGCGGGTGCGCGCTACGATCTCGGCGTCCTCTCCGAAAATGGCTTCGGCCCGCGCTGCGGCCACGATATACCGCCGTTCACCTTGAAGGACCTCGACGTAGTCGAGTTCGGGGTGCACAGCCAACCCAGCGTTCGACGGTACGGTCCATGGCGTCGTCGTCCACGCCAGAAACGCCCGCCCATCCGGGTCGGGTGTCCCATCGTCCTTCACGACCTCGGCCACGAACGTCAGCGAGGGATCCCATACATCCCGGTATCCCTGGGCCACTTCGTGGGACGAGAGCGCGGTGCCGCAACGCGGGCAATACGGCACGCTCTTATGACCACGATACAGGAGCCCCTTGTCGGCCATCGTCCGTAGGATCGCCCACACGGACTCGATGTACGTCGTATGGAAGGTCACATACGGCCTCCAATACTCGAGCCAGTAGGCAATGCGCTCGGAGAGCTGCTCCCACTCCTCCTTGTACGTGAAGACCGAATCCTTACACGCCTCGTTGAACTCGGCGATTCCTAGCGCCTCGATCTCAGGCTTGCCCGTGATGCCCAGCTTCTTCTCGGCCTCGATCTCGACCGGAAGCCCGTGGGTATCCCACCCTGCGATTCGGGTAACCTGGAACCCGCGCATCGACCGGTGCCGGCAGACGAGGTCTTTGATCGTGCGGCTCAGGATGTGATGGAGCCCCGGGCGTCCGTTCGCGGTGGGGGGGCCCTCGTAGAAGACGAAGCGGGGACGGTTCTGGTTTGCCTCGAGGGTTTGCCGGAACAGCTCCTCCTTCCGCCAAAGCTCTAAGGTTTCTTCCTCGAGCCGAAGCAGATCGCCAGGCAGCTCTGGATAGCTCATTTCAGATATCGGTGCATCAATGGGATGGGGGACGACGCAGAGTCGCTACGCCGTGCTTAGAGGTCGGCCACGATTCGGGCTACGAGGCGCGCGAGATCGGGTTCGGCGGCGCGTGCCGCCGCGATAATTCGCTCGACGTTGACGGGCTCGAGGGCGTCAGGCAAGCACGCATCGGTGATAATGCTGAGCCCCACGACGCGCATCGCCATGTGACGAGCGACGATGACCTCGGGCACGGTCGACATTCCGACAATGTCCGCACCCATCGCGCGCAGCATCCGATACTCGGCTCGAGTCTCGAGCTGGGGGCCCGGGACGGCTACGTAGACGCCACGTTGGAGGCGGATTCCCAGGGAGAGGGCAATCTCCATCGCTCTCTTCTGGAGCTCGACGTCGTACGGTGCCGACATATCCGGAAAGCGCGGACCGAAGTCGTCGTCGTTCGGACCGATGAGCGGACTATCGCCGAGCAGGTTGATATGGTCATCGATCAAAACCAGGTCTCCGACATCCCAGAGTGGATTCATACCGCCGGAGACATTCGATACGAAGAGGGTCTCCGCACCGAGACGGTGCAGAACCCGAACCGGAAACGTCACCTCTTGAAGCGAGTATCCCTCGTACCGGTGAAATCGCCCCTGCATCGCCGCGACGGGGGTGCCCTCGAGACGCCCGAGAACGAGCCGGCCGTCGTGCGACTCCACGGTCGGGGTCACGAAGCCTGGAATCTCGGCGTAGGGAATTACCGACTCGACCTCGATCTCATCGACGAGGCGACCGAGCCCCGTGCCCAAGATGATTCCCACCGCGGGTTCGAGGGGCGACACCGAACGTACGTGGTCGCAAGCAGCGGCTACTCGTACCGCGAGATCGGAGCGCATGGAAACCTGCCCTAACCCTTCTTCTTATCGGCGTCGAAGAGGATCAGATTGTCCGTTCGGATCCCTGGAGCTGGCGGCGGCGCGCCCTCTTCGTGAGGCGGCGGAGTGACTTCTTCCACCTCGGAATCGATGCCGGCTTCGGCCAAGACCGTTTCCAGATCCGGCACCCCGGCAAACCTTTGCGACACACCGTCCTCGGGACGAACCTCCGTCGGCGCGGAGCCGATGCCGGCTGCGCCCGCCATGAGCTCCAGCTCCAGCGCAGAGGGGACCCCGTCGACCGTAGGCGACGGTGCTCGCGGGCGCGGGGTGTCCGATGTAGCCTCGGAAGTACTGCGCGGTACATCGGGCGCAGGGGGAGGTTGGAGCGTCTCACTCCGGACGTGCGGCGCCACGGGGGGTACTACGACCGCGGCGTCGGGTATCGGTGAAGGGACATCAGCCTCAGCGGTAGCCGCGACACTCTCGGGGCCCAAAGATCGGACATCGATCGGTTCGGGCGCGGCCTGACTGGGAAGAGGGGGAGGCTGGCTAGGCGTCGGCGCGAGGGACGCGGCGGCGACGACAACGGAGCCCTCCTCCACCGTGTCGAGTCTCTCGGCCGCGGGTGGATCGACGAGAATGGCCGGCTCCGGGTCGACATCGACCTCTTCCGCATCGGCGGAGACCGGGGCATGGTCGCCGTCGACCACGTCTTCCGCGACGATCGCACTGTCCTCGTCGGCCGTCGGCGTGGCGGTCTCGGACTGATCCGCCGTTACCGCCTCGACCGTGATTCCGGGCTCGTCCGCAACAGCCTCGGCGACTTCGGAGGCGTCTGCGATCGCTTTCACCGACGCTGCCACTGTCCGGGCGCCGAGATCCAGTTCGATCGCGCGGTCTGCAAATGGGGCGCGCTCGGACTCCACCTGCACGCCGTCGAGCTCGCGCTGCAGGAGGTTCCGAAAGTCCTTCAAGAAGCGTGCGCGCCGATGCTCCAGCTCGGAGAGCGAATCCTTCGCGACATCGACCCGGCGCTCGATCCCCCTCACCCTCTCGCGAACCTGGTTGTCGGCCTCCAGAAGCTTACGGCGAGCCTCGTCCTCGGCGTCGGTCACCAACCGCTTCGCCTCGGCTCCGGCTTCCTTGAGGATGTGGTCGGCCTCCCGTTGGGATTGAGCCTGCATATCGGCGCGAAGACCCTGCGCGGTCACCAGTGCATCCTGTACCGCCTGCTCGCGCTCCGCGGCGACGCTCACCTGCTCCTGCAGCGTCTGCGTCCGTTCGCGAAGCTGGATGTTCTCTCGCACGAGCGCCTCGAGCCGCTCGGCCGCGATCTCCAAGAAGGTGTCGACCTGCTCGGGGTCGTACCCTCGCATGATTTTCTTGAAGTCGCCGCGCTTGTTGCGGACGTCGAGTGGTGTCAGATCGATCACGTATCACCCCCTCCCTGGCCGTAGTTCCGAGGGCCGAAGAGCGCTGTCCCAATACGAACCATAGTGCTCCCCTCTTGGATTGCGATCTCCATGTCGTTGGTCATGCCCATGGACAACTCGGCCCCCACCGCTTCCGTACGCTCCCGCGCCTCATCAGAGAGGATGCGCAGGCGTCGGAACGACTCCCGCAACACCCCCTCGTCCTCGACGAACGGTGCCATCGTCATGAGACCATTAATGCTCAATTCCGGCAATTTCGCCATGGTCACGATGGCCTCGAGCGCAGACTCGGCGGGAAATCCGCTCTTCGACCCTTCTCCGGACGTGTTCACCTGGACCAAGACCGAGAGCTTCTCACCGGCGCCTTCTGCCCCCCGAGCGAGCCTTTCCGCAAGCCGCATCGAGTCGACGGAGTGGATCACGTCCGACACCGCCGCCGCCCGACTGGCTTTGCGGCTCTGTAGGTGGCCGATCATGTGCCACGTCGCGGCACTCCGCCCGAAGTGCTCGACTTTCCGCTCCAGTTCGTCGATGCGATTCTCACCCAGGTCAGTAAGCCCGGCATTCAGTGCAGCTTCCACGGCCTCGAAAGGGTGTGACTTGGTCACAGCCACGAGGCGGACAGCCCCCTCCGGACGGCCAGCCTCAGCCACGGCGCTGCCGATGCGCTCGCGAATGAGTGGCAACGCCTCTTCGAGGCGGGTGTGGTAGGTCGTCGTGCTCATCTTCCGAATGGCGATACGGATAGAACGAAAAAGAGGGGACCCCGCCGGAGCACCGGCAGGGTCCCCTCAGGGCCTTTCAGGCTCGGCGTCTTAGCGGACCTGGAAAGTAATCGGGAACGACACCCATACCGGGACCTTCTTGTCTCGGTTGAGAGCCGCCGTGAAGCGGTACACATCGGCAACCGCGAGGGCCGCGTCGTCGAGTGCCTGGTGTCCTGAACTTTCGTTGATCCGATAGTCCTGGACGGAGCCTTCCTCGTCGATGAAGAAGTACACCTGCACTGTCCCGCCAATGCCCGCATCCCTGAGAAGGGGCGGGTACTCACGCGTCATCGCCTGGACAACCTGGTTTCTGTTCAGGATCGACGGCGCCACCGTAAACGGGGTGAACGTCGGCTGAGCGGAAAGGTCCGTCGGCGCCTCCTCCGGCGGCGGTGGCAGATCCTCGATCGGGTTGTCCTCGAAGGTCGTCGGCGAGATGGTGATATCCTCGCTGATCTCGGCCGTCGCCATGACCGGGGTCGCCGGCCGCGAAATCTGCTGCGGCGGTGGCGGAATCTCGATCTCGGGCGGCAGCTCGATCGCCTCGAGCTCTTCTGCCTCGAAGGACACGTCCTCTGCGGTCAACTCTGGCCAAAAGGCGAATGTCGCCCCGTGAGCCAGCGTGGCTGCGATCATCGAGCCCCAGAACCACGAGCTGAACGTGCGTTTGAGCTTGTCGTTTGCGGTCTCGGTTACGACCGCGGGTACGGCTTCGGCTGTCATCGTCTCTCCCTCTGCATGCTCTGCTCAAGCTGTGCAGCGAATACGACTCTTACAACACCCGCGGCTACCAGTTCCTGTTGGACGAGGTCCATGTACCGATATGGCACCTCACGGTCACCGCGAATGGAGATCACGAGTGCCCGCTCGGACGCCGAATACAGCGGCGCAACGACGGCGGACACGTCTTCCATCGGGTACGGCTGATCGTTGATGAAGATCGTACCGTCCCGCTCCATCCAGATGTTGAGGATGTTCTTCTGTTTTTCGTCGATCTTTTGCGCCGCACCGGCCTCTGGCCAGGTGATATCACGTTCACGGTCGGCCTGGAAGACCGTCGTGACCATGAAGAAGATCAAGAGCAAGAAAGCGATGTCGGCCAGCGACGAGGAGGGAATCTCCTGTGAGGCCTTCGAGCTCTTCTGGAAGCCGCCACCTTTGATCGCCATGGCCTACTCCTCCAGGATCTGGAGCGAGATCCGCTCCGCGTTCGCGGCGTGCAGCGCATCGAGCACGTCCATCATGAACTTGTACGAAGCCTCGGGGTGGGTCTTTACCGCCGCGATCAGATTAGGGTTCGCACTGACCTCGGACCGCCAAAGCCCTTCGATCTCACGGGGCCGCATGTTCTGGATCTGCTGCGACTCACCCCGCTTGACCTCCACGACACCCGTCGGCTGCACGATCAAGTGAAGGATGTTCTTCTGACTGACCTCGGCTTCTTCACCCGGTTCAGGCAGAACGACCGCGAGCCCTTTGTCCTTCGGGAACGTCGTGGTCACCAAGAAGAAGATCAGAAGTAGGAAGGCGATGTCGGCCATCGACGAGGTGGGCACCTCATCGCTGACTTTCGACTTCTTGTTGTTCAGTACGGCCATGTCTGTCCAGCCTCTTTCGCTCGATTCGAGGGGTTGGGGTCTGGGTCCCTTGTCCTACTCCGCGCTGCCTGTCGCCGCTGCCGGCTGTCCACCGGACGCGATGGCGGGCCACCGGGTGTCTTCCTTGGCGATAATCTCGAGCTTGCCATCCTTCTCGAGATCCCACGCCAAGTTGATGATTTTCTGAGTGCCGTGCTCCATGTCGACGATCAGCTGGTCGATCCGGGTCACGAAGAAGTTGTACGCGATGTTCACCGGCACCGCCACGACCAGACCTGCGGCGGTCGTCAGAAGTGCCACCTTAATGCCTCCGGCAACGAGCGCCGGGTCGACATTTCCTGCCGCCTCGATCGAGGCGAAGGCGAGGATCATCCCGGCGACCGTACCAAGGAAGCCCATGAGGGGCGCCACGTTGGCAATCGTCGCCAAGATCACGAGCCCGCGCTCGAGGAAGCCGAGTTCGATCGTGCCTGTCGTGGCGACGGCAGTCTCGAGCTCCCCGGCATTGAGGCGCCGCCCCTGAATCCGGCGAAGGCCGGCCAGGAGAATGGCTGCCGCAGGTCCCGGCGTGTCGCTGGCGACCTGAACCGCTCCGTCGATGTCACCCGCCATTGCGAGCTCTTCGACCTCGGTCAGCACCTTGTGCGTGCCGCGATGCGCAATATGAAGCGTAAAGAACTTCGCGATCATCACGCCGAACGCGATCATCGAGCACAGCACCAGCGGATACATCATGAATCCGCCGTCTGCGAACAGTGTGAGCAATCTGTATTGAGAACCCACGAACGCTCCTCGATTTCCTGACAAAGAGAACCTACAAGCCCCTAGAGACCCGCTGGTTCGAAAGACCCGGCAATCTAGGAGGCGTTTCCTTCCAGTGTCAACGCGACACCGGCACATCGATTTCTCGTACTACTACGTCCTTAGGACGGAGCGATTACCGGCGCCTGTGTCGGCAAGGACGCTTCGGAGCCGCTTCGACTCCCGGCCAAGATCGTCCGTAGCTGGTCCCCGTGTACATCGCGCTCCAACCGACCGGAGATCGCGACCGAGATCTGACTGGTTTCTTCGCTGACCACCAAGACGATCGCGTCCGTCTCTTCGGACAACCCGAGAGCCGCTCGGTGTCGGGTGCCGAGTGAGCGATCCTTCAGCGTAGACTGCGTCAGGGGAAGGATGGCACCGGCCGTCGTGATCTGGTCACCAGATATGAGTACCGCCCCGTCATGCAGCGGCGAGTAGGGGGTGAAGATCGTCGTGAGCATCTCCGTCGACACGCGCGCGTCGATTGCACTCCCCGTCTCCGCGTACTCGCCCAAGCCCACCTCGCGCTCTAGCGCAATGATGGCCCCGTGCCTCGAGCGGGATAGACGCTCTACTGCTTCGACCACTTCGTCCGCGACCTTGCTCCCTTCCATCCGCTGGAACGCCCGAATCATCCGATTTTGCCCCAACCTCGCGAGTGCCGCTCTCAGCTCGGGCTGAAAGACGATCAACGCCGCGATCGCGCCGTATTGAAACCCGGCTTCCAAGAGGGTACGGATCAGGATCAGATCAAGAAGGCGCGCGATGCCATACAGGGCTCCGAGGACGACGACGCCCAGCATGATCTGCATCGCCCTCGTGCGTTGGAGCACGAGGAGAATCCGGTAGAGCAGGAAGGCGACGAGCACGATCTCGCCAAGGTCCGTCCACCCGGGTCGCAGGTACTGGAGATCTTCCAGAATCGTCACGGGGTCGGCTCCGGGTCCACCAACGCGGATTCATCACAGGGGGGCAGAGGAGTAAGGTACAACGACGAGGGGGGACTGGACGAGCGTCCGGTCCCCCCTCGGTTATCCAACTCCGATTCTGATGTCGGCCTAAACCGCCGGCTCATCCTCCGAATCATCCGCGTACCCGGGCGCAGCCCCGGGCAACGGCCCTTCCCCACCGAGCCCGAAAGCCCGAGGCGCCCGCTCGGGCGCCGGCTTGGCAACCGATTCGGGTGGCTTCGGTGGTGGATCGTCAAGTTCGGGCAAAGGCGGCAATGGGTCTCCTCGCTCGAGTGCCTCGATGTCTTTACGGTCGAGGGTTTCCCGATCCAGGAGCGCCTGGGCGATGGACTCCAGTAGGTCATCGTGTTCTGCGAGCACATCGTGAGCACGCTGATGCGCTTCGTCGATGATTCGCTTCACCTCTTCGTCGACGATCCGTTGTGTGTGCTCCGATACGGACCGGCGCTGCTGGATCTCACGCCCGAGGAAGACCTCTTGCTCATTGTCCGCGACCGCGACGAGGCCAATCACCTCACTCATCCCGAATGACGTCACCATGCGGCGAGCCATCGATGTAGCCCGCTCGATGTCGTTTCCGGCGCCGGTCGTGACATCGTCTGGCCCGAAGACCCGCTCCTCGGCGACCCGGCCCCCGAATAGCATCGCGAGCTGCCCTTCCATCCACTCCTTCGTGTAGGAGTGACGGTCTTCCTCAGGGAGGGACGCGGTAATGCCGAGCGCCCTCCCCCTCGGGACGATCGTAACTTTGTGTACCGGATCGAGTCCCGGGACCTTGAGTCCCAGCACCGCGTGACCTGCCTCGTGATACGCGGTGAGCTTCCGCTCGCGCTCGTTCAGGACCAGGCTCCGCCGCTCGGTCCCGAGCATGACCTTGTCCTTCGCTTTTTCGAAGTCGGCCATCGACACCCGATCGCCGTCTCGTCGGGCGGCGAGCAGCGCCGCTTCGTTGCAAATGTTCTCGAGGTCGGCGCCGCTCATCCCGGGCGTCCCCCGCGCGATCAGCGAGAGGTCGACGTTGTCGGCCAGGGGGAGCTTCTTCGCATGTACGCGCAAAATCCCCTCGCGCCCCTTCACGTCGGGGGCGTCGACGACCACCTGACGGTCGAAGCGACCGGGCCGTAGGAGCGCCGGATCCAGCACATCCGGACGGTTGGTGGCCGCGAGCAAGATCACACCCTCGTTCGATTCGAAGCCGTCCATCTCGACGAGGAGCGCGTTCAGCGTCTGCTCCCGCTCGTCGTGTCCGCCCCCAAGGCCTGCACCCCGGTGGCGCCCCACCGCATCGATCTCGTCCACGAAGATGATGCACGGAGCGTGAGCCTTTCCTTGCTCGAAGAGGTCGCGGACCCGCGACGCTCCGACCCCGACGAACATCTCGACGAAGTCCGACCCGGACATCTGGAAGAAGGGGCGACCCGCTTCGCCGGCGACGGCTCGGGCTAGAAGCGTCTTACCGGTGCCGGGCGGCCCTACTAGGAGTACACCCTTCGGCAAGCGCCCGCCGAGTCGTGAGAACTTCGCCGGGTCCTTGAGGAACTCGATAATCTCTTGGAGTTCTTCCTTGGCCTCGTCGGCCCCCGCCACGTCCGCGAAGGTGACCTTCGGTGTGTCCGGCGAGATCAGCTTTGCCTTGGAACGTCCGAACTGGAAGGCGCGATTCCCGCCACCTTGCATGGTACGGAAGATCCAAATCCAGAAGGCGATGAAGAGAAGCCAAGGCAACGCACTCAGTAGGACCGTGCTCCATCCCGTCTGGGCCTCTTCGGCGTCCACCTCGACACCTTGCGCCCGCAGGCGGGTGACGAAGGCCTGATCGACCTCGGAAGTCATGCGAGCGGTGAAGGTGTTGTAGTCGACACCCTCGATCGTCTGGGTCGCTCGGAACTCGCCCTCGATCGCCTTCTCACGGAAGAGGACCGAGCTGACGGCGTCATCTTCGAGGTAGTCCAGAAACTCCGACGTCGTCATGTGGATCGATGAGCCATCCTCGCTGCGCACGCTCTGCACGGCGAAAAGAGCAACGAGCAGGATCAGCGCGACGAGCGCTGCATTCTTCGAGAGCCGGCCCAGGTTCTGGTTGGGATCTGGCTTTATGGGATCGTTCGGCATGATCTCTCTAACGGAGCCTTCAACAAGCGGATGCCCGCATCATAGGCTCGCTATATACGGCACGTGACGAAAGTCCTCTGCGTGGTCTAACCCATACCCCACGAGGAATTGATTGGGTGCATCGAAGCCCACCCAGCGGCACTCCCAACGTACGGTCGGAAGTCTCTTATGTAGAAACGCGCAGACATCGACGCGGGTTGCACCCTGGTCCTCCAGCCGCGGGATCAGCTTCGCGAGCGTCGTGCCCGAGTCCACGATGTCTTCTACGAGAAGTACGCTCCTCCCCTTCACCGGCAGTTGGACGTCGTACCGGACATCGACCACCCCGCTCGTCGTCGTCCCGGCTCCGTAGCTCGCTGCCACCAAGACGTCGATGTGCAAGGGAAGGGTGATGTGGCGCACCAGGTCCGCCAGAAACACCAAGGAGCCCTTGAGCACAGCAACGACCAGCAGGTCGTCTTCGGGAGCGTAGGCGGCCGAGATCTCAGCACCGAGCTCCCGCACCCTCTCCTGAATCGTAGCCTCATCGAAGACGACCGTAGCCGGTCGTCCCCGCAGTCGCGCATCGGGGGTCGTGTTCGGTCCTCGGGTAGTCATGGTCCGAGCCGCACCGTGAACGTCGGCCCCACGGCCGGTGGAGCCAACGAGGGCCGCACTGCCGGCAGCCAAAGGACTTCTCCGGCACCATTGGCCAAGACCGGCGACGACCGGCGGAGAGTCGGCGGTACGCGCGCTTCCAGGAAGACCTTCTTGACCTTCTTCGTACCGGCGCTCGTCCGCAGACGATCTCCGGGCAGGTGGCCCCGAAGGCGCAGCGGGAAGACGAGATCGCTCACGTTGAAGCGCCCGACCATCTCACCGGCCGACGCTTTGGAGTCGGCGCAGTGCGGCTCCGGATCAGAAGCGAGCCTCCACGAAACGTGCAACTTCGTCCCCGAGAGTAGGAGTGCACCCTCACCGGGACCCACGTCCGGGATCTCGAGCGACTGGTCCGCTTCGATGGTTGCCGTGTGGGTGACGACGAGTCGATCGAGCTCACGCCGGATCTCGAGTCCGCGACCGATCTGCGCCGCCGAGCCACTCCGGGCTCCCGCTGCGTGCTCGAGGCCTCGTGCTACCGCACTCGCCTCCAGCCGATGACCGAGGTGGAGCGCGATGAGGCGTAGCAGGCGTTCCTGCAACGAGCGACCGAGCCCGAGGAACGTGTCTGCGCACACCGAAGGGATCGGAGAGAGCGTTCCGTCTACCGATGCGAGCAACGCAGGGAATGCCTCCTCCCACGCCTCTTCGTTCGAGCGGGCCGACTCCGAGAGCCGCACGAGCGCTCGGCGCGGCGTAGGGGCCACGTGTCGTTCTGCGGTCGGCAAGATCCTCCTTCTCAACACGTTGCGAGCGTAGCGGTCCGAACGGTTGGTCACGTCCTCTCTCCAGACGAGTCCGTGGCGCCGCGCGTAGTCGACGATCTCGGTCCGCCAGCAGTCGAGCAGCGGGCGCACGACGCCCGGTCGGTGCGCCGGTACGCCTGCGAGTCCGGCGACGGTCGTCCCTCGGAGTGCCCGAAAGAGGACCGTCTCTGCCTGGTCGTCTGCGTGATGCGCGGTCATCACGGTCCCGCCGATCTCATCGCGCAGTGCCTCGAAGAACGCGTAGCGCGCGTCACGGGCCTCAGCCTCGGAGCGAGGTGCGGTGTCGAGCCTTCGCTGTTCGATCGGCACGTCCCACGCGCGACACACACCGCGGAGCCAAAGAGCGTCCGAAGCACTCTCGGGTCGCATCGCGTGATCGAGGTGGACGACGGTCAACGGGGCATCGAGCCAGGGAGCAAACCGCAGACAGTGCAGCAGCACGAGCGAGTCGACACCACCGGACACCGCGACCAGAAGCGGCTCCGAAGACCCGAGTTCCGTCGTGTCCAGCGCGGCGCGTACGCGGTTCGGCAGCGTGGGCAACGCGTCGACGCTCATCTCTGCCTCACGACCTCGCCTCGGCCATCGGCTCTCCGGAGTCCTGGTGGAGGAGGCCGCCCCGCCACTTCACACAGGACGCGGGCCAGGACGTCGATCCGATCCGATTGGATCCCGTCGACCCCCCACTCAAGGAGCCGCCTCATATCGGCCGCCTCGTCGACGGTCCATACATGCACGGCGATGTTTCGCCGGTGCGCCTCATCGACGAGTCGGGGCGTGAGCACCTGAATGCCATGCCAACGCTCGGGTACCTGGAACGCGTCGACCGCGGGTACGTAACGGCGCCCCCCGGGGAGTCGGGAACGGAGCCAAAACGAAATGCAGTCGCGACGGCTCGCCCCCCATGGCCCACGGTAGCCACGAGCGGCTCGTCTGTGCGACTCGATCTCGGCGGCAATGAGCACTCGGTGTTCCTCTCCACGCGCCCGCACCAACTCGACCAGCGGAGCCGCCACTTCTTCACACTTCGTCTCGACGTTGAGACCCACATCTGGGCACGCCTCGAGGACCTCCTCGAAGGTCGGGATCTGAGCTCCGCGACCGCGCCACGACGTGTCCCCGTCTTGATCTACGAAATGGAATCCCGCATCGAGAGCCTGGAGCTCATCGCGGGTCATGCGGGCGACGTGCCCCATACCATCCGTCGTCCGATCGACCGTCGCGTCGTGGATGACCATGACGTGCCCGTCGGAGCTGAGTCGTACATCCATCTCCAGGATATCCGACTCCCACTCCTCAACGGCGGGGACGAAGGCCGCGAGAGTGTTCTCCGGCGCTAGCCCGGCTCCACCCCGGTGCGCTCCGAGTGAGGGAGTTCCGGCCAGGTAGGTGCACCCCGGTCGCGCGCGGAGGGGCAACGCCGGTCCGGCCGACCTCACGAGGAGGTCTGCGCCGCCTCCACTTGTTCCACGTCCGAAGGCTCGAGCGCATGGTACAGATACAGGACGCGATCCAAGAGGCTGTCGGTCATGCTCAACTCCGCCTTCAAGCGAGCCCCCTCGGAGACATCCGGCGCCGCGATCCCGTCCTCCAACTCGACCACCCGGCCGGAGAGGAAGGCGAGAAGATCAGCGACGACCTGGGGACGAGGATTCGCGGGCGAGAGCGAATCCGGCATCACCTCGGCGAGAAGGAGACCACGCACGTACGCGAGCACACCTGGAAAGGTGAGCTCTGCGAGCGGCCCCTCGTCCAGCGCCTCCTCGTCGGTAATGTGCTCCCACTCGAGCTCGTTCCAGTACAGGTCCTGAGCTTCCGACAAAAGATAAGTACGCGTCTCTTCGGGGATCGGCTGATCTGCCCCCGCTTTGGGTTCCCCGAGGGGTCGCCCCAGGATGCGCTCCATGCGCTCTCTGCGCCCGCCGAGCAGCGTGCCGGCACGACCATTCATGAGTCACTGACCTCTCCCGCGAAGTCGCGGGCGTATCTGGAACCACCATCTAGGGACCGGCAAGATAGGAAATGCGGCCTCAGGTGGAAATTCGTGTGGGGGGACACCACCCCCAGCTGCTGTTCGGGTCCGCCCGATGCCGACGCGAAAGGGCGACGCACGGAGACCCCGGCGTCGCCCCTTAGCAAGTGCCGGAGGAGGGACTTGAACCCCCGACACGCGGATTATGATTCCGCTGCTCTAACCAACTGAGCTACTCCGGCAAGGCCGAAAAAGCTCATCCTCGCCTGGATGCGTGTCAACAGCCCTGGCGTCTCGCTCCTCACTCCCCTTCATTTCAGAGGCGGGCGCACGGCCCCGTAGCGACCTCTGGGAGGATGTCCGGTGGACCCCACGACCTTGGCAGCAATCGGGATCGCCGCGATCGGCGGCGCCATCATGACAGGTGTGCGCGTCCTGTTCGAGTACGAACGCGGCGTCGTCTTCCGCCTCGGAAAGTTGAAGCGGTCGCGCGGGCCGGGCCTCATCCTCCTCTTCCCGTTCGGGGTCGATCGGATGAAGAAGATGGATCTGCGTATCGTGGCGCTGGACATTGCGCCGCAGGACACGATCACGAAGGACAACGTGTCCGTCCGGGTGAACGCGGTGGTGTACTTCCGGGTGGCCGACCCGACGAAGGCCGTAATCGAGATCGAAGATTACTACTTCGCGACGAGTCAGCTCGCGCAAACGACGCTGCGGTCGGTGATCGGTCAGTCGGAGCTCGACGAGCTCCTCGCGGAGCGAGAGCGGATCAACGAGGTCGTACGCGTGATTATCGATGAAGGTACCGATGCATGGGGTATCGACGTCACCGGAGTCGAGATCAAGGACATCGACCTGCCCCAGGAGATGAAGCGGGCGATGGCGAAGCAGGCAGAGGCCGAGCGGGAACGGCGGGCGAAAGTCATCAACGCGACCGGGGAGTATCAGGCGTCAGCCAAGTTGGCCGAGGCCGCGGAGATCATCGAGCAGTTCCCGGTCGCGATGCAGCTCCGCTTCCTTCAGACGGTGACGGAGGTCGCCGTGGAGAATAATTCCACGACGCTATTCCCGATCCCGATCGACCTCTTCGCGCCCTTCGTACAAGAGAAGCAGCCCGCTTCGCCGGAAGCGCGTGCCAAAGCCCTCAAGGCCGCGACGGACGCGATGGTGACCAGCCTCCCGGGTGGTGAGCAGGTCGCGGGAGTCCTCACGCCAGATCCGACACCAGCCGAGCTGCCCGGCGACTCGACGAAGGCGCTCTCCGAAGGCGGTTCCGACGAAGGAGCACACGAGGAACCGTCCGAAGGCTAGCGCCGCTGCGGACCCCCGGGCTCAGGGGCCAATCTACCGACGCTGTGGGACGGTGCTCTCGACGGTCGTGGCCTCGGCGAAACGGTAGAGCGTTTCCCCCTCGCGAATCATTCCGTGATCCTCACGGGCGACGCGCTCGATGGTTCCCGGATCGTTCTGGAGGGAATCCGCCCACGCCGTCAGGGAATCGATCTCCATCCGCACAGCGTCCAGCGCGGCTTGCTCTTCGATGACCTGAGCCCGAATGCCTCGAAGCTCGAAGATGGAGACCTCGCCTCCGAAGATCGCGTAGTAGAGCGCCGCAGTGAGGAAGAGCGGGAGCACGAATCGAGTCAGGCCGACTCCCGATCGCTCCCTCCCATGGTCCAAGCCACGTCGGCGCATCGTCTACCTCAGCCCCAAATTCCGCGGCCCGGGTAGCCGGCTTCGTCACCCAACTGCTCCTCGATACGAAGCAGCTGGTTGTACTTGGCGACTCGGTCGGTGCGACTCGCGCTCCCGGTCTTGATCTGACCGGCACCGGTCGCGACCGCGAGGTCGGCGATGAGCGTATCTTCCGTCTCGCCGGAACGGTGCGACACGACGCTGGTGTACCCAGCCTCGCGAGCGATCCGCATCGTCTCGAGCGTTTCCGTCAACGTACCGATCTGGTTCACCTTGATGAGAATCGAGTTCGCCGCACCGTCCCGAATGCCCTGCTCCAAGCGGCTCGAGTTCGTCACGAAGAGGTCATCACCGACGATCTGAACCCGGTCGCCAACGGCCTGAGTCAGCGCCGTCCATCCATGCCAATCGTTCTCATCGAGCGGGTCTTCGATCGAGCGGATGGGGTACTTTGCAACCCACTCCTTCCAAAATTCAACCATTCCGGCCGCGTCACGTCGTTCGCCACCCGACCAGTGGAAGACATACTCCCCGTCTTCGAAGAACTCGGTCGCGGCAGCGTCGAGCGTGATGACGAGGTCCTCGCCCGGTCGATACCCGGCGCGCTCAATCGCCTGGAGCACCACCTCCACCGCCTCTTCGTTACTCGCGAGGTCCGGAGCGAAGCCGCCTTCATCGCCCACCGCCGTGTTCTTCCCCTGCTCCGTGAGCACCTTCTTGAGGTGGTGGAACACTTCGACGCCCATCCGGAGTCCTTCTGAGAAGGTCTCCGCTCCGACGGGCATGACCATGAACTCCTGAATGTCGACGTTGTTCGGCGCGTGAGCACCGCCGTTCAGGATGTTCATCATCGGCACCGGCAGTAGGCCAGCCGAGGGCCCCTCGGCGAGGTAGCGCCAGAGCGGCAGCTGGTTCTCTTGGGCTGCGGCCCGTGCCGACGCCATCGAAACAGCCAGGATCGAATTGGCGCCGAGGTTGCGTTTGTTCGGAGTCCCGTCGAGCTCGATCATCGTCCGATCGATATCGAGTTGCTCCCGCGCCTCGAACCCTCGGAGTGCCGTAGCGATCTGAGTATTGATGTTCTCGACCGCCTTGAGCACGCCCTTGCCTAAGAAGCGGTCACGGTCGCCGTCCCGGAGCTCGACCGCCTCGTGAGCTCCTGTGGACGCTCCGGACGGGACTGCCGCCCGTCCACGGATACCGGTCTCCAACACTACCTCGGCCTCGACGGTCGGGTTGCCCCGCGAGTCGAGAATCTCACGTCCACGCACGTCGACGATGGCCGACACGGCTCCTCCTATCCCAGCTGTTGAATCGTGTGATCGGTTAACCTACTCACGAACGTCGTCTTGTAGGGCACGCAGCGCTTGCCAGGCCCGTTCCGTCAGCTCCGATCGATCGTCGATCGTGAGGCCATCGACTTGGATCGGTTCCCCGAAACGGACTCGAATCTTGCTCCCCGCTCGGATCTTGTACGAACCCTTCTTCATGATGTCCCGTGACCCGAAGATGGCGGCGGGTATGATCTCGACACCCGTTTGGATCGCAAGCACGAACGCACCTTTCTTGAAGGGTTGCAACGCGCCCGATGCCGACCGCGTACCCTCCGGGAACATGACGATGGTGGGATTCTCCTCTTCGAGCTGGCGCCTCGCAGCACCCAACGACTCCACCGCCGCCTTACGATCTCCTCGATCGATATAGATGTGCCCGCACGCTTTCGTCGCAGGTCCGAAGAGCGGGATCTTCGACAACTCTTTCTTGGCCACGAAGACGACCCGGCCCGGGACCCCAGACAAGATCGCGAGCACGTCGTACCACGAGACGTGGTTGGCCACGAGGATCTGCGGGCGGTCCGGGTCGATGACGCCCTGGTTCTCGAGGACGACCTCGGCCGCAGAGAGGCGCAAGATCAGACTCGCCCACCTCCGCGGACCGTCGTCGCAGACACAAGCGAGCTTGGGAGACTTTCTCCACGCGGCCCAGATCATGCGCGTGCCGTGCCAGATCGTGGCGGGGGCGATCGAGATGCCGACCATGAGGAAGCGCAGCATTACGGCTTCGAGCCTCCCCAATGGTCGAAGCCGCCTCGGAGCCGTCGTGGCTCTTCTCCGCCCTCATGGAGCCACACCCCCTCACCGTGCGCGACCGTGCCCACCCGTGTGAGACGGACACCGAAGCGACTCGCGAAGTAGTCGACGTCGACGACGCCTGGGTCCGATACGAAGCAGAGCTCGTAGTCCTCACCGCCGAAGAGGGCGAGGTCGAGCGCCTCAGAGGCTCCGTGATCGTCCACGATGTGAGGGGCGACCGGAACTCGGTCGGCCTCCAGGTGAGCGGCAACGCCTGAGGCGGCTGCGATGTGGCCTATGTCGCCCGCCAACCCGTCCGACAGATCGATCATGGCGTCGACGATCTCGTGCTCGACGAGGGCGAGTGCGACGTCGACACGGAGAGCGGGAGCGACGAAGGCGCTCCTGAACTCCGGACGGGGTTCTGATCCGCCCTCCCAGGCGCGAACCGCCGCTGCTGCCCCTCCTAGCGCTCCGGTGACCCAAATCTCATCGCCGGGCTCGGCACCGGTCCGTTGCACTGGAGACTCGACTCGACCCATCGCGACGACATCGATGACCAAACTGCCGGTCGATCTCGAGACGTCTCCACCGACAACACACGCACGACTCTTCGAAGCCGCCGACTGGACGCCGCGGCTCAGGGCGGCGAGGTCCACGCCCTCGACGGGAGCCGCGACCGACAAGAGGAGCGCGACAGGCGTGGCCGCCATCGCGGCGATGTCCGAGATCGCGGCGAGCGCGGCCCGGTGGCCTACCTCCTCGTCTGACATCCAGGAACGGCGAAAGTGGACATCCTCGACGGCCATGTCGGTGCACACGACCCACCCTCCTTCCAAGACCGCTGCGTCGTCACCAGGCCCGACACGCACCTCTCGGGACAGGGGATGGTCGGCGCACATCGATCGGATGAGGTCAAACTCCCGCCCAGGGCCCAGTTGGGGCCCGCGCGGCGCGTTAGTAGGCAGCGTCGGCATCGAAGATCACGAACGGTAGGTCGAGGTCAGTCTCAGGGACGGGCGCCTCCATGCGGGCATCGGGGATCCATCTGAGGACATCGCTCGGGATCAAACCCGCTCCCCGGCCCGCGATCCGAGCCGCGCGCCCGCTAAGATACAACCCTGCCGAAGCGGCGACGTCGGGTGCGAGGCCCTGGGCCATCATCGTGCCGCAGACTCCCGCCAGTACGTCTCCCATCCCCGCCACGGCGAGATCCGAAGAGCCCTGAGTGTCGAAGCGGGTCACCCCGGCCACCGAGGCGACGATCGACGGCGCGCCCTTGAGTAGCACCGCGCATCCGAAACGACGGGCCGCCTCCTTGGCGACGGAGGGCGTGGTCTCGACCCCGACGCTCCGTCCAAGGAGCCTGCGCATCTCCCCCAGATGGGGCGTGATCACCAGCGGACGGTCGCGAGCGAAGTCAGCGAGATCGAACAGCCCGGCGCTGCAAAGGTTCAGGGCGTCTGCATCGAGAAGGGTCGGCACCTCCCTCGCTCGTGCCAAGGCGCGCATGAGCGCAACGGCCCAATCGTCGGTGCCGAGCCCGGGCCCCACCACGACCGCATCGCTCTCTTCCGCAGCTCCGCGGAGCGCAGCCTCATCCGGGGGCACGAGAATCGCCTCGGGGAGGCTCGCGTGAATCGCGTCTCGGTGCGCGTCGGCGGTACAGACGCGGACGAGCCCGGCCCCGGAAGCGAAGCCGGCACGAGCCGCCAAAATCGCCGCGCCGGCCATGCCCGGGCCGCCGCCTACGACGAGAAGTTGTCCCTCGGCCTTCTTGTGCGTGTCGACACCCCGAGTCGGCACGACCTCTCGGGCCCAGGCAGGGGTTGCGAGGAGGGCAGATGCATCGTCCTTCCCGATCGGTGGGAAGCCGATCTCGACCGCGATATGTCGCCCAACCCACCGTCGACCGGGTTGAAGGAGTGCTCCCACCTTCGGAGCTCCGAACGCAACCGTCGTGTCCGCCCGCACGGCCGAGGCTGGCACCTCACCCGTCGAAGCGTCGACTCCCGATGGCACGTCCAACGCCACGACGGCAGCCGAGCTCTCGTTCAAGAGCTCAATGGCGTGCGCGAAGGGCGCCCGAGGTGCCCCTCGCGCACCCGTCCCGAGCATCCCGTCCAAAACCACGACGTTCTCCGACGACTCCGTCAGCTCGCGCAGTGATTCGACGCCGGGGAGCCAATCGAGCTCCCAACCGTGCAGTAGTGGGTCGGCGGGGTCACGCGACCCGACAGCCAAAGCCCTCACCGGCGTTCCCCAGCTCGCTAAGGTCCGCAAGGCGACGAGCGCATCGCCGCCGTTGTTTCCCGACCCGATGAGACCAACGGCGGGAGCCGGCCCATACAACCTTCGTACGACCGAGGCGACGCTTCGACCCGCGTTCTCCATCAAGACCGGCTGTGGTACGCCTACGTCCCGGATCGCGCGGTCGTCAAACGTCGATGCGGCCTCACCCGTCCACGCAGGACACCACGAAGGAGCGTACGGGCGTAGCGGGGGAGTCCAGCCCCGGCGGGCTATTTGTAGCTCTGGCCGATCTGACGCCCGAGCGTGATCTCCCCATTGTCGATACGGATGTTGAATCCGCACTCCGGATTGGAGCAGACCCAAGCCTTGTACCGGATGGGGGCCCCATCGCGTCCGTAGTCCGACAGCGGAAGTAAGATCCCCCCGTCACATTTTTGGCATGCGGGAAAACCGTGATCTGCCGCCATATCCATCCCCTCCCGTGGGCGTCGTGACAGCTTGCGCCGTCGGTTGGCCCGGCCCAGCCGGGCGTGTCTTGGTTGTGTGTGGTGCGCAGCTACGCACCCCGTTCTCAGAAGCGAGCCCAAGGGTAGTTCGTCTCGAACACCTCTTCGAAGTCGAACACGTCGCGGAAGTCCTCCGGTTGGTCCTCATCCTCTTTCACGAGAATGCCATGTTCGACCATCGCGAAGACCACGCGACCCACATCTTCGGTGCCGTGGATACCCCAGTGCTCCAATACGGTCTTGGCGAGGAGTCCGTATTGTCCTATCGCCAGCTCTCGAACGCCTTCGGTGAGTTCGCGCCCCGAGATATGACGGGGTTCATCGAGAGATCTGACTACGGAATGCAACGCCGTCATGACGAACTCGTAGCTACGCGGATGGAACCTAGGGTTCCGCTCCCGCAGCTCTTCGAGCACCGCCTCTTGGAATTGAAGTCCGTTCATGCGCGGAATGTGCCTAACGCACGGGCCGTTCGCTAGTCGGGCCGGTGCGAATCCGGGTACAGAGGGAATCCCGCACACAACTCCGTGACCTCCGCGCGCACCGCGGCGCGGACTGCGGTGTCATCCGGTCGATCGAGAACCCGGGCCATCCACCCCCCAATCGCCTGCATCGTGTCCTCTTTCATGCCGCGAGACGTCAAGGCAGCCGTCCCGATTCGCAGCCCTGAAGTCACGAAGGGAGACCGGGTCTCTCCAGGTACCGTGTTCTTGTTCACCGTGATTCCGGCCGCTTCCAGCTCTTCTTCTGCCACCTTTCCCGTGAGCTCCGGGTGGCTGGGACGCAAGTCGACGAGGAGCAGGTGGTTATCGGTGCCCCCACTGACGAGCGAAAAGCCCCGCTGGATGAGCTCGGACGCGAGCGCCTGGGCATTCGCGACGACCTGGGCCGAGTAGCTGTGAAAGGACGGGTCCAACGCCTCTTTGAAGGCGACCGCCTTGGCGGCGATCACATGCATGAGCGGACCGCCCTGCATGAAGGGAAAGACGGTCTTGTCGAGCGTGGGACCATGCTCGGACGTCGTGAGCACCAGTCCGCCGCGCGGCCCCCGCAGCGTCTTGTGCGTCGTCGTCGTCACGACATCGGCATGCGGAACCGGGGAGGGATGGTGTCCGGTCGCCACCAACCCCGCGATGTGGGCCATGTCTACCAGGAGCTTCGCGTCCACCTCGCGAGCGATGCTGCCGAAAACCTCGAAATCGATGATCCTCGGATACGCGCTGGCGCCGGCCACGATCATCTTGGGACGTTCACGTCGAGCCGTGTCGCGGAGCTCATCATAGTCGATGCGCCCATCCGAGTCTCGGATGCCGTACGAACGGACATCGAAGAGTCGCCCGCTGAAGTTGACGGGGGAGCCGTGAGTGAGGTGCCCCCCATGGCTCAGATCCATCCCTAGAATTCGATCGCCGGGCTCAAGAAAGGCGAAGTAGGCAGCCATATTCGCCTGTGCGCCGGAGTGGGGCTGCACATTGGCGTGCTCGGCGCCGAAGAGCGCCTTGGCCCGATCGCGGGCCAACTCCTCGGCGATGTCGACGAATTCGCACCCCCCGTAGTACCGGCGACCCGGCACGCCCTCGGCATACTTGTTGGTCAGCACGGAACCCATCGCCTCGAGTACCGCCTGAGACACGAAGTTCTCCGAAGCGATCAGTTCCAGACCACCGGCCTGCCGAGCACGCTCGGCTTCAAGCGCACGAAAGAGGTCTGCGTCTAAGTTGGCGAGGTGCTCCATCGTCACACCTCCCCTCGAGACGGGCGCCTCACCAGGACCGCTGCAGGTGCCGAGCCTCCATGATACGCCGTTCAGCCTCTCCCTTCGCAGCCGTGTGCGTCCCGATCCCTTTGGATTCGGCCAACTCGAAGATTCGCAGAAGGGTGTTGTAAATGTCGCCGGCTTTCCGCTTGCTCCGCTCGGCTGACCACGAGTGAATCTCGCCGTACACGTTGATCAGTCCGCCGGCATTGATCACGTAGTCCGGGGCATAGAGGATGCCCCGCTCGGTGAGCGCTGGCCCGTGGATCGTGCCACGCGCGAGCTGATTGTTGGCGGCTCCGGCGATGATGTCGAACTTCAGCCGGTCGATGGTATCGTCGTTGACGACCGCTCCGAGTGCGCACGGGGCATACACGTCGGCGTCTACGTCGGCCACCTCATCCGGAGCCACCACGGCCGCTCCGAAGTCGTCGACCACCCTTTGGATGCGATCCTGGTCGATGTCCGTGACCGTGAGCTTCGCGCCCTCCTTCGCAAGGTCTTCACACAGGTAGTACCCGACGTTGCCGACACCTTGGACGACGATGTGCTTTCCGTCGAGCGAGTCGTCGCCATACCGATGCGCTGCGCTCGCCTTGATCCCCTGATAAACGCCGTAGGCGGTAACCGGCGACGGGTCGCCGGAGCGACCGATCAGTCCGACGACGTGCTCGGTTTCCATGTGGACGAACTCCATGTCGTCCGGCGACGTCCCGACGTCCTCGGCGGTGATGTACCGGCCACCGAGAGACTCCACGGCTCGGCCGTGTGCCCGGAAGATCATCTCGCGGTCTTTGGTCTTGTTGTCACCCCAGATCACCGACTTTCCGCCACCCAGGTTGAGGCCGGTGATCGCCGCTTTGTACGACATCCCACGTGACAGTCGGAGGGCGTCGATAACCGCCTCCTGCTCGGTGTCGTAGTTCCAGAACCGAGTCCCGCCCAGGGCCGGTCCAAGCGTCGAATCGTGAATCGCGATGATGCCACGATATCCGAGCTGGGGGTCGTTCCAGAACACGAGCTGTTCGTGGTCGCGCTCAGACATCCGTTCGAAGTTTTCCATGCTCATCCCTATCTATCGGTCATGGTCGCCGGCATCCCGTAGGATTTCGCCGGCAATCACCCGTCTCATGATTTCGTTAGTGCCCTCATAGATCTCTGTACCCTTCGCATCGCGGAGCAACCGCTCCACAGGGTAGTGCCGCATGTACCCATATCCACCGTAAATCTGGATGGCCTCGTCGGCCGCAAACGTCGCCGCTTCCGAGGCCGCTAGCTTGGCCATGGCGGCGCACGCCGTGACCCCTTCGAGCCCGGTGCGCGCCCTATCCGAATCCCCCCACGCCTTAGCGGCGGCGTAGGCCAGTCCGCGCCCCCCGGCAAGCCGCTGAGCGGAGTCGGCGAGCTTGGCCTGAAGCGCCCCGAAGCGAGCGATCGGCGTTCCGAACTGCTCTCTCTCGAGTGCGTAGCGAGTGGCGTGCTCCAAGGCGGCTCGCCCCACACCCACCGCCTGGGCCGCGATCCCGATCCGCCCGAGATCCAAGGCCTCGAGTGCGTATTGTAGTCCGTGATCTACCTCGCCGAGAAGACGATCAGCGGCGAGGTCGACACCGTCGAGCCCGACGGTGACCGTCTCGGAGGCGCGCAGCCCCATCGTCTTCTCGCGGGCGCCGACGGAGTACCCGGGATCATCCGGCGTAACCAGAAAAGCACTGAGGCCATCTTCGGAGGTACGTGCGAACACCACGACCACACCGGCTCGGCCTCCGTTCGTCACCCACCGCTTCTCGCCACTCAACCGCCATCCGCCGTCGGTAGCAGCCGCGACCGTGGCCACGGACGACGGGTCCGAGCCGGCTCCTGGCTCTGACAACGCGAACGCTCCGATGCATGCCCCCGAGGCCATCTCAGACAACCAGTGGGACTTCTGCGCGTCCGTGCCATGACGTTGCAGGAGGTGAGCGACCGGACCGTTATGGATCGCAACTGTGAGCGCTACCGCGGCATCACCCCAGGCGAGCTCCTCCAGAACCGCAAGGTACGTCGCGGGCTCGAAACCCAACCCACCGAAGTCCTCGGCAATGAGCATCCCGAGAAAGCCGGTCTCTGCAAGCTTCGCGAAGACGCTCTCGTCGAGCTGGCGGGCCTCGTCCCAGGCGGCGGTGTGCGGCCTGAGCTCCGCCGTCGCGAATTCGCGGGCGAGCGACTGCAGCTCGAGCTGTTCTTCGTTCAATGCCACCTGGTCATCCTCGCCGTTCGTATGGATCGCTCAGGGCGAGTCGACCCTCTGTCACGAGCCCGCTCACGAATACTCGTAGAATCCGCGACCGCTCTTCCGCCCCAGCCATCCCGCAGCCACGTACTTCCTGAGGAGCGGGCATGGTCGATACCGATCATCGCCGAGCTCTCGGTGCAGCACTTCGAGAATGTTCAGGCAGGTGTCGAGTCCAATCAGATCCGCGAGGCCAAGTGGGCCCATCGGGTGATTCATTCCGAGCTTCATCACCGTGTCGATCGCCTCCGGCTCCGCCACACCTTCCATCAACGCAAAAACTGCTTCGTTGATCATCGGCATGAGAACTCGATTCGAGACGAAGCCCGGGAAATCGTTGACCTCGACCGGGGTCTTCCCGAGTTGCTCGGAAAGCTCGAAGACGGCGGCGGTCGTCTCGTCACTCGTCGCCAACCCCCGAATGACCTCGACCAACTTCATGACCGGCACCGGGTTCATGAAGTGCATCCCGATGACGTCGTGCGGGCGTTCGGTATGCGCGGCGATCTCGGTGATCGAGATGGACGACGTGTTCGAAGCGAGAATCGTACCGGGTGCGGCGGCCTGATCGAGGATCTCGAAGATCGTCTTCTTGAGCTCGGCGCGCTCCGGTACAGCCTCGACCACGATCCCCGCGCCTTCGATCCCGCTCTCGATGGACGTGGATACTTCGATCCGAGCCAACGTCTCATCACGTTGCGCTTGGGTGATGCGTTCCTTCTTCACCTGACGATCGAGGTTCTTCTCGATCGTCGAGACCGCAGCGCCGAGGGCATCCGTCGAGATATCGATGAGCGTAACCGAGAGGCCGTGCTGAGCGCCGACATGGGCGATCCCGTTCCCCATGGTCCCCGCTCCGATGACGGCCAGCCGTTCGATACTCATGCCCGCAGCCTGCGCGTCCGAGTCACCACGTTCACGAACGCGACCGGCGCCATGCACTCACAGCGAAGAAAGCAAAAGCGATCTTAACGGCATCACCCACGAGGAACGGGAGCGTGCCCAGGGCGAGCGCGGCGACGAGACCTTCGCCGTTGAGTGCCGCGAGCTGCGCCACACCGCCCGCGTGCATCACCGCTGTCCCGACGAGTAGGCCGAGGAAGAGACGCCACGCCACATCGGTCTTTCCGGCGAGGCTACCGGCGACGAACGCCGCAGCAGGCGCAGCCAGCAAATATCCTCCCGTCGGACCCAGCAGCCACACCAACCCCGTGCCGCCGTTAGAGAACACCGGCGCTCCCAACGCCCCGACCGTGACATACGCGGCCATGGAGATGGCGCCCGCACGGGCACCCAAGATCACGCCCGCGAGCACGACGATGAGCGGCTGCATCGTCACCGGGACGGGGGTGAACGGGAGCGGGACCGCCACCTGCGCGGCAAACGCGGCCGCGACGGCAAAGGCTACGACCCCGACGGCCGTGCGGCCGCGTCCTTCGTCCAGAAAGGCATCCCACGTTCGTGTGGAGGGCATCGTGCTCATTCGAAAGCTCGTCTGTGTGTGATAATTGGACGGCCCCTGGCCGCCGACGTCACTTCTAAACCTGCTCGGACCTACACCTTCTCTACGGAAAGGGCGACGGCGTTACCACCACCGAGGCACAACGTGGCGAGTCCGGTTCCAACTCCACGGTGTTCCATCGCACTCAGAAGGGTCACGAGGATCCGGGTCCCCGAGGCGCCGATCGGATGACCCAGCGCAACGGCTCCCCCGTGCACGTTCACAGCGTCCTCGTCCATCCCGAGAGCGCGCATATCCGCCAGCGCCTGCACCGCGAACGCTTCATTGACCTCGAAGAGTCCGTAGTCCCCGATCTCCTTCCCTTCCTTGGCCATCAGGTTGTTCACCGCCGCGATCGGAGCGAAGAAGAGATCCTGAGGTTCGGTTGCCCCGGAAGCGTACGCCGAAATGACCGCGTCGACCGCGAGTCCGTGCGCCTGTGCGTACTCGAGAGAGGTGACCACAACGGACGCTGCCCCGTCGTTTAGGCCGGGGGCGTTGCCCGCGGTGACCACGTGCTCCTCGATCTCGTCTGGGGCGTCGCGCACGAAGGCGGGGCGGAGTCGGGCGAGCGCCTCGACAGAGGTGTCGGCACGAGGCGACTCATCTCCCTCGACCACGTTCACACCCTTACGCGTCTTCACTTCGACCGGGACGATCTCATCCCGGAAGCGGCCACCCTCGGCTGCCGCGATCGCCTTCTGGTGCGACCGAAGTGAGAAGGCATCCGCGTCTTCTCGCGAGACTCCGGCTTTGGCCGCCGTGTACTCCGCGTGCCCGCCCATGTGGCACGACCCGAAGGAGCACCACAAGCCGTCATGGATGAGGCCGTCTTCCATCTTCTGGTTGCCGAACTTCACGCCGCCCCTCATGCCGCGAACGTAGTAGGGCACGTTGGACATCGACTCCATGCCTCCGGCGAGAACGACACGGTTGTCGCCGGCGCGGATCGATTGGGCGGCGAGCATGACCGCCTTCAGTCCCGAGCCACAGACCTTGTTCACGGTGACCGCGGGGACCGTGGCGGGGATTCCTCCATTCACGCCCGCTTGGCGCGCCGGAGCTTGTCCGGCACCTGCCGTCACCACGTTGCCCATGATCACCTCATCGACGTCGTGCACGTCGATCCCCGACCGCTCTGTGGCGGCACGCACGGCGATCGCGCCCAAATCGGGAGCGGAAAACGAGCTCAGTCCTCCCATGAAGCGCCCAATGGGCGTCCGCGCCCCTCCCTTCAGGATGACGGCGGTACGTGATGCATCACTCATCTATGTCCAACCCCTTTCGAACTCACGTTGGCAGCCTTTCAAGATACCAATAATACGAGGGGCGGTCATGCTTCCTGTGCCCTCTCTAGACTTCCTCTCGCAGCGTCGGACGTGTGAGGTCGGAGTCGAGTCGTCCCCAGGGCACGCGGGGATCATGCTCGAAGATGAGCAGCCAGTTCTCTTCGACGGCCTGGCCCCAAAGCGTGCGCTTTGACTCCAAGGTGACCAGAGGCTCGAGGTCGTACCCCATGATCCACGGCAGAGGCACGTGGGCCGACGTAGGGCATACGTCTCCTAGGAAGCATGCGGTGTCGCCATCACTCCGGACCAGGACGGACTGGTGATGGGGAGTGTGCCCTGGCGTCACGACGACCTCGACCCCCTCGGTAATCGGAGCATCCCCGTCTACTAGGTCCCACAGACCGGCATCACCGACAGGCTCGAAATTCTCCGAGAGGTAACTCGCACGGATCCGCTCGTTGCGACTTCCGGCGAAGTCGAGTTCGCGGCTCTGAACGACATATCGGGACGTCGGAAAGGAGGGTTCGACCCTGCCGTCCTCTGTGCGCACGGTGTTCCCTCCCGCATGATCGAAGTGGAGATGCGTGTTCACGACGATGTCGACGTCCGCCGGGTCGAAGCCGGCGTGTCGAATCCCGTCTTCCAGTCGCGTCGGAGTGCCCCCGTTCTGTACGCCATAGATGTCCGCGAACTTGCTCTCGTACTTGTTCCCGATTCCGGTATCGACGAGGACGAGCGCTTGAGGTGCTTCGATCAGAAGGCACCGGAGCGCGAGCGGGATGCGATTTCTCGTATCGGCCGGAATTCGTCGCTCCCAGAGCGGCTTCGGAACGACCCCGAACATCGCGCCACCGTCGAGCTGCTGGACGCCCGCTTCGATGCCGTGGATCCGAATCGACCCGACCATCGTGGAGCGACTCAACGGAAGTCCTTCGTGGTCATAGCTCATCTACGCCTCCTCTTGGCCTCGTAGCCGGGTAGATCGAGGGAATACTGGCTCGGGTCGAAGCGTTTCTTCTGACGCCTCCTCTTCAGATACCACCGTAGCGTCTCGAGGTCATCGATACCTCTCCCTGCGGCTTCGTCCAAGAGCCGCAGAAAGACTCTCGCCGTGGCCAAGGCGTCACCGTGAGCTCGATGTCGAGCGTGGATACGGACACCGAAGTGGCGGGTAACCTCGTCTAGGTTTCGCCTACGGAGGCCGGGCACGAGACGTCGACACATTCGCACTGTGCAGAGGCGGGGCACGTCGGGCACCTCACCGCTCGTGGTGGCCAATTCATGGCTCACGAAGCCCCAATCGAATGTCGCGTTGTGAGCTACGAAGACCCGGCCGCGAAGTCGCTGGAGAACATCGTCGGCGACATGGTCGAAGTACGGCGCGCCGCTCACCATCTCTTGGCTGATGCCGGTGAGCGATACCACCGCAGGGGCGATCCGCCGACCCGGGTTGAGGAGCGTCTGGTATTCGTCGACGATCCGACCGCCCAATACCTCGACGATCGCGATCTCCGTCATTCGGTGGCCGCCCCAGAAGGCGCCCCCGGTCGTCTCCACGTCGACCACCGCAAACCGGACGGATTCGAGGGGTGCTCCGAGCGGCACCACGGTGGGGTCGAGTGACCAGACCCCGTCTTTGTCCACGCAGAATCGGGGGTCTGTTCCCAGGAGTTGAAAGACGGCTGCGGAGGCGGCGCCTTCGTGTCCAGAGAGTCCCAAGAGGTCGCCTGCCAGCTTCAAGGTGTGAGCCGGTCCGTCTGTGAGAAGTTCGGCGGCGCTCCGCACGAGGGAGGCACTCTCGCCGCGCGTCACGCGTCGCGCTCGGCCTGTGTGATCGAGAAGGAAAGCGCTTCCAGCTCCATGACGAGGTTCACGTCCTCGACCGGCACCCGAGGCGGAATATTGAGCCGGATCGGTGCAAAGTTGAGGATGCCTTGAACCCCTCCGTCGACCGCTCGGGCGGCTAACTCCTGGGCCGCGTCAGCCGGCACGGCCAAGATGACCAGCTCAACGGAGAGTTCCCGAAGTACGTCTTCGAAGCTCTCGGGCCCTCGGATCTCGAGGTCGCCCCACTGTCGTCCGACCTTGGAGGGGTCGGAGTCGAAGATCGCCACGCACTCGTAGCCCCGACTCCGAAACGCTGGATACTCGAAGAGTGCCAATCCGATTCGACCGGCTCCCACCAAGGCGACCCGCCAGCTTCGATCCACACCGAGGATCTGCTTCAAGCGCACCCTGAGTTCATCGACGTTGTACCCGAGTCCCCGCTTTCCAAAAGATCCGAAGTGTGAGAGATCTTTTCGGACCTGCGCGGCGGTGGTCTGACCGCGGGCGGCGAGTTCCTCGCTCGACACGGTCCCACCCCTGCCCTCGAACCCTTCGAGGGACCGAAGATAGTGCGAAAGTCGCCGTACTGTGCTGTCGGGGATCTTCTTCGTCACGAGTACCCAGAAAGCCAATGAGAATGCGGGATTCCGGCATTGTGAAATCCGTCACAATGTAGGCCGCCGACTCGATGCCGGCAACGCGACGCCCGTGCGACTCGGACGCTCTAGTCGCCGAGCGCTCGCGCCAACGCTAGGAAGTCTTCAGGACTCAACTGTTCTGGTCGGTCGGTCGGCCGGATTCCCGTCTCGTCGAGTGCGACGCCGATGCGTGACACCGAGAACGTCAGCTCCGGATGGTCCCGCAGAATCTTCGCGAGCTGCTTTCGACGCCATTGGAATGCGGCCCTCGCGAGACGTCGCGCATGCGACTCTTCTTCCGCGGTCAGGGCCGAGTCGCGGCGCGGAGTCACACGGAGCACCGCGGAGTCGACACCAGGTACGGGACGGAAGGCCCCTCTGCCTACCCGGAAGAGCTTCGTCGCCTCTGCAATGAGGCGAACACTCACGGAGAGGGCTCCGTACGTCTTCGTGCCCGGCGGCGCCACGATGCGATCCGCGACTTCCTCCTGCACCATCAGTACGATCTCAGCGGGTCGGGGGCGCCTCATCAGGTGGAATAAGATCGGGGTCGTGATGTTGTAGGGGATGTTGCCCACAACCTTCACGGAGGACGGGTCGTCGAAGACCGCCTCGAGCGGGTGGTCCAAGATGTCCCCATGGATGACCCGCACATCCGGACGATCCGCGAACCGCCCCACCAGGCTCTCTGCGAGGGAGTCGTCCAACTCGATCAACACGAGCTCGCGCACGGATCCCACAAGATGATCGGTGAGCGCACCGCGGCCCGGACCAATCTCTAGGACCGTCGCCTCATCCCCCGCATCGACGGCCGCAACGATCTTCCGTTGGAGGTTCGGGTCGACGAGGAAGTTCTGACCGAGGGATCGTTTAGGTCGATCGAACGTCGTGACGGCTAGACTCCTCGCCTTAGCCGCGCACCACGAGGGCCGTCCGGTCGTCGGCCAGCGCCGAGAGGTGCGCGTCGGGCGCGAGATCGAAGAGCGCCTCGATGATCTCAGCCGGCTTCTGAAAACGCGCCTGGGTTGCGGCCTCGAGCACCTGGGTCTCGCCGTTCTTGAGGTTGTGCGTAGGGAGGGTGTCGGAGAGCCCATCCGTGAAAAGGAAGAGTAGATCTTCGTCGGCACCCCATGGAATAACTTCCTCGGAGTACGAATCAGGGCCGGCAAAGCCCACGGGCGGGTCGGTCGCGACGAGTCGGACATGTGTCCCGTCACCTCGCACGACGAACGCATGGGGGTGGCCTGCGTTGGCGTAGGTGAGAAGTCCCGCTGCCGGATCGATGACACAGTAGATGACGCTCAGGAACATCTCTGTCGTGGCGAGCTCGTCCGCGAGGGCGTCGTCGAGCTTTCGTAGCACCTGGGCCGGGGACTCTGCCTCGCGGACATAGATGCCTGTGGCACTCATCGCCAACGTCATGATGAGGGCACTTGGGAATCCATGGAGCGAGACGTCCCCTAGCACCACGCCGATTCGGCCACCGGGGAGCTCGAAGAGCTGATAGAAGTCCCCGCCCACCTGCTCGGTGGGCTGTACACGACCGGCGGCATCCGCACCCGCGAAACGCTCCGCGACCGGAAGCAGCTTCATTTGGAGGTCGTGAGCGAGCTCCATCTCCCGGGCCATCCGCTCTTTCGACAGAGACTCCTGCACGAGGCGATGGTTCTCGATCGCCGCCCCAATCTGAGAAGCGATCGCCGCGAGAAGCTTTTGGTTCGCCGTGCTGAAGCGACCGCCGTCCAAACGCCCGATGAGGTTGATTACGCCGACCGTGCGCGATCCGCCGGTGCCCGGTGTATACCGGATCGGTACGGACAGGAAGGAATCGCCGTCGGACCCCTCGGACCGTTCGGCCACGCTCGGCTCGCGAGAGGCGATGATGGCGCGCCCATCCCGAAACACCATCGAAGTAATCGTATCGGGGTCGTCGGGAGAGAGAGGCCCGGAGCGCCCATCGTCGCCGACTTCCGCCGCCAAATGGAGCGAGTCGCCCTCGTATACCCAGAGCGACCCTCGCTTCGCCCCCATGACATCTCTCACCTCCGCAAGAATCATCGCCGCGCCGCTGTCCATGTCGAGCGTCGATCCCAGCGTCTCACTGATCGAGTACAGGAGGTTGATTTCCTCGAAGCGCTCCGAAAGCTCGATCGTAAAAAACTCAACCTCGCGCGTGTGCTCGAACCCCTGGGTGAGCGCCGGAGTCAGCGCCGCAGAGACGGACTCGGCCGGGGCACGCTCGGCACCTAAGACCTGGAGGCGCAGCTCCGTCCCCAAGTGCGGCAAGATCGAGGTCGACACCGCTTCGATGTTACCGTCAGGCTCTCCGATCGACTGATAAAGGACCTCGTCCGCAGCCCCGGGCTCCCCTGCCGGACGCACCACCCGGAAAACGGCCCCGAAAGCGCTCTCGAAATGCCGCAGCATCTCCATGACGGGCTCCGGCAAGGCCTGAAGGACGAGCCGGTCCGGCGGACTCAAGCCTGAGCGCCACCTTCGAGGGCGCCGCCCGAATCGAGCCGTAAGACGAGGGTGACCTCATTGCCTCGGTCGTTGTACCAAACCTCATCCAGGAGCTGTCGCATGAGGAAGAGGCCACGACCGCAGGGGCGTGAGAGATTCTCGGGTCGAGTGGGGTCGGGTACGGCGGTTGGATCGAAGCCTGCCCCTTGGTCACGGACCGTCGCGCGAATCCGGCCGTTCTCCAGCTTGACCTCGAGCCTCACATGTTTGGAAGGATCGTCCCGATTCCCGTAAAGAATCGCATTCGACAGAGCTTCGGTCAGCCCGACCCGAAAGTTCAGATCGAGCCTACGACCCTCCTCAGCAGTCTCCCGACAACGTTGCATGACGAGGTCCACCGTCCGTTCGATCGCGTCGACATCGGTCGGCACGTCGAGGACGAGATCATCGAGGCGAGAGTCTTTCACGCTCGGGCTCTCGGACTAAAAGCCCTCGAGAGCTTGACCCTTGTCGTCCGCGATCGTGAAGAGCGTATCGAGCTTCGTCAATTCGAAGAGCGTACGTAGATCCTCGTTGAGGCTGGAGAGCCTGAGCTCACCTCCCTGCTCCCGAATCTTCTTCGAGAGGCTAACCAACACACCTAAGCCGGAGGAATCGATGTACCCGGTGTTGGCGAAGTCCACCACGAACTTCCGGTCTCCGCCCTCCAACTGCTCGAGCACCTGCTGCTTCAGCTCCTGCCGATTGCCGACGATGAGCTGACCCTCGACTTCGATCAGCGACACATCGCCGTTCTTCGACACCTGAAAGCTCATGGATGGAGGCTCCTGCGGAGGTATAGGGGGCGAGCCGACCCGGCCACGACCTCCCCTTCATCAACGATGGAAAGGTATGAACGACCCAACAGGGGTGGCAAGGAAGTCGCCTAGGCTAACCCATGAGCGCGGTTACGCATGCGACCCGCACGATGTCGTCCACGGACGCCCCCCGACTCAAATCACTAAAGGGCTTTCGAAGGCCGAGCAGAATCGGCCCCAGCGCGGTCGCACCACCGAGGTGTTGCACAAGCTTGTACGCGATGTTGGCCGAATCGAGGTCCGGGAAGACCAACACGTTGGCACGCCCGGAGATAGGGGATCCGGGCGACTTTCGATCCGCGATCGCAGGGACGAGGGCGGCATCGCCCTGCAACTCACCATCGGCTGCCACCATAGGTCGTTGCGCTCGAAAGCCTTCCAGCGCTGCGCGTCCACGGTCGACCGACGGGCCCTCCGCCGACCCCTTCGTCGAGTACGAGAGGAACGCTACACGCGCCACTTCACCAACGATCTTGGCATGTGCGTCGGACGCCGACACGGCGATGTCGACCAAGCGCTCCGCATCGGGCGAAGGGACGACACCGGCGTCCGTGAACGACAGGACCTCGGGTCCACGCGGGTGCTCTTCCGCGAAGACCATGTAAAACGCTGAACTCAGCGTGCGAACCCCGGGTGCCAGCCCGACAGCGAGGAGGCCCGCTCGCACGACATCGCCGGTAGTGCGTACGGCTCCCGCGACCCCTCCATCCGCGACCCCGGTCGCGACCATGCTGGCTCCGACCACCAGCGGATCAGCCACCCGTTGGGCGACCCACTCCTCGGTGACGCCCTTCCCGGCTCGAGACTCGCGCACGACTGCGCTCGTTCCGGCCACTCGGTCGGGGTCGAGCGGATCCACTACACCGACCGTGCCCATGGATGGGTGGGGACCCTCGATGACTTCAACGCCTCGGGCCCCCAACTCTGGGATCGTGGACTCGCGATCGCCCAGGACGATCGGGCGAGCCAAACGCTTGCCGGCAAGGATGGCTACCGCATCGAGCACCCGCTCGTCATCACCTTCCGGAAAGACGAGGGCACGGTCGACGGCAGCGGCCCTCGACTCGAGCTGCTCCAGGAACCCGAGAGAGACCGGGGTCTCTCCAGAGGGAGTCATTCGCTGAGCTTCTCGGTCATGCGAGCGAGCACTAGAGGGGAGATGAATTTCGAGACGTCACCACCGAGGGCCGCGACCTCACGGACGAGGGATGACGAGATGAACGACAGGTGGACTTCCGGGACGAGGAAGATGGTTTCTACCTCGGGCCACAGTTCCTGATTCATCTGTGCCATCTGAAGCTCGTACTCGAAATCCGACACTGCCCGGAGCCCTCGTACGACGAAGTGCGCGCCCTGATCTCTCGCGAAGTTGACCAAGAGTCCGGAAAAGGCCGTCACCTCCACTCGGGGCTCGTCGCGAAATACTTCTCGAATCAGGGACACGCGCTCTTCCACCGAGAAGAGCCCCTTCTTGGTGTGGGTACTCGTGTGTGCGACCCCTACGATCACGCGGTCAGCCACGCGAAGGCTTCGCCGAACGATGTCTTCGTGACCGAGCGTGAGCGGGTCGAACGAGCCAGGGTAAAGCGCGGTCACAGTCGGTGAGTGACTCATAGGTCGGCGACGAGCGTGGTGAGTGCGGTGTCCCCGTAGCGGCGAGTCGTCGCCCGCTCCGGCAAGTGGAGTTCAGGGCGAACACGATGCTCCAACCACAACTCGCGCGCAAACACATCTTGGTCGAAACGGCGAACCAACGTCGCAGCGTCGTCCGTTGCATACGGAGGATCCGCTAGCGCGATATCCGCGCGCGAGTCGAGGCGGTCCAGGAAACGGAATACGTCATCGCCGACGACCGTCACCTCAGCTTCCGCACCGAGATGTCGGATGTTGGCGCGAAGGACCTTCAGCGCTTGGGGAGAACGTTCCACGGCGAACACGTGCTTGGCCCCGCGGCTGAGCGCCTCGAGACCCAGAGCTCCGGACCCCGAGAAGAGATCGAGCACCTCGGCACCGGGGATCGACGGGGCCAGCGCCGACATCCACGCTTCACGCACTCGATCCGTCGTGGGTCGCACGCCCCGACCGCGAGGTGGCTGAAGCCTGTGCCCCTTCCAACGGCCCGCGATGATCCTCACGATGGATGCAGATCCACAAGCTTGGCCTGGGCAGTGACACGACCTCGCCACTCGTTCTTCTCGAGTCGGAAGAGCACATCCCACGGCCTGCCCGTGACCTCCGCGGGTGGGAATCGGGCTGCCAGGCCGAAGCCGATTGCCTCCAGGTGCGTTGCCCCACCCTTCAGCGCGACCTTCAGGTGCCGCTCGCCGACGACCTTGGGCCGCTCGAGCCACACGCCGCGAGCCCGGAAGACAGGTCCTCTATGCCCGATCCCGTGAGGTCCGAGGTACCGGAGCCACCGCACGAGCTCGAGATCGGCCTCCGCTAGCGTGACATCGAGGTCTGGGTACAGAGTGGGTCGGAGCGCTTCCTCTGGGATCCTAGCACGGGCCTCGCGATCGAATGCACTCCGGAAATCGGCGACCGACTCCGCAAGAATGTCTAACCCCGCGGCCTGGCGATGGCCGCCAAAGCGATCGAGATGTTCGCTACACGCGGCAATCGCCTCGTAGAGGTGAAAGCCAGGGATCGAGCGCGCGCTACCCCGACCTCGTTGACCATCGAGCGCGATGAGGACTACCGGTCGATGGATGAGTTCGACGACACGAGAGGCGACAATTCCGATGACACCCGGATGCCAACCCTCGCGGGCCAGGACCACACCCCGGTCTTGTTCCGGGTCGTACTCCTCCTCTAGCAAGTCCATCGCCTCACGGAGGGTCCGTTCATCCTCCTCTCTGCGTGTGCGATTCACCTCGTCCAAGGCACGAGCCTGCTGGATTGCGGCGTCCTCATCATCGTCGAGGAGCATGGCGAGCGCGTCGCCAGCATCTCCCATGCGGCCGACAGCGTTGATTCTGGGTCCGAGCTGGAAGCCCAGCTTGCCCGCATCCACCTCTCCAGCGTCGACCCCACATACATCTAGGAGCGCGCGTATACCCGCGACTCGGCTCTCCCGGAAGCGCCGAAGGCCGAAGTGGACGAGCACCCGATTCTCGCCTCGGAGAGGGACCAAGTCGGCCACCGTCGCGAGCGCCACCAGGTCCAACAGATCCTTCACATCGTCCGGCGATGCAGCCACGCGACGCCCCACCATCTCGGCAAGTCGCCATGCCACCGCCGTACCGCAGAGACGGCTATCTGGATACGTGCAATCCGGACGCTGCGGATTCACCACCGCCAAGGCGGGCGGCAGCTGTGGCCCGACCGTGTGGTGGTCGGTCACGATCACGTCCATCCCAGAGTCGACAGCGGCCGCGACCGTTTCGTGGGCCACAGATCCGCAGTCTGCCGTCACGATGAGGTCAGCACGAGCTTCCCGAGCAGCCGCCAAACCGGCGGCCGAGAAGTCGTACCCGTCTCGGAGGCGGTGGGGAACGAAGGGGACGACGTCTCCTCCCCAGGAACGGAGTAAACGCGTCAGGAGGGCCGTCGCGCAGATCCCGTCCACGTCGTAGTCGCCGTGCACGAAGATCCGTTCCCCGATCGATATGGCAGCGGCAATCCGATCCGCTGCCTTGGGGCCATCGGCCAATTCCTCAGGGTCGTGCAGGTGGTTCAGTTCCGGCCGAAGGAGCCGCTTCGCGTCGGCGACGGATTGGAAGCCACGGACCGCGAGCACCGCACACAACGCACGGGGGAGGCGGAGCGCCTCCACCAGTCGATCGACTTCGTCCGCCGTCGGCTCGATCGGCGCCGACCAACGGGGAGGAGGCGGCAGGAGGCGTCTCCCAGCCGCTGGCACCCCACCGCGACTCACTCTTCGGCGACGTCCCCGCCGTCGTCCTCGGAGTCGGCGCCGGCCTCGCCGTCACTCTCGTCGGTCGCTTCACCGTCGGCCTCGACAGCGTCGTCGGAGACTTCGTCGGCGGGCTCTTCCTCCGGAACCGGTTCCGGCGCAGCAATGATGACGCCGCACGCCTCGCATCGAATCAGAGACTCACCGTGCCTGATCTCGTTCTGACTCTGCAACGGCACCATGCCGAAGCAGTGCCCGCAAGCGCCATCTGCGGTGAGTTCGGCTACCGCCGCTCGGCCTCCCCGTCCACGGATCGCGTTGTAGATCTTGAGTTCGCCAGCATCCATTCCCGAGGCGAAGGCTTCACGCTCCTTCTCGAAGCGCACGAGGTCTTCCTTCACCTGGTCACGCTCGGCAATCAGACCCTCGAGCTTCGGTTTGACGATCGCATTCGCTTCCGCGAGGGCAGTCTCCAGCTCCGCCACCCGCTCGTCCATCCGACGTACCGAGTCGATGAGCCCGAGTGCTTCCGCTTCATCTGACTGGAGAGCGCGCCGCACCATGTCCAGCTCAGCGGTAACGGCAGCCTCCTCACGCAGATTGCGCACGCCGCCGAGTCGGTCTTCGAGACGGCGAAGTCGCTCCTCCTTCTCCTGGGTAGACGACTCGAGGCGGCGTTCTTCGAGCTTCATCTCCTTGAGGCGCTTCTGACTCGTCCCAAGATCGCTCTCAAGAGCGAGCGCCGGGTTCTCGACCTCTTCGAACTTCGGGTCGTACGATGCGATCGCTTTCCGTGTCTCCTGGATGCGGTCGTCCAGCTTCTGAAGTTCTTTCAGTGCGGTGCGGCGCTGCTGCGTCATCTCGTCGGCCCGTTGGGGTGTCTAGTTGAAAGGACGACGCGTCGCCGTCTTCCAATACGTCGGATCCAGCTCTCTAAGCTCTGCTGCAAGCTGCGTTTTCTCGGCAACGAGCTCACGCTCCTCACTCTCGTCGTCGGCATCGATGATCCGATGCTGAAGATCTTGTATCCGACGATCAAGGGCCAAGACACGAATCCGATTCACCGATTCGGTAAAGACCTCGATCCCATGTGCGAACTCTCCCGGGTCCTCGTCGAGGATTTCTTCGAAGCGCAGGGCGGCCAATCGATCCATGGCCGTTGGGGGAGTACGCATCTCGGGGTCGTCGAGAAGCGCCCGAAAGATGGCTCGGTAGGTCGGATCCATAAAGTCCTCCGGTGCGATCAGCTCCACCGCTCGCTCGACCCATTCAACTCCACGAACCATCGCCTTCAACAATTGGCGCTCAGCCCCCATCGGTGCGCTGACGCCTTGGACGACCGATCGGGGAGGGCGAGCGCCAGCGTCTGGTCGGGACCGCGGGTCGCGACGACCCGTCTCCCGAAGGCGCTGGACCTCGGCCTCCAACGTCTGCTGGCGAACGCCGGTGACGTCGGCGGTCCTACCGATGTACAGATCGCGTAGTGCAGGGTCGGTTACCGCCCGCAGCGTCGGAAGCAGCTTATCCACGGCGATCCTTTTCCGGTCGATCGAATCGAACCACCCGCCCTGCTGAAGCATCTGAATCTTCCGCTCCAAAACGTCAGAAGCGTCGTCGAGGAGCCGCCTCAAAGCGTCGGCGCCCTCTTCTCGAATGATCGTGTCTGGGTCGTGGCCGTCGGGCAATGTTACGACCATGGGGGTAACGCCTGCCTCGAGGAGCAAGTCCCCGGTCTTGAAGGTCGCGATCAGGCCAGCCCGGTCGGAGTCGAAGAGGAGAAACGCCTTCGGGGCGTAGCGCCCCAATCTCACCGCTTGCTCCTCGGTCAACGCCGTCCCTAAAGGCGCAACGACGTTCTCGAACCCTCCTGCGGCTAGCGACACGACATCCATGTACCCTTCGACGACGAGCACCGACTCGGCTCGGCGGATGGCGTGCTTCGCCCAAGAGAGTCCGTAGAGTTCTCGGCCTTTCGAGAAGATCGGGGACTCCGGCGAGTTGATGTACTTGGGCCCGCTGCCGGACATTACACGCCCGCCAAAGGCAACCACTTTCCCCCCGACGGACTCGATCGGAAACATCACCCTCCCGCGAAATCCGTCATACGGCTCTCGACTCTTCTCACTCTCCTTGAGCAATCCGAGCTCCAGGAGCGTTCGCTCATCGAAGCCGTGCTTCTGAACGACCTCTCTAAGTGCTCGCCACTCGTCGGGTGCGTATCCGATTCCAAAGCGCTCCGCGACGTCCTGGCCCACTCCCCTCTTCTCGAGGTAGTCCCGAGCTACCGCACCGTCTGCGTCGTGTAGAAACCGTTCCCTAAACCAGCTTTGGGCGAAGGCAGTCACTTCGTAGAAGGGACGATGCGGATCGTCTTCCGGACGAACCCGATCTTCCCTGCGCAACTCTACCCCGACGCGTCCTGCCACGTATTCGACGGCCTCGACAAAGTCCATCCCGAGGTGCTCCATCACGAAGTCGAAGACACTCCCTGACTTCCCACACCCGAAGCACTTGTAGAAGCCCTTGTCCGGCACCACGTAGAAGCTCGGCGTCTTCTCGTCGTGAAATGGACAGCGCGCCTTGAACTCGCGACCAGCCTTCTTGAGTTGGACCGTTTCGCCCACCACATCGACGAGATCCGCGCGAGCCCGGACCTCGTCGATCAGCGTCTGCGGAATCAGCCCACGCTCAGCCACGGAACGTCGCGACCGTGACTCCGGTGCCTCCTTCCGTGGGCCCACCCATACGGCTCTCACCGACCCGACCGTCTGCGTCGAGGATCTCGGCGACTCTCTGACGAAGCGCGCCGGTCCCCTTTCCGTGGATGATTCGCAACTGGCCGAGGTCCTCGAGGATCGCATGATCCAAGGCTCGCTCTAGCTCGACGTCGACCTCGTCGACCCGGAGGCCTCGAAGGTCTACCTCGGTCCGCACCTCACCCTTGGGCGGTCCCCGCCACCCGCCTTTTCGGGGCGCACCGTCGGCCGCAGCCACCTCCTCCAACTCGGAGATGGCGACCTCGAACCGTAAGGCGCCGGCTTCGACCACACCTCGGCCTTCACGCACTTCGACGAGTCGGCCTTTAGTTCCGGTGTTGCGGATTCTCACCGCTGCCCCGACCTCGACCTCGTCGGAGTTCCGAGCGGACCCCGCCGTTTTTCTTTCGAGCGCCTCCAACGCTCTCTGTTCACCTCGGGCCGCCTCCTCGACACCCCTTCGGGCCGCGCGCGCAGCCTCGTCGAAGTCGTCACCGTCCCGAACCCTCGCCCGAAGCTCGGCAATGACGCGCTCGACTTCGTCACGGGCGGACATAAGCACACGCCGAGCCTCGGCACGCGCACGCCCTTCCGAGCTTCGTTCTGCTTCGACCAGCACCTGTTCTCTCGCCTCGAGGTCGTTGCGGAGTCCCTCGTTGCTCCGACGTTCGGCTTCCAATTGCGATGCGAGCCGTTCGACATCGCTCTCCTGCTCCTCGAGTCGCTTCAAGACTTCGTCGAGTCTCGCTTCCCCGTCGTCACGCAGCGTCTCAGCCCGATCGACGACCCGCGGATCGAAGCCGAGCTTGCGCGCGATCTCTAGTCCGTAACTCCGGCCGGGCCTCCCCTTCAAGAGAGAGTACGTCGGGGCCATGCGCTCCGAGTCGAACTGGAGAGAGGCGTTTACAATCCCCGAGTCCGCTCCGTCGAGCTGTTTTAGGTCGCCCAGGTGTGATGAGGCCAGAATCGTGGATCCTCTGCCGACCAGCTCTTCGAGGATCGACCGAGCCAGCGCTGCCCCCTCCGCCGGATCTGTCCCGGTCCCCATCTCGTCGATCAGCACCAACGATCCGCGATCAGCCTCTGTCACGATCTTCGAGAGGTTGTGCAGGTGCGCCGAATAGGTCGAGAGCGAGTGGGCGATGGACTGCTCGTCACCGATGTCCGCGTGGAACGCTGTGAACACGGGCAGTTTGGTTCCCCTGCCCACAGGTGGCACCACACCGCTCTGCGTGAGCGCCGCTATGAGTCCCACGGCTTTGAGGAAGACACTCTTTCCACCCGTGTTCGGTCCCGACACGACGACGCACCGCTCCCCCTGGCCAAGCACGAAGTCGTACGGCACTACGTCGCCCCCCTCGCTTTCCACCAGCAGCGGGTGGCGCGCATCGCGCAGGACGAAGCCTTCGGGCGAACCGTCGAGAACCTCTGGCGGAACCCCTTTCCACGCCACGGCAGTCCTAGCTCTCGCCCAAAGCGTGTCGAAATCGATCAAAGCCTCCGCCGTCTCCGCGATCGCCGACCGATTGGGTCTGAGCTGTGCGGTGATCTCTGCGAGGATTCGCCTCACCTCACGGTGCTCCTCATTCTCGAGCTCGCGGAGGTCGTTCATCGCCTCGATCGCCCCCGGTGGCTCGACGAACAGCGTGCCTCCGGTTTGAGAGGAGTCGTGCACGATCCCCCCGACCTCACGCTTCCCTTCGCGGCGAATCGGCACCACATAACGCCCGTCACGGATCGAGACGGACGAGTCGGGAACGATGTACCGGTCGGGAAGCGTCTTCAGGTACCCCTCGAGCTTCCGCACGATGCTCTGATGAGCACCCCGGAGTCGGTTCCGAATCCGCTGCAACTCGCGCGAAGCCGTCGACCTCATCGTCCCGTCTTCATCGACAGACCGATGAATCGTGCGCTCGATCGGCTCGTCGACGAAGAGTCGCGATGCCATCCCCTCTAGCTCCGGGTAGGCTCCCTCTTGCCTCAGCAGGCTAGAGCGCAATGTCCGGGACGAAGCGAGGGTGACGCCCACGTCTCGCACCTCTTCTGGAGCCAGCACCCATCCGTCCGCAGACAGGCGGTCGAGAACCTCCGTAAGATCTGGGACCGCGCCCGCGTAGTCGGCGTATTCTGAAATGAGGCGAACCGTGCATGAAACCCGGGCCAGTTCAGCACGCACTCGTTCTGGATCCACTTCGGGGCGCAGGGCCAGTACGCGCTCTCGTCCCGGCGCGCTCGTCGCTCGGTCGGCGACCCGACGAAGGACGCGATCGAACTCGAGAACCTTCAGACCGTGTTCGGACGCGCTCCCCGTCGGTTGTCCCACGTCACCCTGCTACGGATGAACCGTCATCGTGCGAGCTCCTCGCGAACGATTGCGTTCGCCGCCTTACCGTCGAATCGCCCCCGGATCTTCGGCATCAGCTGCCCCATCAGCGGGCCCATTTGATCGGCGCCTCCGTCGATGATCTCGCGAACGAGGCTTCGGACTTCGTCTTCGCTCATCCCTTCCGGCAAGTAGTCGGCAAGCACCGCAGCTTGGGCGTCTTCCTTGTCCGCAAGCTCGCCGCGACCTGCGTCCCGCATCTGTGTGGAGGCGTCCTTCCTTTGCTTTATCGCCTTCGTGATCACCTGGATCACGCCCTCGTCGTCCACCTCTTCCCCCACATCGATCTCACGATTCCGCACTTCGGCCAGGATCGTCGACAACACGAGCGTACGGAGCTTGTCCCTCTCCTTGCGGGCTCCATTCAGGTCGTCTTTTAGGCGGCGCTTCAGCGGGGTGGACACATCGCCTCCCTGGGGGGCTTCGGGTCTCGTTCGGGGTCGGGAAGCTACCGATTGGGCGGCGACCAATCAACGCGCGCTCAGCCGGGAGGCCAAGCCATCGGTCTACCGCCAAGGACGTGGGCATGCAGGTGATGTACCGTTTGGCCGCCATCGCCGCCGGAATTCATCACGACACGAAAGCCCGAGGCCACCCGACCCTCTACGCGCGCGACCTCGGTCGTCGCGGCGATCAGGTCTGCGATCACGTCCCGATCTTCCGGCGACGTATCGGCCAAGCTCGCTATGTGCCGCTTCGGAATCACGAGGACATGCGTGGGAGCGTGGGGCGCGATGTCTCGGAAGGCTAAAACGGTTTCCGTCTCGAGCACCGTTTCCGAGGGAACGGATCCGGCCACGATACGGCAGAACAGGCACGTCGATTCGGACACCACACCCTCCCGGAAGTAAGAGCCGACACGCTACCCCGTTTCGAACCCGCTGTCCACGCTCTGTCCCGAGGGGCTATCGCTGCGCGCGGCGCTGTCTAGGAGGTTGATGACCCATAGATCTCTCGCACCTCAACGGAGAACACGCTCATGTTGTCTCTGATCGCCCACATCGAGGAAGTCCTGCGCAGCCACGCGACCGCGGCGATCCCTCTGGAGGAGCTCCTCCGGATCCTCTTGGAGGAGCACGACCGCACCCTCGATCTCGAGCGGCTGAGGATGACGCTCCTCGATCATCCTGGCCGAGTGCGCCTGGTCGACTCGATCACGACACTCGCGTGCGGAGGGGCCGTGCATCGACGCTCCTGGGTGGTGTCGGTCGCTCTTCCCGACAGTCGCGACTTTGGGCGGCACCCGAGGGAACGGATGCGCGAAAGCTTACGCTGGGTAGCCCGTGGTCTGGATCATCGCTCGACGCTCGCCGTGAGCCGGTGGGAAGCGCTCGCGAGCGCGGAGCTAGCCGTGGGTCAGCGCTATCACGACGGGGCGGCCTGAAGATCGAAGAGCCCGCTGCACCACCCCTCTTCCGAATCGGTCCGTCGTTCGCGGAACCCGAGTGCCTCAAGTTCCATGCTTGCCGCGCTCCACTGAGGCACGAGGGTTCCCGACACCACCAGCCAGCCATCGGCAGCGAGCAGCGCAGGAAAAGCACCGAACAATGGCTCCATCAAGCCATACTCAATGTTCACGACCAGCCCATCGAAGGGGCCGAATGATGCGAGGTCTTTGACCGTGGCGACCATCTCGCGAACCTCGACGAACGCCCCGACTCCGTTCCGCGCGACGTTCTCACGCAACGCCTCGCACGCCAGTGCGTCCGACTCCATTGCAGTAATCCTATGAGCTCCGAGTCGAGCGCACGCGATCGAGAGAATCCCCGAACCGGCTCCGATATCCAAGATCGAATCGCCCGCATCGACGGCTCCGTCAAGAAGCCTGAGGCAGCCCCTCGTGGTCGCGTGCTCCGCCGTGCCGAACGCGAGCCCGGGGTCGATGACGATCGCCAAGTCCTCGGGTCTCAATGAGGTCGGCCGTGACCAGCTGGGATGCACCACGAGTCGATCGGTGACCCTGCGGGGACGGAGTCCCCGCTTCCAACTCTCGGCCCACGCTTCGTGGGCCTGCCACCGGTAGTCGACGCGAAGGTCCGTCAGACCAGTGACCCGCGCGAGCTCGCCGGAGGCCGCGGCGACAAAGTCCTCAGCGGAGGCCGGCTCCTCGAACCAAGCTAGGAAGTCGGGGCCTCGCTCCTCGACACCACGGGCTCCGAGCACGACGAGGGCGTCGGCCACGAGGTCGACCCGCGGGTCCGCACCGTCGTACCCCACCCGCACTTCGAGCCAGCGGCGCTCACTCATCCGCCTGTGAACGCTTCCTTCACTCGAGACCAGAATCCCTTATGAGCGCCGCGCCGGACCTCCTCTGGCGCGCCCGCCTCGACCTCCGCTAGCCGCTCCAAGGCAGCCCTCTGGTCGGAGTTGAGGGGATTGGGGGTCCACACATGGATTCGAAGGACCTGATCGCCGCGGACCGTCCCATTCAACTCGGGTAGGCCTAGCCCCTTCATTCGGAGCACCTCGCCGCTCTGGATTCCGTCCGGGACCGTCACCCTCGCGGTGCCGTCGATCGTCGGCACTTCGATCTCCGCGCCGAGCGCAGCTTGACTGAACGTCACCGGAAGTTCGTGCACCAGATCGGATCCCTCACGAACGAAGCGCGGGTCGTCCGCGATCTCGAGAAGTACCACGAGGTCACCTCGGTGCCCCCCTCGCGGGCCCACAGACCCTCGGCCACGCAGCGTAAGGAAGTTCTCCGACGTCACACCCGCAGGCACCTCGACCTCGATCTCACGTTCTCGCCGCAACCGCCCCTCGCCAGAACAGTCATCGCACAACGACTCGATGACCTGGCCATCACCGCCGCAAGCCCGACACGGCTGGACACTCACGAATTGACCCACGATGGAACGCTGGACGTGTCGCTCTTCACCGGCGCCCCCGCATGTACCGCATACCGTTGGGGTGGTCCCGGGCGCCGCTCCGGACCCGGTGCACGTTCCACACTCCTCGAGGAGCGAGACACGCACCTTCTTCGTGACGCCGGTCGCCACCTCCTGAAGCGTCAATGGCAGGCGGATTCGGACGGTGCGCCCCTTGCGAACCTTGGTCCGCTGACCACGCGCCCCTCGCATCCCAAAGAGGTCTTCCAACCCCGAGAAGCCGCTGAAGCCACCGAAGTCTCGCATGAAGATGTCGATCGCTTCTTCGAAGTCGACGCCCCCGTGCGCCGCCCCGGCTCCTCGGACACCTTGCTTTCCGTGGCGGTCGTAGAGCGCTCGCTTCTCGGAATCACGGAGCACTTCGTACGCCTCCGTGACTTCCTTGAAGCGCTCTTCGGCTTCCTTCGAACCCTGGTTCTTATCGGGGTGGTACTGCACCGCCAGCTTGCGATACGCCTTCTTGATCTCGTCCGCGCCCGCGTTCTTGGACACGCCGAGTAGTTGGTAGTAGTCCGACATCTATTCCCAGTGCGGCACCCGGCGAACGGCCGGGCTCAAGTCGCGAGGATTCGGGTGACGAGAGAGGAAGTATAGTCGACTATCGTGACGACCTTCTCGTACGGCATCCGGGTGGGACCGATCACGCCGATCACGCCCCTTAGGTCTCCCGCGGAGTATTCGGCGGTGACCAGAGTGAAGTCCGACAACATCGTCGAACTGTTCTCTTCACCGATCGAGATGCGGAGACTCCCACCGTGCGGCCGTCTACCCACCGCCTCAGCCAGAAGGTCCCGGTCTTCCGTCAGGCTGATGAGGTTCTTCAGCTGAGTTCCGCTCTCGAACTCGGGTTGGGAGGCCAAGACACTCGCGGGCCCGAGTACGAGCCTCGGCGAGGCCAAAGCGTGAAGGTCGAAGAGCTCCGCGCCCGACTGGACGAACACATTCATGAGCTCGGCACCCTGCTCGTCGTCGACCGAGTCTCGTAACCGCTCCGGAAGGGTGCTTCGGAGCTCCGAGAGACGCTGGCCGGACAACCGCTCATTGAGTGCGACCGTGACGGTAACGAGCGTATCCGCGTGGACCTCGACAGGCAGGTCCGCGTAGACGGTCCTCACCACGCCACCTCCGATCGTCGCGACCAGGAGCACCTTCCGCTCCGAGGCTTTGATTAGCTCGATCTTCTCCAGAATGGCGTCTTCGAGCCGAGGGGCGACTGCCACCCCCAGTTCGTTCGAGATGAGGCTGAGCGCACGAGTCGCGTGGAGCACGAGGCGCTCGACGGCAGACGATGCCGAATGGAGTTCGCGCTCGAGGCTGGCCCGGTCTTCAGGAGTCGGGGCTCTCGGCTCCATGAGTCGATCCACGAAGAACCGATACGCAAGATCAGTGGGGACCCGGCCGGCCGACGTGTGAGGATGGAAGAGGTACCCCTTATCTTCGAGGTCACTCATGGTGTTCCTGACCGTGGCGGCAGACACACCGAGGTCGAACACCCGCGATACCGTGCGACTCCCCGCCGGCTCCGCCGTGTCGACGTACGTGCGCACGACGGCTTCGAGCACTTGACGCTCGCGATCGGTCAGGTCGGTACCCGCACCCTCTCTTCGTGACAACGCTGCCATACCCGAAGATCGAAAGCCGCCGGCCAGCGGGTCAACCTCAGAACGGAGTGAAGAGGGGGGAACGGTCACTCTTGGGTGAGCGCTAGCTCCAGTTCGACGGCCAGTTCATCGAGGAGTAGCCACCCCTCTGGAGTCAACTTGAGACGATCCCGTTCATAGCTCGCGTACCCCGAACGCCGCCAACGTTCAGCGAGGTCAGCGGCGACCGAACCCGCTGGAATAGACACCCCCTCGGAAGTCCTCAAGCCCAGCCAGGCGTCCTCCATCCGCGCAGCGTCCCCCGTGACCTCCTCTCGACCCCCTTCACCGCATCCACCCTGCTCGAGATCTGCGACGTACCCATCGAAGTCTCGGATATTCCATTTGCGGATCGGAGGGGCATAGCTATGGGCCCCGCTTCCCAACCCGAGGTAGGGTGTCCCGATCCAGTACACTGCGTTGTGCCTGGCCCGAGCTCCGGGACGGGCGAAGTTGGACACTTCATAATGCTCGTAACCGGCTGCAGTCAGCACTTCGGAGGCCAGCAGGTACTCGTCGCGATAGCGCTGGTCGTCCACGGGTCGTTCGGTGCCCTCCCGCACTCTTCGCCCCAACGCCGTCGCCGGTTCCACCGTCAGGCCGTAGAGGGAGATGTGAGGTGCGTCGAGTCGGACTGCCTCGTCGAGGTCGGCCCGCCAGTCTCGTTCGAGGTGATCGGGCACGCCGAACATCAAATCGACACTGACATTGACGAGCCCCGCATCCTGTGAGACTCGCACGGCTTGGCGGGCCCCTTCGGGACCGTGGAGTCGACCCATCCATCGCAGGGTCCCGGGGTCGAAGCTCTGGACACCGAGACTCAATCGATTGACGCCGGCAGCGATCCAACCGCGGGCAATCTCGCCGTCGAAGCTCTCCGGGTTCGCCTCGGAGGTCCACTCCAAGTCAGGGTTGGTCAGTCGATGAGGTCCGAGTAGCTCTCGGATGGACGCCATTGCGGAGGGACCCATGAGCGACGGAGTGCCTCCTCCGACGTACACCGTGTCGAAGGAGTCCGGAAGCTCGAAGAGGTCGTCACGCTCGACCGCCCGGAGTTCGAGTGAGAGCGCGTCGCGCCACCCGGCGAGGTCACCGGTACTGCGCACGGTCACGGCAAAGTCACAGTACAGACAGCGACGAGCACAAAAGGGCGCGTGTACGTATACGGATGTCGCCAGCGCTCGGCTCATGCTGCTCGCCGGAAGCGCATCCCCGGGAGTCGCTCCACCTCTCCGTGGATCTCGAGCGTGGTGAGTACGGCGACGAGCCGGGCCGGATCCATCGTCAGTCGCTTGGCGAGTTCGTCCACGTCCACCGGGACACCGCCCAACTCTTCTAGCACGCGACCTTCCACTCCGGATCGTGCATGCACTTCGGCTGTCGGGGCTGTTGAGTGTCCGATGTTCGCCCCGCCCTCCACCCCGAGTACATCGAGCAGAAAGTCGTTTACGGAAATCAGCGGTCGTGCACCATCGGTCAGCAGCCGGTTCGAGCCCGCACACGTGGGTACGTCGATCGGTCCCGGCACGGCCCAGATTTCCCGCCCGAGGTCGAGGGCGTGGTCCACCGTGATGAGCGAACCGCTTCGCCTCCCGGCCTCGACCACGACCAAGACACGTGCAAGCGCCGCGATGATTCGATTCCGTCTGGGAAAGTGGTGAGGGAGCGCCCCTTGGCCCGGCTCGAACTCCGACACGAGGAGGCCCTGGCTTCCGATCTGTTCGTAGAGCCGCCGATGAGCGCGGGGATAGGCGATGTCGATGCCCGTCCCGAGTACAGCGACGGTGGGACCACGCTCGAGCGCACCTCGATGTGCCGCGCCGTCGACTCCTAAGGCCATCCCGCTGCACAAGGGCACGCCCCTCGACGCCAAAGCTCGACCCAACCGGTGCGCGACATCTCGGCCACGCTCAGTGGCACGCCGAGCACCGACCACCGCCACACACCCCTCGAGTAGCTCGAGATCCCCCTTCAAGAAGAGCACGGGAGGAGGATCGGAGAGGTGGCGCAACATGTCGGGGTAGCGACGGTCGGACCAAGTCAGGACGGTCACCCCCCTGGCACGGACCGTGTCGACGCGTCGGGCTACGTCCTCGAGAAGACCAGGTTCGCGCCGGGCACGAGCAGCCCCTTCCCCCGCCAAGCGGCCGAAGGCCGCCGCCGGGGCACGCCACGCGCGTGCGGCAGAGCCGAACGCTCGACAGAGCAGACCCACCTTGGCCGGTCCGACCCTGGGCAACGAGAGGAGCGCGAGAAGGATGGAAGCTTCGTGGGCGGAAGAGGTACCTCCGTCCACTAGGCCTACACCTTCCACCATTCCCCTTCGCCGCCACGCTCTTCTTCGGTGACGACTTGGCTCGCGGCCCAAAGAGCTTCCAGTACCTCGCCGACCCCGTCTCGTGTGACCGAGGATACCGGATATACGCCCAACGCACCCGGAGCCGACAACGAAGGTATGTCAGCATTCGGTCCGAGCGTGTCGACCTTGCTCAGCCCGACGATGTATGGCGTCGCAGCGAGGTCGTACGAGTACGCTTCGAGTTCGGCTCGAATGCGGTCGAACTCGCCTTGGAGGTCGAGTGCGTCCACCGGCACGAGAAGTAAGAGCACCCGCGTGCGCTCGATGTGCCTTAGGAATTGATGGCCAAGCCCCTTTCCTTCGTGAGCGCCTTCGATGATCCCGGGGATGTCCGCCAAGACGAACGAACGAAAGTCTGGGAGCTGAACCACGCCGAGGTGGGGCTCGAGCGTCGTGAAGGGGTAGTCGGCCACCTTCGGGCGAGCCGCCGTCACCACCGAGAGGAAGGTCGACTTTCCTGCGTTGGGTTCGCCCACGAGGCCGACATCGGCAATGAGCCGTAGCTCGAGCCGCACCCGTCGCTCTTCTCCCTCCTCGCCCGGTTCCCATCGAGTGGGAGCCTGGTTCGTCGGCGTCTTGAAACGAGCATTGCCCCTTCCCCCCCGCCCGCCTCGCGCGATGACCAAGGTATCCCCTTCCGCGATCAGTTCGCCCAGCAGTGCACCCGTGTCGTGGTCGTACGCGGCAGTACCGGGTGGAACCCGCAGCACGAGGTCTTCCCCTGATCGGCCCGTGCGGTTCTTACCTTCTCCGTGCTTCCCCCGCTTCGCCTTGTAGTGCCTGCGGTACGAGTAGTCGAGCAGGGTCGTCAGCTGTGGATCAGCTACGAGCGACACGTCTCCGCCTTTACCCCCGTCGCCGCCTGCTGGACCCCCTCGTGGGACTCCCGACTCGCGACGCATGGCCTCTGACCCCGAGCCTCCGGTCCCTGCCACGACCTCGATCACGGCTCGATCGACGAACATGTCAGCCGCCCACTCGGAGAGGGACCGAGACATCGAAGATGGATCGCAACTCGCCCACCTCTTCCCCTCGCGTGTTGCGCAGAACTGGGGATCCGTGGCCCTTCACTGCTTGCAACTGAGTCGCAGAGAACACGTCGAGGCACTCGAGCAACCGCACCAACGCAACCTCAACCGCACGACGCCCTCCGTCCGCGACCTTGATGGCGAAACCAAGCCCTTTCGACGGAATGCCCCCTCCGTACACGCCCTCGGCCCCCAGCTTCACGAACACGCTCCCGCGACCAGCCGCCATCACGTCGGTACAGGCACGTCCAGTCCCGCCCACCATGAACGGCTCGCCCGTCATCGCGTCGATGACCGCATGGGGGCTACCGCCGTGCTCGGCTCGATCCCCGAATCGAGCAAACGCACGCGCCATGCGATCGAGCGGTGCTGCGAAGCAGCTGACCCCGCACCCATCGACCCCGACGCGGACTTCCGACCGACGTAAGCCGGTCCACCGGCACACCTCGTCGAACATCCTCTGCTGGACCGGGTGCTCGAGGAGATGGTAGTCGTGCGGGTCCCATCCCATATGTTGGGCCAACGCCAACATACCCGCGTGCTTTCCCGAGCAGTTGTTGTGAATCGGCTCTGGCGGCTGCCCAGAGGCTGCAAGCTTGAGTGCGGCAGCTGACGAGTACGGGGCGTGTGCGCCACAACGCAGGAGCGATTCATCGCTCCCCGACTTGCGCAGAATCGAGCGAGCACCGTCGACATGGGCCGCCTCGCCCTCGTGCGAGGCACAACACAGAGCGAGCTCGGCGGGGGTCAGCCGGAAGGCGTCGACCACCCCCTCCTCGACGAGCGGAAGCGCCTGAAAAGGCTTCGCCGCCGATCGGAGGAAGGTCAGCGCCTGTGGGTCACCGGCGGAGGCGATCAAGACTCCGTCGGCGTCCACCACCGCCGCAGAACCGAAGTGACGCGATTCCACAACGCCTCCGCGGACGACCTCGACGAGAGGCACGGTCTTGGAATTCATTTTGGAATCAACAGAAAGTCATGGGGCGAGGACATACCGGAGGAGGCACCTCTGAACCGGTCCTCCTCCTCAGGACCCTCGGAGAGCGGCGGGATCGAAGTTCTCGGCCTCTGTGATGAGCTCCGAGACGCCAGCCGCGGACTTCACCAGCTCCACGGCAGCCTCGAGCTGTCGGTCTTGGGGAGCCATCTGCCGGAACTGTCCGTCCGCACCGTGTGCCCGCATGGCGATCTCTCGCTCCAGATGGTACCTCACGAAGCGTTCCGCTCCCTCATAGTCCGAGCGCGAGATATCTGCCCCGAAGTCGCCGAGGGTTCCGTAGAATCCATCCACATCTTCGGATGACAGCGAAAAGCCCTCGGTGAGATTCTCGTGGGCTGCGACGTAGTCCACCGCATAGTCGAAGAGCGCGAGGAAGAAGGCGCCTGAACTCCTGAAGAGCTCCCGAACCGCTTCGACCTCCGTACCTGTGAGCGTCTCCGGCTCCACGAACAGGTCGGGGGTGATGCCGCCCCCGCCGTACAGAGTGCGGCCACCGTCGGACTCGAAGTTCGGCCTGCCGTCGATCGAGGAAGGCTGGACCAATTGGCCGGACACCGAGAGGGTGTGCGACCGCTCCGTCTCACGCCGTTGTTCCGGCTCCAAATGAATGGAACGTCCCACCGGTGTGTACCATTTCGCCGTGGTGAGCCGCAGGACGTCTCCACCGGTGAGGGGGTACAGCGTCTGTACCGATCCCTTCCCGAATGTGGTCTCGCCGATCAGGATCGCCCGGTCGTGATCTTGCAGTGCACCCGCGATGATCTCCGACGCCGACGCGCTACCCGCGTCGATGAGAACCGCGATCGGGAGCCCAGGATACTGATCGGGACTCGACGCGGAGTACGTCTCGTTCTGAGCCGCGTCTCGACCGCGCGTTTCCACGACGACTTGCCCCGTTTCGAGGAAGAGATCGGTGGTGGCGATCCCCTGATCCAAAAGCCCGCCTGGATTCCCTCGGAGATCCAGAACGAGTCCCGTCATCCCTTCGCTCCGAAGGGAGTCGACCGCGGCTCGCACCTCTCGGGCCGTCGTCTCACGGAAGGTGAGAAGCGGGACATATCCCACGCCGTCGTCGAGTAACTGAGCGAAGGGCACGGCACGAAGGTGGATCACTTCCCGGGTTACCGAGAAGTCGATCGGCTCCGAAACACCGGGCCGCAGCATGCGAACAGAGACATCCGTTCCCGGCTCGCCTCGGAGAAGTTCGACGGCCTGATCGGTCACCATGGTGTCCGCTGCTACGCCGTCGATCTCGTAGAACTGATCTCCGGCTCGGATCCCCATGCGCCCTCCAGGGCCGCCCGGGATCGGACTGACCACCGTGACGTACCCCCCGCGATCCACGACCTCGAGGCCTACCCCACCGTACTCACCCTGAGTCCGAATCCTCAGGTTCTCGAAGTCGCTCGCGGGAAGGAAAGATGAGTGGGGATCTCCGAGGTCACCGATCAAGCCATCAATCGCGGATTCGTAGAGGCTCCCGGCCTCGACATCCTCCACGAAGCTGGTCTCTACGTGATCCACCACCTCTTGGAGCACCCGGACTCGTACGTACACGTTGTCCGAACGCTCCACGCCCTCTTGTAGGAGCCATCCTCCCAAAACCGCCGAGATCGCTAGGACCAAGACCGGCGCCGCCGCGCTTCCTTTCATTCCCCTTCTCCCTCCGAGCCTCGACTCCCCACCTCGTCTCCCAAGGCTGGAAACCGTTCGGCGAAGCGTCGCATGATCACCGACGTGACAAGATCGTGCACCTCTTCCACGGTGCCCGAACCATCCACGAGCTCGACATCCGCTCGCTCGGCCGCCAATGCAAGATACCCGGCTCGCACACGTCGGCGGAAGTCGCTCCCTGCCTTCTCGATCCTATCGGGCACGTCTGCACCTGCCTCTTGGCGTTCGACGGCGCGCTCCACAGGGACGTCGAGGACTAGTGTCAGATCGGGTTCTCGGCCCCGCGTGGCGATACGAATTCCCTGCCGCACCTGATCGAGGGGAAGCCCTCGGCCATAGCCTTGATACGCCAGAGTCGAGAGTGAAAAGCGGTCGGCCACCACATGGCGCCCCACGGTCAGCTCCGGTTCGACGACCTCTTGTACGAACGCGGCCCGAGCCGCGAGGATCAGGAGAAGCTCGGTCTCCGATGGCATCTCCAGATCCTCGCGGCCGAGCACTACAGAGCGGATCGCCTCACCTACCGGCGTTCCTCCCGGCTCTCGCGTCGTGACGTGATCGACCCCTCGTTCGTCGAGCCACGCAGAGAGGAGACCGACCTGGGTCGTTTTCCCAGCGCCGTCTCCCCCCTCGAGCACTAGAAAGAGCCCCGGGGTCACATCGCCTCTAGTCGTAGGCCCGCCTAGTCGTAGTACTCTACGCCCAAGTGCGTGATCATCTCCTCACCCATGATCCACCGAAGGGTGTTCTTGAGCTTCCAATGCTGGATGAAGATGTCATGCTCCGCATAGAGGCCTGGAGCTGTCTGGGGCGACTTGAAGTAGAACGAAAGCCACTCCTGGATCCCACTCATGCCACTCCGAGAGGCAAGGTCCAGGAAGAGAGCGAGATCCAGGACGATCGGCGCCGCGAGGATCGAGTCACGGCACAGAAAATCGACCTTGATCTGCATGTGGTATCCCATCCATCCGAAGATGTCGATGTTGTCCCACCCCTCTTTGTTGTCACCCCGCGGCGGATAGTAGTTAATCCGCACTTTGTGATACATGTCGCCGTACAGAGACGGGTACATGTCGGGCTGAAGGATGTTCTCGAGCACGCCGAGCTTCGAGACCTCCTTACTCTTGAACGACTCCGGATCGTCCAGAACCTCACCATCTCGGTTGCCCAGGATGTTCGTGCTGAACCAGCCGGACAGGCCGAGCATGCGAGTCTTGAAGCCCGGCGCGAGAATCGTCTTCATCAGGGTCTGACCCGTCTTGAAGTCTTTCCCCGCGATCGGTACACCCTCTCGCTTCGCGAGGTCTTCCAGCGCCTGGCAATCCGCAGAAAGGTTCGGGGCACCATTCGCGTACGGCACACCCTCCATGATGGCGGCGTAGGCGTATAGTTGGCTCGGTGCGATGTCCGGATGGTTCTCGGCCATCCCCTTCTCGAACGCCTCGATGCTGGCGTGAACCTCTCCCGGCCGGATGTAGACCTCGGTGGATCCGCACCAGACCATCACGAGTCGTTCGCATCCGTGCTCGGCCTTGAACGAACGGATGTCTTCCCGAAGCTGATCGGCGAGGTCTTTCTTGGTGTCACCCGACTTCACATTCGGGCCATCCAACTTCTTGACGTAGTCGGTGTCGAAGACCGCGGGCATGGGCTTCACAGACGCCATGAAGTCCTTGATCGGGTCGAGATGGTTCTCTTTGTGCAGGACGCCGGCATTCACGGCACTCTCGTAGCCGTTGTCCGGGATCGGGTCCCACGCCCCGAAAACGAGATCGTCGAGTTCCGACAACGGCACGAAATCCTTGATGAGAGGGGTGCGCTGATCGGTGCGCTTCCCTAGCCGGATCGTATTCATCTGAGTCAGGCTGCCGATCGGCTCGGCGATTCCGCGCCGCGCCGTTTCCACACCTGCCACGAAGGTCGTGGCCACAGCTCCGAAGCCAGGAAGTAGAACGCCGAGTTTCCCCTCGGCCGGCTTGATTTCAGTGGGCTTCTCCACGGTATCCTCTTGTTGGGTGAGCCTCGTCGCCCCGGGCGGGGTTAGGAGGCGATAATGATGCGGCTGTCGGCACCTTCTTCGATGCCCTTCGCCACCGTCTCGTTGACCTTGTACATGACCTTCTCGAAGTTGGCCTGAGCGGCCACCACTCGTTGGAAGACGGGGAGGGCTTGGAGCTTCTCAGCCGTCTCGGAGAACTCTTGACGGAGCTCGTCGCCCGGCTCTTTTCCGGCACGCACCTCCGCCTCGAGTTGAGCCTCGAGCTCGCTGATCCGGTTCCGCAACGAAACTAGATCGCGATCCTCCTCGGCCGCTTCATTCGCTCGCTTCAACGCCTGGTACTCCTCGGTGCGACCGAGTGCACCGCCGAGCTCCTTCGCCATTTCGTAAATCCCCGCCATCCCGAACTCCTCTATCTATTGGCGACCTTCCGCCGTCGTCGTGCCTTCTTCATGCTGCGTGCGCGACCACGAAACGCTCGCGCCGCGCGTAGTCCCGACAAATACGCACATTGGCGTATGCGCGTGTTTGCGTCAGCCAGTCCGAAACGCGCAACGCCTGCCCCGTTCCCACTTCGAGGGCGAGGAGTCCGCCTGCCTTGAGATAGTCGTGCGCACCACCCACGATGCCCTGCAAGACATCGAGTCCTTCCTCACCCGCAAAGAGGGCCTCGTGGGGTTCCCACTCTCGAACCTCGGGCTCTAAAGTGCTTTCGTCCACCTCCGCGATGTACGGCGGATTGGAGGCAATCACGTCGAAGCGTTCGCCGGGACCCAGGGGAGCGAATAGCGGCCCTTCCCGAAACGAGACCGAGTCGGCGACACCAGCCGTCTCGCAATTGCGCCGAGCGAGCTCCAACGCACTCTGCGACACGTCGGTCCCGACCACAGAGCCGAAGCGCCCTTCGACGGCCAGGGAAATCGCGATGGCCCCTGTTCCAGTCCCCACATCCAGCGCCGTGACGTCACCTCCATCTCGCTCACCCGCCCACTCGAAAACGAGGTCGACCAACGCCTCGGTCTCGGGGCGAGGAATCAGTACTCCCGGCCGCACCTCCAAGTCGAGCTCTCGGAACGGTTGCCGGCCGATGATGTACTGGAGCGGTTCCCGCCCCGCCCGCCGCCGGAGGAGCGGCCTGTAGCCGTCGAGCTCGACCGGAGACAGAGGCCGGTCGAACTCGAGGTACAGCTGGAGTCGAGGCACGCCGACCGTGTGGGCGAGCAGGTGCTCCGCATCGAGGCGGGGTGAAGGAACCCCCTTTTCGCCAAGGTAGTCCGCGCTCCAAAGGATCATCTTGAGCACCGTCCAGACGTCTTCATTCGCGCTCGCCCGGCTGCTCATCCCTCCTCGGCCTCCATCCTCTCCTCTTGGTCGGCCAGCCGAAGAGCGGTAGTCAACTCCGTCAGATCGCCATCGAGTACGTCGCTGAGCTTGTGAAGGGTAAGCCCGATGCGATGGTCCGTGACTCGGTTCTGCGGGAAGTTGTACGTACGGATCTTGGCGGATCGATCTCCGGTCCCGACCTGTGTCCGCCGCTGCTGAGCTCGTTCGGCCTCGGACTCCGCGACCATCCGGTCCAAGAGGCGACTCCGTAGAACCTTGAGCGCCTTCGCCTTGTTTTTGTGCTGGGACTTTTCGTCTTGGATCGACACGACGAGGCCCGACGGGATATGGGTGATCCGGACTGCCGAGTCGGTCGTATTGACGGACTGGCCTCCAGGCCCGGACGACCGATACACATCGATCCGTAGGTCATTGGGATCGATCTGGAGGTCGACCTCTTCGGCCTCGGGGAGCACGGCCACCGTCGCGGCAGAGGTATGGATTCGCCCCTGGCTCTCGGTAGCCGGAACCCGTTGCACCCGATGCACGCCCGACTCGTAGCGAAGTCGACCGTAGACCCCCCGGCCCCGCACCGTAAAGATCGCTTCCTTGATGGAGCCCGGGATGCCCTCCGAGACGTTCATCACATCGATCTTCCACCCACTCTGCTCGCCGTACAGTCGGTACATCCGCATGAGGTCGGCGGCGAAGAGACCGGCTTCGTCCCCGCCCGTGCCGGCCCGGATCTCGACCACTGCAGGCCGATCCGCGAGCGGGTCGGCCGGTATGAGAAGCTCCTTCGCGCTCTTGGAGAGCTCTTCGATGCGGGTCAGGAGAGTCGCGATCTCCTCTTCGGCCATCGCCCGCATTTCAGGGTCGTCCGCTTCTGCGGCCAACTCCGTCGCGTCGGCATGCTCTGCGACTGCGGCGAGGAGCGCACGACCCGTCGTCACGATTGGCTCGAGGTGGGCTCGTTCTCTGCCCAGCTCCCTGAGCTTCTCGGGACTGGCCAGCACCTCGGGTGAGGCCAACGCTTCCTCCACACCCTCGAAACGGCGCTCGGCGTCCGCGAGTCGATCGTGGAGTCGCGGGTCGAGTAGCTGAGTTGTCATCAGCGAGATCGAGGCGTGAGGGATCGCCTCATCACACGAGACGAGGGGGCTCGCTCCGGGGCACGAAGCCCGGCTTTACTCGGACTTCCCGTACTTCTTCTTGAATCGGTCAACGCGCCCAGCTGTGTCGACGAGGCGCTGCTTGCCCGTATAGAAGGGGTGGCACACCGAGCAGATCTCCACGTGGACCTCGTCCTGCGTCGACATCGTCTCGAAGCGGTTGCCACAGGCGCACACCACCGTTGCTGCCATGTAGTCTGGATGGATGCCCTGCTTCATCTGCTGCTCCGGCACACTTGAGTGGTACGATCAGCGCGACGGCCATCGTCGCGCCTCCGAACCCGTGACTCGGGTCGGTCCATAGCCAGGGAAAGCTATACGAGACCCGCAGGAGGGTCCAGGCGCCGGTACGCTAGGAGGGTAAGCAAGGACAAGAGGGCACACCCCCACCCCACCACATCTCCAACGCGCGCGTAAATGGTAAGCACATCCGAGGTCGTGACCTCCTCGGTCGAAACCGCCGGGACGAAGAGTTCCGTGCTTCCATGCACGTGACCGAGCGGGTCCACGAAGAGCGAGATGCCAGTGTTGGCAGCACGGGCCACGCCGACGCGGTTCTCGATGGCGCGCATTACCATGTGGGCAGGGTGCTGCCACAGCGCCGATGTCCGAGACCACGCCGGCTCCCGACCATACCACGCGTCGTTCGTGACGTTGATGAGCACGTCCGCACCCTCGAGGCGGTACCGTCTCGCCATCGCCGGAAAGGCAGACTCGTAGCAGATCAGGACCCCGTATGCTGCACCCCCGAGCTCGAGGATAGGGTAGTCTTCACCCGCTCCATAGCTTCCAAAGACACCGAGTCGTCCCAGCAAGAAATCGGGTAGAAATGGGACCCGCTCCACGATCGGCACCAATCGGTGCTTCTCATACTGGAAGTCGCTCAGCCCTTCGCCATCCAGAACGAACACCGCGTTGTAGGGAGTCGCGGAGCCATCCGGGTTTTCTTCGAAGCCGTAGCCACCGAAGAGCACCGGACTGCCCACCTGCCTCGACCAGCGTGAGAGGCGTTCCACCTCGCTTCGAAACTGAGGAGCTCGGGGTACGATCGAGAGCGTCATTTCGGGCAGTACGGTCAGCCCGCGGGGGGCTGGATCGAGCTCGGGAGCCAGTCGGTCGAGCGCCGCGAAGGTAGCCTCGACGGATGTAGTGGCGTCGAGCTTCACATCCTCGGGAATGTTCGGCTGCACCACCGACACGGTACCCGCCGGTCGGAGAGGAAGCGTCGAAGCACGCCAAACGCCCCATGCCCCCGGGAGTGCCACGACCAGAGCCACCGTAAGAGCGTGGCGGACCCAGGGGCTCGACGCTCGTACTCGTACGATGACGCCGGCGACGAGGGCGTTCACCAGCACAATCCAAAAGGTGACGCCTCGCGACCCCACGACCTCCGCGATCCCGACCAGCCGGGGGGTCCCGGTAAGGGACGTCCCCAGTCCGAGCCAGGGGAAAGCGAGCGTGCTCGGAAAGTGGGCACGAGTCCACTCCAGCGCCGTCCATACCACCGGCACGACGATCCATACCGGGAGGCCGAACCTCCGCAAGCCCACGTGCATCAACCGGAAAAAGAGGGCGGACACAAGTACGATCAGCGTCAACGCGGCGAGGAACGCAGGCACGGCCAGCAGGGTGAACCAGAGCAACGCCACCAGAAGCCAATAGTTCACGAGACCGAAATAGATCGTCGCGAACAGTGCGCCGCCTCTCGTGGCCGCGTGTCGTCCCTCCCGGCCGGCCGGAAGATCCGCCAGCCAAACTATGAGGGGTACCATGCCCACGAAGGGCAGCACCACCACATGCAACGGTGGGTAGCTCGCGGCGAGTACCAAAGCCGAGATCGTGGGAAGCAGTCGCTCTCCCTTTCGAGGCAACCAGCCTCGGACGCGGCCTAGAACTCGACCTCCCTCCCCTCCTCCACCGACCGGTACGCACCCTCGATTACGCGCATGAGTCCCACCTGCTCTACGGGCGGCGCACCCTCGACCACTCCCGTGACTCGTCTCACGAAGTCATCGAGGAGTCGCCGGTACGCGTTCATGTACGGGTTTTCACCACCACGCGGTCTGGGCTGTCGTGGTGTCACTTCCATCGGCCGCCCACCCAACTGCTTGAATACTTCGAGAGGAGGTAGCGACCCAGACCCTTCTTCACCCATGACCCGCAGATAGAAGCGGTCGTCACCCGCATAAAAGCGGTTACTCACTTCGACCGTGATCGCCACCCCGGTCGTGGTCACCAACATGAGTGTGGCTGCAAACTCGACGCCGGAATCCGGGCCGGTCATCACACATGAGACACGGGCGAGCTCGGGAAAGCCGATCGTCCAGAGACAGAGGTCGAGCGCCGGCACACCTAGATCTACGAGGGCGCCGCCACCCGCCACATTGGGATCAGAGCGCCACGAAGAGCGCGCATGGGGAAAGCCCCTCGTCAACCAGCTACCCCGAGCAGCATACAGCTGTCCAAACTCACCGCCCTCAACAAAGCTCTTCAGTGCGATGACCTCTGGGCGAAAGCGGTGCGGCATCCCGACGGAGAGGACCTTCCCTGACGTGATGGCGGCCTCAACGACCCGAGAAGCCCCGTCCGCGCTACTAGCGATCGGGCGCTCGACGAGGACGTGCTTACCGGCCTGAAACCCCGCAATGGCCATCTCTTCGTGCAGATGATTCGGCGTGCAGAGGACCACGGCATCGAGGTCGTCGAAGGCGATGAGCTCGTCCGCGTCCATGACGAGCGGAACGGCGAAGCGTCGAGAGAGTGTCTCGGCTTTGTGAGGGTCCGCATCCGCGATCGCGAGGAGGTGGACATCCTCCCGTTCGGCAAAGATCGGCATGTGAACGACCTGGCTGATTGCTCCAGCGCCGATCACTCCGAGTTTGATCGGTTCCCTATCCGTCATTGCGACCCTCGCGCGGCGCATTGGGGCCGAGCATGAGCTGCGCTCCCGCTCGGAGTTGTGGGTATCTGAGATCGGGCATGACTTCGTACCTGGCCGAGCCGTAGATCCGAATCTGGTTGGTCACGGGGTACTCCGTACCCACGTGAAGGTTGAAGCCCGGTTCGACCGTGTCGAGTAGGTCCTCCACGAATGTGTTGGCAATGACCTCGCCGTCGCCGTCGATGAAGTGGGCCGTAAAGCCCAATCCACCGAAGGTGAGCACGTCGAAGGGCAACTCCCACACCACGTGAGCATCGACACCGACCGCGACGTCCGTGTAGTTGATTGTGCCGAGATCGAGCTCCGGTAGCACGCCTCCATTCTGGGCCGCAACGAGATCGCGGACACGATTTTGGAATTCGACGATCTCCGCTGCCTCGAACATCGACGACCAGTACGTCACGGAGGGCGCGATTCTGAGTCCCGGACCCGCATAGCCCATATCGATGCGAAGGGTGTAGCTCTCGGCTGGCGCCACACGGTCCGGCCAGAGGTAACCGACCTCGACCCCGATGCCGCGAAACGAGAGGTGTTCGTAGTCGTAGTCGGCGATGTCTTGGGCTCTGACCACCGTGGTACCACACATCGACGCCGCCAACGCACCGTACGCGACGCGCCGAACACGTGCGGCGCACCCCCATCTCCCGAACTCCTTCACCCCATCACCTCCGCAACCAGGTCGTAGTCCATCCCTTCCACGATGCGTGCCTCAACGAACGTCCCCGGCGTCGCGGGGACGGGCCCGCGCAAATGAGTCACCCCATCGACGTCGATCGCCTGCCCGGCGGTGCGCCCCACGGCGATGAAGTCCGGATCATCTACGACCTCGTCGACGAGCACCGTCACCTCGGACCCAACCAGCTCTTCGTTCCGCTCCCACGAGACCCCGCGCTGGATCTCGATCACCTCTTCCAGCCTTTCTTGGATCACTTCGTGCGGCAGATGATCGTCCAGCGTCGCCGCCCGTGTTCCCTCTTCCACGGAATAACCGAACGCCCCCACCCTCTCGAACCGAAGCTCCTCGAGTAGCTCCAGCATCTCTCGGAAGTCCTCGTCGGTCTCTCCAGGAAACCCGACGATCACGGTCGTGCGCAGGGTCAGCCCCGGAATCGCTTCTCGCAGCCATCCGACACGCTCTCGGATCGTGTGCCGTCTCTCGGGACGCCTCATGGCCTTCAGTACTCGATCGGAACCGTGTTGAAGTGGGACGTCGAGATAGGGAACGATCCGAGGCTCGGACGCTAGCAGCTCGACCATCTCACGAGTGATGCCCGAGGGATACATGTAGAAGAGTCGATACCAGGGCACCGCCGTACCATCGAGCAGAGCGCGCAGGAGTTCGGGGAGCAGAGGTGCGCCCCGATCCTTCCTTCGTAGGTCGCGACCGTACCAAGTTGTGTCTTGGCTGACAATGTTGATCTCCCTCACGCCGGCCGCTTCCAATCCGGCGGCCTCGCGGACGAGCTCTTCCACCGGCTGCGAGCGGTGGAGGCCGCGCATGAGGGGAATGGCGCAGAAGGCGCAGGTGTGATCACACCCTTCGCTGATCTTCAAGAAGGAAGTGTGAGGCGTCGCCGTCGTGAGGACCCGCAGGGGTCGCTCCATGATCGACGAGGGCATCTCTTCCGGCAGGAGGCCGCGTTCCCGCAACTGCGGTACGAGGGTGGGGAGTTCCGTAAGACCGAGGAAGAGGTCTACCTCGGGGATCTCTTCCTGCAGCTCCGCCCCGTGACGTTGTACGAGACACCCCACCGCCACCACGGCCCGAACATCGCCGCTCTCTTTAAGGGCGCAGGCGTCTAAGATCGTCTCGATCGACTGCTCTTTCGCGCTCTGGATGAAGCCACACGTGTTGATGATGATCACCTCGGCCCCATCGGGGTCCGACGACACACGTGCACCGTGCCCTAGCAATGCGGCCATCATCCTCTCGGAATCGACCGTATTTTTGTCGCACCCGAGGGTAAGAAGCGCGATGTCCGGACCGTCGCCGTCTCCTTGTGCCTCCAGCTCGTGGTGGACGGGCAAGACGTGCGGCGATACACCAGGACGGACGGGTTCGGGAGCAACCGGGAATACGGGAAGGTCCCGAGTACGTGTCACCGGGCCATCACCACCGCGCCATCGGGCGGAGTAAAGGCGAACCAACCGGACCCTGGGGTCGCGCCGAAGACGACGTCGGTGAGCGTCACGGTCCGAACGTTCCCGTTCTCTTCTTCGAGTCGTATACGCCGCAAGACCGAGTCGTTCGCATCGATCCAAACCGTCGCCGTGTGGTACGACATGGGCCGGAGCGGCCGCATGATGAGACGATGCACACGATGGCCATCAATCTCCTCACTCTCCGCGTACTCGATCTCGTACTTGGAGGAGGGATCGACGAGGAACTCTCGATGGTAATCCTGACCGCCAGCACTTCGCTCTGCACCGGTCCGTAGCACCGTCATCGGATCGGTGCTGGGGAAGTACACCCAGGCATGCGTCCCGTCGACAACGACGAGATCCCCGGACGGATCACTCCAACGCATCCCGAAAAGGTTGGGTCGCCCCTGACAGAGCCGCCCGTTCCCCACGATCTCACGTCCGAGCAGCGTGACCTCGAGCTTCTGCTCGAAGTTCGCACAGAGAGTCTCCACGGATGCGTATCGTTCGGAGGCGCCACTCAACACCTCCAGCGCTCGCTCCTGACCCTCGAGGGACGCCGTGGTAAGCGTGACGAGGACCGTGGCTAGTCCGAACGATCCAAGCATGGGCCTCACCATCTCATCCTCCCCTCATGAAGAGATCCAGCTCGTCGAGCGACATGAGCGTCTCGCGCCCCTTCGAACCTGCGGAAGGTCCTAGGACGCCCGCGCTCTCCAGCTGGTCCACGATGCGAGCAGCACGCCCGTACCCGATCGAGAGCCGTCGCTGCAAGAGGGACGTCGAGCCCCCTCCGTTCTGGATGCACACCTCGGCCGCCGCCTGGAAGAGGTCGTCCCAATCTCCCTTGATCTCGTCCTTCCCGTCGCCCTCGTCCTCCATCTGCACCCGCAGCTCTTCCAAGATGTCGGTTTCGAGTCCGGTATCCACGCGCACGCCGGATTCTTCCCCGTGCTGTTCGAGGAGTTCGACATACCAACCCATGAGGCGTTCGGTGTCTTCGGTAGGCAGATACGCCCCTTGGATCCGGACCGGTACGCTCCCCCCGGGCGGTAAGAAGAGCATGTCCCCATTGCCCAGAAGTGCGTCGGCTCCGTTCTGGTCGAGGATGGTGCGAGAGTCGGTCTTGGACGCGACCCGAAACGCGATCCGCGTCGGGAAGTTCGCTTTGATGAGTCCAGTGATCACGTTCACCGAGGGGCGCTGAGTCGCGACGATGAGATGAATGCCGATCGCTCGTGCCTTCTGCGCGAGTTGTGTGAGCGGCCGCTCCACCTCCGACTGCACCGTCATCATCAGGTCTGCGAGCTCGTCGACGACCACGACGATGTAAGGCATGATACCGTCGTTGTAGATCCATCGGTCTTCGTCTCCCTCGGGCCCCTTCGGCTCGACCCTCTTCACCACCTGCTCTTCGCGAACCTTCTTGTTGAACTCCTGAATCGAGCGCACGTAGTTGGCTTTCAGGAGTGCATACCTGCGCTCCATCTCCAACACGGCCCATTTCAGTACACCAGCCGCGTCCCGAGGGTCGGTGACGACGTTGTGGCGAAGGTGCGGAAGCCGAGAGTAGACCGACAGCTCGACCATCTTGGGGTCGATCATCAAGAGTCGGAGCGTCTCGGGCGTGTGTCGATAGACGAGGCTCGTCACGATGGTGTTCAGGCACACGGACTTTCCTGCCCCGGTCGCTCCGGCGATCAGGACGTGAGGCATCTTCTCGAGCGGGGAAACGTAGGGCTTACCGTTCAGGTCCTTTCCCAGCGCGAGAGGGAGTTCTCCCTTAGCGCGGCGAAAGCCTGGAGATTCGAGGATTTCCCTGAGATTCACGATCTCCGGCTTGGGGTTCGGGATCTCGACCCCGACCGCCCCCTTTCCGGGAATGGGGGCTACGATCCGGATCGTGCGAGCCTTCATTGCAAGAGCCAGATCGGCGTCGAGGTTCGCGATTCGATTGACCTTCACCCCTGGCGCTGGAATCACCTCGAACTGGGTAACTACAGGGCCGGTGGTCCTGCCGCCCAACTCGCTCTCGATGTTGAAGGTGCGAAGCTTCTCCACCAGGACCTGACCCAGAGCCTCGAGCTGGCGCTCCATACTGGCCCGGTCATGCCGTTCCGGGGCACTCAGTAGGTCGACCGGAGGGACTTCGTGCTCGATGTCGTTCCCGGCGTTGGGGTCCGCGAGGTCGTCCTCATGCTCTGCGGGGTCGTCGGCTTCGAGCTCTACCTCCTCTTCAGGCTCGGCCGTGGCGCCGAGATCCGCCGTGGCTGGGATTGAATCAGGATGGGCATCGTCCGGCCCCGGATCGGCAACCTCGTCGGCATCGTCCGCCACGGGCGGAGTGCCCTCCGTGTCAGGCGACTCGTCCATCCATTCGGGCTCGAACCCTTCCACCGGGGGGGCGTCGGTCGTCTCGTCCGTCTCGTCGCGAAGTGCTGCCGCGGCCCGAGCTTCCGCTGCGGCCTCCCGTGTGCGCTCCGCGATCGCCTTCCCCGCGCGTCCAGCCGCCCCGCCACCGACCGCAACTCCTCTGCCTACGGATCGGAGGGGATTCCATCCGAAGGTGGCGATCGTGAGCGCCGCGAAGAGGACGACCTCAACCAACACGGTTCCTAGTGTACCGAGCAGGCCAACCATCGGCCCCGCCACCGCCGCGCCGAGCCAGCCTGCGGCCTCGGGACGCCCCGGAAGCAGCGTCCAAAGAACCATGGGCACGAGGGCGAGAAGCCCTGTCGTCAAAGCCGTGAAGCGTAGAGTCTTGGAGGGGCTGAGCCACCCACCGGCCCGCAGCCCGATGGCCCCGAGGATCAAAGGGAGCCCGACCGCGGACGCTCCGACGAAGGCGACAAGGAGACCTCGCAGGAGGCCACCTACGGTGCCGAGCATATTGCCCGACGGGAACCATCGATCTTCCAAAGCGCCGAAAAGCGACGTGGGCACGAGGGACAACAGAAGTGCAACCGCCGTCGCCAGGATCAAAACCGCGAAGATCTCCCGACGCTGCCACTGCTCCAGGACCGGAGGCGGCGGCGCCGGCTTCTTCTTTCGCTTGGACGCCGGCTTCTTCTTGGTCTTCCCCTTCCCGGCCGCGCTGATCGCCTACGCTCCTTCCTTGGTGATCGAGTTGTCCCTCATCACGGCTACGATGTCGTGACGGTCTACATCACTGCACAACTTCAGATCTTCGGCAAGACCTATCTCGGCGAGAGCCACTCCGGCCGCAGATTCCGCGAAGAAGCGCCGGGTAGGTTTTCTCGCCGCCGCCAAGCCGAGTGCGGCTCGCGACGCGTCGTTCAGCTGCACGTCATCATCTCGATCAGCGAGGACCCGTTGAATGAGGTGCCCTGCGCAGAGTGCATCGTCCACGGCGAACCGATCTTCCCGTCCGGCACACATGACCGTAACCGCGTCCTCGTCCGCGACGGCAGCGGCGACCGCGCTGAGGTTCGTCACCGCGCAGACCAGGACTCTTCGCCCTTCTTGAGCCGCTGCCAGGGCTCTGGTGCCATTCGTCGTACTCATGACGAGCTTTTTCCCGTCGACGACGTCAGGAGTGAACTCGTACGGAGAGTTCCCGAGATCGAAGCCTTCGACCTTCAAGCCACGACGCTCGCCGCACAGCAAAGCGTCTTCGCGTCCGAGAGACGACGCGAGTCGTACCGCTTCCTCCGTGGACGGAGTCGGAAAAATCTCTCGAGCCCCGTTCGCGAGCGCCTCCACGATCGTCGTCGTCGCCCGAATGATGTCGATCACGACCACGGCGACGTTGTCCAAGCTTCCGGTGTCGGCCTCCGGCACCGTGAAGTAGGTGTCGATTCTCATCCGCTAGGCTGCGCCTCGGCCATCATGCGGGCCACGAAGCCCGTGTCGACCTCCCCACGTACGAAAGCTTCATCGTCCACAATGCGTCGTAGGAACGGAATCGTCGTAGGGATCCCCTCGATAATGAAGTGATCGAGGACGTGCCGCGCGCGGACGATCGCTTCCTCTCGAGTAGCCCCGCTCACGATGAGCTTCGCGAGCAGCGAGTCGTAGTGTGGCGGGACTCGATAGCCCGTATACACGTGGGTGTCCAAACGGACCCCCGGCCCGCCAGGCGGATGGAAAGTCGTGATGGTCCCGGGTCCTGGCGCGAAGTTTCGATCGGGGTCTTCGGCGTTGATCCTGAACTCGATCGCGTGGCACCCGTGCTCAGTGGTCTCCGGAGCGTTCAACGGGAGTCCGGCGGCGACACGGATCTGCTCCTTCAACAAGTCGATACCCGTCGTCACTTCCGTGACCGGATGTTCGACCTGGATCCGGGTGTTCATCTCCATGAAGTAGTAGGAGCCATCTTCATCGAGAAGGAACTCGACCGTGCCTGCTCCGACGTAGTCGATCGCCTCGGCTGCGCGAACCGCTGACTCTCCCATCTCTGCTCGGAGCTCCGGAGTCAGGGCAGGCGATGGCGCCTCTTCTACGAGCTTCTGATGGCGACGCTGGATCGAGCAGTCCCGCTCGCCGAAGTGCGTGACCCGACCGTGGGAATCGCCGAACACCTGAATCTCGACGTGCCTGGGCTTTAGAATGCACCGCTCGAGGTAGACGTCAGGGTTCCCGAAGGCGGCCCGCCCCTCGTTCTGCGCGGCCTGAAACAGCTTCGGGAAATCGTCAGGACTCGTGGCGACTCGCATTCCCTTACCGCCGCCGCCGGCGGACGCCTTGATCATGATGGGGAAGCCCATCGCCTCGGCGATCGGAGTCGCTTCGTCTACGGTCGCGACGATCCCGTCGGATCCTGGAACGGTCGGAACTCCGACCTCCATCATCGTCGCTCGAGCAGTCGCCTTGTCTCCCATCGAGCGGATCTGGTCTGGCGTCGGACCAATGAAGGTGATGCCAGAGCGCGCGCAGATTTCGCTGAACTCGGCGTTCTCCGCCAAGAATCCGTACCCGGGGTGGATCGCGTCTGCCCCGGTGACCTCCGCAGCAGCGATGATCCGCGGGATGTTCAGATAACTCTCTGCTGCCGGGGCTCGACCAATGCACACGTCCTCATCGGCGAAGCGCACATGGAGCGACTCCCGATCAGCCTCCGAATACACGGCGACCGTGTGGATATCGAGCTCTTTGCAGGCCCGGATAATTCGCAGGGCGATCTCCCCGCGATTCGCAATCAGAACCTTCTTGAACAAGCCGTCTTCTCCTGGCCTGCCTCGGTCAGCCATCCGTGGCAGGAGTGAGGGTGCGTCCGTCCTCGTGTCTGGGGCTACTCAGCTCGGATCGACGCGGAATAGGACCTGCCCAAACTCGACCGGCTGAGCGTTCTCGACACATATCTCGACAACCGTGCCGGACACCTCGGAGTCGAGCTCGTTCATGAGCTTCATCGCCTCGATGATGCACACGGTATCGCCCACCGAGACCCGATGGCCGACCTCGACGTACGACGGGGCATCGGGTGCGGGAGCTCGGTAGAACGTCCCGACCATCGGAGACGTCACGTCGATGAGGTGGTCGGACGACGACTCAGCCGCAGGCGCCGGAGTCGCTGACGCTGGCTCTGCCGATGTCACAGCCGGTGCCGGTGCGGGAGAGACGGCGACCGGAGCCGGCGCTGCAACCGCTGCCGTGGTAACCGGTGGTGTCTTCGACAAACGAACACGAGTCCCGCCGCGTTCGATCTCGAGCGAATCGATGCTGCTCTGGTCCAGGGCCTCGATGAGCCGCTCGACGAAATCCAGGTCGATCATCCGTTTACCCGTGAAAGGTACTTGCCCTCGCGTCGATCAATCTTGAGTACATCCCCCTCTTCCACGAAGAGCGGCACGTGAATTACCGCTCCTGTTTCCAAGGTTGCCGGCTTGGTTGCCCCCTGGGCGGTGTCACCTTTGAAGCCGGGGTCCGTCGTCGTGACTTCCAGTTCGACGAACTGGGGAAGCTCCACACTGATCACGTTCTCGTCATGGACCAGACCTTCACACGCCATGTTCTCTTTCAAGAACTTGAGCTGATCCTCGCCGAGGAGGTCGCCGGCGATCGGAATCATGTCGAAGGTGTTCGCGTCCATGAAGTAGTAAAGATCGCCGTCGGTGTAGCTGTAGTTCACCGGACGCCGCTCCAACCGGACCGAGTTCACCTTTTCGCCCGCTCGGTACGTGCGATCTACAACGGCTCCGCTCAACACGTTCTTGAGTTTCGTGCGAACGAAGGCGCCACCCTTTCCAGGTTTGACGTGCTGGAAGTACGTGATCGCCCAGAGATCTCCATCGATCTCGATCACCATCCCATTTCGGAAGTCAGCCGTGCTGGCCATGCGGACTCTCGTCTAGTGCTTGTGTGGTCGCGAGGGTCAGGTGCCGATCTTGGCGACCAGCCCTCGGAGCCCAAGAAGATAGCTCTGCACGCCGAAGCCATAAACCACGCCGGACGCGACCGGCGATAGATACGAGTGCCGTCGGAAACGCTCGCGAGCCGCGGTATTCGACATGTGCACCTCCACGAAGGGGAGGTTTACGCCTGCCAAGGCATCCCGAAGAGCGATCGAAGTGTGGGTGTACGCTCCCGGATTGACGAGAAAGCCGCTCACCCGACTGGACGCGTCATCGATGAAGTCTAGGAGCTCGCCTTCGTGGTTGGACTGGAATGTCTCGAGACCCACGGAGAGCTCCTCCGCGAGCGCCTCTAGAGCACGATTCACGTCGTCCAACGACTCCCTTCCGTAGATCTCGGGCTCGCGACGTCCAAGAAGGCGCAGGTTCGGGCCGTGCACCACTCCTAGCTGCATTACCGGACCATCTCCTTACTCACGCCGGTTCCAGCCCAACAATGAGTCGAAGTAGTTGCCGATGTCGCCCTTGTCCTCTCCCCGGCTCGGCTCGCCCTCGTCGATCCATCCAAAGAGGGTATCCTCGGCCTCAGCCTCATCGTCCGGCTCCATCATCTCTCGAGCCAACGCTTCGACTTCATCCTCCTCGTCGCCCACACCGTCCTGCACGTCACTCGCGTCCATCGTGTCGGGCGCGGCGACGGAAACCAACGGTGCACGAAGATCCGAACCCGTGAGCTCGGCGATCCGCTCGGCGAGGTCCTCGGCGTCGGGCTCCGCCTCCTGGAGACCCAGATACACCGCGAGAGCTTTTTCCTTGAACCCCTGTCTTTGGTAGAGCTCAGCCAACGTGCGGGTCGGAATCGGAGTGTCCGGATCGACCGGCTCATCGGAGGATTCGGGGGCCAGCACGTCGAGGTCCATCACTGGATCCGGATCCGGTGCCAACGCTCCCAGATCGCTCGCCGGCTCGGGGTCCGGTGCCAGCGCATCCAGATCCATTGCCGGCTCAGCGTCCGGTGCCAACGCTCCCAGATCGATCGCCGGCTCGGGGTCCGGCGCCAGCGCATCCAGATCCATCGCCGGCTCGGGGTCCGGCGCCAACGCATCCAGATCCATCGCCGGCTCAGTGTCCGGCGCCAACGCATCCAGATCCATCGCCGGCTCGGGGTCCGGTGCCAACGCTCCCAGATCCATCGCCGGCTCGGGGTCCGGCGCCAGCGCTCCCAGATCCATTGCCGGCTCGGGGTCCGGTGCCAACGCATCTAGATCCATTGCCGGTTCAGGGTCCGGCGCCAGCGCTCCCAGATCCATCGCCGGCTCGGGGTCCGGCGCCAACACTCCCAGATCCATCGCCGGCTCTGGGTCCGGCGCCAACGCTCCCAGATCCATCGCCGGCTCGGGGTCCGGCGCCAGCGCTCCCAGATCCATCGCCGGCTCGGGGTCCGGCGCCAGCGCTCCCAGATCCATCGCCGGCTCAGCGTCCGGTGCCAACGCTCCCAGATCCATCGCCGGCTCGGGGTCCGGCGCCAACGCTCCTAAATCCATTGCCGGCTCGGGGTCCGGTGCCAACGCATCTAGATCCATTGCCGGTTCAGGGTCCGGCGCCAGCGCTCCCAGATCCATCGCCGGCTCGGGGTCCGGCGCCAACACTCCCAGATCCATCGCCGGCTCTGGGTCCGGCGCCAACGCTCCCAGATCCATCGCCGGCTCGGGGTCCGGCGCCAGCGCTCCCAGATCCATCGCCGGCTCGGGGTCCGGCGCTAGCGCTCCCAGATCCATCGCCGGCTCAGCGTCCGGGGCCAGCGCTCCCAGATCCATCGCCGGCTCAGCGTCTGCGGTGCCGTCCATGTCTAGGTACTCCAACTCCTGCCCTAGCGTGTCGGAGTCGAGGAGTGGAAGATCGGCCGCGCTCGTATCGTCACCGACGATCGCAACGTCGGTCGGCTCGTCACCCAACCCGAGCGCCTCGAGGGCATCCTCGAGCTCGGGGTGGACATCGTCCGTCGTCTCGAGCGCCGTCTCGCCACCTTCGATAGCGAGAGCCTCGAAGGGATCGACGTCGGCTTCGACATCGACATCGGCAACTCCGGCCTCCAACGCCACCAGGGCCTCGACCGGCTCGGGATCTAGCTCGGTTGGGGACACCTTCTCCATTCCAGGATCGATGGCTCCCGCCGCCAGAGCCGCCTCCGAGGCGCCCGCCATATCTCCGATCGCTTCCAGGGCAGCCGCAAGCGACGACAGCGCTTCGACGTTCTCCGGATCCAGCTCGAGCACCCGCCGCGCCGCGAGTTCGGCCTCAGCGTGAAGGCCCAACGAAGTGTAGACCCGGGTCGCGATCACGTGCCCGGTCGCGTAGTCCGGATGGGCGGCGGTTCCGGTCGCCAGCACATCCAGGGCCGAACGCGCGTCACCGCTCCGAAGGAAGGCGTCCGCGAGCGGGGCAAAAGCCAACCCGTCAGGATCACGCTCCGAGCCTCGGATCGCCTCGAGAGATTGAATCTCTTGGTCGAGCGATAGGGCCAACGGCTACTCCGGACAGGCGATGGGGAGTGGTCCCCCCGGGCACGGGCGAAGATAGGGACCGTCGAGAAATAGTGTCAACGAATCCGAAGTGCTACCGGAACCGACAGCTGTGTCTCCGCGTACCGATTGGACTCGGAGACGAATCGAAGTCGCTCCGTTGAGGGGGAATTCGTGAGCGGTTATCGTTCCGGGCCCCTGATCTCGGGCTTAATCGACCCCAGAAGGAACGTGGGAGACGACGTGCCATGATGCGTCAAATGCGGGAAGCCACCAAGCCGATCATGCTGCTTGCAGCATTGGCCTTCGTGGCGCTGATGGTCTTTGAGTGGGGCATGGACGCCTCTGGCCGCACTAGCGGTGGATTCGGCGAGATCGGATCCGTCAATGGAGACCCGGTCATGTATGAGAATTACATGGCCGCATATCGCCAGCTCTATGACCAGGCGCAAAGGAGCCAAGAAGAGCTCATCAGCTCTCAGCAGAACAAGGAGCTCGAGGACCAAGCGTTCGATCTAGTCGTCGATCAGCTCCTCGTCCTGCAGGCGCTTCAGGAACGGGGGATTACGGTCACCGATCGAGAGATCAGTGAAGCCGCCCAGGTGAGCCCGCCGAACTACCTGATCCCTTCGTTCCTCGACGAGAGCGGCCAGCTCGACCTCGTACAGTACCAGTCGTTTCTGTACTCACTCCCGCCCGAGCAACTCCTTGCGCTCGAGTCGTACTATCGAAGCGAGATCCCACGTCTGAAGCTGTTCCGCCAGGTTTCCTCAGGGATCTACGCCTCGGATGCCGAGCTCTGGCAGGCGTACCGAGACGCGAACGAGACGGTCGAGGTCCAGTACGTCCCGATGAACCCGGGCTCCCGTTACGCAGATGAAGACTTCACGGTGTCCGATGCGGACATCGAAGCGTACTGGGACGCCAATCAAGAAGAGTTCGAGATCCCGGCCCGAGCTACCGTGAAGACGGTCGTCTTGGATAAGACCCCGACTGCGTCCGACAGCGTAGCATCGAGGGAGACGGCGGAAGAGATCCTCCAGGGCATTCGGGATGGTGAAGACTTCGCCCAAGTGGCGCAGGAAGAGTCCGCGGACCAACCCACTGCCCCGCTCGGCGGCGAGCTCGGGGTCTTCCCAGCCGGCCGCATGGTGCCAGCCTTCGACTCGGCGGTGTTCGCGGCCGATGCCGGCGAGCTAGTGGGACCGGTCGAAACCGCGTACGGCTTCCACGTGATCGAGGTGCAGGAACGGTGGAGTGCGGACTCGGCACAGGCGCGACACATCCTCGTCCCGTACGCTCGCACTGACGACAGCGAGATCCAACTGCTGACGATGGCGGACTCGCTGGAAGAACTCGGCGAGTCGATGGGCCTCGACGAGGCCGCAGCCACGGCGGGGCTTGCGTCCTCCTCGATGGAGCTCGCTCAGAACTTCGCCTTCATCCCCGGTGCCGGTCAGGTATCCGAAGGGGCGGACTGGGCCTTCGAAGAGGCCTCGCCGGGCGACGTGAGTCCCGTCTTCGAGACTCCGACTGCGTTCTACGCTCTAGAACTCGTGAGTTCAGAGCCCGAGGGGGTGCTCCCCCTCGAGGACGCCGCCGCGGCGATTCGATCGACCTTGCTCTTCGAGCGCAAGATGGAGCGGGCCGTTGAGGAAGCACGCGAGCTCTCCACTCAGGTCCAGGGCGGTTCGGCGATCGCCAACGCCGCGGCCAACCTCGACTTGGAACTACGAACGGCCGGACCCTTCACCCGTAATGACTTCGTCCCGGGTATCGGGCGCCAAAACGCCGCGATCGGCTCCGCATTCGGGCTCATGCCCGGCACGGTCAGTGAAGCCATCGCGACCCCGGCAAACGTCTACGTGCTCGAAGTGCTCTCACGCACGCCGGCAGACTCCACCGTGTGGAGGAGTCAGTTGACGACACAGCGCGAGGCGCTCATTGGGGCGACCCAACAGGTCCGACTCACGGAGTGGCTCGAAGCGCTGCGGGCAGCGGCCCGGATCGTGGACCGGAGAGACATCGTCTTGGCAGCACCCGACGAGGACGCGCTGCCTCAGATGCCGATGGGCTTCTGACGAGACAACCTGGATAGACGAACGAGAGGCCGCGCCCCCCAGGGGCGCGGCCTCTCTTCGTGTCCCTTCACGAAGTCGGAAACGAGCTAGGCGTCGGTCGTAGGGACGCTGTCGCTGAGCTTACGTGGCTCCCCGTCATCCACTGCCTCCGACGAGGCCTGGGCAGCTGGTTCTGGCGGCGGGGTACTTCTGTGGATCTGGCGATCGTTGGGGACCGTCAGCTCGTGCTGGATCTCGTTCACCGAGCTCTTGAACTCACGGATCCCTTTTCCGAGCGACGACCCGATCTCCGGGAGGCGCTTTGCGCCGAACAAGAGCAAAATGATGAGGAAGATGAAAACGATCTCCCCCATCCCAAGTCCTAAACCCATCCTAATCCTCCATGCCGGGGAGATCGCGCACGATCAAATCCATTGGCGTACCACCATGGCTACGATCGCGATTCCCACAAGCGTCAAGACGTTCAATGTCAGTGTAACGGGTCCCAGCTCGAATGCGATAGCGATGAGGTCCACGGCGAGCGGACCGACCGATGCGTCGACCGAAGTCAGCAGGAAGTCCCTAGGAGCACTGTCCGGCACAAAAAGCTCGGTCAGTTTGGCAAGCAGCCCGCCCAGGAAGAGGCCCAGCACAAGGGTCCAGCCGAAGCGAATGACTCCCCTGCGTCCGGTATCAACGAGCACCGATCTGGCTCCCCACCTCTACCCTCCTCGCTCTCAACGGCGCCGATCCACCGCGTAGCTCACGGCATCGAGAAGCGCCACTCGCGCGGGCGAGTCCGGGATTCCCTCAAGAGCTTCACGAGCCTCGTCCGCATAACGCCTCGCTACTGTAGACGCATAATCCAGGCCACCCTGCTCGACCACGATGTCCACGATACGCCCGATCTCTTCATCGCTCGGGTCGACACGAGTGAAGAAGTCGCGGATCTCGCGATCTTCTTCGGGACCCACCTCCCCGAGCGCGTACACTAGGGGTAGCGTGACCTTGCGTTCGCGGAGGTCATGCCCGGTCGGCTTTCCCGTGACCGCTTCAACGCCGGTGTAGTCGAGAAGGTCGTCAGCGATCTGAAACGCCATCCCCAGAGCGTGGCCGTACCGACCCAGCGCCTCCCGACGGGCGGGCGCGCCCGCGATCGCTCCCATCTCACAAGCTGCGGACATCAGAGATGCCGTCTTCGCCGCAATGAGGCGATAGTAGTCCGCTTCCCCGAAGTCGAGCGCGTCGTACGACGTAAGTTGTCGCATCTCACCCACGGACATCTCGTTCGCCGCATTGGCCAATACCGCGAGGGCCTCGAGGTTGCCGATTCTGGCGAGTTCGGATACACCCCGTGAATACAGGTAATCGCCCATGATGATCGCGACTTGGTGCGTCCACAGGGCGTTCACCGTGGGGAGTCCGCGTCGGAGCGCCGAGTGGTCCACCGCGTCGTCATGGACGAGCGTCGCCAGGTGAACGAGTTCGACCACCGCCGCGAGCGTGAGGGCATCTTCGTGGTCCTGGCCCTCCACACGGCTCGCCAAGAGCAGGAGCGTCGGGCGGAAGAGCTTGCCCTGCATGAAGAGCAGGTGCTCGTTCACCTCCTCGATGTCGTCGAAGTCCGAGACGACGATACGCCGAATCTCGTCTCGTACCTGCCCGAGGGAGCTCTGTACGGGCGCTTGAAGCGCCGAAAGCTTCGGTGGCACACCTCGAAGTGTCTCGGTCATGCGTCCACCTCGACGCTAGCTGCACATGACCGGGCCATTGGTGACTACCTCAGCTCTCGGAGCCGGTCCGTGACATCCGCAAAGTTGATGTCGAGGGAGAAAACGCGGTCGTAGAACTCCAGGGCGGATCCGTTGTTCTGAAGCGCTTCGTGCGCACGCCCCATGTAGTAGTAGATACCCACCAGTTCGTCCTCGACGGTATTCGCCGACTCCAGCGCACGCTGGAGTGACTTCACGGCCGCGGCCGGCTGACCCATCTCCAAGAAGGTCTGCCCCATGAGTTCGTAGGTTGGCAGGTGGTCGGCTGAAGCACGCAGGGCCGCCTGGAAGGAGCTGATGGCCTCGTCCAAGAGGCCCATCTCTTTGTACGCAGTGCCTAGGTCGTAGTGGGCTCTGACGTCGCTCGCGTCGACGTTCTCGGAAACCTTGTCCTTGAACTGCGACAACATGCGAGCGAAGTCGGCCTCTTCGTCCCCTGTCGGCTCTTCGTACGCAACCTTGAAGCGCGTCGACTTCTCCTCTCCACCAAGAATCATGGCGCCGAGGTCGACGAAACCGTCTGAGTCGGTCGCGAAGCCAGATGACGTAGGCGCAGGCGGGGCTTCGGGCTCGGGGGCCGGGTGGGGTTCAGCTTCAGGCTCGACAGGCTGCGGCGGATCGGCCGCGGCCTCCTCGACCGCATCATGCATCGCCGACACCACTTCCTCGACGTACGGGAGTGCCGGCTCGGGAAGCTCCTCTGTGACGATCGGGCCCATCGGCTCACTCAAGGACGGCTCCTCGACGAACGCCTCCTCGACGGCATCCTCCGAAGCTTCCACCACAGCTCCGAGGCCCCCTTCGATGGGGCTCGGGTCGGCAACCACGACCTCGTCGAGCGTGGGCGGCTCGGCACCGTAGTCCACCTCGAGCACGGGTAGCGGGTCTGGGTCGGCGACCTCTTCGTCGACGTTCGCCTCGCCACCGTCGCTCTCCCCAAACGCGATCGTCGGCAACGCATCGGGATCTGAAGCGAAGTCCGAGCTCTCCACCTCGAGCATCGGGAGCTCCCCGCCGATATCTCCCTCGTCATCGTCGAAGCTCAGGGTGGGGAGTGGGTCGGCCTCCGCCTCCGGCGCCTCATCGTGAGGGGAGATCAGCAGGTCTTCGAGGCCGTCCGCCTCCTCCGTCGTGTCACTCGCGGAGAAGGAGGACTCGACGTCCATCAACGGCAGCCCGCCCGCGGCTTCACCCTCAGCCTCACCCGACGAGATCTCGAACGACCCGAGATCGGATGCTCCAGAGTCGAAGTCGGAAGAAGCCTCTTCGATCGCTCCCTCGATGGCATCCGCCCCACTGTCTACCCCGAAGGAGAGCTCTTCCTCGGACGCGTCTCCGAAGCCGGCGATCTCGATGTCCCCGAAGTGGCCTACGATCTCACCATCGGTTCCGGCCGAAGGCGCGAAGCCGGCCTCGGCGTGAAGGTTGGCCTCCGGGTCTAGGTGGAGAATGCGGGATTCGAGCTCCTCCATCCGGTTCCGGTCACCGTGATGGGCGTAGTGCTGGTACGCCACCTGAAGCTGTTCGACGGCGTCATCGGTCCGCCCCTGGGCGACCATTTGATCTGCAATTGAAGTCCGCATCTCGACGTCGTCCGGTGCGAGATCGCAGAATTCGACGAGCGCCCTGAACGCCTCATCGACCTCGCCAGACGCCTGCATCCGCTCGGCGTAGGTCAGGAAGTTCGAACGCGCGTCGGGGAGGAAACCCTGCTCGGCCCGGATCTGCCCAATCATCAGGTACGGCGAATGCCTGGCCGGAACGTTCCGGATGATCTTCTTGCAGACCGCAATGGCGTTGTTGGGGAGATAGGCTTCGCGGTACAGCTCGACCGCTTTCTCGTAATGCTCTACGGCATCGTCGAGTTGGCCGACCCGCACGTACAGGTCTCCTACGCGGTTGTAGAGACTGATGTCGACTTGCTCTTCACGAGCCAACTCTGCGAGCGCTTTCTTGTACTGTTCGAGGGCCTTCTGCCACTCTTCGCTCTGCTCGTGCTTGCGCGCCTGCTGCTTGAGCGATTCGATGCTCATTCGGCGGTATCCGAGATTGCCGGTCGCCCACCCATCCGAGCGGACACATACGCGTCTACACGGTGGGAGAGAACCCGGGCGGGTCCTAGGTCAGGAAGCTTTAATCTGCCGGTCGTGTACGGAAGCACAAGGGTATCGGGAATCATACCAATGACTTCCGTCTCTTCTACACTCCCTCCGAGGCGACGTACGTGGCCCTCGATCGCGTCGAAAACGTCCAATGGGCTTGTCCGCTGAGGGTCTTCGAGATTCATCGAGATCTGTGTTCGTCCTTGTTCATCGAGACGCAGTCCGAGCGCCCGGAGGCCGGCGAAACCGCCATCGCGCTCGCGAATCGACTTCGCGATCGCTCTAGCTTCGGGTAGCGTCACCCCTCGCACGAAGACATTCCAAGCTAAGAGCACCTCCCGCGCCCCGACACAAGTAGCCCCGGCAGTGGGGTGAGGCCCTGTCCACTCCCCATCAAAGTCGTCGGCCTCCGGGGCCGCAGCGCCCGCATCTCTCAACGCCTCGAAGCCTCCCCTCCTGAGCTCAGCCAGCCCGCGGCCGGACGGCTCGGAGGCGTAGCCGTAGAAGTACACCGGTACCCCCCAACCGCTGATCGTGCGTCCGACTCGGTGAGCGAGGGCCACGACATCTTCCTTGGAGACGCCACGCAACGGGACAAAAGGCATGACGTCGAGCGCGCCGACGCGCGGGTGGACGCCACGATGGCCACGCAGATCTATGCGGTCGATGGCCAACCGGGCGGCGGCGAGAGAAGCTCGTTCCACACCCGTGGGGGACCCGATGAACGTCACTACCGACCGATTGTGATCCGGGTCTGATGACCAGTCCAGCACTTCAACGTCGTGTGCGGCGATACAGTCTACGATGGCACCAACGAGGGACGAGTCTCGCCCCTCCGAGAAGTTCGGCACCGCCTCGACGACCGGAATCATCCAATAAGCTCATCCTTACCCTGCAACGGGTCGAGGGCCGGGTGCGAATGCACCCGGCCCTCCGTGTATCGCTGACCCCCAGAGGCCGCCTTCTACACCACTCCGGCTGGCGTGAAGCGAGCGATCAGTCGCCCCGTGGCGGAGTCAGATTCGGGTTCCCCGCCTGGAGCTGGTACGCCCAGTCGAAGATCATGATCGCGTTGTCATCCTGATCGAAGCCCAGGAGGTCAACCCGAATCACCCCGTAGTGGAGCAAGCCGTCGTCCCCGACTACCCGCAGCACATAGCTCTCCTGGGTGTTCACGGCGACGTCACTCACCACGTACCCCGATGTCGGAGCTGTCGAGACATCGACACACCCTTCGTCGGCTCCTACGCCGCATTTGATCGAGGTGGTTGGGAAGCCCGTCGCGTAGATCTCCGCATCCGGACCCGGTACGAGCCACCAACCGTTCGCATCGGTCTCGAGGCGGAAGTGACGCCCCATATCGTTACCGTCGACGATGGGCAGGACGCTTTCATCCTCCGCGAACCGGAAACCGGAGCTGGCGGGCACATCGATGAAGTCGTAGACCCATTCCCCACTGAAGTCAGGCCGCGGAGTCCCCTCGGCAAGGAAGCTCGCCTCGCTCTCGTCCCCGTCGGCGTCGACTGCCGTGACGTAGTACGACGACGTCACACCGTTCGTCGCCAGTAGATCGAGGAATCCCTCGGAATCGGTTTCACCGAGCAGGAAGGCGTCGGTGCCGTCGTCCAGGTAGACTTTGTAGTGCGAGAAGTCGCCGGCGCTGCGCGAGGCTTGCCCCCAACGGACGAAGTTGGCGCCATCCAGAGCGATCACGCTCACGGCGTCAGGAATCGCAGGCGGAGAAAACACGGGCACGAAGACTTGGACGACATCCCCGTCGGTCTCCACCCCGGAGCTACTGACGGCGGACACTAAGTACTCGTAGCTCTCGCCTCCGAGCACGTTGATGTCCTCGTACACGCATAACCCGTCGATGCAGCTCGTGACCTCGGCGATAAAGAGCCAATTGGCGTCGGTCGTTCGCTTCGAGTACACGCGAAACGCCTCGCCATCCCACCCTGGTCCGAGTTCCCATGTCACCTGGACCGATCCCGAGTGAAAGGTCGCACTGACGGCGCGGGGGGCGTCCGGCGCGACTCCAGGATCATCGACATAGATGATGTCGTCATTACAGGCACTCAGTGCCAGCATCAGCGTCAGTGAAGCCACGGCTGCGCGTTTCATGGTTCCTCCTCCGGGGCAGGCCACCCGAACCGGGCGCCACCCATGCTCACATTCTGTTGGTCTTCGTTACCACTACAGGCACACCCCGTACCATACTACCAAGATGATGTTGTGCAACAACTTAGGGCGATACCCAGGAACGGAGATCGTCCCCCACAGGGGACACTTGTGCCCATCGCGAGACAGTCTTGTCCAGCGCACGCTCGAACGGCCTCTTTCGAGCAGTCGGCCTTCCACCCGTCGCTTAGCGGGTCGGCACCCCTAAGTCGAGGTTGCGCTGGCGGTAGTCGAATTTGAGGTCGCGATTGTCCAAGAGGGCGACCTCGAAGCTGAAGGTCCAATTCCCCGTGGCCGTCTGCAGGAAGTCGAAGTTCGCCTGCCAGCGATGGAGGTCCCGAGTAAGGCGGATCGCGTGATCGTTGAAGGCGCCACGATCCAAGTCGTACGCCGTCCGCCAGCTCACGCTCCAGTTCTCGGTCGGTTGTAGGCGGAGCGTTCCGCTCAGCATCTCGCTCAAGATGCTGGCACCCGGTATCCGGGGACGTTGCAAGGAGTAGCTCACGTTCGCGTTCCACCCGCCGGTCGCTCCGCTCCGCGCACTGGGTTGTTGGGGGATCGCCGCTTCGTTCCGAACCGGCATGATCTGCCCTTCCCGCGTCGCGTCTCCGAAGTCGACCGGAGCCGTCGCATCCGGTTCCTCCGCGGGCGCCTCCAAGGGTCCGTCGTCCCTCCAGAAGGTCAACCATCGGAAGATCGACGATGTCGAACCCACCGAGAAGCCGAGATTGAGGCTCGAGAGGTGTGGCTCAAACGTCCTACCCACAACCCGGCCGGTCTCGTCGGGCTCGTCGACGAAGAGCTCGTGGGCCATCGACACCGTCATGCCTCTCAGGTAGTCCGACGAGAACTGGTTCTCGAGCCGGGTGGTCTCGAAGCCCGCCAGGAAGACGCCGACTTCGTCCGCCTCGACGAAGTCGTACCGGACTACACTCATCCTCCAGGCGAGAAGCGTCGTCGAGGGTGTGGTGAGCAGCCTCCTCGGTCCGCCGTCGGCCTCGGCGGGTAGCGCTTCCGCCGCCTGGTCCGCCGCATCTACCGAGTCCGGCACAACCGGCAGGCCATCCGGTCCCAGCTGCGCCGGAGCTGCTATGGTGTCGCTCGTCTCGTCCGGCCGTCGTTTCGCCTCGAAGGTCTGGGTGAGGGAAATCGAGAGCGAGTTCTTCGGCTGAAGCACCCGCGCCCCGAATACAGCCTCTTGGAGTGACGTCGGCGTCGACTCCGGACTCCACTGGTAGTCGAAGGCGGGGGAGAGCTTGTGCCGAATCGCCTCAAACGGTCCCACACCGGGCCAGAAGCCGTAGATGTCCGTCTTCAGCTGCGCCCCCAACGACATCCTCGACGGGGCGGAGACAAAGTTCGCCGCCAGCGAATCGGTATCGGATCGGAAGAGGTTGCCCGACAGCGAGAGGCGCGGCGTGAGCGTCGTCGAGCCGATCAGCTGTTGCTGGTAGCCGACCCCGAGCGACCAATCGAGATCGGCCTCGGCCAGACTCCGAACCGGGGCACCACTGATGAGCTGAGTCGCTGGAGCCGAATCACCCAAGACGAGCAGGGCCTCGGGCACGTCGATCGTCCTGCGCTCCGTGAGGCCAGCGGATTGTGTGAAGCTGAGGCGGCCGATACTGAGCGTGCTTCGCGCATCGGCCCCTGCGGTCTCGATGTCGAGCACACTCAACGAGCGGATCGTATCCGGCTGTACACGGTCGGACGCATTCCGGCGAAAGCTTCCCGACCCGGACCACGTCATGTTGTTGAAGACCCCGGCCTCGCTGCTCGGCGCTCGGAAGAGCGTGATCGGTGACAAAGAAAGATTGACTGAGGGGAGCAACCACTCGACGCGATCGTCGGACAGGTACTCCTTACGACTCGCCGAAAAGGAGAGGCTCCCCCAGTCGAAGCGTCGATTCAGACCGGCATCGGAGTCGATCGAACCGGTCACCTCACGCGGATCGAAGGAGTTTTCTCGCACGAAGTCGGTGTCGGTGATGAATCGGCCGGACACACTCAGACGCGTCCGCTCATCGATGTCCCACCCGTGACGCGTGTCGACACCGAACTCACCGCTCCCGTCGGCATTCCAATACCGGCGAACCGCGACGTCACCCTGGAGGAACTGTCTCGGGAAGTTGTACCGGAAGGACCCCGTCAGCGCGAGGAAGGTCTCACTGAACCAGTCCATGGCGGTAAGGGCGTCGAAGTGATCGTTGATCGCCCAGTAGAAGCCGACGTTGCTCACCCGCCGACGGTATCCGCCCGACGTCCGCACGATGTCGTTCACGCTAAAGCGTGGGGTTAGGAGTCCGGACGAACGCCCGCGCGAGAGGCTCTGTGCCATGAATGGGAGCCAAGCCACAGGAACATCCGCGAAGTACAGCGTCACGTCCTTCGCGACCATCCAATGCCCGTTGACGATCTTGATCTCGCCAGTCTCGAAGTGATAGTGGGCGTCTTCGATATCACATGAAGTGAATTGGGCGTGCGCCATGAACGTCGAATCGGGGGAAGCAAACGGCATTTCACCGTTCACCCGCCAATTCGCGCCCTGTTGGGCGAACATCGTCTCGGCTTCGTCGGCCGTGCCTCGACTCTGCTCGAGGCTGTAGATCATCCGAGCCGCGTCGACCGCCTCTCCGTCCGGTGGGGTGAAGGTGGCCAACCCAACGGTCGACATCGACCCCGCCGGTTCGTCGAAGGTGATCGAGGTGTCCGCTTCGAGCACACTCCCCTCGCTCAAGATCCGTGCTCGCCCGCCATCGGGAGCCTGGAGCGTCAGCACCCGTTCCTCGGCCGCGAACTGGGCCGATTCGGCGTGGTACTCGGTGAGGGTGTACCCAGGTAAGGCAGAGAGTGCGAGCGAGATCGAATCGAGGCTCGAGACGCTCCCGCCGGCTAACGCCTCCGCCGCCACTTCGAGGGAATCCCGCACGAAGAGGATGCTGTCTTCACCCGGAAGCCTCGCGAGGCTCTGGAGGCGTTCCAGGACGCGGGCTCGTGTCGTATCGACCTGCATGGAGTCGCGTGCCACGGAGTCCGCGACCACAACCGTGTCCACGCGGACGGTATCTCCTGTGACCTGCCCCTCGAGCTGCCCTGGCGCGCCCAGTGCGACTCCGAGGAGGAGGGCGATCGTCCCTGCGACCTTACCAGCTACCGCGCGTCGCACCGACCCGTGATCCTCAAGCCTCGTCCCGGTCGCCCCGCTCGACGGAATCGGTCGGCGGATCGAGGCTCGCCTCGTACTCGCGGTTCGCCTTCTCTCGGCGACGATACACCCCCACGCACAAGAAGATGCTGAACTCGTATAGCACGACGAGCGGAAGCATCATCATGATCGTCAGGGTGATGACGTCTCCTGGCGTGATGAGGCTCGCGAGCACGGTGATCAAGACGATGGCGTGCCGGCGCTTCGAGCGGAGCAACTCCGGGGTCACCAGACCCATCAAGCTCAGCGCCAAAATCACGATCGGGAGCTCGAAGACTGCTCCGAACGCGATCAGCATCTTCACGATGAAACCGAGTGACTTGTTGATCTCCAACTGACCCTCGAGCGATTCGTCGAGGAAATTCCCGAAGAACTCCAGCGTCACCGGCAACGCCGCGAAGTACGCGAGGGCGACTCCCCCGATGAAGAGAAGGAGTCCGAGGTAGAGCGCGGGCACGATCGCTCGCTTCTCGTGGCTCTCGAGCGCCGGAGAAAGAAAGGACCACGTGTGGTACACGAGGATCGGGAAGGAGAGAAGAATCCCTCCGTAGATCGCGAGCCGAAGCGTGACGAAGAAGGGGTCGGCGGGTGACAGGTAGATCAGCTGCAGGCTCTGATCGTCATACGCGTCACGGATCGGCTGAACCAGGAGCTCGAGCACGTCGAAGTAGTAGACCAACGCAAAGGAGACACCCGCACACAGCACGAGGGCGAGGAGGGACCAAAGGATCCTCCATCGAAGCTCCTCGAGGTGATCGAGGAAGGGCATTTCCCCCCGTGTGTTTCGTTGAGCCATGGTGCGCGCTGTCGCTGAATGCCGTGCCAATGGGCGGTTAGTGGCTGCCGGCCACTAAATCGGCATCTCCACCTGGTTGCGGCGCAACTCCTCCCGCTGAGCTGCCGCCGCCATCTCGTCGACGAACTCCTGGAACTCGCCGGCATCTTGGAAGTTCCGATACACCGAGGCAAAGCGCACGAATGCGACCCGGTCGAGGGGACGGAGCCGCTCCATCACGAGCTGACCCAAGCGGACGCTAGGCACCTCGACTCCGGCTTCCCGCGAGAACTCGTCTTCGATGTCATCCACCAGTGCCTCGATCTCGACCGCTGAAACAGGCCGCTTCGCGCACGCGACCTTCACGCTCCGCAACAGCTTGGCTCGGTCGAAGTCTTCGATGGCTCCCGAGCGCTTGAGCACCTGGATCGGGCGCTCCTCCACGTATTCATAGGTGGTGAAGCGGGCGCCGCACACGGTGCACTCTCTGCGCCGCCGCACAGCTCGGCCGCCGCGGCTCGCTCGGGTGTCGACGACCCGGTTCTCCGTGGCGTCACACTGGGGGCACCGCAAACGAAGGCCTACCCGATCTCGTCGAGCATCTCCCCCGCCATCGACGCGACGAGGGACTGCGGATAGGTGTTCAAGATTCGCTCCAGCGTCGCCTTGGCGTCGTCGACGTTCCCTTCCTCCACCTGAATCTGGGCAATGCGGTACATCGCCTCAGGCACGATTTGATGCGTAGGGAAGAGTGACTGGATCTGCTGAAAGGCGTTCAACGCGTCTTCCGGACGTCCTTGCTCGACGAGGATATCCGCGAGGAGGTAGTGCGCTCGCGGCACCTGCGGGTGGTCCGGAAACTGCGTGATGAAGTCCTGGAAAGCCTGTGTGGCCGAGCGCAGCGATCCCTGGGTCATCAGATCGCTGGCCGTCGTCCAAAGCTGGTCGGCCGTGCCCCCATCACCGAGCAGGCTCTCTCCTCCACCCGACCCTCCGACCGAACCGACGGACCCGCCGGGCGCACGGCGCATGTTGGCGAGCTGATCGCGAATAGCCGACAGCCCACGCTGATTCTCCCCGACCATCGCCTCGAGTCGCTGCTGCGACTGGGCGATGTCCCGGAGCTGACGGTTGACGTCGCCCCGGAGGTCGAACATCGCGTCGCCTTGATTCCGGAGCGTGTCTTGCGTCGACAACGTCTGCTCGCGGATCTCGGCCATCAGCGAATCCTGGCGGGCGGAAACCGCCCGGAGCTCTTCCTGCAAGAGACGGATGTCGCCCTTCATGGCGCATCCGGTCGCAACGCATACGACGGCCAGCGCGGAGAGGGCGCGGACCGTCGGTTTCAAGTACGTAATCTTCATAATGCCGATGCACACGGACCCCTCCCCCGGCACGCCGGGGGAGGGGTCTCGATGGGGTTCATGCGGTTAGTTCGGCGGATTGATCGCGTTGGATCCCGCTGTAATCACGAACTGACCACGCCGGTTTCTTGCCCATGCGGACTCGGTGTCGCCCTGCTGCAACGGGCGCCCTTCACCGAACGAGACAATCTCGAACCGGTTCTCGGCGAGGCCGAAGCCTACCAAGTACTGGCGGATCGCCTCAGCGCGGCGGTTCCCGAGTGCAATGTTGTACTCGGTCGAGCCTCGCTCGTCCGCATGTCCTTCGATGCGGAGCTGCACGTCGGGACTCGCACGCAAGATGTCGACCTTGGCGCGCAGAGCCGTCTGAGCATCCCCACGGATCTCGGACATGTCGTAGTCGAAGAAGACCATCTCCTCGAGCGTGGCGCGAGCCTCGCGGATGAGGCGCTCGCGCTCAGCCGCAGCCGCTCTCTCAGCTGCCAGGCGCGCAGCCTCCTCTTCAGCTGCGCGGCGTGCGGCATCGACGGAGTCTTGCCAGGCTCTCAAGGAGTCCTGATCAGGCATTGGTGGCGGTGGCGGCGGTGGCGGATCCCCTCCGCATGCGCCCACCAGCAAGGTGGCCGCAAAGACCGTGACGAAGAAACGACGGACGATCATCCCATCTCCCGGGTTGAACGAGCTTGTGGAACTGCAGAACGAATGCTGGCTTCGTCGCTCGACGCCACGAAGCTAACGCCCTTTCGCAGGGGGGAAAGGCCCCCTGTCTTATAGGTGTTGAGACGGCGAATAGCAAGGTTTTTCGCGGCTTGCCGGCCCATTGGGGCTCGGCGGGCGCGAAGCTCGACGAAGATTGCCGGGTTCATCGCGCCTCGAGGGCCGGGGACCAGTCGGGAAGGTCGACGCGTCGACCCGCCAAGAGTGGTCGAACCTTGCCGGTAGCGGCGTCGGCAATCATCAGGCCGTAGCCCCATGATCGTTCCCCGACAAAGACCAGATGACGGCCATCCGGGGCCCAACTCGGGGCCTCGTTATTGCCTTCGGTCGTGAGCTGACGGAGCACCTTCCCGCCGTCCGCGAGATCCGCGACGAGGATGTGGTATCGACCGGAGCGATCGATACGCCCGTGGAAGGCGACACGGTCTCCATGGGGCGACCAGTCAGGCGCCGCGTAGAAGCCACCACTCCCGTACTCGTACGGCGAGAGCGTCTCGGGCGAGCCGCCCTCGGCGGGCATGATCATGACTTGAGGCCGGGCGTCGCCGTAACGCATCGTCATGAACGAGAGGAACCGGCCATCTGGCGAGTACGTCGGAGACGTGTCGTACCAGGGGCCACCGGAAAGGAACGCGAGGCAGCAATCCGCGTCGAGGTCGTAACTGAAGAGACCGCTTTGCGACGAACTGCCGTTGATCGTGAACGCGATTGTCCGGCCGTCGGCGTGGTATGTCGGGGTCACGTAGTCCCCATTACCACGAAGGGCCGGTAGGGCGCGCTCGTTATTCCCGAAGCGGTCGATCTCGTAGATCCGGGGCACCCCCGTCTTGTACGAGTGGAAGGCGATGCGCTCGCCATCGGGCGACCACGTCGCCGACTGCGTGAGGTGGTTGTAGTGCGTGAGTCGGCGGAGGTTCTCCCCGTCCGAGTCGATCACGTACAGATCCTGGTTCCCGTCCGAAGCGAGCATCGAAAAGACGATCCGGCTGGCCGCCATTCCCGGATCTCCCGTCGACCACTCTACGACGGCATCGGAAGAGCGATGGACCGCCATCCGGAAGTCTTCGTCCGTGTCGGCCGGGAGCGTGAAGCTCCCCCGATCCACGACCTCCCCGTAGACAACGTCGTGGAGCTCCAACTGAACGAGATAGCCACCCCCGGACGCCTCGACCTGACCCGTGACCAGCCACACCGCGCCCAGCCGATCCCATAAGCCGTAGTCGACCTCCGTCCCCGCGATTGCACCGGGAAGCGAATCCATGACGGTGAAACGGTCGGAGTTGCGGAGATCTCGCCCGATGATCGCCTCGACCTGAGGAGCAATCCGCTCCCCTCCGTACATCACCGACGAAAGGCTGGATCGCCAAGCGCGGGCTGGTAACTGCTCGTATACACGAGCCCCAGCTCCACGCCAGGTAGGTCTTCTTGCGCCGCGGCGGTGGTGGGTCCGAGGAGCCCCAACGCGGCAAGCCCAAGCAGTCGCCAGCCCACGATCCGACGATACGCCGCACACTCGACCCAATCGCACTGTAAAACCTTCACTGCTCTAGCCCCTTCACCCATAGTAGTCATGATTGTGCTTACGCGCTTCCCAAGTCAGAACCGAACAACAGCTCCTGTCCACTCGGCGTGAACCGGAATCGGATCGGGGAACCGTTCGTAGGGCAGATCCTCCGGGAGTGGCCCGAATCGACCGCTCACCCGCGCACTCGACCGCAGCCATGGCACTGAAGTCGAACGCAGAGTTCCCCGACCGCTGGTGGAAGTTGATGTCCTCAACAGTCCCGTCACGCTCAATCGCGAACTGCAGAACCGTCTCCCAACTGCCCACCGCCCTGCCACCGCAGGCATCGATTGATCTGCGTAGATGATCCGCTCATAGTAGGCAGGATAGTCGCGACGAAGGCCTTCCATCCGGACTTCGATCCCCTGTCCTGTCTCATCGGGCTCATCGTCCGTCGGCTCGTCATCGCTCGTCGCCTCGACCGCCTCGTCGGCCACCTCAGGCGGCTGCTCTGGCGCCGGCTCTTCCTCCGTCGTTTCCGGTTCTTCGTCCAAGATCTCGACCGTCTCTTCGGGGGTCGGGGTCGGGTCGGGTGGTGTCGGCTCCGGATCGGGGCGCTCGACTACGAGCTCTTCGGCGGCGTCCTGCGGGGTCTCTGAGAAGTTCGCGGGCGGCGGCGAAACGATCTCGATCTGGTAGGTGACGAACTCAGTGGCGTCCACCGCAACGAGCGTCGACGCCCACAAGAGCGAGAGAAGTGCCCCGTGCAGCGCGATCGAGAGCGCCCCGGCGCGCTTGTCAAAAGGATCGAGACGACGACGCTTACCCATCGTCACTCTCCACCCGGGTGAGGCTCGCCCACGAGCGACCAAGGAACACCACTCTCTTGGGCGATCCCCATCGTCTGTAGGACCGGCCCGTAGCTGGCGAGAGAGTCCGCCCGGATGTACACCCGTTCGATTTCACCCACGGCGAGAAGCTGGGGCAAGCTCGCGCTCAACTCACCTTGTGTGACGACGCGATCCTCCATGTAGATCACGTTGTCTCGAGTCACAGTGACGAAGAACGGCGCGTCCTGAGAGGTCAACGGCTCGACCTGGGCGCGCGGAATCGCGACCTCGATCCCGCCTTGTAGAATCGGGGCCGTAATGATGAAGATGACGAGCAGCGTAAACGCCACGTCTACCAAGCTGGTGACGTTGATATCCGCGTTGATCGGCAAGTCATTTCGACTCCGCGATCCCGCGCGCCGGCGCGTTCCAACACTCGACATGCTGAGCTAGACCCTCCCCTCGCGCGCGAGCGTTCCAATGAACTCGCTCGAGAAGCCTTCGAGCTCGCCGCTCACGAGGTTGAGCTTGCCGACGAAGTGGTTGTAGGCGATAACGGCCGGGATGGCGACGGCGAGCCCCGCGACTGTAGTCATGAGCGCTTCTGCCACACCCGGCGCGACCGCCATGATGTTGCTCGACCCGGAGGTGGTGATCCCGAGGAAGGCGTTCATCACCCCGATGACGGTTCCCATGAGTCCCATGAGCGGGGATACCGATCCGATGACTGCGAGCCAACCCAAACCGTGCGCGAGCTCGTCGCGCTCCTGGGCCTCTTCTTTCTCTAGAACGAGCCGCAGGGCTTCGAGCTGCGTCAAGGAGAGTCCGTGAGTCTGGGGGGCCCCTTCACGAAGGGAACCCGGCCGCAGCTCGTTGAAAAAGTTGACGCCCTGTCGAAACACACGCCCATAGGGTGAGTCCGGGAGAGTCAGGATCGCCTTGTACGCTTCCTCGAGCCGCTGAGCCCGTTCCATCCGCTCCAAGAACTCATCGCCGAGCCGCCGCACTGCGCGAAATTGCCGGGACTTGGCAAAGATCAACCACCACGACATGAGGGAGCCCACAGCGAGGATCCCCAGAACCACCTTGGTCGGAAGGGTCGCGCCCTGCACCATCTCGACCACACTCGTCGGTGGCTGCGCTTGAAGTAGGAGAAACGTGGGGCTCATTCGGAGGCTCCACCCCTTTGAGCTGCAATGAACTCGTACGTTTCACGCAAGCCCTGTTCCAGAGTGAAGCTCGGCGCCCAACCGCGGCTCCGAATCGTGGAGGCGTCGAGCGCACTCCGTTGCAACTCACCGGCCCGGGCCGCCTCGTAGTTTCGCTCGAGCGTCGACCCAGCGATCCCCTCCAGGACCTTCGCGAGGCGCAGAACACTCGTCTCCACGCCGGTCCCGACGTTGAAGGCGCGCGCCTCCAGTCCATCCCCCGGAGCCAACTCGAGGTCCGAGACGAGCATGTTCGCGGCCACGACGTCCTTCACGTATACGTAGTCCCGGGTCTGTTCCCCGTCACCGAAGATCGTGAGTGCCTGTCCGCTAAGCAGGCGGTTGCAGAAGATCGCTACTACCCCCGCCTCTCCATGCGGATCCTGGCGTGGACCGAACACGTTCGAATACCGCAGCGCGACATACTCCAGCCCCCTGACCTGTCGATAGTAGCCCAGGTAGTACTCTCCCCCGAGTTTGGTCACGCCATAAGGTGACATCGGGGCCTTCGGTGCCGTCTCGGGCGTAGGGATCGTCTCTGGTTCACCGTACACCACCCCACCACTGCTCACGAACACCACCCTTTGCGTGCCGACCTCTGCCGCCGCCTCCGTAATGTTCAAGAGTCCAAGCAGGTTGATCCCCGCATCCTTGGCAGGATTCGCGACTGAAACCCGCACGTCGATCTGAGCAGCGTGGTGATTTACCAGATCGAAGCGCACCTCGCGGAAGAGATCCCGCATCCTAGGGTCACGGATGTCCATCTCGACGAACGTTGCCGCCTCTGGAAGGTTTGACCTTCGGCCAGATGAGAGGTCGTCCACGATCCAGACCTGATGGCCGGCAGCTAGGTAGGCATCCGCCACGTGGCTGCCGATGAATCCTGCGCCACCCGTGACCAAGATCCGCTTCGGTGATGTCATCGTTTTGCTACTCGTTCGCTGCAAGGCAATAGGAAGTCCCCGCCGATCGAAACCGGCGGGGACTCTGAGAGAGGCAGAGAGGCGAGGAGGGGAAGCGTCCTCGCCGAAACCATCACGGCATCTTCTTGGAAAGACGCACTACGATCCCTTGGTGAAACACGTTGTCCGACATCGCCATGACGCGTGCGGCCGCCGTGGTCTCTTGAACGCCGACGACTTGGAGCACGCCGCTTTCCTCGGTCGGGATCGCCTCGCCGTACAAGACGAACTCGTCTCCGATTGCGATCCCGTCGTCGCTCCCCAGATCGATGAACGCGATGTGGCCGATCTCAGTAATCACCTGTCCGCCGGCAAAGCCCATGACCATCGCTTCTGAGCCGCCCCCAACGGCTTCGGCATACCGTCCAGGAATCGGCTCATAGTTCGGGAGGGCGCCCACGTAGTCACCCGGCAGGATCTGGTCGTACTCTTTGAAGATCACTGCGATCGCGGTGACGCTGTCGGCGACGGCTCTCACTTCCGCTACACCGGTCGGGATGACGACCTGGCCCACGAAGTCGATCGATCGCTCCACCCGGAAGAGTTGTAGGAGCGTGCCGACTCGAGCCACCTCGGGCGAAGCAATCCGGACGCGGATCGGCTGATACGAACGCATCGACTCGGACCGAGTGGTAGTCTCGGCATGCCCCTCGACGTACCCCAGATTCGCCGGCTGACCCTCGAGGCCGATTAGCCACGGTGCAGACCAAGCGGCATCTTGAGAAACGGCAGCGTAATCGTACGCCGATGCCGCACCCACCCGATCCAAGTTGTCGTTACCGGAGTCGTAAAAGACGGTACGGCCTGTCGAGCTCGAACCCCCCGTCGCGCGTAACCCGAAGGGGACCATGTCGACCGAGGTCGGCTCGGTCTGATTCACGTCCGAGGACGCATCCGCAGACATGTCGTTCATCCCGTCACCGGTCCGTCCCGGAATGACCAACTGTTCGGCCGGGTAGATCCAGTTCGGGTCTTCGACGACATCTCGATTGGCGTTCCAGATGCGACGCCACTCGAAGGGGTCGGAGTAGTAGTATTGGGCCAGATCCCACAACGTATCGTCGCGCACGACGGTATGCGTGCCCGAGTCCGTTGTGAGGACTTGAGCCTGCGCAAAAGTCGGAAGAATCAGAACCGCAAGTGCCGCGACGGCCGAGCGAACCATTCGGGCTCCTTCGGCAAGTAGGAACAGGGCTTTCGGCCCCAAGACGCTGACCGAAGATATTCGACCTTGATCACAAAGGTCAACGCATTTTTTCAGCACCACTTCATATGTTTACGTAGTCAATTCCCCGGCCAGTGAGGTAAAGCGACCCCGCCCGACGACTACATGGTCGAGAACCGGGATTCCCACGGCCCGGCCGGCTTCCGCAAGCTGCCTGGTGACTGCTCGATCCTCGGCTGAAGGAGTGGGGTCTCCGGAGGGGTGGTTGTGCACCAAGATGATCCCGGCAGCGCGTTCAACGACGGCCAACCGAAATACCTCACGAGGATGGATTAACGAAGCGTCGAGAATGCCCCGCGTGACCAATACCTCCCGGATGACCCGGTGTCTCGTGTTCAGGAGTAGCGCATGGAATTCTTCTTGCGGGGTGTCGACCAGCCTCGGGCCCATTCGGTCGTACACATCCTCGGGACCGCGAACCGGTGCCTCATCGGGTAGGCGTTCGGTCACGGCTCGACGCCCGAGCTCGAACGCCGCGGAGAGTCGAGATGCGGTAGCCGGACCGACGCCATCCACGCTCTCCAAGGCGGCGACGTCGAGGGCAGCCATCTGTGGCAGTGACGGGAACCGTCGATGGACCTGTTCGGCTACCTTTTTCGCGGAGTGCGATCCGGAGCCGCTCCCTACGACGAGCGTGAGGAGCTCCGGAATACTGAGGTTCCGCACGCCGACTCCTCGGAGACGCTCTCGCGGTTGCTCCTTCGAGGGGGGGCGGGTCGAGTTCATGGACCAGGATCGCCCCTCAAGGTGGGCGGGGGGATGGTCCTAGCGCTAAGGGATCGGCAGCGTCATGAGAAGTGCATCCTCGCGAGGGTTCTGGTAGTACTCCTTTCGCCTCCCCACCACCGCGAAGCCCAAGGAGGCGTAGAGTCCGAGAGCCGGCTCATTCGATGCTCGGACCTCGAGAAAGAGCCGGGTGACCCCGCGGCGCCGGATCCTGGAGATGACCTCGTCCAAGAGGGTACGACCCAGTCCGCGGCCACGGTGCTCAGGTGCGATCGCGATGTTGGACAACTCCCCCTGATCCACAATGCACCAGACCACCGCGTAACCGATGACCTCGTTCCCGTCGACCAAAGCGACAAAGTCGAGTGTGTCGCGGTCGAGGAGACGTTCGAACGTCTCTTCGCTCCAAGGAGTGCCGAACGAAGCAGCCTCGATCTCGTGCACCGCACGCAGGTCCGCCGGTTCCACAGCTCTGACCAGCAGATCACCCCGCTTCACCTCGGGGCCACCGCGCTCGACTCCCGCAGGTACAACGGCTCCCAACCACGGGGGTCACCCTCGAAATCCGGGACGGGCTCCACCCACATCCGGCGCAGCAGTCCCAAAGCAACTCCCTCGTCACCCGCTCCCGACACGGAGAAGCCAGCGTCTTCGATTCTGGATCGATGCTTCGCTGCACCGTCTCCCACGAAGATCGCTCCTCTCGGCACGGGGCGCTCGAGCACATCCTTGATCTCGCCGGCGTGCGGGCCGTGCACGAATCGGAACTTCCCGTGGTCGAGCTCGACGCACGCGCCGTAGACCCTCTCGGATCGAGCGTCGAAGAGAGCGTAACGAGCCCCATCACCAGCTATCGCCAAAGCGGCCCCGGTAAGACTCGAAATCGCCACGAGCGGGACGCCACGCGACCGCACGAGGCCCTTGGCCGTTGCAGCCGCCACTCGGACACCGGTGAATGAGCCGGGGCCACCTCCCACCACGACGCCCGTGACGTCGTCGAGGCGGACACCTGCACGGTCGAGCGTCTGGCGGATCGCGGGGAGAAGTTCCCGGGAGTGTGCGCCCTGTTCCGTCATCTTGGCAGTCGCGAGTTCTTCCCCCCCGCGCGAGACGGCCACCGAGCCGGTGGGCCCCGACGTATCGAACGCCAAGAGAACCCCCTCCAACCGCGAAGTCACTTGTTGCCCTCTCGATCAATCGGAGGGAGCTCGTGGGGCGATCCTACCTTACGGATCCGTACCTCTCGGAAAGCCGGATCGGCTTGAGGGACAAGCTCGATCTCCCAGTAGTCGGAAGGGAGCCATGGCCCGGCTCGATCCGGCCACTCGATCAAGACGAGGTGGTCGTCTCCCTCCACCTCGGACCACCCGAGCTCCCAAACGTCGTCCGGCGACGAGAGTCGGTACAGGTCCAGATGCACCACGGCCCCGCCACCAGGGATCGAGTAGTGAAGCGCGAGGTTGTACGTCGGGGACGGCATGGGGGCGACCACTCCCGCTCCTTTGCCTACGGCTCGGGCGAGAACCGACTTGCCCGCTCCCAGCGGACCCACCAAGGCAAGGACCGCAGGGGTCCTCATCTCGGCCCCGACGCGGCGGCCCCATCGCTCGAGTTCGGCTTGATCCACCCGCACGGCATCATCCCGGCGAAGGCGTTTGGAGGCGTCTCCGGCACCGTTCCGTGCCGCAGTCGCAAATATAGTCAGAGTTGGGATTCAACTCCGGTAGAGAGCGTGCTCCCTGACGATGTCGGCCACGCTGCCCGGAATCGGGAGCGATCGCGGATCCTCGCCAGCCGCCACCCGACGGCGGAGCTCCGTCGACGAGACATCGAGACGCGTGACGGGCACACTGCGCACGCGGGGGTCAGTGATCCGATCCCCTTCCCGATCCATGACGACAATCGAAGCGAGTTCTCGGATCCCCACTGGGTCCTTCCAACTGTCGAACGATCGGTACTGGTCGGCACCCATCACCAAGGCTACATCGAAGCCATTGCCGCGCAGTGTCCGCAGAGTGTCGATCGTGTAGGACGGTCCTTCGCGCTCGACTTCGAGTTCACAGAGCGCAAAGCGCGGATCCCCATCGATCGCTGCCCGCACCATCATCAGGCGGAGTCGCGCCGAGGTGACGCCACCCTTGCTCTTGTGCGGTGGCGTTCCTACGGGCATCCAGACGACGCGGTCGATATCCAAGGCGGCGAACACGTCACCCGCAGCCTGTAGATGTCCCTTATGAGGGGGATCGAACGTACCTCCGAAGACCGCGATCCGGGCAGGACGATCGGTCAGATGCACGACCCGTCGGCGGTGACCATCGATGCCGCGTTCGAGTCCGGGTAGTCTCTGACCAACTGTTCGATGGCATCCTCGGCGAGGTCATCGTACCCGATCGCGTTGTTGGACAGACACATTCCCCAGAGCGCTTCCGCAGCAAACGCGGACTCGGGGTAAAGGTTAACCACGAATTCGTAATACTTGATCGCGGCGTCGTATAGGCGACGGCGAAAGTAATAGTCACCGTTCGAGTACTCCTTCTCCGCCAAGATGTGGCGGAGAGAGTTCGATATTTCGGCCGCCTGGATTGCCTGCTCGGTGCCGGGGAAGTCGGTGATGACGTTCCGACACGATACCATCGCCTCTTGGGTATAGCCTTGGTCTCGCTCGGGTTTGGGCGCGAGTTCCGCGAGTGAGGAGCAGATGCCCAGAGAAGCCATCGCGGAAGAGGGGTGTCCCGCATATCGATCCAGGAAACGGGTATACTCCGCACGAGCGGTAAGGAGGTCGCCCTTCTCCGCATAAACGTCGCCTAGCATCAGACGAGCCTCCGGGACCCGCGGCCAATCCCCGTGCACGGCCAGAATCCTGTCGAGCACCTCAATCGCGTTGTCGTGATCTCCGTTCTCGAACTCGTCGGTAGCGACAGCGAAGAGCTGGTCGGGCCCCACTCCCTCGTAGGGCGAAACACCACCCCCACACGCGTGCAGAATCCCGACCACAGCGACGGAGACCGTCGCACGCAGCAGGCGGACCAAATGAGGGCCAGGGTTAGACATGGTAGAGGGATACACTCGCCGGATTCGCAGGTTTCTGAGGTGCGTATGTAGGTCGACCGAGGGAAAGCTAACGGCAGCGGCCGCTTGTGGACCGATCGCGGCGCTGACCAAAACGGATCTCGTCGAACCGGTCCTGTGCCCGGTCGGTGAGAGCGGACGATGGATCGGAGAACCGCACCTGTGAATACGAATCCATCGCTTCCCGACAGCGGCCGAGCGCAGACAGGATCTCCCCTTTCTCAAACCAAGCAGACGCCTGGCGATTCCTTGGCTCGCCGACCTCGAGAGTCCGTGTCACGAGTGCCAAGGCTCGCTCCAGCTCCGCCCCGCCACTGTCCGACGAACGCGCTCGGTCGAGGATGTCGCGCGCCAAGCCGAACGAACATGTGCCGATGTACCAGTCGACCTCTCCCCGCTGAGCCGGACGCACTTGGCCACGGAACTGCTCGAAGAAGACCAGGGCGTTTGGACAGTCCCCGACCTCTTCGTGTGCCACACCAACCTCGAAGATGATCTCAGGGACAGAATCGGCGGATTCGCCCATAGCCTTCAAGTAGAAGGGGAGCGCCCGTCCGTACTCGCCACTCTCGTAGTAGTGGCGAGCAAGTGAGAGCGACAGTTCACCAACGCCCATACCCGGCGCCAGCCGCTGCGCCGTCTCGACGGCCGACGCCATGGCGAAGCTTTCGCCAGCATCGCGAGCTCGGCGAGCAAGACGCATGAGGTCCGTGATGGCCTGATCCGCAAGCGACGAGTCACGCGCCACGGCATCGAGGTAGTAGGCGCCAGCGTCACCCGTCCGACCCATGACCGCGAAGGTGTGCGCTACGCGAACGACAACATCCGGACCGTCCGCTCCCTGCCGAATCGCGAGGCGATATTCGGCGAGCGCTTCCTCGAGATCTCCTTGTGCGAACGCTTCGTCACCGCGACGGACCGCGCTCACATCCGACGCGCGCGGCGAGCACGCCGCCACCGAGCCGAGAAGTACCGAGCAAGTAATGAGTCGTCTGATCGTCATGCTACCCACATCGTGCAAGCATCGGGCCGTTGCCGGTCCCCGCTTCGTCAGTCCTTGGCTTGGACCGAAGCGAGATAAGCGCGCGCACGCATGTCACGCGGGTCGTCCTTGAGGCAACGACGCCATTCTTCGATCGCCTGTTCATCATCCCCCAATCGGTGGAGCACCACCCCGAGTCGGACTCGAGCTCCTACGAACGAGGGGCGGGACTCGAGGATCAGGACAAGCTCCTGTTTGGCCTGATCCAACTCGCCCAACTCGATCAGCGTCTCGGCGAACTTGCTTCGGATGTCCATGAACCTCGGACGAATGTCCAGCGCCGCTCGGTAGTGACCGATCGCATCAGCCGGGTGGTTCGCAACGAGGTACAGGTCGCCTAATTGGGCGTGCGTCACGGCAATGCGGTTGCCTACCTCGGACGGGAAGACCGGAGAATCGCGATGGTCGAGCTCGCCCGCTAACCCGAATGCCTCTTGCGCTTCTTCATGGCGTCCCAGGTCGTTGAGTATGATCCCGCGGTTGAGATGGGCCTCGGCGTACGCCGGATTCTCCTCCAGCGCGTTGTCGAAGTGCGTGAGCGCTTCTTCCAGGCGACCGAGCATCGCCAAACAGAGCCCTGCCTTGTTCTGCACGTCCGCAAACTGCGGAAAGTTCTCCAGCACTTCGCGGAAGGTACTGAGGGCCGACTCGAAATCGTCGCGCTCCCAGGCGCTAATGCCTCGGGCTACGATCTGGCGGGCGTGCTTGTGGTCTGGACGCATGCCGGAAGGTTGGGGCAACAGAGTCCGTGGGTAAAGGGTATTGGCCGGTCGACTGAGCCTTACCGAATGACCTCGAGGTCTCGAAGTCGCACCAGGAGCTCGGCGACCACGTCGTCGATGTCCCGCCCGACCGTCTCCACACGTATCTCAGGATCCTCCGGTGCCTCGTAGGGGGACGAGATCCCGGTCATGTGTGCGATCTCCCCGCGGCGGGCACGGGCGTACAACCCCTTCACATCGCGGCGCTCACACTCTTCGAGCGGTGTGTCGACGAAGATCTCTACAAATCGACCGTCGGGTACCAAGCCTCGCGCCCGTTCCCGATCCGCTCGAAAGGGCGAGACAAAGGTGCACAACACCATCGATCCCTGTCGGAAGAAGAGAGACGCGAGTTCGCCAATTCGTCGAATATTCTCGGTACGATCCTCAGGTGCGAAACCCAGATCACCATTCAACCCATGGCGCACCTGGTCTCCATCGAGGAGCATCGTCTGAGATCCGTTGTCGAAGAGCCTACGCTCGAGAGCGCGGGCGATCGAACTCTTCCCGGAGCCAGAGAGGCCCGTGAACCAGATCACCGCTGCCCGATGTCCCGTCCGACTCTCGCGCTCCGGAAGGTCGATATTCCAACTCTCCCACACCACATCGGGAGAAACCGGTCGAAGCTCCTCGGACGACTCAGCAGGAAGGTCCTCGACAGTGGTCACGGGGCCTCGGATCATGCCGGCCGCGACGGTGCTGTTCGAGTGCGGGTCGATCAGGATAAACGACCCGGTCTCGCGGTTCATCTGATACCGGTCGAAGAAGATCGGTGTCGCCGTAGTCAGCCTGACACGACCGATGTCGTTCAGCTCAAGCGCTTTCGACTCGTCGCGGTGCAGCGTGTCGACATCGATCCGGTAGAGAATCTGATTTACGAACGCTTTCGTCTCGCGGGTCGTGTGACGCAGCCAATACTGCGTGCCCGTCTTCATGGGCTCTTCAGAAGTCCAGCAGATCGTCGCGTCGATTTCCGAGTCCGCCAGTGGCAGATTCATCGGGCGGACAATCATGTCGCCACGGCTGATGTCGAGCTCGTCGGTCGTCGTGAGCGCGACCGACGCCCCGGCCACCGCCTCGTCAAGCGATCCGTCGAACGTGTCGATCGAAGCTACCGTGGTGGTCTGGCGGGAAGGTAAGACGAGGATCTCTTCACCCGGGCGCACCGCGCCGGACGCGACACGTCCCGCGTAACCACGGTAATCTTGGTCAGGACGGATCACGTACTGAACCGGAAACCGGAAATCCACCAAGTTCTGGTGAGCGCCCACATTCACGTGCTCAAGGTGGTGGAGCAGAGTCGATCCGTGGTACCACGGCATGTTCCCGCTCGGGTCTACAACGTTGTCTCCCAGCAGCGCTGAGATGGGGATGAACGACAAGTCGTCGACGCCCAACTTGGAGGCGAAGGCCGAAAACTCGTCTTCAACCGCCCGATACGCCTCCTCAGACCAATCGACCAGGTCCATCTTGTTGATGGCGACGAGAATGTGTGGGATTCCCAGCAACGCCGAGATGAAGCCGTGACGCTTGGACTGAGTGAGCACTCCGTTCCGTGCGTCGATCAGGATGATGGCTAACTCGGCGGTCGACGCGCCGGTTACCATGTTCCGGGTGTACTGAATATGGCCCGGCGTGTCTGCGATGATGAATTTCCGACGGGGTGTGGCGAAATACCGGTAGGCTACATCGATCGTGATGTTCTGCTCGCGTTCCGCGCGAAGTCCGTCTGTGAGCAGGGCGAGGTTGACATACCCTTCACCCCTCCGGTTGGACGCATCCTCCACGGCCTCAAGCTGATCTTCGAAGATCGACTTCGTGTCGTACAGGAGTCGTCCAATAAGCGTCGACTTTCCGTCGTCCACCGATCCGGCGGTAGAGAAGCGAAGAAGGTCCATTAGAAGTACCCCTGCTTCTTTCGGTCTTCCATCGCAGCTTCAGACCTCTTGTCGTCTGACCGCCCGCCCCGCTCGGTTTCCCGCGCGGCGGCCACCTCCGCGATGATCTCGTCGAGTGAAGTGGCGGTGGACTCCGTGGCTCCCGTACAGGTGGCGTCGCCAATCGTCCGGAACCGGATCGTGCGCTCCTCCCACCTCTCTCCATCCATCAGATGGTTGAATTTGGACTCAGCGAGGAGGACTCCGTCGCGCTCCACCACGTTCCTACGATGTGCGAAGTAGAGGCTCGGCATCGGAACCTCTTCCTCGGCGATGTACTGCCAAACGTCCATCTCGGTCCAATTCGAGAGAGGGAACGCTCGAAAGTGCTCCCCGGGATTCCGACGGCCGTTGAACAGATTCCACAGCTCAGCGCGTTGATTCTTGGGGTCCCACTGCCCGAATCGGTCACGGTGTGACAGGAACCGCTCCTTCGCGCGGGCTTTCTCTTCATCCCTCCGGCCGCCACCAAGCGCCACATCGGCCTTGAGCTCCGCCAGGGTGTCCAAGAGCGTCACCGTTTGAAGTCCGTTGCGGCTGGGGTTCGGTCCCTCTTCCTCTTTGACGCGACCTGAGTCGATCGAGGCTTGCACAGATCCCACATGGAGCGTCGCCTCCACGTCTGCCACAAGACGGTCCCGAAACTCGATTGTCTCCGGGAAATTGTGTCCGGTATCGATATGAACGAGGGTGAACGGGATCCGTGCCGGCCAAAAGGCCTTCCGGGCAAGGTGCACCATCAGGATCGAATCCTTCCCGCCGGAAAACAGCAATACCGGCCTCTCGAATTGCGCGGCGACTTCCCGCATTAGGAAGATGGACTCGGATTCCAGATGACGAAGGTGTGAGTCTCGACGCTGGGTCATTCCGATCATGGCAGGGGAAAAGGCCGAGCCAGCCAGGCCTAAAGGGTCCGTGCGGTCGCGTCTTTGCGCGCCAATTGACTCCGGAAGTACGGCAAAGTCTGACGGATACCCGCTCGCAGATCCACGGTCGGCTCCCATCCTAACACGTCACGCGCAACAGAGATATCTGGTTGGCGAACCTTCGGATCGTCCTTCGGCAGCGGGAGATTCGTGACGGCCGACGCGCTGCCGGTTTCCTCAAGCACCACTTCAGCGAGTTCACGGATGGTGAACTCGTTCGGGTTTCCGATGTTGACCGGAAAGACACGATCGGATTTGAAGAGTCGGAATATCCCGTCGACCTCGTCCGAGACGTAACAAAACGACCGCGTCTGTGAGCCGTCGCCGTAGAGCGTCAGCGGGTCGCCTCGCAGGGCCTGCACAATAAAGTTCGAAACGACCCGACCGTCACCCGGTCTCATACGCGGACCGTACGTGTTGAAGATGCGGACGATGCGCGTGTCCACGCCGTGGTGAGTCTGATACGCCATGGTCATTGCTTCAGCGAACCGCTTCGCCTCGTCATAGACACCACGTGGGCCAACCGGGTTCACGTGGCCCCAATACGTTTCCGGTTGGGGATGTACCTGAGGGTCCCCGTACACCTCGGAAGTCGAGGCAAGTAGGAAGCGGGCGCCTTTGGCTTTCGCGATCCCCAGAGCATTGTGGGTCCCCAAACTACCCACCTTAAGGGTTTGGATCGGAAGCTCGAGGTAGTCCACAGGGCTAGCCGGAGAAGCGAAGTGGAGAACCCCGTCAAGATCTCCCTCCAGAAACAGAGGCTTCGAGATGTCGTGCTCGACGAGCGAAAACCCTGGGTAGGAGCTTCGCAGGTGTTCGGCGTTCGCTTCCGAACCCGTAATGAAGTTGTCCACCCCGACGACCGAATGACCCTCCGTGAGGAACCGCTCGGCTAGATGGGAGCCGAGGAAACCGGCTGCCCCAGTGATCAGGACCTTCATTGCGACTCCGGGGCGATCGGCTGGCGTCCTATGGACACGTATTCGAAGCCGTGTCGCCGCATGTCCTCAGGCCGATAGAGATTCCGCCCGTCCAAGATCAATGGGCGCTCCATCGCCTCCCTGATGCGCACAAAATCGGGGCTGCGGTAAGGAAGCCACTCGGTATGAATCACCAGCGCGTGAGCCCCGTTCAGCGTCTGGTAATTGGTTTCGGCATAATGCACACGATCGCCCAAATCGCGGTGTGCTTCCTCCATGGCAACCGGATCATGAACGGACACTGTGGCGCCTCGAGCCAGGAGGCCCTCGATGGTTACGAGACTCGGCGCCTCTCGCATGTCATCGGTGTTCGGCTTAAACGCTAAGCCCCACACCGCGATGTTCTTTCCGGAAAGATCTTCCCCGAGTCTCGCCACAAGGTGGTTCAAGAGTATCCGCTTCTGCCCCTCGTTGACCGATTCCACCGCGTCCAGGATCCCGGCGTCCACGTTGAACTCTTTCAGAGTACGAGCCAGCGCCTTCACATCCTTGGGGAAACAAGAACCGCCATACCCCACGCCGGGAAAGAGGAAGCTCGGACCGATCCGCGAATCCGAGCCCACCCCCTTTCGGACCGCGTTGACGTCGGCGCCCGTCTCCTCACAGAGCCTTGCGATCATGTTCATGAAGCTGATCCGGGTCGCCAGCATCGCGTTGGCCGCATACTTCGTGATCTCGGCGGCGGCGACGTCCATGACCATGATCGCGTGCCCAGTCCGAACGAAGGGAGAGTAGAGCTCCCTCAGGACTTCCGCCGCATGGTCCGAATCGACGCCAATAACAACCCGATCGGGCTTCATGAAGTCATCGACAGCGGCGCCCTCCTTGAGAAACTCAGGATTGGAGCACACGTGCACCGGAAAATCCGTCTCGGCTTCGATCGCGGTGCGGACCAACCTCGCCGTGCCGACCGGGACCGTACTCTTCGTGATTACGATCTTCTCGCCCTGCATCGAACGGCCAATGCCGTGCGCCACGTTCAACACGTACTGGAGGTCCGCCGACCCGTCTTCACCCGGGGGTGTCCCGACGGCGATGAAGATCACGTCAGAGGCCCTCACCGCCGCGGCGACGTCCGTCGTGAAATTCAAGCGGCCCGCCGCCTGATTCCGGTCGACTAACGTGTCGAGACCGGGTTCGTAGATCGGCAGCTTCCCCACCTTGAGACCCGCGATCTTCTCTTCATCGATATCCGCGCAGACCACGTCATTACCGGTCTCGGCGAGACAGGCACCTGCGACGAGCCCCACGTACCCTGATCCAATAACACCGACCTTCATAACTGCGATTCCTGACATCTGGGGGAAGGGACGATGACATCCACCGACCACAGGAAAGATGTTGCAATGGGAAGCCGGACGGGAGTGTTTTCCTACCTGGCCGCCCTCAGCTCGAATAACTGGTCGCGGATCAGGGCGGCCTTCTCGAAATCTAGAGCCTCGGCCGCCTCAGCCATCTCCTTCTCGAGAATCTTCACGTACTCCTCTCGGTTCACCTCGTCGGCGTATGATTCACCGGACTCTGCCACGACAGATTGCGTGAGGCGGGCGTCTGCCACGCGGGTCGCGAACTCAATCTCCTCGACACTCTTCCGGATGGTCTCGGGGGTGATTCCATGCTCTTTATTGTGCTCAAGCTGGAGGCGACGGCGGCGGTTGGTCTCGTCCAAACACTGCTTCATCGAAGCCGTGACACGATCCGCGTACATAATCGCCCGACCCTCGGAGTTTCGCGCTGCGCGCCCCACCGTCTGAATTAGGGAGCGGGCGTTGCGTAGGAAGCCTTCCTTGTCCGCGTCCAGAATCGCTACGAGCGAGACCTCCGGAAGATCGAGCCCTTCGCGCAGAAGATTGATCCCGACCAGGACGTCGATCTTCCCAAGCCGTAACGAACGGAGGATCGCCATCCGCTCAATGGTGTCGACCTCCGAGTGCATGTAACGGACACGCACGCCAACGGACTGGAGGTACTCGGATAAGTCCTCTGCCATCCGCTTGGTCAGGGTAGTTACCAGTACCCGCTCGCCCCGCCGCTCGCGTTCGCGGATCTCGGCCAACAGGTCGTCCACCTGGCCTTTCACGGGTCGCACCGAGATCTCGGGATCGATGAGCCCGGTCGGCCGAATGATCTGCTCGACGACCACGCCCCCTGTTTGCTCTAACTCCCAATCCCCCGGGGTTGCAGAAACGAAGACAGCCTGGGGAATGACCCCGACCCACTCCTCGAACTTGAGCGGACGGTTGTCGAGGGCCGACGGGAGGCGGAAGCCATGCTCGATCAGGGTCAGCTTTCGAGAGCGGTCACCCTTGTACATCCCGTTGATCTGTGGGATGGAGGCATGTGATTCGTCGACGACAGTGAGGAAGTCGGCAGGGAAGTAGTCGATCAGGCACGCGGGGCGTTCTCCAGATCGGCGGCCACTCGTGTAGAGCGAGTAGTTCTCGATGCCGGGACAGGTGCCGATCTCGAGCATCATCTCGATATCGAAGTTCGTGCGCTGCTCCAGCCGCTGAGCTTCCAGCAACCGTTCGTTCGCTCGGAACTCTGCAAGTTGTTGGGAGAGTTCCTCTCGGATCGCGGGAACCATCGCGTTGATCGTCGAGCGGCGGGTCACGTAGTGACTCGCCGGATAGATCGCCGTACGGTCCAGCGTCGCGATCACCTCACCCGTGAGCGGATCGAATCGGCTGATCCGCTCCACCTCATCGCCCCACAGCTCGACTCGGACTGCTTGCTCATCGTATGCGGGGAAGATCTCCACCGTATCCCCGCGGACCCGAAACGTCCCTCGCTCGAAGAGGTAGTCGTTTCGCTTGTATTGGATGTTGACCAGCCCCTTGAGGATCTCCCGTCGGGGATGCTCTCCGCCGACGTCGACGTGAAGCATCAGGCCGCGATAGTCAATCGGGTTCCCCAAGCCGAAGATGCTCGACACCGACGCCACAACAATCACGTCCTCTCGCTCCATCAAGGACGAAGTCGCGCGTAGCCGCAGCCTCTCGATGTCCTCGTTGATCGATGCGTCCTTCTCGATATACGTATCCGTCGCGGCGACGTAGGCCTCTGGCTGGTAGTAGTCGTAGTACGAGATGAAGTACTCGACGGCGTTGTGCGGGAAGAGCGCCTTGAGCTCCCCATACAACTGGGCCGCCAACGTCTTGTTGTGCGACATGACCAGAGTGGGGCGGCCGTAGTTCGCGATCATGTGGGCCACTGCGAAGGTCTTACCGGTGCCCGTGGCACCTAGGAGGACCTGGTGTTTGTCCCCGCGGCGCAGGCCAGCTGTCAGCTCGGCTATGGCACCGGGTTGGTCACCGGCCGGGGTGTGGGGGGATACGAGCTGGAAGGGGGACATGCGTGGTCGATTATTCCGACAGGCCGGGTCGCCAGCGAGCCCCTATGTGGATGTTCAGGTTGTTCACCTTTGGGCCGGAGAAGTAACGGTTTAGCTCCCGGGTGAAGGCGAGCGACCCCGAGACTTCGAACTCGTCCACGAACACCGCCGCGCGGCCGCCGAAGTCAAACGATACGTCGTGTTTGTCAAACGTCTCTCCGGACTGCTCGGCCCAGACCCAATAGGCGTCGTTGTCGTGCACCTGCCGCTGAAAGAAAAGTCCCGCTGAACCCCACAACGCGTACATATCGAACGCTATGAACTGAGCGTTCCCGCCCGGACCCACCGCTGCACCCAGGAGCTGTCCTCGATGTGTGTATCCCTGCGTGACCACCCCGTGCTCGTAGAATGTCGGGCGAGGACGCACCTGGAAGGTAGGGGCGGCCTCTAAGCGCGTCGCTTCCGCCATGAGTACATAGATCTCGGATCGGCTCACCGAGGTGGCCTTTTGGAAGCCTATCGTATACCCCGACGAATGCTCGGGCTCGAGTAACAGATCAGTAAGGTCCCACGCATGGTCATTCCGGGCCCACTCGATCCACGCCTCGAAGCCACTCTTTGGGAGCACCCACCGGGAGAACACCGAGAGTAGTTGGTCGCGGTCATCCGACCCATCCGGGCGCTCTTCCGAGACCTGTCCAGCCTTTACCAAACCCTGGAAGGCCAATAACAACTCACTCGCCGGAAGCCCGCTCGAAGGGACGAGCAGCTGGAAAGCGCGCGTCCCTCCCACCGTCAGTCCAGGTAGGAAGTCGGGACTGTAGGACAAGACGAGTCCTGTAAAAAACCTACCAGTGTCCCGGAGGTCGGGATCAAAGTAGTCAGACTGCTGGAGTCGTCCCCAAAGCCACTGTCCTTCCAGCGTTCCGATACCCACATCCAACGGACGGTTCGTTCCGACCGAGGCGTGGTGGAAACCGGGAGCCGAAGCGCCGAGCACGATTGGGTTCCGTAGCGCCGGCCCCCAGGTGACGTTCTCCGTCCCAACCGAGATGCGACCCTTCCTCCAGTCAAAAGCAAGTTGCGTCTGTCCGGGCTCGAGTTTCCAAAAGCTCTCCGTCCCGAAGCGCTGTGGGAGGTCGATACGGCGCCATGGATAGGCAAACGGTGAAGCGGCGTCCGGTGAGGCCGCCAGCTCGAAAGCCTTGTTCTGGGTAAAGATTACCGTGGGGTCGACCGTGATCGAAAAGTTGTTCCAAGCAAGTTGCCCCGACGCTCCCATCGCTGAAGTGAGCCCTTTGCCCTGCCACACGGCCCCGTCGTGCTGACCCCGTGGGTGACGCGAATTCAGAAACGCGTCAAGGCGAACCTCGTCGAGGGACGCCCGTATGGAGGGTTGCTCTCCATGCGGCGGTTTTCTAAACCGACTAGCCCAAGGGTGCCCCTCCCCGGGCACCCCGGCAAACGCGACCTGCGAGGAGATAGGGCGGACAGTCCAAGACGACCCGCTACCCTCACGGGTGATCTCAACCACCCGCAAGTAACGATCTAGCGGACCGAGAACGGAGAGGCTTTGAGCCGTCGCATCAGAATTCCGCGCGACCGCCGCTAGTCCCAGAATCACAGTGAAGACTCGGATGGCGAACCGGGTCGACTCTAAGGTGATGCCTAGCCGAATTGGCCTTAGCTCCTTGCTCGTGCCTCACTTACGGGCCGCTCAGCCATCCGATCGACGACCGCGGCGACAGCCGGAGCCACGAGGGTGGCGACTAGCCTAACATCCGTGAATAGCTTGGGCCCTGAAGTCCTCCGGAAGAGGGAGAGGCTGGCTCGCCTCCCTCCTGGCGATTGGACGGGTACACGCAGCTCGTACTCCTGCTCCGGACGGAGAGCCCGCTCAAAGTCCACTCGAACCCGACGCCTAGATTCCACTGTGCTCACCCGAGGATCGTCGGCGAGCAACCTTACCAAATCCAGGTCCACCTCGAGTTCAAGCGCACTGAACTCGCTCTCGCCGAGCCACCGTACCAGTTCATCAACAAGGCCCGCAGCAGATCTGGTGTCCCTAAGCGCCGCCGCTAGCCCGTGGATGCGGACGTTGTGTGAGATCACGGACCTCTGTTGTAGGCCGCGTCCTAACACTCGCGAAAGCTCGGTTAACTCCGGCACATTCAACCTTTGCACGCCGAGAACAAGGACAGCTCCGGCGACGACGAATACCGGTAGCACAGTCGATCGGCCAGGCGCCGCCAATACCATGGATAGCGAGGCACAGCCGGCACAGGCGATATAGAAGAACACTGCCACACGGCGCGGCGACATCCCGAGATCCCGCAGTCGATGATGAATATGGCCGCGATCCGGCTTGAAGATCGGTTCCCCGCGGAGGTAGCGCCGCACAATCGCGATGACGGTATCGAGCAGCGGTATTCCGAAGGCGATCACGGGAATCGTGACTGCGATCAGGGTGGACGATTTTTGAGTCGTGATTACCCCGAGGGTCGCCAGCGTGAAGCCTAGGAAAAGAGCTCCACAATCTCCCATGAAAACGCTGGCGGGCGGGAAGTTGAAGAAGAGGAATCCGAGACACGCTCCGACTAGGATCGTAGCCATCAGAGCCCCGAGAGGATCCGCGTAGAGTGCGAAGATGATCCCCATCGACAGGGAGGCGAAGAGCGCAGCTCCACCTGCGACGCCGTCGCTACCGTCGATCAGGTTGAACGCATTTGTCGTGCCTACCACCCACCCCACGGTCACGACGAAGGACGCAACCGCGGTCAACTGGCTGGTGAACACACCTCCAAAGCTTACGCCAAGGATCCGAACGCCAAACAGGAAGGCGATAACAGCCACTCCGACCTGAAGGGCAAACTTCGTCGTTGCCCGCATCGGGTGCGTGTCATCCCAGAAACCAACAACGAATATCATTGCTCCGCCGACGAGCATGGCGATGATTTCCTGTCGCGCGAAGAAGCCGGGATCAACCCCCCAGCCCCAGAGCCCGAACGAAGCCAACGTCGCAAAGGCGATGGCGATGCCACCCACATTCGGGGTAGGATGACTATGGATTCGTCGGGCGTCGTCGGGATGATCCACATACCCGCGTCGGGTAGCCCACCCGCGGACGAGGTATGTACCAGCTAACGATAGGCACAGGGATGTCAGGAACGCCCCGGTCAGCAGGAGCGGGAGTGTATCGAATGCCAAGGCAGGGGCGCCTTCGGTAAAGAGCGGACGGAGCGAGAGGGCTTACAGAGTAAGGTGCACCTAAGTACGAGTGAGGACAACTACTTGTGACGCTAGGCCCAACCTAGGTCGTCCTCGTCGAAATGCTCTCTACGCTCTACATCGAGCACCCCCTTCACCCGACCAATGCTCCGCCGGACCTTCTCGAGGTGTCCCAGGTCCCGAACCTCTACGACAAACTCCCCATGCATCCCGCCTTCGGTTGTGCGCATGTCCGCATGGGAAATATCCGTCCCCGTGTCCGTGATGGCCTTCGCGACGTCGGATAGGAGGCCCCGTCGATCCGTCCCACGCATGAAGAGTTTGACGAAGAAACGATCTCCTTTTTCGGCCGCCCACTCGATTTCAATACGGCGCTCAGGATCGCGCGATAACGCTAGCACATTCGGGCAATCCTTTCGGTGGATGGATACCCCCCTGCCCCGTGTCACATACCCGATGACGGCGTCGCCTGGTACCGGCTGACAGCATCGCGAGTACCGGACCATCAGATTGTCCATGCCCTGAATGCGGACACCTCGTCCGGAGATCCGTAGGCGGGCTGCCAATTTGGAAAGCGCCGACGGTTGTCGGGCCGCCACCTCAACCGGATCGTGCTCCGCATGGAAGCACTGGATCACCGCGGTCGGACCAACGTCTCCCCGGCCGAGAGCCGCGACGACCCCATCCCAGTCGGGATACCCAAGGGACCTCGCACCCTCTCCGAGCTGAGCAGTATCCGCAGGGAGGGTCTTACGGGCCTTCTTCAACTCCTTGTCTAGGAGCTCCTTCCCGAGCTTGTAGGCCGAGCCGAACTCCTCCTTGCGAATCCAATGCCTAATGCTCTGCCGCGCCCTAGAAGTCCGTACAAACGCGAGCCAGTCACGGCTCGGTCGCTGCTTAGCGTTCGTAAGAATCTCGACGGCGTCACCGTTCTTCAACTCACGAGAAAGCGGAGCGATGCGGCCGTTTACCTTGGCCCCAGCGCAATGGTGGCCGACCTCCGTGTGGACCGAATACGCGAAGTCAATTGGTGTCGAGCCAATCGGTAGCGCCTTCACGTCCCCCTCCGGCGTGAAGACAAAGATCTCCCCCCGGAACAGGTCCATACGAAGGAACTCCATGAACTCCTCCGGCTCAGCCGTATCCTGCTGCCACTCTAATACTTGCCGGAACCATGTCAGCGCCTCATCTGCCTCGTCACCGACGGCTCGACCATCCTGTTTGTACCGCCAATGGGCGGCGATCCCATACTCCGCGGTGCGATGCATCTCCTCAGTACGGATCTGGATCTCGTATCGCCGGCCACCCGGACCGAAAACCGTGGTATGAAGAGAGCGATACATGTTGGACTTCGGGGTCGCTAAGTAGTCATGGAACCGCTCAGGGATCGGAGTCCACCGGCTGTGGATGACCCCTAGCGCCGCGTAGCAATCCTGCAGCGATTCGGTGAGCACCCTCATAGCCATGAGGTCGTAGATCTCCTCGAAAGGTCGTCCCTGAGTGACGATCTTGCGATGGATGGACCAGAGGTGTTTGGGGCGCCCCCGGACCTCGGCCGGGATTCCAGCCTCTTCGAGAGCCTCCTCAAGCGGCCGCTGCATTTCAAGGATCTGTCGCTCCCGCACGCGACGTCGCTGCCGGATCTTCTTTACGAGTTGGTCGTACTCCGCAGGCTCTAGGAACTTGAAGGCAAGATCCTCCAGTTCCCACCGGATTGCCGCCATCCCAAGGCGATGTGCAAGAGGGGCGTAGATTTCGCGAGTCTCCAACGCTATTCGTTGTCTCTTGAGCTCCGGCAGGTACTCGAGTGTCCGCATGTTGTGGAGTCGATCCGCCAACTTCACTAGGATCACCCGAGCATCGCTGGCCATCGAGAGCAGCATCTTGCGGTAGTTCTCTACCTGTTGTTCCGTCGCGGACCTGAACTGCACCCGCCCTAGCTTGGTGACGCCGTCCACAATCGCGGCTACCTGAGGACCGAATTGCGCTTCGACGTCCCGAAGTGTAATCGGCGTGTCCTCTATGGTATCATGGATCAGGCCGGCTACCACAGTGTCGGTGTCCAGGCGCAACTGAGCCAGTATCGTGGCCACCTCAATTGTGTGAGAAACGTACTTCTCCCCCGACGCGCGAGTCTGGCCAGCATGGGAGCGCACAGCCAACTCGAACGCCCTGTGGATTGCATCGAGGTGAATGCGGTCAGCGTATCCTTCGAGCGCTCGCGCAAGGGGGCGCGGAAGGCCGCGGATGGTAGTGGTGTCGGCCGTCACCGTCTCATCACCGACCCGAGATCACGGAGAGCAGTCGCGCTAGGGCCGCCAAACGCCAGCCCACGAAGGCCCGACACCCATGGTGAGCAGGTAATGCGTGCCTCTCATTCAAGCTTTGACCCGGCATTCGATTCCTACGGCTTATCACAGGGCTACCACCCCTCGACATCTACGTTCCGTCCAACTCTTTCACTCGCGATCAACCACCGAGCGCAACTCGTTTAGCATCCGTCTAGCCAGCGTGACGCGATCAAAGTCTTCGGCCAATCGACTGCCCCCGGCTGATAGCTCGGCGCAGAGCAGGGGCTCATTCAGGAGTCGACAGATTGAATCCGCCAGGCCCACCGTATCTTCAGGTGGGAAGCACAAACCGGCATTATACCTAGTCACCAACGCCTCCGCCTCCCCACGCACGCCAAGCAAGATCGGCACCCCGGCCGCTGCGGCCTCGAATATCTTCGAGGGTAACACCGATGAGAATGTCGGTGAATCTCGAAGGGGAATGACCGCAGCATCGAAGCTCCTGAGTACGGACGGCACCCGGTCCCGAGAAACAGGCTCACCGAATGTCACGTTCGGAATTGCCAGCCGTTTCGCTTCCTCGATCAAACGCTGCCTTTCCGCTCCGTCACCGACTAACACGAAGTCGACCGGATGATCAGTCAAGTGCTCAGCAGCCTGCAGCAGAGTATCCAATCCGTGGGCCATCCCATGAGTACCGAGATACCCGACCGTGAATCGAGGAGCCGAGGCGCTCGGCTCCCTAACTTTCCGCTTCTCCCATTCAGCCCGGTTCACGCCGTTGGTGATCACACGGATCTTCCCGTCAGAAATACCTCGGTCAATCAGCTGCCGCTTAAAGGAATGCGTTACCGGTACCACGAGGGCAGCAGACCGATAGAGACGCATCTCCATTCGCTCGAGGAGACGAACCAGGAAACCTGACTTCATCGCGCCTGTACTCACGATGCTCTCCGGCCAAAAGTCGCGGAGCTCGAACACCCAAGGTTTGCGCTTGGCCAAACTGAGGGCGGCCCCCGAGCAGGCCGTGAAGAACTGCGGCGAGGTAGCCACGATCACGTCGAAATCCTGCCGTAATCCAGCCAAGAATGCACCTGCTGCGTACGACAGGTAGTCTAGGATACGGAGCGCGAACCCTCGGTTTGGGGCCATGAAGGTCCACACGCGGATCACCCGTATCCCGTCCACGGACTCCTCCTGCCACATTCGATTCCTGTACCCTTCAAACGGGACGCCGGCGGGAAAATTCGGCACACAGGTGACCACCGTCACCTCACAGCCTGCGTTTACCCATTCGCGACAGTGAAAGTGAGTCCGCACAGCTGGTGCGTTCACCTCCGGCGGAAAATTGTCCGTTAGGAACAGAACCTTCACGTGATTCTGGTCGTCAACGAGTTGTCAAACGAGACCGTGAGGCACGCGGCCTGGTGCCGGCGGTTGAACTCAGGTGCGTAGTCATACTGCTCCAGCGTGACCGTATCCGCTCCCCGAAAGTCGAACCGAAGCGGACCGACGATCCATCGATCCGCTCCTCCCTCCACAACGACGTCAGGGTGAAGATGAAAGCGAGCTTTCGCGGAGCCTCGAGTCGAACGTCGCTCCACGTGGTCGACAATGGTCACGCTCTCATCACTGAACCGCCATTCTCGGGCGTGTAGAGCCCAGCGTGGGGGAAATACCTTCGCCTTAGCAAAAATGGAATCGGTTCTCTGCTCCACCTCAACAATCTGTGCACGACGGGCCATCCTAAACGCCGCCCAGATCTCACTCTGCTGTTCGTCACCGAGCTGGACCGTGTTGTGGGCTTCCGTGCTCCGCTCGTAGCTCCGCCGTTCGCTGACAAGGTACGTTGACGTGCCAGTGTCGACGATGACGGGGCGACCATTCCACGAGAGGACGAAGCTCAGCATGTCGCAATGGGCGTGGCCCGGCTGATAGGTGGGACCAGGCGCTCCCACATCGCCGATGACATGCAGCCGCCCGTGGCGATAACGAAAATAACCGGAGGGTGCGAAGAGTCGCAGTCCGTTCACCGTGCTGGCCCCGAGACCGATCCCGAGCCGCGCAGCATATCGCTCCAACTCTTTCGTGGTCAGGGCGATTCCATATGCGGCATCATTAAGTAGCGGAACTTCTCCGTCCGGGCGGGTCATGCCGCGCAACCACCTGAGGGCCGATTCGGATCGCCGACGAACGTCCGGCCACGCCCGGGCCCCGACTGCTTCCGTGATCTGGATGAGGTCCAATAGGTCTTCCAGCACAAGAGCATGGTATACCGTACTTAGCTCGAAATGAGCGCCGTCCTCTAGAAACTGCTCCCCGAGTTGCTCGACTAGCAGCGGCTCCGCCATTTGTCGAAGTTTCTCCGACTCGGGGCCATCGAAGTAGGACGCCGCGGCGGCGAGGGCTACCGCGTTTGCGAGGAGGTGGTTCGCGAGAAGGTGGTACTCCAGCTGCTTGGAAAGGAAGCGGACTTGGGCTGCGAGGCTATCCAAGAACCACCCAGGCGACTTACCCGTGGCCAAAGACCACTTGATCCAGTTGACGACTCGACGGGACGAGGGGTAGGGATCCCATGCCGGCCGACTCCCGGGGGGGACCTGTTCACACCAAGAGCGCAAGAACGACCACTTCTCGGGCGAGTCGGGTTCGATTCCATTGAGGCCATCGAAGTAGTGGAAGTTGTAATCCCAAAGCAGCTCTCCTTTGCGAGCCGCGAACCCCTCAGGCGACACGTTCCGCGAGACATTGAGAAACCTGAAGTACCCATCACCTAAGAGCGAAGAGGCCTTGTGCGGAAAAGCCACGGGGCCGAGTTGCCCGCGGACCCCCGGGGCGGGGCGGAGATCGGGGCGCGGGTGGACAACGCGGCGCAAGATCCGATAGATCAACTGCGTAGGCTTTAGGAAGCGAATCGTGTGAAGCGTTCGCACGAGTCGCCCAACAGGCCCCACCTTTTAGCTCAGTCCTCTTGCGGGTAACAACCTTCTCTCGCACCTGGTGCCGTAGTGGCGACGGTTCACGAACCAACCTCGATCGTCACCCTGGTCACCTCGAACAATTCTTCGATAGGGATCGGCGGACCGCCACTTCCCGTGATCGCGTCAATAAAGGCTGCTGCACAGGCCTTCTGTCCTTTGTCCTGACGGCCCCCGAATTGTCGAGCCACCCGCACACCGAACCCCCGTACTCTCCGGAAGTTGTCTAGCTGTACGACCCTTCCATCTGCAAAAACCTCGAGCCTTTCTTTCGGGAAGCCCTTATGTCCATTGGAGAGATAGTGAAGCGTTCCGACTGATCCGTTCTCAAACTCCATCCCAACGCTCATCGTATCCGTGGTGGGCGACGTCATCGCGCTCCGATTCCAGCTAAGAATCGGAGCGTCCGCCAGGAACCGGAGCAAGTCGATGAAGTGACACCCCTCCCCGATGATCCGCCCCCCACCGATCGCTCGATCTTGCGTCCAATGGTCGCTCGGAATCGCTCCAGCATTCACCGTCATCACGAACGCGCGAGGGCCCACCGTAGGACCGAGCAGGGATCGGACCTGAGTGATTAGAGGCGCAAACCGTCGATTAAATCCGACCATGACGACCGGTGGGCTACTGCCTCGACTGACCTCCTCATATACCTCCTGAATCTCCGCCAACTCCTGCAGCGTCAGGCACAGAGGCTTCTCACAAAAGACATGCTTTCCGGCCCGTAGTGCCGAGATCACGTAACGAGCGTGGGAGTCATGCCTGGTAGCGATCACGACGGCCGAGGTTCTTTCGTCGCCGATGATCTCCTCCGCGTCAGTCGTGACTTCCGCAAAGCCGTGTCGGCCGGCGTAGTGAGCGCCCGTGACGCCGCCCTGGTTCGCCAGGGAGTACAGGTTCGCGCCCGCCGCCTTCATCGCAGGAATGAGGACCCGCCCTGCGTAATTGCCGCTGCCGATGAAGGCCACCGCAGGAGAGGCGTTTCGATTTCCCGGATTGGACGACGGCGATGGGTTCACTCGGACCCGAGTCTCCGGGATCGTGTCGTCCGGCGCGTACTCGAGAAGGATTCCGAGCGATCCTTCTTCAGACGCCAACAGGTCGTAGGCGGCGGGAGCGGAGCCGAACGCAAATCGATGGGAAATAAGGGGGGCCGGGTCTAGGGCACCGGACTCCATCAGGTCGAGGACTGCCTCGAAATTCCGCTGCTCCGTCCACCGCACAAAGCCGATCGGGTAGTCCTGCCCCAACTGTTCGTAGTTTGGGTCGTATCGTCCCGGACCGTACGAACAAGACACTTGGAAGGTGAGTTCTTTCTCAAAGAAGTCAGATCGACTTAGCTCCAGCCCAACGACCCCCACCAGAACAATCCTCCCGCGCTTCCGACACATTTGTGCGGCTTGAGAGACGGGTGTGTTGCTCTGTGTTGCCGCCGCTAGGATCACGCCGTCCACCCCGCGCCCGTTCGAAAAGGCGCTAGCAGCAGCGTACACCGCATGCTCATCCCCCGCGTGGACCGTCTCCGCGCCCATACCCCTGGCTAACGCAAGCTTTGACTCGTCGAAGTCGATCCCTAGAACTCGACAGCCCTGCGCGCGCAGAAGCTGCACGGTCAATAGTCCGACGAGACCGAGTCCCGTAACTACGAAGCACTCACCTATTGTGGGTTTAGCGAGCCTCACACCCTGTAGCCCGATCGCGGCCAGTACTGTGAACGAGGCGACTTCATCGGTAACGGTGTCGGGGATCCTTGCGCATAGATTGGGCGGAACCGAAACGACCTCTGCGTGAGGACCGTTCGACGCCACGCGATCACCAGGCGTGAACCCCCGTACCCCCTCTCCCACCTCAGTCACAACGCCCGCGTTGCAGTATCCAAGCGGGATCGGCTGATCTAGCTTGCTCTGAACGGCTTGAAACGTCTCCAGCAAGCCGTCCGTCTGGATCTTCCGCAACACGTCGCGAACCTTGTCTGGTTGTTGCCGCGCCTTGCTAAGCCACCCCCCGCGACCGAACTCGACCAGCATTCGCTCCGTCCCTGAGGACAGAAGAGAACGAGACGTTGCGACGAGGAGTCGACCTGGAAGAGCCCTGGGCTGAGGTAGCTCCACGAGTGAAGTCACACCGCCTGAGAGATCTTGGATTACCTGTCGCATCTATTCGCCCAGAAACAGGGATTCATGGCATTGAACACCGGAGAATGGCCGGTGTCAGCGGGGAAGTTCGACTGTGGCATCCCGTTCAAGCGCCTCCTTGGTCGCGAGCATTAGTCGTCCCGAGTCCCACACTCGCTGGATAGCCTCATCCCGGTCGTAAGGGAGTCCGTCGACGACCGTCCGCGCGGCCAACTGGATGTTTCGAGCGTGCCCATGGTCACGTAAGCCGTTGACGTATCTCCGCTTACGCTCGACTTCCCGGACCGTCATGGTCCGATAGTCATCCATGGTGAGGAGACAGTCGCCCTTGTGAAGAGACAATCGCTCCATCACTCCCTCGAAGGTGTGTCCTTTTGCCGAAAAAGTGATCGCACCGATGGACCCCTCACCGAACACGTATGTGACCGCGATGTTGCTATCACTCTGCTCGTGCCGAGCCGGGATCACCTTGATAGGGAAGGCGTTTGGTCCCACAAGGCTAAGGGTGAAGTCGGTCCAATGGCACAGATTGCCGAGCACTCTACCGCCCTCCTCGGGTCTGAAGTACCAGTGGTCCGGATCGATCTCATGCCCGGCCACGAACCAATTGATGACCGCGGCGCCGGGTTGCCGATCCAAGTGTCGTTCAATGATTCGGCCGAAGCGACTCCCCGGGCGATTGTACCCGAGGAATACTGGTTGATCGCTCTCTAAGAGCGCGCTCTTGAGGCGCTCCAGCTGATCCCAGCTAACCGCATGGGGCTTCTCGATGTATACCGCCTTGCCCGCCCGCAGAGCCTGAATCGCGTACTCTGCGTGGGAAGCATGGTTTGACGCGATGAAGACGAGTAACACGTCCGGGTCTTCGATCACGTCCTCCGCACGATCCGACCGCTTCGGAACCTTGTAGGTCTGAGCCAACGACACCGCCCTGTGAAGATCGGTGTCCATGCACGCCCGGATGGAGCCCGGCCAGGCCCTGTTCAGGTAATACGCGATGTTGCTGAACGCATAGTTGCCACATCCGATGAGGCCAAACACCTGTCGCTCGTGTAACCCTCCCCGCGGAGGCGGGATCGAGTCGAAGCGACGCTTCATGTGGTACTGCCCGCGAATCTTTACTAGGGTGCGCCGCAGACCGTACATCTGAACGTACCGCAACGTCTTGCGAATCTTGAACGCTGGAGACGCGGTCGTGTAGTCCATGCTTAGACCAGCTGGGGGGATTCGGTTGCCCACACTCGGAAGAGTCGAGCATAGGTCTGCGCCATCGTCTCGGCACCAAAGTTTTCGATTGCGTGCTGACGCGGAGCTGGGGTCGGGGCGCCCTTCAGTACACGCTCCAACGCCGATACAACCTGGCCAGCGTCTGTGACGTCGACAGCCTCACCGACACCGGTCGATCCCCGAAGCAACTCGGTGTGGGGGGCAATATTCGAGAGAATCAGCGGAAGCCCACACGCCATGGCCTCCATCGCTGCGAGTGGAAGCCCCTCATGGGTCGATGGCAGCGCGAACACGTCCGCGGCCCAGTACACGCTGCGGACGTCCTCCTGGAAACCGACTAACTGTACGGAGTCCTCGCGCGCGAGCTGCTCCGCCAATGGTCCTTGGCCGGCGATGACGAGGCGCACATTCTGGCGCCGTCTATCAAGCATCTGCACCGGCGCGGCCAGGAGATGGGGGCGCTTCCGGTTATCCAGAGTGCCGGCGAACACTACGACCTCCGCAGTCTCCGTGATTCCAAGCGCGCGCCGGGCCGTACTGCGCTCTTGGGGGGTAGGAGGGCGAAACCGTTCGAGATCGACCGCATTGGAGATGACAACGGATTTCCCGCGGAGTGGGCGAGGCAAAGAGGTATGGACATGGTCAGATACGCTGACTACGTGCCTGGCCCTGCCTAGAATCGCGAGATGGGCGATCCGCACCGCGCACGTCCGCATCGGACCACCGAATGGAGTGAAAGCAGGCTCCTGCTTGATCATCCCTCTCAAAGGGGCAGGGCATGCAACGGAGTTGAAAAGGTCCGCACGGAGACCACACGAGAGCACCACGTCGAACGACTCGGATCGGATGCGGTCGCGCAGCCACCGCAACCTCGAACGAAGCGAACCGGGCGGGACACAGGTCAGTTCGATCCCGAGCCCCGACAGGACCTCGACCAACCCGGGATCAGAGCCACCGTCCAACGCGATCACGCAAGGGTGAACCTCGCTTCGGGGCAGGTGCGCCAAGACCGCCATCATGTTGGTGTTCGGCCCTGTCCGGACCACCCGAGACACCAGGAACGCGACACGCTTCATGAGTAGCCCCGCAAGCGCTCCGCCCACCCGAGGCAGGCACCGAGGAAGAACATAAGCATGGCACCGTGTTGGGCAGCGTAGAGTAGCCCCTCAATCCAATTCGAGAGGGCGAACTGAAGGTAGAGTGCCACAGCAACGAAACCGACGTAGCGGTCTGTCTTCAGAGCGCGGTAGGCACCACTCGCCAAGACGAAATGCAGGAAAATGAACGGCAGTATCCCGAACAACCCGACACCGGTCATGAGCTCAAGCCAATCGTTGTGTGCGAATATCGGACGACCGATCCCAGCTTCGAGGAAAACCACCGTCGACCCGATGCCGTGTCCAATGAGGAAGTCGAGATCCAGCGGCAACCACTGGAAAACGAGGAGCGGATAGATCAAGTCGCGTTCCGAAAGGGCCCAGGCTTCGCCTTGGAGGAGCCCGATCCAGCGAGCGAAGATCCGATCAAACCCCAGCGCTGGGATGGCAATGGCACCCAGGACCGCGAAGAACAGGAGATCGAACTGCCATCGCCGGCCCGATGTCCTTGACGAATCGAGAAAGGGCTGGGCTAAGATCGGTACAAGAGCGACGATCAAGGCTCCTCGACGGAACGTCATTGCGACAGCCGCGATCGCAATCCCAAAGAAAGCGGATCGCACCCAATCCGTCTTGATCAGAAACAGGAGAGGGACCGCGTACGCGACGATATAGGCCTGGACAGCCTCCCCCGAGGCAGTACCCAACGGATTGACGCCCTGCGTTACGTAGTTGTTGGCAACGACCCCGCTGGCCAACGCCATACCCATCATCACGGCGATAGCGGCGACGATCCCAACACCAACCATCTTGGCACCACGCGGCTTCAGATGACCGGCCGCGGCGAGTCGGTGTCCCACGATCAAAGCCGACAGGACGATCACGTTGCGGAAAACGAAGTTCCCGGTGTACTCCGTTGGCCCGAGTACTCCTCCGTGGTACGCCAAGGAAACTCCAATGGCCAGCAGGATCCAAAGGACAAGCCGTCCCATTTGGCGGCCTTCCCTTCCCACGCCGCGATTCGCCAGGGCGAAGGTCGAGAACGCGAACAACGCAGCCGCCGCTACCGCGATCCCTATGAAGCCGCCAACCTGACCCGATGCCCGTACTGGCACATCCAGGGGCGTCCACAAGAAATAGGCCAACGCAAAGTTGGCAGTCATGAACGACCAAACGGCCCGGAGGGAGAACGAGCGCGTCGTCACGTCCGACGGAACCACATCACCACGTTCTGAGCTCGGTTAGTCAGACCCAAACGATAGGCCAACGAGTCGGCGAATCGGTGGGCCGGGATCGGTAGATACGAGCGGCGGGCGGTGCCCGGGAGTTGCCCAAATCCTCTACTTCCTTCCAACCGGAACCCGACGGCTAGAAGGAGGTCGATGATCTCTCGGTTGTACGCCTCGGTCCAAGGCCACCGTTTGCCCGTTACTCGTGCCAGGCCGCATAGCAAGCTAGCTGCGTTTTGGTGGTTATTCACGATCAGTAAGCCACCAGGCCGGATCGTTCTCCCGAGAAACTCCGCCGCCAGTCTCCTCAAGGGTGGGTCGGCGTTCGGAAAGAAGCGGAACGAAGTCGCGATATCGTATCGATCAGGTACAAGCTGAGGATTGCTGAGGACGTCCCCGAGCACGAGAGAACTACGGTTCACCCGTGAACGAGCCTGAGAGAGCATCTCGTCCGAGATGTCCACTCCCACCGCCACACTCGGGAGATCTTCCAGTGCGACAAGGATCCGGCCCGTTCCACACGCGAAGTCCAAGTAGGAGGTCGGCTCCGGTGCTCGCCCCACAACCTCCTTCTGTACAAGCTTCCGAAGAAGCCTTCGCTCACGCGCCCACAGGTAGCGTAAGAACCGGCTCTCGTTGAACTCCTGGTCGTAGGCCAACCCCTTTCCGGGAGCGGTATGGGACGAACTGTAGTCGGTCGTCACGTCGTAGTGCTTCCCTGAGCTTTCATAATGCGCGCCAACCCTGCCCGCCGGATATACCATCGATAGAGCCGGCGCCAAACTGGACTTCCCGGCACCGAGCGCCAGGTAGAGAGGACCTGTCCGACACCTGATCCCCACGTAGAAACCGCGTGGGGGCTAGGAAACCGACCCGTACGATAACCCTCTTCGAGGGCAAGTAGACAGCCGTGCGAACGTTGTGTAGATACCCGACGCCTAACCAGCAAGCAGGACAGGTAAAAGTACAACAACCCCACGTCGAGCTGCTGCTCCGAAAGCACCCCTTTCTCGATGCCCGGAGCGGGATCCCAATCGAGGAACACGACTTGGCCTTCCCCATCGACGCCAACGTTGAACGGGTCTGGATCACCATGAAACAGAGCGCGACGATCCGTCGGAGTGGCATCCCAAGTACTCGCGTGAATGGTCGCAAGCGCCTCGCCGATCCGTGTCAGGAGCGAGCGATCGGTAAGTTCTCTAGTCTCAAGTTCGCCGAGCGGTCGGTAGGACTGGATCCACTCCAACTCGAAGACACGGTCAAGCTCACAGGCCGTCTCCACCCTGGGAACACGAAAGCGGCCGCTCGTGGCCCCTACTTCCATCGCAGCGCGCATGCGGGCCAACTCAGAAGCGTATGCATCGGGATCTGAGTGCCTCCGACTGACCCGCCCGCCGGGGCCCTTTTCCACGACACCGCGTCCTTTATGCAACGGCCGCGCCCTCTGCGGCCCCCAGGGCCCGGAGCACTACCACCCCTCGACCTGCGAAGCCGACCTGCATCAGTAATAGTGCGACCGCTGCGCCTCCAAGGCCGAACAGGGGGACGGTCACGAGTCCGATTGCCAATCCGGTGCCTCCGCCAACGATGGCGGCACTCGATTCTATTCGTGGGTGCCCTCCTCCTCGGATCACACCTCGGACAATCGCATTCACTCCCTCGAACACGACGACGAGCGCGAGCACCCCGATGAGTGACCGCTCGGCGGCCGGAATCGTGGGGAACAGAATCGCCATCAGAGAGGGACCAAATAAAACGGCACAAAGAACGAACAGGGCGCCTGCAGCGCCGCCCGTCAGCATCGTACGGCGCGCCCTCCATCCTTCCCACTTCGAGCCACGGATTCTAGCAAGACTTGGCGTCAGAACCGCCGTAATCGCGTTCAGCACCGGACGAGGCAGACTAACCGCCGCGAACACCGCTCCGAAGATCGCCACATGCTCATCACCTCGAAAAAACAATAGCCACCAAAGGATAAGCTGAGTCGCACCCGTGGTACTAAGTACTCCAAGGAGGATATGCTGCCCGAACCGCCACCACCGAGTTACCACGACCAGGTCCAGCCGGACGTGCGGTAAGCGCTCGACTTGGGGACGCGCAACGAGTACGCCAAGTAGCATACCTCCACCCAGCGCCATCAAGGACACGCTGGCGGCCAGGTCTCGAGATAACGCCGCCCACGAGAAGAGGGCGACCGCAGTGAGATTCGCGACCACCCCCAAGACGGCGAGCCTCCCCGTCTCGAGGCCGCCCAGAAGGGCGTGACGCCAAGTCTCTCGGTGGAGACACGCGAACAGCAGAAACGCCGACGCGGCGGCGAGCTGAGATGGGACAGCTAACGCATGCTCAAACGCAACTCCGAAAGCGCCCAGTCCACCAGCGATTGCCAGCAAGAGCAGCTGAGCAGGCCTGGTGGAGGCTCGTAGCAGGTCCAGCAGGAAGACCCGGTGGGACACGCTCGCCTCGCTGTACTCTACCACGAACGGTACTCCGATGGCTGCCCGCCACACGAGGACTGCTAGAGCCACACCGCCCCACACGAGGACGAGCCAACCGTACACCGAGTTGTCGTACACTCGAGCCGCGATGACATGGAACACGAACGCGAGTACACTAGCCGCTCCCTGATCGAGCGTACCTAGGACGACGTCCCCTCGGAGTCTTGAGAACGAAGGCTTCATGAGAATCGTGTAGAGCGGCGATCCGTGCTGACCCCTTCTACCCCCGCCCGTGACACTTCTTGTATTTCTTCCCCGAACCACACGGGCAGGGCTCGTTTCGGCCCGGCTCCCTCTCAGCCGTGACGGGAGCCCGATCTCGAGCAGCTTCACCCCGATTCGTGGCAAGCCGCCTCGGGTCGGGTCCTGGCGTTTGACTCGCCCCTCCCGCTCGGGTCGACATCCCCAAGTCGTCGACCGACGGGCGGCCTTGAGTCCTGCGCCCGGCTTCCCTAACCGCCTCGTCTCGCACCCCCGTCTGCGGCTCCGCCGGCCCGGAATACCTCAACCGCTGCGCCGCCCGCTGCTGCCTCTCGGGCGGCGGCCCAACCTGGGCCCGGAAGAAGTAGCTCGATAGTGTCTTCCTCAGATCCGTCATGAGGTCCACGAACATCTCGTAGGCCTCTTTCTTGTACTCGACGAGCGGATCCTTCTGCCCCCAGCCGCGAAAGCCGATCGAGGCTTTTAAGTGGTCGAGGTCATAGAGATGATCCTTCCACTTCTCGTCGATCACCGAGAGCATGATGAAGCTCATGATCTGTTCCGCAGGATCACCGAGAGTCTCGATCTTGTGATGGAACGAGTCGCGTAGCCCGTTGGTGACCCACTGCTCTACCTCATGCCGCTCGATCTCGTGCTCCGAGTCGTTCTCCTCTGGCAGCTGGGGCACGATGAGGAAGAAGTCGAGCACGAGGCGGCGCCGAAGACCCGCTAGGTCCCAGCTCTCGGGATTCTCCTCTGGCGGCAGATACTCGTCGATCGTCTCACCGGCCGCCTGCTCGATCATCTCCCAGATCTCGCCCTTCAGGTCCTCGCCGCCCTCCAGGGCGAAGAGACGAAGGTCGTAGATGACCTCCCGCTGCTGGTTCATGACATCGTCGTAGTCGAGCAGCCGTTTGCGCGCCTCGAAGTTGTTGGTTTCGACCCTTTTCTGCGCCCGTTCGATCGACTTCGTGACGAGGCCGTGCGTGATGACCTCGCCCTCCTCCGCGCCCCACTTGTCCATGACGTTGGCGATGCGCTCGGACCCGAAGAGGCGCATGAGGTCGTCCTCGAGCGACAAGAAGAACTGTGACGCGCCTGGATCACCCTGTCGCCCGGCCCGCCCCCGCAACTGCCGATCAATCCGACGCGAGTCGTGTCGTTCCGACCCGATGATCTGAAGACCACCGTCCTCGAGAATATCCTCGTCCTGATTGAGCTTGAGCTTTTCCGCTCGAACAGGGTCGACTGGGAGGACCTCCTCGGCATCTACCCCGCGACTGCCAAGCCATCCGACCGTACGAGCTTCAGTCACCCCGTCGCCGAGTTTGATGTCCGTCCCACGGCCGGCCATGTTCGTCGCCACCGTGACCGCGCCCGGCCTCCCGGCGTCTCGGACTACCTCCGATTCGGACTTGTGGTGCTTCGCGTTCAACACCTGGTGTTTGATGCCACGGCGCTTGAGCATCCGTGAAAGCGTCTCGGACACGTCAACGTTCGTGGTTCCGACGAGGACCGGGAGCTCCAGTCGGTTGAGCCGCTCGACCTCATCCATGATCGCAACGTACTTCTCTCGCTTCGTACGGAAGATCAGATCCTCCCGATCATCGCGAGCGATCGGACGATTGGTCGGGATCACCAACACGTCGAGTCCGTAGATCTGATGGAACTCGGTCTCTTCGGTCTCCGCTGTCCCCGTCATCCCTGCGAGCTTGTCGTACATCCTGAAGTAATTCTGGATCGTGATCGTGGCGAGGGTCTGCGTCTCACCCCGAATCTCGACCCCTTCCTTGGCTTCCACCGCCTGGTGGAGACCGTCACTCCAGCGACGGCCGGCCATCTGGCGTCCTGTAAACTCATCTACGATGACGACCTGGCCGTCTTCGCCGAGGATGTACCGCTCGTCCTTATGGAAGAGCGTGTAGGCCTTCAGGAGCTGATGGATCACGTGAATCTTCTGGCTCTTGGCCGAGTACTCGGCTTCCAGCTCCTGTATGCGCTCGCGCTTCTCGTCGACCGAGAGGGTCTCGGAGTTCTCGACCTGACCCATCTCTTCGGATAAGTCCGGTGCTACGAAGGCATCGGGATCATTCGGCGCCAGCTCGTCGAGGCCACGGTCCGAGAGGTGGACATTGTGCCCTTTCTCGTCCATCGCGAAGAAGAGCATCTCATCGACCTCATGCAGCCGTTTCTCGCGCATGAAGTCCGCCTCGACCTTGTTGACCAACGTCTGAATCGACGGGTCATCCGAGAAGAGCTTCATGAGTTTCCGATGGCGAGGAGCGCCCCGCTTCACCGCCAGGAGCTTCTCGCCCGCCTCGAACTCCTCTTCGGCTTCGAGGTGCTTCTCCGCGTCACTCACCAACTCGTTCGTGAGGCGCATCTGCTTCTTGTAGAGCGACGCGACCAACGGATTGAACTGCTTGAACGGAGTCGAAGTATCGCGACCCACGGGTCCGGAAATGATCAGCGGCGTTCGGGCCTCATCGATGAGAATCGAATCGATCTCGTCGATGATCGCGTACGCGTACTCGCGCTGCACCTTCTGCTCAAGCCGGTGCACCATGTTGTCGCGTAAGTAGTCGAACCCGAATTCGTTATTCGTCCCGTACGTGATATCCGCCCGATACGCCGCTCGGCGTTCCGGTGTCCCCGGGTCATGCAGGTCGATTACGTCAACGGTGAGCCCCAGCCAATTGAAGACGTGACCCATCCATTCGGCATCACGTTGGGCCAGGTAGGAGTTGACGGTCACGAGGTGGGCGCCTCGGCCAGTCAGCGCGTTCAGGTAGAGCGGCATCGTCGCCACGAGGGTTTTCCCTTCCCCGGTAGCCATCTCGGCGACCTTCCCACGATGCAGCGAGATCCCACCGATGAGCTGGACGTCGTACGGGATCATGTCCCAGGTGAGCGGTTGACCGGTAACGGTCACCTCGGTTCCGACAAGCCGACGGCATGCGTCCTTCACGACGGCGAAGGCTTCTGGGAGGATGTCCTCGAGCGATTCCTCTAGCTCGGCAAGTAGCTTCGCTTCCAGTTCCCCGATCTCAAGCGACAGCCTTTCACGGTCCGAGCCATCCTCCGACTTCCGCTTCTCTTCCTTGAGATCGTCAATGTCGGCTTTCAGCGAGGCAGTCCGCTCGGTGAGGTAGGAGCGAAACTCGTCGGTCTTCGCCTTCAGCTTCTCGTCGCTCAACGACGACAGGCCTTCATAGATCGAATTGATCTCGTCGACGAGTGGACGGAGCTTCTTCGCTTCACGCTTGTGACGCGATCCGACGAAGGTCTTTAGAGCTGACTTGAGCATGTCGTTGTGCTCGCCCAGATGTGCACGGGCGGCAGATATGAGGGTCGCAGGGAACGGGTTGGGTTACACCTATGGCCGATCAAAGATCTCCGAGACACGGCAGCCGTCGAGGGGGCGGACATCCTGGAGGGCAGCTGCTCGGGGGATACGCCCTACGCGACGCCGACAAACCGCTCGTACACGTCTGCGATCCGGCTGGCAGCCAGGCCGTCCCAACCTTCGGGCCTGACGCCCTGGACCTCACTACCCCATGTTGCCTCAAACGCCGCGACGATCGACGCAGTGCTGCGGTCGGGCACCAACCGATTCGTCCCCTCGGTAATCGTGATGGGCCGCTCAGAGTTCTCTCTCAGAGTCAGGCAGGGCACGCCCAGAACCGTAGTCTCTTCCTGGATTCCCCCCGAATCGGTCATCACTAGGCCCGCTCCAGCTTGAAGCGCCAGCATAGAGTCGTAGCCCAACGGTGGGAGAAGCTCTACTCCCGGAGCGTCCAACCCGGCAGCCGCCATGGCCTTCGACGTACGTGGATGCACCGGGAATACGACCGGAGCCCGCTTTGAGACTTCGACCAACGCGTTGACAATCGCCGTGAGCTGCTCAGGATCGTCCACATTCGATGGCCGATGCGCGGTCACCACCACGTACTCACCCTTCCCATGTTGTGGTGCCGGGTGCGCATCCGGATCGAGACGATCCAGTCGGTAGAGGAGAGAGTCGATCATCACATTCCCCACGAACTCGATGCGATCGTCGCCGATGCCTTCACGGAGCAGATTCGGATGAGCGTCTCGACTGGGTGTGAGGCAAAGCGATGACAGCTGATCCGTCACAATGCGGTTGATCTCCTCCGGCATGCGTCGGTCCCCGCTCCTCAGACCCGCTTCGACGTGCGCGACGGGAATCCCGAGCTTCACCGCGGCCATCGTCGCCGCGACGGTCGAGTTGACGTCGCCCACAACCGAGACCAAAGCATAGTCCCTCTCGGTGAGCACTTCCTCAACGCCGACCATCACCTTTGCCGTCTGCTCGGCGTGGCTACCCGAGCCCACCCCGAGATGGATGTCCGGCTCAGGAATGCCCAGGTCCGAGAAAAATGAGTCGGACATGTCCGCGTCGTAGTGCTGGCCCGAGTGCAGGAGTACGCTCTCCACTTTCCCCCTCGCGGACAGCTCTCTCAGGATCGGGGCTACCTTCATGAAGTTGGGACGTGCGCCGGCGATATGAAGGATGGTCGGAGACGGCATTTGCGGCACGGGAGAGGGGAATCCGCAGCGGGCGGACCGTCGTCCGGCCCGACTGCCTTCGCGTTGTAACTGGGTTGCACGAATGGTACATTGTGGGCCGAAGTTATTGTAGGGGGCTGTGATACGGGGCTTGCCCGTGGCGCCCTTCCCAACCCGTATTTCGAGGTACTCGGCCCGGTGAATCGGATTTTCGGAAAGCCCTGGGCGTACGCCTTCGTGGTGGCCGCGCTACTACTTGGGGCCTCCGTCCCCGATGCCGCCGGCCAGATCCCGACGAATAGTGCCGACGCGCTGCGCCTGATTCAGGAGAACCCGGACCTCCTACGCGAGCAGCTCATCGCTTCGGGGATGAGTGAAGAGGAGATCCGAGCTCGCTTGGTTTCTGAAGGATATCCTGCGGACCTTCTCGACGGTGTTCTAGCGGGAGACCCTATCGATCCTCAGTTGGGGCTCGATCCGACTATGCTTTCCAGCCTGGAGTCGCTCGGCATTGTGACCCAAGGGGCTGACGGACTCGAGTTCGTCGACTCCGCGGCTGGAATGAGCTTCGGAGAGGACCCGGACTCCGTCGGCTTCCCGGTCTTTGGGCACGAGGTCTTCACGCGTGCGTCGTCCCTGTTTCAGCCTCTCCTCTCCGGCCCGGTGTCCGAGGAATATCGACTTGGGCCGGGAGATCGACTGACCTTGATCCTCACCGGAGAGGCCGAGCGTTCGCACGAGCTGGTCGTAACCCGGGAAGGGTTCGTCGTGGTCCCACAGGTCGGCAGGATCTCGGTTGCAAATGTGACGATGGCCGAGGCTAGAACCGTCTTCACCGATCGACTGGCTCGTTTCTACTCGGGTATCCGACGCGGCACCACGACGGTGACGATCGCCATCACAGAGCTGAGAGCGATTCAGGTCTACGTCACGGGCGCGGTGGTCCAGGCAGGGGCCTTTCAGATTAGCTCCGCGGCCACCGCAACGAACGCTCTCTACGCCGCTGGCGGGCCCACGGAGATCGGAAGCCTGAGGTCAGTGCGGATCCAGCGGAGAGACGGGTCGGAAGTGTTTCTGGACCTGTACCCGTATCTATTGGAGGGAGAGACGGACGGAGATATCCCTCTTCAAGAGGGAGACGTGATCTTCGTGCCTCGTCGCGACCGACGAGTGCAGCTACACGGGGCCATAGTTCAGCCGGCTCAATACGACCTCTCGGCGACCGATGACCTCATTGACGTGCTGGACGCCGCCGGTGGTTTCGCCCCCGATGCAGACCGGCGCCGACTCACCGTATACCGGTTCGCCCGCCCCGGAGATCGTGGCCCGGGGCTCGGAGACCGTCAGGCGGTCGACATCGCCCTCAGAGCGAGTTCGGATGCCAGCGATCGGGACCATCTGGGGGGAGTGCTGATTCCCCCCGTTGGTCTCCAGGACGGCGACTCGATCGTGGTCGGGACGCTCCCGGAGCTCGAGGACGGCTACTACGTTACGGTCACGGGACAGGTGGCGGCGCCCGACCGGTACCCGTGGCGGGAGGGTATGACGCTACGAGAGCTCGTGGATCTCGCTCGAGGTCCGATCGTGGGGGCCGATCTCAGGGAGGCAGAAGTGTCACGCCTGCCCGACGAGCGCGGTCTGGGTGAGCTCGCGGACCGTCTCCGCGTGCCGTTGGATTCAAGCTACCTGGCGGGCCAGCTCGATGCCGAAGGCCGGTTCGTGGGGCCGCCAGGCGTACCCTTCCCTCCGGCAGGGAGTGCTCCGGAGTTCACCCTCCTCCCGTACGATCAGGTCATGATTCTTCGGCAGCCAGACTTCGAGATGCCTCAGTCTGTGCAGATCACCGGACAAGTCTCCGTGCCGGGCGAATACACGCTGCTCACTAAGTCCGACCGAGTGACTGATCTGATTGCACGGTCGGGGCGTGTCCTAGAAAACGGGCATCTTGAAGGAGCTCGGCTCCATCGCAAGCAGGACGACCTCGGGCGGATCGATCTCGACCTTCCGATGGCCATGGCAAGTCCCGGGAGCACGGAGGACATCATCCTTCAACCCGGCGATTCGCTCGACATCCCAGTTTATTCCCCCACTGTACAGGTGGTCGGGGCTGTGAATTCGTCGTCGGTCGCGGTCCTCTACCGAGAAGGCCAAGATGTCGACTACTACATCTCCGCCGCGGGCGGCTATCGCTTCGACGCCGACAAAGGTCGTACGTCGGTGCGCCTCGCGAACGGCTTGGCGAGGACCCGCTCACGCTTCCTCTTCTGGACGAGCTTCCCCGAGCCCGACGCCGGTAGCGTGATAACCGTTCCGGCGAAAGAGGACGACCGAGGCTTTGACTTCGTGGCCTTCACGACGAACTTGGTCGCAATCGTGGGATCGATCGCGACCGTCGTGATCGTCTCGAGTCGGTAACCCGACGGAGATCGACCGCAGGGCCCTCTACGTAGGAGACCGTTCGAAATCCTACGCCTTCACGATCCACCCGAAGGGCGCCGTACCGGCCGGCCGAGGCGCCACATGCCGCGCATCGATCAACACATTCGAGTGCTTCACGATCCGGTCGTAGTCCAAATCGGTGTGGTCTGTGAGGATCACGACCGCGTCGGCCTCTGCGAGGGCCTCATCCGTGAGTTCGACGCACGTCAGATGCGTACCTTCCTCGTGAAGCTCAGGGACATAGGGATCGTGATAGGAGACTGAGGCTCCATCGTCGGCCAGCAATCGGACGACGTCCAATGACGGAGATTCGCGTACGTCCTCGATGTCCTTCTTGTAGGCAACGCCGAGCACGAGCACACTTGATCCATTTACTGACTTTCGCTGTCCGTTAAGCGCTTCTCGGATCTTGTCCACCACAAAGCGCGGCATCTCGGAATTGATCTCGGACGCCAACTCGATAAAGCGCGTCTTGTAGTTCAGGGTGCGCATCTTCCAAGACAGATAGTGGGGATCCACCGGGATGCAGTGTCCTCCGAGCCCAGGCCCGGGTGTGAATCGCATGAAGCCAAACGGCTTCGTCGCGGCGGCATCGATCACCTCCCAGACATCGACGCCGAGTCGCTCCGCGATGATCGCCGTCTCGTTCACGAGCCCGATGTTCACCGCCCGGAACGTGTTCTCGAGGATCTTCGTCATCTCGGCTGCCTCCGTGGAGGAGACCGGGACCACAGACTCGAGGAACCGCTCGTAGAAGGCCGAGCCGGCCTCCGTGCACGCCGCCGTGATCCCCCCCACCACCTTGGGGGTATTCTTCGTATTCCAGGTGGGATTCCCGGGATCCACTCGCTCGGGCGAAAAGCAGAGATGAAAATCCTCGCCGACCTTGAGCCCAGTCTCCTCGAGGGCCGGTAGCAGAACTTCGCGCGTCGTCCCCGGATACGTCGTCGACTCCAGGATTACGAGTTGTCCATCCCGCAGGCCGCCCGCCACAGCTTCAGACGCAGCCAGAATGTACGAAACGTCCGGGTCGCGAGTCTTCGAGAGAGGAGTCGGCACACAGATCGAGATGACGTCACACTCCGACAAGCGAGCCATGTCCGTGGTCGCGTGGAGCCTGTCGGCCTCAACCAGCTCCGCGACCTCGTCCGAAGGGACGTCCTGAATGTGGGATTCCCCGGCATTCACCCCCGTCGTGACAGCGTCGTTCACGTCGAATCCGATGACCCGGAACCCCTCCTTCCCCGCCTCGACGGCCAAAGGAAGACCTACGTAACCGAGTCCAATGACGCCGACAGTGATACCTGAGTTATCGCTCATCGCGCGGATGCCGTCCCTCTGCGGTGGTGGAGGTCAACCGATGTCGGCCCCCATGAGACAACGATAATGAATCGGGGGACGGATGTCCCTTGTTTTCAACCCGTTACCGCGTCGATCCAACCGCGATGGTTTGCGTACCAACGGACGGTCTCACGGAGCCCCTCCTCGAAGGTGGCCTCAGGGCGCCATCCCAGCTCCTCCGACGCCCTGGAGAAGTCGACTGCGTAGCGAAGGTCGTGGCCTAGTCGGTCGGTGACGTGTTCAATCAACGATGATGGCGCGCTCGTAGCTCGAAGGATCTCGCCAACGACGTGGAGGTTCGTGCGCTCCGCCCCTCCACCAAAGTTGTACACACGCCCGGCTTCTCCCCGAGCCGCGGCAGCGACCAACCCCCGGCAGTGATCTTCCACGTGCATCCAGTCCCGAATATTCCGTCCATCTCCGTACACGGGGAGGGGCTCTCCTCGGAGAGCTCGATGGATCATCAACGGGATCAGCTTCTCGGGGTGCTGAAAGGGGCCGTAGTTGTTCGACCCCCGGGTCACTACAGCGTCGAGGCCATAGGTGTTGTGATACGCCAACACCAGGTGGTCAGCGGCAGCCTTCGTGGCAGCATACGGCGAGCGCGGCGCGAGGGGCGTATCCTCTGTGAACCGAGGACCTCGATCTGGCTCCGACGGGTCGATCCACGGCAGCTCACCGTACACTTCGTCGGTGGAGATCTGAACGAAACGGATCCCGGTGCACTCCTCGGCAGCGGCGAGAAGTGTCTGCGTGCCCAGCACGTTCGTCTTGGCGAAGGTGTGGCCATCGACGATCGATCGATCTACATGTGATTCGGCGGCCAGGTGAAAGATCACATCGACATCGTGAACTGCGTCGGCCACGGCTTCAGGGTCGCAAACGTCGCCGTGGATGAAACGATGCCGGGCATCTCCGAGGACGCCCTCTAAGTTCTCGAGGTGTCCGGCATAGGTCAGGAGGTCGAGTGTTGTGACATGCGTCGCGGTCTCTTCCTGAAGGAGGTATCGCACGAGGTTCGAGCCGATAAAGCCAGCTCCCCCAGTGACAAGGCACCGCATGGTCAGCTCCCCAACCCGGCTCTCATGCCCATGCGAAGCACATCGCTCTCCACGCTATCGGCGACCAGACCACTCGCTCGGTGCAGAGACTCGACGGTGCCAGCATCGGTCCACCACCCTTCGACCAACGAATATCCGAGAGATCCGTCGGCGAGGTATCGATTGTTGACGTCGGTGATCTCCAACTCGCCTCGGTCTGACCGGTGCAGCGTTCGGATGATCTCGAAGACCCGAGCATCGTATATGTAGCAACCCGTTACGGCGTATCCTGTGGGCGACTTGAGTGGCTTCTCGACAATCTCGGTGATTACGCCATCGACCACGCTCGCAACACCAAAGCGCTCAGGATCGGACACCTCTTTCAAGAAGATCCAGGCACCTCCTGGGTGCTTCCGATACGACTCGATCCCGTCGCGCAGTGGGTTTTGGAAAACGTTGTCTCCCAACAAGACTACCACCGGCTCACCCGCCGCGAAGTGCTCGGCCAGTGCCAGAGCCTCAGCGATCCCTCCCTCTCCTTCCTGATACGCGTAGTGGAGATGGCGGAGTCCAAAGTCCTGCCCATTTCTCAGCAGCTTGAGAAAGTCACCCGCGTGATCACCCCCGGTCACGACCAGGATCTCGGTGATCCCGGCGTGCACCAACTGTTGGAGCGGGTAGTAGATCATCGGCCGGTCGAAGACCGGGAGCAGGTGTTTGTTCGTTACGCGGGTCATGGGAAGGAGACGAGTGCCCAGGCCACCAGCCAGCACGACACCCTTCATGGCCGCGCCCCTCTCATACCCATTGAGCGAGGGCTGTGCTGGCGACCCGTGGTCCAGCAGCCAAATAGTTCGGAAATACCGGACTCTCTTGGTTGAAGACCGGAGAGGTTCCATCGAGAAGAGTCACGACGCCTCCGGCTGCGCGGACCAAAGCGGTACCACCGACGACATCCCATTCGCTCTTCCCGACAACGGTCCACGTCGCCTCTACGAGGCCCGCGGCGACCAGTCCGAGCTTGTACGCCACCGAGCCACATGGCTTGACAACGACAGGGGTCTCTTCGAAACGATCCCACTCACCTCGCCGAATCTCCGAACGGCTCGCAAGCACGGTGATGGGAACGTCACCGGATGGCTCGGGGTCCACGACCCGCACAGGGCTGCCGTCGAGCGTCACCCCATCCTCCACCGAGCCGAGAACGAGTTGCCCCGTCGCGGGATTCAGAATTCCGCCGGCGACCGGCATGCCGCCTTCGAGAAGCCCGATCGAGATGCACCACTCCGGGATGCCCTGGATGAACTCCCGCGTCCCGTCGATCGGGTCCACGACCCAGACCCGATCACATTCGAGGCGAGCCCGATCGTCGACGGACTCCTCCGACAACCACCCTTCTCCGGCTCGGGGCAGGATTTCCCGGAGAACGGCATCTGCGGCCCTATCAGCATCGGTCACAGGGTCGTCCCGAACTGCCTTCACGTCGAAGGCAACTGCTCCCGGTGTGAAGGGCTCGATCGCGGCAGCAGCCGCGAGTAGACCATCGTGGATGCGGCGGACGTCTTCAGGACGCGTCATTTAGAATCCTTGGAAGAGCTGTTGCGGGAAGCATGATGGGTCGCGGCCGCAGCGTCATGCCGCGTGGACCTGAAGAAAGCGCTCCAACGCCTCTTCCCAATGCATCATAGCTCGCCCCAACGCCTTCTCCGATTTCTCGAGGTCGAGCACCGAGTACGCGGGTCGCGGCGCCGCCGCCCCCCACGCGGCCGATGTCACTCCTTCGACCTCCGCATCGACCCCACTAATCTGAAATGTGGCCCGCGCGAGTTCCAGCCAGGTGGCGTCGCCACCGTCCGCGACATGCCAGATCCCACTCCGCCCGTCCCGCATTAGGCCCAAGGTGCTTCGGGCGACGTTCGGCGCCCACGTGGGTCGCCCGCGTTGGTCGGAAACCACACGGAGGGGCTCACCGCGAGTGCCGCGCGCCAAGATGGCCGGTACGAACCCCCTTCCCCCGGCGCCGTAGAGCCATCCGGTCCTTACGATGAGTGGACTCTTACCCCATCCGCCCATCGTCCCGAATACGGTCCGAATCGCCTCTTCCCCCGCGAGCTTGGAGCGACCGTAGACCGAGAGAGGGTTGGGTGTATCTGAGGTGAGGTAGGGAGTGCTCTTCGTTCCATCGAAGACGTAGTCCGAGGATATGTACACCATGCGCACGCCGGATTCTGCACACGCCGAGGCGACGTTCGCTGCCCCCGCGACGTTCACCCGGAACGCCTCTCCCTCGTTGGCTTCAGCCCGGTCGACCGCTGTGTACGCAGCACAGTGCACCACCCAGTCGGGACGCTCGACCCCAAGGGCTTCACGTATCGGATCCGGATCGGTGATGTCGAGGTCAGCTCGCCCGCGAGCGACCACGTCATCACCGAGCTCCTCGGCATCGGTAGCGAAGGCCGAGCCCAAGAGGCCATGAGCCCCCGTGACCAGAATCTTCATCCGAACTCCCCCTCCCTCTTCACCCGGCGAGCGAAGCTCGATACAGGTCGCCGAGCCTCTCCACCACATTGCGGACGTCCACCGCATCGGTCACCGTAGCGCCGTGGGCTAGGATCTCCGATCGGAGGCTCTCGTCTCTAGAGATTCGCACGAGGTCTCCAGCAAAACGCTCGGGAGTCCCGGAGATGACGGGGAGCGACTCGTCCATCTCCTCCGACCACCCTCGAGTCCCCGCCTGCAGCTTCACAGTCGGTATCCCGGCGGCGATCGCATGGAGACCGAGCCGAGACCACGACGCGGACGGCGTCGCGTCGACCGCCGCATCCGCCGCCGACCAAATGGGGGCGTCGGCACCGCTTCTCCCCAGAAACACGACCGAGTCGCCCAGCCCCAACTCTTCCGCTTTCCAACGGGTCGAGCCTTCATAACGCCCGGAACCGATCACGAACAAACGGAGATCTGGATCCTCTACCCTCGCCAAAGCGAGACCGCCCAGCACGCGGTCCATCGCAGCGCCCGAGTCGAAATTCGAAAGGAGGACGACTGCCGCGTGCTGCTCTTCGAGACCGATCAATCGGCGGGCCGACGTGCGGTCATTGCGAGCGACGCTCTCACGGACAGCCACTACATCGAGCGAGGTCGGCATCACGTCCACGTGGCCATCCGCGGCGCCGTAGGCTCGGATCGCCAGTCCTCGACTCCCGTCGTTTGGCACCACAAAGCGAGTTCTATGACGCCTTCTGGCACGGCGCTCTAGCTGTTGAAGGACCCGGCCGCGAAGATCTTTTTCGTGGTTCGGCGGTCGGGTCACGCTCCGTACGATGGCCACGTCCGCAGGGGCAGCGAGTTGGGCCACCGCCCCACCCCAGGACCCAAAGCCGTGCACCACATGGACGCCAGTCTTACGAATGAGGTCGCGAACCTTCGATACCGCCCGCCATGCACCGAACGGACCTACGAGCCCCAACGAATGGGTGGTAACCTTCATCTCCCTCAGCCGGTCGCGAAGATCTTCCTGGCCCCCGAGGGCGACGACCCTGGGATCGAACGCGGACCTCGGCAAACGCCCCAGAATTGCCAAGATCTCCTCGCCGAGATCGTTGGCAGCAAGAGATCCCATCACATAGAGGACGCGTGGTCGGCTCATCTAGGGCGTCGTGAAAGAGAAGTCGGGACAGGGCATGGACCGTAGCTCGATGCGAGCAAGATACACAATCGGGCCACCGATCGCCGCAGACTCCAACGCGCTACCTCACCCCACCATGATCAACGAGAGAGGCCCTCCAGGTGTGACACACCCGAAGGGCCTCTTTCCTATCCGCAGGTCTCTGCGTCGCCGACTCTATCCGGTCGTTACCGCCACGGGCGGAGCCTTGGCAACCTTACCGGCACCGATGCACCGCGTGCACACCCGTACCCTCCGGCGTTGGCCTGCGTCATCCACGATCTTCACGGTCTGGAGGTTCGGGAGCCAGCGCCGCCGAGTCTTGTTGTGTGCGTGGCTGACATTATTCCCGGAAGCGGGCCTTTTGCCGCACGCGTAGCACACGCGAGCCATCTGCTTACGTCCTGTTAGTTCTGGAAAACGTCTGTAACGAAAGGGCGACCCTAGGAGCCCGAGTCCGCCCCACCCGATCCGCCACCCACCATCTCGACATCTTCAGCAAGGAGATAGTGCGTCGCGAACTCTGCAATGATTCGGTCGTTCTCGGTGATGGTCTCCGCCGTCATCCAACCGTCGATCACCGCGACATCCATCGCGGTCATTTCACCCGTGACGTTGACGATGTCGCCCTGAGCGGCGGTCGCACCCTCGGCCAGCTGAGCGTCGGACCAGACCACGAGAAACGGCCCACTCGGAGTGTTCAGCCAGAAGCCCTGCGTACCGAGCATGCTCGCGACCTCGAACCCGGCGCCCCGGACTCTCTGACCCAGGTAGTCATCGGCATTGAAGCCACCGGGAACATCTCCGAGAGCCACATCGGGTGCCGCATTCGCATCGGGCTCTTCGATCGTCTCTTCCACGACCTCGCGAGCCGCACGCTCTGCGTCAGCCTGATCGCTAAGCCAGTACATGAACCCGCCGATCACCGCGAACGCGATGATCATCAGGAACATTCCCGGGTCGGCGGCACCCCGCCGCGAAGCCTTGCTCGGCATATCCATCGTCCTCTTCATGGGGTAGGCGATCCGTCCTAAGCGCGAGAACTTAACCGACCAACTCGATGAGCGACATCTCTGCCGCATCACCCTTTCGATTGCCCAGCTTCAGCACTCGAGTGTACCCGCCGGGCCGCTCGGCATATCGGGGCGCGATCTCATTGAACAGCTTCGCCAAGACATCACGATCCTGGATTTTGGCAGCAGCCAAGCGTCGAGCATGCACGTCGTTCCGACGCGCCAGCGTGATCAGCCGTTCAGCGAAGGGCCTGAGCTCCTTCGCTTTCGCGGTCGTGGTCTCGATGCGCTCGTGGCGGAACAGCGCCGTCGCCATATTCCGAAGCGTCGCCTTCCGATGGCTCCGGGTGCGCGATAGCTGTCTGCCCTTCTTACGGTGACGCACGGTCTTACTCCTCGCCTCCCGCGGCGGCCTGAGCCTCATCCTCCACGAAGAAGAGGCGTCCGTCCTCGCCTTCCTCTAACTGCATGCCGAAACGAAGGCTGTGCTCCTCGAGGAAGTCGGAGATCTCCTTCAACGATTTCTTTCCAAAGTTCTCGATCTGCAGCATCGACTCCTCGGTCCGTTGGACCAGGTCGCCGAGAGAGCTGATGTTCTCTTTCTGGAGCGAGTTCCGCGAGCGCACCGACAGCTCTGCGAGGTCCTCGATCGGACGTTCGAAGAGGTCTTGGAGGCGCTCGGGCACAGGCGAGGCGCCCGGAGGAGATACCTCCGGAATGCCGCCCTCACCGAAGTAGAGCATGTACTCCAGGTGCTTCCGGACGAGCTCTGCTCCGTACGCCACTGCGTCCTCAGGGTCAATCGACCCGTCGGTCTCGATCTGCAGCGTGAGGCGATCGAAGTCCGTCCTCTGACCCACGCGGGTCTCCTCGACGGCGAAGTTCGCGCGGCGCACCGGGTTATAGATCGAGTCGATCCGCACGAGATCGACCGGAGCCCCCCGCGGAATCGGATGGGCGTCGGCGAGAACAAAGCCCCGACCCTTGTTCACGTAGAACTCGACGTGAACGGAACGATCCTCTTGCAGCGTGAAGAGGTGGTGGTCGCCGTCCACGACTTCGGCGCCCGCCGTAGCCTGGATCATCGACGCGGTCACCGGTCCGGCCTTCTCGAGACTCATCTGGAGAACGACGTCGTCGACATCGTCGTCGAGCTGGATGACCAGGCTCTTCAAGTTCGCGATGACCTGGTGTACATCCTCGACGACGCCCTGAATCGTCTGGTGCTCATGCACGACCCCATCGATCCGGAACGCCCACACCGCAGAGCCGCGGAGCGACGAAAGCAGTACCCTGCGAACCGAGTTGCCGAGCGTGTGGCCGAATCCGCGTTCAAGCGGCTCGATCACGAACTGAGCCGACCGTGCGCCTTCCCGCGCGTCGACGTTCTCGACGCGCTCGGGCAGCACCAATCCGGTCAGATCTAATTCCACGTTGTCCTCCTGAGTGCACCGATTGATGCCCCTGGACCCTTGTACGGGTTCGGGCAGTGGTGATTACTTCGAGTACAGCTCCACGATGAGCTGCTCCTGAATCGAGCTGTCGACATCCGTCCGCATTGGCGCCCGGATCATCCGCCCGACTCGCTGTTTGTCGTCGAGCGCCAACCATTCGGGCAGCTTCTGACGAGTCCTCGCTTCGAGAGCTGCTTCGATTGGCACGATATTCTTCGACTTCGCCTTGACCGAAATCTCGTCACCGGGCCGAACCCGGAACGACGGGACATCCACGGTACGCCCGTTGACCTCAACGTGCCGATGGCGCACCAGCTGTCTCGACTGGTTGCGGCTCTGAGCAAAGCCCATCCGGAAAACGATGTTGTCGAGGCGTGATTCCAACGCGACCAGAAGGTTGTCTCCCGTCACGCCCGGAATGTGGTTCGCGTACTCGAACAAGCTCCGGAACTGTTTCTCTTGCAGGCCGTAGATCCGCTTGACCTTCTGCTTCTCGCGGAGCTGGACGGCGTAGTCCGACTGTTTGCGACGGCGAGCCTGCGCCGGCCCGTGCTGCCCCGGGGGATAGGCCCGGCGTTCGATGGGGCATTTGTCCGTGTAGCACTTCTGCCCCTTGAGGAAGAGCTTCCCACCTTCTCTGCGGCAGAGCTTGCAGACCGGTCCCGTATAGCGAGCCATTGTCAGACCCTTCGCTTCTTAGGTGGGCGGCAACCGTTGTGCGGCAGCGGAGTCACGTCGAGGATCGATTTGATGAAAAGACCGGCTGACGCGAGCGCCTGGATCGCGGATTCGCGGCCAGATCCCGGCCCTTGAACCCGTACGTCGACTCGTTTCACACCCATCGATGCGGCTTCCCGGCCGACCTGCTCGCCGGCCACCGTCGCGGCAAATGGCGTCGACTTCTTCGAGCCCTTGAACCCCGCCTTCCCCGCGCTCGCCCACGCGACCGTGTTCCCGGCGTTGTCCGTGATCGTAATCACGGTGTTATTGAAGGTCGCCTTGATGTGCGCGACGCCCTCGGCTTCGACAACCTTCTTCGAGCGTTTGGGGCGAGTGCTAGGATTGGCCACGTGCTTCGTTCCTCTTTGCTACGACGACTGGCGATGAATGGATCACCGCGACCACCTCGATGTGGCGCGGCGGTGCGGACAGCGAGCTTACTTCTTCGGCGGCGCCTTCTTGCCGGCGATCGCCCGCTTCTTGCCCTTGTGCGTGCGAGCGTTGGTATGTGTCCGCTGCCCGCGCACCGGAAGGCCGCGCCGATGGCGCAGTCCCCGATAGCACCCGATGTCCATTAGGCGCTTGATGTTCATGGAACGCTCGGTCCTCAACGCTCCTTCGACCTTGTAGTTCCCCTCGATCTGACGACGAAGTCGATTCACATCGTCGTCATCCAAATCTTGAGTGCGGCGATCGGCGTCCACACCACACGCGGAGATAATCTCCTTCGCCCGGGTTGGTCCGATTCCGTAGATGTACGTCAAGGCGATCTCGATTCGCTTGCCTCTGGGCAAGTCGACGCCGGCGATACGTGCCATACGCGCTTCTTCCTAGCCTTGACGCTGTTTGTGCTTGGGATTCCGCGAGCAGATCACCCGAACGACACCTTTGCGTCGGATGACTTTGCAGTGCTCACAGATTGGCTTGACGCTGCTTCTGACCTTCACGATATGCCCCTACATCCGTTTGTAGCAGAGCTTGGAAGTATAACCAGGCCCCATGGTCCCTTCAACCGGCAACGGCATCACCAGAAGCAACCGTCGCGGGCGCCTCGGGTGCGGTAAGAATTCGGACTCCGTCTCGCGTAATTCCGACCGTGTGCTCGAAGTGAGCGGACAGGGATCGATCCGCGGTAATAACTGTCCACCCGTCGTCGAGAGTCTTGATTCGGGGGGTTCCGGCCGAAAGCATCGGTTCGATGGCGAGGACCATGCCCTCCCGTAATAACGGGCCATGACCCGCACGCCCGTAGTTCGGTACCTGGGGCTCCTCGTGCAGCTCCCGCCCAACCCCGTGGCCGACGAGCTCACGGATAATGCCATACTCCGACCCCTGGCACACTTCTACCACGGCAGCTCCAATGTCGCCCACGTGGTTCCCTGGACGCGCCGCCTCCATCGCCTTCTCGAGTGAACGACTCGTCACTTCGAGCAGAGCCTGCGCCTCCTGTGAGATCGCACCGACCGCGAATGTGCGAGCTGAGTCGGAGTACCACCCGTCGAGACGAACCCCCACGTCGATCGAGACGATGTCCCCCTCGGCCAAGACGCGGTGGACGCTCGGTATGCCGTGGACGACCTCTTCATTGAGCGAGATACAGACGCTGCCCGGAAAGCCGTACAGTCCTTTGAACGCCGGGATCGCGCCGTCGTGGTCGACGATGAAATTCTCGCAGAACTGGTCGATCTCGTACGTCGACACCCCGGGCTTCACGATCGATGGGAGCGTCGCATGAAGCTTCCCGATGATCGCTCCGGCCGTCGCGATCGTGTCCATCTCGGCTGAGGTGCGGAGGTGAATCACGCTCGCGTCTCGTTCCCGAACGAGCGGACAGAGTCTGCGAAGTCCTCGTAGATCGCGTCCGCGTCACGATCCGCCTCGATGCGCACGAGCGGAGCGTCGTGCGCGTCGTAGTGTGCAATGAGGGGCGCGGTCTGCTCCTGGTAGACTTCGAGTCTCCGCTTCACGGTTTCAGGCTGGTCGTCAGCCCGATGCGTGAGCTGTCCGATGCAGCGATCGCACACACCCTCTTCTACGGGAGGGCTGAAGTAGCTGTTGTAGACGGCCCCACAGTCCGGACAACTCCTGCGCCCACTCACCCGTTTGATGAGCGTGTCGGCCGGGGCCTCGAAGAGCACGACACCGCTGACGGTCCGACCAGTCGCGCTCAAGACGTCTTCCAGGCCGTCCGCCTGTTCCGTCGTCCGAGGAAAACCATCGAAGACGACAGGTGTGTCTGGTTCCAGCCCGCTCAGATGGTCGCGAACGAGATCCAAGATCAATGAATCCGGAACCAACTCGCCCCGGTCCATATACCCCTGGGCCGTCTTCCCGAGCTCCGTCCCCTCACGACGGGCAGCGCGGAGGAGGTCCCCGGTGGAGACGTGCGCCGCGCCGATCGCCTCGACGACGCGGACCGCCTGCGTGCCCTTCCCGACACCGGGAGGACCCAGAAGGATCACGACCATCTTCGTACCTCGTCCCGTCGGGCCCTACATGTACCGTTGGCGGCCGCGCATCTTCACCCGTCCCTTCTTCATGAATCCGTCGTAGTGCCGCAGTAACAGCAACTGTTGAGCTTGCTGCACCGTGTCCAAGCCTACGCCGACCACGATGAGGAGACTCGTCCCGCCGAAGAAGAAGGTGTTGATACCGAAGCCACGAATGATCCACCACGGGACCAAGGCGATGATCGCGAGATAGATCGCGCCCGGAAGTGTCACGCGGGTCAGCACTCGATCGATGTACTCAGCCGTGCGGGCGCCCGGCTTTACGCCCGGGATAAAGGCGCCCTGCTTCTTGAGATTCTCCGCGAGATCGATCGGGTTGAAGATGATCGCGGTGTAGAAGTAGGTGAAGAATACGATGAGGAGCCCGTACGTGATGTCGTAGGCGAGCGTCCCGGGTTGGAACATGTCGGCCACGACTTGAAGCGACGGCGAACTCCAGAACGCGGCGAGCGTCCCCGGCACCACGATGAAGGACTGTGCGAAGATGATCGGCATGACGCCCGCGGAGTTCACCCGGAGCGGAATGAAGCTCTTCTGTCCTTCACGGATCCTTCCCCTCCCCACCACCTTTCGCGGAATCTGGACGGGGATCTTCCGCGCGGCCATCGTCATCGCCGTCACACCTGCAGTAATCGCGATCACCATCGCGATCAGCATGGCTAGTGCGAAGGGCCCGATCTCGCCGAGCGTGAACGACTCCCACGTCCGCCCTACGGCCGCCGGGAAGGTCTCGATGATCGAGAAGAAGATGAGCAGAGACATCCCGTTGCCGACGCCGCGGTCGGTGATCTGCTCACCGAGCCACATCACGAAGATGGCACCGACCGTCAGTACCAGTACGGTGGTCGCGGTGAAGAGCAATCCTGGGTTGGCAACCGCGCCCTGGATCGACGTCAGGAAGACCGAGTAGCCGTACGCCTGCATCGCCGAGAGTGCGACCGTGGTGTACCGCGTCCACTGCGTCAGCTTCTTGCGGCCATCCTCACCCTCTTTTTGCAGCTTCTCGATTGTCGGGAAGACCGCGGCCAGCAGCTGGAACATGATGCTAGCCGAGATATACGGCATGATCCCCAGCGCGAGGATCGTTGCACGAGACAGCCCGCCACCCACGAACATGTCGTAGATGCCGAAGAAGGTGTTCTCGAGCCCGCTGAACGCAGCGCGGAGCGCGTTCACGTCCAACCCCGGAACGGTGATGTGCGCGCCCGTCCGATAAATAAGGAGGATGAACAAGGTGAAGAGGATCTTCTCCTTGAGCTCCGGAGCGCGCATCAGATTCGCGACGGGATTGGTTGCCATGCTGCGTTCCCCCTACCTACTCGTCAGAAGAGGCGCCGAGTACCGTGACCGATCCTCCGGCTGCCTCAATCTTCGATTTCGCGGTGGCGCTGAAGCCGTGTGCGGTGACGGACTTCTTCCCGTCCATCTCACCCACGCCAAGCACCTTGATCGGCTTACGCATGGAGCGGATCAGGCCTGCCGCTCTCAACGTCTCAGGCGTCACCTCTCCTTCGACTTTCGAAAGATCTCGAACGTTCACCACCTGATACTCCACCCGATTGCGGCTCTTGAAGCCACGCTTCGGGATACGGCGAATCAGGGGCATCTGCCCACCCTCAAACCGAGGGTGCACGCTTCCACCCGAGCGCGACTTCTGACCTTTCTGACCGCGGCCAGCGGTCTTGCCATTGCCGGACCCAGGCCCGCGCCCCTTCCGCTTATGCATCCGGTGTGAGCCCGACGTGGGACTCAGATCGTGCAACTCAGCCATGCTATTGGCCCGCGGGCGATGACTCACGCCAGCGGCCTCCCTTACTAGACGGTGATTCCTATGAGTCCAATTCCTCGACCTCGACCATGAAGGAGACCTTTCGGATCATCCCTTCGATGGCGGGCGTGAGTTCATGCACTACGCTCTGTTGGTGCCGTTTGATCCCGAGTGCCCGGATCGTACGCCGGTGCTGCCCTTGGCGCCCGATACCGCTACGCGTCTGCGTGATCCTCACCTTCTTGTTCGCCTTCTTAGCCACGATGTACTCCCAGTGCCTCGACCGGCACGCCTCGCTCCTCCGCCGCGCGTTCGGCTGTGACGAGCTCTTCTAACCCCTGCATGGTCGCGCGGACCACATTGATCGGGTTGTTGGTCCCCAGACTCTTGGTCAGCACGTCGGTGACACCCGCTGCCTCGAGCACAGCGCGCACAGGGCCACCCGCGATCACACCAGTTCCGGGAGCGGCGGGCCGCATCAGGACACGCCCCGCGCCCCACACTCCGACGATGTCGTGCGGCAAGGTTCCGTTCTCGATCGGGACCTTCACCATATTCCGGCGAGCCCTCTCGAAGGCTTTGCGAATGGCCTCGGCCACCTCGTTCGCCTTCGCGATTGAGACGCCGACATTCCCCTTCTGGTCTCCGACTGCAACGAGCGCGGAGAAGGAGAAGCGCCGTCCACCCTTCACGACCTTCGCGACGCGGTTGATGAAGATGACGTTCTCGACGAGGTCGCTTTCACGTCCGCGGCCCCCTCGGTCGTCGCGCTTCTTACCGCCTTTCTTCTGGTTCGGTTTATTAGCCATCAGAATTCCAGCCCGCCCTCACGGGCACCGTCGGCGAATGCCTTGACCCGACCGTGGTATTTGTAGCCGCCGCGGTCGAACACCACGGCCTCGATTCCCTTGGACTTCGCGCGTTCGGCAAGGAGCTTCCCTGCCGCGAACGCGATCTCGACTCGCTTGTTCTGGCCTTCTGCCTCGAAGCCACGCAACTCTTCCGTCAGCGTGGACAGACCTAAGATCGTTCCGCCTGCTTCGTCGTCGACCAGCTGACCCTCGATGTTCTTTAGCGATCGAAACACCACCAGCCGCGGCCTCTGCGCAGTTCCGCGCATCTTGTTGCGTACGCGATAGTGGCGCCGCTTCCGGCGAAGTGATCGGTTCTTCTTGAGCTGACTCTGCTTGATCATGGCCTTTATGCTCCGGCGGTCTTACCGGCCTTACGCCGGACGTGCTCACCCTGATACCGGATCCCCTTGCCCTTGTACGGCTCGGGTGGCCGGAACGAACGGATCTCGGCAGCCGCCTGACCCACCTTCTGCTTATCACTGCCCGACACGACCACCGTGGTCTGATTCGGGCACTCGAGCTTCACACCCTCGGCAGCCACGTATTCGATGGGGTGACTGAAGCCGAGATTCAGGGTAATCCCCTTCCCCTTCACCTCGGCACGATACCCCACGCCGATGATCTCCAGCGTCTTGGAGAATCCGTCGGTAACGCCGACCACCATGTTGTTGATCAGGGATCGTGTGAGTCCGTGAAGCGCTCTGTGGTCCTTGTGATCCGAGGGTCGTTCTACCCGGATCTCACCGTCGTCCACGACCACACTCATGTCGGGATGCACTGTGAGCGCCAGCTCTCCTTTTGGCCCTTTCACGTTGATGGTGCCGTCGTCGTGCTTGACCTCGACACCCTTCGTGATCGTGATGGGCAATCTTCCAATTCGGGACATCGTTTATCTCTACTACCAGACCAAAGCCATGACTTCGCCACCCACGCCCTGCGCGCGAGCGTCGCGGTCAGAAAGAATTCCAGCCGAGGTCGACAGAATCGCCAGACCGAGTCCGTTTCGGACTCGCGGGATATCGTCTTTCCCGACGTAGTGCCGACGACCCGGGCTCGAGACTCGCTCGAGGTGTCGGATCACCGGCTTACCCTCATGATACTTGAGGTACACTCGCAGCACGCCGAATCGGCCGTCCTGGAGCACCTTGTGAGCGTGGACGAAGTGGCTCTCCTCAAGGAGCTTGGCGATCTCGATCTTCAGCTTCGAGACCGGCATGTCTACCCATTTGTGAGAGGCTTGTCCTGCGTTCCGGATGCGCGTGAGCATATCCGCGATGGGGTCGGTCATCATGATTAGTGTTCTCCCCTACCAGCTCGACTTGCGCACACCGGGGATCTCACCCCGAAGTGACATTTCGCGGAAGCAAATTCGGCAGATTCCGAACTTCCGAAGGAAGGCCCTCGGTCGTCCGCACCGCTGGCATCGGTTCCGATGCCGCACGGCGTACTTCTGCTTGCCCTTCGTCTTCTCGATCAGTGCCTTTCTGGCCATTCGATTCTCTCTTTAGTCTGCTTAGGCGGAGGCGCCGATTTGCACCGGCACCTGACCGCGGAAGGGCATCCCCAACTCCCTGAGGAGCGCAAAGCCCTCGTCGTCCTTCTGGGTCGACGTCACGAACGTGATGTCCATTCCGTGAATCTGCTTCACGTCGTCGAAGTTGATCTCCGGGAAGATGATCTGCTCCCGGATCCCCATCGTGTAGTTGCCGCGACCATCGAACGAGCGCGTGGGAAGACCCCGGAAATCGCGAACGCGCGGGATTGCAGTACTCACGAGGCGATCCATGAAGAACCACATCCGGTCCCGTCGCAGGGTTACGGACGCCCCTACGGGCATGCCTTCCCGGAGCTGGAAGTTCGAAATCGACTGCCGAGCTCGGTTCGCGTTGGCTTTCTGTCCAGTAATCACACCGAGTTCATCGATCACGCTATCCAAGAGCTTCTGGTCCTTGGATGCCTGACCCATCCCGACGTTGAGCACGATCTTGAGCATCTGAGGAATCTGATGCGGGTTCGAAAACCCGAACTCTTCCTGCAGCTTGGCCCTCACGTGCCCGTGATAGTGGGTCTTGAGCCTTGGTTCGATCTTGTCCACTTCGCTTTACCTGTCGTTACTGCGGCTTGGGAATCGGATTTCCGCCTTTCACAGAAATCCGTTCTTTCGCGCCGTCATCTTCTAGTCGCATTCGGATCCGGCTCGCGTCACCCGAGGCCGGGTCAATCAACATCACATTCGACATGTGGATGGGTGCCTCGAACGTGATGATGCCACCATCCGGATTCGCCTGACTGGGCCGCTGATGGCGCTTACGCATGTTCACGCCCTCGACACGAACTCGATCCTTGGCGCTGATCACCTCGAGTACCGTTCCTTCCATGTCACGGTAGTTGCCCCGGATAACCTTCACCCGGTCACCTTTCATGATCCTATGCTTGGGCATCAAAGCACCTCCGGGGCCAAGGAAACGATCTTCATGTACTTCTTCTCACGAAGCTCCCGACCGACCGGTCCGAAGATTCTGGTACCGCGCGGCTCACCGTTGTCGTCCACGATGACAGCCGCGTTGTCGTCAAAACGGATATACGTCCCGTCTCGCCGGCGACTCTCCTTCGCCGTGCGAACCACGACCGCCTTGACCACTGTGCCTTTCTTGATTCCCGCATTCGGGATGGCATCCTTCACCGTCGCCACGATCAGGTCACCCACGCCGGCGTAACGACGTCGGGACCCACCGAGCACGCGGATGCACAAGGCTGCTTTGGCACCAGTATTGTCGGCGATCCGAAGGACCGATTCCTGCTGGATCATCTTCTCTCTCTCTAGCTCTTGCTGTCGCTACTCAGGACCTGATGAGGGCGATACTTACTCGGGGCGGGAGACGAGATCCGTCACTCGCCACCGTTTCGTCTTGGACAAAGGGCGCGTTTCGGTGATGCGCACCGTGTCGCCGACTTGATACTCGTTCTTCTCGTCATGCGCGTGGTAACGCTTGGTGCGCTTGACCCCTTTACCATAGAGCGGATGCGGGAAGCGTCGCTCGACCGTCACCGTCACGGTCTTGTCCATCGCGTCGCTCGTCACTACGCCCGTCCGGACCTTGCGCCGCTTCCGCTCCTGGGCGGTCGTCGACTCGGCCGGAGTCGCTACGTTCTCGTTCTCGCTCATCTTCTCTACCGGCTCTCTGCCTGCGCGCGTTCGCGCTGAATGGTCTTCAGGCGGGCGATGTCACGTCGGACTTCCCCCACCAGCGCACTGTTTTCGAGCTCCATCATCGAGCTCGAAAAGCGCAGCCTGAACAGTTCTTCCTTCCGTTCCTTCAAGCGAGCAGCGACCTCGACGTCGTCCCACTCACGAATATCTTCGGCTTTCATCAGAATCTCCTCGGTCGCCTAGAGCTGCCGCTCACGGACCAGGAACTTGCACTTGATTGGCAGCTTGGCCGCGGCGAGCTCCATGGCGCGCTTCGCTACATCCTCGGGCACCCCCTCGAGCTCGAACATCACTCGACCGGGCTTCACCACCGCGACCCACGATTCCGGATTTCCTTTCCCCTTTCCCATCCGAGTCTCCGCAGGTTTCTGCGTGATCGGCTTATCGGGGAAGATCCGAATCCAGACCTTTCCGCCACGCTTGATGTGGCGGGTCATCGCCACACGAGCCGCCTCGATCTGGCGGTTCGTGATCCAGGTAGGTTCCAGGGCCTGTAGGCCGTATTCACCAAAGGACACCTTGCTCCCTCGGTGTGCCTTTCCGCGCATGCGACCCTTGTGAGTCTTCCTGCGCTTAACCCTCTTCGGTGCCAGCATGATCTAGTTCGTCCTCGTTGATCAGGAGCCCGTCGAGTAGGTGCGGCCGCGCCGCTCCTCCACGATCTCGCCCTTGAAAATCCAACACTTCACGCCGACGACCCCATACGTCGTAAACGCCGGGACCTGCGCGTAGTCGATGTCGGCCCGCAGCGTGTGCAGCGGGACCCTCCCTTCGTTGTAGCCCTCCGTGCGAGCGATCTCGGCACCGCCGAGCCTCCCCGCACACTGGATCTTGATCCCTTCGGCGCCTGCACGAATCGCTGACTGGACCGCACGCTTCATCGCACGCCGGAAAGAGATCCGCTGACGCAGCTGGTGAGCAACGTTCTCCGCCACCAGGTACGCGCTCACCTCGGGTCTCTTGATCTCCTCGACGTTCACCGAGATCTCGGCGTTCGTGAGCATGGCAAGCTCATCGCGAAGCTTGTCGACCTCTGCACCGCGCTTCCCAATCACCACACCGGGGCGAGCCGTGTGGAGGGTGACGACGATCTTGCTCGGTTTCCGCTCGATCTCGACCATCGCAAGCGCGGCGTGCGAGAGCCGGCGCCGGAGATACTTACGGATGGTCTCGTCTTCGTTGAGAAGTCTCGGAAAATCGCGTTCAGCGTACCAACGTGACTTCCAGTCCTTGACGACGCCGAGTCGGAATCCAACCGGATGAGTCTTCTGTCCCATACTAGTCCCTAAGCATCCCGAGTATCGACGACCACGGTGATGTGGCTCGTCCGTTTGCGGATCGGTGCGGCGCGCCCCTGAGCGCGTGCCCGCCACCGGCGGAGCGTGGGACCTTCGTCCACGAACGCTTCGCTCACGAAGAGGTCATCCACGTCGACCATGGACCCTTCGTCCTGTGATTTCACCTGTGCGTTCGCGACAGCAGAGCGGAGGGTCTTCCCCACTGGCTCTGCAGCGTTCTTCTTCGAGAATTGAAGGAGTGCGTACGCCTCATTCACCGATTTGCCCCGTATCTGATCCACAACGAGACGCACCTTGCGGGCGCTCATGCGAACGTGCCGGGCCTTTGCTCTAGCTTCCATGACTGCTACCGGCTGCGCTTGTCAGCGAGTTTGCCCCCGTGTCCCCGGAAGAGACGCGTGGGGGAGAACTCGCCCAGCTTGTGGCCAACCATGTTCTCCGTGATGTACACCGGGATGAACTTGTTTCCGTTGTGCACGGCGACCGTATGACCGACGAACTCCGGCGAAATCGTGGAGGCGCGAGACCAGGTCTTGATGACCTTTCTTTCTCCTCTCGCATTCATCCCATCGATCTTGGCCTGGAGTTTCAGGTCAATGAACGGACCTTTCTTGACGCTACGCGGCATAAATCAGCTCCCGCCTACGACTGCGTGGCTTTGCCGCGTTTGCGGCCGCGCACGATGTACTTGTTGGACTTCTTCTTCTTCTTCCGGGTCTTCTTCCCTTCCGGCTTCCCCCAAGGGGAGACCGGAGGACGACCGCCAGATGCCCGGCCCTCACCACCCCCCAAGGGGTGATCCACTGGGTTCATCGCCACACCACGCACCTTGGGGCGCTTTCCACGCCACCGATTCGCGCCGGCCTTTCCGATGACGGTCAGCTCGTGGTCGGAATTGCCGACCTCACCGATCGTCGCCATGCACTCCTTGCGTACGCGCCGCATCTCCGTGGATGGGAGGCGTAACGTGACGTAATCACCCTCTTTGGCCATCACCTGCACGCTCGATCCAGCCGAGCGGGCCATCTGAGCACCCTTCTTCGGCTTCAGCTCGACGCAGTGAACCGTCGTGCCCAAGGGGATGAGCTCCAGCGGAAGGGCGCATCCGGTTCGCACATCGGCGTTGGGGCCGGCGGTCACGGTGTCGCCAACGCTCAATCCCTTCGGGTGAATGATGTAACGCTTCTCACCGTCCACGTAGTGGATAAGGGCGATGTTCGCCGACCGGTTGGGATCGTATTCGATGTGTGCCACAGTTCCGGGCACGTCATGCTTGTTCCGCTTGAAGTCGACGACGCGATACCGGCGCTTGTGTCCGCCCCCGCGACGCCTCGTCGTAATACGGCCGTGATGATTCCGTCCACCTGAGGACGAGAGCGACTCGGTAAGGGATTTTTCGGGTCCCTTCCTCGTAATCACCTCGTTGTCGAGGATGGACCGGGTCCGCTGACCCGGCGTCATCGGTCTGAATTTCTTGATACCCATCAGCCGGCCTCGTAGAGCTCGATGTGCTCGCCTTCGGAGAGCTTGACTACCGCCTTCTTATATCCCGGACGGCGACCCATGCCGCCGCCGCGACTCATGCGGCCCATGAAGGCACGCTTCGCCTTCCCCGCGTACCGCATCGTCCGCACCCCGAGCACATTCACGTCCCAGAGTTTCTCGACCGCGTGTCCGATCTCGATCTTGTTGGCGTCGTTCGCCACGATGAAGGTGTACGTACTGGCCTCCATCTGATCCGTCGTCTTCTCAGTAAGGACGGGGGCGATGATGATGTCCCATGGCTCACGCATCGGAAGCCTCCTCTGCATCGGCGCTATCCACGGCGGGCAACTGTTCGGTGACCGCCTCGGCCGGATCCTCGGCCTTTGCCTTCGAAGCCTTGGGTGCCGCGCCCTGTCCATCGAGTGCCGACTTCTCGATCACGACGGTGTTGGCCCACAGTACGTCGTAGACGCTCTCGTTTCCGAACGGCATGACCTCCACCTCTCCGAGATTTCTCGCCGAGAGGTATGCGTTCTTCTTGGTACCGTTGGTGAGTACGAGCGTCTTTCCACCCAGCTCCATCGCTCCGAGGAAGCCTACCATCTCTGAGGTCTTTGGAGCCTCGAAGGCGGGAAGATCCACGACCACGACCCGATCATTCTCGGCGCGGTCGTTGAGCGCGGAGCGACGAGCGAGGGCCCGCACCTTCTTCGGTACGCGCTTGCGCCAGGAGTGCGGGATCGGAGGGAAGGCGACACCACCGCCCTCCCACTGCACCGCCCGAATCGTTCCCTGGCGAGCGCGGCCGGTCCCTTTCTGCCTCCACGGCTTGCGACTTCCGCCCCGAACTTCGGACCGAGTCTTCGCAGCCGCCGTGCCCTGGCGCTGGTTGGAGAGGTAGACCTTCACCACTTGGTGCATGGCCCCCTCGTTCACGACGCCATCGAAGATTGCGTCAGGCAGTGCCTGAGCCTTCCCCTTCTTGCCGTCGGCTTTGTAGTAGCGTGCCTTATACATGGCCTTACTTCGAAATCAGAACGAAACCGTCACGGGCGCCGGGTACGCCGCCCTTCACGAACAGCAGGTTGCGCTCACCATCGACGCGCACGACCTGCAGATTTCGGATCGTCTGTCGATCCCCTCCCATGCGTCCCGGGAGCTTCTTGCCTTTGATCACTCGAGAAGGATCCGTGCCCGGCCCGAGTGAACCTGGGTTTCGCGACATCGGGTGACCGTGTGAGGCAGGACGGCCAGCAAAGCCATGCCGCTTCACCACACCCTGAAAGCCACGTCCCTTCGCTCGGCCTGTCACCTTAACACGGTCACCAGCCTCGAAAAGGTCGACCGTCAGCTGCTGGCCGACTTCGTAGCTCTCGTCGTCTCCCATTCGGAACTCGCGCATGAGCCTCGGAGCTGCCTCAAGACCCGCCTTCGCCGCGTGACCCATCTCACCAGCGGAGGTTCGTTTGGCCTTCTTGGCACCGTATCCGAGTTGCACGGCCCCGTAACCATCTTCTTCCTGTGAGCGCACGCTCACTACGGGACACGGCCCTGCCTCAATGACGGTGACAGGCACCTGAACGCCTTCGTCATTGAAGATGCGGGTCATCCCGATCTTTTTGCCGATCAATCCGGGCATTTCCGGAGTTCCTCCCTAACGCGCGGTCGCTAGTCGACTTTGATCTCGACGTCGACACCGGCTGGCAGATCCAGCTTGGTCAACGCGTCGATCGTCTGCGGACGGCTATCGACGATGTCGATCAACCTTTTGTGGGTACGCAGCTCGAACTGCTCCCGGCTCTTCTTGTCGATGTGTGGCGAGCGGAGAACCGTCCAACGCTGACGTCGAGTCGGGAGTGGGATCGGTCCTCGGACCGATGCTCCCGTCTTCTGCGCCGTGCGCACAATGTCGGCCGCCGTTTGATCGACCACCCAGTGGTCGAACGCCTTCAGTCGAATTCTGATTCTGTCTGACATGCTTTCTTCTTTGCTTTTGTGGAAGGTCCGACGGAGGAGGGTCCGTAGCTGGAACGCCGCTCGGCGGCTGGATTCCCGGATTCCTCAATCTTTCTCCACTTGCCTTCGCTGCGGTCGCTACGCGCGACCGAGCGTTCCTGCTACGGACCCTCCTCCGTCGTCCTGCCACCAAGGCGGATCCGCTTCTTCCCTTTTCCTTTCTGGTCCTTCTACCTGCCCCCCGCTGGCCCTGCTAGCGGGAAGGTGGTGGGGAGAGGCGCGAGCCTGCTCTGCGATGGCTTCGATCGAAGGACTCGGTCGGCCTTCGATCGAGCGAAGCCTCTGCCCCGGCTCTCAGCAGCCCGCCCGAAGGCGTAGCGGCCTGAGCCGAGTAGGCTCGCGCCTCTCCCCTCACCTGCCTACTCGATAATCTCTGTCACCACGCCCGCGCCGACCGTGCGTCCACCCTCGCGGATCGCGAACCGGAGCTCCGGATCCATCGCAATCGGCGTGATCAACTCCACTTCCATCTGCACGTTGTCTCCGGGCATCACCATCTCCACTCCCTCCGGTAGATGCGCCGCTCCCGTCACATCCGTCGTCCGGAAGTAGAACTGCGGCCGATACCCGTTGAAGAACGGCGTGTGACGTCCACCCTCTTCCTTCGTCAGGACGTACACCTCGGCCTTGAACTTCGTGTGGGGCGTGATCGAGCCCGGGGCTGCCAACACCTGACCACGCTCGATCTCTTCCTTGCCAACTCCACGAAGCAGTAGACCCGCGTTGTCTCCGGCCCGTCCCTCGTCCAACAGCTTCCGGAACATCTCCACTCCGGTCACCACCGTCTTGCGGTCCGCGCCCATCCCCACAATGTCCACTTCCTCGCCCTGCTTCACGATCCCGCGCTCGATTCGTCCCGTCGCGACCGTCCCACGACCCGTGATCGAGAACACGTCCTCCACTGGCATCAAGAACGGCTTGTCGATGTCACGCTCAGGCTCCGGAATGTACGAGTCGATCGCGTCCATCAACTCCTGGATGCAATCCGTCGCGTCTCCCTCACCACCCGCCTCGAGCGCCTTCAACGCCGATCCCTGAACCACAGGTATGTCGTCGCCAGGGAAGTCGTACTCGCTCAGAAGCTCCCGTACCTCCAACTCCACCAGCTCCAGAAGCTCCGCGTCGTCGACCATGTCGACCTTGTTCATGAACACCACGATGTACGGCACGTTTACCTGACGGGCCAACAAGATGTGCTCGCGCGTCTGAGGCATCGGACCGTCCGCTGCGCTCACCACCAAGATCGCTCCGTCCATCTGCGCCGCACCCGTGATCATGTTCTTCACATAATCCGCGTGTCCGGGGCAGTCCACGTGCGCGTAGTGACGCCCTTCCGTCTCGTACTCCACGTGCGCCGTCGCAATCGTGATCCCACGCTCCCGCTCTTCCGGCGCCTTGTCGATGTTCTCGAACGCTACCGCCTCCCCACCGTGCTTCTTCGCCTGCGTTAGCGTGATCGCCGCCGTCAACGTCGTCTTACCATGATCAACGTGGCCGATCGTCCCCACGTTCACGTGTGGCTTGTTACGCTCGAATTTCTCCTTGCCCATCGCTCGTCCTCTCGGAGTATCCCTACTGGGTGTTGTTTGGTCAGTTGCCGCCGCCCGCAGCCGACATGATCTCGTCGGCTTTGGACTTGGGCACTTCTTCGTATTGCGCGAACTGCATCGTGAAGACAGCCCGACCCTGGCTCAGGGAACGGAGTGTCGTCGAGTACCCGAACATCTCACCGAGCGGCACGGATGCACCGATCACCCTGGCCCCGGCCCGCTCGGTCATGCCACCGACCTTGCCGCGACGGGACGAGAGATCTCCGATGATGTCGCCCATGTACTCGGACGGCGTGACGGCCTCGACATCCATGATTGGCTCGAGGAGCACGGCCTTCGCTTTTTTCAGGCCCTCTTTCATCGCCATCGAACCGGCGATCTTGAACGCCATCTCGCTGGAGTCGACGTCGTGGTACGAACCGTCGATCAACTCGATCTTCACGTCGATGACCGGGAAGCCAGCAAGAATCCCCGAGTCGAGAGCCCCCTTCAAACCGGCTTCGACCGAGCTGATGTACTCGCGCGGGATCGCACCACCCACGATCCGATCTTCGAAGACGAAGCCCGAACCCGGCTCGCTCGGCTCGATGTTGATCACGACGTGTCCGTACTGTCCACGACCACCGGTCTGGCGCACGAACTTCGCCTCCACCTTCTCGGCGCGGTTCCGGATGGTCTCCCGGTACGCGACCTGTGGGCGTCCGATATTCGCCTCGACACCGAACTCCCGACGCAGACGGTCGACGATGATCTCCAGGTGGAGCTCGCCCATCCCGCTGATGATGACCTGATTCGTCTCCGGGTCGGTATAGACTCTGAACGTCGGGTCTTCGTCGGCGAGCTTCACCAAGCCGTTGGTGAGCTTGTCTTGGTCGGCCTTGGTCTTCGGCTCGATCGCGACCGCAATCACCGGCTCAGGGAACTTCATCGCCTCGAGAATGATCGGGTCGGTTTCGACGCACAGGGTGTCGCCCGTCTTCACGTCCTTCAGACCGATCGCTGCCGCGATGTCGCCCGCAAACACCTCTTCAAGCTCGTCCCGCTTGTTCGCATGCATCTGCAGGATCCGACCTACCCGCTCGCGCTTGCCCTTCGTCGCATTGTAGATGTAGCTGCCCGACGGGAGCGAACCCGAATAGACTCGGAAGAAGGTCAGCTTCCCGACGTACGGATCGGTCGCGATCTTGAACGCCAGAGCCGAGAACGGAGCGTCGTCACTCGCCTCTCTCGTCTCGGGCGTCTCGTCGTGCTGTGGCAAATGACCCTCGATCGCCTCGACATCCACCGGCGACGGCAAGTAGTCGATGACACCATCGAGGATCGCCTGAACCCCCTTGTTCTTGAACGCCGAACCGCAGAACACGGGGAATAGCACGCCCTTGTTCGTCGCGGTGCGGATCGCCTGGCGAAACTCCTCGTTCGTGAGCTCTTCGCCCGAGAGGTACTTCTCGATCAGTTCGTCATCGTGCTCCACAGCGGCCTCGAGAAGCGTGGACCGCAGCTCCTCGATCGTGTCCTTGAGCCCGTCAGGGACCTCATCCTCCGTGATCTTCGAGCCCATCTCGTCTTCGAAGATGATCGACTTACGCTCAACGATGTCGACCATCCCGGTGAAGAGCTCGCCTTCCCCTAGCGGGTACTGAACCGGATGGGCGTTCGCGCCCAGGCGGTCCTTCATCATCTCCACGACGTTCATGAAGTCGGCGCCGATGCGGTCCATCTTGTTGACGAACGCGATGCGCGGCACCGAATACCGGTCAGCCTGGCGCCAGACCGTCTCAGACTGTGGCTCGACCCCACCGACAGCACAGAACACGGCGACCGCTCCGTCCAGGACGCGGAGTGAGCGCTCGACTTCTGCGGTGAAGTCTACGTGGCCGGGGGTGTCGATGATGTTGATACGATACTCGGTATCGAACCGCTTCCAGTGAGCCGTGGTCGCGGCCGAGGTGATCGTGATCCCCCGCTCCTGCTCCTGCTCCATCCAATCCATCGTGGCCGCACCGTCGTGAACCTCGCCTACACGGTGCACGCGCCCCGTATAGAAAAGGATCCGCTCGGTGGTCGTCGTCTTACCGGCGTCGATGTGCGCCATGATTCCGATATTTCGGAGGCGCGGAAGTGGTGTAACCCTAGGCATCTATCTGTTCTCTAAATCGCTTTCCATGAGAAAGGGAGCGGGATTTTCGGCCTCTCGATCAGTGATGACGAGCGGCAGTCCGCGCTCCCTCGTGTCGGAGAGGGCCCTTCGGCAATCCGGGGGCCATCGCGTCTCTGTTATCCGCGGCCCCAACCAGCTGGGGCTTCGGTCCATCTTCCTATCTACTTCAGGTACCGCCCTACCTCGTTCCGACTACCAGCGGTAGTGGGCGAACGCCTTGTTGGCTTCGGCCATCCGGTGGGTGTCGTCCTTCTTCTTGATCGTGCTCCCCTCACCACGGCTCGCCGCCAGCAATTCACCAGCGAGTCGTTGGGACATGCTCTTCTCCGAACGGCCGCGAGCAAACCCGATCAGCCACCGAGTCGCAAGCGCGGTGCGGCGATCGGGGCGCACCTCGATCGGGACCTGGTACGTCGCGCCACCAACCCGGCGGCTCTTCACTTCGAGCGCAGGCTTGGCGTTCGTGAGTGCCTGCTCGAACACCTGAAGTCCGGGCTGTCCGGAACGTTGCTCGAGGATATCGACCGCGTCGTAGAAGATCTTCTCGGCGATCGACTTCTTCCCATCCACCATCAAGTTGTTGATGAACTTGGTGACGGCGCGCGACTCGAACTTCGGGTCGGGCGGGGTCTCGCGGCGCTCGGCGCGGTTACGACGGCTCATCTCTTATGCCTTACTTGGGCCTCTTGGCCCCGTACTTGGAACGCCCTTGTCGGCGCGCATCTACGCCCGACGCGTCGAGGGTGCCACGAACGATGTGGTAGCGGACACCGGGCAGATCCTTCACGCGGCCTCCGCGGATCAGCACAATCGAGTGCTCCTGGAGGTTGTGACCCTCGCCGCCGATGTACGCAGTCACCTCGAAGCCATTCGTCAGGCGCACACGAGCGACCTTCCGGAGAGCCGAGTTCGGCTTCTTCGGGGTCGTGGTGTACACGCGCGTGCAGACGCCCCGCTTCTGGGGATTCCGCTGAAGAGCCGGCGCTTTGTTCTTCTTGACCTGCGCCTTGCGACCCTTCCGCACGAGCTGGCTAATGGTGGGCATTCGTACCTCGATTGTCCTGCTTACTGAAAAGAAAAAGCGCCCTGACCTAGGGCGCGCCGTGTCGGCACCCGCTCTGCTGCGCGAACGCCTGTCCGACAGAGCACGAAAAGGTAGGAACGGCCTAGGGGAGTGTCAACGTCTCCCGACCATCTTCATGCGGAAGTCGAGGTCTGTTGTCATCTACCTCTTCCTCCTACATCGTAATCCTCCGACCGCACCGAAGATTGCTACCCGCACCCCCCTACGCGAAAAGTGACTCCCTCACTCGAACCCTGGAGGAAATGGGCCCTCGCCCTCCTCCAACTCGGGCTTCTCGGAACGTCGGTGGAGCTGGTCTTACTCGGTCACACCGAGGACGCGTGGCAGTGGACCCCGCTCGCGCTCCTGGGAGCGGGACTCCTACTCAGTGCTGGACTGGCTTGGCGGCCACAGAGGAGAATCGTAACGCTCTTCCGCAGTCTCATGTTCTTGTATCTTCCTGCCGCGGGGGCCGGACTCTTCTTGCACCTTCGCTCCAACCTCGAGTTCGAGAGAGAGCTGAATGAGTCCATTGGAGGGTGGGACCTCATCCGCGAATCGCTGACCGGCGCAATGCCCGCTCTCGCGCCTGGCACGATGGCTTGGATGGGATTGCTCGGGCTCCTGTACTGTTACCAACACCCCTTGCTCGCAGACCGCGGGCATACGATTGAGGAACAGAAGCTCATGAAGGGTCGCAATCTCCTTTGGTTCGTGGCGGTCGTTGGCGCGTGCTCTCCGAGTACCGACGACCAGCCGGCCTCACAGGAAGGCACTGTAACCGTGGCTCCCGAAGCGTCGCCGGACGCGGCCGTACAAGTGACCGACCTCCTCAATCCCAACCTCGCTACGGCCGAACAGATGGCGGCGGTGCCAGGGCTGTCTGACATGGCGGTCCAGGATCTGATCGATCGTCGACCGTTCCTCCGGATGACCGACCTTCATCAGGCCATCGAGACGCACGTCGCAGAGGATGGCTGGGATGCAGTGTACTCGACGCTATGGCTGCCGATCGACCTCAACGACGCCACGAGCGCGGAGATCTTGTTGATTCCCGGGGTTGGCGACCGCATGAACCACGAGTTCGAAGAGTACCGACCCTATGCATCGCGCAGCGTCTTCGACCGAGAAATCGGGAAGTACGTGGATGACGAAGAGCTCGCTCGCCTGGGGCAGTACGTCTATGTGCGCATCGACCTGAACACGGCGTCCGAGGAAGAGATGCTGGCGATTCCCGGCGTCGGCAACCGCATGGCACACGAGTTTGAAGAGTACCGCCCCTATTCCTCTCTCGCCCAATTTCGCCGAGAGATTGGAAAGTACGTTGACGACTCAGAGGTAGCTCGACTCGAGCGGTACGTAGAGATCCGCTAGGCGACGCGAAAGGCGGATCGCATCTCGATCAACTCGGGAGGCTGGGGCGCTCCAGTCCCGCCTTGATGAGATTCGTCAGCCGCTCCATGGCACCGACATTCTCGGCGCCGTCTGTTACCAGTAGATCGGCGAAGCGGCGGCTGGGCTCGACGAACTCCCGATGCATCGGCTCGACGCGTTCCGCATGGTGGGCTTCGACTTCGTGACGCTCCCGCCCCCGCTCCGCACGATCGCGGGCTACGCGACGCCGCAGCCGTTCGAGCTCCGGCACATCGACATACACCTTCACGTCGCACAGGCCACGCACTCGCTCGTCCTCGAGCACAAAGAGGCCCTCGACGATCACGACCGGAGCGGGCTCCACCAGAGAGCCCTCGGTCTCTCGCGTCTGCGTCGTATAGTCGTATCGCGGAACGGTGACCCGCCGACCTCGCATCAGTTCGCGTAGATGCCGGACGAAGAGCTCTGTTTCCAAGCTCTCCGGATGATCGACGTTGACGGCTTTCCTGGCCGCCAGCGGCATGTGCCCTAGGTCGCGGTAGTAGCTGTCGTGGCGGACGATCGCACACCCGATGGGCGACAACAGCTCCACAAGTCGCGAGGCCACCGCTGACTTCCCGGCCCCACTTCCCCCCGCAATGCCTACAACCACGGCGTGGAAACCACCTCCCAGCGACATCACACCGACCCGGCCAAGGCCGCGGAAGACTCAGCAGTCACGCCATCCCATGAGGGGATCGGATGCAGCGCATCCGAGCGAAGCATGCCGTCTCGGGACGGCGTGACTGCTGAACCACTCCACGCGTTCTACTTGAGCCCGACCCCCTCTTCGCCCGCAATACCGAGACCCGGCACCAACTCTCCGGGCTCTGTCAGCGGGATGATTTCCTCGTCGTAGTACGACTGCTCGACCATGAACTCGACGTTGGAGTACCTGTGGATCCCCGTTCCCGCTGGGATCAGGTGTCCGATGATGATGTTCTCCTTGAGTCCCTTCAGGTCGTCACGAGCGCCGCGTACTGCAGCATCCGTGAGCACGCGTGTCGTCTCTTGGAAGGAGGCTGCCGAGATGAACGACTCCGTGGTCAGGCTGGCCTTGGTAATACCGAGAAGGAGCGGCTCACTCCGTGCCGGTTTGATGCCCTCCGTCATCGCCGCGGTGTTGACCGTACGGAACTCGGTCCGGTCCACATTCTCACCTTCCAGGAGCTCGGTGTCACCCGCGTCGGTGACGCGCACCTTCTGCAGCATCTGGCGCACGATCACGCCGATGTGCTTGTCGTTGATCTTCACGCCCTGAAGTCGATACACCTCCTGAATCTCGTTGAGGAGATACTCCTGGACGGCCCTTGGGCCCTTAATGGCGAGAATATCGTGAGGGTTGACCGGGCCCTCAGAGATCCGGTCTCCAGCACGCACCACGTCACCCGTGTGTACCCGCATGTGCTTACCGACCGGGACGTCGTAGGTACGCTGCTCTCCCTGCTCGGGCGTCACATGTACCTGTCGCTTTCCGCGCTTGATGTCACCGAAGCTGATCGAGCCATCGATCTCGGTGATCACGGCCGGATCCTTTGGACGGCGCGCCTCGAAGAGCTCCGCGACCCGCGGAAGACCACCCGTGATGTCCCTCGTCTTGTACACCTCGCGAGAGATCTTCGCGATCGTGTCGCCGAGTTCGACTTTCTCACCGTCTCGAACGATCAGCTGTGCGCCCACGGGCACGATAAATTCGCGCAGCTTCTCCTGCTTTTTCGTGTCGGTACGGATCACGATCGTGGGGTGCAGCTTCTTCTCACGATCTTCGATGATCGTCATCTGACGGCGACCCGTCGACTCGTCGAGTTCCTCTCGCATCGTCTGATCTTCCACGATGTCCCGGAACTCGATCACACCCTTCGAGTCGGCCACCATCGGCTCTGAATACGGATCCCAGCTGAAGAGAAGATCACCGGCCTCGATCTTCTGGCCTTCCTCGATCGCGATCGTGGCTCCGTACGGAACCGCGAGGCGAGAGCGCACGGACCCATCCGCGGTGAGGAGCAGAATCTCACCCTCACGCGAAGTGACGATCACCACATCGTCGGGCGTCGTGACCGTCGTCACACGATCCAACCCGACCACACCGTCGATCTTCGACTTACGCTGGGTCTGGGCCGCAATACGTGATGCCGTACCTCCGATGTGGAAGGTCCGAAGCGTCAGCTGCGTGCCCGGCTCGCCGATCGACTGCGCAGCGAGAATCCCGACCGCCTCTCCAACGTCGACGGTCTTCATCGTCGCCAGATTCCGACCGTAACACATCCGACAGAGGCCACGCTTCGCCTCACAGGTGAGCACGGAGCGAATCCGCACCATCTGTAACCCGGAGTGCTCCATGGCAAGCGCCTGGTCTTCCAGGATCAGGGCGCCAGCCTCTACAAGGAGTTCGCCATCGATGGGATCGTAGACATCGTCCAGCGCCACATTCCCGACGATTCGATCGGAGAGCGGCTCGATGATGTCTTCGCCCTCCTTGAGCGCCGTCATCTCGAGTCCGAGGATCGTGCCGCAATCCTCTACGGTGATCGTCATGTCCTGCGCCACATCGACGAGGCGTCGCGTCAGGTATCCGGCATCGGCCGTCTTCAGCGCCGTATCCGCCAGCCCCTTCCGCGCGCCGTGCGTCGAGATGAAGTACTCGACCACGGTAAGTCCCTCACGGAAGTTCGACTTGATCGGGCTTTCGATGATCTCGCCGATTCCACCGGTCAGCTTCTTTTGCGGCTTGGCCATCAAGCCACGCATCCCAGCCAACTGTCTCATCTGGTCGCGGTTACCACGAGCACCCGACGTCATCATCATGTACACCGGGTTGAAACCAGCATGGGAGCGCTCCAGGTGCCGCACCATCGCGTCCGCGACATCGTTGTTCGCGTGCGTCCAGGTATCGATCACCTTGTTGTAGCGCTCCCCATTCGAGATGAAGCCGCTCGCGTACGCCTTTTGGAAGCGCGCCACTTGCTCGTCGGCTTCTTCCAAGATCTCGGCTTTTTCCGCCGGGACTTCCAGATCTTCGATTCCGACGCTGATCCCGCCGAGCGTCGCATAGCGGAAACCGAAGTCCTTGATCGCATCTAGGAACTCGGTGGTCCTCTTGAGGCCCGTCACATTGAAGCACTCGAACGCGAGGTCGCCGAGCTCCTTCTTCCCAAAGGTTCGGTTGATGAATCCGAGTTCGTCGGGGATGATCGAGTTGAAGAGTACCCGGCCAGCCGTTGTGCGCACCCAGTGTGCTTCACGTTCACCACCGAAGTCGGCAGACACCCAGTACCACACCGGAGTGTGGAAGTCGACTCGCTCTTGTGCGAGCGCCATCTCGACTTCGCCATAGGTGGCGTAGCGGGGCGCGTCGGCGAAGACCTCGTTCAGTTCCGCATCGGCCTTCTCACGCCTTGCCTTCGGCCTCTTGGAGTCGTTTGCAACCCGCTCGAGGTCGGAGATCTGGATGCCGGGGTTCGTCAGGTAGTACGACCCGATCACCATGTCCTGGGTCGGAGCAGCCACCGGACGTCCGTTGGACGGGAGCAGAATGTTGTTCGACGACAACATCAGTACCCGAGCTTCCAACTGAGCCTCGAAGGAAAGAGGCAGGTGGACCGCCATCTGATCGCCGTCGAAGTCCGCGTTGAATGCAGCGCATACCAACGGGTGAATACGGATGGCCTTTCCTTCGACCAGTACGGGCTCAAACGCCTGAATACCGAGGCGGTGAAGCGTCGGCGCCCGGTTGAGGAGTACAGGGTGGTCCTTAATGATGTCCTCGAGGACCTCATACACCTTTGGATCGCTCTTCTCCACGATCTTCTTCGCGCGCTTCACCGTTTCGGCTTCGCCACGCTTCTCGAGTTCGTGAATGATGAACGGCTTGAAGAGCTCGACGGCCATCGTCTTCGGGAGGCCGCACTGGTGAAGCTTCAGCTCCGGGCCGACCACGATGACCGACCGACCGGAGTAGTCCACACGCTTCCCGAGCAGATTCTGGCGAAAGCGTCCCTGCTTGCCCTTGAGCATGTCCGAGAGCGACTTCAGAGGTCGCTTACCACGGCCTCGAATCGCCTTCGAGCGCCGGCCGTTGTCGAACAGCGCATCGACCGCCTCCTGCAGCATGCGCTTCTCGTTGCGGAGGATGACCTCCGGCGCACGCATGTCGATCAGCTTCTTCAGTCGGTTGTTTCGGTTGATCACCCGACGATAGAGGTCGTTCAAATCGGAAGTCGCGAAACGCCCACCGTCGAGCGGCACGAGCGGACGGAGATCCGGCGGGATCACCGGGATCACGTCTAGAATCATCCACTCGGGCTTGTTCCGGCTCTCAGGCGTATCGCCCGAGGTCCGCAATGCATCTACGACCTTGAGGCGCTTGAGCTTCTTCTTCTTACGGTGCTGGGAAGTCTCTGTGGCAATCTCGTGTCTGAGCCACGATGCCAGCCTATCCAGTCCACGACCGTCGGCGTTCCGGTCCTTGATCTTCTTCTTGTCCGGATCGTCGAGCATCTGGAGGAGCGTCCGCGCTGCCTCGGCACCGATCTCGGCACGGAAAGACTCGTCGCCCTCTTCACGCGCCTTCACACGCAGATCGTAGTACTCGTCCTCGTCGAGCAGCTGCTGAAATTCGACTTCTTGCTTGCCTGGATTCGTGACGACATACGCCGCGTAGTAGATGACCTTCTCGAGATCTCGCAACGTCATCCCGAGGAGGTATCCGAGCTGACTCGGGAGTGTCTTGAAGAACCAGATGTGCGCTACGGGCACGGCGAGTTCGATGTGACCCATCCTCTCGCGCCGCACCTTCGACAACGTGACCTCGACGCCACACCGATCGCAGACGTGCCCGCGGAAGCGAATACGCTTGAACTTTCCGCAGTGGCACTCCCAGTCCTTCACTGGACCGAAGATGCGCTCGCAGAAGAGACCGTCACGTTCCGGCTTGAACGACCGGTAGTTGATCGTCTCAGGCTTGATCACTTCGCCGAACGACCACGAACGGATCTCGTCCGGAGAAGCCAGGCGAACCTGGATGTACTCGAAGTCCGCCGTGCGCTGATCGCGGGTCCTGGGGAAATCGATCATCTAGGTTATTCCTCCTCGCCCAGCGTAACGCTGAGGCCGAGTGCTTGGAGTTCTTTTACGAGGACGTTGAACGACTCCGGAATACCTGGCTTCGGAAGGTTGTCTCCCTTCACGATCGCCTCGTACACCTTGGAGCGACCCTGCACATCGTCGGACTTCACGGTGAGAATCTCCTGCAGCGTGTGCGCCGCGCCATAAGCCTCGAGCGCCCACACCTCCATCTCCCCGAAGCGCTGCCCACCGAACTGAGCCTTACCCGCTAGCGGCTGCTGCGTCACCAACGAGTAGGGGCCGATCGACCGAGCATGAATCTTGTCGTCGACCAGGTGGCTGAGCTTGAGCATGTAAATGGCTCCGACCGTGACTGGGAAGTCGAAGCGTCGCCCGCTCCGGCCATCACGCAGCCAGATCTTCCCGTTCGGGAAGATCTCCGCATACTCGAGCAACTCGATCACGGCGCTGTCCAATCCGGACTTCACCGAGGAACGACCCTTCAGCTTTTGAATCCTCGGGAAGAGATCGGAGGGCTTTTCACCTTTCCGCGCGGCCAGCTCTTCGGCCGCTTCGAGAAGATAGCCCACCACACGATCGAAGAACTTCTGCTCTTTCTTCGAAAGTTTGATCCCGAGGTACGCGTCGAGCGACTGCCCAATCCCGTGGGAGCGCCCCGCAGGAGCGTCTCCGTTTCCGTTCGCTTTCCCGTGAGCCATGACGACGGGGAGCTGAGCGGCGACACCGACTAGCGTCTCGATATCGTCGAGCGTCGTCGGAGAATCCGCTTTCACCTCGAGCGCTTGGTCGGCCCATTTCAGGCCTGCCAACTTGAGGAGTCCGCCAACCTCGTTCTCCGTTGCACCCTGGAAGACCGGCGTCTTGGCCTCGAAGCCGAGCACTCGGCCGGCCCAACCCAGGTGGGTCTCCAAAATCTGACCGACGTTCATTCGAGAAGGCACGCCGAGCGGATTCAGCACGATCTCGACGGGGGTGCCGTCGGGAAGGAAAGGCATTTCCTCCTCGGGCACGATCCGGGCAATGATACCCTTGTTCCCGTGCCGTCCGGCCATCTTGTCGCCGACGGAGATCTTGCGCTTCTCCGCGACGTAGACCTTGACCAACTGAACCACCCCTGGGGGGAGCTCATCGGGCTGGAAGACCTTGTCGATCTGCTCTTCCGTCTTGTTCTTCACCCGCTGAACCCGTGCTTGCGCTTCGTCTACGATCCGACGAATGCGCTCAGCGGCATCCTTGTTCTGGACTTTGAAGGTCGAGAGATCGACGCGTCGGAAGTCGATTCCGTCGATGGTGTCTTTGGACAGCTTCGTCCCTTCGTCGAGAACAGGCTCCACCGTGCCCTTCTTCAACATCAGGGCCACCGTCTGCCTCGAAAGGGCATCGCGCAGCTCGTCGTCCCGGGCTGCGTTGATCCTCTGGATCTCCTCGCGCTCCATCGCGCGAAGGTCACCGATCTTCGCCCCGTGTTCCTTCTCCAAGAGCGGATCGTCAATGCGGCGTGAAAAGATCTTCACGTCGATAATCGTCCCAGTCATGCCCGGCGGGACCCTGAGCGACGAATCCTTCACGTCCTTGGCTTTCTCACCGAAGATCGCCGTGAGGAGCTTCTCTTCGGGAGAGAGCTCTGTTTCGCCCTTCGGAGTGATTTTCCCGACGAGAATATCCCCGGCTTCGACGCGTGCGCCGACCCTCACGATGCCGCGTTCGTCCAAGTCAACGAGGCTCTCCTCGGCCACGTTGGGGATCTCTCGGGTGATCTCCTCCATGCCCCGCTTGGTGTCGCGGACGTGGAGCTCCAGCTCCTGGATGTGAACCGAGGTGAAGACATCGTCCTTCACCAGCTTCTCACTGATGACGATGGCATCCTCGAAGTTCGAGCCATACCAAGGCATGAACGCGACCAGCACGTTGCGACCAAGCGCGAGTTCACCCGCGTCGGTGCTCGGGCCGTCGGCGATGATATCCCCCGGCTCGACCGCTTCACCAATCTTCACGAGCGGCCGTTGGTTGATCGCCGTGTCCTGGTTCGTCCTCCAATACTTGCGGAGCCGGTAGCGATCGTACTGCGCGAGCTTGGCAAGCGGTTGATCCGGTCGGCCGGCGATCGAGCCGGTGTCGACTACGATCTCGTCCGCGGTCACCTGCACGATCGTACCCCCGCGGCGCGCAGTGATGACCGCGCCTGAGTCCGAAGCCACCTTGGCCTCCAACCCCGTGCCCACGAGGGGAGCATCGGTGTAGAGGAGTGGGACCGCCTGGCGCTGCATGTTCGAGCCCATCAAGGCCCGGTTCGCGTCATCGTGCTCAAGGAAGGGAATGAGCGCAGCCGCGACCGAAACGAGCTGGTCGGGGGCCACGTCCATGTAGTCGATGTCCTCGGGCTTCAGGAGCGGGAAGTCACCACGCTCTCGGCACAAGACGTACTCGTTGCGGAAGTTGCCCTTCTCGTCGAGCGGCGCGTTCGCCTGAGCGATCCGCGACTCTTCTTCCTCGTTCGCCGAGAGCCACTCGATATCGTTGGTGACCTTCCCCTTCTTCACCTTCCGGTAGGGGGTCTCGACGAAGCCGAGGTCGTTGATCCGCGAGTAGGTCGTCAGCGAGGTGATGAGTCCGATGTTCGGACCCTCGGGCGTCTCGATCGGACACATCCGCCCGTAGTGGGAGTAGTGCACATCGCGGACTTCGAAGCCCGCCCGTTCCCGCGTGAGACCACCCGGCCCAAGAGCCGAGAGTCGACGCTTGTGCGTCATCTCGGCGAGCGGGTTGGTCTGATCCATGAACTGGGAGAGCTGGCTGGATCCGAAGAACGCCTGGATCACAGCGGAAACCGTCCGCGCATTCACGAGATCGTCGATGTTGATCTTGTCGGGGTCGGTGTTGATCGACATCCGCTCCTTGACCAGGCGCGCCATGCGGCTGAGTCCGACGCTGAACTGATTCGCGATCAGCTCCCCGACCGTGCGAACACGCCGGTTACCCAGGTGGTCGATGTCGTCCGTGTACCCCCGGCCCTCATTGAGCTCGATGAGGTGTCCGATGATGGAGACGAAGTCGTCCTTCGTGAGCACCGTCTGGCTCCGAGGCACATCGACCTCGAGGCGCTGGTTGATCTTGTATCGTCCGACACGACCCAGGTCGTACCGCTTCGGATTGAAGAAGACGCGCTCGAGCGCCTCGCGAGCGGTCTCGATGTTCGGCGCCTCCCCGGGACGGAGCAGAGAGTAGATCGCGCTGAGCGCTTCACCCTCGTTCTCGGTGGGATCCTTCTTGATCGTGTTCTTGATCATGGGGCTCTCGCCCCGCGCCGTCTCACGGTCGCTCTTGTAGATCTTGATTTTCTTGACGCCGAGGCGCTCGAGGATCTCGATGACTTCCTCCTCGATCTCCTCACCGTTCTCGATCAGAATCTCGCCGGTCTCCGGGTCGACGAACTCCTCAGCGATGACCTTGCCTTCAATCTCGAGCTTCTTCTCGTCAGTGAGCTTCCCGAGCTTGATCTCCGCGACATCGTAGTAGAGCTGGAAGATCTCCGCGTCGCTGCTGTACCCAAGGGCACGCAGAAGAGCCGACGCTGGGAACTTCTTCTTCTTGTCGATATGGACGTAACAGATGTCGTTGATGTCGAGCGTGAACTCGACCCACGACCCACGGAAGGGGATAATCCGCGAGCTGTACAGCTTCGTCCCATTCGGGTGGATGCTCTCTTCGAACACCACACCAGGGGACCGGTGGAGCTGGCTGACCACCACACGCTCGGCTCCATTGATGATGAAGGTGCCGAGTTCGGTCAGAAGCGGAAGGTCACCGAGGTACACTTCCTTCTCGATGATGTCTTGAGTCACCCGATCCTCGATCGGGGTCGACTTCTTCTTCTTCTTCCGCCGCTTCTTCGGCTCGCCCTCCTCCTCTTCCGGCTGCTCCCAGATGATGAGTCGGAGCGTCGCCTTCAGAGGCGCTGCGTACGTCATGTCGCGCTCGATGCACTCTTCGACCGAGTACTTCGGCTCGCCCAGGGCGGCCGATACGTACTCCAGCATGAAGTGCTCGTTCACATCTTCGATCGGGAAGATCTCACCGAAGACTCGATCGAGGCCGAAGTCCCACTGTTTCTGAAGATCTGGCTCGACAAGCTTCTCAAAGGACCGAAGCTGTACATCGAGCAGATTCGGCATTGGCATGACGGACTTGAGCTTGGCAAAGCTCAGGATCGGACGGTTGTCCTTGCGCAGTTCCAACGTACGTCCCCCTTACGAACCCACGCGCATGGCGTGAGTGACGTGTCTCATGTTGTGGTACCGGACCCTACGGGCGGCACGCATAGCCCTGACGACCAACCCACCGGAGGTCATCAGGGCTACTGCGTTACGACGCGACTGCCGCAGCATTCGCGCTCTCGGGCACTACTACTACTTGAGTCCGACGGCGGCGCCGACGTCCTCGAGCTTGGCCTTCATCTCTTCGGCCTCTTCCTTGGTCGCGCCCTCTTTGATCGTGCCGGGCGCTCCGTCGACGAGCTCCTTCGCCTCTTTCAAGCCGAGACCCGTGAGCTCACGGACGACCTTAATGACCTGGATCTTCTTGTCGCCGATACCTTCGAGGACGACGTCGAATTCGTCCTTCTCCGCGGCCGCTGCCTCGCCCCCGCCAGCGGCGGCTCCGGGCATAGCGACCGGTGCGGCGACCGCAGTCACGTTGAACTTTTCCTTGAAGGCGTCAACGAACTCGGAGAGCTCGAGAACGGTCATGTTACCGATGGTGTCGAGCAGCTCTTCCTGATTCGCCATGTGTCCTGTCTCCCTGTACTCGCCGCGCACCGTGCCGGCGATCTGTGTTGACCCTGTTCAAAACCAGGGACGCACCCGCGTCCCAACATCTATGCCCGGGATGCGGGCTCAACCTGCGGCCGCTCGCTCCTCCTTGAGGGCGTCGAGTAAGCCGGCAGTTTCCTGAAGCTTTCCTTCGAGAGCCGAAGCCAACGCAGCCATAGGTGCCTCGAAGGCCCCTGCCAGCTCGGCCAACAGCTGCTCCCGTGGTGGAAGCTTCGCGATCCGCTCTACCTGCTCCGGACCGAGTACTTGGTTCTCGAGCACACCCAGCTTGAAGGTGGGCTTTTTGTCATGGTCCTTCGCAAAGTCGCTGAGCGCTTTTGCGGTAGCCGCAGCGTCTTCGTATCCAAAAACGAAGCCAGTAGGCCCCACGAGCGAGTCGCTGATGTCGGGGAGGCTGTTCGCCTCATCCGCGAACACCATCTTCGCCAGACGGTTCTTGACGACCACGAACTCCGCGCCGGACTTCTTGAGTGAGCTCCGGAGCTCCGTCATCGCCTTGACGTTAAGGCCCGTGAAGTCGGTTAGGTACAACGCGGGCGCACGATCGAGGCGTTCCCGAAGCGCCACCACGAACTCTTCTTTCCTTAGCCGATCCATCATCCCCTCCTATACAAGTTCGGGTCGATGGACACGCCGGGACCCATGGTGCTGGACACGGTCACGCTCCTGACATAGGTGCCCTTGGCCGCCGAAGGCTTAGCTCGAACGATCTGATCCATGAAGGCGACCAAGTTCTCGTGGAGCTGATCCTCCGAGAACGACGCCTTCCCGATGGGCGCGTGCACGTTTCCGGTCTTGTCGACTCGAAACTCGATCTTCCCGGCCTTGATCTCTTCCACCGCTCGGCCGATGTCGAAGGTTACGGTCCCCGCCTTGGGGGTGGGCATCAGTCCCCGAGGGCCGAGCACTCGACCCAACGGTCCAACCTTCCCCATCAGATCGGGCGTGACGACACAGACATCGAAGTCCAGCCAACCGCCCTGGATCTTCTCGACATACTCGACGCCCACGTAGTCCGCGCCCGCCGCTGTGGCCTCGGCCTCTTTCTCACCCTGTGCGATGACCAGGACACGAACAGACTTCCCAGTCCCGTGGGGCAATACGACCGTTCCTCGAACCAACTGGTCGGCTTTTCTCGGGTCGACCCCGAGACGCGTCGCCACGTCGACGGATTCGTCGAACTTGGCCGTAGCCATCTCCTTGACCAGCCGCACCGCCTCGTCCGGGGTCATCTTGACGCCCGTCGGAATGGCCGCTTTGGCCGAGGTATAACGCTTCCCTGTTCTTGGCATATTCAGTGAGCCGTGTGTTCGCCCTCCCACCGATGACGGCTCCCATTCGGTGGTCCGGGTGGGCCCGAGGGCCCGGAATTTCTTGCTTCTACTACCCTTCGACGACGACTCCCATCGAGCGCGCCGTACCCGCGATCATCTCGACCGCAGCATCGATATCGTTTGCATTGAGGTCGACCATCTTCGCCTCCGCGATCTCGGCGAGTTGGGCACGGGTGATCGTGCCGACCTTCTCCCGGTTCGGCTCGCCGGAGCCTTTGGGGAGATTGATCGCCTTCTTGATCAGGACCGCGGCCGGGGGCGTCTTCGTAATGAAGGAGAACGACCGGTCAGCGTAGACCGTGATCTCCACCGGAATGGTGAGCCCCTGCTTGTCCGACGTCTTCGCGTTGAACTGCTTGCAGAACTCCATGATGTTGACGCCGTGTTGGCCGAGAGCCGGACCCACCGGGGGGGCCGGGTTCGCCTGACCGCCAGGCACATGGAGCTTGATGAAGCCGATAACTTTCCTGGCCATGCTCTAGTATCCCTTCAAGTCCGTGTAGTCGAGCTCGACAGACGTTGGACGCCCGAAGAGTGACACCTCGACTTTGACCTTCCCCTTGTCGGGGTAAACCTCCTGTACCGTTCCACTGAAGTCTGTGAACGGACCCTTCGTGACCTCGACCACTTGGTCGATGTGGAAGGGGATCTCTTCGCGCGACTTGTCCTCGGCTTCCGTCTCGACGCCGAGAATCTTGTTGATTTCCTCTTCGCGGAGCGGCTGCGGCGACCGGCCCGACCCGACGAACTTGATGACGCCCTGGATGTTGTTGATCGCGTGTGACGTGCGCTGGTTCAGCAGCATGTGGACCAGAACGTATCCCGGGTAGAGTCGACGGGTGACCATGACCCGCTTCCCGTTCCTAATTTCCAGAACCTCTTGCGTGGGCACGATCACATCGAGGAGCTCAGCGTCATCCGGCTCTTCCTCGATCCGACGCTGGATCAGCTTCTGCACCTTGTTCTCGTGCCCCGAGTACGTCTGAACGGCGTACCAGCGAGTGTCGGCAGCGGACGATTCCATCTCGGCAGTACTCACTAGGCCCCGAAGATGCCCATGATCAGGTTGATGACCCAGCTGGCGGCCTTATCCATCAACCAGATAATCGCCGACACGGCCACGGTGAAGACCAACACCACGATCGTGGCAGACCGCAGTTGATCCCAGTCGGGCCAGGTCACCTTCTGCAGCTCGACCCAGCACTCTTCTACGAAGGTCCGAGTCTCGCCGAGCTTTTCGATCGCCGACATCTACTTCGTTTCCTTGTGCTGCGTGTGCGTGCGACAACGGGGGCAATACTTGCGGTACTCCACGCGCTCGGGGTGGAGGCGCTTGTTCTTCGTCTTGTCGTAATTCCTCTCCTTACACTCTTGGCAGGCGAGGATCACCTTGTCGCGCGGCATTGCTAGCTCCGTTTTTGTGGAGGGTCCGACGGAGGAGGGTCCGTAGCTGGAACGCCGCTCGGCGGCCGGTTTCCGGGCTCCCTCTGTCTTGCTCCACTGCCTTCGCTACGGTCGCTACGCGCGACCGAGCGTTCCTGCTACGGACCCTCCTCCGTCGTCCCGCTACCAAGACGGATCCGCTTCCTTGTCTTCTTCCGTTCTGGTCCTTCTATCTCCCCCCCCCCGCTGGCCCTGCTAGCGGGAAGGAGGTGGTGGGGAGAGGCGCGAGCCTGCTCTGCGATGGCTTCGATCGAAGGACTCGGTCGGCCTTCGATCGAGCGAAGCCTCTGCCCCGGCTCTCAGCAGCCCGCCCGAAGGCGTAGCGGCCTGAGCCGAGTAGGCTCGCGCCTCTCCCCTCACCTGCCTACTCGATAATCTCTGTCACCACGCCCGCGCCGACCGTGCGTCCACCCTCACGGATCGCGAACCGCAGCTCCGGATCCATCGCAATCGGCGTGATCAACTCCACTTCCATCTGCACGTTGTCTCCGGGCATCACCATCTCCACTCCCTCCGGTAGATGCGCTGCTCCCGTCACATCCGTCGTCCGGAAGTAGAACTGCGGCCGATACCCGTTGAAGAACGGCGTGTGACGTCCACCCTCTTCCTTCGTCAGGACGTACACCTCGGCCTTGAACTTCGTGTGGGGCGTGATCGAGCCCGGGGCTGCCAACACCTGACCACGCTCGATCTCTTCCTTGCCAACTCCACGAAGCAGTAGACCCGCGTTGTCTCCGGCCCGCCCCTCGTCCAACAGCTTCCGGAACATCTCCACTCCGGTCACCACCGTCTTGCGGTCCGCGCCCATCCCCACAATGTCCACTTCCTCGCCCTGCTTCACGATCCCGCGCTCGATACGTCCCGTCGCGACCGTCCCACGACCCGTGATCGAGAACACGTCCTCCACAGGCATCAAGAACGGCTTGTCGATGTCACGCTCAGGCTCCGGAATGTACGAGTCGATCGCGTCCATCAACTCCTGGATGCAATCCGTCGCGTCTCCCTCACCACCCGCCTCGAGCGCCTTCAAGGCCGATCCCTGAACCACCGGTATGTCGTCGCCAGGGAAGTCGTACTCGCTCAAAAGCTCCCGTACCTCCAACTCCACAAGCTCCAGAAGCTCCGCGTCGTCGACCATGTCGACCTTGTTCATGAACACCACGATGTACGGCACGTTTACCTGACGGGCCAACAAGATGTGCTCGCGCGTCTGAGGCATCGGACCGTCCGCTGCGCTCACCACCAAGATCGCTCCGTCCATCTGCGCCGCACCCGTGATCATGTTCTTCACATAATCCGCGTGTCCGGGGCAGTCCACGTGCGCGTAGTGACGCCCTTCCGTCTCGTACTCCACGTGCGCCGTCGCAATCGTGATCCCGCGCTCCCGCTCTTCCGGCGCCTTGTCGATGTTCTCGAACGCTACCGCCTCTCCACCGTGCTTCTTCGCCTGCGTTAGCGTGATCGCCGCCGTCAACGTCGTCTTACCATGATCAACGTGGCCGATCGTCCCCACGTTCACGTGTGGCTTGTTACGCTCGAATTTCTCCTTGCCCATCGCTCGTCCTCTCGGATCCTTATAAAGGCTGGTACTGAGCGGGACTCCGTCCCGGCGGGATGATGCGCCACCCTGGGTGGCACCTACTTCAAGCTCTGAGCGGGGATTGAACCCGCGACCTCGTCCTTACCAAGGACGCGCTCTACCACTGAGCTATCAGAGCAACCGCGTGGCTCGCGCCGATCCTTTCATTGTCTTCTTGTCAAAAGAGCGGGAGACGGGACTCGAACCCGCGACCCTCAGCTTGGAAGGCTGATGCTCTAGCCAACTGAGCTACTCCCGCCTCGCTCTTTCACCTTGTTCTTCCAGTGGTGGGGGGAGGATTCGAACCTCCGAAGGCTATGCCAACAGATTTACAGTCTGCCCCGTTTGACCGCTTCGGTACCCCACCTGCGTTGCTCCCGAAACAGCCGTCCTGCGGAGCACCCCGCTCCCAACGCCCCACACTCGCGTGGAAAAGAGCCGGCCCCTACCGACGGAGACGGCTGCGTTGCGAACGAGCCTAGGAAACTAGTGACGCGATCGAGAAGCGTAAAGGCCCGGACGGGGCTTGTTCTTTGTCTCTAGTCGATGAATTCAGCAGCTCCGGGGCCGAGGCCACGGATGACCGTCGGGAGGCCGAATAAGAGCTGGCGAAGGGACTCGAACCCCCAACCTGCTGATTACAAATCAGCTGCTCTACCAGTTGAGCTACGCCAGCGTCGAGGTGAAGGTACACTGCCACGCGGTGCACTCCAACGGAGCAAGCACACATGTCCACCAACCCACCTCTGAGGCCCGCCGCAGGGTCGGCCCTGGTCACGAGTCGGAACGTCGCTCGGCTGGCGTTGGTGGGCTGGGGCCTCGCGGTCGCCTTTGTCACGATGTTCCCTGGCGCCCGGACCCCGCCGCTGACTCTTGGCGAGTTCATATGCTTCGCGTGTGACGAGAGGGGTACGGTCGACGTACTGCTGAACTGGCTCTTGTTCGTGCCCGGGGGAGTGCTGGCGGCTCGCCTATGGGGCGGGCGCCGAGCAACCCTCTTCGCCGTCGCTGCGACGTGCCTGATCGAGACGCTACAGATCGGCATCCCGGGCCGGGATCCCGCTCTTCAAGATCTGGTTGCGAACAGCTTAGGTGGTTGGACCGGTGCGAAGCTCCTCGCACACGGGCTGTCCAGTCGAGCACGCGTCGGATGTGCAGCGCTAATCGCCCTCCTCTGGCTGGCACCGACCATCCTCATGCAGCCTGCGGTGGTCGGAGAGACGCTGTATGGACTTCGCACTCCGGCCCTAGGTGGGATGGAGCGATTCGCGGGACAGGTCCTGAATGCCCGACTCGGATCGGTCGAGATCCAGACCGGTCGCGTCGATGACTCCGATGAAGTGAAGGCCCTACTTCGCGCTGACGCCCCCATTGAGGTCGTCAGCACGTTGGACCGTCTTCCCGTCCGCTTTGCCCCTCTCTTCATGATCAGCACCGACGATCAGGTAGGTCTGGTCACCGTCGGCGCGATCGGAGACGATGTTCTCGTGTCGACGCACACGGTCGGTGCGGCGCTAAAGTTCGCGACGCCCTATCGCCGCCTTCGCGGAGCTCTTTCTGATCGCGGACCCGGAGACACCGTGACGATTGACTACCGGGGTGGCGACGGGTCTGGTTGCCTGGCCGTTTCGAGTCGGACTTCGTGTACAACGGCCCCTACAAACGCCGACGGGTGGGCGCACTTCCTCCATATACAGCAGCTCACTCCGAGAGCACACGGCGCCCTCCGGGCGCTTTGGACCGCCCTCTTGGGCGGTAGCCTCGGGCTGCTCCTCGGCCTACCACGAGGGACTGTCGCCGGGATCGCGGTCGGTGGGGCGGGATACGCCGCCGCTACAGCGATCCCAGTTCTGACCCCTCACCTCGGGTTCGCGGCCGCACTCTCGCTAGCAGCTACTCTCGGCGGATTCCTTGCGCCCCGATTTCATGGCGCATGGCGACGGTTCATCGAGCACCGCATTCCGGGCTAACCAGTCACCTTCCAGCGAGTTCCGTCAGCTCCATCTTCGAGAACGATCTTCCGCTCGGCTAGCTCGTCTCGGATCGCATCGGCGGCCGCGAAATCCCGAGCCGCCCTCGCCGCGGCGCGAGCCTCAATTCGCTCCTCCACCCACGCTGCCAAGCCGTCGTCGATCGTCCGAGCCCCCTTTGCGACCTCGAGCAGGCCCAAAACCTCGTCGATGCTGTGGACGGCGTCCAATGCAGCCTGGACATCGGAAGGCGGCGCTTCCGGTTGTGAGTCGAGCTCTGTGTTGGCTGCACTGATGAAGAGGAAGAGAGCCGCCATCCCGTCCGCAGAATTGAAGTCGTGGTCGAGTGCGCTTCGGAAGGCCGCGCGTGCCTCGTCTGCGAGCTCGGGAAGTCGAGTTCCGCTTGCCGACTCCGAAACCGGATGACTGGAAAGTCGCGACTCGAAGTCCACGATCCGCTGTACGGCTGAGGATGAGGCCGCGAGTCCCTCGCGCGTGAAGTTGAGGTCTCCACGGTAGTGAGATGAAATGAGGAGATGCCGGATCGCCGCAGGGTCGAAATCCTCGTCGAGGAGTTCGCGTACTCGAATGAAGTTGCCGAGTGACTTCGACATCTTCTTTCCCTCCACGAAGAGATGCTTCACGTGGAGCCAGTAGCGTACGAAGGGCGAACCGGTCGCGCCCTCCGACTGCGCGATCTCGTTCTCGTGGTGTGGGAAGACGAGATCCTCTCCTCCGAGGTGCATGTCGAGCGTGTTACCAAGTAGCGCCGTGCTCATCACGGAGCACTCCAGGTGCCACCCGGGCCTACCCCTGCCCCACGGAGAATCCCAGGCAGCACCGGTCTTCTCGTCGATCTCCGTCGCGGACTTCCAAAGCACGAAGTCACGAGCGTCCTCTTTCTCGTACTCGTCTTGCTCGACGCGGGCCCCCGCGATCAAGGTCGAAGTGTCGATCCCCTTCAGTCGGCCGTAGGCAGGGAAGCTCTCAATCGAGAAGTACACGGCGCCGTCACTCGCCACATATGCGTGCTCTCTCGCGATGAGGGCTTCGATGAAGGACACCATCTGCGGGATGTACTGAGTGGCGCGCGGATTGTGATCTACCGCCCTGACCCCCAGGGTCGCGCAATCCGCTAGAAAGATCTCTCCGAAGGGAGCGGTGTGTTCAGAGATCGACACGCTCCGCTCGGCGGCGGCTTCGATCACCTTGTCGTCGACGTCCGTGAGGTTCATCGCGAAGTCGACTTGATAGCCGCTCCACTCCAGATAGCGGTGGACGAGGTCGAAAAAGAGGAAGGTTCTGAAGTTCCCGATGTGGGCGTGGTTGTAGATCGTCGGACCGCACGCATACACCGTGACGCGCCCCTCGAGCAGCGGTTCGAATTCCTCGAGGCTTCGGGATGCGGTATTGAAGACGCGCAGAGTCATTGCACAGGGTCGGAGTCGGAGGCCGAGCGGATATCAGCAGCAATGGAACGGAAGGCGGCCAGCGGATCCTCGGCTCGCGTGATCGGCCGACCGACCACGAGGTAGTCTGCCCCGGCGAGGATCGCCTCAGACGGGGACGCGACCCTTCGCTGGTCCTGGTGATCCGCACCTACGGGTCGAATGCCCGGGGTCACGATGAGGAAGTCGGGGGCAAGCTGGCTTCGGAGCCACGTCGCTTCCAGAGGGGAAGCGACGATCCCATCCACGCCGGCAACTTCGGCCATACTCGCAAAGCGGCCGACCTCCTCACGGATCGACCGGATCTCACGCCCCCAGACTTTGGACATCTCGTCCGGACTGAGTGAGGTAAGGACCGTCACCCCGAGTAGCCGCAGCTCGTCACCACGAGCATTCACAGCTTCATCGAGCATCTCCGGCCCACCAGCAAGATGGACCGTGAGAAGGTCGACCCCGAGCTCGGATGCCGCCGCGACCGCGCGACCTACCGTATTCGGGATGTCATGGAGCTTGAGATCGAGGAAGACCCTCTTGCCCCCCTCCATGAGTTCGCGGACGACGGAGGGCCCGGCCCGGGTGTATAGCTCGAGACCTACCTTGTAGAAGTCACTTTCATCCCCCAATTCCTCGACGAGCGCGAGCGCATCGCGGGCGGATGCAAAATCGAGCGGCACGATGATCCGATTCATGACTGCGTACCCTTCTTCGTCACCAGTTCCTCCCATGCTCCGACCCCGTGCCTGCGTCCCCACCGCTCCAAATCCGAGATCAGTCGGATTGCAGCGGTCGGCAGCGCAAATGTAGCGGTTCCTACTTGCACTAGGTTTGCTCCGGCTCGCGCATAGCCGACGGCGTCCCGAGCCCCCAAGACCCCACCTACACCCATAATCGGCTGGTCGACCGTCTCCCGTGCCGCCCTCACCGCTCTGATTCCACTCGGTCGCACCGCCGGTCCACTCACACCTCCTCCACCCGCGCCCAACTCCGCTTGTCCACTCGCCTCACTAAGCAAGAGACCCGGAGTCGTGTTGGCCAAGGTCAGCCCATCCGCCCCTGCGCCGATCGCCAGGCTAGCAGTCGATCCTATCGCGTGGTCGTTCGGCGCCAGCTTCGCGACCAGGGGACGGCTGGTGGCGGCCCGACACCGAGAGATGATCTCGTGTACTGCCTCTGGATCGAGCGCGAAGGGGGGTGCGTCGCGACGCGCATCGTTCGGACACGACAGATTGATCTCGAAACCATCGAAGCCATCGCATTCGTCGAGTTCGTCGACGAGGGTCACGAACTCGTCTACCGTGTGTCCGGCCACACTCACGAAGACCTTGGGACGGACGACGTGTTCCGCGAGCCATGGCAGCTTCTCACGCTTCACACGCTCAAGGCCCGGATTCGCGAGGCCGACTGAGTTCATCATGCCTCCGACGAACTCCGTAACGCGAGGCGGCGGATTCCCTGACCTCGGTTCCACGGTGACCGACTTGGTCACGAAGCCACCGAGTCGTTCGAGGTCCACCACGTCTTCGAGTTCCAGTCCAAAACCACACGTGCCGGCTGCAAGCAGGATCGGGTTTTGGAAGTCGAGACCCAGGGCTCGGACCTCCAACCTCACCGTCCGGTCAACTCCGAAAGGCGCACCGCCAACTCCTCCTCGAGATCCTCGAAACCGGCGGCCGGTCGGCCGAACGCCGCCAAAACGTAAGGGCTCTCCGGGAAGCGCTCCAGACGGCCGAGCAGCCAACCGCGATCTCCCTCGATGCTCGTGACGTCGAGAGCGGCGAGCAGAGCCTTGGGCACCCACGGGTGGTGGCTCGCCGCTTCTGCGTACGTCATGAAGAACCCCCAGGCAACTTGTGTCGCCACGAGCTCATCACGGGCTACCTCAGCGGCACGAAACCAGTGCAGGGGCTCGGCGAAGCCGGCCTCGGCATGATCTTCCACACGACCGACGGCGTCCCGCAGTCGGCGTGCTTCTCCATCTTCTTCGACCGCCACGAGTAGGTCACGCCCTTCCCGGAGATCCGACAGATCGCGAGCTGTCTCGAAACGCCATCGTGCCAGATCGACGCGCGCCTCCGTCGCCTCTGCTCCGAGGCCGTCGGCGACCGACTCAGCGAGGAGCACGGCAGCAGCGGAGTCTCCGACTGCCCGGAGCAGGCGGGCCCGCACGAGGGTCATCCGACCGCGGGTGTTTCGATCCCAACGAGCCTCTTCTACTCCTTCGAGCAGAGCCGCAATCCAGCCGGGGCCTGACCGGAGGGTCGCTCCGATGATCATGGCGCGCATCGTATCAGCCATGGGCGCGGCTGCTTCGTCGCCGAACAAGAGCCTGAGCGCCTCGCGGGCGGACCCCTCGTCTTCCCGTTCGAGCGCCGCTCGCAGCCGGGCCACTCGGGCCTCCACCCTGGTATCCGGGTTCGCATCTGCGGCGCGATCCAAGTCCCAGGCCGCGAGATCCGACTCGCCGCTGTCCAGGAGAAGTCGACCACGCAGCAAATGCGCCTCGGCGGCGGCCTCCCTTGGCAGAGGCCCAGAGAGAGACTGGGCGAGGATCCTTAGGCTCCCCTCACGATCACCGACTTCCGCTCGAATGACGGACGCCCACACTCCGGCCCGCGCTCGCAATCCGGCATCGGCCTCTCCGTCCCGTACGACTCGAAGCGCCTCTTCCGCCTCCGAGTACAGCCCCAGGCGGATGTTCGCTCTCGCGCGGAGTAGCTGCGCCTCGTATGCCCAGTCACCCGCAGGCCGTGCGCCGAGAGCCTGCTCGGTCTTGCGCACGACGCCTCGATAACGTTCTCGAGCAAGCTCGACTTGCCCCGATCTTCGGAGAGCCTCGCCTTCGCCCCACAGCTCACTCGCGTTTCGTACGACGTTGTGGTGCATGCACCCCGTGAGGAGCAGTACTACCAGGAAGGGTAGTCTCACCACGGTCGCGGTTCACCTCCGCTGCCTGGCGGATACCGTTCGAAGAAACGAAGCACAGCTTCGGCAAGAGCGTTCGCCGCGTCCTGATGGAAGTCTTCATCGGCCATCAGGTCAGCCTCCTCACTGTTCGAGA